>NZ_JAVFJJ010000005.1 GCF_030908245.1 Sinomonas sp. ASV322
GTTCCAGCACCACGCCGTGACGCGCCGGAACGAGCGGTCGGGGCCCAGGCCGGCCTCGGCCTGCGTGTCCTTTCCCAGCAGCCAGCCGAGGAAGGCCTCGAGCTCGTGCCTGCGGGACAGGTCGGGGCGCCGACGAGTGGTCCCGGCCCGGCACGAGACGCACCTCCACCGCTGCGTCCCCGCGGCGGTCCGCCCGTTCTTTACCAGGACGGACCCGCATACCCGGCAGGACGTCGAATTGGAAGCAACCCTCACGCCTAAGGGTCACAGAGTAAGACGACCCCGATTTTCCCGCGCCAGCACTGGGATCCAGGCCAATCCCATCCCCACGTTTTGTCCTATAACCCGCCACGGAGGCCGCCCACGCCGATCCGTCCCACTCGCCTCAGTGAAGGCACCTACATCGCCGGAAGAGACTGCTCACCACGGAGATGCCCACACCAAACGGTACGGAATTCGCGGGGAACAACACTGAGTCCCCGAAAACGCCGCTAGTTTGATGCCTGCTCGGATAGAGCTCAAACAGCGATGGGGGATAACCATGAGTTCACTCTCAATTACTGCCGTAAAGACAGCGCACAAGAGGTCGGTTGCTCTTGCGCTAGCAACCGCCGTGCTGCTCTCGGCGCCAGCGGCAGTACGTTCGGCTTCAGCTTCAAGCGACATCACGGCAGCGTCGAGGTCCGTCGCGGCGACGTCGTTGGCAGCGAACGCGGCGGAAGCTTCAATACCTTCCCCATTGGCCATTGCCGGGACCGGCACGTCAGGACCATCAATATTGGAACACCAGAAGCGAATCAACATCGGGCCCGTGCTCAACTGGATCAGGTCGGCCGCTCCGTGGGTGTGGAACGCCATGGTCAATGCAGCCAGGTGGGGCTGGAGCGCCTTCATCAATTGGTGGAACGGGTTGGCTGGCTGGATCCGGGGCACCATCAATTGGTTCATCGGCGGCTATCTGTGGGACTTCTTCATGGAACTCCGTCGGCACTTCTTTGGCTGGTAAAGCATAGTTTGGGTCGCGTCCGAGGGAGTCGGCACGCTCGGACGCGACTAAATCAGAAAGGTCTTCCATGAGCAGTGCTCTAAATAGAGTCACCATTCAATTGGCTTCGCTCTGCGCGATCGCAGTACTGATTTCAACGGTGAGCTATCTGGCACTCTCAACGATTGAGATTGATGGGGATCTAGCATCGGGTCTTTCAATGGGCGCGACAGCACTCGGGCTGATGCTCTTCTCCCGCCTGTTTGCGATGCAGCCGGCGAGGATGTTAACCACTTCCTACCCAACACAAATTGCGGCCGCGCTGGCATTGGGGGCAATCTCCGTCACAGCCACATCATTTTTCTATCTTCCAATCGAGAGCGTCCGCCTCGGCCTCATCGGGATTTCGGCAGCACTCTTTGAGGAAGTCATCTTTCGTGGACTTCCGCTCTTGATAATTCTTCGAGAATCATGCGCGCCATTGGCCAGTGGCGGCATTATACTTTTGACCTCAATTGCATTCTCATCTCTCCACCCTTCCTTGCATCCAGTGATGTATGTGGATCGCCTCGTTTTTTCCGTACTTGCATTCCACCTCGCTACCGCAACAGAGTCCGTCTGGCCTGCGGTGGCTTATCATCTCTTCTCCAACTCGGCGGCAATAGCGCTCGTCTATTCATTTGAAGATGCCTCCGAATGGGCGATCCTCATCGCCGATTTGGCAATATTCGTCGGAATCCGTACAATTGTGGCGACGTCATGGGTCGTTGCACATGGACCAGTTGGGGGGATCTGGAACAGATGACACTGCTCGTCAACCGAATTTCCAAGACGTTCGGAGCCGTACAGGCGGTCCGCGAAGTTAGCTTTTCCTGCGAGTCAAGCTCGATCACGGGCTTCATCGGACCGAACGGATCCGGAAAGTCAACGACTCTGAAAATTGTCGCAGGCCTCGTGAAGCCTGACAGTGGCACGGTCTTGTTCAATGGCCAGCCTTACGCCTCTCTAGCAAATCCGGGTCGAGAGGTCGGGTTTCTACTGGATCCGACGGCCCACCACCCGGGAAGATCCGTGCGAGAGACCGCCCTGCTCAGCGCGATCATGATGGGCCACTCGAAGAGCCGAGTCCACGAGGTTCTGGAAGCCGTGGGCCTCGCAACCGTCAGCCGCAGGCGCGTTCAGACCCTGTCACTGGGTATGCGCCAGCGTCTGAGCCTTGCCATCGCCCTTCTTGGTGAACCCAAATGTCTCATACTCGATGAGCCGGGCAACGGCTTGGACGTCGAAGGTATGGCATGGCTCAATGAAGCCCTTCGTCTTCTCGCCTTAGACGGAGTATCCATACTCGTTTCCAGTCACTTGCTCAGCGAACTCGAAACCTACGTCGATCAGGTCGTTATTATCGATCGCGGGATGGTCGTCGCTGCGGAGTCCCTTGAACACCTGAAGACGACCGACCGCACGCATGTCAGCGGCCCTGAGTTACGGAATATTGAACTCGCCCTCCGCGAGGCCGGACTATCTGTCGAAGCCCACGATGGCTATGGATCTCATTATCTTGAAGTTCGAGCTCTCCCCGAGCTTGTTGGCGAGATCCTCTGGAAGAAGCATCTACAGGTGAATTTGCTGCAACAGGGGAAAGCCGATTCGTTGGCAGAATTTTACAAGGGTATTACCTCGCCTGAGTTCGCATCACCCAATAGAACGGATGGTGAGTGACCATGCCTTCCCTCAGCAATCCGGCAACCAATCCGCTGGGCGTTGCTCTATATGTTGAAATGCGAAAGCTGTTCGATACGCGAAGTGCACGATGGCTGCTCCTTTTTATGGGGATTTCGGGCATCTTAGCTGTTGGATTGGTCATCGTGCTGTCGATTATGCGGCACGAGCCGTTGAACCTGTCGGCATTGCTAGTGGTATTGGCACTTCCGGCCGGCTTCGGCACGCCGATCATAGCGATTCTTTCCATCACCTCGGATTGGCAGCACAAGGATGTCATCAAATTTTTTACCTTGCAGCCCCGCCGAGGCGTCATCCTGGGCGCCAAGTACCTCGCCGTTGGACTGTTTGCACTTGCCATAATGCTTCTTGCATCCTGCCTGGCGCTGCTTACAGTGCTGGCAATATCGGCAGCAACCGGTTCCGAATTGATCTACGGGGAGATCGGCGCCAATCTCTGGCTGGTCTTCTGCACGACCACGGTCGGCGCCGTCTCCGGAGCCGCCGTAGGTTCTGCCATCCTCTCCACCCCGCTGGCGATCATCTTCGTTCTATTCCAATCGTTTGTCTTCGATGCGCTGATTGGGCTCGTTGCCGAGAAGGCGACTCCCTACCTTCAGTCCGGCTCATTTGCCAAATTCCTGACAGAAGGCGGAGATATTCTCCCAGCCATCACATCATGCACAATTTGGATTGTTATTCCAGCCTCTATTGGCATCTGGCGCAACTTGAAGTCAGACATTTGATCGCACATCCACCGAACGAAAGGCTTCCGCTATGAATATTGGTCAACAGAAGCAGTTGGTCTTCCAGCTAAGACGAAAGGGAGTGCCGGAGTCCTCGCTGCCTGGCCTGCTGCAGAGCGCCCGCGAGGCATCCGCCGAGCAAGGTTCAACGTTTAGTGTGGCTGACTTCGCCGCGAAGGTTCCCAAGGGGCGGCAACGGTCAAAGGGAACCGTCCTCGGACTCATCGCCGCCGCAGTAGTTCTGGCGGGCCTGGGCGGGCATCTTTTCCTCAGCGGCGTTGTCGGTCTGCCGCTGAGCCTTCCCACACGTCTCTGGTCTATCGCCGGCACCCTTCTCATCTTGATAGCGCTCGTGTTCGCGGCTCACCACGTTGACCGCAGGCTTCCCGAGGGCTGACTGCACGTGAAAGCAGGCCATGCGCCATATCAGACGAGGCGCTCGAGGAGGTCTGCGAGCTCGATCGGCTTTGTGAGCATGGGAAAGTGACCCGTGTCGATGTCATAGACAGGCATGCCGTCCGCGCGAGCCCGCTCGGTGACCACGGACATGGGGTCATTCGCAGGGTGTTCGGTGCAAGTGATGTACACACGCGGGATCGTCTGCGTCGCGGGATTCCTCACGGTCATCACTTCACGGTACGTACCGATCGGGTGCGGGCCACGTCGCGACAACAAGGCCACGACCTTGTCGCCGTCAACCCCTTCACCGACTGACCCAATCCCGCCCAGCCGATCCAACGGCATAGGCGGGATACGCCAGCCATCCCCAGTTGCCTCCGCCGCCGCTTGAATGCTGTCGCGCACAGGCACGGGCAGGAGATCGAACATCGACATACCGTCCACTGGCAGGAATGCGTCGAGGTACACCAGCATCGAGATCTGATCAGGGATTCGCTCGCCGACGCCGGCGGCAACCAGTCCCCCGTAACTAAAGCCGACGACAGTGACTCGATGGACCCCGATCACCTCGCAGACTTGATCGATGTGGTCACTCAGTCGGGTCGCTGGGCCGCCCTCGCTGATCCGCTCGCCAACCCCGACCAGGCTGGGCGCCAACACCTCATGTCCGCGGCCGCGAAGGACCTCGGCAAAGTCGTCCCAGAGCCATGCTCCGGTTCCAGCGCCATGGATCAAAACGAACTCGCTCACCGGAACCCCTGCCCAACAAATCTTCGCGAGCCGCGACGCGGACGACGTCGACATTCTACTCGCAAACCAGCCCCCAGGGCAGGAGTAGGCCCTCGCCACCGGAAGGTGATCTACATCACTTCTCATGGCCATCCCGTAGGCTCCTCAAGGAGCATGGGCACCGTCATGCGTCAGGAGACCGGAGGAACATTCATGGCCGCAGCCGTCCACGAAGTCAAGGCAGTCGTCGTCCGCGAGAAGGGAGCCCCCGCAACCCTCGAGACGATCCTCGTCCCCGACCCAGGCCCCGGCGAGGCGCTCGTCGACGTCCTGACCTGCGGCGTGTGCCACACGGACCTCCACTACAAGCTCGGCGGGATCGGCAACGACTACCCGTACCTGCTGGGCCACGAGTCGACCGCCGTCGTGAGCGCCGTCGGCCCCGACGTCACCGACCTCAAGCCCGGGGATCGCGTCATCCTCAATTGGCGCGCCGTGTGTGGCGAGTGCCGCGCGTGCCGCAAGGGCCAGCCGCAGTACTGCTTCGCGACGCACAACGCGACACAGAAGATGACGCTCGCCGACGGCACGCCGCTTTCGCCCGCGCTCGGCATCGGCTCGTTCGCCGAAAAGACCCTCGTCGCCGCGGGGCAGTGCACGAAGATCGACGACGACGTCGACCCGGCCGCGGTGGGTCTCCTCGGCTGCGGCATCATGGCCGGCATTGGCGCGGCCATCAATACGGGTGCGGTGCAGCGCGGCGAATCGGTCGCCGTCATCGGCTGCGGCGGCGTGGGCTGCGCGGCGATCGCGGGCGCGAAGCTCGCGGGCGCGACGACGATCATCGCCGTCGACCTCGACCCGGCCAAGGTCGACATCGCCAAGAGCCTCGGCGCGACGCACGGCGTCGTCTCCCGCGAGCAGGACCCCGTCGAGGCGATCCGCGACCTCACGGGCGGCTTCGGCGCCGACGTCGTGATCGACGCCGTCGGCCGCCCCGAGACCTACAGGCAGGCGTTCTATGCGCGCGACCTCGCGGGCCGCGTCGTCCTCGTCGGCGTCCCGACGCCGGAGATGCTGCTCGAACTCCCGCTCCTCGACGTGTTCGGCCGCGGCGGCTCGCTCAAGTCCTCGTGGTACGGCGACTGCCTCCCGAGCCGCGACTTCCCGATGCTCGTGGACCAGTACCGGCTCGGCCGCCTGCCGCTCGACGCGTTTGTGACCGAGCGCATCGGCCTGGGCGACGTCGAGGCTGCGTTCGAGAAGATGCACCGCGGCGAGGTCCTCCGCTCGGTGGTGGAGCTCTGATGGCGGCTCGCATCGAGCGGATCGTCACCTCGGGCACGTTCTCGCTCGACGGCGGGACGTGGGACGTCGACAACAACGTGTGGATCGTCGGCGACGACGAGCAGGTCGTCGTGATCGACCCTGCGCACAACGCCGCCCAGGTCGCAGAGGCCGTGGGCGGGCGGACCGTGACGGCCGTCCTCCTCACGCACGGCCACGACGACCACATCCGGCACGCGGTCGACTTCGCCGAACGGGTCGGCGCTCCCCTGCATCTGCACCCCGAGGACCAAATGCTGTGGGAGGACGTCTACCCCGGGACGCGCCCGGACGCGGAGATCGCGGATGGGCAGCGGTTCGCGGCAGGCGGCACAGAGCTCGTGGCTGTCCACACGCCTGGCCACTCCCCCGGCTCGGTGAGCTTCCATGCGCCCGCGCTCGGAACGGTCTTCACGGGAGACACGCTCTTCCACGGCGGCCCGGGGGCCACGGGCCGCTCATTCAGCGACTTCCCCACGATCATCGAGTCGATCCGGGGCCGCCTCCTCACGCTGCCCGCGGACACGGTCGTCAACACGGGCCACGGCGACTCGACCACGATCGGCGCCGAGGCCCCTCACCTCCAGGAGTGGATCGACCGGGGCCACTGACACGGTCTCGCAAAAGTACGACGACGAAGGGCGGGCTCCGCGCGGAAGCCGCCCTTCGTCGTCGTACTCTCTGCGACCACCTGCTCAGCTGGTCTTGACGGTTCCTCCGTCGATCACGACGTCGGCGCCGACCAGGCTGAGCGCGGCCGGGGACGCGATGAAGGCGACCAGCCGCGCGACCTCCTCGGGCTCGGCAATGCGGCCAGAGGCGATGCCGAACATCCCGGGCATCGCGGCCAAGAAGTCTTCGTGCTCGGCTCCGTGGGCGGCGGCGACTTTAGCGCCGAACCCGTCAGGATCACGCCACAGCCCGGTGCCCACGGGGCCGGGAGACACCGTGTTGACACGCACGCCTCGCGGCCCGAACTCTTCGCTGAGGCGTTTGCTGAACGCGACCAGCGCCGCCTTGGCTTCGCTGTAGCCGACGGGGCCGGTCGCCGGCACACGGGCATTGATCGATGCGATGTTGATGATCACGCCCTGTCGGTCAATCAGACTCGACAACGCCGCCCGTGACGTCCAGACGGCGCTGAACAGATTCAAGTCAAAAAGGTTGCGCCACTGCTCGTCGTCGGCGTCGAGAAACCCGCCGAGCTTCAGCCGATCCGCGTCACCGGCACCCACGTTGTTGATGAGGATGTCGACTCCTCCAGTTTCGGCGAGAGCGGTTTCGACGACCGTTTGTGCACCATCGGGGGTGGACAGGTCAGCCGACACCGCCGCCACACTGGCCCGCTCCAATTCAGGAGTGACCGTGCGGGCCGCGCCCACCACGCGGGCCCCTTCGCGAGTCAACGCTTGAGCAATGGCGAGGCCGATCCCCCGGCTTGCACCCGTGACGACTGCGGTCTTTCCTTCGAGCTGGAGATCCATCTCAAACCAACCTTTCTTGAACTACTGGTCTAAAACGTGGGCAAAAGATAGGGCGGCCCGCGGGCCGCCCCTGGCTAGAACGTGGAGAGGGTCGTTTCGATGATCCGGTACAGAACTGGAGCTTCGTGGGTCATGGCCATGACGCGCAGACCTGCGAGTGTGTTCGCGAGGTACTCCGCGTAGGCGCGCGGGTCGAGGTCGCGGGAAACGTCGCCGTCCCGCTGCCCACGCTGGATCCTCGCTTCGAACCAGCCCGTCGACTCGTCCTGCATCCCCCGGATCTTCTGCGCAATGTCGGCGTCGTGGCCGGCGAGCTCGACGGCAGTGTTGCCGACGAGGCATCCCCGCCGGAGGGGCTGGGCCAGATCGGAATCAACAACGAACCGGAGCGCGGCGCCGATACATTCACGGGTGGTGCCGGGATGCTCGAGCAGGCCCTTCGCGAGCTCGGCGACCTGCCGGTGGTAGAGCTCCAGGCACTTGGTGAACAGCTCCCGCTTGCTCGCGAAGGCGTTGTACAGGCTGCCCTTGGCGATACCCGTCGCCTCCGCGAGCTGAGCCGGCGAGGTGCCGCCGTAGCCGTTGGTCCAGAACGCCTCCATCGCGCGGGACAGCACGACGTCGTCGTCGAAGGTCCGCGGTCTGCCCATGCCCCGACCGTAGACGTTTTAGTCCGATAGGTCAAGAACGTCGGGCCTGCCACCAGCAGGTCGCGGGCTACCCCCGCTTCTCAAAACGGATCATGACGGCCTTATAGGCGGGGGTGTTGGATTCCCGCGCGACGAGCTCCTTGTGGACCAGGACATTCGTCTCGGGATAATACGCAGCGGCGCACCCCTTGGCGGTCGGATACGCAACAAGCCTGAATCGTTCCGCGAGACGGTCGGACCCGTTGAACGTCGACACGACATCAACCAGCTCCTGATCGGCAAATCCGAGTTCGTCGAGGTCGTCTGGATGGACGAGCACGACTCGTCGCGCCTTGGAAATTCCGCGATAGCGGTCGTCGAGGCCGTAGATGGTCGTGTTGTATTGGTCGTGGCTCCGGAGGGTCTGGAGAATGAGATGGCCGGGCGGCGCCTCGAGATATTCGAAGGGGCTGACCGTGAAAATCGCCTTGCCGGCATCCGTGGCGAACGTCCGCGTATCGCGGGGCGGGCTCGGCAGCACGAATCCGCTCTTGCCCCTGACTCTGCCGTTGTAGTCCGCGAAACCCGGAATGGTCCGGGAAATGTGGTCGCGGATCACGTCGTAATCCTCCGCCATGGCCCGCCAGTCCACAGGGTGGCTGTCCCCGAACGTCGCCTGGGCCATCCGAGCGACAATGACCGGCTCAGCCAGGAGATGCTCGGAGACGGGACGGAGGCGGCCTTGGCTCGAGCGCACAACGGACATCGAATCTTCGATGGAGACGAATTGGCGACCGGAAGGGTGCTTGTCGTCGATATCCGTGCGCCCGAGCGTCGGGAGGATGAGCGACGTGCGGCCATGGACGATGTGGGATCGATTCGGCTTGGTCGAGATATGCACCGTCAGGCCTGCGCTTTTGAGCCCCCGCTCAAGGAGCGCCGTGTCGGATCCGGCCGAGGCGAAATTGCCGCCCATCGAGACGAAGACGTCGACCTCCCCGGCTTCGAGCGCGTGCTGGGTTTCGACCGAGTCGTAGCCGTGCTTTCGCGGCATCGGAAAGCCGAATTCCCTTTCGAGCGCGGCACTCAGGGCCTCTGTCGGCTTCTCCCAGATCCCCATCGTCCGGTCGCCCTGGACATTGGAATGACCGCGGACCGGGCAGGCGCCCGCGCCGGGCTTGCCGAAATTCCCCTGCAGGAGGAGGAGGTTGATGATCTCCTTGAGCGTGGGGACTGAATGCGGCTGCTGCGTGAGCCCGAGGGCCCAGCAGATGATGGTGCCTTTGGAGGCGGCCAGCATGTCAGCGACAGTTTCGATCTCCGCTCGGGCCAGGCCCGTGGCCGCCTCGGTGGCTGCCCAGTCGATCGCGCGGCGCGCCTCCGCATACGCCTCGAAGCCAAGCGTCTGCGACTCGACGAATTCACGGTCGACGACGGAGCCCGGCTCGCACTCTTCGCGCACCAGAAGGAGGTGGCCCAGAGCCTGGAGGAGGGCCAGATCTCCTCCGATCCTGATCTGCAGGAATTCATCGGCGATGGATGCTCCGTCGCCGACGACGCCTTCAATTGTCTGCGGGTCCCTGAAATTCAGGAGGCCCGCCTCGGGAAGAGGATTGACGGCGACGACCTTGCCGCCATTCTTCTTGCAATCGGCGAGCGCTGACAGCATACGGGGGTGATTCGTGCCGGGGTTCTGGCCGATGACGAGGACGAGCTGCGCGTGGTGGATGTCCTCGAGGGAAACCGTTCCCTTGCCGATGCCGATCGTCGGAATGAGCGCGACGCCCGACGATTCATGGCACATGTTCGAGCAGTCGGGAAGATTGTTGGTCCCGAGGCTGCGGGCGAAGAGCTGGTACATGAACGCGGTCTCGTTCGCGGTGCGCCCCGAGGTGTAGAACACGCAGCGGTCCGGCGTGGTCGCGTTGATGTGCTCCCCGATCAGGGCAAAGGCCTCATCCCACGCGATCGGCGAGTAATGCGTCTCGCCCGGGCGGATGACGACGGGAGCACTGATGCGGCCACGGCTTCCGAGCCAGAATTCGCTCTTGCCCTCGAGCTCCTCAATCGAGTATTCGGCCCAGAACTCGGGGGTCACGGTGCGAAGGGTGCCCTCTTCGGCGATCGCCTTGGCGCCGTTCTCACAGAACTCGGCCGGCTTCCGAGCGCCCGTGATCGACTCGGGCCACGCGCAGCCCGGGCAGTCGAAGCCGCCCCTTTGGTTGATGCGGAACATGGAGCGGGCCGTGCGGACGAGGCCAGCCTGGGCCAGGCCTCGTTCCATCGCCACCGCGACTGCCTTGACCCCCGCGGCGGCCGTCTTGGGGGGATGGACCTCCAGCGCATCCTCATCGATGTCGTGGGGGTCTGGCTTCTGGGCAAACACGGCCCGCTCCTTTCCGTGGATCGAGCCGCGCGGCGGCGGCCGATCCGAGGCAGTCGACTCAGGCGGACTGAAGGACCCCGGCCCCAGCAAGAGCGACGTGCCGGTCGTTCTCAACCACGTCTCCGCTGACACCTACCGCGCCGATGACCTCGCCCTCGCCGTTGCGCAGCGGGACGCCGCCGGGGAACGTGATGAGTCCGCCGTTGGAGACCTCGATCTGATAGAGAGGGCCACCGGGCTGGGAGAGGCCACCGAGGTCGCCGCTCTCCATGTCGAACTGCCGAGACGTCCGGGCCTTCCGGATGGAGATATCGATGCTGCCCAGCCAGGCGCCGTCCATCCGGCGGAACGCCTTGAGGTTGCCGCCGGCGTCAACGACAGCGACGTTCATGCGGCAGCCGATCTCGTGCGCCGCCCTGATGGCCGCCTCGAGAACCTGCTCTGCCTGGTCGGTGGAGATGTCGCTCATGATATGGCTCCTTTCGTAGGGAACTGCCATATCTGAAGGTATGAAACTAATATATGAGAGTCAAGGGGTCGGCAGCCTCATGAAGCGCTCGCCACGCCTGCTAGACCGCGAAGAGCGCCGCCCGCACCGCCGTCTCGAACCCTTCCACATGGAGGGCCGCAAGCTCGGCAGCCCGCTGCTCCTGGCCGTCGACGACGGCACGCAGGAGCGCGACGTGCTCATGGAGATGCCCGGCAAGGCCCGGGAGGCGATCCATGACAAGACACCAGATGCGGGTCGCGAGGTTGTCGTAGCGGACGAGGGCGTCCTCGAGGTGCGGATTGCCGGCGGCCGCGTAGATGCCGCGGTGCATTTCGGCGTCGAACCGAAGCGTCTCGCGGACGGTGGCCTTCGAGGCGTCGAAGGTGCGGACTTGCCCGAGGAGCGACGTGAGCTGACGACGCGCGGCAGGCGACGCCACGCGTGCGGCGCGGGCCGCGGCAAGGGGCTCGAGCTGGGCGCGGATCTCGGAGATGTAGGCGAGGTCCGTGACCTCTACGGGGGTCGCGAACGTGCCGCGCCGCGAATAGGTCACAACGAGCCGATCCATCTCAAGACGCTTGAGCGCCTCGCGCACGGGCGTGCGTCCGAACCCCAGTTCCCTCGCGAGAGCCTCGTCGTTGAGGGGGTCGCCCGGCCGGATCTCGAGGGTCAGGAGCCGGTCCCTGAGGGAGAGGTAGGCCATATCCGCCAAGGACGGCCTGAGCTGCGGATCGATCACCGCGTGGACCATGTCGGCACCCACCTCCACTGTTGACCCCACCGCTCTCGGCAGGATAGCCTGAGTCATACAGCTAATATATCAGAGTTGTATCAGACGGATATGACTCTCCTACCAGGAGCACCGATGTCCATGAGTGAGACCGCCACACGTCTGGCTGAGCCCGCTGCTTCGTCGCCCCGGCAGGCGAACCCCAAGGATGGGGAATCCCAGCATGGGAGAACTCACCAAGGGAAGGCCGGTGCAGCAGGGCACACCTCGGTCCTGACCCTCTCGTGCCCCGAGCGCCCCGGCATTGTCCAGGCCGTCACGGGCTTCCTGTATGAGCGCGGCTTCGACATCGTCGAACACCAGCAATTCGATGACCGCGGGCGCGGCGTGTTCTTCCTCCGCACGGCCTTCTCCGCAGAGTCGCCCGTCGACGCCTCGAAACTCGAAGAAGAGTTCCGCGGCACCGCGCGCGAGTTCGAGATGGAGTTCTCGTTCCACGACGAGACGAAGCCTCGGCTCCTCGTCATGGTGTCCAAGTTGGGCCACTGCCTCAACGACCTAATCTTCCGCTGGCGCGCAGGCACACTCGGCGGCGAGATTGCCGTCGTCGTGTCCAACCACGAGGACCTCCGCCCGATGGCCGAAGCCGCCGGGCTGGAGTTCGTCCACGTTCCGCTCACCGCCGACACGAAGGCCGAAGCCGAAGCGCGCCTCCTCGCGCTCATCGATGAACACAGCATCGACCTCGTCGTCCTCGCGCGCTACATGCAGATCCTCTCCGACGAGCTCACCACGGCCCTCAAGGGCCGCGCGATCAACATCCACCACTCGTTCCTCCCGGGCTTCAAGGGCGCCAAGCCCTATCACCAGGCCTACGAGCGAGGGGTCAAGCATGTGGGCGCGACCGCGCACTACGTGACGGCGGACCTCGACGAGGGCCCGATCATCGAGCAAGAGGTCATCCGGGTCGACCACACGTACCATCCGCAGACCCTCGCGACGGTCGGACAGGACGCCGAGTGCCTCGCGCTCTCGCGGGCCGTCCGCTGGCACTGTGAGCACCGCATCCTCCTCGACGGCGCGAGCACCGTCGTCTTCCGCTGACCCCGCACGACCGAAAAGCCGAAGGAAGAACTATGACTGTCTCACAGGCCTCACCGCGCGTCGTCATCATCGGCGCCGGCATCGTCGGAACCAACCTCGCGGACGAGCTCGTCCAGCGGGGCTGGACCAACATCACGGTTCTGGACCAGGGCCCACTCGACATGCCGGGCGGCTCGACGTCCCACGCTCCGGGCCTCGTCTTCCAGACGAACGCCTCGAAGACCATGAGCCTCTTCGCGAAGTACACGGTCCAGAAGCTCCTCTCCCTCGACTGCTTCAACCAGGTCGGGGGCCTCGAGGTCGCCACGACCGAGGCCCGCTACGAAGACCTCAAGCGCAAGCTCGGCTACGCGCAGTCGTGGGGCATCGAGGCCCGGCTCATCGACGCCGCAGAGTGCAAGCGGATCTACCCGCTGCTCAGCGAGGAGCTCGTGATCGGCGGCCTCCATATCCCGAGCGACGGCCTCGCCCTCGCGGCGCGCTCCGTCCAGCTGCTCATCGAGCGCACGCGCGAGGCTGGCGTCGTCTACAAGGGCTCGACGCCGGTCACAGGCATCGCCGTCGAAAGCACAGAGCACGACGGCGGCAAGGTCACCGGCGTGCAGACGCCCGACGGCGTGGTCCCCGCAGACATCGTCGTCTCCTGTGCGGGCTTCTGGGGCGTCGAGGTCGGCGCCATGGTCGGCATGTCGATCCCGCTCCTGCCGCTCGCCCACCAGTACGTCAAGACGGGCCCGGTCGCTGAGCTCACGGGCCGCAACGAGCTCCCCAACGGCGCAAGCCTCCCGATCCTGCGTCACCAGGACCAGGACCTCTACTACCGCGAGCACGGAGAGCGCTTCGGCATCGGCTCCTACGCGCACCGCCCGATGCCCGTCGTGGCCGCGGATCTCGGCCTGACTCCGAAGCAAGTCGACGAGCACAACATGCCGTCCCGCCTCGAGTTCACTCCCGAGGACTTCGCGGGGCCCTGGGAGGCCTCGAAGGAGATCCTGCCCGCGCTGCGTGAGGCCGAGATCGAGGACGGCTTCAACGGCATCTTCTCCTTCACCCCGGACGGCGGCCCGATCGTGGGCCAATCGCGCGACGTCGAGGGCTTCTACGTCGCCGAGGCCGTGTGGGTGACGCACTCCGCCGGCGTGGCCCGCGCCGTCGCCCAGCTGCTCACGGAGGGCAACTCGGAGATCGACCTCGGCGAATGCGATGTGGACCGCTTCGAGGACGTCCAGCTCGCCCCCTCCTACGTGAGCGAGACGTCCCAGCAGAACTTCGTCGAGATCTACGACGTCCTGCACCCGCTCCAGCCCAAGGAGTCGCCGCGCAACCTTCGCGTGAGCCCGTTCAACGCGCGGCACCGCGAGCTCGGCGGCTACTTCCTCGAGGGCGGCGGCTGGGAGCGGCCGTACTGGTTCGAGGCCAACGCTCCGCTGCTCGACGAGCTCCCGGCCGAGTGGCAGCCGCCGGCCCGCGACGCATGGTCGGCCCGCTACAGCTCCCCCATCGCCGCGGCCGAAGCGTGGAAGACGCGCACCGCCGTCGCCATGTATGACATGACGCCGCTCAAGCGCCTCGAGATCTCCGGACCCGGCGCCGTCGCCCTCCTCCAGAAGCTCACGACGGGCGATGTCTCGAAGAAGCCCGGCGCCGTCACCTACTGCCTCCTCCTGAACGAGCATGGCGGCATCCGCAGCGACATCACCGTGGCGAGGCTCGACGACGAGACGTTCCAGGTCGGCGCGAACGGCAGCATCGACCTCGCCTACTTCGCGAGGGAGGCGCGCCGCCAGCGCGAGGCCGATCCCACCCAGTGGGCCCAGGTCCGGGACATCACGGGCGGCACGTGCTGCATTGGCCTGTGGGGTCCGCTCGCGCGCGAGGTCGTCTCCTCGATCAGCAGCGACGACTTCTCGAACGACGGCCTGCGCTACTTCCGCGCCAAGAAGGCCACCGTCGGCGGGGTGCCCGTGACGGTCATGCGGCTCTCCTACGTGGGCGAGCTCGGGTGGGAGATCTACACGACCGCGGACAACGGGCAGCGGCTCTGGGACGTCCTCTGGCAGGCCGGCCAGCCGCACGGCATCATCGCCGCGGGCCGCGCCGCCTTCAGCGCGCTGCGGCTCGAGAAGGGCTACCGCTCGTGGGGCACCGACATGACCACCGAGCACGATCCGTACGAGGCCGGGCTCGGCTTCGCGGTGAAAACCGCAAAGGAGCACTTCGTCGGCAAGTCGGCGATCGAGGGCTGGACCGAGGAGACGCCTGGGCGGCGGCTCCGCTGCCTTACGGTCGACGACGGCCGGTCCATCGTGCTGGGCAAGGAACCGGTGTTCTACAAGGACGAGCCCGTGGGCTACGTGACGAGCGCTGCGTACGGCTACACGATCGGCAAGCCGATCGCCTACGCGTACCTTCCCAGCACGGTCACCGAGGGCGACGCCGTCGAGATCGAGTACTTCGGCGTCCGCGTCCGCGCGACCGTCACGCCCGAGCCGCTCTTCGACCCGGAGATGAAGCGACTGCGCGGCTGAATCCCGGGCAGCAGTCGCACGGCGGCCCGTCCCTCCCAAGGGGCGGGCCGCCGTCGTCCTCCTCGCGTTCGGATCCCGCGCCCGTTCCCCCGTGGCGAACCGCAGGCGATCCGGCGCGCCCTATACACCATCGTTCTGGCAGGATTGGCCCATGGGGAAGACAACAGAGTCCGAGGAACCGGACGAAGGACGATCCGCGAACGGCGTGCAGGCCGTCGATCGGGTGGTCCGCGCCCTCGAGATCCTTGCCAAGGAAGGAAGCGCCGCCGTCGGCGATATGGCCGATCGCATGGGCGTGCACAAGTCGACCGCCTCGCGCATCCTCGGGGCGCTCGAAACCCACGGCTTCGTGCAGCAGAGCACGCGCCGCGGGAAGTACCAGCTCGGCGTGGGCCTGCTCCGCGTGGCGAGCTCGATCCCGAGGCGGCTCAGCCTCGTCCACACCGCTCGCCCCGTGCTCGAAGATCTCGCGCAGCGCTACGGCGAAACCGTCAACCTCGCCGTGCGCCGCGATGTGTACGCCGTGAACGTCGACCAGGCACTGGGAGCGGCGAACCTCGCGAGCTACGACTGGATCGGCAACCTGACCCCGCTCTACGCGACGTCGAGCGGCAAGGTGTTCCTCGCCTACCTCCACTCGAGCGAACGGGACCAGCTGCTCGAGCGGGTCGAGCTCAAGGCCCTCACGCCGCACACACTCGACCGCGAACAGCTCGAGCGTGAGCTTCCCTCGATCGTCGAGCGCGGCTACGCGTCGACCCACGGCGAGCTCGAAGACGGGCTCAATGCCATCGCCGCGCCGATATTCGGCCACACGGGCGATCTCATCGGCGCCGTGAGCGTCTCCGGCCCAGCCTTCCGCTTCGACCCGTCCGATCCCGGCGTGATCAACGCCGTTGTCGCCGCCGGGGAGGAAATCACCGAGCTCATGGGCGGCCCGGCGCACGCCGAGTAAGTTCGAGGGCGCGCCGCCGCTGCGTTGGGAGCGCGCCTCAGAGCACGTCGCGGATCGCCATCTCAAAGCTTTTCACGTGTTCGAGGGTCAGGCTCGCCGCGGCATCGGCGTCGCCGTCCGCGATCGCGTCGAGGAGACGGGTGTGCTCGCGGACGTGGTGGGCGAGATCCGGCAGCCGGTCGATCACGAGGCACCAGATGCGGGTCGCGAGGTTGTCGTAGCGGATGAGCACATCCTCGAGGTGGGCGTTTCCGGCCGCCTGGTAGATGAGCTTGTGCACCGACATGTCGACGCGCATGAGGGCCGTGCGGTCGCCACTGCCGTCGACGCGGCCGATTTCCTTGGCCTTGGCCCGCAGCTCGGCGCGCATGTGGGGCCCGGCGTTCTCGGCGGCCCGGCGGGCGGCAAGCGGCTCGAGAAGCTCCCGGATCTCCGAAATCGCGGCGAGCTCCGTGATGTCGACGACGGTCGCGAACGTCCCGCGGCGGGGATAGGTCACCACGAGGTGGTCCGTCTCGAGCCGCTTGAGGGCCTCGCGGACCGGGGTGCGCCCGACGCCGAGTTCCGCGGCCAGCTGGCCGTCGTTGATGGGTTCCCCGGGGCGGATTTCGAGCGTGATGAGCTTGTCCTGCAGGCGCTGATAGGCGAAGTCGGCGAGCGAGACCCCGGCCCTCGATTCCCCCGATGCGAGCGCTTCCTGCAGCGTCATGAAAGTCCTGCCTTCCCTGTTCCGTGACGGTTGACTTCTCCTCCGGGCTCAATCATACTCGTCATCAGACATTGATATATCAGTGTGATACTAGTTTTGATCTAGCTCCCATAGGAGGAGGCGAGATGACTGATGTCCTGACCCGTTCGCTCGCAGAGACCGACCCCGAAGTCCACGCCGCGATTGCCAGGGAGCTGGACCGGCAGCGAGGCACGCTTGAGATGATCGCGTCGGAGAATTTCGCCCCGACCGCAGTCATGGAGGCCCAGGGCTCTGTGCTGACGAACAAGTACGCGGAAGGCTACCCGGGCCGGCGCTACTACGGCGGCTGCGAGAACGTCGACGTCATCGAGCAGCTCGCGATCGACCGGGTCAAGGCCCTTTTCGGCGCCCAGTTCGCCAACGTCCAGCCCCACTCGGGCGCGCAGGCCAACGCGGCGGCGATGTTCGCGGTCCTCGAGCCCGGCGACACGATCCTCGGCCTCTCTCTCGCCCATGGCGGCCACCTCACGCACGGGATGAAGATCAACTTCTCGGGCCGGCTCTACAAGGTGGTCCCGTACGAGGTGAGCCCCAAGGACTTCCTCATCGACATGGCCGAGGTCGAGCGGCTCGCACTCGAGCACCGGCCCAAGCTCATCGTCGCCGGCTGGTCCGCCTACTCGCGGCAGCTCGACTTCGCCGAATTCCGCCGGATCGCGGACCTTGTTGGCGCCCTCCTGATGGTTGATATGGCCCACTTCGCGGGCCTCGTCGCGGCAGGGCTCCACCCCAACCCGGTGCCCCATGCGGACATCGTGACGACGACGACGCACAAGACCCTGGGCGGGCCGCGCGGCGGCGTGATCTTCACGAACAGCCCGGAGCTCGCAAAGAAGATCAACTCCTCGGTGTTCCCGGGCCAGCAGGGCGGTCCGCTCGAGCACGTCGTCGCTGCCAAGGCGGTCGCCTTCAAGCTCGCCGCGGAGCCGGCATTCCGCGAGCGCCAGGAGCGCACGCTCCGCGGCGCGCGGATCATCGCAGAGCGCCTCCTCGAGAGCGACGTCGCCGCGGGCGGCGTCTCGGTGGTCAACGGCGGCACGGACGTGCACCTCGTCCTCGTCGACCTGCGGAACTCAGAGCTCGATGGGCGGCAGGGCGAGGACCGCCTGCACCGCATCGGCATCACGGTGAACCGCAACGCCGTGCCGTTCGACCCGCGGCCCCCGATGGTCTCCTCGGGACTGCGCATCGGCACGCCGGCCCTCGCGACGCGCGGCTTCGGCGAGGCCGAGTTCCGCGAGGTCGCGGACATCATCGCCACGGCACTCAAGCCCAGCTTCGACGACGACGTCGCGGATGCGCTGAGCGCCCGCGTGGCGCGGCTCGCCGACGCGCACCCGCTCTACCCAAATCTGACCCTGGTCCCGGCCGAAGACTCGAACCTCATCTCGAACGGAGCCCTGTGATGGCGGATCTCTTGCCCGAGCACCCGGATTTCCTGTGGCGCAACCCTGACCCGAAGCCCTCCTACGACGCAGTGATCGTCGGCGGGGGCGGGCATGGCCTCGCGACGGCGTACTACCTCGCGAAGAACCACGGGATGACGAACATCGCGATCCTCGAGCGCGGGTGGCTCGCGGGCGGGAACATGGCCCGCAACACGACGATCATTCGATCCAACTACCTGTGGGACGAGTCCGCGGCCATCTACGAGCACTCGCTCAAGCTCTGGGAGACCCTCCCCGACGAGCTCGAGTACGACTTCCTCTTCAGCCAGCGCGGCGTCATGAACCTCGCGCACACGCTCCAGGACGTCCGCGAATCGGTGCGGCGGGTGGGCGCGAACAAGCTCAACGGCGTCGACGCCGAGTGGCTCGACGTCGACCAGGTCAAGGAGCTCTGCCCGATCCTCAACACGAGCGACAAGATCCGCTACCCCGTGCTCGGCGCGACGTACCAGCCGCGCGCCGGCATCGCGAAGCACGACCACGTCGCGTGGGCCTTCGCCCGCAAGGCGGACGAGCTCGGCGTCGACCTCATCCAGAACTGCGAGGTCACGGGCTTCGTCAAGGACGGCAACCGCGTGGTCGGCGTCCAGACGAATCGGGGCACGATCGCCACTGAAAAGGTCGCGCTGTGCGCCGCCGGCCATTCGAGCGTGCTGGCGAAGATGGCCGGCTTCGACCTGCCGATCCAGTCCCACCCGCTCCAGGCGCTCGTGTCCGAGCTCCACGAGATCGTGCACCCGACCGTGGTCATGTCCAACCATGTGCACGTCTACGTCTCGCAGGCGCACAAGGGCGAGCTCGTCATGGGCGCGGGCATCGACTCGTACAACGGCTACGGCCAGCGCGGCGCGTTCCACGTCATCGAGGAGCAGATGGCCGCCGCCGTCGAGCTCTTTCCGATCTTCGCCCGCGCGCATCTCCTACGCACGTGGGGCGGCATCGTGGACGTCACGCTCGACGCGTCGCCCATCGTCGGCCTCAGCCCCGTCGAGAACCTATACGTCAACTGCGGCTGGGGCACGGGCGGGTTCAAGGGCACGCCCGGCGCGGGCTGGACCATGGCCCACACCATCGCAACCAACGAGCCGCACCGCCTCAACGCGCCCTTCTCCCTCGAGCGCTTCGTCACCGGGGCGCTCATCGACGAACACGGCGCGGCCGCCGTCGCCCACTAGCGCCGTCGCCCATTAATAAGGAGAGCCAGCGATGATCCTGATCAGCTGCCCGAACTGCGGGCCGCGCGACGAGACCGAGTTCCACTACGGCGGGCAGGCCCACGTGGCGTACCCCGACGACCCGAGCGCCCTGACCGACGAGGAGTGGGGACGCTACCTCTTCTACCGCGAGAACCCGAAGGGCCTTTTCGCGGAGCGGTGGGTCCACTCGGGCGGATGCCGGAAGTGGTTCAACGCCGTCCGGGACACCGCCACCTATCGCATCGCCGCCGTCTACCGCATCGGCGAGACCCGCAGTGTTCCGTCACTCGCCTCCGGCGAGACCCGCCCAACCCGCCCTGCCGCCTCGGACCAGAGCCTCCCTGGAGGAGCCAAATGAGCCGCCAACCCAACCGCCTTCGCCAGGGCGGCCGGATCGACCGCTCGGTGGAGCTGGCCTTCACCGTCGACGGGCGCGCCTACACCGGGCACCCCGGCGACACCGTGGCGTCCGCGCTTCTCGCGTCCGGAGTCATGGAGACGGCCCCATCGCTGTATCGCAACCGCCCGCGCGGCATCGTCGCGGCGGGGGTCGAGGAGCCGAACGCGCTCCTCAAGGTGCGCCGCCCGGGCCACTCCGTGACCGAGTCCATGCTCCCGGCCACGGCGCTCGAGCTCGTCGGCGGGATCGACGCCCAGTACCTCTCCGGCCTCGGCCAGCTCGACCCGGCCGAGGACACGTCCGTCTACGACAAGAAGTACGTCCACGCCGACATCCTCGTGGTCGGGGCGGGGCCGGCGGGACTCGCCGCGGCCCGCGAGGCCGCCCACACCGGCGCACGGGTGGTCCTCATCGACGACCAGCCCGAGCTCGGCGGTTCGCTCCTCTCGGACCCGAACGCGAAAATCGGCGGGCAATCAGCCCTCGAGTGGGTCGCCTCCGTCCGCGGGGAGCTCGACGCCGCGCCCGAGGCCACGGTCCTGACCCGCACCAACGCGTTCGGAAGCTACGACTCGAACTACGTCATCGCCCTGGAGAACCGTACGGACCACCTCGGCAGCCGGATCGAGAACGCCGCGCTCGCGAGCGTTTCCCGACAGCGTGTGTGGCACATCCGCGCCCAGCAGGTCGTGCTCGCGACCGGCGCCCACGAACGCCCCATCGTGTTCCGCAACAACGACCGCCCCGGCGTCATGCTCGCCTCCGCGGTCCGCACGTATCTCAACCGGTACGCGGTCGCGGCCGGCTCGCGCGTCGTCGTCTCCACGACGAACGACAGCGTCTACCCGCTCGTCGCCGAGCTCATCGCGGCGGGCATCCAGGTCGCCGCCGTCGCCGATGCCCGCCCCGAGCTCTCCGCCGCCGCCGAGGCAGCGAAGGCAAGCGGCGTCGTCGTCCTCCCTGGCGCCACCGTCGTCGACACAGTGACAGGCACCCAAGGCGGCCCGCGAGTCACCTCCGCGACGATCCGGGCGATCGACGACGACGGCGCCCCCGTGGGTGCCGAGCGAACCTTCGCGTGCGACCTCGTCGCCGTCTCCGGCGGCTGGAGCCCCGTGGTCCACTTGCACAGCCAGCGGCAGGGCAAGATTGGCTGGGACGACGATCTGGTCGCGTTCGTGCCGTCGGGCGCCGTCGAGGGCCAGCAGATCGTGGGCGCCGCCCGCGGCAGCTACGCGCTCGACGACTGCCTCGCCGAGGGGACCAACGCGGGAGCGGTCGCGGCGTTCAACGCCGGCTTCGTCACCGAGGGCGGCGCGCACGCCCTCTCCGTGCCGGGCACCGCGCCGCGCCCCGTGGGCACGACCCGCCCCCTGTGGGTGGTCCGGGACGAGGACGGGAGCCTCGCGGGTCTCGACGAGCACTTCGTGGACCTCCAGCGCGACCAGACCGTCGCGGACGTCCTTCGCGCGACCGGCGCCGGAATGCGCAGCGTCGAGCACATCAAGCGCTACACGTCGATCAGCACTGCGAACGACCAGGGCAAGACCTCGGGCGTCAACGCCATCGGCGTCATTGCCGCGGCGCTCAACAACGGCGCGACCCCGGGCGAAATCGGCACAACGACCTACCGGGCCCCGTACGCGCCCGTCGCATTCGCGGCCCTCGCCGGGCGCGAACGCGGGGAGCTCTTCGATCCCGAGCGCCTTACGTCGATCCACGCGTGGCACGTCGGGCACGGCGCGGAGTTCGAGCTCGTGGGCCAGTGGCTCCGCCCGCGGTACTACCCCCAGCCGGGAGAGTCGATGGACGACGCCGTCTACCGCGAGTGCGCGGCCGTGCGCTCCTCGGTGGGCATGATGGACGCGACGACGCTCGGCAAGATCGAGATTTGGGGCGGGGACGCTGGCGAGTTCCTCAACCGCATCTACACGAACGCGTTCAAGAAGCTCGCCCCCGGCTCGGCGCGCTATGGCGTCATGTGCACCCCAGACGGGATGATCTTCGACGACGGCGTCACCTTGCGCCTCGACGAGAACCGCTTCTTCATGACGACGACGACCGGCGGCGCCGCACGCGTGCTCGACTGGCTCGAGGAGTGGCACCAGACCGAATGGCCCGGGCTCGACGTGAACTTCACGTCCGTCACGGAGCAGTGGACGACGGTCGCCGTCGTCGGCCCGAAGTCCCGCGCCGTCGTCGCCCGCATCGCGCCAGAGCTGGACCTCGACAACGAGGCCTTCCCGTTCATGACCTTCCGCGAGACGACGCTCGCCTCGGGCATCCCCGCCCGCGTGTGCCGCATCTCGTTCTCGGGCGAACTCGCGTTCGAGGTCAACGTGGCCGGCTGGTACGGGCAGCAGGTTTGGGAGGACATCTTCGAGGCCGGCGCTGAGTTCGACATGACCCCGTACGGCACCGAGACGATGCACGTGCTCCGCGCCGAGAAGGGCTATCCGATCGTCGGGCAGGACACGGACGGCACCGTCACGCCGCAGGACGCGGGCATGGACTGGATCGTCTCGAAGGCCAAGGACTTCATCGGCAAGCGCTCCTACTCCCGCGTCGACACGGCGCGGACGGACCGCAAGCACCTCGTCTCGCTCCTTCCGGTCGACCCGACGTTCCGGCTCCCCGAGGGCACTCAGGTCGTCGAGTCCGGGATCACGGTCAACCCGGCCTACGGGCCCGTGCCGATGCTCGGGCACGTGACGTCGAGCTACCACTCGGCGGCGCTCGGGCGCTCGTTCGCCCTGGCCCTGATCAAGAACGGCCGCAACCGCATCGGCCAGACCCTCGTCGCCCCCGTGGGCAACCAGCTCGTCGATGTCGTCGTCGGCGACACCGTCCTCTACGACCCCGAAGGGAAGCGCCGCGATGGCTGAGCACCTGACTGCATCCACCCTCGCCGACCTCAACCGCCCGGCCGGCCCAGCCCTCGGCACTTCAGACCTGCGTCGCAGCCCCGCCGCCCACCTCGCGCCGCTCTTCGCGGCGGCCGAGGTGACCGGGCCGAACAGCGTCGCGCTGCGCGAAGTGCCGTTCCTGACCATGGTCGGCCTGCGCGTGGCCCCCGACTCGGACTCGGCGGACCGAGTCGAGGCCCGCCTCGGCACGCAGCTTCCTGCCCGCTGCGGCGACGTCGGCATCGGCACGGGCTGCTCGGTGCTCTGGCTGGGCCCCGACGAATTCCTCGTCGTCACCACCGCGAGCTCCGCAGAGTTCACCGCGCGCCTTGTCCAGGCCATCGGCACCGAGCCGGGCTCCGCCGTCGACCTCTCCGCGAACCGCACGACGTTCGAGCTCACCGGACGCGCAGCACGCGACGTCCTCGAGAAGGGCTGCCCGCTCGACCTGCACCCCCGGGCGTTCGCCGTGGGGTCCGCGTACGTCACCCAGCTCGGGCCCGTGCCGATCATCCTCTGGAAGACCGGCCCCGAGACGTACGAGATCTACCCCCGCGCGTCCTTCGCGGACTACCTCGGCCGCTGGCTCCTCGACGCAATGGCGGAGTTCAGGGCGCTGGAGCTGCTCTGATGGCGCTGAGCGCGCTCGATATGTTCTCGGTCGGCATCGGCCCGTCGTCGTCGCACACGGTCGGGCCGATGCGGGCCGCGGCACTGTTCATCGAGGGCTTGCGCTCAGCCGGCCTCTTGAGTGCCGTCGAGCGGATCCAGGCCGAGCTCTTCGGCTCGCTCGGAGCGACTGGCCACGGGCATGGCTCGGACAAAGCCGTGATCCTCGGCCTGCAGGGCGAACGGCCCGAGACCGTGGACACCGACACGGCCGACGCGCGGGTCGCTGCCGTCACCGCGCAGGGCAAGCTCCTGATCGCTGGCGAGCGCTGCATCGCGTTCTCGCGGGCCGACGACGTCGTGCTCCACCGTCGCCGCACGCTGCCGTCGCACCCCAACGGGATGGTGTTCAGGGCGTTCGACGACGGCGGGGAGCTCCTGAGGGAAGGGACCTTCTATTCCGTGGGCGGCGGGTTCGTCGTCGACGAAGACGCCGTCGGGGCCGATCGCATCGTCGAGGACGAGACGCCCCTTCGGTACCCCTTTACGAGCGGCGCCCAGCTCCTCGAACACTGCCGCCGCGAGGGCATGCGCATCAGCGACATCATGCTCGCGAACGAGCTGTCCTGGCGCACGGAGGCGGAGCTTCGCGCCGAGCTCCTGCACATCTGGGCGGTCATGAAGGAGTGCGTCCGCAACGGGTGCACCCGCACCGAGAAGCTGCTCCCGGGCGGTCTCAAAGTCCCGCGGCGGGCGCCGAAGCTCCTCGCCGACCTCGAGGCCGCACACGATGAGACCGACCCGTTCCGGGCGATGGACTGGGTCAACCTCTTCGCTTTGGCGGTCAACGAGGAGAACGCCTCGGGCGGGCGGATTGTCACCGCGCCGACGAACGGCGCGGCCGGGATCGTGCCCGCCGTCCTGCACTACTACGAGAAGTTCGTCCCAGGGGCTGACGACGACGGCGTCGTGCGCTTCCTGCTCACGGCGGCGGCGGTGGGCATCCTCTTCAAGGAGAACGCATCCATTTCGGGTGCCGAGGTCGGGTGCCAGGGAGAGGTCGGCTCGGCATGCGCGATGGCCGCCGGCGGGCTGTGCGAGGTGCTCGGCGGCACGCCCGAGCAGGTCGAGAACGCCGCCGAGATCGGCATCGAGCACAACCTCGGCCTCACATGCGACCCCGTGGGCGGGCTCGTGCAGATCCCCTGCATCGAGCGGAACGCGGTCGCAAGCAACAAGGCGATCAACGCCGCTCGCATTGCCCTGCGCGGGGATGGCAGCCACAAGGTCTCCCTCGACAAGGCCATCAAGACCATGCGGGAGACCGGCGCCGACATGAAGGTCAAGTACAAGGAGACGTCGCGCGGCGGCCTCGCCGTGAACGTCATCGAGTGCTGATGCGAGAAGGGCTGTGATTGCGCATGTTGTTGCAGGCCATCAAGACCGCGACCGGACGCGGACGACGGGACGACTGGTCACAGCTGATCGGCCGAACGGTAGAGGTGTGGCTTGGGGGCCAGCTCGTGACCACAGGCGTCGTGGACCAGGCGACCTCGGACGACATGGTCCTGTGGATCGCGGCCCAAGGGATCCAGCGCCGGAAGCTCTACGACAAGCTCACGGGCTACGAGATCTGGGCGTGACGGGGTCCCATTCGCGCGGCGGTGCGCTGCCGCCGGAGCGGCTGACGGCCGCTGCGCGGATGAGTCGGCTGGATTTCACAGGCCACTGGCTGGCACTCGGCGTTGACCCAGATCAGGCAGTCGAATGGCGGTCCGGCGTGCGCGATGACGTGCGCGCACCTTATTAATGGCCAGGGCGGGAATCAGTGAGGCGCTGGAAACCTGCGGCAAGCCAATCGCCCGAGCCAGTCGCTCACCCAACAGATCGAATGTATATTCGATTGTAGGGCTTGGCTGTGCTATGATTCGTACATATCTTTGATTGATGTTGGGGGGCATCGATGGCTGCGGACGTGGATTCGAGCACGTCAGGCGCTTGGAGGGCCAGGCCTGAGACTTCGGGGGCGGTGATACTGGTCCCTCGTCCGGGGTCACTGCTTGAGGGCTCGCTTTGGCATCCAGACCCCTCGACACTCTCAGGCGAGGACGCGCGGCGAGCGCTCGCAGATATCGGACGGGCGCGATCATTCCTTGCGGCCCTTGAGGCCCTCGCCGTGGAGCGCATCCGGCTCGCGAGCGAAGAGGAGGCCCGCGAGGTGGCCGCCCGCGCACATTCTGAGAGCCAAGCGGAGCGGTTCGGCGGCGATGTGGGCAGGGCGCTCGCGGTGTCCGAAGTGGCAGTCGCAGAGGGCATCAGCGAGTTCGCCGCCGCGAGGCTCGTCAACTCGTCGGAGGCTCTGTGCGGGCCGCAACAGGCTGTCCTGAGTTGGCTCGAGGGTGGAGTCCTGTCCGAGGCGCACGCGCGGGTCATCACCGACGAGACGTCGACCCTGCCCGAGGCCGTGGCGGAGGAATTCGGGATCGAGTGCCTGCGACGCCTCGAGACGCGCACCGGCCGGCGGCGCACGCCGGGCGAGTTCCGGAAGGCCGTGCGGGCGCTGCGCGAACGGCTCCACCCAGACTCGATCCGGGCCCGACGGGTGCGGGCCGAGCGGGATCGCGGCGTGTGGATCAGGCCCGAACCTGACGGCATGTGCACGCTGACAGCGTTCCTCCCCGCCGAGCTGGGCCTTGCCGCTTACAACCGTGTCGACGCCATCGCCCGATCGCGTCGGGATACCGAGTCAGGGGAAGGCCGCACGCTCCCCCAGCTCCGCGCGGACGAGCTCGCCGGCCTGCTGCTCGTCAACAACGGCGGAAGCTCCGAGCACAGCAATCGCAGCATCGAGCACAGCAACGGCAGCACCGCCCGCGAACGCGATTCCGCACGCATCGGTCGTGAAGTCACCCAGGCCGACGTGCCACGCCCGGCAGCCGAGGTCGTCGTCCATGTCTCAGCGGAGTCACTGCTTGGACTCGCTGAGGAACCGGGCGAACTGGAAGGCTACGGTCCGATCGACGCCGAGACCGCCCGCGCCCTGGCCGTAGACGCGCCCACGTGGCAACTCCTGTCCACGGGAGAAAACGGGGTGCCGCTCTCGCTCGGCCGCACGGCGTACCGACCGCCGAAACGGCTGCGTCGCTTCATCGAGTACCGCGACGGCAGCTGCCAGTTCCCAGGCTGCTTAAGTCCAGCATCGAAGGCCGAGATCGACCACATCGCCGAATGGCAGGACGGGGGCACCACGGACGCGGCCAACCTCCAGGCGCTCTGCAGAAAGCACCACGCCCTCAAGAGTCTTCACCTGTGGAAACCCACTCGGCTCGAGACGGACGGAGGCGCATGGGACGGCGATGTCCTCTGGGTCTCGCCGCTCGGCACACGCGTCCTCGCGGGCCCTGCCGACCGGGAGCTCGTCTCGACAAGCGAGAAGGGACTCGCGCCACCGAAGAGCCAGCAACTCGGGGGCGCGGACAGCAGCGGACTCCGGCCGGCGAAAAGCCCGCAACTCGGGCCGTCCGACCCACCTCCGTTCTGACGCCGCCGCCGTCCTGACGCCGCCGCCGTACGCCGCGACCTCAGCGCCCGCCGCTGTGCTCTGCCTGCGCGCCGCTTCCACGGCGTGGAGCAACAGGAGGGCCGTCGTCACGGTGCCCACGCCGCCAGGAACCGGGGAGAGGCCCGAGGTGACGGCCGCGACTGAGGCGGCGTCGGCGTCGCCCATTCACCAAGGCCGAGGGCCGTGCGCGCGAGGGCATCCGCGGCCTCGAGGATCTCCCGCGTGGCGGCTTCGTGCTCGGCATACTTCGGCCCTTGACCGAAGCGCGCGACCATGCCGATGAGGGCCGCGCCTTGGGCTGCATGGAGAGCCCCTGCGGCGCCTCCTCACGGCGTGGGCTCGCGTGAGGCGAGGCGGCCGAGATAGTCCTTTATGGCTTCGGAACCGATCACGGTTCCTCCTGTGCGGAACGCGGTGGCGGGATCAGAGGCGAGTTCGGAGCTCTCGCCTTCGGAGGCCTCGCACTCTTGATACACGATTGATATATCAGATCATGATATGTGCGGAGGCTGCAGCGGTCAACCCATCTGACGGTGATCCCCCGTTTACAGCGCATTTACAGCGCAGCCCTTGACGTCGACCTGTGAACTGCCTCACTGTTGTGTATGTCGCTTCGTGTTGCATTTACTGCAATTTACCTAGTCCCTCCCCAGTTCGGATGAGAAAGACCCATGAAGACTCTCGCGATTGTCGGATCCTCCCTCGCAGGCCTCTCGGCCGCCCGCGCGGCGCGCTCAGAGGGCTTCGACGGCCGGCTCGTGCTCATCGGCGACGAGCTCCACCGCCCTTACGACCGCCCGCCGCTCAGCAAGGACTTCCTGAGCGGGAAGGTCGGCGCGGACAGCCTCGCGCTCGAGGATCCCGACCAGGACTTGGGCGCCGAATGGCTCCTCGGAACGCGCGCCGAGGCGCTCGACGCAGCTGGCCGGACTGTCGTCCTCGCTGACGGGCGCCGGGTCTCGGCCGACGGCGTCGTCCTCGCCACGGGCTCGACGGCTCGCGTGCTGCCCGGCTTCGAGGGGTTCGAGAACGTCTACACGCTGCGGACGCTCGACGACGCGTGGCGCCTCCGCGACGAGCTTCGCCCGGGAGCCAAGCTGCTCGTCGTCGGTGCGGGACTCATCGGCGCCGAAGTGGCGTCGACAGCGCGGGCCGCGGGAGTCGACGTCGTACTCATCGCCGGTGCGGGCGTTCCGCTCGGCCGCAGCGTCGGCCCGGACATGGGGAGCATCCTTTCCGGACTCCACGCCGTCAACGGCGTCGAGCTCATCCGGGGTGCAACCATCGTCGGCCACCGTGGAGACTCCGGCAAGCGGCTCCGCGCCGTAGAGCTTTCGGACGGGCGCATCATCGAGGCCGACGCCGTTCTCGTCGCGATCGGCGGGGAGCCTGCGACCACCTGGCTCGAAGGCTCGGGAATCCACGTCTCCGACGGGATCGTCTGCGATGACCACGGCCGAACGAACATCCCCGGCGTCGTCGCCGTCGGCGACTGCGCGGCGTGGCACGACCGGCACCTCGGCCGCACTCACCGCCAAGGGCACTGGAACGCCGCACTCACCCAGCCCGCGCGCGCGGTCAAGGCCCTCCTCGGCACCCCCGATCCGGAGCCGCTCTCGACGCTTCCGTACTTCTGGTCCGACCAGTACGGCGTCCGCATCCAGTTCAGCGGGCACGCCGAGCTCGCGGACCGCATCGAGATCGAGGAGGGCGACGCGACGACGCACAGCTTCCTCGCCGCGTACTACCGGGGCGACCAGCCCGTCGCCGTGCTCAGCAGCGCCCAGCCGCGACTCTTCGCGAAGCGCCGGCGCGAGATCGAACGAGCCCAACGCGGCGAAGCTGGCCAACTCGGCGAACCTGGCCAACGCAGCGTCACGGCGGCCGAGCTCTCCGCGAGCTGAGACCACGAACTTCCCGCGACACGAACTACACCTCAGAAGGGACGACATGACTACCTCGACCGATTCGACCGAGAAGCTCGCATCGCAAGGAAGCGGTGCCACGAAGATCTCGGAGAGCCTCATCGCGACCTTGCCGGGCTCCACCTACGTGGAGGAGGCCGTGTTCCGCGCCGAGCAGGAGCGGATCTTCGAGCAGATGTGGTTCTGTGCCATCCGCTCGTCCGACCTCGACAAGGCTGGCGCGTGGCGCACGGTGCAGATCGGCCGCGAAAGCGTGCTGATCTCGCGGACCCGCAAGGGCGAGATCCGCGCCTTCTACAACATCTGCCGCCACCGCGGCGTGAAGCTCTGCATGGAGGAGCAGGGCGAAGCCGCCCGCAACTTCCAGTGCCCGTACCACGCGTGGACCTACGACTTCGAGGGCAAGCTCATCGCCGCGCCCAACCTCACGAAGATGCCGGACATCGACCGGGACACCTACGGCCTCGCGAAGGTCCACCTCCGCGAATACCTCGGCTATGTGTGGGTCTGCCTGGCCGATGAGCCGCCGTCGTTCGAAGAGGACGTCATGGGCGCGATCGAAGAGCGACTCGGCGACGTGCACAAGATCGATGGCTACGACGTCGCGAACCTGAGCCTCGGCCGGCGCATCCGCTACGACGTCAAGGCCAACTGGAAGCTCATCATCGAGAACTTCATGGAGTGCTACCACTGCGCCACGATCCACCCGGAGCTCACCGAGGTCCTCCCCGAGTTCGCCGACGGGCTCGCGGCGCAGTACTTCGTGGGCCACGGCGCCGAGTTCGGCGAGAACATCAAGGGCTTCACGATCGACGGCTCCGAGGGCCTGGACCAGCTCCCGGGCGTTGCGGAGGACCAGGACCGCCGCTACTACGCCATCACCATCAAGCCCACGGTGTTCGTGAACCTCGTTCCCGACCACGTCATCATCCACCGCATGTTCCCGCTCGCAACGGACCGCACGATCGTCGAGTGCGACTGGCTGTACCTCCCCTCGGTCGTGGAGAGCGGGAAGGACGTGAGCGCCTCCGTGGAGCTGTTCCACCGCGTGAACCAGCAGGACTTCGACGCCTGCGAGCGCTGCCAGCCGGCGATGGGCTCCAAGATCTACGCCAAGGGCGGCGTGCTGGTCCCGAGCGAGCACCACATCGGCGCCTTCCACGAATGGGTCATGGAGCGCGTCGGGGAATTCGTGCCGGAGAGCAGCCACGGGACTCGGACGGAAGTGCGATGACAGCCGACGACATGATCCGGGTCTGCCCGCTCTCGCAGCTGGACCGAGGCGACGCAATGCGCCTCGACACGCGTCCGCCGATCGCGCTGTTCCACACCGAAGAGGGCGAGCTGTTCGCGATCGACGACACGTGCACCCACCAAGACGCGTCCCTCACGGACGGCTACGTCGAGGGCTGCGAGGTCGAGTGCCCGCTTCACGCTTCCAAGTTCGATTTGCGGACGGGTATGGTGGACGCTCCGCCGGCCAAGCTGCCGGTCCGCGTACACGCCGTCGAGATTCACGACGGCGACATCTACGTCAAGGAATCCGACGAGGTGCCCAACCTCCCGCCCGGAATCACGATCGACGGCCACGCCTAGACCGCCCGCGCGAGGGCCTCGCCTAAGGAGCGACCAGCATGACAGCCAAAAACTACGACTACATCATTGTCGGCGGTGGCAGCGCCGGCTCCGTCCTCGCGGACAGGCTGAGCGCGGACGGAGACCGCACCGTCCTGGTCCTCGAGGCCGGGCGGAGCGACTACCCCTGGGATCTCTTCATCCAGATGCCCGCCGCCCTCACGTTCCCGAGCGGCAATCCGCTCTACGACTGGCGGTACGAGTCCGATCCCGAGCCGTTCATGGGAGGACGCCGCGTGGCCCACGCGCGCGGCAAGGTCCTCGGCGGATCGAGCTCGATCAACGGCATGATCTTCCAGCGCGGCAATCCGCTCGACTACGAGCGCTGGGGCGCAGATCCGGGCATGGAGTCGTGGGACTTCGCCCACTGCCTCCCGTACTTCAAGCGCATGGAGAACGCCCTCGCCGCCGCGCCCGACGATCCGTACCGCGGCCACGACGGTCCCCTCATCCTCGAGCGCGGCCCCGCAACGAACCCGTTGTTCCAGGCGTTCTTCGACGCCGCCGTCGAGGCCGGCTACCCGCGGACGGACGACGTCAACGGCTTCCGTCAGGAGGGCTTCGGCCCGTTCGACCGCAACGTCCACCGGGGCGAGCGCTACTCGGCGTCCCGCGGCTACCTGCGGCCCGCCCGGAAGCGGGGCAACGTCACGGTCCAGACGCTCGCCTTCGTCACCGGGATCGAGTTCGAGGGAACACGGGCGACGGGCGTGACCTACCGGCGCGGGGGCCAGAACCACACCGTGGGCGGCAGCGAGATCATCCTGTGCGGCGGCGCGTTCAACACCCCACAGCTCCTCCAGCTCGCGGGCATCGGCGACCCCGAGCACCTGCGCTCTGTCGGGATCACGCCGCGCATCGAGCTCCCCGGCGTCGGCGAGAACCTGCAGGACCACCTCGAGGTATACATCCAGCACGCGTGTCTCGAGCCGGTCTCCCAGCAGCCCTCGCTCGATCTGTGGCGCATGCCGTTCATCGGGCTCGAATGGCTCCTCGGCCGGAAGGGCCCCGCGGCGACCAACCACTTCGAGGGCGGCGGCTTCGTGCGCTCGAACGACGACGTCGACTACCCGAACCTCATGTACCACTTCCTCCCGGTCGCCGTCCGCTACGACGGCAAGAAGGCCGAGGTGAAGCACGGCTATCAGGTCCACGTCGGGCCCATGTACTCGGACGTGCGCGGCCACCTCAGGATTCGCTCGTCGGATCCCGCGGCACGCCCCTCGATCTTGTTCAACTACCTCTCGACTGACAACGACCGCCGCGAATGGGTCGAGGCCATCCGAGTTTCCCGCGAGATCCTCCGCCAGCCGGCAATGGCGCCGTTCAACGGCGGCGAGATCTCGCCTGGCGCGAGCGTCACGACCGATCAGGAGATCCTCGACTGGGTCGCCCGCGACGCCGAGACGGCCCTCCACCCCTCGTGCACGGCGAAGATGGGCCCGGCCTCGGACCCCCTCGCCGTCGTCGATCCGCTCACGATGAAGGTGCACGGCACCGAGGGGCTCCGCGTCGCGGACGCCTCCGCGATGCCCTACGTGACCAACGGCAACATCTTCGCGCCCGTCATGATGCTCGCGGAGAAGGCCGCGGACCTCATCCTCGGCCGGGATCTCCCCGCGGAGCCCGAGCCCTTCTACCGCCACCGCCACCAGTTCAAGGAGGCATCATGAGCGCCTCGGTCATAGACCCTACGAGTTCACGCCGCGCGGCCCGCAGCGCGGACACGGGCGAACCCGCCCTCAAAGTGGACGGGCTGTGGAAGATCTTCGGCCCGAAGGCCGACAAGATCCTCGGCACCCCGGACGAACAGCTCACCCGCAAGGAGCTCCAGGTCAAGACCGGCTGCCTCGCGGCCGTGAAGGACGTCTCCTTCGAGGTTGCGCAGGGCGAGGTCTTCGTCGTCATGGGCCTCTCCGGCTCGGGCAAGTCGACGCTCGTGCGCCTCCTCACGCGGCTCATCGAGCCGACGTCGGGCACGGTCACGATCGACGGCGAGGACGTCACCCGCGCGAGCAAGACCAAGCTGCGGGCCCTGCGCCGCAACCACATGGCCATGGTCTTCCAGCAGTTCGGGCTCCTTCCCCATCGGAAGGTCATCGACAACGTGGCCTACGGCCTCGAGGTCCGCGGCGAGGGCAAGTCCAAGCGCCTCGCCCGGGCGCAGGAGATGGTCGAGCTCGTGGGCCTCTCCGGGTACGAGCGCTCGTTCCCGGACCAGCTCTCGGGCGGCATGCAGCAGCGCGTCGGCCTGGCCCGCGCCCTCGCGGTCGACCCCCAGGTCCTCCTCTTCGACGAGCCGTTCTCCGCCCTCGATCCCCTCATCCGCCGCGACATGCAGAACGAAGTGTGCCGCCTCCACGAGGAGGTCGGGAAGACCATGGTCTTCATCACGCACGACCTTCAGGAGGCGCTCAAGCTCGGCGACCGCATCCTCATCATGCGCGACGGCGAGATCGTCCAGATCGGCACCCCCGCGGAAGTCGTCGCGAACCCGGCCGACGACTACGTGCGGGACTTCGTCTCCGAGGTTCCCCGCTCGCATGTCCTGACGCTCCGCTACGTCGTGCGGCCGCCGCGCGACGGCGAGTCCCTTGACGGGCCCATCATGCAGGCGAACCGGATCGTCCGCGACGCCGCGCAGCAGGTCCTGCACTCCGCGCTCCCCGTGCGGGTGTACGACGGCGACCGCTTCCTCGGCGTGGTTGACGACGACGACATCCTGCGCGTCGTCGTCGCCGAGGAGTCACCCGACGCGGCCGCAGGCAAGGAGCGCGCGCGATGAGCACGATCGCCGGGGCGCGCGAGCGCGCCGCCGAACCGGCCACGCGCCCGCCGACAGCTGTGCCGGGCGAACCCGCGCCGCGAGAAAAGGCGGGAGCGCTCCTCCGCCGCCGCTGGCGGCCTCTCCTGCTCGCCGCCGTCGTCGTCGTATGGCTCGTGCTGTGGGCGGTCCTGAAGGGAACGCAGACGCTCGAGCTCGGCGGCGCCGAGAAGACCGGCGTCCACCTCTGGCTCAACAGCCTGCGCGACGCCTTCGACGCCGCGCGCACCAACTCGGCGTTCTTCGAGTACGTCGTCCAGCCCATCACCGACGGCATCAACGGCCTCGTCACGTTCCTGCAGAACCTCTTCAGCCAGGCGCCCGCGGGGCGGCCCGTGCCCCAGGTGGGGTGGCTCGGCGTCGTCGTCCTCCTCGCGTGGGTGACGTTCGCGTTCGCCGGGTTGCGCTCGATGCTCCTCGTCGCGGCCAGCGTGCTCCTGTTCGGCTTCTTCGGCTACTGGCAGCAGAGCCTCGACACACTCATCGTGACGTTCGTCGCCGTCGGCCTCTGCACGGTCCTCGGCCTCCCGCTCGGTATCTGGATGGCCCGCAGCCGCCGTGCGTCGACGGCCATCACGCCCGTGCTGGACCTCATGCAGACCCTCCCCTCGTTCGCGTATCTCGCGCCGCTTGCCCTCGTGTTCGGCATCGGCCCCGCGGCCGCGATCATCACGACGATCATCTACGCCCTTCCGCCGCTCGTGCGCATCACCGAGCACGGCATCCGGAACGTCTCTCCGACAACGCTCGAGGCGGTCACCTCAATGGGCGGCACGGCGTGGCAGACCCTGACCAAGGTGCAGCTTCCCATGTCGCGCCGCACGATCGTCGTCGGCATCAACCAGTCCACGATGGCCGCACTCTCCATGGCCACGATCGCCGCGCTCATCAACGGCCCCGGCCTGGGCCAGCCGGTTCTCCAGGCCCTGCAGTCGCTCGACGTCGGCTCGGCCTTCGTCTCGGGCCTCGCGATCGTCCTCATGGCGATCATGCTCGACCGGACGACGACGGCCGCCTCCGAGCGCTCGAGCATCGCGGCCCGCGTGCAGCGCGGGGGCGGGGCCCTCCGCGGCCCCCGCCGACGGCGCCTCGTCGTCGTCGCGGGCGCCGTCATCGCCGCGATTGCCATCTATCTCTCGCACAGCTACCTCACGCTCGCGCAGTTCCCGGCGTCGCCCAATCTGGGGTCCCCGCTCGCGACGGCGGTCTCGACCATCGTGCAGTGGATCGTGACGACGTTCGCCGGCTTCACCGGGTGGCTCAAGGACACGGTCACCGCGCTCCTTGTCAACCCGCTCGAGTCGCTCCTCGCGCAATCGCCGTGGTGGGTCCTGGCCTTCGTGCTGCTCGGCGTCGCCCTCGCGCTCGGCGGGCTGCGGGCGGCGGCCATCACGGTCGTGTGCGAAGCAGTCATCCTCGGGACCGGCCTCTGGAACGAGAGCATGAAGACGCTCGCGACGACGCTCGTGGCGACGCTCCTCGTGGTGCTCGTGGCGCTGGTCATCGGCGTGTGGATGGGCCGGAACAAGCTCGCCGACTCGGTCATCCGGCCGATTCTCGACGCGTTCCAGACCATCCCGTCGTTCGTCTACCTCGTACCCGCCCTCGCACTGTTCGGCCCCACGCGCTTCACGGCCATCGTCGCCGCGTTCGCGTACGGCGTGCCGATCGCCACGAAGCTCGTCGCGGACGGCATCCGCGGCGTCTCGCCCGTGACCGTCGAGGCCTCGGAATCGATGGGGACCACGTCGTGGCAGATGGTCTCGAAGGTCCAGCTGCCCATGTCCCGCGCAGCGGTGGTCCTCGCCGCGAACCAGGGACTCCTGTACGTGCTGTCCATGGTCGTCGTCGGCGGCCTCGTGGGCGGCGGCGGGCTCGGCTACCTCGTCGTGTCCGGGTTCTCTCAGAGCCAGCTCTTTGGCAAGGGGCTTGCCGCCGGGATCGCCATCACGGCCCTCGGCGTCATGCTCGACCGCATCACCCAACACACCGCTGCCCGCCTGGGCCGCGCCTGACAAAGGAAGAAATCCGATGAAAAAGTGGATTGAAATCTGTGGGGGTCTGGAAAAAAGGACGAAGAAGAAGGCGTTCGCCGCCGTCGTCCTGACTGCGGTGCTGGGGCTCACCGCCTGCGGAGGCGGGGACATCTCGAGCGCCTCGAACGGCGGAGGGAGCTCCGCGAAGTGCGGCGCGTTCAATGTCGCCGTGAACCCGTGGGTCGGCTACGAGGCGGACGCGTACGTCGTCGGCACCGTGGCGAAGGCGAAGCTCGGCTGCACCGTCAATTACAAGACCCTCAAAGAAGAGGTGTCGTGGCAGGGCTTCGGCAGCGGCGAGGTGGACGCCGTCCTCGAGAACTGGGGCCACCCCGAGCTCGTGGACAAGTACATCAAGCAGCAGAAGACCGCGGTCGACGCCGGGCCCACGGGCAACACCGGCGTGATCGGCTGGTATGTTCCGCCGTGGATGGCCAAGAAGTACCCGGACATCGCGGACTCCAAGAACCTGAACAAGTACGCCGACATGTTCAAGACGTCCGAGTCCGGCGCCCAGGGCCAGCTCCTGGACGGCGACCCCTCGTACGTGACCAACGACGAGGCCCTCGTGAAGAACCTCGGCCTCAACTTCAAGGTCGTGTACGCGGGCAGCGAGCCTGCCCTCATCCAGGCGTTCCGCCAGGCCGAGCAGAACCACACCCCGCTCATCGGCTACTTCTACGAGCCGCAGTGGTTCCTGAACGAGGTCCCCCTCGCGAAGGTCAACCTCCCCGCCTACACGGACGGCTGTGACGCCGACGCCGCCAAGGTCGCGTGCGACTACCCGAAGTACGACCTCAACAAGATCGTCTCGACCAAGTTCGCCAACTCCGGCAGCCCCGCGTACAACCTGGTCAAGAACTTCAAGTGGACGAACGAGGACCAGAACGCGGTGGCCGGCTACATCGCGAAGGACAACATGAGCCCGGACGCGGCGGCCCAGAAGTGGATCGACGCGAACGCGGACAAGGTGGCGGCGTGGCTGAAGTAGCGACGCTTGCCGGCGCTGCCAGGTCCGTCGGTGAGGATGCGGTAAAAGGCCTCTTCATCGACGGCGCCTGGCAGCAGGCGGCCGACGGCGGGACCACCACCGTGCGCTGCCCCGCGGACGGGCGTGAGGTCGCCGTGGTCGTCTCGTCGACGCCGAAGGACGCGGAGCGCGCGATCGCCAGCGCGCGCTCCGCGTTCGACGGCGGCCCCTGGCGGCGGCTTACGGACCTCGAGCGCGGCGCGGTCATGCTGCGCGTGGCCGAGCTCCTCGAGCGGGACAAGGCGGTGTACGCGCAGGCCGAGGCGCTCGACACGGGCAAACGGCTCGTCGAGGCCGAGTACGATCTCGACGACATCGCGGCGTGCTTCCGGTATTACGGGAAGATCGCGGGCCTCGACGCGGGGCGCGTGATCGACACCGGGAGGCCGAACGCCATCAGCCGGGTCGTGTACGAGCCGCTCGGGGTGTGCGCCCTCATCGCGCCCTGGAACTATCCGCTGCTCCAGGCGGCGTGGAAGGTCGCCCCGGCCCTCGTAGCCGGCAACTCGTTCGTCCTCAAGCCGAGCGAGCTCACGCCGTCGACCTCGATCCTGCTCATGGAGACCCTCGCGGAGGCTGGCGTGCCCGCCGGCGTTGCGAACCTCGTGACCGGCACCGGGTCCAAGGTGGGCGGCCCGCTCAGCTCGGACCCGCGCGTCGACCTCGTCTCGCTCACGGGCAGCCTCCGCACTGGGCAGACGATCATGGCCGCCGCGGCGGAGACCGTGAAGCGCGTCGCGTTCGAGCTCGGCGGGAAGAACCCCAACGTCGTCTTCGCGGACGCGGATTGGGACGCCGCCGTCGACAACGCGCTCACCGCCGTCTTCCTGCACTCGGGGCAGGTCTGCTCGGCGGGGGCACGGCTCGTCGTCGAGGAGACGATCGCGGAGCGCTTCGTCGCGGAGGTCGTGGAGCGAGCGCGCAAGATCCGGATGGGCGGCCCGTTCGATCCGGGCGCCGAGACGGGGCCGCTCATCTCGGCGAAGCAGCGCGAACAGGTCCACGCCTACGTCCAGGCGGGAGTCGCCGAGGGGGCCGAGCTCCTGTGCGGGGGTTACATCCCCGACGAAGGCCCGCTCGCGGACGGCTACTTCTACCCGCCCACCGTGCTGGGCAACTGCCGTTCGGGCATGAGCGTGGTCCGCGAGGAATCGTTCGGGCCCGTGCTCACCGTCGAGACGTTCCGCGACGAGGCCGAGGCCATCGCGATCGCGAACGACACCGAGTACGGACTGGCCGGGGCGGTGTGGACTCAGGACGCGTCGAAGGCCCAACGGGTCGCGGGCGCGCTCCGGCACGGGACCGTGTGGATCAACGATTACCACCCCTACGTGCCGCAGGCCGAGTGGGGAGGCTTCGGGAAGTCCGGAATCGGCCGGGAGCTCGGCCGTGCCGGGCTCGACGAGTACCGCGAGGCCAAGCACATCTGGCAGAACCTCGCCCCGGCGCCGAGCGGCTGGTTCGGCGGGGGCGGCTAGGGAATCAGGCGACTGGCAAATCAGGCCGAGCGATCCAGGCCGACGAGGAATCAGCACGACTACCGAAAGGACGGACCATGGCAGGAAACAGAGCGGTTGCCTACAAGGAACCCGGTGTTGTGGAAGTTATCGACACTGACTACCCGACGTTCGAGCTCAAGGACGGGCCCGGGGTCAATCCCCTCAACGTGGGCCGGAGGGTCCCGCACGGGGTGATCCTGCGGACCGTGTCGACCAACATCTGCGGCTCGGACCAGCACATGGTCCGCGGCCGGACGACCGCCCCGCGAGATCTCGTGCTGGGCCACGAGATCACCGGCGAGGTCGTCGAGGTCGGCCGGGACGTGGAGTTCATCCGGGTCGGGGACATCGTCTCGGTCCCGTTCAACATCTCCTGCGGCCGCTGCCGGAACTGCAAGGAGCGCAAGACCGGGATCTGCCTCAACGTCAATCCCGACCGGCCGGGGTCCGCCTACGGATACGTGGACATGGGCGGCTGGGTCGGCGGGCAGGCCGAGTACGTCCTGGTTCCGTACGCGGACTGGAACCTGCTCAAGTTCCCGGATCGGGACCAGGCCCTCGAGAAGATCATGGACCTGACCATGCTCTCGGACATCTTCCCGACCGGCTTCCACGGCGCCGTGACCGCCGGGGTCGGGGTCGGCTCGACCGTGTACATCGCCGGGGCCGGGCCGGTGGGGCTCGCGGCCGCCGCCGGGGCGCAGCTCCTCGGTGCCGCCGTCGTCATCGTCGGGGACATGAACGAGGACCGCCTCGCCCAGGCCCGCTCCTTCGGCTGCGAAACGGTCAACGTGTCCCAGGGCGACCCCCGGGACCAGATCGAGCAGCTCCTGGGCGTGCCCGAAGTGGACTGCGGGGTCGACGCCGTCGGCTTCGAGGCCCGCGGCCACGGCAAGGACGCCTCCCACGAGGCCCCCGCGACCGTGCTCAACTCGCTCATGGACCTCACCGCCGCGGGCGGCGCGCTGGGCATCCCCGGCCTCTACGTCACGGGCGACCCGGGCGGGATCGACGAGGCCGCCCGGCACGGCTCCCTCTCCCTGTCCCTCGGCACCGGCTGGGCCAAGTCCCTCTCCTTCACCACCGGCCAGTGCCCCGTCATGAAGTACAACCGCCAACTGATGATGGCGATCCTGCACGAGAAGGTCCAGATCGCCAAGGCCGTCAACGCCAAGGCCATCACGCTCGAGGAAGCGCCCCGAGGCTACGCCGAATTCGACGCCGGCGCCGCGACCAAGTACGTCCTCAACCCCAACGGCTACATCAAGAACTGAAGCCCGCGACGGCACAGCCGTCCCTGAGCCGCATAACCGTCCCTCCCACCGGGATCTACGGGACGGTTATGCCCGCAACCGACGGTTGTGAAGCTCGGGGACGGCTGTGTGTGCGAGCCCGACGTGATTTCCCCCACCGGCAGCCCGGAAGCACCGAACTGGTCCCACCCCGCATGGAAGAATCGGCTGCGACGCTCGCCGGGAGGGGCATATGAAGATCTTGATCACCGGTGACTGGCACCGGGACGCCCACTGGGCAGTCGAGACCATCAAGGCGGCCCATCAGCAGGGCATCCAGCATCTGATCCACCTCGGCGATCTCGGCGCCTTCTGGCCGACCGACTACCCCGAGCTCCCGAGCCGCGAGAACCCCTTGGGCCGTGCCTACGGCTTCACGCGCTCGGTGGCGGACGCCGTCCGGGCCGCGAAGCTGCGCTTCCTGTTCATCGACGGGAACAACGACAATCACGAGTTCCTCGCCCGCCTGCCGCGTCGGCGCGGGGGAAGCGCCGACATGATGGGGCTCACGTACGTTCCCCGCGGAACGCGATTCCGGCTTGGCGGCCGACGCTTCGGCGCGCTGGGCGGCGCGTACTCGGTCGACCGAGCACAGCGCCGCCACCACGTGGACTGGTGGCCGGAGGAAGACGTCACGCCGGACGACGTCCGCCGCCTCGGCAGCAAGCCGCTCGACGTGCTGCTCGCACACGAGGTGCCCTCCGGCGTCGGCCTCCCGTTCCCCTACCGGCTGCATCCCGACGCCGCCGCCGTCGCGCATCGGAGCCGCGAATTCGTCCAGGCGGCCCTCGACGCGACCCAGCCGCAGCAGATGTTCTCGGGCCATTGGCATCAGCGCCTCACCGTCGATGTCCCCGGGACCAAGACGGCCCTGCACGTCTTGGACAAGCAGCGCAGGGCCGGCAACTCGGTTGTCCTGGACACGAAGACGCTGGGTGTCGAGCCGTTCATTCGCCCCGCGGCGGCCGGGCAGACGGCGCCGGCCTGACTTCACGCGCCGTTAACCCGGCCGTGCTCTATTGGGCGCGTGCCCGAACACGGTGGGCACCGCGCGCGTGTCCTCAGGAGGTTCCATGCCGCTGCTGCGCCAAGTCCCGGGCGTCGGCGCCCTGTCGCGACCGCGTCTCCGGTGGGCCGACGTCCTCATCGGCGCGGGCATCGCCGTCGTCTTCTATCTCGTCGTCAAGGCCTCGCTCGGCGCGGCCGCGCCCATCAACCTCGAGACCGCGCCCCAATCGGTATCGACCGATCCGGCGAATCTCCCCTATTACGCGCTCCGCTCGCTCCTGCGCATGTTCGCGGCCCTCGCGGCGTCCACGGTCTTCACCTTCGTCGTCTCGACGGCCGCGGCGCGGCTCCCCCGGGCCGAGAAGATCATCCTCCCCGCGCTCGACATCCTCCAGTCGGTGCCCATCCTGGGCTTCCTGTCGGTGACGGTAACCGGATTCATCGCGATGTTCCCGGGCTCGACGCTCGGACTCGAGGCGGCCTCGGTGTTCGCGATCTTCACGTCGCAGGCGTGGAATATGGCCTTCTCGTTCCACTCTTCCCTCGTGGCCCAGGCCAGCGATCTCGACGAAGCGGCCCGGCTCATGCGCCTCACGAAGTGGCAGCGCTTCTGGAAGGTCGACGTCCCGTCAGGGATGATCCCGCTGGTCTGGAACGGGATGATGAGCTTCGGCGGCGGCTGGTTCTTCCTCGCCGCGTCCGAGGCCATCAGCGTGGGCAACAACTCGTACGCCCTGCCGGGAGTCGGCGCCTACGTCGCCGCGGCAGTCGGCGCCGGCGAGCTCGACCACGTCTGGTGGGCCATCGCGACGATGGCGGTCATGGTCCTCGGCGTGAACTTCCTGTTCTGGCGGCCGCTCGTCGCGTGGACGGAGAGGTTCCGACAGGAGGACACGGCAGCGGCAGATCGTCCCCGCAGCGTCGTGCTCGAGGTCCTGTCCCATTCGACGATCCCGCGCGGGCTGGGCCGGGCCTTCGCTCCGGTCGGGCGCGGGCTCGACGCCGCGATGCGGCCCTTCGGGGTCGCCGAGCACCCGCTCTTCGTTCCCGCCATCCGGCGTCGCGCGACCGACGTCGTGCTCATCGTCCTCGTGGCCGCCGCCATCGCGTACGGGGCGTATTGGGCCTATGACTTCATCAGCTCGAACATCGGCCTCGGCTCGTTCGGCGAAGCCTTCGTTCTGGGGCTCGTGACGCTCCTGCGTGTCGCCGTCATCATCGTCCTCGCAACCATCGTGTGGGTGCCGGTCGGCGTGTGGATCGGGATGAGCCCGAAGATCAGCCGCCTCGCACAGCCCGTCGTCCAGCTGCTCGCGAGCTTCCCCGCGAACTTCCTCTTCCCGTTCGCGATCGCGTTCTTCGTGGCCACGAACATCCCGCTCGACGTCGGCGGGATCCTCCTCATGGCCCTGGGCTCGCAGTGGTACATCCTCTTCAACGTCATCGCGGGGGCGAGCGCGATCCCGACCGACCTCCGCCAGGCGATGGAGAGCTTCGGCCTGAGCCGCTGGCAGCGCTGGCGCCGGCTCATCCTGCCGGCGATCTTCCCGTCCTTCGTGACGGGCGGCATCACCGCAGCCGGGGGCGCGTGGAACGCCTCGATCGTCGCCGAAGTCGTGACGTACAACCACGAGACCATCACGGCCACGGGGCTCGGCGCCTACATCGCCCAGGCCACGAGCTCCGGCGACATGGCGCGCGTGCTCGTGGGCGTCATCGTGATGTCCGTCTTCGTCGTGGGCCTCAACCGCCTCTTCTGGCGGCGCCTTTACAAGATCGCGGAAACCCGCTTCTCCCTCTGACCCTCGCTTCTCCAACCGGCAGGAGGCCCCCGTGAGCATGACCGCCACGGCCACCGAACTCATCACGGTCGCCAACGTCAGCAAGTCGTTCGCGACAGACGGCGGCGAGAAGACCGTCCTCTCCGACATCAGCCTGACCATCCGCGAGGGCGAGATCGTCGCGCTCCTCGGCCGCTCGGGGTCCGGGAAGAGCACGCTCCTCCGGTGCATCGCGGGGCTCATCGGGCCGACGGCGGGCCGCGTCGCCTACCGCGGGACGCGGCTCAACGGCGCCAACCCTGGCACGGCCCTCGTGTTCCAGTCGTTCGCCCTGCTTCCGTGGTTCACGGTCCTCGAGAACGTCGAGCTCGGTCTCGAGGCCAAGGGCGTGAAGCCGGCCGAGCGGCGCGAGCGCGCCCTCCGCGCCATCGACGTCATCGGCCTCGACGGCTTCGAATCCGCCTACCCGAAGGAGCTTTCAGGCGGGATGCGGCAGCGCGTCGGGTTCGCGCGCGCGCTCGTCGTCGAGCCGGACGTGCTCCTCATGGACGAGCCGTTCTCCGCGCTCGACGTGCTCACGAGCGAGAATCTCCGGTCCGAGCTCGTGCGCATGTGGGCCGACGGCTCGATGCCCACGAAGACTGCCCTCATCGTGACCCACAACATCGAGGAGGCCATCCAGCTCGCGGATCGCGTCCTGGTCCTCGACTCGAATCCCGGGCGCATCAAGGCCGAGCTCGCCGTCGGCCTTCCGAAGCCGCGCGATCGGCGCAGCCCCGAGTTCGAGGCCCTCGTCGACGAGGTCTACGGCATCCTCACGGGGCAGAAGGCCGAGGCACGGCGCACCACCGGCGAAAGCACGACGACGACGGCGCCTTCCGGGCCAGGCCTCGAGACTCCCCTTCCGACCGCGAGCACGGGCGCGATCGGCGGCCTCCTCGAGCTCCTCGCCGCGCATGGCGGCACGGAGGGCCTCGCGGAGATCGCGGACGAGCTCCGCTACGAGATCGACGACCTCCTCCCCGTCGTCGATGCCGCGAACCTGCTCAACCTCGCGCGGCCCCAGGGCCCGGACCTCCGCATCACGGAGCAGGGGCGGCGCTACGCGGCGTCCGATCTCCTCCGCGCCAAGGAGCAGTTCGCAACGCTTGCGGTGGAGGCCGCTCCCCTCGTCCGGCACATCGTGCGTGCGCTCCGGCACAGCGACTCGGGCTCCCTCCGCGCCGACGACGTCCTCACGGAGCTCAAGGCCCTGTACGGCGACGAGGCCGAGCAGCAGCTCGACACGGCCATCGACTGGGGACGCTACGGCGAGCTCTACGAGTTCGATTCCGACTCCGACCGGCTCCTCCTGCCGACGCACCCCGACGCCGCCGCCGGGGCCGACCACCGCGATGCGCACGAGGGCTGACGCGTCGGTTTTCTGGGTCTTCGGACGTCACAGGGGTGGCGCGCTCGCGCGCAGTGGTTTAGGAACTCCATAATCTGTTTGTGAGGCCGCCCGTAGAGTCGCCCCCGATGAGGGGATCCACCGAAGACGCCGCCCGCGCCCGTGACCGGAGCGCGGTCCTCGTCGCGCGCCGCGGGGGTCGCCGCTACCGTCTCCTCTGGCTTCTCGCGGGGCCCGGAATCCTGGCCATGCTCGGCGAGAACGACGGCCCGAGCATGATCTCCTACGCCGTCTCCGGAGCGGGGTACGGGCTCGGGTTCTTCCTGCCGTTCACGATCGCGCTGTTCGCCGTCGCCTTCGTCTGCCAGGAGATGGCGATGCGGGTCGGCGCGGTGACGGGACGGGGCTTCGGAGAACTCATCCTGAAGCGATACGGTCCCGGATGGGGCTGGTTCGGCGCGGCCGATCTCGCCGTGACCAACCTCGTGACACTCGTCGCCGAGTTCGCGGCGATCAGGATCGGCCTCGCGTACTTCGGCTACCCCGCGTGGACCGCGGCGGCCCTCGGAATGGCCCTCGTGGTCGCCACGTCGGTCCTGGGGCGATACCGGAGGTGGGAGCGCACGGTGCTCGGCCTGGCCGCGTTCAATGCGCTGTTCCTCGTCGCGGCGATCCTCGTGCGACCCGCCCCGGCAGGCGTGGGCCAGGCTATCGCGACGTGGTCCCCGCTGCCGGACGGCAGCCCGGTCACGCTTCTCCTGCTCCTCACATCCACGATCGGGGCGACGGTCACCCCGTGGATGGTGTTCTTCCAGCAGAGCGCCTCGGCGGACAAGGGCCTCACGCGCGCCGATGTACGCTACGGGCGCGTCGAGACGGGCCTCGGGGCGGCTCTCGCGGCCGTGTTCGGCGCCTCCGCCGTCGTCGTCGGAGCCGTGCTGGCCGGCCCCGGTGGCGGCGATCAGCCGGTATCCTCCGACGCGATCCCCGCTCTCCTCGACCGCGCCGCGGGAACACCCGTCGGGGCCATCTTCGCGCTCGGCCTGATCGAGGCCGGCGCGGTCGCCCTCCTCACGATTTCGGCCAGCACCTCGTATGCGATCGCGGAAAGCCTGGGCCGCCCGCACAGCTTCAACGGCCCCACGCGCAGGGCAGTCGTGTTCCATTCGGTGAACTTGGCGACGGCGGCGCTCGCCGCCGCCGTCGTGCTCATTCCCGGCGCCCCACTCGTCGCGATCGCGCTCAACGCCAATGTGCTGGCGACGGTCCTCCTGCCCGTCACACTGACGTTCCTGCTCATGCTCGCGGCCGACCGCCAGCTCATGGGCGCCGCGGCGAACACGCGGCCGATGACGATCACGGCGGTCGCCGTCGTCGTCCTCATCGCGCTGTGCGCGGGCGCGTACGCGGTCGCGTCCTTCCTCGAAACCCTCGGCGTCCTGCCGCATCCCTAGTCGCCGATCGCACGATCCGCCGATCCGGCACGAGAACCGGACGCGGCCCGAGAACCGATGGAGAGTCCATGAGAGAACCCGACGCCCCGATCGTCCCGGTGCCGGTTGCGCGGGCCGTGCTCACCCCGCGGACGCGAGCGGCGCTGCTGTGCCTCCGGGTTCTGGCCCTCGCCCTGGCCGCGATGGTCGTGTACACGTTCGTCGCCAACGTCGCGGCGGGTCCCTGATCTCGGTCTCAGGTTGTGAGGCTACAATCCATCAATTCCTTCGCGCGACGAGAGATATCCATGCAGCATGATCGGCGTACGCCCGCGAGCCCCGAAGGGACGGGCGCCGCAGCCCTCCCCGGGCGCCATTTCCGTGTCCCCCGCAGGTGGCCCAAGGTCCTGCTCGGCGCAGGCCTCACGGCGGCGGTCGCGGTCGCGGGAGGGATCGTGTACGCCGGCGCCACTGCGGTGCAGATCAACAGCAACATCCACCGATCGGGCATCCTTGTGGACCCCGCGCAGTCCATCCAGGCCGTGCCGAAGCTGACGGCGGACACGAACATCCTCATCATGGGCATGGACTCTCGCCTCGGAGAGGACGGGAAGCCCCTTCCGCAGGACGTCTACGACGCGCTGCACGCGGGCGGCGACGACGTCGGCGGGTACAACTCCAACGTGCTCATGCTCGTGCACATCCCGGCCGACGGATCCAAGGCGACGGCAATCTCGATTCCCCGCGACGACTACGTGGTCACCGCAGGATTCCCGGGGGCCGGGTTCAAGGCCAAGATCAAGGAGGCCTACGGCTACGCCCTCGCGGCCGAGCAGGCCACGCTGCTGCGGCAGGGCAAGCCCAACGACGACGCGACCTACCAAGAGTCACGCGATGCCGGCCGCAAGGCGGAGATCGCGACGGTCACGAAGTTCCTCGGCAGCGTGCACATCGACCATTTCGTCGAGGTCACAATGGCCGCGTTCTATCAGGTCGCGCAGGTCATCGCACCGATCACCGTGTGCATCAACCGCGCAACGAAGGACACGTTCTCCGGGGCCGACTTCAAGGCCGGGACGCAGCAGATCGACGCGAAGCAGGCTGTCGCGTTCGTCCGCCAGCGCCGGGACACGAGCGACCCGTACTACTTCTTCACGGACCTGGACCGCGAGCGGCGGCAGCAGGCGTTCATCGCCTCAGTCCTCCACCAGCTCAAGCAGGCCGGCACCCTGACCGACATCCCGAAGATGCAGAGCGTGTTCGACGCCGTGAGCAAGAACATCGCCGTCGACTCGGGACTGGATCTCATCCAGCTCGCCCAGCAGGCCACGTCCCTCACGGGCGGCAACATCTCGTTCACGACCCTCCCGATCACCGGCTTCGGGACGTCGCCCGAGGGGGCGTCGATCAACACCGTGGATGTCGCGCAGGTGCAGGCCACGGTCAAGTCCCTGCTCGCGCCGCCGTCGGCCTCGGCGACGCCGACGCCCGGCTCCTCGACGGCGGCCGCGGTCCCCGCCGTCGTCGGAACGCCGGCTGCCACGGACCCCGCGGCGACAACGCCGTCTGGGGTGGCTCCCGGCGCGCCCGCCGGGTCGGGAGCAGGAGGGGCGACGACGGCGACCCCATCGCCCACGCAGAACAGCTATGCGGACTGGACGGGCGCACTCCAGGGCGGCGGCATTCCCTGCGTCAAGTAGGGCAAAAGCACAGCTTCCGACCCGGCCGCGGCCCGGGTGATCGGGTGCGGGTACGCATGCGCACATTTTCATGTATGCTTTGTGGGCAAGGTGCCGTTCGTTAGCTGAGGCTCCTTCGCGTAAACAAGCCAGCGACCGTAAACGTCGAGAGACGCCACTGGTCAGGACAGGCTGCCCCGGGCTAAGGGGCAACCCCGATTGGCTCCCTCTTTGGAGGGTCACGACGCGGAGTGCCAAAGGTCTTACGAGGAAGGGCACCCCGGGTTTTCTGCCCGGGGCCTCCGGAGGCACGTGAAGAACGATTCCTGGAGGTGACTCGCTATGCCAAGCGGCGATAGTAGTACCTCCTCGCGCGCCCTCTGAGCGTTCCGCTCAGACTCGCTCGCAATCGCCCCTCACTTCCGTTCCCAGCGCGCTGCCCGCTCCATTTCGGAGCGCCGTCAGCGTGCCCGCTTCTCAATCCCCGGCCACAGCCGGGAGGAAGCAGGTCCCCGTGATCAAGACCCCAATGACCGCAGCCCGCCGACCGTCCGCAACCTCCACCCCCCGCGCCACCGCACACGGGTCAGGCGCCCCCGCCGGAAGCGCGGTGCTCGATTCCGCGCACGTCGGCGACATCAAGGGCGCCTTCGGAACCATCCGCGCCGACGACACCTCGACGCCGAAGAGCTGGAAGACGCGCCTCAAGACCCTCCTGGCCATCATCGGACCGGGCCTCATCGTCATGGTCGGCGACAACGACGCCGGCGCCTTCGGCACGTACTCGCAGGCCGGGCAGAACTACGGCACGAGCCTCCTCTGGACGCTCCTGCTGCTCGTTCCCGTCCTCTTCGTCAACCAGGAGATGGTCCTCCGGCTCGGCGTCGTGACGGGCGTCGGCCACGCCCGGCTTATCCTCGAGCGCTTCGGCAAGTTCTGGGGCGCGTTCAGCGCGATCGACCTGTTCATCCTCAACGCGCTCACAATCATCACCGAGTTCATCGGCATCAGCATCGGCCTGGACTACCTCGGCGTGCCCAAGATCCCCGGGGTCATCGTCGCTGCGCTCGTCGTCATCGCCGCCGCGAGCACGGGCTCGTTCAAGCGCTTCGAGCGCACCTGCATGGTCCTCGTCTTCGGCTCGCTCCTGCTCGTGCCCATCTTCTTCATGAGCAGCCCCGACTACGGCCAGATCGGGCACGACTTCGTCGTTCCAGGCGTCCCCGCGGGCTCGAGCATCGCGGACGTGACGCTCCTGATCATCGCGATCGTCGGCACGACCATCGCCCCATGGCAGCTGTTCTTCCAGCAGTCCTACGTGATCGACAAGCGCATCACCCCGCGCTACATGAAGTACGAGAAGGCCGACCTGTGGATCGGCATCGTCATCGTGGTCGTCGGGGCCGCCGCGATCATCTCCTTCACCGCCTTTGCGTTCGCGGGCCAGCCCGAGTTCGGGCAGTTCACCGACGCCGGCGGGGTCGCGCAGGGCCTCGAGAAGTACGTCGGGCACCTCGCGGGCATCCTGTTCGCGCTCGCGCTCATCGACGCCTCGATCATCGGCGCCGCCGCCGTCGGCCTCTCGACCTCGTACGCGCTCGGGGACGTCCTCGGCCTCAAGCACTCCCTGCACCGCAAGGTCAGCGACGCGAAGGGCTTCTACGCCGCCTTCGCCGGGATCATCCTGCTCTCCGCCGTCATCGTGATCATCCCGGGCAGCCCGCTCGGCCTCCTCACCGTCGGGGTCCAGGTCCTGGCCGGGGTCCTGCTTCCCTCCGCGACCGTGTTCCTGCTCCTCCTGTGCAACGACAAGGCCGTCATGGGCCCATGGGTCAACGGCAAGGCGATGAACATCTTCACCTCCGCCGTCATCGCGGTCCTCATCATCCTCTCGATCGTGCTCACGTCGGCCACGCTCTTCCCGGGCATCGACGGCACCACCATCCTCGAGATCCTCGGCGGCGGCGCTGCCCTCGCCCTCCTCGTAGGCCTCGGGATGTTCACCGCGCGAGCGATCGCGAAGGCACGCGGCGGAATCTCGGCGGCTCCCGCCGTCGACCGTTCGGAGCGGCACACCTGGCGCATGCCCCCGCTTGCCCTGCTCGAGCGCCCGCAGCTCTCGCTCGCGCGGCGCGTGGGGCTCGGCACCCTGCGCCTCTACCTCCTGATCGCGATGGTCCTCGTCATCATCCGCGTCGTGCAGCTCGCGCTCGGCGCCGCCTGACCCTCATTCCCAAGTCACTCGGGCTGACGTACAGTCGTCCGAGAGGCCGACGTGCCCCTGAAAGGTATGACATGAACGTCGCTACCCAGACCTTGTCCCTGTCCACCGTCCTGCGCCGCCCCGTCACCGACTCCGACGGCCACCGCACCGGAACTCTCGCCGACGTCATCGTGCGGCTCCGGAAGGACAACTACCCGCTCGTCACGGGCCTCGTCGTCGCGATTGGCGGCAGCCGCACCTTCATCCCGGCCAGCGACCTCGCGGTGCTTGCCCCCGAACGCGTCGAGCTCGGGCACGGCCCCGCGGACGTCGGCGAATTCAAGCGCCGCGAGGGCGAAGTGCTCCTCTCCGAGGACGTCCTCGGCCACCGCCTCATCGACCTCTCCCGGGTCACGTTCGTCAAGGCGTATGACGTCCAGCTCAGCCCCGTCCTCGACGGCTGGGCCGCGACGGGGCTCGACGTGCATCGACGCCGCTGGCTCGGCCTCGGTCCCCGCCATGCCGCGCACGCGCCCCGGGACTGGATGGACTTCGAGCCGCTCATCGGCCACGCCGAGTCGGCCCGGGTGCGCCAGGCGACAGGGCGTATCCCCGAGCTCAAGCCCGCCCAGATCGCGGACATCATCGAGGAAGCGACCGAGCACGAGCAGGACGAGCTCCTCGCCCAGGTCCACGCCGACCCCGAGCTCGAGGCGGATGTCTTCGAGGAGCTCGACGAGGATAGCCAGTCCGAACTCTTCAAGGACCGCTCCGACGCCGAGGTGGCCGAGGTGCTCGCCCGCATGCAGACCGACGACGCGGCGGACGCGATCATGGACCTCCCGCAGGAACGTCGCTCGTCCGTCCTCGAGCGGCTGCCCGACGCGCAGCGCGCCGACGTCTACCGGCTCCTCGGCTACCACGACCTCACGGCGGGCGGGCTCATGGGCACGGACTTCATCGCGCTTCCCGCGACATCGACCGCCGCGGAAGCCCTCGCGGCCGTCCGCGGCGCGGGCGACATCCAGCCGCAGGCCCTCGTGACGCTCTACTCGCTGAATCCCGACGGCACTCTCGAGGGCGTTCTGAGCCTCGCCCAGGCCGTCCAAGCCGATCCGGCGGAGCGGCTCTCGGAGCTCGCCGACCCTGACGTTGTGCTCGCCTCGCCGGCGGACGACGTCGTCGACGTCACCACGCGTATGGCGGACTTCAACCTGCTCGCCCTGCCCGTGGTCGACGACGAGCGCCGGATCATCGGCGTCGTCACCGTCGACGACGCGCTCGAGGCGGCCATCCCCGAGGACTGGTCGCGCCGCGAGAGCAACCACCGGGAGACAGGGTCCGAGGGCTAGAGGGAGACCCGCTGGCCCGCATACATGCGTCCCCCGCGCCAGGTCGTGCACCTCGAGCGGCTCCTCGCCGGATTCCCGCTGTTCGGCCAGGCGCGGGAGCCCCTCACTGCGTGGTAACCCGCGCCGCGTAGGAGCGCGCCCGCACGGCCATGGGAACGCTGCGTTCGATCGCGATGGATCGGCTGGTCTGGGCGAGGGCGAGGAGTTTGAGGACGAGCTCGCGGCGCATGTGCATGCCGACGGCGACGTGGGCGACGAGGGCGTCGAGGTCCTCGGAGGAGGCGGCGTGGTCGAGGTCGACGTGGGCGATGAGGTCCACGGCCCGGCTGTAGACGTCCAGGGCCGCGGGCGGGACGGCGATCCCGAGGCGGTCCATCTCCTCGAGGTGGGCGTCGAGGGCGCCGCGGGCGGCGGTGGGCACGTCGGGCCAGCCGCGCAGGGCGACGACGGCGTTGCCGGCCGGGGCGCGCCCGGGCACGGGCTCGCCGAGCGACTGGACCTCGCGCTGGAGCGACTTCATGATCTCGACCCGGCTCGCGCCGGCGTCGATGAGGGCGGTGATGGCGCGGATCTGGGCAATGCTGAGGTCGTTAACCCCGCGCAGGGTCTGGATCGTGGCGATGCGGCGCGCGTGCGACGCGTCGTAGTCCGAGCGGGTCGCGGTCAGCGGCCGCCCGGGCGGGAGCAGGCCCTCGCGCAGGTAGAACTTGATGCTCGCGATGGGCACGCCGGTCAGGCCGCTGAGCTCGCGCAGCTGCATAGTCCGTTGACTCCTCATTCCCCCCATCGAAAACGACAAACCCCAACAAAGATACAGGAATGACAGCGTCGGGAAAACTCGGATATACGACACGCTAAATGCAAGGATAGTTCGGCGGCAACGAGGTATCGTCGCACCAGAGAATTTGACGGGATCGATGCGCGGAAAGGGTACGGGATCAACAATTGAAGCCACTGCTCGAACCCAGCGAGGACCGTCTCAGCCGCGCCATAGCGGGGATGCCGCCCCTCGCCGATTCCCTCCCGGGAGCAGTTTCGCGACGTCGCAATCGCACCGAAGTGCCACGCGATGAAGCCGATCTAAATGTCCGCAAAACCGGACGTCCGGAATATTCGAACACGTCTAACGGATTCCCCGGACGGCCCATACAAACCAAAAGGCCCCGCCACCATCAAAGGTGGGCGGGGCCCTTGGCGCGCTCCTCCGGGTCGCAAATCAACAGCGGAATGGAGGGGAACCAGACGCCAGCCTCTCGGCGATCTGGCTCTGAGCGGCGAAGGTCAGGTCAGAAGCTCTGCTTCATCGGGTCCGGCCAGTTGCCGATCGCGGTCGCCGACATCGGGTCCGGCCAGTTGCCGATGGCCGTGGCCTTCATGGGGTCGGGCCAGTTGCCGATCGCCGTGGCCGACATCGGATCCGGCCAGTTGCCGATGGCCGTGGACTTCATGGGGTCCGGCCAATTACCGATCGCGGTCGTCGAAGCTACCGAAACGCCTCCCAGCGCCAGAGCGCCCACGAGGGCGAACGACGCTGTCAACTTCTTCAGCATGTCATGTCCTTATGTTGTAGCGGGTGCATTCGGGCAGAGCGTGCTTTGTCGTGATTGACACACCAAGTAAAATAACATCCACAGCCAGTGTCAAGCCGCCAACGTACCGATTGCCCTGTTCAGCCGGTAAGGCGGCTCCGCGGTAGGAGGAAGTTGTGGGGAGCGGATTCGGAGAGAAGCTAAGGGCCGAGCGACTTGAGCGCGGCCTGACGCAGGCCGAGCTCGGTAAGGACCTGTACTCACCGAGCTATATCTCTCTGCTCGAAACCGGTCGTCGCGAGCCGACGCCCGAGGTCATCCAGGAGCTCGCGCGCCGCCTCGAGCTTGCCCCCAAGGCCCTCGAGGCCTGGAGCCAGCCCGTCTCCGTCAACGACGCCGAGTACGTCCTCGCAGGGCTGTACGCCCGGCAGGCGTGGGACATGCGCGACTATGCGCAGGCCGCGAGCCACGCCGCAACCGCCGCCCAGTTCGCCCTCGAGGGCAAGAACAACAGCGCGTGGTGGAACATGACCTACATGCAGGCCGAGTGCCTCATGAAGCAGGGCCAGCTGGCGGAATGCCAGCGGATCGTCCAGCATCTCCTCGAGCACCCCATCATCGCCGAATCAGATGGCCTTGCCGTGCGCGCGCATCAGATGCTCGCCGCGGTGTGCCACGGCCTCGGCCAGCTGGGCACCGCCGTCGAACATGCCCGGGAGGCCGTGCGCCTCGGCGCCCAGCTCCCCGCAGGCTCGACCATCTACATCGGTGCGCTGCGCGCGCTCATCGGCGCCCTCGCCGAGAGCGGTCGCCTCGACGAGGCGTGGGATTACTGCCGGATCCTCGGCACCCTCGTCGACGACGAATCCATGGGACAGCTCTCGGGCGAGGTCGAATGGGTCATCGGCAACGTGGCCTTCATGCGCGCCGACTACGAAGAGGGCGTCAAGCACCACGAGCGCGCCGCGAAGCTCCTCTCCCCCGCGAACGACATCGAACTGTGGGCGCGGTTCAACAAGGCCTCCGCCGCCGTCCGCCTCTCCGGCGGGATCGTCGAGCCGGAGACCCTCGCCGCGATCGAACGCGCCGAGCTTGCCCTCTCGATTGTGGGCGGATCGCGGCCCGAACAGCTCGAAGTCGCGTTCATCCGCGCCCGCTGGCTCTACCTCAACGGAGAGATCACCGCCGCGATCGAGCGCCTCAAGGAGATCCACGGCGAGAAGAACGTGCTGGGCCGCCACACCGCGGGCGAGGTCGCGCTCCTGTACGGCCGGGCCCTCAAGGCACTCGGCCGCAACGACGAAGCGCTCGAGCTGCTCAAGGACGCCCGCGAGCAGTTCAGCTACGCGGGCGCCTCGGACAAGGTGCAGCAGACCATGGACGCGATCCTCGAGATCCGCCTCGCCCAGCAGCGCTCGGACCGCCCGGCTTAGAGGCCCGAGGCCGCCGACTCAGGCCTCGAAGCGGCGGCCCGTGAGCTTCTCGTACGACTCGACGTACCGCGCGCGCGTGCGCTCGACGACGTCGGCCGGCAGCGCCGGGGGCTCCTCGCCCGACGCGCGGTCCCAGCCCGCGGCCGGAGACACGAGCCAGTCGCGCACGAACTGCTTGTCGAACGAGGGCTGCGCCTTGCCGGGCTCCCACGTCGCCGCATCCCAGAAGCGAGAGGAATCCGGGGTGAGCACCTCGTCCCCGAGCGTGATGTAGCCGGTCACGGGGTCGAGGCCGAACTCGACCTTCGTGTCCGCAAGGATGATCCCGCGCCCGCGCGCGATCCGCTCGGCCTCGCGGTAGAGCTCGAGGGTGAGGCTGCGCAGCTGGGCCGCGGCGTCGTCGCCCACCATCCCGGTGACGTCCTCGTAGGTGATGTTCTCGTCGTGCTCCCCGACCTCGGCCTTGGCCGACGGCGTGAAGATCGCCTCGGGCAGGCGCGAGCCGTCCACGAGCCCCTCGGGAAGCCGGATGTCGCACACCGTGCCGCGCTCGCGGTACTCCACGAGCCCCGAACCCGTAAGGTACCCGCGCGCGATGCACTCGACCGGATACATCTCAAGCCGCCGGCAGATCATGGCGCGGCCCTCGACCTCGGCGGGGACGCCGTCGTCCGCCGTCGAGCCGAGCACATGATTCGGCACGTTGAGCTGCTCGAACCACCACAGGCTCAGCTGGGTGAGGATGCGGCCCTTGTCCGGGATCGTGCTCGAGAGCACGTGGTCGTAGGCGCTGATGCGATCGCTCGCCACCACGAGCACCTGGTCCGCAGGCCCGTCGATCGGTTCGTAGAGGTCGCGGACCTTGCCCGAATAGACGTGCCGCCAGCCCTCGAGGACCGGGGCCTCAGTCTGGAAGCCGCGAGTCCCGGGGTTGCCGAAGTCGGCCATCAGACGCCTGCCTTCCCGGCCCGCTCCGGGACCGTGACCTCGCCGCGCGCCGCCTTGGCCGCGATGTCCGAACGGTACTGGCCGCCGTCGAGCCGGATGAGGCCGATGCCCTCGTAGGCTCGTTCGCGCGCCTCCTGGAGGTCTTCGCCGAGGGCGACGACCGCGAGCACGCGCCCGCCGGCGCTCACGACGTTGCCATCGTCGTCGAGCGTCGTGCCCGCGTGGAGGATGTGCACGCCGTCGACCGCGCCGGCCTTCTTGAGGCCGCGAATGCGGTCGCCCGTCCGCGGCGTGTCGGGGTAGTTCTCGGAGGCGAGGACGACGGCGACCGCGGACTCGCGCGACCAGCGCAGCTCTTGCGCCTCGCCGAGACGGCCCTTTGCGGCCGCGAGGAGAAGCCCGCCGAGCGGGGTCTTGAGGCGAGCGAGGACGGCCTGCGTCTCGGGGTCGCCGAAGCGCGCGTTGAACTCGATGACGCGCGTGCCGCGCGACGTGAGCGCGAGGCCGCAGTACAGCACGCCCACGAACGGGGTTCCGCGCTTGGCCATCTCGTCGACGGTCGGCTGCGCGATGCGCCGCACGACCTCGTCGACGAGGCCCTCGGGCGCCCAGTCGAGCGGCGTGTACGCGCCCATGCCGCCTGTGTTCGGGCCGCGGTCGCCGTCGTAGATCCGCTTGAAGTCCTGCGCGGGCGAGAGCGGAACGACCGTCTGGCCGTCGCTCAGGACGAAGAGCGAGACCTCGGGCCCGTCGAGGAACTCCTCGATGACCACCGTGCCGCCCGCGTCGAAGCACGCCCGCGCGTGGGCAAGCGCCGCCTCGCGGTCCTCGGTCACGACGACACCCTTGCCAGCCGCGAGCCCGTCGTCCTTGACGACGTAGGGGACGCCGAACGCATCGAGCGCGTCCGCGGCCTCGTCGGCGTTCGCGGCGACGCGGGCCATCGCCGTCGGGACACCGGCCTCCGCCATGATCTGCTTCGCGAAGGCCTTGGACGCCTCAAGCTGGGCGGCCTCGCGGCTCGGGCCGAAGACGGGGATCCCCGCGGCGCGGACCGCGTCCGAGACACCCGCGGCGAGCGGCGCCTCGGGGCCGACGACGACGAGGTCCACCTCGAGCTTCTGGGCGAGCTCGGTGACGGCAACGGGGTCGTTCGCGTTCACGGCATGAGTCGGCACGACCTGCGCGATGCCCGCGTTCCCGGGCGCGGCATGCACCTCGGAAACAGCCGGATCGGCCAGGAGGGAACGGACGATGGCGTGTTCGCGGCCTCCGGGGCCGATCACGAGAACCTTCACCCCCCAAGGGTATCGGGCAGGCCGCGCGCCGTGCACCGCGGGGCATCCCGTGACGGCCGATCCCGTCCGCATAGACTGCGCTCATGGCCTCCCACGCAACTTTCACGGTGGACGACGCCGTGGAACTCGCTGTGATCGAACGCAGCGGCTTCGTCGAGTCCCGCCACATCGGCTCCGCCGTCGTGCTCGCGGGCGACGGCACGGTCGTGACGACGCTCGGGGACATCCGCACACCCGTCTTCGGACGCTCCTCGCTCAAGCCGCTCCAGGCCCTCGCGACGCTTCGCAGCGGCGTCCCGCTCCGCGGCGCACAGGTGGCGCTCGCGTGCGCCTCCCACGTCGGCTCGCTCGACCACATGGACGTCGTCGAGGGGATGCTCAAGGCCGCAGGCCTGCGCGAATCGGACCTCCAATGCCCGCCCGACTGGCCGAACGACGAGGACGCCCGCGCGTGGCTCATCCGCTCCGAGACCGGCCAGCGCCGCCTCGCATTCAACTGCTCGGGCAAGCACGCGGGCTTCCTGTGGGCCTGCTCCGTCAACGGCTGGGACCGCCGCAGCTACCTCGAGCCGAACCACCCGATCCAGCAGCGCGTGCGCGAGACGATCGAGGAGTACACGGACGAGCGCATCTCCCACCTCGGCATCGACGGCTGCGGGGCGCCCGTCGCCGCCGTGTCGCTCACAGGGCTCGCGCGTGCATACTCGCGGCTCGCGAAGGCCGCCGGCTCGGGGCGGGACAACGTCGGCGACGCGCGGGCGGCCACGATTGCGACGTCGATGCTCGACTACGCGTGGGCCGTCCAGGGCCGGGGCCGCGAGAACACGGTCGTCATGCAGGAGCTCGGCATCCTCGCGAAGGGCGGCGCCGAGGGCGTCCTCGTCGTCTCGACGGCCCACGGCGCGGCGGCCGCCGTCAAGATGCTCGACGGGAACGCCCGGGCTGCGACGCTCGTCGCGCTCACGATGCTCGCGGCGGCGGACGCCGTCGACGTGCCCGACGTCGCCCGGGTCCTCGAGGCCGTCGTCGAGCCGATCATGGGCGGGGGCCGCCCTGTTGGACGCATCCGGCTGGGGCGCGCCGTCTCGGCGCTGCTGGATTAGGCTGCGGGACAGAGCTGCGTGCCGCGTTCCCGCCCGGTTGTGATTTCCCAATCGGTCGGAAGCCCGGCGTGGCGGACGGGACACGGCTCGCGCGCCGTAAGAAGTGGGCCAGAGCGCTCGCTAGCGTGGCTTCTGATACGGCGAAAGGACTGACAGTGCCCCCGAGACGGAGAATAGCGGTCGACGACGGACGCGCGGCCGTCGCACAGTGGCGCGCCGCGCGCGGCGAGCAGCCCCGCGGCGAGCAGCCCCGCGGCGAGCAGCCCGGCGGCGAGGAGCCCGGCGGCGAGGAGCCTCTCGAAGCCGGGTCGGCGCCGTCGTCTGCCCTGCCTGCCCTGCCTGCCCAACCTGCCCTGCCGCGCCCGACGCTGGCGACGGCGGTGCGGTACACGCTCGAGGAGCTCGCAAGCCGCGCTCCGGGGAATTCCGTCGAGGTCCGGGTCCCGCCGTTCGGCGTCGCGCAGTGCATCGAAGGGCCGCGGCACACGCGCGGGACCCCACCGAACGTCGTTGAGACTGACGCCGAGACGTGGCTCGGCCTCGCGACCGGCTCCCTCGCATGGGCTGACGCCCTCACGTCTGGGAAGCTCAGCGCATCGGGGACGCGGACGGACCTGAGCGAGCTCCTGCCGCTCGCGTGAGATCGCGGTCCGCCGGCTCGCCTCAGCTCCGCCGGCTCGCCTCAGTTCCGCCGGCTCGCCTCAGTTCCGCCGGTTGGCCTCAGTTCCGCCGGTTGGCCTCAGCTCCGCCGGTTGGCCTCAGTTCCGCCGGCCCCAACCCCCGCCCATGCGGCTGATCCCCTTCGCAACCGGATTTCCGGCGGTTCTGCGACGCGACGGAACTACCCCCGCCCCACGAACGGCATGCCCGCGGCCGTGATGAGGAGCGAGCCGACGGTCGCCGAGGGCGGGAGGGACGCCATGAGGAACACGGCGTTGGCGGCCTCCTCGACGGGGAACGTCGGCTCGACGCGGCGCGAGCCGTCGGCCTGGAGCGCGCCCTCGCCGACGCCGAGCGTGCTCATGATCTCGGTTTGCGTGTTGCCGATGTCGATCTGCCCGCACGTGATCCCGTAGGGTCGCCCGTCGAGCTCGATGCTCTTTGTCAGGCCCGTGATCGCATGCTTCGTCGCGGTATAGGCGACGGACTTGGGGCGCGGGCTGTGCGCCGAGATCGAGCCGTTGTTGATGATGCGCCCGCCCTGGGGAGTCTGCGCCTTCATGGCCCGGAACGCTGCCGCCGCGCACAGGAAGCTGCCCGTGAGGTTCACCGCGACGGTCGCATCCCAGCCGGCCGGGTCGATCTCGCCGATCTCCCCCGACGGCCCGAACATGCCCGCGTTGTTGAACAGCACATCGACCCGACCCCACCGGCCGGCGACCTCGGAGAAGAGGCGCTCGACGTCGTCTCGCGCCGTCACGTCCGCGGCGACGGCGAACGCGCGGTCACCGAAGCCCTCGGCGGCGGCTGCGAGCGGCTCGGCCCGCCGCCCGGCCAGGGCGACGTTCCAGCCCTCGGCGAGGAGCCTGCGGGCGACGGCGCGGCCGATCCCCGTCCCGGCGCCCGTCACAATCGCGACACGCTGCGCAGCGGGTGCTGCCATGTTCATAGAGTCTCCTCGGGTCGTTAACCACTTGACGAGCATCCGGCGGACGCGTCACTCTTAATCCACATTGCAATATTTCGTTTCCATTATACGGAAGAATGGAAACGACGGCGTTGGCTAGGCCATCGCGGGATGACGAAGTCCCGATGGACGAGCGCGCGAACCCCGCGCGAAGAGAGGTTGCACGTGTTGACTGGAGAGAATACTCAGGACATCCTCAGCGGTCTCGGAGCCCAGCTCCCCGATCGGGATCCGGAGGAGACCGCCGAATGGATCGAGTCCTTCGACGCCCTCGTCCACGAGCGCGGCACGGAACGCGCCCAGTTCATGGTGCGCAATATCCTCCAGCGCGCGGGAGCCCAGAGCGTCGGCGTCCCCATGGTGACGACGACGGACTACGTCAACACGATTCCGGCAGACCAGGAGCCCGAATACCCGGGCAATGAAGAAGTCGAGCGGAAGTACCGCGCGTGGATGCGCTGGAACGCGGCGATCATGGTGCACCGCGCGCAGCGTCCGGGCATCGGGGTCGGAGGGCACATCTCGACCTACGCCGGCGCGGCCACCCTTTACGAAGTCGGCTTCAACCACTTCTTCCGGGGCAAGGACCACACCGGCGGAGGCGACCAGGTGTTCTTCCAGGGGCATGCGTCGCCGGGCATGTATGCCCGCGCGTTCATGGAGGGCCGCCTGACCGAGGAGGACCTCGACGGATTCCGCCAGGAGAAGTCGCACCAGGGCCACGCCCTCTCGTCCTACCCGCACCCGCGGCTCATGCCGTCGTTCTGGGAGTTTCCGACCGTGTCCATGGGCATCGGCCCGATGAACGCGATCTACCAGGCGCAGTCGAACCGCTACCTCCAGCAGCGCGGGATCAAGGACACCTCGGACCAGCACGTGTGGGCGTTCCTGGGCGACGGCGAGATGGACGAGCCCGAGAGCCGTGGCCTGCTCCAGCTCGCGGCGAACGAGAACCTCGACAACCTCACGTTCGTCGTCAACTGCAACCTCCAGCGCCTCGACGGGCCCGTGCGCGGCAACGGCAAGATCGTCCAGGAGCTCGAGGCGTTCTTCCGCGGCGCGGGCTGGAACGTCATCAAGGTCGTGTGGGGCCGCCAGTGGGACTCGCTCCTCGGCAAGGATCGCGAGGGCCACCTCGTCCGGATCATGAACGAGACCCCGGACGGCGACTACCAGACCTACAAGGCCGAGGACGGCGGGTTCGTCCGCGAGCACTTCTTCGGGAAGTCGCCCGAGACGAAGGAACTCGTCGCGGACCTCACGGACGAGCAGATCTGGAACCTCAAGCGCGGCGGCCACGACTACCACAAGGTGTACGCGGCCTATAAGGCGGCCACCGAGTTCAAGGGCAAGCCCACGGTCATCCTCGTCAAGACGGTCAAGGGCTACGGCCTGGGCTCCCATTTCGAGGGCCGCAACGCGACCCACCAGATGAAGAAGCTCACGCTCCAGGACCTCAAGGACTTCCGGGACCACCTCCGCATCCCGATCACGGACGAGCAGCTCGAGGCGAACCCCTATCTCCCGCCGTACTACCACCCCGGCCTCGACGCGCCCGAGATCCAGTACCTCCTCGATCGCCGGCGCGCGCTCGGCGGTTCGGTTCCCGAGCGGCGGAGCAAGCACGCCGAGGTGACGCTTCCGCCGTCGTCCGCCTATGCCGTCGCCGCGCGCGGCTCGGGGAAGCAGCAGGCCGCGACCACGATGGCCTTCGTGCGCCTGCTCAAGGACCTCATGCGGGACAAGGAGTTCGGTCGCCGGATTGTGCCGATCGTCCCGGACGAGAGCCGTACCTTCGGTATGGACGCGTTCTTCCCGACCGCGAAGATCTACAACCCGAAGGGCCAGAACTACCTCTCGGTGGACCGCGACCTCGTGCTCGCGTACAAGGAGTCGCCGGCCGGCCAGCTCATCCACCCGGGCATCAACGAGGCGGGGGCCGTCGCGGCGTTCACCGCCGCCGGGACTTCGTATGCAACGCACGGCGAACCGCTTGTGCCGATCTACGTGTTCTACTCGATGTTCGGCTTCCAGCGCACGGGCGACTCGTTCTGGGCCGCGGGGGACCAGATGACGCGCGGCTTCATCATCGGCGCCACCGCGGGCCGCACGACCCTCACGGGCGAGGGCCTCCAGCATGCCGATGGGCACTCCCCCATCCTTGCCTCGACCAACCCGGCTGTCATCACGTACGACCCGGCATACGGGTACGAGATCGGCCACATCGTGCGGGCTGGGCTCGAGCGGATGTACGGCGGGGCACATCCTGATCCGAACGTCATGTACTACCTCACGGTGTACAACGAGCCGATCGTCCAGCCCGCCGAGCCGGAGGGCCTCGACGTCGACGCACTGCTCAAGGGCATGTACCGCCTGCCTGGGCGTGGTTCGGGCGGCGCCGATGGGAATGGAACCGCCGACGACGCCGTCTCGCGCCTTGCGGACGACGCTCCCCGCGCGCAGCTGCTCGCCTCCGGCGTCTCCGTGCCGTGGGCCATCGAGGCGCGCCGCCTCCTCGCCGAAGACTGGGGCGTAGCCGCTGACGTGTGGAGCGTGACCTCGTGGACCGAACTACGCCGCGACGGCCTCGCCGCCGAGGAGCAGGCGTTCCTGCACCCCGAAGCCGAGGCGCAGGTGCCGTTTGTGACGCAGCAGCTCGCGGGCACTCGTGGGCCGGTCGTGGCCGTGACCGACTACATGAAGTCGGTGCCGGACCAGATCCGCCAGTTCGTCCCGGGCGACTACGCCGTCCTCGGTGCCGACGGCTTCGGCTTCTCGGACACCCGCGCCGCCGCCCGCCGGTTCTTCAAGATCGACTCGACGTCCGTCGTCGTCCGCACGCTCCAGATGCTCGCCCGCCGCGGCGAGATCTCGCCGGACGCGCCGCGCGAGGCGATCACGAAGTACCAGCTCCTCGACGTCAACGCGGGCCCGGAGGCCAGCACGGAGGAGTAATCCTCCGTTCAGGGGTCACCTCCCGCGGGTGCGCGCCCGTTCAGGGGTCACGTCCCGCCGGTGCGCGCCCGTTCAGGGGTCACGTCCCGCGGGTGAACTCCCGTTTGGGGGTCACCTCCCGCGGGTGCCACCCACGGGACGTGACCCCCGAACGTCAAAGAAGAGAGCTCCCGACACATGGTCGAGAGCCCTCTTCTTCGCGTCTGGTCAGCGGGCGGCGAACCAGCCGAGCACGCGCGTGAACCAATCGCGACGCTCGTGCCGGTCGGCGCTTACCGCGAAGTCGGGATCCGTGGTCCACTCTCGGGGAATGTAGACGGCTGCCGCCTCCTGCGTGGGTGCAAGCTGGTTGATCTCTTTCGTGGGCATCTTCCTCCCCTTTCTGGACTCGTTGCTCATTCGCTCTTCCATATGTCGGAAAAAGTTTTCTGATACATGAAATTCTAGGTGGGATACCGGTTGGGGGTCAAGAGTTTGGCCTCGCTCCAGCCCGTTTCTTCCGGGCCAAAATCGTGGCGCGGCCCAACACGCCGTGTTCCTGACCGATTGGGACATCACAACCGGACAGGAACGCAACGAGCAGCGAGCAGGGCCCGGGCCACGCGGCGGCGGACCCTCTACGCGCCCAGCGCGGTCGCGGGCGCGGGTGAGGCGGGCCGCAGGGGCAGGGCCAGGCCAGCCTCCTTGAGGGCGAGATAGATCCGGTCCCGTGTGACCGGGAGTTCCGTGAACCGAAGCCCCGTGGCCGCCCGCAGTGCGTTGGCGAGGGCCGGCGCGACCGGATTGAACGGGCTCTCGCTCATCGACTTCGCCCCGAGGGGCCCCAGCGCGTCCGACGTCTCCGCGAAGTACACCTCGCTCCGGGGAACGTCCGCGAAGGTCGGGATGTGGTACTGCCGCAGGATGTCGGTGGTCACCCTCCCGGTGTCGTCGACGCGGACCTCCTCCCACAGGGCCGCGCCGAGAGCCTGCGCAATCCCGCCTTCGACCTGGCCGCGACACTGCCGTGGGTTCACCACGACCCCGGCATCCGCGGCCTGGACGCTCTGCAGGATCTGCAGCTCGCCCGTTCCGCGGTGCACGGCCACGCGGAAGCCGTGGACGTTGAACGCGACCGAGCGCGGCGTGCCGCCCCAGCGGCCCTCGGCGGTCAGCTCGACGCCCCGCGCTGCCGCCGCGGCCGCCACCTCGGCCAGCGGGATCCTCCGGCCCGAACGGACGACGGCGCCACCCACGAGGGTGCATTCGTCACCGCCCAGCCCGCCCACGTCGGGCCCGGCGGGGACCGTCTCACGGACGAAACCCACGATCCGAGCGGCGAGCTCCTCGGCCGCGGCAAGCGTCGCCTTCCCGGCCACGACGGTTCCGGTGGAGCCGAACGCGCCCGTGTCGTACTCGGTGAGGGCAGTGTCGGCATTCCGGAGGACGACGTCCGAGGCCCCGGCCGAGAGCGCCGTCGCCGCGAGCTGCACGTGCACGGTGCTCGTGCCGTTGCCGAACTCGGCCGTGCCGACGTCGAGCCCGTAGCGGCCATCCGGCAGGAGAGCGATCCGCGAATGAGCGTAGTGCCCGCGCGGGGGCACGGTGTCGATCATCGACAGGGCGGAACCCTCGCCGACCATCCACTCGGGCCCGAGCTCGCCGGTGCCGAGGGGGCCATTGGCACTGAAAACCCGATTGAACTGCCGCTCGCGCTCGCGGCCGCGCTTGAGCGCCTTCGTCACAAGCCGCACGCACTGGTCGAGGCCGTAGCTCCCATACAAGACGTCCGGCTCGGGCTCGGGGTGCGAAGCAATCATCGGGTCGCCCCGGTGCACCATGTTGCGCCGGCGGAACTGCAGCGGGTCCATGCCGATCCCGGCCGCGAGCTCGTCCACGGCCGATTCGACCGCGAAGATCATCTGGCTCAGCCCGTAGCCCCGGAACGCCCCAGCGGGAACCGTGTGCGTGTAGACGCTCCGCGCGTCGATCTTCTTGTTCGCGCACCGGTACACGCTCACGGACTCGTTGCAGCCGTGGAACATGACGCCGGGACCGTGGTTCCCGTAGGCGCCCGTGTCGGCCACGACGTCGAACGCGAGCGCCGTGAGCGTGCCGTCCCGCTTCGCCCCGGCGCGCACGCGGATAGTAAACGGGTGCCGCGTGGTCGAGGCCTGGAACTGCTCCGTGCGCGTGAACTCAAGCTGCACGGGCCGGCCGAGCCGCAGGGCCGCGAGCGCCGCGACATCCTCAGTCAGGACCTCCTGTTTGCCGCCGAAGCCGCCGCCCACGCGCCCTGTGACCACGCGGACTCGATCGAGCGGAAGCCCGAAGATCCGCGAGAGCGTGCGTCGCGCGAGGAACGGGACCTGGGTCGAGGACCGCACGACGAGGGACCCCGAACCGCCGAGCGGATCGCCCTCGGTCCACGCGATCGAACAGTGCGTCTCGAGCGCGACGTGCTGGACGCGGTGGGTCCTGAACGTGTCCTCATAGACGAAATCCGCAGCAGCGAGGCCCGCCTCGACGTCCCCGACCTCCGAGTGGAGCTCCGCGACGACGTTCCGCAAGGGGTCAGCGATGCGCGCGGCAGCGGCGTCCTTCTCGCCATGCACGAGTGGCGCGCCGGGGACGAGCGCGTCTTCCGGGGTGAAGACGGCCGGCAGCACGTCATAGTCGACGACGACGGCGCGCACCCCTGCTTCCGCCGCCGCCACGGTCTCGCCCACGACGGCGGCGACCCGCTGACCGCGGAAGCGCACGACCGTGTCGAACAGGCGCGTGTCGTCAGGATCGTCCTCGACGAGCTCGTGCTGGGCGGTGGAATACAGCACGCCGGGATCGTCGTCGGGCGTGAACACCGCGACGACGCCGGGCACCGCGAGCGCGGCGGCAGCATCGATGGACCGGATCCGGGCATGGGCGTGCGGCGAGGGGACGAGCTTGAGGTGCAGGAGCGCAGCCTGGCCTCCGGGGACTTCGGCGTCCGTGACGTCGAGCGTGTACCGCTCGGCACCCGTCACGATGCGGGCGCCTGCGAGCGCCGGGACATCCTCGCCCAGCTGCCCGTCCGTTGGCCCACCCTGCCCCGCGCCGGTAACGGCGGCTTCGATCGCGGCATAGCCCGTGCACCGGCACAGGTTCCCCTTGAGATTCCGGGGCAGGTCGGCGAGCTGGCCGCCGTCGAACGTTGCCGCCGTCATGACCATGCCGGCCGTGCAGAAGCCGCACTGGAAGCCCTGCGCGTCGACGAATTGGCGCTGCATGGGGTGCAGGTCCTCCTTCCCCGTTTCCCCCAGCGCGCCGTGCGAGCACGTCGCCGCGAGACCCTCGATCGTCGTGATGGCGTGGCCCTCGGCGCGCTGCGCCGGGTAGAGGCACGAGTGCACGGGCACGCCGTCGACGTGCACGGTGCACGCGCCGCAGTCACCGGCGTCGCAGCCCTTCTTGACGCCGAGGGCGCCCTGTTCGCGCAGGAAGGTGCGCAGGCACTGGCCCGGCCGGGGCGTCCCGTCCGCGGGGTGGCCGTTGATCTCGATGGCCATGTCAGGCTCCTCGCTGTTCATGGGGCGGCTGCGCCGCCGGCCACCCGCCCGGGTCCGCGCACAGTTCAAGCCGGAGCTCCTCGCCGAGCCGGTAGGTCATGTCGCGGCGCCACACGGGCAGGCCGTGGATGTCGTCGTGGTAGAGGTCGGTGGGGATCGCGGCGTCGAGCGCCTCGGCGAGGGCGACGGCGTCGGGCAGCTCCGCGTGACCGAAGCGGAGCTGGACGGGCCGCTTCGTCGACGCCGTGACGGTCAGCACGAAGCCGCCGTCCGGATCTCGCCGCCCGATGAGCAGCACGCCCGAACGCCCCAGATTGCTGAGCGAGAGGCGGCGGAACGCCGTGCGGGCGCGCAGCGCGTGCCCGGGGAGCCGGATCGAGCGGATGAGCTCGCCTGGCGCGAGCGCGTTGCGGCCGTCGCCCGTCACAAGCTCGGCGACGGCGAGCTCGCGCGCGCCGTGGGCACCCCACAGGGTCGCGACGCCGTCGAGCCCCGCGCACAGGGACGTCATCGGCCCCGCGGGGAGCGACGTCGCGATGTTGCCGCCGACCGTCGAGAGGTTCCAGATCTTGAACGAGGCGACGAACGCGTCGCAGCACGGGCGCACGACGGCGAGCCCCGGCCACCGCGCGACGGCCGCCCCGCCCGGGTCCCCCAGGCCCCACAGCCGCGCGACGGTGCACGTGGCCGCGAGCGTCAGGCCGTCCGCGTCCTCCTCGATGGGCTCCCAGCCCGCGGACGTGAGGTCGAGGAGGCGCTTGAGCGTCTGGCTCCCGTAGGAGAACAGCACGGTGCCGCCCGCGAGCCACGCGTCGCCGTCGCGCCACTCGGCGGGGTCGGCGGTGGGGACGAGAGCCTCGATCGTGTTCAGGTCCATGAGGGCTCACCCTTCCGCTCTCGTTCCAAGTCCTTCCGCTCCCATCCAAGGGTCACGTCCCGCGGGTGGCTCCGCCCAAGGGTCACGTCCCGCGGGTCCTCACCCGCGGAAGGTGACCCCTGAACGGAGTGGATGCGGCCGGGGCGGTCGCGAAGCGGCGCGCCCGTCGCGGCGCCGGGAGCCCGCGACGCGACGACCTCGGCGAGGATCGAGACCGCGACCTCGGCGGGGGTCACGGCTCCGAGGTCGAGGCCGATCGGCGAATGCAGCCGCGCGAGGTCCAGCGGCCCGTGGCCGGCTTCGAGGAGCGACGCGATGCGCTGCTCGTGGCTGCGGCGCGATCCCATCGCCCCGACGTATGCCAGGTCGAGCCGCAGGGCCGCGTCGAGGAGCGGGACATCGAACTTGGGGTCGTGGCTCAGGACGCACACGACGCTGCGCGCGTCGAGCCGCCCGGCGGCCGCCTCCGCGGCGAGATACTCGTGCGGCCACGCGACCGCGACCTCGTCCGCCGCGGCGAAGCGCTCCTGCCCGGCGAACGCAGGGCGCGCGTCGACGAGCGTCACGCGGTAGCCCAGGAGCTTCGCGGCCGGGATGAGCGCCGCCCCGAAGTCGTTCGCGCCGACGACGACGAAGCGCGGCGCCGGCAGGCGGCTCTCGACGAGGAGCCGCACGGGCCGCGCTCCGGGGACGCAGCCGCCCGCCGGTTCCACGAGCACGACGGCGGTGCTCCCCTGAGCAAGCACGGGTCCCACGAGCGCTGCGGCGCGGCGGGCGGTCTCGCCCGCGCCGGGGAACAGGCCAGCGAGCGCGCGGGCCAACTCGGTCCGGTCCAGCTCGGCGAGTCCCGCGGGCGGCGCGGTGAGCAGCACGAGGCGGGCGGCGCCGTCGTGCACCGCGGTCTCGCCCTCAGCGGCAAGGCGACGGACGACGGCGAACGGCGCCCGGGTGCCGGCGACGAGTGCCCGCGCGGCCTCCGTGGCGAGGGGTTCGAGGTGGACTTCGAGTTCGCCGCCGCACGTGAGGCCCACGGCGAACGGGTCATCGGGGCTGAAGCCGAAGCGCTCGAGGCGAGCGGCGCCGTCGTCGATCACGTCGAGCGCTGCTGCGACGACCGAGGCCTCCACGCAGCCCCCGGAGAGGCTGCCGAGGACCCGCGGCGCAGCGCCGTCGGCGACGGGCGGGGCGACGAGCATGGACGTGCCGATGGGCCGCGGCACCGACCCGCTCGCCGCAACAACGGTCGCGACGGCGCAGCGCTCCCCTCGGGACGCGGGCTGCCAGGCGGGCAGCGTGCTCAGGAGCTCGATCACTGGCTCCCCCTTCTAAGTGGATGTAGTCAATGGTGCGCCCGCGGGGGCCCGGAGCGTCACATCCGGGGGCCCCGCGGGCGCGGTCTAGGGGTGGTTTTCCTGTCGGTGAGAATTCGGGTGCGCGGCCTAGCCGCCCGCCCCGATGAGGTGCCCCAGCGGCCCGCGCACGAAGTACACGATGAACCCGACGGCGACGATCCACATGAGCGGGTGGATCGAGCGCGCTTTGCCGCTCGCGGCCCGGATCACGACCCACGTCACGAACCCGGCGCCGATGCCGTTCGCGATCGAGTAGGTCAGCGGCATCGTGACGATCGTGAGGAAGGACGGCAGCGCGATGTCGAACCTCGTGAAGTCGATCTCGCGGATCTGTCCGGCCATCATCGTGCCGACCACGACGAGCGCCGCGGACGCGACCTCGAGCGGGACGACGCTCGTGAGCGGCGTGAGGAACATCGAGCCGAGGAACAGCGCCCCCGTGACGACGGACGCGAGGCCCGTGCGGGCGCCCTCGCCGATGCCGGCGGCCGAGTCGATGTACACGGTGTTCGACGAGCCCGAGTTCGCGCCGCCGAGCACCGCGCCGAAGCCCTCGATGATGAACGCCGACTTGAGCCGCGGGAACGTGCCGTCCTGGTGGGCGACGCCCGCGCTCTTCGCAAGGCCCGTCATCGTGCCCATCGCGTCGAAGAAGTTCGTGAACACGAGCGTGAACACGAGCGTGATGGCCGCGAGCACGCCGACCCGGCCGAAGGCGCCGAAGAGGTCGAAATGGCCCACGAGGCTCAGGTCCGGGATCGAGACGAGCTGCCCCGAGAGGACGGGCGTGTTGAGGTGCCAACCGTCGGGGTTGTTCGGTCCGCCGGCGCCGATGTGCCAGATCGCCTCGACGGCCATCGCGAGCACCGTCGTCGCGACGATGCCGATCAGGATGCCGCCCTGGATCTTCCGCGCAACGAGGATACCCATGAGGATCAGCCCGACGATGAACACGAGCGTCGGCAGCGTGGTGATGGAGCCGTCGTGGCCGAGCTGGACCGGCGGGCCGGCCTTCGTGCCGCGGACGAAGCCCGAGTCGACGAAGCCGATGAACGCGATGAAGAGGCCGATGCCGACCGTGATGGCGGCCTTGAGCTCTCGCGGGACGGCCCGGAAGATCGCGGTCCGCGCGCCGGTCACGCCGAACACGACGATGAGCACGCCGTTGATCACGACGAGGCCCATGGCCTCAGGCCACGAGACGTCCTTGACGACGGCGACGGCGAGGAACGAGTTGATCCCGAGCCCCGCGGCGAGCCCGAAGGGGAGGTTCGCGAAGATGCCGAAGAGGATCGTGAGGACGCCCGCGGTGAGGCCCGTGATGGCCCCAACCTGGGCGGCGGGGAGGAACGCGCCCGTGACGTCCGTGGGCGCTGTGTTCGAGTTGAACCCGCCGAGGATGAGCGGGTTGAGGATCACGATGTACGCCATCGTGAAGAACGTCACGAGGCCGCCGCGGATCTCGCGCGGAATCGTCGAGCCCCGCTTCGTGATGCTGAAGACTCGGTCGAGGAGTCCCCCGCGGGAAGGCGAGGTGCGCACCTCGCCCGCGGGCGCCGTCGTCGTCTGCGTGACGGTTTCGGGCTCGGGTTCGAGCTCGTCAGTGGACACAGTGCTGGTGTTGATGCTCATCGCGGCCGCCTCAGTACTCGATGCGCTGCGCGAAGCTCGACCACTGCTCGAAGGGCGCCGTGCGGCGGATCCCCTCGGGCTCGGCGTGCACGACCGGCATCGAGCGGAGCTCGACGGGCGTGTCGAAGTAGTCGTAGAACGCGGCGTCGTCGAAGCCCGCTGCCGCGGCGTCGTGACGGTCCGCGGCGAAATGGACGACGGCGATGCGCGCCCAGAGTGCCGACGCGAGGCACATGGGGCACGGCTCGCAGCTCGAGTAGAGCACGGCGCCGCTCAGGTCGAACGTGCCGAGCGCGCGGCACGCCGTGCGGATGGCCGTGACCTCGGCGTGGGCGGTCGGGTCGTTGTTCGCGGTGACGCGATTGACGCCGTCGAAGATCTGGCCGTCGGCACTGACGACCACGGCGCCGAACGGGCCGCCGTTCTCGAGGACGTTCTGCGCGGCGAGCTGGACTGCTCGCGCAAGGTGAAGGCTGCTGTCCACGGAAGTGGACGTGCGGCTGGGGATGGTGGTCATGGGGAGACTCCCTCACTTGGGGAAGTCCAGCCCGACCGGGGAGAAACGGGAAACCGAGGCCGACCAGACTTCCATAGCTCTGCTTTGAGGATGCCTGGTAGATAGCTTCCCGGGATCCGCTTACTCGGATCGCCCGGGGGCCCGCCGTGACACATCGACGATAGCAAGCCGATGTGAGCTAGGCCATAGTTTTGCGGAACTTTTTTGGAATCCCATTTCCGCCTAGTGGAATCCCACCTCATCCAAGGGTCACCACCCGTGGGTCGCGCCTCATCCAAGGGTCACCACCCGCGGGTCGCGCGCGAAAGCACCCACCGAAGGTGACCCCCAAACGCGCCCACACCCACCGAAGGTGACCCCCAAACGCGCCCACACCCACCGAAGGTGACCCCCAAACGCCCCACACCCACCGAAGGTGACCCCCAAACGCCCCACACCCACCGAAGGTGACCCCCAAACGCCCCACACCCACCGAAGGTGACCCCCAAACGGGGGCGCTACGCCCGGTTGAGGTCCTCCGAGATCCGCGCCGCAGCCTCGCGCAGGAGCGGGACGGCGCGCTCGCCGAACGCTTCGTCAACCCGGGACACGGGGCCGGACACGGAGATCGCCGTCGGCGTCGGCGCGTTCGGGACCGCCATCGAGAAGCAGCGCACGCCGATCTCCTGCTCCTGCTCGTCGATCGAATACCCGCGCGCGCGGATCTTGTCGAGGTCCGCGAGGAGCGTCTCGACGTTGCCGATGCTGTACGGCGTCGGGGTCGGCATGCCCTGGCGGCCGACGATGGCTCGGACCTGCTCGTCGCCGAGCTGGGAAAGGATCGCCTTGCCCACGCCGGTGTCGTGGGTGTGGGCGCGACGGCCGACCTCGGTGAACATGCGCATCGAATGCGGCGAAGGGACCTGCGCGACATAGATGACCATGTCGGAATCGAGCACGGCCATGTTCGCGGTCTCGCCGAGGAGGTCGACGAGCGTGCGGAGCTCGGGCTGGGCGAGCGCGCCCAGCTGCTTGTTGGCGCCCTCGCCGAGGCGGATGAGCCGGGGGCCGAGCGCGTACCGGCGATTCGCGAGCTGCCGGATGTAGCCGAGCGAGACGAGGGTGCGCAGGAGCCGGTGGATCGTCGGCAGAGGAAGCTCGGTCGACGACGAGAGCTCGCTCAGCGTGACGTCGCCGCCGGCGTCCGTGATGAGTTCGAGGAGCTCGAAGACGCGCTCGACCGACTGAACGCCGCCTGAGGCCTTCTCGGCCATGGTGTCCTCCAAGGGGGTAGCGGCCGGATACTGGTCCCGGCATTAATTATCCGCATCCCGGAAACACTGCGGCTATCACCACGATAACGCAGCATCCCCGCACCGGGCCGTGCCACGTCGCGGGACTTGTTTTTCCAAGATGTAGACAATAATATCCGTAGTACGGAAATTGATCGAGGCCGATGCCTCCCCGACCGAAGGACGATTCAATGGCGAGTCCCAGCCCCGGAAACTCCATCACCCTCCGCGTCGACGCGCCGTCGCGCATCAGCATCACGGGCGAGCTCGCCGCCGCTGTCGCGGCCGCCGGCGCCCCGGTCACGGCCCTCGACATCAGCGAGTCCCACCACGACCGCCTCGTCGTCGACATCACGTGCAACACGACGTCGGAGCAGCACGCCGAAGACGTCGCCGCCGCGCTCAACGCGCTCGACGGCGTGAGCGTGCGCAAGGTCTCCGACCGCACCTTCCTCATGCACCTCGGCGGCAAGCTCGAAGTCGTCCCGAAGGTGCCCCTCCGCAACCGCGACGACCTCTCGCGCGCCTACACCCCCGGCGTCGCCCGCGTGTGCCTCGCGATCGCCGCGAACCCCGAGGACGCCCGCCGCCTGACGGTGAAGCGCAACACGGTCGCCGTCGTCACGGACGGCTCGGCCGTGCTCGGCCTCGGCAACATCGGCCCGGCCGCCGCCCTCCCCGTCATGGAGGGCAAGGCCGCGCTCTTCAAGCAATTCGCGAACGTCGATGCGTGGCCCGTGTGCCTCGACACGCAGGACACCGAGGAGATCATCAAGATCGTCAAGGCGATCGCGCCAGTCTATGGCGGCGTGAACCTCGAGGACATCGCCGCTCCCCGCTGCTTCGAGATCGAGGCCCGCCTCCGCGAAGAGCTCGACATCCCCGTGTTCCACGACGACCAGCACGGCACGGCCATCGTGACGCTCGCCGCGCTCGTCAACGCGCTCAAGCTCGTCGAGAAGAAGATCGAGGACGTCCGGATCGTCGTCTCGGGCGTCGGCGCCGCGGGCAACGCGATCATCCAGCTGCTCCTCGCGCAGGGCGCGAAGAACATCGTCGCGTGCGACCGCAAGGGCGCGATCCACAAGGGCCTCGAGCTCACGGACGCGCACCGCATCTGGATCGCCGAGAACACCAACCCCGAGTCCTTCTCGGGCACGCTGCACGAGGCGCTCAAGGGTGCCGACGTGTTCATCGGCGTCTCCGCGCCGAACCTGTTCGGCCCCGAGCAGGTCGCCACGATGGCCGAGAACGCGATCGTCTTCGCGATGGCCAACCCCGATCCCGAAACCGACCCGATCGCCGCTGCCGAGTACGCCGCCGTCGTCGCCACCGGCCGCAGCGACTTCCCGAACCAGATCAACAACGTCCTCGCGTTCCCCGGCGTCTTCCGGGGCCTGCTCGACGCTGGCGTGGCCGACATCAAGCCTGCCATGCTGGTCGCGGCCGCACAGGCCATCGCGGCACGCGTCTCGGACGAGGAGCTCAACGCGAGCTTCATCATCCCGAGCGTGTTCGATCCGCACGTCGCGCAGGACGTCGCCGCGGCCATCGTCGCCGTGGCCCACGCGTAGTTCTTGACAGTTCAGGGAACCAGGGAGAAGGAAAGCAGAACTATGGCCATCACCGTCACCGACACCAACCCGGTCGAGCGCGCCGAGCAGATCCTGACCGACGAGGCGCTCGCGTTCGTCGAACAGCTGCACCGGCGCTTCGGCGGCGAGCGCAAGGAGCGCCTCGAGGCCCGCAAGGCACGACGCGCGGAGGCCGCCTCGACCGGGCGCCTCGACTTCCTGCCCGAGACGGCGGAGATCCGCGCGGGCGACTGGAAGGTCGCCCCGGCGCCCGAGCCGCTCCAGGACCGCCGCGTCGAGATGACGGGCCCCGCAAGCCCCGCGAAGATGGCCATCAACGCGCTCAACTCGGGCGCGAAGGTGTGGCTCGCGGACATGGAGGACGCGTCGAGCCCGCACTGGGGCAACGTCGTCGACTCTGTGCTCAACCTCCGCGACGCCGCCCTCGGCACGCTCGCGTACACGTCCCCCGAGGGCAAGGAGTACAGCCTCCGCACGGACGCGCCGCTCGCCGTCGTCGTCACCCGCCCGCGCGGGTGGCACATGGAGGAGCGCCATGTCCTCATCGACGGCGAGGCCGCCTCGGGCGCCCTCGTGGACTTCGGCCTTCACTTCTTCCACGTGGCCAAGCTCCTCATCGAGTCGGGCCGCGGCCCGTACTACTACCTCCCGAAGATGGAGAGCCACCTTGAGGCCCGCCTGTGGAACGAGATCTTCGTGTTCGCGCAGGACTACCTCGGCATTCCGCAGGGCACGATCCGCGCGACGATGCTCATCGAGACCATCCCGGCCGCGTTCGAGATGGACGAGATCCTGTACGAACTCCGGGACCACGCCTCGGGCCTCAACGCCGGCCGCTGGGACTACCTGTTCAGCATCATCAAGTTCTTCCGCGATGCGGGCGAGAAGTTCACGCTCCCGGACCGCGCGTCCGTCGTCATGACGGCGCCGTTCATGCGCGCCTACACCGAGCTCCTCGTCCAGACGTGCCACAAGCGCGGCGCGTTCGCGATGGGCGGCATGGCGGCGTTCATCCCGAACCGCAGGGAGCCGGAGATCACGGCAGCAGCGATCCAGAAGGTCCGCGCGGACAAGACCCGCGAGGCCACGGACGGCTTCGACGGCTCGTGGGTCGCGCACCCGGATCTCGTCGAGACGTGCGAGGCGGTCTTCGACCGCTTCTTGGGCGAAAAAGCAAACCAGGTCGACCGCCAGCGTCCCGAGGTCCACGTGACCGCGGACGATCTCCTCGACGTCTCCTCCGCCGAGGGCGTCGCGACCGAGGAGGGCCTGCGCCTCAACCTCTACGTCGCGGTCGCGTACACGGCCGTGTGGCTCTCGGGCAACGGCGCCGTCGCGATCCACAACCTCATGGAGGACGCGGCGACGGCGGAGATCTCCCGCTCGCAGGTGTGGCAGCAGATCCACAACAAGGTCGTGCTCTCCGACACGGGGAACACCGTCACGCGCGAACTCGTGGGACGCATCCTCGGCGAGGAGACCGAGCGCCTGCGCGGCGAGGTCGACTCTGACTTGTTCAACAAGTATTACGAGCCGGCGAGCCGCCTTATCGCGGACATCTGCCTCTCGGAGGACTACACGGACTTCCTCACGACGCCCGCGTACGAGCTGGTCGGCTGATGAGCCTGCCCGCCGCGGGCGCCTACCCGAAGGCGGTCTTCGGGGACGCCGACTACGAGCGGATCGACGCCGGCCTCGCCGACACCGACCGCCTCCTCTCCGATGGCTACCCCGGGGACTCCGGGACGCGCCAGCCCGTGCACACCGTGTACGTGCCCGCGGACCGGTACACGCCGTCGATCGCCGCGGACTGGGGCCAGCAGGCCCTGGCCGCGGCGGCCGAGGCCGGCGGGATCCAGCGCCTCGCGGAGCTCGTGGGCCTCTCCCCCGAGCTCGCCGCCGAGGTCGCCCCGCGCGTCGAGGCGAAGCTGCGCACCGAGGCCATCGAGGATCTGCGGATCGACTTCGAGGACGGCTATCTGGCCCCGGGAAAGTCGCAGGATCCCGAGGCAACGGAGGACGCCGAGGCCGTCCGGGCGGCTGACCAGGTCGCCGCCGCGATGGCCGCCGGGACCGCGACGCCGTTCGTCGGCATCCGCTTCAAGTGCTTCGAGGAGGCCACGCGTCGGCGCGGCCTGCGGACGCTCGAGCTCTTCCTGGCGCGGCTCGTTGGGGTGGGTGGTGGCGGGCCGGACAGCCTCCCCGAGGGATTGATCCTGACCCTGCCCAAGGTGAGCACGGTCGACCAGGTCGAGGCGATGGTCTACGCCGTCGAACGCCTCGAATCCGCGCTCGGCCTGCACCGGGGCCGCCTCGGGTTCGAGGTCCAGGTCGAGACGCCGCAGCTCATCATCGGCGCGGACGGAAGCCACCCGGTGGCCCAGCTCCCGCACAAGGCGGACGGGCGCATCACGGCGCTCCACTACGGCACGTACGACTATTCGGCGTCGCTCCAGATCGCCGCGGCGTACCAGTCGATGGAACATCCCGTCGCGGACTTCGCGAAGGAAGTCATGCAGCTCGCGGTCGCCGGGACGGGCATCCGCCTCTCCGACGGGTCGACGAACATCCTCCCGCTCGGCGACTCCGCCCAGCGCGAGGAGGCGTGGAAGCTCCACGCGCGCCTCGTGCGCCGCTCGCTCGAGCGCGGCTACTACCAGGGCTGGGACCTTCACGCCCACCAGCTGCCCACGCGGTACATCGCGACCTACGCGTTCTACCGCGAGGGGCTGCCCCAGGCGACCGAGCGCCTCCGCAACTACGTCCAGCAGACCGTCGGCGCCGTCCTCGACGAGCCCGCGACGGCCCGCGCCCTTGCGGCCTTCGTGCTGCGCGGCGTCCAGTGCGGCGCGGTCGGCGCGGACGAGGTGCAGGTCTCAGCTGGTCTCACGGAAGCTGAGCTCACGCGCCTCGCACACCCGCACCTCCGGGTTGCTTTGAATTCGAACTAGCTTCGACCTCCCACTAGTAAGGACTCACACATGGGCAAGTACTACTACCCCGAGGGCGGCCTGCCGCCACAGACCCACCTCACGACCGAGCGCGCGATCGTCAAGGAGGCCTACACGGTCATCCCGAAGGGCGTCCTGACCGACATCGTCACGAGCAACCTCCCGGGCTTCACGAACACGCGTGCGTGGATCATCGCGCGCCCCATCTCGGGGTTCGCGACGACGTTCTCCCAGCTCATCGTCGAGATCGGCCCGGGCGGCGCTGCCCCGAAGGCCGAGTTCGAGGCGGGCGTCGAAGGCGTCGTCTTCGTGACGAAGGGCAAGGTCAACCTCACGCTCGGCGGTGAAGTGCACGAGCTCGAGGAGGGCGGCTACGCCTACCTCGCCGCAGGCGACGCGTGGGGCCTCGAGAACGCCTCGGAAGACATCGTCTCGTTCCACTGGATCCGCAAGGCGTACGAGCGGCTCGAGGGCTACGAGGCCAAGTCCTTCGTGACGAGCGACGCCGAGGTCGCACCCCGCGAGATGCCGAACGTCAACGGCGTGTGGAAGACCACGCGCTTCGTGGACCCGGACGACCTCGCGCATGACATGCACGTGAACATCGTGACCTTCCAGCCCGGCGGCGTGATCCCGTTCCCCGAGACCCACGTCATGGAGCACGGCCTCTACGTGCTCGAGGGCAAGGCCATGTACCTCCTCAACAACGACTGGGTCGAGGTCGAGGCCGGCGACTTCATGTGGCTCCGCGCGTTCTGCCCGCAGGCCTGCTACGCGGGCGGCCCGGGCGAGTTCCGGTACCTCCTCTACAAGGACGTCAACCGCCAGGTCCGCCTCACGGGCGCGCCGCTCCCGGGCTGACCCCCACCCGCCCGCGACCCATCTCACCCGCCCGGCCGACCTCGGCGGCGGGCCCCCAAAGCACGACGGCGCGGGGCAGGACTGGCACTGAGCCGCCCCGCGCCGTCGTACCCACCTGACGGGCACACGCCCCCGCCCGATCTCACCCACCCGCCACCCATACTCTCCGCCCCCGGTCGCGCAACGCCGGGGGCGGAGGCCCTTAAACCGCTCGAAGGCGCATTGTCGCCGACTGGCAGCAAAGGAGGGGGCTAGCACCGGCGGATTTGCCCCTGACCGGCGGAAATAACGGCAACCGGCGGAAATGCGCAAAACCGGCGGAACCGCAAGGCGCTCAGCTTCTCCCCGCCCCGCCCGCGATCCGGTACGACTCCCCGATCATCTCCGCGAGCTCGTCGCGACGAATCCGCTCGAGCCGAACCAGCACGAGGTTCGCCGGGGGGCGCTCGTGATGCTGCGTCCAGAAGAACGTGTCGGGATCGGTGGCCGCGAGCGCCTCGCGCTCCTCGGTCTTGAGCGTCACGACTCCGGGCTCCCAGATCCGCGCGAAGAGGGTTCTCGCGAACCACGCCGGCTGCTGCCAGCTCATGCGCTCAGTGACTCCGGGGAGCGCGAGGCACAGCGCGCGGACGTCGCCCTCAGTCGCCATGGTCAGGCCGACTGGACGTCGTACACGAGCTCGACGAGACCATCGAGAATGGCCGTTCCCGTGAGCTTGAGAAGCTGGGTGCGCTCCGGTAAGAACCCGCGGCCTGCGCCGAGCGCGACGGGCATCACGAGGAGCCGGAGCTCGTCGACTTCCCCGGCGGCGAAGAGAGAGCGGGCAAGGCTGAGGCTGCCCCAGACGACGACGGCGCCGCTCGCCTCGCGCTTGATCCGCCGGATCGCCTCGGCTGCGTCGCCCGATTCGATGCGGCACTCGCCGAGCGTGCCCCACGGCGCCGTCGAGAGCGTGGTCGAGAAGACGTAGCGGTCGAGGGCGTTGAGCTTGTCGGCGATGAGCTCGCTCTCCGAGGCCGGTGTGGGCCAGAAGCCGTTGAACATCTCATACGTGCGGGCGCCCAGGGCCATGGCCTCGACGCCGTCGAGCCATGCGAACTGGTGCCGGTCCCACTCCGCCGTGCCGCCTTCGAGCTTCTGGGTGAACGTGAAGTTCCCGTCGGCATCCGCGGCGAATCCGTCGGCGCTGACAATTTCCTGTACGACGAGCCGTCCCATGCACCCCACCGTGACACTCGCCCGGACGATGCGGCAAGGCTTCGCCGAAGCCATTGATAATCAACGCATGGGGCGTCACGTGGTTCACAGGGCAGTTCCGCATCCGGGCCTTTCGGTCGGCGATCAGCCCGCCGAAGTCCTTCGCGTCGCGGCTGATCGGTCCAGCGCGTTCGTCGTCGGCCTCGGGGTTCAGGGAACTGGCAAGAGCGAGTGGGGCCGGCAGCTGATCGCAGGCGTGCGCCGGCGGGCCGTGTGGGTGGCGGCGGATCCGTACGAGGCCGATGTGCCCTTCTCGTTCGCCGACCGTCTCGCCCGGGCGGCAGGCTCTCCCCCGCGACCGCTGCAGTCGGCGAGCGCTGATGAGACGACGGCGGCCGCCCTCGACGTGCTCGAACGGCTCATGGCGAGATCGGGCAGGCGCGCGCAGGTCTGCCTCGTCGTGGACAATCTGCAGTGGGTCGACGACGCCTCCGTCCGCTTCGCGAGGTTCGTCCTCTCCCGCCTGGCCTACGCGCCCTCGATCGTTCTCGTCCTCGGCCGTCCGGCGGCCTCGGCGACCGCCGCACTGCTCCAGGGAGCAGACCCGAGCGCGTGGGGCCTCGTGCGAGACATCGCGTTCGAGCCGCTCACCACGCAGCAGGTGCGCACCTTCATCTCGCGCACCCACGGCTGGGACGTTTCACTGCGCCTCGCCGAGCGCATCCGCGAGCAGTCCGGCGGGCTCCTGTCCCTCATCGACGCGGGCGTCGAAGCACCCGTTCCAACGCCGGGTCAGCTTTGGGACGCACACGTCGACGTATTCGGGCCTGCGGCGGCTCCGCTCGTGTGGCCTGCCGCGGCACCCGCGGCCGTTCGCCACGTCGTCGAGATCTGCAGCGCGCTCGGCAGCGCGACTCCCCCGAGCGAGGTCGAGGCCATCGCCGCGTCGCTTGGGCTCGCGGTCGACGTCGACGCGGCCCTCCTTTCGGGGCTCCTCGTAGCGGCCGGCGATGGCGTCGCGGTCTGCCACGGCGTGCTCGCGCGGCAGGCCACGGCCTCGATGGACCGCGGCGCCGTATCCGCGATCCTCGCCGCAGCCGCCGAGCAGGCCGACGACGAGTTCCGGCGCCTCGAACTGCGTCTCGCAACGGCGGATCGTCTCGAGCCGTCGCTGCTCGACGAGGTGCGTGCTCGGGCCGCCTCGGCACCGGCTCATCGGACTGAGCAGCTGCTCCGATGCCTGCGGCACGCAGCAGAGCTATGCGTCGGCCCAGACCGCGAGGAGCTCCTGCTCGAGGCGGGCGTGCTCGCCGTCGCCCGCTACGAGACCCAGCTGGTGCTCGACCTCGTCCCAGCCCTGCGCGCGATGCCCGGATCGCCGGTGAGGGACCTGGTCTTGGCGAATGCCCTGCAGATCTCCGGGGCGGCCGCCGAGGCCAAGGAGATCCTGGGCCTCATCCTGTTGCAGCCCATGGACCATCCCGATGCCGCGCTCGTGGGCGTGGAATCCGCGCTGCTCGCCGCCGTCGCCCATATGGTCGGCGACGACGGTCCGCCGCCCCGGGGGCTGCTCGACCGTGCCCGACAGCTCGTCGACGAGTTCCCCGATCGCGCGCCGAGCGACGCCCGACTCCTGCCGCTGTTCCGCCCCCACGATCTGAGACTCCGCCTCGCGGCCCTCTTCCTCGTCGACGCCGGACGGCGGGGATCTGCCGAGGAGGTCACCGCGTCGCTCGGGACACTCCTCGCGTTGGTCGAGTCCGCGCCGCCGTCGCCGGGCCTCGTCGACGCCCTGACGTGCCTCGCGGGCGTCCACCTCCGGCGCGGCGAGATCGCGCGGGCCGCACGCGGGCTTGAGCAAGCCCTCAGTGTCGCGAGCGACGTCGGCGGCGGCTGGAGTCTCGGCCAGGCCCGCTGCCTCCTTGTCTTCGCGTATTGGATCCTCGGGCGCTACGAGGACGCGCGGTCCCAACTGACGACCGCGACCCACATGATGCTCGACACGATGGACGTCTCCGTCCGGCCCCACACGCACGCGCTCGAGGCCCTGCTTGCCGCAACCGGTGGGGATGCCGAAGCCGCGGCAGCCGGCCTCGCCGCGCTCGACTCCGCGAAAATCCCGGAATATGGCGGCGGTGGACCGGTCTTCGAACTCGTCGCCCGCGCCGAAGCTGCACGGACGGGTGGCAACTACGGAGGCGTCCTCGAGGTCCTGACCCCGGCGGCCCTGACGGCGGCCGGCCTCGGCGGTCACGGCGTCGTGGCCTACCGCATCGAGGCGCTTGCAGCCCTCGGCCACGCCGAAGCCGCAGACCGCGAGCTCGCAGCGTTCAGGGACGGGGTCGAGCCAGGACAGGCCCTCCCGTTCGGAGACCTCGACTGGCTCGAAGGCCGCGTCCACGAGGCCTACGGGTTCCACGACGAGGCGCGCCGCAGCTTCCACCGAGCCGCGCGCCGGACGGAGTTCCCCCTCCCGGCGGCCCGTGCGCGCGAGGCGCTCGGGCGCGTACAGATCGCGAGTGGCAGCCGGACCGCGGGCCTCCGCAACCTCAAGGCTGCTCGGGACGCGTTCAGGGAGCTCAACGCCGACCCATACTGGCAGAACACGCTGTTGACACTCGGCGAGCCCCCGCTTGCGGGGGACGCCCGCCTCGCCGGCCTCTCGGCCCGCGAACGCGAGGTCCACCTCCTCGCCGCGGCCGGCCGAACCAACAGGGAGATCGCCGACGAGCTCTCCATCTCGGCGGCAACGGCCGCCTTCCACATGCGCAACGTGCTCGCCAAGACGGGAGCAAAGTCCCGCCGCGAGCTCAGATAGCGAACCTATCCATTCTTGATAGGTTTTCGCGATTTCGAGGCCTTCGCGCAGAGAGCGGCCGTAGCTTCACAGCGACAGAGTTCGCTCGGATGGGGATGGCGGGAATGCAGTTCAAGCAGTTCTTGAGGATCACGACGGCGTCGGCCCTCGCGGCGGGGGCAGGTCTCGCCGGGCTGGCCGTGGCCAGCCCGGCGCACGCCGCAGGCGGCTCGTGCACGGTCGCGGGGACGACGGTGACCTGCGTCTACGCCTACACGGGCACCGAACAGACGTTCACGGTCCCCCAGAACGTGAGCCAGGTCCAGGTGACGGCCGTGGGTGCTTCGGGTGCTTCGGGATCCTTCGCTGGCCCCCCTTCCTACTTGGCATCAACTGGCGGCGCTGGCGGGGTCGGGGCGATCGCGAGCAGCGCGCTCTCCGTGACGGCCGGCTCCGTGCTCTACGTCGAGGTCGGCGGGACGTCGACAAACGCTGGCGCAGATCCCGCCCGTATGTGGTTGGTCCCCGGGGGCTGGAACGGTGGCGGCGGCGGGGTCTTCGGACCCGGGGGCGGCGCCTCCGACATCCGCACGCTCCCCCGGACGGATGCGGCCACGCTGGGCTCGCGGCTGCTCGTCGCCGGCGGCGGAGGCGGCGGCGGGTTTTCCCACCCCAGCGCGAACGGAGGGGCCGCCGGCCAGGACGGCTCGCCAACCCCGCAAGGCGGAGGGGCCGGATCGCTCACAGCAGGGGGCACAGGCGGAACGGCCATGGGCAGTGGCGGTAATTGCGGGAGCGGGACCCCAGGGAGCCTCGGTCAGGGCGGCGGCGGCGCGACCTTCAGCGGCGGCGGCGGTGGTGGCGGCGGCTACTACGGCGGCGGCCAGGGCAGCGACATCTGTATCTCAACCTACGGAGGCGGTGGCGGCGGGTCGTCGCTCGTGCCCGCCGGCGGCACGGTCGCGCTCGCGGCCGTCGGCACCGCGCCGTCCATCGCCATCTCCTTCACGGGAGCCGCACCGACCGGATTCACGGCAGACACGCCGCCCGCCCTGGGCGTCACAGGGTCCGCCTATGGGCCGTACACGTACGCGGCAGACGGGATCCCGGGCCCGACCTACACGATCGCGACCGGCGCGCTCCCGCCGGGGCTTGCCTTGGATGCAGCAAGCGGCGTGCTGTCCGGCGTCCCGACGTCGTCCGGCACCTACACGTTCGCCGTCGCCGCCACCAACCCGCTCGGCACCGTCGTGAGCAGGACGGCGACACTCACCGTTCGAGCAGCACCCCAGACGACGGCGTGCACCCCGCCGACGACGGCGGTCGCCGCCGCGCCCTACGGCCCGTACGCCTTCGCCGCCACCGGGTTCCCTGCCCCCGCCTTCGCCGTCACGTCGGGCGCGCTCCCGCCGGGACTGACCCTTGACGCGGCAACCGGCTCGCTGGCCGGGACGCCGAGCACGGCCGGGACGTATACGTTCGCGGTGACCGCCACGAACGCGATGGGAAGCGCAGCGTGCCCGTCCGTCACGATCACGGTCCACCCCGCGCTCGTGATCACTTCGGGCGGCACGCTGTCCGGCGGCACGGTCGGCGCCGCCTACACCGCGACGCTCACGGCCACGGGCGGGGACGGCTCACCCTATGTCTGGAGCCTCGCGCCGGGAAGCACGCTCCCGCCGGGCCTGACCCTGACCGGCAACACGATCACGGGCACGCCCACGCAGGCCGGCACGTACGCGTTCACGGTCTCCGTGAACGACCCGGTCACCCAGACGCTCACCCTCACGATCGCCGCTGCCCCGACGCCGACGCCCACGGCAGCTCCGAGCGACCCCGGAGCGGTCGTCGAGACGGGCGGCCACGCGGTCGACGCAGGGAGCACGACGGCGGCGTGGTTCTGGGCGCTCACGGCCGCCGTCGGGATCGCTCTCGCCGCCGTCACCGTGGTGATCGCCCGCCGACGCGACGATGCCTAGGCGTCCGTGAGCCTGCGCCGTCGTCCGGGCCGGAGGCCGCGCCTGCTGCTCCTCGCAGCCGGCGCGGCCTCCGCCGTCCTCATTGCCGTTGGCCTGACCGGATTCGCCGCCTCGACGACAGGCTCAACGGCCGCCCCGCTCGAGGCGCACTCCGCGCCCGTCGATCTGCGCGGCAACGCCGTGGCGCCGGACCAGGCGGACATCCCGGCAGCCGCGGCCGTCCAGAAGGCCAACCCTGTCGAGGCAAGCGGGGGCGACCGCTTCAGCGTCCCGTCGGTCGGGCTCAACGTCCCGCTCGGAGCGCTCGACGAGGTCGACGGCGCGATCGTCCCTCCCGGATTCCGCTCCGCCTACCTCGTCCGCAATCGCGGCGCATCGCCGCAGGATCCGGGGAAGGGCACGGTGTTCGTCGTCATGCACGCGGTCCGCGGCGGCGTGGGACCCGGCAACTACCTCATCGACGTCGACGGCGGCCGCGCAGCCATCGCCCGCGGCGCCGAGATCGCCGTCCAGGGGAAGGTGTACGTCGTGAGCGGAGCCGAGACCGTCGGCAAGACCGATCTCCCGCGCCATGCCGAGGTCTGGGCCAACACGCCCGACCGACTCGTGGTCATCACGTGCCTCCTCCGCCCGGCAGACAAGACGCCCGTGGACAACGTCGTCATCTTCGCGACCCTCCGCCGGTAGGCGTGTCGCTGCCACGGCCGAGCGCTTCGCAAGACCGGAATGACCGGACTCAGCTCGCGAGCTTCTCGCCGTCGTCGGGCTCGCCGTCGCCGTCGGGCTGGTCGCCGGCCTGGGCGGCGGCATCTTCCCGCGGCACCCAGCGGACGGTGACCATTGCGCCGTCGCCGTCTTCCTCGATCCGCAAGATCAGGTCCTCGCCGTAGAGGTGCACGTGCTCGGCATAGCGCCCGTCGAGACGGGCAGCCTCAAGCAGCCGCTCAAGAGCGACAGCCAAGGCGCGTCCCCAATCCCGCGGGTCAGTACTTGAGGCGCGCTCGGCGCCCACGTAGCTGGCCATGAATCGATTGTGGTCCTCTCACAGCCAGACACGCCAGTGACGGAGGTCACTGCTAGCCTGAAGGGCATGGATGAGGCTCTGGGGAAGTTCATCGACGATTTCGGCGCACTCGTGCGGATCGCGGCCCAAAGTGGGGTAGCTTCGAGCGGCCGTGCGCTGCGAGACGTGCTCGCCGAACACCTCGGCTCGGACCCCGACGCGCTCACGATTGTCGTGGAGTCAGTCCCTCCGCATCGGCTGGTCGACATCGACTCGATCCTCGAGAGTCTCGCGGCGGAAGACCCCGAGGCGCAGCTCGTCGGCGTCTCCGGCGGGGAGGCTCGAAACCACGCGACACTGCGCGACATGGTGCAGAGCACGCCGTGGATGGGGCGTTTTGCCCTGTCTCAGCCCGACTTCGCGAATCTCCCCGTCGGTCCTGACCAGCAGCGGCGCACCGTCTCGTTCGGCGTCCGCCTCTTCCGGTTCGCCGGAAGGCCGGTCACCGTGCTCCAGCGGGAACCGTCGGCGCGGTTCGGGCGGCCGAACGTCACGCTCGAGGTCATCACGCCAGACGACGACGTCGCCTCCGGCCTCCTCGCCGAACTCCACCGGCGATTGGACCGGGAAAGTGTCTTCAAGGGGCAGGTCATCTCGCTCGCGGCCGAGGGCTACGGCCCGGGCCGCTCCGAGGCCGCGGGGGGCGGGGCCACGTTCATCGAGCGACCGCGCGTTCCCGACGACGAGGTGATCCTCCCGGACGGACTCCTCGGCCGAATCCACGCACACACGCTCGGCGTGGGGCGCAACGCGCGGGCGCTCACCGCGCGAGGACAGCACCTCAAGCGCGGACTGCTCCTCTACGGCCCGCCCGGAACCGGGAAGACGCACACCGTGCGCCACCTCCTCGGCTCGGCACGGGGGACCACAGTCGTCATGCTCACAGGCCGAGCCCTCGCGCGCGTCGCGGAGGCTGCCTCGCTCGCGCGGGCCCTCGCGCCGTCGATCGTGGTGCTCGAAGACGTCGACCTCGTTGCCGAGGACCGCAGCTTCAGCCCGGGCCCTCAGCCCCTCCTGTTCGAGATCCTCGATGCGCTCGATGGCCTCGAAGGCGACGCCGACGTCGCCTTCGTCCTCACGACCAACCGGGTCGAGCTGCTCGAGCGCGCCCTCGCCCAGCGGCCGGGCCGCGTGGACCTCGCCGTTGAGCTTCCGCTGCCGGCGCTTGCCGAACGGCGCGCGCTGCTGAGGCTGTATGGCCGCGGCATGGACTTCTCCGAGGACGCGCTGGACCGCGCGGCTTTGCAGACCGAAGGCACGACGGCGGCGCTCGCCAAAGAGCTCGTGCGGCGTGCCGTGCTGGGCGCGGCCGAGGGAGGCGCTGAACCCGGAGACAGCCATCTCGACGACGCCGCTGCGGCGCTGATGGCGGAGGCCGAGTCGCTCACCCGCAGCCTTCTGGGCGGACGGCCCACGGGTGCGCAGCCGCCGGTCGGACAGCCCGCAGGTCCGCAGCCGCCCTTCGGACGGCCCTTCCCGCAGCCGCCGGTCGGACAGCCGTTCCCGCCGCCGCCAGGCCGCTGACCCAGGCCCCCTCCCACCGCCCGACGCATCACCAACTTCCCCAACTCCTACCGCCGATCTCCCCAGTTTCCGGACCGGCTTCCCCAGCTCTTGGCGACGACACGCTGCGTGCAGCGTCCGGACACCGGCGTGTCCCGCCGTCGTCCGCTCGAAAACCGGGGAGGTTGGCCCAGGCGATGGGGAGGCTGGCGCAAGACCCGGGGAACCCGGCTCGCAAACCGACGAAGCGGACCCTCGAACTCGGGCGCCCCGAGGAGGTATACCGGGTTGACCCCGCTCACACCCGAGGCCTACACTTTCATCAAGAGAAAATCTTCTTCCGCAATGTGAAAGACTGACCCACGTGTCAAGCGAAGAGAGGCCCCTGACAATGACGTATACGGTGAACTGCTCCATCCTCCTCACGGAGCTTCCGCTCCTCGAGCGCCCGGCCGCCGCGAAGGCAGCGGGCTTCGACGCCGTCGAGTTCTGGTGGCCCTTCGCCGAGGCCGTTCCGGCCGACAAGGATGTCGACGCCTTCGTGTCCGCGATCAAAGACGCCGGCGTGCAGCTGAGCGGCCTCAACTTCTTCGCGGGAGACATGCCCGCGGGCGACCGCGGCCTCGTCTCGTGGACCGGCCGCGAGGGCGAGTTCAAGGCCAACATCGCGGTCGTCGCAGCCATCGGCGAGCGCCTCGGCACGAAGGCCTTCAACGCCCTCTACGGCAACCGCCTCGAGGGGGCCACTCCGGAGGCGCAGGATGAGCTCGCCCTCGAGAACCTCGTCGCCGCAGCGAAGGGCATCGCCGAGATCGGCGGCACCGTGCTCCTCGAGCCCGTCTCCGGCACACCGGCCTACCCGCTCAAGACCGCCGCGGACGCGCTCGCCGTCATCGCGAAGACGCAGGAGGCCGGCGTCGACAACATCAAGCTCCTCGCGGATTTCTACCACCTCGCGGTCAACGGCGACGACGTCGCGGCCGTCATCGAGCAGCATGCGAAGGACTTCGGCCACATCCAGATCGCCGACAACCCCGGCCGCGGCGCCCCCGGCACCGGCGAGCTCCCGCTCGGCGAGTGGATCGCCCGCTCCCGCGAGCTCGGGTACGAGGGCTACATCGGCCTCGAGTACAAGGCCCCGCAGGCCGAGGCCTTCACGTGGGCCATCCGGCCGGTCAACGGCTGAGCAGCCCTCCGGCCCCGCCGGCCCTCCCCAAGCAGCCCACCCGCCCCACAGACTTCCCAGGAGATCACCAATGAGCAACGTTGCAGTCATCGGTCTCGGCATCATGGGCCTTCCCATGGCCGTCAACCTCGTCAAGGCCGGCCACCAGGTCACCGGCTACAACCGCAGCACGGACAAGATCCAGAAGCTCGTCGGCGAGGGCGGCAACGGCGCCGAGAGCATCGCCGAAGCCGTCAAGGATGCCGACGTCGTCATCACGATGGTGCCCGACTCCCCCGACGTCGAAGCGGTCGTGAGCGGACCGGACGGCGTGTTCGCGAACGCGAAGCCGGGCGCCCTCTGGATCGACGCGTCCTCGATCCGCCCCGACGTCGCGGTCCGCCTCTCGGAGGACGCCCGTGCGGCCGGCATCCGCCCGCTTGACGCCCCGGTCTCCGGCGGTGAGCAGGGCGCGATCGACGCGGTCCTCTCGATCATGGTCGGCGGCGCCCCCGAGGACTTCGAGGCCGCGCAGCCCGTCCTCAATGCGGTCGGCAAGACGATCGTCCACGTCGGCCCCTCGGGCTCCGGCCAGACGGTCAAGGCCGCGAACCAGCTCATCGTCGCCGTCAACATCCAGGCGCTCTCCGAGGCCATCGTGTTCCTCGAGGCCTACGGCGTGGACACCGACGCGGCGCTCAAGGTCCTCGGCGGCGGCCTCGCCGGCTCGAAGGTCCTGGACCAGAAGGGCCAGAAGATGCTCGACCGCAACTTCGACCCCGGCTTCCGTCTGGCCCTCCACAACAAGGACCTCGGCATCGTCACCTCCGCGGCCCGCGAGGCCGGCGTCGTCGTCCCGCTCGGCGCGGCTGTCGCCCAGCTCGTGTCCGCTCTCGTCGCCCGCGGCGATGGTGGCCTCGACCACTCGGGGCTGTTCAAACTCACCAACGAACTCTCCGGCAAGAACTAAGACTTCAAGACACGAAAGGAGCACCGACATGGCAAAGATGCGCACTGTCGACGCGATCGTGGCCATCCTCGAGAAGGAGGGCGCCACCGAGGCCTTCGGCCTGCCCGGCGCCGCGATCAACCCCCTGTACTCGGCGATGCGTGCCCACGGCGGCATCCGCCACACCCTCGCGCGTCACGTCGAGGGCGCCTCGCACATGGCCGACGGCTACTCGCGTGCGAAGGCCGGGAACATCGGCATCTGCCTCGGCACCTCCGGCCCGGCGGGCACCGACATGATCACGGGCCTCTACGCGGCGCAGGCCGACTCGATCCCGATGCTGTGCTTCACGGGCCAGGCCCCGGTCGCGAAGCTCCACAAGGAGGACTTCCAGGCCGTCGACATCGAGTCCATCGCGAAGCCGCTCACGAAGATGGCCATGACCATCCTCGAGCCCGGCCAGGTCCCCGGCGCCGTGCAGAAGGCGTTCCAGCTCATGCGGACGGGTCGCCCCGGTCCCGTGCTGCTCGACCTGCCGTTCGACGTGCAGATGGCGCAGATCGAGTTCGACATCGACGCCTACGAGCCGCTCGCGGTCGAGAAGCCCCGCGCGACGCGCAAGCAGGCCGAGAAGGCCCTCGACATGCTGACGGCCGCCGAGCGCCCCCTCATCGTGGCCGGCGGCGGCATCATCAACGCGGACGCGGCGGACAAGCTCGTCGAGCTCGCCGAGCTCCTCAACGTCCCCGTGGTCCCGACCCTCATGGGCTGGGGCACGATCCCGGACGACCACCGCCTCATGGCCGGCATGGTGGGCCTCCAGACGAGCCACAAGTACGGCAACGCGACGTTCCTCGAGTCGGACTTCGTGATCGGCATCGGCAACCGCTGGGCGAACCGCCACACGGGCTCGATCGAGAAGTACACCGCGGGCCGCACCTTCGTGCACATCGACATCGAGCCGACCCAGATCGGCCGCGTGTTCTCGCCGGGCTTCGGCATCGTCTCGGACGCGGGCCTTGCCCTCGAGGCCCTCCTCGAGGTGGCCCGCGAGCGCCAGGCCGCCGGCGCGCTGCCGGACTACTCGGCGTGGGCCGAGTCCGCGCAGGAGAAGCGCGGCCGGATGCAGCGCAAGACGCACTACGACAACGTGCCCATGAAGCCGTTCCGCGTCTACGAGGAGATGAACAAGGCGTTCGGCCCCGAGACCACGTACGTCACGACGATCGGCCTCTCCCAGATCGCCGGCGCGCAGATGCTGCACGTGTTCGGTCCGCGCAAGTGGATCAACGCGGGCCAGGCGGGCCCGCTCGGCTGGACGGGCCCCGCGGCACTCGGCGTCGTACGCGGCAAGCCGGGCGAGACGGTTGTGGCACTCTCGGGCGACTACGACTTCCAGTTCATGATCGAGGAGCTCGCGGTGGGCGCGCAGCACCAGCTGCCGTACATCCACGTGGTCGTGAACAACTCGTACCTCGGCCTCATCCGCCAGTCGCAGCGCGGCTTCGAGATGGACTTCGAGGTCTCGCTCGCGTTCGAGAACGTCAACGCGACCGGCTCCGAGCGGGCCCAGGGCTACGGCGTGGACCACGTCAAGGTCGCCGAGGGCCTCGGCTGCAAGGCCATCCGCGTCGAGCACCCGGACGATCTCGCCCCGGCCTTCGAGAAGGCCCGCGCCCTCATGGCGGAGTACAAGGTGCCGGTGGTAGTGGAGGCCATCCTCGAGCGCGTCACGAACATCGCGATGGGTACCGAGCTGGACAACGTCGTGGAGTTCGAGGAGCTCGCGGAGCGCCGCGAGGACGCCCCGACCGCGATCGTCGCGCTGCTGGACTGAGCCGAGGTGAAGATCGTCCTCGCCCCGGACAAGTTCAAGGGCTCGCTCACGGCCCCCGAGGTCGCCGAGGCGCTCGCCGACGGCATCCGCGGGGAGCTTCCCGAGGCAGAGCTCGTCCTGGTCCCAGTGGCCGACGGCGGCGTGGGCACGGTGAGTGCGGCGCTCGGCGCGGGGTTCTCCCCGCGCCGAGCGCGCGTCTCCGGCCCCACCGGCCAGCCGCTCACGGCCGAGTTCGCCGTGGATCCCGCACGCGGCCGCGCCGTCGTCGAAATGGCCGCCGCCTCCGGCCTCGACGCGCTTCCTGGGGGCGTCAAAGATGCCCGAAATGCGACGAGCCTCGGCACCGGCCAGCTCATCCGTGCAGCGCTCGACGCGGGCGCGCGCGAGATCGTCCTCGGCGTCGGCGGGAGCGCGTGCACCGACGGCGGCGCCGGCATGCTCCAGGGCCTCGGCGCGCGCTTCACGGACGACGCCGGCAACGAGCTTCCGCTCGGCGGCGCGGCCCTCGCGCGCATCGCGGAGGCGGACCTCGGCGGGCTCGACGCTCGACTCGACGCCGCACAACTGATCCTTGCCGCCGACGTCGACAATCCCCTGCTCGGCGACCGCGGCGCCGCCGCCGTGTTCGGCCCGCAGAAGGGGGCCACGCCGTCGGACGTCGTGGAGCTCGACGCGGCCCTCGCGCGCTTCGCCGACGTCCTCGGCGCGGCGCTCGGCTCGCGCGCGGTCGCGGCCAAGGACGCGCCGGGCGCCGGTGCGGCCGGCGGCGTCGGCTACGCGGCACTGGCCCTTGGCGCGCAGCGCAGGCGCGGCATCGACGTCGTCGTCGAATTCACCGGCCTGCGGGAAAAGCTCGAAGGCGCCTCGCTCGTCGTCACGGGCGAGGGAAGCCTCGACGCGCAGTCCCTCTCGGGGAAGGCACCGGTCGGCGTCGCCGCGGAGGCGCGCGCCCAGAACGTGCCTGTCGTTGCGGTGTGCGGGCGGAGCCAGCTCGACGGCGCCGCGCGCGCCTCCGCGGGATTCACCGCCGTCCACGCGCTCACCGATATTGAGGCCGACGTCGAGGTGTGCATCCGCGACGCCCGTCGCCTCGTCCGCGAGACGGGCCGGATCATCGCGCAGGGCCTCGCCGCCCAAGCGCCCTCGGGAACGTCGGAGGGCGTCACTATTGTTGAGACTGACAGCAGGAAGGAGTCTGTGCGATGAATGACATCGAGTTCGACCTCGTCATCCGCGGGCAGCGGGTCCTCACGACGGCGGGCATTGTGCCGCGCGAGGTGGGCATCATCGACGGGCGCATCGTCGCGCTCGAGCCGTTCGGCAACGGCCTCTCGGGGCGCGAGGTCATCGAACTCGCCGACGACGAGACGCTCATCCCGGGCCTCGTGGACAGCCACGTCCACGTCAACGAGCCCGGCCGCACGGAGTGGGAGGGCTTCGCCTCCGCGACAAAGGCGGCCGCGGCCGGCGGCGTGACGACGATCATCGACATGCCGCTCAACAGCATCCCGCCGACGACCAACGTCGAGGCGCTCAAGCTCAAGCGCACCTCCGCGGAGACGCAGTCGTTCGTCGACGTGGGCTTCTGGGGCGGCGCGATCCCGGGCAACACGGGCGATCTGCGCGCGCTGCACGACGAGGGCGTCTTCGGCTTCAAGTGCTTCCTGCTCCATTCGGGCGTCGACGAGTTCCCGCACCTCGAGGTCGACGAGCTCGAGAAGGACCTCGCGGAGATCGCGTCGTTCGACGGGCTCATGATCGTCCACGCCGAGGATTCGCGCGCGATCGACCGTGCGCCCAACCCGGACGGCGACGTCTACGACAGCTTCCTCCACTCGCGCCCGCGCGGCGCCGAGAACGTCGCGATCGCCGAGGTCATCGAGCGGGCCCGCTGGACCGGTGCGCGCGCCCACATCCTGCACCTCTCGTCGTCGGACGCCCTGCCCATGATCGCCACGGCGAAGCGCGACGGCGTCAAGCTCACCGTCGAGACGTGCCCGCACTACCTCACGCTCCTGGCCGAGGAGATCCCGAACGGCGCGACGGCGTTCAAGTGCTGCCCGCCGATCCGCGAGGCGTCCAACCGCGAGCTCTTGTGGAAGGGCCTCGAGGACGGCGTCATCGACTGCATCGTCTCGGACCACTCTCCCAGCACGATCGATCTCAAGGACCTCAAGAACGGCGACTTCGGCGTCGCGTGGGGCGGCGTCGCGTCGCTCCAGCTCGGGCTCTCGATCATCTGGACCGAGGCCCGGCGCCGCGGCATTCCGCTCGAGCGCGTGGTCGAGTGGATGGGCCACCGGCCGGCGCAGCTCGCGCGCCTTCAGCGCAAGGGCCTCCTCGCCCCCGGATACGACGCCGACCTCGCGATCTTCGCGGCGGACGACGCGTTCGTCGTCGACGCGGACAAGCTGCACCACAAGAACCACATCACGCCGTACCAGGGCAAGACCCTCTCCGGCGTGGTGCGCCGCACCTTCGTGCGCGGCACCGAGGTGGACTTCGGCGCGCCCAAGGGCCAGCTGATCCGCCGCGGCACGGCCTGACCCCCTACAGGAGGAGGAACCTATGACAACCACCACGAATCTCGCCGCCGGGCAGCCGGCCCCCGAGTTCACGCTCCCGGACGCGTCCGGGACAGGCGTCTCACTCGCGGACTACCGCGGCCGCCGCGTGGTCGTGTACTTCTACCCGAAGGCCGCGACGCCCGGCTGCACGACCGAGGCGTGCGACTTCCGCGACAGCCTCGATGCGCTCAACGCCGCGGGCGTGAGCGTCGTCGGCATCTCGCCCGATCCGGTCGAGGCCATCGCCTCGTTCGCCGACGACTACAGCCTCACCTATCCGCTCCTCGCTGACGACGGCGCCGCCGTCGCCAAGGCGTGGGGCGCGTGGGGCGAGAAGATCGTGAACGGCGAGGTCGTCGAGGGCATCCTGCGTTCGACGGCGGTTGTCGCCCCCGATGGCACCGTCGAGTCGGTCGACTACGCCGTTCAGGCGGACGGCCACGTCGCCGCACTGCGGGACCGCCTCGGCGTCTGACAGCTCCCCCAGCGACCCTCGGGCCCCGGACACTGCGTCCGGGGCCCTTTTTTCGACCCCACCCGCGCTTCCTGCCCGGTTGTATCTTCCCCATCAGTCGCGATCGCGGCGTGTTTCGGCCCGGCGCGGCTTGGGCCCGAGAAGAACCGGGCTGGAGCGCGGCCCGCAACGCGCGCGAAACAGGTCACACAGTAGGGTGTTGACAATCACACTGTGATGCACCACACTAATTACACATGCTGAAATAACAGTTCCACGATACGGAACCACAGAAACCGACGTTCCGTATAGCCGTCACCGTGGATGCCAGCATTGAGCAGTTGAGGACCAGACAAGCCATGTTGCTTGAACAGTTCAACGCCGCCCCAGCCGCCGAGGCACACGAGCTTCTCAAGCCGTGCCTCGACGTGCCTCGCTGGATCGAGGAAATCACCGCAGCCCGCCCCTTCGCGAGCCTCGACGATCTCCTCTCCGCAGCGCGACGCGCAGCCGACCCTTTCACCTCTGAGGAGCTGGAGGGCGCGCTCGCCCACCACCCCCGCATTGGCGAACGGGCCGCCGGCGCATCGGCCGAGGCCTCGATGTCCCGCAGCGAGCAGTCCGGTGTGGACGCCCGCGACGCGGCGACCATCGCGGCCCTCGCCGAGGGCAACAAGGCGTACGAAGAGAAATTCGGCCGCGTCTTCCTGATCCGCGCCGCTGGCCGCTCGGCCGAGGAGATGCTCTCCGCCCTCCAGGAACGCTTGGGCCACACGCCCGAGGAGGAGGAGCCGGTCGTCGCCGAGCAGCTCCGCGAAATCGCCGTCTTGCGACTCGAGAGGAGCATGAACTCATGAGCGTCTCCCACGTGACCACCCACATCCTGGATACCGCTGCCGGGAAGCCGGCCGCAGGTGTCGCCGTCGAACTCTACGCCCGCGACGGCGAGGCATGGTCCCAGATTGGAACGGGCACCACCGATGCCGACGGGCGGGTGAAAGACCTCGGCCCCGAACGGCTCGAGAGCGGTTCGTACCGACTCGAGTTCGCGACCGGAGCCTACTTCGCCAGCATCGGGCAGGAGACCTTCTTCCCGGAGGTTTCTCTGACCTTCACGGTCGACGAGAACGAGGCGCACTACCACGTGCCTCTCCTGCTGAGTCCATTCGCCTTTTCCACTTACCGAGGGAGCTAAGTAGCCATGTCTGAGAACACGAACACCAAGATCGTCTTGGGCAAGAACCAGTACGGCAAGGCCGAAGTCCGCGTCGTCAAGATCACGCGCGACACCGACCGGCACGAGATCGAGGACCTCAACGTCACGTCCCAGCTCCGCGGCGACTTCGCCTCGGCCCACTTCGACGGCGACAACTCGAAGGTCGTCCCGACCGACACCCAGAAGAACACCGTCTACGGCTTCGCCCGCGACGGCATCGGCTCCCCCGAGGAGTTCCTCATCCGCCTCGCGAACCACTTCACGTCGGAGTTCAGCTGGGTCTCGGGCGGCCGCTGGGAAGCCGAGCAGTACTCGTGGGAGCGCATCATCGCCAACGGCGCTGAGCACGACCACTCGTTCGTCCGCAAGGGCCAGGAGGTCCGCAACGCGGTCGTGACGAAGGACGGCGACAACATCTACGTCATCTCCGGCCTCAACGACCTCACGGTCCTCAAGTCGACCCAGTCCGGCTTCGTGGGCTACCCGAAGGACCGCTTCACGACCCTCGCGGAAACCACGGACCGCATCCTCGCGACGGACGTCACGGCCCGCTGGCGGTACAACAACGAGGCGATCGCGAACCGCACCGTCGACTTCAACAAGACGTACGACGACGTCAAGGCGCTCCTGCTCGAGGGCTTCTCGGAGGAGTACTCCTACGCGCTCCAGCAGACGCTGTTCCAGATGGCCCAGAAGGTCCTCGACGCGCACCCCGAGATCGACGAACTCCGCTTCTCGACCCCGAACAACCACCACTTCCTCGTCGACCTGACGCCGTTCGGGCTCGACAACCCGGGCGAGGTCTTCTTCGCGGCCGACCGCCCGTACGGCCTCATCGAGGCGAACTTCCAGCGCGAGACCATCTCGGACGCCGGAAACTCCTGGGACGGCATCGCCGGCTTCTGCTGAGCCTCGGCTAGGCCCGCGATCCCGGCCTACCGAACCTGCCCTACCTTCCTTACCCACCCCACCTTCCTCACCCACCCCACCTTCCTCACCCACCCACCACCCGTACGGACGACGGCGGGACTCCCTGCCCGCCGTCGTCCGCCTCCGGCGTGCCCTACTCCGCCCTCTTCTCGCCGCTTCGCACCCACCCCACCACGCACAAAGTTGCGCATTCGGAAACCAAGCTGACAAGGAGGTCCGCTATGACTCGAAAGACTGCGCCCGTTCCCTCTGCCCCCAACGCGGAGGCCACAAGTCCCGAACACCAGAAGCTGCCGATCCCGACGGCCTTTGCCTACGGCATCCAGCACGTTCTCACGATGTACGGCGGCATCATCGCCCCGCCGCTCATCGTCGGCTCGGCCGCTGGACTCAAGGGCCCCGACCTGGCCCTGCTCATCACGTCCTGCCTCTTCATCGGCGGCCTCGCGACGCTCCTCCAGACGCTCGGCATCAAGTGGTTCGGCTCGCAGCTTCCGCTCGTCCAGGGCACGTCGTTCGCCTCGGTCGCGACCCTGCTCGCGATCATCAACGGCGGCGGCGGCCTCCCGGCCATTTTCGGCGCCGTCATGGCCGCCTCGCTGATCGGCCTCATCGTCGCGCCGTTCTTCGCCAAGGTCATCCACTTTTTCCCGCCGGTCGTGACGGGCGTGGTGATCACGACGATCGGCCTCTCCCTCGTCCCGGTCGCGGCCAACTGGTCGCTTGGCGGCAACGCGAAGGCCCCGAATTACGGCGACCCGGCCAACATCGGCCTCACGGCGCTCACGCTCGTGATCATCATGCTCCTGAGCAAGCTCGGCAGCGGCATGATCTCGCGCCTCTCCATACTCCTCAGTATTGTCATCGGCACCGTCATCGCGGCGGTCGTCGGCAAGGCGGACTTCTCGCAGGTCTTCAACGGCCCGATCTTCGCGTTTCCCCAGCCGTTCCACTTCGGCCTCCCGACATTCGAGCCGGCGGGCATCATCTCGATGGTCATCGTCGTCCTCGTCATCCTGACGGAAACGACGGCGGACATCCTCGCCGTGGGCGAGGTCACCGGCGCCAAGGTCGACTCGAAGCGCATCGCGAACGGCCTCCGCGCCGACATGCTGTCCTCGGCCGTCTCCCCCGTCTTCAACGGATTCACGCAGAGCGCGTTCGCACAGAACGTCGGCCTCGTGGCGGTCACCGGGATCAAGAGCCGCTTCGCGGTCGCGGCCGGCGGCGTGGTTCTCGTGCTCCTCGGCCTGCTCCCCGTCCTCGGCCGCGTCGTTGCCGCGGTCCCGATGCCCGTGCTCGGCGGCGCTGGGATCGTCCTCTTCGGCACCGTCGCCGCCTCCGGCATCCGGACGCTCGCGAAGGTGGACTACAAGGACAGCATGAACCTCATCATCGTCGCGACGTCGATCGCGTTCGGCCTCGTTCCCGTGGTGAGCCCCACGTTCTACTCGAAGTTCCCGACGTGGGTCCAGGTCATCTTCGACTCGGGCATCAGCTCGGCCGCGATCATGGCCGTCCTGCTCAACATCCTCTTCAACGTCATCAAGAGCGGGAACCCGAAGAGCAGCCCCTCCGTGTTCGCGGCCGCTCCGACCCGGCTGATCCCCCTCGTGGTGCTCGATGCCCTTGAGGACGGCGACCGAATCGAGAACGGCAAGATCTACGACAGGGACGGCAACGAAGTCGACATCGAAGCCTCCGGAGGGTCGCACGACCACTGAGACGCCACCGGCCGTCACCACTGAGATAGGCCCTGCTCACCACTGAGGTGGGCAGGGCCTGCTCTATGCTGGGCCATAAGTGTGTCACCCGAAATTCTTCCGATACTGGTTTGGGAGCATTCCGGTCGAGTCCGCGATCGCTTTGCGCATGGCACGCCCATCGGCGAATCCGCTCTTCCGGGCAATCGCGTCGAAGGAGACGCCATTCGCCGCATCGGATCCGAGAATCCTCAGCGCCTCTTGCGTGCGATAGGTGCGAATGACATTTGTGACACCTCCCCTATCCGCAAATGCGCGCTGGAGAACGCGGAGGGAAATGCCGAGCGCCTCGGCGACGTTGCGCGCCTTGAAGTCCTTGCGGCGGAATTCCTCCGCGATGATCCGGAGTCCGACGACCACGAGCTTGTCGTCCCTGGGCTCGGCCTCCGAGGCGATATAGGCGTCGAGCAGGACCATCCCGCACACCCCGGCCAGGATCTCGCTCATCGCCGCATCCCGTTCCTCGGATCGGAAGACGAGCTCGGCGACGGCGCGCACGACCGCAACGCTGGGCGACGACGAGATGACCAGCGAGGGCGACTCCTTCGAGAAGATGGCGCCTGAGGACCGGACACCCTCGGTCATGCTCACGACGAGGACCCGCCCGGCGGACTCCATGCGGATTCTCGGCAGATTCGCCTCCCCGAACGCCACGAGGCCGCCCACGGGAACCCCCTGGTCGATGAAGTCCTCAACGACCAGCTGGGTATCGAACGGGAAGACCATGTGGAGGGCCCGGTCCACTGAGGCGGAGACCGTCTGACCACTGAGATAGCACGGACTCGCCGCGACGTAGCTTACGTAGAGGCCGCCCACCGCGACCGACTTCATCCGGAGCGCGAACGAGCCGGCCTCCGCGAGCGGCGACACGAGTCCCCCGAGCTCGGCGAGCCCCCCGGGCCCCAGGAAATCCTGCTGGACGCCTTCCGTCCATTCCCTCACAACAAATCCCCCACGTCTGTCGGATAGAGTTTCACGGCGTGGGGGCGGGCGTGGTGCACCGCCAGCCCCGAGCACCGATCGATCTTCCAAGATAACCGCTATCCGACCGAGGTGTCGCGAAAATGCCCCTCGAATGGCGCAAAAGTGCTCTTTCGACCGGTCGCCCCGCGAGGAGCCTCTACCGTTCAGAGTGTCCGACGCCCCGAATTGCCGCCGGCGTCGAAATCTTCCGAAGAAAGAGGCATCATGCCAGACCCGAATATCCCCGTGTCCCCGGAAGGCGGGACCGCATCGCCGGGCGGAATTCCGCGACGCACCGTCACTCGTGCGGCGGCGTGGAGCGTTCCCGTCGCCATGGCCGTCGTCGCGACGCCGCTCGCGGCTGCCTCTGGGGGCCAAAGCGGCACCATCGTGTTCGACTATCCCGAGTACGTCACCGGGCCGGGAATGGTCTACGGGACGATCACCGGAAAGGTCATCCCGACCCCGGGGACGGCGCTTCCGGCATCGATCACTCTCGGGTACCCGAACACCTGGGGCGGACCCACGACCGTGTCGGTCAACGTCGACGGGACGTTCAGCGTCGTCGGTGTCACCGCGCCGCCGAACGTCGGCAGCGCAACGCTCACCGCGTCCGCCCAGAACTTCACGTCTGGCACCACGAAGCTCACGGTCCTCCAGAACGCCGTTCCGCCGGCGACCGACGGCATCGTGTGGGGCGAGAACCTCGACGTCACGCTGTTCAGAGGCAATGCTTCAACACTCGAGAAGTATGCGGTGCCGGCCGAGGGCCTGAGAGGAGCAGGCACGCTGGCTGCGTCCTCGGTCATTGCCATGGCTGGGGGCTACCGCGGCGTCAACAGCTACCTCATCCGCAGCGACAACACCCTCTGGAGCCACGGCGACGGGGGCAACGCCACCGCCCCGGGCACGAACCAGCCGGTGTTCTACGCCGGCCAGTTCAGCTTCTCCGGCAGCACGGCCCTCTTCACCGGCGAGAATTTCGTCGATGTCGTCGGGTTCACAGGCGGCGGCTACGTGCTGACGACCCACGGCCGAATCTTCTCGTGGGGCTACAACTCGGGCACCGGCTCGCTTGGCAACGGCACGTTCGGCCCCGACACGAACATCCCGAAGCTCGTCACGATCCCCAAGCCGGACATCTTCGTCACGGCGATCTCGGCGAGCTACACGGGCGGCATCGCGCTCGACAGCAAGGGCCGCGTGTGGGCGTGGGGCATCAACGATTTGTCCGATCTCGGTACGGGTTTGACCGGCAACCAGTCGATCATGAAGCCCGTCGTCCTGTCGGACGGCACCACCCAGCTCTCCGGCGTGACGCAAATCCGCGGAAAGTTCAAGGGAGGCTACGCCCTGCGCTCAGACGGGACGGTCTACAGCTGGGGCGACGGCACCGGCTACATGAACGGCAATGGACTCTTGACCAACCAGAATTACGCGGCGCCCGTTCTGACCGGTCCAGGAACGACCCTGACCGGGATCAAGCTGCTGCCGAAGTTCTACCACGAGGCGTATCACAGCGCAGCGCTCGGGACCAACAACGTGCTCTACACGTGGGGCTACGGCTCTTACTTCGTCCACGATCCAGCAAGCGTGGCAAACCGACAGTACGCGACGCCATACAGCGGCTCGCTTCCCACGGGAACGATCACTGACGTGGCGCTGAGCTACTACGGCATCCACATCCGGCTCTCCGACGGCACGTCCTGGAACTGGGGAGACGGCGACTACGGCCAGGACGGCAACGGAACCCTGAACACGCCTCAGCGGACCCCGGTGCAGACCTTGACCGGGCCTGGAACGCCCGCCATCATCGGCGGCTTCTTCCCCAACAGCCACGGCGGCGTCATCGCGCACAAGTAGCACGTAGCGCGCACAGTCGTTCGGCCCGGCACCGGCAATTCGGCCCTGGGTCGAGCGCTCCGGCTCGCACCCGGATCACGTGGCCCCCGCATCGCGTCGATGCGGGGGCCACGCTCCTGTCCAGGCGCCGTCTCAGTGGCGGCAGAGCGCGGCCCCGCGCGGAGATCGGTACGCTTGAATCATGCCTTCTCAGCGCCGCATCACCGTTCGCCGTGCCCCGAAATACGTCCCGTTCCTGGTAGCGGGCGCGCTCCTCGGGGCGATCGTAGCCGCGATCATCGGCTACACGGGGCCCGTTCCGGACGGCTACACGCGCGGATCGATCTTCGGCTACTTCCTTGTGATCTTCGTGGCCGCCGGCCTGCTGGTGGGCGGCGTCGTCGTCCTCATCCTGGACCGCGTGAGCATCGCCCGGGCCCGGAAGGCCATCGTCGAGGAACTGCCCGAAGACGAGGCCGAGGAAGCACCCGGCGAGGGGCACGCGGAGACGGAGGACGACGGCGAACAGAGCCCGCCGTCCCCGTGAGAGGGACGCTCCCGCGGCCATGAGACAATTGACCAGTGGTACGCGGTGACGGACTCCTCTCACTTGACCTAGACCCTGTTGACAAAGGCCCCAAGGACGCCTGTGGCGTCTTTGGCGTATGGGCACCCGGCGAAGAAGTCGCCAAGCTGACCTACTACGGCCTGTACGCCCTGCAGCACCGCGGCCAAGAGTCCGCGGGCATCGCAGCGAGCGACGGAACGCGCATCAGCGTGTACAAGGACATGGGCCTTGTCTCGCAGGTGTTCGACGAGTCGACGCTCAACACGCTCACGGGCCACATCGCCGTTGGGCACTGCCGCTACTCGACTACGGGAGCCAGCCACTGGGCCAACGCCCAGCCGACGCTCGGCGCCACGGCCAACGGCACGGTCGCCCTCGCGCACAACGGCAACCTCACGAACACCGCCGAGCTCCGCGAGATGATCGAAGAGCTCACGGGCGGCCACCTGACTGGCGAGATGAAGCAGGGCAACACGTCGGACACGGCTCTCGTGACGGCCCTCCTCGCGGGCGAGCGGGGCCACACTCTCGAGGAGACCGCGATGGAGCTCCTCCCCAAGATCCGCGGCGGCTTCTGCTTCGTGTTCATGGACGAGGGCACGCTCTACGCCGCGCGCGACACGTACGGGATCCGGCCGCTGTGCCTCGGGCGCCTCGAGCGCGGCTGGGTCGTCGCGTCCGAGCAGTCCGCGCTCGCGACCGTCGGCGCGAGCTTCATCCGGGAGATCGAGCCGGGCGAGTTCATCGCGATCGATGAGAAGGGCGTGCGCACGCACCGCTTCGGCGAGGCGACGCCAGCCGGCTGCGTCTTCGAGTACGTGTACCTCGCGCGCCCGGACGCGGCCATCGCGGGCCGCTCCGTGTATGAATCGCGCGTCGAGATGGGCCGCCAGCTGGCCCGCGAGAACAGCCACGAGGCGGACATCGTCATCCCCGTGCCGGAGTCGGGCACCCCGGCGGCCGTCGGCTACGCGGAGGAATCGGGCATCCCGTTCGCGCACGGCTTCGTCAAGAACTCCTATGTGGGCCGTACGTTCATCCAGCCGTCGCAGACGCTGCGCCAGCTCGGCATCCGACTCAAGCTCAACGCCCTCGAGTCGGTGATCCGCGGCAAGCGCGTCGTCGTCGTCGACGATTCGATCGTCCGCGGCAACACGCAGCGCGCGATCGTGCGCATGCTGCGGGAAGCCGGCGCGAAGGAGGTCCACGTCAAGATCTCCTCGCCGCCCGTGAAGTGGCCGTGCTTCTACGGCATCGACTTCGCGTCCCGCGCCGAGCTCATCGCCAACGGTGCAACGGTCGAGGAGATCTCCCAGGCCATCGGCGCCGACTCCCTCGGCTACATCTCCGAGGACGGCATGATCGCCGCGACGCAGCAGCCGCGCGAACGGCTCTGCACGGCATGCTTCACGGGCAAGTACCCGATCGCTCTGCCGAGCGCGGACAAGCTCGGCAAGAACGTCCTCGAGCGGGGCCTTGAGCCGGCGGGCGCGGAGCGCACGGAGCCGGCCGACGACGAGGATCCGGGCGTGCGCCCCGGCGCCGCGGGCTGCGACCCGGGACCCGGTTCCGAACTCGAATCCCTGCTGACCCCGGAAGACCGCGAGGCCACTGTATGACGACTCCCGCCCCACGCACTGATTCAGCCGCCCACGCCTCCCCGGCAACCGGCATCACCTATGCCGCCGCCGGCGTCGACGTCGAAGCCGGGGACCGCGCCGTCGAACTCATGAAGGACGCCGTCAAGGCGACGCACAACGCCTCGGTGCTGGGCGGCGTCGGCGGTTTCGCGGGGCTGTTCGACGTGAGCCGCCTGCTCACGTACCGCCGCCCGCTGCTCGCGACGTCGACGGATGGCGTGGGCACGAAGGTCGCGATCGCGCAGGCCATGGACGTGCACGACACGATCGGCTTCGACCTCGTGGGCATGGTCGTGGACGACATCGTCGTGGTGGGCGCCGAACCGCTGTACATGACGGACTACATCGCGTGCGGGAAGGTCGTTCCTGAGCGCATCGCGGACATCGTGCGCGGCATCGCGGCGGCCTGCTCGGTCGCGGGCACGGCGCTCGTGGGCGGCGAGACGGCCGAGCACCCGGGCCTGCTGGGCGAGAACGAGTACGACGTCGCGGGCGCGGCCACGGGCGTCGTCGAGGCCGACGCGCTGCTCGGCCCCGAGCGGGTTCGCTCAGGCGACGTCGTGATCGCGATGGCATCCTCGGGCATCCACTCGAACGGCTACTCGCTCGTGCGCCGCGTCATCAATCACGCGGGCTGGGCGCTCGACCGTCAGGTCTCCGAGCTCGGCCGGACCCTCGGCGAGGAGCTCCTCGAGCCCACGCGCGTCTACGCTGCGGACTGCCTCGATCTCGTCCGCGCCCTCAACGGCACGGCGGGCGGGCACGACCTCGCGCTGCGCGGGTTCAGCCACGTGACGGGCGGCGGACTCGCCGCGAATCTCGCCCGCGTCCTGCCGAAGGGCCTCCTCGCCACCGTCGACCGCTCGACATGGGAGCTTCCCGCCGTCTTCAAGCTCGTCGCCGAACTCGGCGGCGTGCCGCAGGCCGATCTCGAGCGGACCCTTAACCTCGGCGTCGGGATGGTCGCGATTGTCGCGTCGAGCGCCGCCGACGCGGCCCTCGCGCGCCTCGCCGAGCGCGGCGTGCCGGCGTGGGTCATGGGCACCGTGGGAACTGACGACGTGTCCTCTTCGGCTGGCGCCTCAGCCGCCGGCCCGGACTACGTCCAGGGTGCCAAGGGCGTCGACGGCGGGGCGGTCCGCCTCGTCAACGCGTACGCCTAGGCGTCCCCTACCCGCAATTGTCGGGTTGCGCAGGGTGGATAAGCCTTCGACCCTGCACAACCCAACAAATCCCCTGAGTCACGCGGCTCTGGGCGACAACACACCGCGTGTCATTGCGAAAGGTCGGCGAGTCGCCGGCCGGCGCCCCTCAATGCTGGGGAGCTCGGCGGCAAACCTGGGGACGTTGGCGTGCGCATGCTCTGCGAAGCTTCTGACGACGCCGCAGCGTGGAGGTTCAGAGGCTGGCCGCAAGCACCTCGAGCGCCTCGCCGACGTCCGCGCGCCAGCGCCATTCCGCGCGACTGTCGCCGCGCGTCGGCCCGGCGTTGACGATCCCGACCCGCTTCCCCTCGCGAACGGCGTCGAGCACGAACCTGAATCCGCTCATGACCGCGAGCGACGAGCCGAGGACGAGCAGGCTCCGCGCCTCGGCGAGCATCGCCGTCGCCCGCTCCTTGCGCTCGAGCGGCACGCTCTCGCCGAAGTAGACCACATCGGGCTTGAGCTCGACGGAACCGCACACGAGGCACCCCACCATGAGGAAGCGGTCGACCCAGGACTGGGGAAGCTCGACGTCACCGTCCGGATTCACCGTCCCCGGGTCCAGGCGCACGGCCTCCGCGTAGCCGGGGTTCGCCTGCGCGAGGCGCTCGTCGAGATTGGACCGGCCCTCGATCGTGCCGCAGTTGAGGCACACGACCTTGTCGAGGTCGCCGTGGAGCGTCACGAGGTTGCGGGACCCGGCGGCGGCATGCAGCCCGTCGACGTTCTGGGTGACGACGCCGAGCACCGCACCCTCCGCTTCGAGCTGGGCCAGCACCCTGTGCGCGCGGTTCGGCTGCGCCCGGTCGATGTGCCGCCAGCCGATGAAGCTGCGCGCCCAGTACCGATGGCGCGCCGCCGGATCGTGGCGGAACTCCTGGTACGTCATGGGCCGATGCTTGCGCCACGCGCCCTGGGGACCGCGATAGTCGGGGATCCCGGAGGCCGTCGAGACGCCCGCGCCCGTGAGTGCCATGACGCTGCCTGCGCGGAGGAGCCCTAGCAGTCCGGCGCGCGCCTCGTCAGGATCCTGGAGTTCGACGGATTCGACTACCTCGCGCGCGATCGAGCGGAGCGCGGCCGCATGGGCTCGCGCCACGGCGGGATCGTTCGTGCGATCAGTGACCTCGCTCATGCGCGCTGGTCAGCCGGTCTGCCGGGTGTCCTCGCCGTCATCGTCAAATTGATCCGCATACTTGTCCTCGTACTCGGAGTAGTCCGGTTCGAGGTCGTTCGCGTCATGATGCGGGTGGCTGTTCGAAGCGCCGAGTTCGCGCTGAAGTGCCGCATAGTCAGTGTTCGGGCTGTAGTACTTGATGTCCCGAGCCTGCTTGGTTGCCTTAGCCTTTTGACGGCCGCGCCCCATGGCGTGACCCCCTCTTTTGCCTCGTCCCGGAGGTAGTCGCGAAGGCAGGCTCGCGAGGCCCCGGAGTCATGATCAATTTGTCGTAGGTCTAGACTACATGTAATTGCGGTCGCCTGCGTATTCGGGAGGAGCCCGCTGTTGGCTTGCGGGGACCCAGCTCCCCTCTCTCCTCGTTGGCACAACGGAAGGGCATTGAACGGCATGGAGAGCGCGCAGGGTTCGTACGTCCCGTCCTCGGACCCCACGTCGCAGCCCACCACGCGCCGTCAGGCCCGTGTCCCCCTACGACGACGACGGACCGCCGCCTTCCCCGCGAACCTCGGCGTCCGCTGGCCTCACACGGCGTGGGGCCGCGTGCTCGCGTCGGGGAGCGCCGTCGTCGTACTCCTCGTCCTCTGGGCGATGGTCGCCTCGCTCACGGCAAAGCACGAGGGGCCCGCCCCTGCCAGCGAAAGCGCCACGTCCTCCGCGGACTACAAGGTGGGCGACTGCTTCGCGGACTTCGACGGCAAGGCCCAGGCCAATCGCGTCGTCGCCTGCACGTACGATCATTCGGCCCAGCTCGTGGCCGTCACCACCTACGCGGCCGGCGATTCCTACCCCGGCAAGGACGCCCTCGAATCCCGGGCGTCCGAGCTGTGCCGCCAGACGAAGCTCAACATCCCGCAGGATACGAGCAGCCTCAAGCAGAGCACCGGCTACCCCACCCAGGGCGGGTGGGGCAACGGCGACCGGCGGGTGGACTGCTTCGTCGTGAGCTCGAAGGGCAACTCGCTCACCGCATCGCTGCTCCCGTAGCCCACGGGCGCGCCGGGCAAGGCGCGCCGCGCTAGGCCTCCTGATCCGCCGAGAGCTTCCGCGTGACGCTGAGCCCGCCGCTCGTCGCGCCTGTGAGGTCCTGAAGGTCGACTGAGACGTCCGCGACGTCCACGAGGACCGTATCGCCCTCGCTGATCTCCCCCGCGAGGAGCCCCCGCGCGAGCCGGTCACCGATCTCGCGCTGGACGAGCCGCCGCAGCGGGCGCGCGCCGTAGGCCGCGTCATAGCCGGACATCGCAAGCCACGCCCGCGCGCCGTCGCTGACCTCGAGCGTGAGCCGACGGTCGTGCAGGCGCCGCTGGAGCGCGTCGACCTGGAGCTGGACGATCTCGGAGAGCTCCTCGACGCTCAGGGCATCGAACATGATGACCTCATCGAGCCGGTTGAGGAACTCGGGCTTGAACGACGAGTTCACGATGCCCATGACGGCCTCGCGCTTCGTCTCGGGGCTCAGGTCCAGGTCCACGAGGAACTGGCTCCCCAGGTTGGACGTGAGAACGAGGATCGTGTTGCGGAAGTCCACGGTGCGGCCCTGGCCGTCGGTGAGGCGGCCGTCGTCGAGCACCTGGAGCAGGATGTCGAACACCTCGGGGTGCGCCTTCTCGACCTCGTCGAGCAGGATCACCGAATACGGGCGCCGCCGCACGGCCTCGGTGAGCTGCCCGCCCTCCTCGTAGCCGACGTAACCGGGAGGCGCCCCGACGAGACGCGCGACCGAATGCTTCTCCGAATACTCGCTCATGTCGATCCGCACCATGGCGCGCTCGTCGTCGAACAGGAAGTCCGCGAGCGCCTTCGCGAGCTCGGTCTTGCCGACACCGGTCGGCCCGAGGAACAGGAACGAGCCAGTGGGCCGGTTCGGGTCGCTGATGCCAGCGCGGGCGCGGCGGACGGCGTCCGAGACCGCCCGGACCGCCTTCGACTGCCCGATGAGCCGCTTGCCGAGCTCCTCCTCCATGTTCAAGAGCTTCTGGCTCTCGCCCTGGAGCATGCGCCCGGCGGGGATGCCGGTCCACGCCGAGATGACCTCGGCGATGTCGTCGGCTGTGACCTCCTCGGCTACCATCGTGGCCTTGCCGCCGGCCTCGGCCTCGGCGGCCTCCGCCGCCGAGGCAGCCGAGAGTTCGCGCTCGAGCGTCGGGATCTCGCCGTACAGGATGCGGGACGCCTCGGCGAGGTCGCCGTCGCGCTGGGCCTTGTCCGCGAGCGAGCGCAGCTCGTCGAGCTTGGCCTTGAGCTCGCCGACCCGGTTGAGGCCGGCCTTCTCCGCCTCCCAGCGCGCGTTGAGGCCCGCGAGCTGCTCCTTCTTGTCCGCCATGTCCTCGCGCAGGGCCTCGAGCCGCTCGACGGAGGCCGCGTCCGTCTCGCCTTCGAGCGCGAGCTCCTCCATCGTGAGACGGTCGACGGCGCGGCGGAGCTGGTCGATCTCTTCCGGCGCGGAGTCGATCTCCATGCGGAGCCGTGACGCGGCCTCGTCGACGAGGTCGATCGCCTTGTCCGGAAGCTGACGCCCCGTGATGTAGCGGTGAGAGAGCGTCGCGGCGGCGACGAGCGCGGAGTCGGCGATCGCAACCTTGTGGTGCGCCTCGTAGCGCTCCTTGAGGCCGCGGAGGATCGCGATCGTGTCGTCGACGCTCGGCTCGCCCACGAACACCTGCTGGAAGCGGCGCTCGAGGGCCGCGTCCTTCTCGATGTTCTCGCGGTACTCGTCGAGAGTCGTGGCGCCGATCATGCGCAGCTCGCCGCGCGCGAGCATGGGCTTGAGCATGTTCCCCGCGTCCATCGAGGAATCGCCGGTCGCGCCGGCCCCGACCACCGTGTGGAGCTCGTCGATGAACGTGACAATCTGCCCCTCGGAGCTCTTGATCTCCTCGAGGACGGCCTTGAGCCGCTCCTCGAATTCGCCGCGGTACTTCGCGCCCGCGACCATCGAGCCGAGGTCGAGCGAGATGAGGGTCTTGCCGCGCAGGCTCTCGGGAACGTCGCCCGCGACGATGCGCTGGGCGAGGCCCTCGACGACAGCCGTCTTGCCGACGCCGGGCTCGCCGATGAGCACGGGATTGTTCTTCGTGCGGCGCGAGAGCACCTGGATGACCCGGCGGATCTCGGCGTCGCGGCCGATGACCGGATCGAGCTTCCCCGAGCGGGCGATCGCCGTGAGGTCGGCGCCGTACTTCTCGAGCGCCTGGAACGTGTTCTCGGGATCGGGACTATCCACCTTGCGGTCGCCGCGCACGCCAGGGAGGGCGGCCTTGAGCGACTCGAGGGTGGCCCCGTTGTCGCGGAGCGCCTTGCCGGCGGCGCCGCCGTCGGCCGCAAGCCCGAGCAAGAGGAGCTCGGTCGAGACGTAGCTGTCCCCCAGACGCTCCGCCTCCTGCTGTGCCGCATGGATGACCTGAAGGCCCTGGCGGCTCAGCTGGGCCTGCGCGACCGTGGTGCCCGAGCTCGCCGGCAGGGCCTTGATCGCGGTGCTCGCGGCGACGCTCACGGCGTCCGGGTCCGCCCCGGCAGCCCGGAGAAGCGCGACCGCCACGCCCTCCCGCTGATCCATGAGCGCCTTGAGCAGATGAGCGGGCTCGACCTGCGGGTTGCCTGCCGTCGAGGCGTTCATGGCAGCAGCCGAAAGCGCCTCCTGGCTCTTCGTGGTGAATTTGACGTCCAAAAGAGAGCTCCTTCCCCGGTTACCGGACCCCATCCAACCGCGTCGGCCTCACTCAGGTCAACGCATTTAACTTGAGTCTACTAGACTCAAGTCACGGCGACAAAACGAGCATGCGATGCTGTGACGTATGGCCATCCTCATCGACTCCCCGATGTGGCCCGCGCACGGAACCGTGTTCGCCCACCTCATCTCGGATACGTCTCTCACCGAGCTCCACGACTTCGCCTCCGGGGCCGAGATTCCCGAGCGGGCCTTCGACGAGGACCACTACGACGTCCCCGAACGCCGCCACGCGGACCTCGTCCGCCGCGGCGCCATACCCGTCGACGGCCGTACTCTTGCCCGGACGCTCATCGCCTCCGGCCTCCGAGTCCCCGCTCGCGAGCGTGCGAAGGCCCTCGCGCTCCCGCTCGCCCAGCGCTGGGACCGACTGCTTCCGGGCCGCCCCGAGCTCGGGCGCGAGCTCGTCGAGCGCTGGTCCGAGCCCCATCGTCGCTATCACACGGGGGCTCACCTTTTCGCGGTCCTCACGGCGCTCGAATCGATTGCCGACGACGGCGCCGCACCTCCCGCCGTCGTCCTCGCCGCGTGGTTCCACGACGCGGTGTATGCCGGCGCCGCGGGACGGGACGAGGAGGACTCGGCCCAGCTCGCGGAGACGCGGCTTGCCGACGCGGGGCTTGCGCGAGGCGAGGTCGCCGAGGTTGCGCGCCTCGTGCGGCTCACGGCGAGCCACGCCCCCGCGGCGGACGACGGCGCAGGGCAGCTCCTGTGCGACGTGGACCTTTCCGTCCTCGCCCGGGACCCCGCGGGGTACCGCCGCTACACGATCCAGGTCCGGGCGGAGTACTCGCAGATCCCGGACGAGCTGTTCAGGGCTGGGCGGGCCCGCGTCCTCGAGCATCTCCTGGCCCTCGATCCCCTGTTCCACACCGAACGGGCACGCGAGCTCTGGCTCGAGCGCGCCCACGCGAACCTCCTCACGGAACTCGACGAACTGAGGGAAGCGGCACGCCAGGCCTAGTGCCCCTTCACCGCATCGGTATTCCTTCGCCGCAATGATGCCGCGGGTCCGCAGCTCCATTGCGGGGAAGGACGCCCAATGCGCCAACCGGGGGTCCCTAGGCCTGAGGCGCCCACTCGGCGACGACGTCACGCACCGACGTGTCGCCGCCCGGCGCCATGTCGACGAGCGAGACGGTCTCGAGCGAGAGCCACTCCCCGCGGCGCACACGCCGCGTGCCCTGGACCGAGACGTGGGGTCGGAAGCCCCGGCCCGTGTGCTGCGGGCTGTGCACGTGGCCGCCGCCCTCGCGCACCGCAGTCTGCACCTCGGCAAGGACTCCGTCGTGAAGCTCTTGGAGCACGGGATCGGCCTCGACGAGCGAGACGCGCACGCGACCGCGGTAGCCGAAGTCGGCCTCCCCCGCGACGCGGACGCGGATCGCGCCGTCGAGCGCCGACAATGCCCTCCCGCACGCGGCCAGGGCGGCAGCGCGCGGCGCGTCGAACCGCACGAGCGTCACGTGGAGGGGCCAGGACCGCTTGCTGAAGCGCGTTCCCACGGGCGTCGGCTCGACGAAGGAGACAACGACAAAGGCGCCCAGCGGCCCTGCCGAAGCCGAACCGTCGGGCGCCTCTCGCGCGGCCATGAGACCTAGTTCTGCGACGCCTCGGTCTTGACGGCCGAGATCTCGAACTCGAGCAGGATGCGGTCGGAGACGAGCACGCCCCCCGAATCGAGCGCGACGTTCCAGTTGAGTCCGAAGTCCTTGCGGTCGATGCGCCGGGACCCCTCGAAGCCGGCCCGCAGGTTGCCCATCGGATCGCGCTCGACGCCGACGAACTCAAGCGGCACAGCGATCTCCCTCGTCACGCCGCGGATGGTGAGCTGGCCGTTGACGATGAAGCTGCTCTCCTCGACCTGATCGATGCGCGTGCTCTCGAACGTGATCTCGGGGAAGTGGGGCGCGTCGAAAAAGTCGTTCGTGCGCAAGTGCTCGTCTCGTTGAGCGTTGCGCGTGTCGATGCTCGCGACCTTGATCGTGACCTTGACGGCCGATTCGGTGGGGTCCTGGGCATTGACGCTGATGACGCCTTCAACGTCGTTGAAGGCGCCGCGGACCTTCGTGACCATCGCATGGCGGGTCGAGAAGCCGAGGCGCGTGTGGGTAGGGTCGAATCGCCATTCGCCGGAATACGACGGGTCGATGTCTGGCATGGGGCCTCCTTTGACGTAGACAACCTATCCGCACGGGCCTCAGGTAACAAAGGCGGTGCGCTCAAGTTGCGAAAGTCAGCGGGTATAGCCCGCCATGAGGCGGTCCGTGCGGACGATGCGCTTGCCGAGCGGGGAGAGCGAGACCGGGATGAGCTTGAGGTTCGCGATCGCGAGAGGGATCCCCACGATCGTCGCCGCCATCGCGATGGCCGTCGCGACATGCCCGATCGCGATCCAGATCCCCGCCACGAGGAGCCAGATGATGTTGCCGAGCTCGGCCGGGACGCTCACGTTCTCATGACGGTCCACGATGGCCCGGCCGAAGGGCCACAGCGCGTAGGCCCCGATGCGGAACGACGCGATGCCCCACGGGATCGTCACGATCAGAAGACAGCACACCATCCCCGCGAGGAAATAGCCGAGCGCGAGGGCGAAGCCACCAAAGACAAACCAGATCACGTTGAGCAGGGTCTTCATGCCACCAGTCTGCCCCGCCCGGGCACCGCGCGCCTACGCCCCGATCGGCATCGCCGGGAGCCAGCGGCGCCCGGAGTCAGCCGCGCCGGGTGTTCGACGCCGGTGCGCTCGCCCGCCGCGGGCCGCGCCGACCGCCGTCGGAGCCGCGCTGCCCGGCACCACGCGATCCGGAGGCTGCGCCGCCCCCGCGTCCGCCGCCGTAATTCCCGCCGGAGGTGCCGCCCGTCGTCGTGCTCCACACCGCGCTGCTGCCCGCGCGGGGCGTGGACCGCCGCGACTGGCTGCCGCGAGACTCGCCCTTCTCCCCGCTCCGCGGTGCGGAGGAACGCTCGCCGCCACGGGCCTCGCTCCGCGGTGCGGAGGAACGCTCGCCGCCACGGGCCTCGCTCCGCGGTGCGGAGGAACGCTCGCCGCCACGGGCCTCGCTCCGCGGTGCGGAGGAACGCTCGCGGGCCTTCGAGCCACGCTCGCCGCCACGGGCGTCCCCACGGCCCGCCGAGGGAGCTCCTCCGGCCGCGGCCCCGCCTGAACCGCGGCCGCGCCGCGCGCGCTTGCGCTGCGCGTTCGCGCCGGTCGACTTCCCGCCGCCCTGCTGCGGGAGCTTCGCCGCGACCTCAGCCGCGCGCTCCGCCGGGTCGACGTAGTCGGCCGGCTCGCCGACGAGCTCGGCCACGGCGGCCGACGACGACGTCACAGGCTGGAATTCGACCTTGACGCCCGCGTGGCGCAGGAGATCGCGCACCTCGTGCTGCTGCTCGGGCAGGGAGACCGTGACGACGGCGCCCTCGGAGCCCGCGCGGGCGGTGCGGCCCGAGCGGTGCAGGTAGGACTTGTGCTCGGCCGGCGGGTCGACGTGGACGACGAGCTCGACGTCGTCCACGTGCACGCCGCGCGCGGCGACATCCGTCGCGACCAGGACGCGCACGGCGCCCGACGCGAAGTCCGCGAGGTTGCGGTCGCGCGCGTTCTGCGAAAGGTTGCCGTGGAGGTCGACGGCGGGGATCCCGGCCAGGGTGAGCTGCTTCGCAAGCCGCTTCGCGTGGTGCTTGGTCCGCATGAAGAGGACGCGACGCCCACGGCCGGAGGCGAGCGCGTGTACGAGATTCTTCTTGGCGCCCGCGTCGGCGGCCACAAAGACGTGGTGCTCCATCGTCGTGACGGCGGCACGCGCCTCGTCGACGGAGTGGGTGAGCGGATTGTGGAGGTACCGCTTGACGAGCGCGTCGACGCCGTTGTCGAGCGTCGCGGAGAAGAGGAGCCGCTGGGCATCCTTGGGCGTCGCGTCGAGGAGGCGCTTCACGACGGGCAGGAAGCCGAGGTCCGCCATGTGGTCCGCCTCGTCGAGCACCGTGACCTTCACGTGGCCGAGGTCCACGAGCCCTTGGCGTCCGAGGTCCTCGAGGCGCCCCGGGCACGCGATGACGATGTCGACGCCGGCGTTGAGCGCGCGCTCCTGGCGCTGCTGGGAAACGCCGCCGTAGATGACCGTCGTCGTGAGGCCCGCGGCGTGGGCCAGCGGCTCGACGGTCGCGTTGATCTGGGTCGCGAGCTCGCGGGTCGGGGCGAGCACGAGGCCGAGCGGGCGGCGCGGGGCGCGGGCGACGGCGGCGCCCGCCGCATCGAGGCGCGCGACGAGCGGGATCGCGAACGCGAGCGTCTTCCCCGAGCCGGTGCGGCCGCGGCCGAGCACGTCGCGGCCCGCGAGCGTGTCGGGCAGCGTTGCGGCCTGGATCGGGAACGGGGTCTCGATGCCCTGGTGGGCGAGGGCGCTATCGAGCACGGACGGCACGCCGAGCGTCGCAAACGTGGGGGAAGGAGTGGTGGGGGCAGGCATGAGTACAGTCAGCTCCAGCATCGGAAGGTCCCCGCAGACCGGGCGGCAAGCGGGTTCGCCGAAGAAAGGGAGCCTGGCACGGGGCCTGTCAACGCGTTCATCGACGCAGGGCTCTGCGTCCGACGCCTACGGAGGAAAGTGTTCCGTGAGGCGAAGTAGCCTGTCAGGCGAGGTTTGCCTGTGAGGCGCCGCGGGTCATGAGGCGCCGCGGCCGCGGCCCAATTGAGTCATTCTATCAGGATCGGGGACGCGACCACGTCTCCGGTCGCCGTACCGTCCGGCCTCAGCATGCACCCGACGCGCTTGACGCTGCTCAGCATGACCGTGCTCTGGACGAGCTCGATCCCGGGAATCCGCTCCTGGAGGGCGAGCTCCGCGGTCATGACGTCTGCCACGGTGCGCAGCCACATCATGATCGTGAAGTTCGTCTGGCCCGTCGTCGACGCGACGAGACGCACGTTCCGGAGGCCGCTGAGCGCCGCGGCGGCCTGGACGTGCTGGCCCGGCGGGACTTTCGTGAGCCACTTGCACGCGACGGGATACCCCGCTGGCCCTTGCGCGACCTCGCATCGGAACGAGAGCAGGCCGCTCCCGATCACGCGCGCGAGCTGCCGGTGGACGGTCGCGGGGCTGCGGCCGAGCTCGCGCGCCATGTCCGCGGCGCTCGCGCGCCCGTTGCGGGCGAGGAGCGGGAGGAGGTCGAAGCACGCGGGTGGGAGCCGGCCGCTGAACGGCTCGGACCGCGCGAGTGCCGAGAACGCGGCGATCTGCTCGCGATCGAGGGCCGCGAGCCGCCACGAGTGCCCGCCCGAGTGGAGGCGCGTGCACAGTTCGGTCTGGATCCGGCTCACCCCGGGCGCCGTGGCGAGGCGCGGAAGGATCGACTCCGCGCATTCGGAGAGGTTGCGCGCGAAAACCGTGAGGGCGATCTCGGGCTGGCTCGTCGCGACGTCGATCGTTTGCACAACGGGAATGACCGCAAGCGCCGCGACGGCCTCCTCGCGGCGGCCCGGCACGCATTCGACGTCGACGAACGCGAGCACCATCTCGGACGGGTCGCCCTTGAGGTGGGCGGTCACCCACGCGAGCCCGGCCGAGTGGAGGCGCTCCCACCGGCGCGCGAGCGTCGCGGGATGCGCGCCGAGGATGTCGGCGGCGTCGAGCCAGGCGACGCGCGGGGCGATCTGCAGCGCGTGGAGGAGGGCGAGATCGTCCTCCGAAAGCTCGACGACGGGGGCACCCCATGAGAGAAATCTCTGCCGGGCAGAATCCATGTGAGCGATTATTGCATTTTTACGCGCGGGAAATACGGCGTCCCGCACACTGTCTGACGAACACAAAAAACGTGGCGCACGCCACACGTGGGCGCCGTCCGGCGCCGTGAAGGAGGAGCCGAATTGATCGACGAGGCACGCGGCCTGCAGGACACACTCACGGCGTGGCGGCATGCCCTCCACCAGGAGCCCGAGATCGGCCTCGACCTCCCCCGCACGCAGGAAAAGGTCCTCGCCGTCCTCGACGGCCTCGGGCTGGAACTCAGCACGGGCACCGACACGACGTCGGTCACCGCAGTGCTCCGCGGCACGGGAGGATCGGCCGCTCGCGCCGAGCACCGCGGCGGCGAGAACGACGACGACGGCGGGTCGCCGTCGTCGTCCACTGTGCAGGGATCTGCGGCGCAGGCCGAGCGACCCGTGGTGCTCCTTCGCGCGGACATGGACGGCCTCCCCGTCCAGGAGCGCACGGGCGTCGAGTTCACGTCGCGGATCGACGGCGCGATGCACGCCTGCGGGCATGACCTGCACACGTCGATGCTTCTCGGCGCGGCCACCATCCTGGCGGACAATCGGCACAAGCTCGCGGGCGACGTCGTCCTCATGTTCCAGCCCGGCGAGGAGGGCTACGACGGTGCGAGCGTCATGGTGCGCGAAGGCGTCCTCGACGCCGCGGGGCGCCGCGCCGACGCGGCCTTCGGCCTCCACGTCTTCTCGTCCATGGAACCGCACGGGCGCTTCGTGACGCGCCCCGGCGTCATGATGAGCGCCTCCGACGGCCTCTTCGTCACGGTGCGCGGCGCGGGCGGGCACGGCTCCGCCCCGCATGCGGCCAAGGATCCCGTGACCGTCGCCGCGGAGATGGTCCTCGCGCTCCAGACGATGGTCACGCGCCAGTTCAACATGTTCGATCCGTGCGTCGTGACGGTCGGGCGGCTCGCTGCGGGCACGAAGCGCAACGTCATCCCGGACGCCGCCGAGTTCGACGCCACGATCCGCACGTTCTCCGATGCGAACCGCGACCGCATGCAGCGCGCTATCCCGCGCCTTCTCGAGGGCATCGCCCACGCCCACGGCCTCGAGGTCGACGTGCGCTACGCGGCCGAATACCCGCTCACGGTCACCGACGTGGCCGAGACGGAGTTCGCGGAGTCGACCATCAACGAGCTCTTCGACGGGCGGCACTCGCGCCTCGCGCAGCCTCTGAGCGGCTCGGAGGACTTCTCGCGCGTCCTCGCAGAGGTCCCCGGGAGCTTCATCGGGCTGAGCGCCGTTCCCGCGGGAGTCGACCCCACGACGACCGCGTTCAACCACTCCCCGTTCGCGGCGTTCGACGACTCGGTCCTCACCGACGGCGCGGCGCTGTACGCCCAGCTCGCCCTCGCCAAGACGGCGGAACTCGCCGCCCGCTGACGGCCGCCGCCCCCGGACGGTCCGCACACCCGGCCGTCCGGGGGCTTCGCCCACCGCATCCACGCCCACCACTCCCCCGCACCCACCGCCCCCTGGAGACATCCATGACAGCCAGCACCGGCCCCAGCACGCGCACGGCGAGCGCCGCCGTCGTCGCCCCCTCCGCGCGTCGCACGCTCGTCAGCACCGGCATCGGCAACGCCGCCGAGTGGTACGACTGGGCCATCTACGCGACCTTCGCGCCGTACTTCTCGAAGCAGCTGTTCAGCCCGTCCGACCCGACCTCGGCGATCCTCTCGACGCTCGCGATCTTCGCCGTCGGCTTCGTGGCCCGCCCGTTCGGCGGCTTCGTCTTCGGCTGGGTCGGCGACCGATTCGGGCGGAAGACGTCGATGACGATGACGGTCGCGCTCGCTGCCGTCGGCAGCCTCCTCATCGGCATCGCCCCGACGTTCGGGGCCGTGGGTGCGCTTGCCTCGCTCGTGCTCCTCGTCGCGCGGCTCGTGCAGGGCCTCGCGCACGGCGGCGAGCTCCCCTCCTCGCAGACGTACCTTTCCGAGATGGCCCCGCGCGAGAAGCGCGGCTTCTGGTCCACCCTCATCTACTTCTCGGGCACGCTCGGCAACATGACCGGCGCGCTCATCGGCGCGATCCTCGCGGCCGCCCTTCCCAAGGCGGACATGGCCGCGTGGGGCTGGCGTCTCCCCTTCATCCTCGGCGCGCTCATGGGCCTCTACGGGCTCGTCATGCGCGCCCGCATGCCCGAGACCGAGGCGTTCGAGGAGCTCGACACCGCTCACCACAAGTCGCAGGGGCTCATCAAGGACATCCTCGAACACCGCAAGCAGGCTCTCCAGGTCATCGGCATGACGGTCGGCCTCACGGTCATCTACTACGTGTGGGCCATCGTCGCGCCCACGTACGCCGCGACGAGCCTCAAGCTGGACCCGGGGCAGGCGCTCTGGTACGGGTTCGCGGCGAACCTCGTCTTCCTCGCGGTTCTCCCACTGTGGGGCAAGCTGAGCGACAGGATCGGACGCAAGCCCGTGCTCATCATCGGCGGCCTCGGATGCGCCGTCCTGCATTTCCCCATGACGTGGCTCCTGCACGACTCGCTGTGGCAGCTCTTCGTCTCGATGTCCGTCATGCTCATCTTCATCGCGGCGGGCGCCGCGATCGCCCCGGCCGCGTACGCTGAGCTGTTCCCCGCCAAGGTGCGCACGGCCGGCGTCGGCGTACCCTACGCGATCGCCGTCGCGGCCTTCGGCGGCACGGCCCCGTACCTGCAGACCCTCTTCACGGACGTCGTGAAGCAGCCGTGGATGTTCAATGTGTACGCCGTGGTCATGGTGCTCGTCTCCGTCGCCGTCGTGCTCAGCCTGCCTGAGACGAAGGGCAAGGACCTCAGCGTCTGACCGTTCAGGGGTCACCTCCCGTGGGTGCGTGGCGCGCGCACCCACGGGAGGTGACCCCTCGACGAACCGGCACCCACGGGAGGTGACCCCTCGACGAACCGGCACCCACGGGAGGTGACCCCTCGACGAACCGGCACCCTCGGGAGGTGACCCCTGAACTAGGCTTGAGGGCGATGAGCGAGCACCCCGAATCCCCCGCCGCCGAGCACCAGCCAGGCGACGCCAACCCGATCACCCCCGGCAGCCAGGCGTCCTTCGGCACGTACCGGCGCCAGCCGGTGAGCTTCGTGCGCCGCGGCACGCGGCTTCAGGGCCGGCGGCAGCAGGCGTGGGACGAGCACGCGGAGGCCTTCGTCGTCGACGTCCCCCGGCACGTCGCCGACACGTCGGTCCACCCGGAATACGTGTTCGACGCCGGGGCCGAATTCGGGCGTCCGGCTCCCCTCGTGATCGAAATAGGCTCCGGGCTCGGCGAGGCCGTTGTCGCCGCCGCGGAGGCCAGCCCCGAACGCAACTTCCTCGCGGTCGAGGTGTACCGGCCCGGCCTCGCCAACACGCTCCTGCGCATCGCGCAGCGCGGACTCACGAACGTCCGCGTGGTCCAGGCCAACGCGCCGGAGGTCCTCGGCACGATGCTGCCCCCGGGCTCCGCGAGCGAGGTCTGGGTTTTCTTCCCCGATCCGTGGCACAAGACTAAGCACCACAAGCGGCGGCTCGTGAACGATTCGTTCGCGGAGCTCGCCGCTCGCGTCCTCGCGCCGGGCGGCCTGTGGCGGCTCGCGACCGACTGGTCCGGCTACGCGCAGCAGATGCGCGACGTCGTCGTCGCCTCGCCTGCGTTCCGCAACGCGCACGACGGCGAGCGCACCGGGGCGGCGAGCCCCCTCACGGCGGCGTGGGCCTCCGGGGTCGACTGCGAGCCGACGGGCGAGACCGATTCCGTAGGCGGGTGGGCGCCGCGGTTCGAGGGCCGCGTGCTCACGAGCTTCGAGAACAAGGCCCTCAAAGCCGGGCGAGTGATCTTCGACCTGACGGCGGTGCACGACTAGCGTTCGCGAGCCTGCGTCGAGCGACGGCCGGCGCCGTCGCCCTCGGCCGGGGCGTCGGGCGACTTCGTCCGGGCCACCCGCCCCGACGCGCGGAACGCCCCAGAATCGGACGTTTGCCTCAAGTTTCAGCGCGAGGCAAGTCCGAAAGGCAGGGCACTCCTGGGAAAGACGGCTTGTGGCCGAGAAGACGGACTCGGCCCGTCTTCTCGGCCACAACGCGTCTCAGCGTCGGCCGTTCGCTCGCCGCCCGCCCCTATCCAACGGGCCGCGGACAAAGAGAGCTCGCGAATGCCGCAAGAACGGCCGTCGCGACGGGCAGAACCACCGGCCATAAGATTCTGCGCAGACCAATCTCACCCATCACCGCAAGTAGCGGGCCCCAGAGGAGTTGGGCCGCCGTCAACGTCAGGATGAGGGCGAAAGCGAACGCGCCGAGCACGCTGTCCAGCGTCGCTGCCGTCCGCGGAATCGACTACAACTCGTAGACGCCAGCGACCAACCCAGCCGACGCAAAGCACCCAAAGACTCCAGGCCTGTGGACGCGCAGGACGTATCTCACCGCACTATCTGGCCCGCAGCGCGCCCACGAGGGCCTCCGCGAGCGGGTTCCACGCGCGGTTGGCCGGGCCGCTCAGGACGAGTCGGCGCCCGAGGGTCGGCTCGAGCGGAACCATCTGGAGCTCGTCAGGGAGCATGGCCGCGCCCAGGCCCGGCATGATGGCCACCCCGACGCCCTCTTGGACCATCACGATGAGGGTCGCGAGCTCGCGCACACGCTGTCGCATCTCGAACGGCATGCCGGCCTTGGCATGGATTCGGCGGACCTCGTTCTCGCACCCGCCCGTGTTCACGATGAGGCCGTCCTCATGGAGCTCTCGCAGCGGGATCCGCTCCTCCCCCGCGAGCGGGTGATCGCGCCGCACCACGGCACAGTATTCGTCCGCGCCGACGACCACGGATCCGGGAGGATCGGGGTGCGGGTCGACGAGGATCGCGGCGTCGACGGTGCCGTTTTCGAGCCATTCGGGGATTTCGTCGTCGTCGCCCTCGAAGAGGCTCACCTCGACCTTCGGCAGGCGGGCGGCCCACACGGTCAGCAGCCCGGGGACGAGCCCCTGGCACACGGTCGGAACGGCGCCGAGCCGGACACGGCCCTCGGGCACCCCGGACCGGGCGCGCATGCTTCCGTCGAGCGCGTCCAACGCCGCGACCGCAGCCCTCGCGTGGGGGATCACCTCGCCCGCGAGCACGGTGGGCGCGTTGGCCCGCTCGCGGTCCAGCAAGATCCCGCCGATGTCCTCTTCGAGCGCACGGAGCGTCCGGGACACGGACGATTGGCTCACGCCGAGAAGCTGGGCCGCCGACGTGAAGGAGCCGCTGTCGACGACGGCGAGCAGCGTGCGCAACTGCGGAACGGTCGGTGCCATGCATTCATGGTATAGCCAAATGCGTTCAATGTATTTGATTCATGACGACGGCGGGGCGACAGTGAGGACATGACCCGCCGCTTCGCCCTCACCGCCGCATTCGTCGCGCTGGCCCTCGTCTGGGGCGCTAGCTTCCTGCTCATCAAGGAATCTCTCGGGGCGTTCACACCGGGTCAGGTGACCGTGGGGCGGATCGTCCTCGGGGCTCTGACGCTGCGCACCATCATGGTCGTCACCGATCGGCCCTGGCCTCGCGAGCCCCGGTTCTGGGCTCACATGGCCGCCGTCGGAATCCTGCTCTGCGTCGCGCCATTCGGCCTCTACGCGTGGGCCGGCGAATCGCTCCCCTCGGGCCTCTCGGCGATCCTCAACGCCTCGACGCCGCTCATGACCGCCCTCGCGACGGCCGCCGTCGTCCCGCTGGAAAGGCTCGCCCCGCGGCAGGCGATGGGGGTCGCGATAGGGGGTGCCGGCGTCGTCCTCGTCGTGGGGCCGTGGGGCCTCGCGGGGGACGCCATCGCGCCCGCCCTCGGCTCGCTCCCCGCCCAGCTCGCGTGCCTCGGCGCAACAGCGTGCTACGGGCTCGGGTTCGCGTACCTGCGGCGCTTCGTCGTCGGGCGCTATCGCTACGACGCCCTCAGCGTCTCAACCGTGCAGCTCACGATGGCCGCCGCCGTTGCGCTCGTGTGCGCGCCCCTGCTCGGCGCGGTCGCGCCCCTGCAGTCGCCGAGCCTTGGGGCCGTCGGCGCGCTCGTGCTGCTCGGCGTCTTCGGCACAGGCATCGCATACATCTGGAACACCGCGATTGTGACGCAGTGGGGCGCCGTGGCGGCCTCGACGGTCACGTACCTGACCCCTCTCGTGGGCGTGGTTCTCGGGACCATGCTGCTGGGCGAAAGCCTGAGCTGGAACCAGCCGGTCGGGTGCCTTGTGGTGATCGCCGGCGTCGTCGCGGTGCATCGGAGCCGGGCCCGTACGACGGCGGTTCCCAGGCCTGCGGCCCGGCCGGAACCGGCGCTCGACGCCGCGGGCGCGCGCGGCTGACGGCGCGGCCGAGGGATCGGGGCTGGCGACCGAAGGGATGTGCGGCGGCCCGCGCCCGCGTCACCGTCAGCTGACAGGCGCGAGGACGATGTCGAACGTGGTGCGGGCCCAGTCACCGCTGAGGACGCGCCCGTCGGGGGTGGGGGTCCCCGCGAGCTGGGTGTGGAAGGGCTTGATGAGGGAGTCCTTGACACCGAAGACCGAGTCGCCCGCAACGAGCTGGGGGTCGCCCTCGACGAAGATGTGCGTGACGAGGGTGCGCAGGTTCGGCGCGGTGACCATGAAGTGCAGGTGCGCGCAGCGGAGTGGGGATCGCCCGACGGCGGCGAGCAGCTTCCCGACCGGTCCGTCGTGTGGGATCGGATACGGGGTCGGTGTGATCCCCCAGAATGCGTATCGGCCCTCGTCGTCCGCGAAGAGGTGTGCACGCCCGGCGACCCTGCCGTCGGCGTACTGAACGTCGTAGAAGCCCTCGTCGTCGGCCTCCCACACCTCGATGCGGGCGCCCGGCACCGGGTTTCCGTCGGTGTCGCTGACAGTTCCGTCGACCCAGCAGGGCTGGCCGTGAGCGCTCCCGGCGATGTCCCCGCCGATCGGGATCTCGGGGGCGTCCTCGAGGAAGAACGGTCCGAACACGGTGGCCTCCGTGGCGTCCCCGTGGGTCTTGTTGTTGACGTTGACGGTCTGCATCGAGAGGCCGAAGACGTCGGAGAGCAGGATGAACTCCTGGCGCTTGTCATCGGTCAGGTGCCCCGTCTCGGTGAGGAACCTGATCGCGGCGTTCCACTCTTCCTCGGTCAGGCGCACCTCGCGGACGAACGCGTGAAGGTGTCTGGTCAGGGCATCCAGCAGCTGGCGGAGCCTCGGGTTTTGGGTGTCACCGAACGACGCGACAACACGGTCGGTCAGGGCCTGCTCGATCTTGGCCTGCTCCCCCGAGACGGTCGCGGCGGTGGTGTCATCGGTCATGGCGGTCTCGTCCTTCGGTGGTCAGTCGGCGTTCTCGGCGAACGTCTGGGGGCTCTCCCCGGCCAGGGCCGCAGTCAGGAGGGCGGTCAGGTTCGCGGCCGTGACGGGGCGGGGATTGGAGGCCGGGATGGCAGGCAGCGCCACGGCCGCAGCCTCGGCGATGTCGCCCTCGGTGAACCCGTAGTCGGCCAGCGCCTTTGGGGCGTCGAGCTTCTCTCGCAGGGATTGGAGGCCCCCGAGCGCGTCGGCGGCGCCGAAGGCGGCCGCGATCCTGGCTGCCGCCTCGGGGGCGGCCGGGGCGTTGAACGCGAGCACGTACGGCAGCACGGTCGCGTGGGTCTGGGCGTGGGGGAGGTTGAACGTGCCTCCCAGCACATGGCAGATCTTGTGATGCATGCCAGACCCGGCGGAGGCGAACGCGACCGCGGACAAGTAGGCCCCGTACAAGGCCAGTTCCCGCCCGGTCAGGTCGGACGGCTCCGTCGCGATGGCCGGCAGGCCTGCGGCCAGGGCGCGGATGCCTTCGGCGGCCATGGCGGAGTTGATCGGGTCCGCCCGGGGCGCCCACATCGAGTCCACGCAGTGCGCGATCCCGTTCAAGCCGGACGCCACGGAAAGGCCGACGGGGAGGGACAGGGTCAGCTTCGCGTCGTACACCACGGTCACCGGCAGGACGCGGTCGTCCACCCCGGTCCGTTTGCGTGCCCCCTCGGTCAGGCCCCACACGTTGGTCGCCTCCGATCCCGCATAGGTAGTCGGGACCGCAACGATCGGGATTCCGGTGGTCAGCGCGACGGCCTTGGCAAGACCCGTCGTCGAGCCCCCTCCCACGGAGACGATGAGGTCGATGCCGCGCTCTTCGGCGGCGGCCCGCGCGTCGTCGGCGGCCTTGGCCGGCACGTGCATGACGACGTCGCTGTGCACGTACGCGACCTCGATCCCCGCCGCCGCTCCCTGGGCGATCTCGGCCTCTTGAGCTGCGGCGATGACCATCACCCGCTTCGCGCCGAGGTGCCCGACGGCAGCGGCCACGTGCTCGGCGGCCCTCCCCGACCCGAACAGCACCCGCTGTCCCAGGGTCACATGGTCAAAGGCAAGTGGTGAGTGGCTCACGCTTCTGTTTCTCCTTCTCGGCTGAGGACGTCGGCAAACCAGTCCGCGACGGAGGCGGTGCGCTCGGTCGAGTGGTTGTAGATGGTGTGTTCACCGTCGTCCCAGACCCGGAGGGTGCCGTCGCTCGCAGCGTCGAGGAAGGGCTGCTGGTCCTCGAGGCTGATGAGCGGGTCTGCGCCGCCGTGGAGCACCAGGAGGGGGCATTCGATCCGGTCGCCGCGCATGAGGGCGAGACGATCGAAGTTGTCTTGGACGGTGGAAGGGTCGTCGCTCCCGAGCATCGCGAAAGCCTGCTCTCGGAAGGCGCGGAAGGGAAGGAGCACCGGGCGGGCGGGGGCGCCGTTGACGCACACCGCGCCGACGCGGGCATCCGAGGCCGCGGTCGTGGCGGCGTAGAGCCCACCCATGCTGTTGCCCCACAGGCCTACTCCCGGGCCCATGCCACGGGCCAGCACCTCGCCGACGAACGCGGAGTACGCCGCACGGACGTCCACGTCGAGGAGAACGCCGCCTTCGAGGCGCGTGGCGCCCTGCCCCGGTCCTTCGGCGAGCAGCGCCGCGAGCCCTCGGCGGTTGAGCTCGTCGGCCTGGCGGAGATACGCCGCGCCCCAACCGCTCTGCCCGCCGAAAACCACGACCGTGCCACGCACCGGAGCGTCGGGGGCAACGAGCCACCCGAACATCCGGCCGGCCCCGAACGGGACCTCGACCCGTTCCCAGGTTCGAGCCTGCAGCCGCCCGGCCGAGGCGACCGCCTGGTCGAAAAGCGCGTACAGGGCACGCTTGCGGGGGACGTCGAAGCTGTGGGCCATCTGAGCGAAGAGGAAGCACGCCGCGCCGGCGCGATACGACTGCACTGCCGTGACGGCGTGCCCAGCCGATTCGGCTTCACGCCCTGTGGCCATCCGCTGCGACCCCAGCTGTTCGGCCGCGTCGTCCCACGCGACCCCCTCGCCGGTGAGCCGCTGCAGGCCGAGCAGGTCCGCGTAGTCCATGCCGCAGTCGAGCAGGCGCGTCGGGCCCATGGCCCGCCAGAGGGCGTCAGTGGGAGGAATGCCCGTCGATGTGCCCGCGGAGGGCGCGGCGCTCACACGAGCTCCTTCGCCGGGAGCCAGGCGAGGCGCGCCTTGAGCTCGTCGAGGGCCGCCGGGAGCTCTGCGAGCTTTCCGGCCCAGAACAGGTGGTAGTCCGGGCGGCCGATGAAGGCCTCGATCCCGTGCTGGTCGAAGTAGCCCGCATAGGTGCCACGGACGTCGTCGACCGAGTCGACCGCGCCCGGCTGCACGGTGGCGATCGCGGCGCCGAGCTCAGCGAGGAACTGCCGCTGCACCGAGGTGAGCACGGCGCAAGTGTCGCGGGCACTGACGACTGAGAAGCCGCGGCCGACGACGTCGTCGAAGAGGCCCTCCCGCCCGTTCCGACGCACGACGCCCTGCGGCGCCAGGGTGCCGGCGAGGCCGCTTGGCCTGCCCTCGCCGTCGTGCTGGATGACCCCGGCCACGATGGTCGGGAACGGCGGTGGCGGCGGCACACTGCCGGTGCGGAACGCCTCATCTCGGAGCCTAGCCTCGACCGGGTCGTGGGTATTGGCCACCTTGCCCAGCGCCGTCGAGATCTCGGTGATCGCCGTGGCATGGGGTCGGCGCTCGGCCTCGTACGTGTCGAGCAGGCTGTCATCCGCCTTGCCGCGGAGTACCAGATCGAGCTTCCAGCCGAGCGTGATCCCGTCGCGCATGCCCGAGCACGCTCCCTGGCCCATGTACGGCGGGGTGGTGTGCGCGGCATCGCCGGCGAGGAAGACGCGGCCCTGCCTCCACCGCTCGGCAATGCGGCCTTGGAAGGTGTAGACGACCTGGCGCAGGATCTTCACATCCTCGGGACCGAGGCCGTGCGTCTCCCGCAGCCACTGCCACGCGAACTCCCGGTCCTCGAACCGGTCCTGGTCTTCGCCCTTCAGGACTGCGAGTTCGAAGCGCTGCCGGCTCCGACCGATCGGCATGTACATGTGCCCACGCTTCGGATCACAGAACTGGGTGACCTTCATGAAGCGCTCGGGCAGCTCCCGCAGCCTCTCGGTGTCGATGTTGAGCCAGCGGTCGTCCACGCCGTTGTCGCTCCGCTCGATGCCGAGGGTGGCCCGCACGAGGCTGCCGGCACCGTCGGCACCGACGAGGTACTTGGCTGTGACCGTGCGCTCCTCATCCGAGTGCGACCACTGGCCAGTTCGGTCCTTGGTCCAGGGCCGGGCGGTGACCTGCACGCCGTCGTCCGCCGCACGGACGTTGACGACCGCCCATCCCTGGTTGACCTCGACATGGCCCGTCGCCAGGACCTGCTGATGGATGGCGTCCTCGATGTCCGGCTGGTACATCGAGATATGCGCCGGGTGCCCGCATGACTCGCCGCGCCAGTCGAGCTCGATGAGAAGTTCGCCCTCACCACTGAAGTAGCGGTAATCCGGGATCGGGTATGCGTCCCGGAGGGCGTGCCCGAGGTCACCGACGCTCGCGATGATTCGGGCGGTCTCGCCGTCGATGTGGGTGAGTCGGGGCAGGCCGTAGAGACCTGGCCAGCGCTCGAAGACCACAACCTTGTGGCCCGCCTTCCCCAGCAGTGACGCGAGCACGAGCCCCGTGGGTCCGTAGCCGACGACCGCAACGTCGTAATCGTGGTCCATAACCTAACTCCCTTGTCGATTGGACAAAAGTGACGTTAGACACAGCCAGTTACGGACGCGATCCGATATGCGACGGGTTGATCCGAGCGGCGACAGAACCTTGTGGCGGGAGGTCCAGATCAGGAACGAAGCGTCACGGACGGCGGCACGCCGTAGCGCTGCTGGTAGGCAGCCGCGAACCGCCCCAGATGGCTGAAGCCGCAGCCGAGCGCGATGTCCGCGACCGTGTTTCCGTCGCCCGGCGTGGCCGCACGCAGAGCGTCGTGGACGCGCGCGAGACGAACCTGCATGACAAACTCCCGCGGACTCACGCCGACGTGCTCCTGGAAGTGGCGCTGCAGCGAGCGAGGGCTCACTCCGACGGCAAGAGCGAGCCGTTCAATCGAGAGATCCGACTCGGGTTCCAGTTCGATGAGGTCGATCGCCTTCTTGAGAGGTGCGGGCCGGTGCGCCCTCTCCTGCCGGGCAGCGAGCTGCTCGGAGTAGTTGTGCGGCTGGGCCAAAAGCAGGCCAGTCATGAGGAACGACGACCACGGGTTGGACTCGGTGGGCGTGCTCCCCAGGCCCATCGGCTCGTCGAGGTCACTGGCCAGCAGCCGCACCGCCTGCTCCCACGAGCGGGCCGCCGGGAGGCTCAGGTCCATGGCCGGGCGGAACCGAAGGGGCGCCGCGATCGGCCGGTCCAGCAGCCCCTCGAGATGCCGCTCGAGAGCGAAACGCTCGATGCGCACGTGCATCTGGCGATAGTCCTCGCTCAAGTGCATGGCCACTTTCGTGTGCGGCGAGATGATCCCTGCTGTGCCCGGGGAGACGATGACCTCGTCGTCTCCGCAGACGATCCGGTTGTGGCCGCCCCACGACATGTTCACGTCGTAGTAGTCGACCTGTTCGGTCAGCCGCACGCCGAGTTCGGCGCCGCGATGGTCTGCGTACACGAGCGTGAGCGACCCGAGCGACGCGGCGGCCACGTCCGTCCGGACCCCAGCCCCACCGTGTCCCAATGGCTCTGACCGGTGGGGACTGAGATAGCGCGACACACAGTCCCTCATGGCATCGAGGTCGGCCTCGTGCAGGAGCGAGAAGCGCTCCAGCACCCCGATTCTCCCTGTCACGCCGGACTCCTGGCTCACAATTGGCGCGTCAACTGACGCCATCATGGTACCGCCGCGGACCGCGGGCAACGCCTGATGCGGCGCCGAATCCATCGACCACCGCGCCTGACCGAGGCTCGCCCCTCGTCATCTTTGCTGGGCCGCTGCACCACCCCAGCTGGTCCCGGCGACGGGTCAGAAAGACGGTCTCGGCGGCATTGCCCGCGAGCTCGATGGCGCGGTCGTAGGCCGTGAGCGACTCGTGACTGCGTCCCAGCCTGCGCAGCAGGTCGGCGCGCGCGGCATGGTAGGCGCGGTAGCCGGACAGCGTGTCCCCGAGGCGGTCGACGACGGCGAGCGCCACCTCCGGGCCGTCGAGCTCGGCGACGGCGACCGCGCGATTGAGGGCGATGATCGGCGAGGGATCGAGGCGTACGAGCTGGTCGTAGAGCGCCACGATCTGCGACCAGTCGGTATCGCCGACTTCGCGCGCAGAGGTGTGGACCGCGTTGATCGCGGCGAGAATCTGGTAGCGGCCAGGCGCCACCCCCGAGGCCAGCCGCTCGCGCACGAGCCGATGGCCCTCTGCGATGAGCGCCCCGTCCCACAGACCGCGGTCCTGCTCGCCGAGCGGGACCAACTCGCCGCGCGCCGAAACCCGGGCCGCGTGACGGGCCTCGATGAGAAGCATGAGCGCGAGCAGCCCGGCCACCTCGCCGTCGTCCGGCATGAGGGCGCGGATCAGTCGGGTGAGCCGGATCGCCTCGGCGGTCAGGTCGGGGCGCACGGGATCGGTGTCGGGGCCACTCGCGAGGTAGCCCTCGTTGAACACGAGGAAGAGGACGGCGAGCACGCCAGAGACCCGGGCCGGCAGATCCTCCGCGGACGGGACTCTGTAAGGAATGCGCGCCGCCTTGATCTTCGCCTTCGCGCGGGTAATCCGCCGCCCCATGGCGTCCTCCTGCACGAGGAAGGCCCGCGCGATCTCAGGCATGGTCAGGCCACCCACCATGCGGAGCGTAAGCGCCGTGCGCGCCTCCATCGCGAGCGCGGGGTGACAGCACGTGAAGATCAGCCTGAGCCGCTGGTCCTCGATGGCGCCGAGAGGCTCGGGAGGGTCGTCGTCGTGCAACGCGAGCGCCTCCCTCTGCTTGTCGTCGCGCTTGTTCTCGCGCCGGATCCGGTCGATGGCCTTGCGATTCGCCGTGGTGGTGAGCCAGGCACCTGGGTTGGGCGGCACGCCGTCGGCCGGCCACCGCTCGACGGCGGTCGCGAACGCCTCCGCAGCAGCCTCCTCGGCGAGGTCGAGGTCGCCGAAACGCCGCGTCAGGGTGGCGACCACCCGCGCCCACTCCTCGCGGTGGGCTCGGGTGATCGCCTCCCGCGCATCGCTCGCACTCACAGGAACGGCCGCACCTCGACCTTCCGGTTGCAGGCCTTCGACCCTTCGGCGGCGAGCTTGAGCGCGACGTCGAGGTCGGGCGCCTCAAGGATCCAGAAGCCGACGATGTACTCCTTCGTCTCGACGAAGGGCCCGTCGGTGAACACCGGCGCCTCGCCGCGGTTGTCGAGGACGGTCGCCATGTCCGGCCCCCCGAGTCCGCCGGCGAACACCCAATAGCCGTCGGCGATGAGCTGCTCATTGAACACGTCGATGGCGGCCTGCTCGCTGTCGGTCGCGAGGTCAGAGCTGTCATTGATCACGGAAACCAGGTACTGCATGTCGGTTCTCCCTTCGGTTGGGGGACACCCCGCGTGGGCGGCCGCTCACCCATGCAACGAACAGCCCCGCGCCAATCCGACACCCTCTGGCGAGGTCTCTTCAAGTCCTTCCGCGGCGCTGGTCAGCTCAGCGTCGCGCTCGCGAGCGTCTTCTGCGATTCGTCGCGGACCTCGATGCTCCGAATCGAGGCGAGCTGATACGACGTCGCCCCGGTCAGGACGGCCTGGCCCGCATAGCCCGTCGAGCTCCAGCTCGCGGCGCGCTCCCGCTCGCCGTCCGCCGTCACGATCCACACGCTGAACACGCCTTCGCTCGGCATTCCCCGGCACACGAGGTCGAGCTCGGTGCCCCAGCCCTTGCGCACGAATGCGACGTCGATGTGCGCCCCGTCCGGGGAGACCAGGCTCGCGCTCGCGGCCGGCACGACGCTCTGCGTGGGAGTCGCGATCGGCTCAGCCGGGGGCCGCCCGAGCGCGGGACCGAGCGCGATCCCCCCGGCGAGGGACGCCGCGGCGGCTCCCGCAACGACGCCGACCCAGCGCACCCGCAGCGAACGACGGCGGCCCCGCACCCTTGCGAGGAGGGCGGATGGGACGGCGACGGCCGCGGAAGCAGTCGAGAGGCCTGCGAGTGCCTCGGCGCGGGGCGCGGGGACGACGTCGAGCAGGGCCGGCAGAACGTCGAGCTGGTCGATCTCGGCGCGGCATTCGGGGCACGAGGCGAGATGGGCCTCGACGTCGCGCGCTTCCTCCGGTTCGAGCCCACCCAGAACATAGGCTCCGAGCGACATCCGGAAATCCCGATGGTTCACCGTTCCACCCCCAGTTCGTCGAGCGCCGCGCGCAGCGCCTTGAGCCCGTAGAAGCAGCGCGACTTGACCGTCCCGACGGGGACACCCAGCTCCTCCGCGGCCTCGGCGACGCTGAGGCGCCGATAGTGGACCGCGACGAGGGCCTGGCGATGCTCCCGCGTGAGCCGCATGAGCGCCTCCTCCATGACGACCCGATCGAGGAGGTCGTCGACGCGTTCTGCGACGATCGCGGCGTCGAAGCTGTTCTCGATCGACGCGACGGTGCGTGGGCGGCGGGCCTGCGCCCGGTGCTGGTCCACGATGAGGTTCCGGACCGTGCGGTACAGGTAGGCCCGCAGTCCGGCGGTGGGCTCGGGCGCGAGCCGCCACACCCTGATGATGGCTTCCTGCACGATGTCCTCAGCCTGTTCGTCACTCTCGACGGCCCCGCGCGCAAAGCGTCTGAGCGCGGCGCCGTGGTCGCGGTAGATCGCCGCGACCGCATCCTCGTCCATCGGCATGGGGCCTCCCGGCTGCCTCATCGAACCGTTCCCCCTCTAGACGACTCGCGCGTCCAAACGGTTCACAGCCATTGTCGCGCGGAGGAGCTGGTCCGCCGCGCCGTGAACCAAACGGCCCGGCCGGTCGTCTCATGGTCAGCGGCAGCAGCCGTCCCACGACCGGAAGGCGGAATCATGAACAAGCGGGCAGCTCTCGCCCTCGCCGCGGTCTCGACGGCGCTCGCGCTCGCCGGATGCGGCGGCAGCCCGGCAACGTCGCCATCGTCGTCCTCTCCGCCGGCGACGTCGTCATCCGCACCGAGCAGTTCGGGCTACGGGGCACAGGCGCCGTCGTCGTCCAGCTCGCCGTCGCACGCGGCGGAGCTCACCCTCACGACGGCGACCATCGGCGGGCAGAAGATCATCGTCGACGGCAAGGGCATGACGGTCTACGTCTACACGCGCGACAACCCAGGCACCGCGAAGAGTGCGTGCGTCGGCGGATGCGCCTCCCTGTGGCCCGCCGTGACGAGCAGCGAGCCGCCCGCGCTCCAGGGCGTCACGGGCAAGCTCGGCAGCATCCAGACGGCCGACGGGAAGATGCAGGTGACCGTCAACGGCATGCCGATCTACTACTACTCGAAGGACACCGGCCCCGGGAAGGCAACCGGGCAGGGCGTCGCGGGCGTGTGGTACGTCCTGGGCGCCGACGGGACCATGATCCAGGCCAAGCTTTCGGGCGGCTCGGACAACTTGGGCTACTGATCGAGCGAGCTGCTCCGCGTCTGGTGGGCTCCTGAACCGGGGAGTAGATTGGATGTCCCCGAAAGCTAGGAGGAGTCATGTCAGGCTTCCGGAGCTACACGGAAGAGGAGAGGCACACGTTCGTCGCCCCGACCTGCGAGCTGTGCGGGCAGCATCGCCACATCGTGTGGCGTGAAGAGGACGGACGCTGGATCCCGCGCGACCATGGGTGCTCGAACGAGGCCTGTCCGCAGTTTGGCGGCGCGGCCTAGCCTGATGCGGGGCGCTCCCGGGGGACGCCCCGCATCGTCGCGTCTCAGCGGCTACTTCGCCGCGTTCTCGGGGGCGTGCTCGGCCGGCGCGTGCGCGTCATCCTTGTTTTCGGCGTCGTCGGCATCTTCGGCGTCGTCGGCATCTTCGGCGTCGTCGAGGTCATCGAAGTCGTCGTCGTAAGCGTCGCCGAAGCCCTCGTCGTCGAGCCCCTCCTCGAGCTCCGCCGCCTCGGCTCGCCGTTCCTCGAGGTCGGGGATGAGGCCGACGCGGCGAGCGATCTCGTCCTCGATGCCGTCGTCGTCGAGCGCGAGCAGGCCCTCCTGCGTGCGGAGCCATGCCGCGTTGAGGGCGACGAGGTCCTCGACGGCGAGGAGTTCCTCGAAGCGCTCGTCGAGGTCCTCGACGGCCTTGACGGCGTCGGTCGGCTCGCCGTCGCCCACGATGTAGATCTCCTCATCGTTGTCGTCGAGCGCGTCGAACGCCGCGACGATCGCGTCGAAGAGCTCGAGGTGCTTCGCGGCGCCCATCTCGCGGAGTCCGTCGCGGACGTAGCCGTCGATCTCCTCGCGATCGCCCGCGCTCACGGCGTACTGGGCGAATCCGCCGTCGAGCACTTCCGTGAAGTAGAAGTCGACGTAGTAGCTGCGCAGGGCGTTGACCGCGATCTCTTCTTCGCCGAGCAGCTCGGAATACATCGCGTTGACGACGTCGATGTTCGCGTCGACGACTTCGTCGTCAGGCGCCTCGAGGACTTCGGCGGGCAGGACGACGGGGTGCTGGTTCGTGCTCATGGGGCTCCTCGCTCAGGCTGGCCGGCAACGTTTCGACCGTACGACGGCGGAGCGTGCCCCACGCGGGAGGCCGAGGTGAACGTTGGGCGAACCTTGGGCGAGAACAAGAAGTGGCCACGGGTCCGGCGAGAGGTGGCGACTCGTCCGGGACGCGTGGCCGGATCTCGCCTTACGCGTGGTCAGATCGGTCCCGGGCCCTACTCGGGCCGGGCCCTCCTCGGGCCGGGACCTACTCGGGCCGGGGCCGCCACACGACGACGGCGTGCGAGCGCTGCTCGGGCCGCTGCCCGCGGGCGAGGGTCACGACGTCGCCCCCGATTCCCGCAGCGAAGACGCGGCGGGACTCGGCGCCGCCGCGCCGCGCGTCCTCGACTTCGCGCTGGAGCTCGGCGACGCGGGATCTGAGGGCCGCGACCTGATTCTCGAGTTCGAGGATGCGCCTGATGCCTTCGAGCGAGACGCCGTCCTTCGAGAGGCGCTGCACCTCCCGCAGAAGCTCGACGTCGTGCTGCGAGTAGCGACGCTGGCGGCCTGGCTGCCGCGACGGCGAGACGAGCCCCAGGCGGTCGTACTGGCGGAGCGTCTGGGGGTGCATCTCGGCCAGCTCCGCCGCTACGGAGATCACGAAGATCGGAGCGTACGGATCGATGGCCATGGCTCAGAGCCTCGCTCTTGCTGCGAGCCCCGCGCGGGGGTTGGATTCGGAGTTCTTCGCGGTCGCCGCGGCGAAGGCACGCACGGCTTCCTCGGCTTCCTTCGAGAGGTTCTGGGGCACGACGACGTCGATCGTCACGAGGAGGTCTCCCGCGCCCTTGGTGGTCTTGACGCCTTGTCCCTTGACGCGGAGCGTCTTGCCGGAGCCCGTGCCCGCGGGGATCTTCATGGTGACGTGCTGGCCGTCGAGCGTGGGCACGTCGATCTTGGCGCCGAGGGCTGCTTCGTCGAAGCTCACGGGAACGTGGATGCGGATGTTGTCGCCGTCGCGCACGAAGAACTCGTGCGGCGTGACGTTGACAGTGACCATGAGGTCGCCGGGCCCGGCCGATCCTGGCCCGCCCTTGCCGCGCACGCGGACCTTCTGCCCGTCGCGGATGCCTGCGGGGATGCGGACGTCGATGACGTCGCCGTTCTGCTCGCGCAGGCCCACCGTCGTGCCGCGGATCGAGCCCGCGAAGGAGATCGTCGTCGTCGCCTGCCTGTCGGCGCCCTTCTGCTGCGGCGCCTGGAATCCGCCGCCCGTGCCGAAGCCGCCGAAGAGGTCGGCGAATTCCGGCGGGAGGTCGCCCGTGCTGAAGCCGCGCGAATGACGGCCCGCGGTTCCGCCGAACAGCCCACCGAAAAGATCCTCGAAGCCCCCCGCGCCAGCGCCGCCGCCGGGACCGCCGGCCGAGAATCGCGCCCCGCCCATGGCCCGGATCGCGTCGTACTGCTGACGCTCCTCGGCGTCGCTCAGCACAGAGTTGGCCTCGGTGATGTCCTTGAATTTCTTCTCGGCCTCGGCATCCCCGGGGTTCTGGTCCGGGTGGTACTGGCGGGCGAGCTTGCGATAGGCCTTCTTGATATCGGCCTCAGAGGCGTCCTTGGGCACGCCGAGAATGGAGTAGAAGTCCTTCTCCACCCAATCCTGACTGGCCACAAGGGCCTCCTTTCACTGCATCGAAAACTAACGTTACGCCGACAGCCGCATAGGCGACCTGCACGCGAAAGCCGCGGCGGATGAGGGAGGGGCCCGGGAGTGACACAAGGATCGCGGCCGAGGGACCCGGTGCGAGCTTGCGAGCTTCGGGAAGGCCGCATCCGCTGTCGGAGCGCGGGGGGGGGGGGGGGGGGGGGGCCCCCCCCCCCCCCCCCCCGGGGGGGGGCCCCCCCCCCCCCCCCGCGCCAGGGGCGGGGCCCCTCATCCTCCGCGGCGTCCCGGCTCCGAGCTAAGGAACGGCGACGATGACCTGCGCAGCCCGCAGCACCCGAGCCTGCGTCCGGTAGCCGGAGCGCAGGACCTGCTGCACGGTGTCCACCGTGATGCCTTCGCCGGGCTGCTGGATGAGGGCCTCGTGGATGTTCGGGTCGAACTCGACGCCGGTCGCATCGATCCGCTCGAGCCCGTGGCTCGTGAGGATCTGCTCGAGTTTCGCGGCAATCGACGCGAACGGCCCGTCGGACAGGTCGCCGTGGGCGCGCGCCGCGTCGATGTCGTCGAGCACGGGCAGGAGCGAGGTGAGGACGCCCATGACGGCGACCTCGCCCGCGACCGCACGGTCGCGGTCCACACGCTTCCGGTAGTTGATGTACTCGGCCTGGAGGCGCTGGAGGTCCTCGCGGAGCTCGGCAGCCTCGTCCTGGATGCCGGCCGCCTCGCTCAGGATGCGCTCGGCCTGGGCGAGGACGTCCTCTGCGTCGTGGGCCTCGTCCACGGGACGGAGGTCCTCGTGCTCGGAGCCGCCGCGCTGCGGGCCGCCGGCGTCGGCCGAAGCCGCCCGGCCGCCGTCGTTCGCCTTCTCGCTCGCACCCTGGTCGGGCTGCCGCACCCCGCCGGTGACCGGATCAACCTTGCGGTTGTCCCGGATCACCGGCTTCTGCGGCTCGCCGCGAACCTCGTGCTCGTCGTCGTTGCCGTGGTGGGGAGCCATGGCCTACTTCTTCTTCTCGTCCTCGTCGACGATCTCCGCGTCGACGATGTCCTCTTCCTTGTGCCCGGCCGCCCCGGCCGAGCCGGCGCTGCTCGCGGTGTGCGAGCCGTCGCTCGAGGCATCCGCGCCAGCGGCGCCCTGCGAGCCCGCGTAGATGGCCTCGCCGAGCTTGGACTGCGAGTGCTGGAGCTTCTCGAACGCGGCCTTCACGGCCTCGTCGTCGGTGCCCTCGAGCGCCTTCTTGAGGGCGTCGACGTCGGCCTGGACCTCCGTCTTGACCGCCTCGGGCAGCTTGTCCTTGTTGTCGGCGATGAGCTTGTCGACGGAGTAGGCGAGCTGCTCGGCCGTGTTGCGGCGGTCGGCGGCCTCGCGGCGCTTCTTGTCCTCGGCCGCGTGGGCCTCGGCGTCGGAGACCATGCGCTCGATGTCCTCCTTGGACAGCGCGGTGCCGCCAGTGATGGTCATCGACTGCTCCTTGCCCGTGCCCTTGTCCTTCGCGGAGACGTGGACGATGCCGTTCGCGTCGAGGTCGAACGTGACCTCGATCTGCGGGATGCCGCGCGGGGCCGGGGCGATGCCCGTGAGCTCGAACGTGCCGAGCGGCTTGTTGTCCCGGGTGAACTCGCGCTCGCCCTGGAACACCTGGATGGAGACGGACGGCTGGTTGTCGTCGGCCGTCGTGAACGTCTCGGAGCGCTTGGTCGGGATGGCGGTGTTGCGCTCGATGAGCTTCGTCATGACGCCGCCCTTGGTCTCGATGCCGAGCGAGAGCGGGGTCACGTCGATGAGGAGGACGTCCTTGCGCTCGCCCTTGAGGACACCGGCCTGGAGCGCGGCGCCGACGGCGACGACCTCGTCCGGGTTCACGCCCTTGTTGGGCTCCTTGCCTCCCGTGAGCTCCTTGACGAGCTCGGAGACGGCGGGCATGCGGGTCGAGCCGCCGACGAGGACCACGTGGTCGATGTCGGAGACCTTGATGCCGGCCTCGGCGATGACATCGTGGAACGGCTTCTTGGTGCGGTCCAGAAGGTCCTTCGTGAGGTCCTGGAGCTTCGCGCGGGTGAGGGCCTCATCGAGGTGCACCGGGCCGTCGGGGGTCACGGAGAGGTACTGGAGCGAGATGTTCGTGCTCGTCGAGGACGAGAGCTCCTTCTTGGCCTGCTCGGCGGCCTCGCGGAGGCGCTGGAGGGCGATGCGGTCCTTCGAGAGGTCGATGCCCTTGAGCTTGAGCTGGCCGAGGAGGTACTCGACGACGCGCTGGTCCCAGTCGTCGCCGCCGAGGCGGTTGTCGCCCGCCGTCGCGCGGACCTGAATGGTCGAGAAGCCGTCCTCGTCCTTGCCGACCTCGAGGAGGGAGACGTCGAACGTGCCGCCGCCAAGGTCGAAGACGAGGATGAGCTCGTCTTCCTTCCCCTTGTCGAGGCCGTACGCGAGCGCGGCCGCGGTCGGCTCGTTGATGATGCGGAGCACGTTGAGGCCCGCGATCTCGCCGGCCTCCTTCGTGGCCTGGCGCTCGGCGTCGTTGAAGTACGCCGGGACGGTGACGACCGCGTCGGTGACCTTCTCGCCGAGGTACGACTCGGCGTCGTTCTTGAGCTTCATGAGAATGCGCGCCGAGATCTCCTGCGGCGTGTACTTCTTGTCATCGATGCCGATCGTCCAGTCGGTGCCCATGTGGCGCTTGACGGACGCGATGGTGCGCTCGATGTTGTTGACCGCCTGGCGCTTGGCGATCTCGCCGACGAGGACCTCGCCGGTCTTGGAGAACGCGACGACGGACGGCGTGGTGCGGCCGCCCTCGGCGTTGGCGATGACCGTCGGCTCGCCGCCCTCGAGGACGGAGACGACGGAGTTGGTGGTACCCAGGTCGATGCCGACTGCGCGGGACATAGTTCCTCCTGCTGTTTTGCTCATGGACAGAAGCCAACCGCCGAGGCACCCAGAAGAGGCCCGATCAAGTTGAGCGATCTGCACTCAAGTCTACGCAGCGGGTTCTGGATGTCAAATGAAGTTGAGTCGAGTGCGCTCAACTTGGCCCAACCGGGGCATTTCGGCTAGTCTTTCTCGTGTATCGGAAGTAAGTTTCCATAATATGGAATATACGATTCGGAGGCCCGATGAAGTTCCTCAGACTCGGCGACCGCGGCTCGGAGCAGCCCGCAGTGCTCGCCGTCGGCCCGGACGGCCGCGAGCACGCCTACAGCCTCAGCCCCCTCACCTCGGACATCGACGGAGCCTTCCTCGCGGACGACGGCGTCACGCGAGTCCGCGCGGCCCTCGCCGCCAGGGAGCTCTCCGAGATCGACGGCGCCGAGGGCCTTCGCGTCGGGGCACCCGTTGCGCGGCCGGGCAGCGTCATCGGCATCGGCCTCAACTACGCGGCGCACGCAGCCGAGTCCGGGCTCGACCTCCCGACGGCCCCGATCGTGTTCCTCAAGCCGAGCAACACGGTCGTCGGCCCGCACGATCCGGCGCCCATTCCGCCGTCGTCCGCTGCCTTCGACTGGGAAGCCGAGCTCGCGATCGTCGTCGGCCGCGCAGCGTCCTATCTGGCCACGGACGGCGAAGCCGCGGCCTGCATCGCGGGGTACACGCTCGCGGACGACCTCTCCGAACGCGACTACCAGACGTCCGGCTCGGGCCAGTGGACCAAAGGGAAGTCCCTCCCGGGCTCGACGCCGCTCGGCCCGTGGCTCGTCCCCGCCGACGAGCTCGACGCGTCAGCCCTCCGCGTCCGCAGCTGGGTCAACGGCGAAGCCCGCCAGGACGCCCACACGGACGACCTCGTGTTCGGGCCCACCGAGCTCGTGCGCTACTGCAGCCAGTACATGCTCCTCGAGCCCGGCGACGTGATCCTCACGGGGACGCCCGCCGGCGTCGCGCTCTCGGGGAGGTTCCCGTACCTCGCGCCCGGGGACACGCTCGAGGCCGAGATCGAGGGGCTCGGGCGGCAGCGGCAGAAGCTCTACCGGGCCGGTGCGATATCGACTGCTCCAGAACTGTCGTTTTAGGCGCTCAAAACGACAGTTACGGAGCAGTCGATGCAGGTTGGCACGCTCAGCGCCTCCCGCTCACCTGGGTCCCTGCGTGGCGCGGGAGCAGGAGGCTGTCGGCGACGCTCACGAGCATGAGCGCGGCGATCGCCACGAACGCAACGCGGTACGGCATCGCGTGGTCCGCGCCGTCCGGGCCGAAAGCCGCGCCGACGCGGATGAGGAGCGCCCCGACGGCCACGCCGAGCGCCGCCGCGAGCTGGACGAGCGTGTTCGCGATCGCATTGGCGCTCGGGAGCTGCGCGCCCGAGACGTCGGAGTACTGGACGGTCATGTACGCCGAGAAGCCGATCGAGCGGAAGGCCCCGGACACGAGCAGAAGCCCGGCGATGAGCACGTCGGGGGTGGACGGCGTGAGCAGCGCGCAGGCCGCGAACGTCGCCGCGGAGACTGCCGCGGCGACCACGAGCACGGGCTTGAATCCGAAGCGGCGGATGAGCGGCGTCGTCGTCGGCTTGATCCCGATGTTCCCGACGAACACCGCCGCGACAAGGAGCCCCGAATGCACGGGGTCCCACCCGAAGCCGTCCTGGAACAGGAGCGGGAGGAGGAACGGGACGGCCATGATGGTGAGCCGGTAGATGAAGCCGCCCGTCTGGGTCGCCCGGAACGTGCGCACGCCGAGGACGCGGAAGTCGAAGAGCGGCCGTGGGGCGCGCCGCATCCACCACACGGCCGCGGCGAGCGCGCCGGCACCCGCGGCGAGCGCCGCCGTCGCCCATCCAGCGGGGCGCCCCTCCGAGAAGAGCTCGAGGCCGACGACGACGGCCGCAACCCCCGCGGTGGTCAGCACGAGCCCGGGCCAGTCGAGCCGCCGCTCGCGGTCCGATCCCCCGCGGGGCACGAGCCGCAGCGCCGCGAGGAACGCGGCCAGGCCGAGGGGGAGGTTGACGAGGAAGATCCAGTGCCACGAGAGGTACTGCGTGAGGGCGCCGCCCACGAGCGGGGCGATCACGGGCGCGAGGAGGCCCGGCCACACGAGGTAGGCGGTCGCCGTGAGGAGCTGGTCCTTGGGCGTGCCGCGCAGGACGACGAGCGAGCCGACCGGCACCATCATCGCGCCGCCGAAGCCCTGCAGGGCGCGGAACGCCGTGAGCGCGCCGAGGTTGGGACTGAGCGCGCACAGGAGCGAGGCGAGCGTGAAAACCGCGATCGCCGAGCAGAACACGCGACGGGATCCGAAGCGCTCGGCAAGCCACGAGCTGAACGGGATGCCCATCGCGACGGCGACGAGGTACGCCGTCATGGCCACGTTGACGTCAGCGGGAACGACCCGGAAGTCCGTGCCGATGGCGGGCAAGGCCGTCGAGAGGGCCGTGCCGTCGAGGAACTCCATGAAGTACGTCGCCGCGACGAGAAGCGCGAGCCGAGGGTTCCACGTGCCCGGCGCGGGGGTCGCTCGCCATGCCGACGGCGACGCGGAGTCGGCGGACGACGGCGTGGGCTCGGGTGTGGTCATCGACCAAGCCTATCGGCGCGGCGCCCTGCCTCTCAGGGTCGGGCCCCGCCGCGTCAGGACCCGGAATAGAGCGCCGTGGTCTGGTTGAAGACCTCGGGGCCGCTCGCCATGCCGACGGTGACGACAAACGCGATGAACAGCGCCGAGGCGACCGCCCACGCGGCCGTCGCCCATCCCAGGGCCCTGAGGTCCTCTCGCGAGAATTCGTTCCGGACGTCCTGGACGTGCAGCGACAGGCGCTGGGCGGGCGTGAGCGCGAGGGCCGGGACGAGCGCGTTCGGCGCGTGGTCTGTCGAGCCGTCGACCAGGACGGCGACCGTGCGGCCATTGCGGCGGTCGTTCGCAAAGTGGCGGATGCGGGCTCCGTGGCGCGCGAGGAGGATGTCTTCGCCCAGCGGAATCGCACGGTGGCGGCTGAAGAGGCCCTTGCGGCGGTGGCGGATGCTGCTTGTGTTGAGAACGGTCATGGGAGTGCTCCTTTCGCTGCGAGAGGGCACCTTTGCCCACGGGGTATCCCAGGACATTTCCCAGGATGCTTGTCTCTTCAAGCTTAGGGCGGTAGGGTGGAGGATTTTCGCCGGATTCCGGGTTTCGTCGGCAAGCTCACGGTCCCGCGTAGCCAAACTCACAGGACCTTGTCGCGTCTGCCACGGGCCCGATACCCGGGGCGCGTAACGTGGTTCCATGGACGGCCAGCAGAGCACTCCCGACGATGTCTACACCCATGGGCACCACGAGAGCGTCGTGCGTGCGCATGCCGCACGAACCGCCGAGAACTCTGCGGGCTTCGTGCTCCCGCACCTCGCCCCCGGCCTCCGGGTGCTCGACGTCGGCTGCGGGCCAGGAAGCATCACGTGCGACTTCGCGGCGCTCACCGCGCCCGGCCAGGTCCTCGGCCTCGACCGCTCGGAAGACGTCGTCGCCCAGGCCCGTGCCCTCGCCGAGGACCGCGGAATCGAGAACGTGAGCTTCGCCATCGGCAACGTCTATGACCTCGACCTCGAAGACGAATCGTTCGACGTCGTCCACGCCCACCAGGTGCTCCAGCACCTGACGGATCCCGTCGCGGCGCTGCGCGAGATGCGCCGCGTCGCGGAGCCGGGCGGCATCGTGGCCGTGCGCGACGCCGACTTCCACGGCATGAGCTGGTATCCCGAGATCTCGGAGCTCTCCGAGTGGATGGAGCTCTACCAGCGGATTGCCCGGCGCAACGGCGCGGAGCCGGACGCCGGCCGTCGGCTCGTGAGCTGGATGCAGGAGGCGGGGTTCACCGACGTCGCGCCGTCCAGCAGCAACTGGCTCTACGCGACGCCCCAGCAGCGCACGTGGCAGGCGCGCGTGTGGAGCGAGCGGGTGCTCCACTCGGCGTTCGCGGAGCAGGCAGTCGCGTATGGCTTCGCCGAGCGCGCGGATCTCGAGCGGATCGCGGCCGGCTGGCACCGCTGGGGCTCGTCGTCCGACGGCTGGTTCCTCATCCCGAACGGGGAGGTCATCGGGCGGGCCTGAGGGCTGCCGTTTCCCCTCCACACAATGCCTCCGCGCGTGTCTTCCACATACGACGGCGCCGCTCCCCTTCCGCGGGGTGCGGCGCCGTAGCGTCGAGGCATGAGAACTTCCGGAGCTGGTTCTGCCGTGGGCATTGACCAAGTAGGGTTGATCAACATGGGGACCTACAACATCCTTGACGCCAAGACGCGGCTGTCCGAGCTGCTCCATCGCATGGACGCCGGGGAGGACGTGATCATCGCGAAGGCGGGCCGCCCCGTGGCGCGCCTCGTCAAGATCGAGTCCCCCAAGAAGCGGCCGCTCGGCTTCATCAAGGGGCACCTGCCAGAGAACTTTCTCGAGCCGATGAGTGAGGAGGAACTCGCCGAATGGGAAGGACCCCTTATCTCCTCGACACCCATACACTCGTCTGGGCACTGACCGAACCGCGAAGGCTCTCCCGCAGGGCGCGAGCGGCTCTCGAATCGTGGGACTCGAAGCTCATTGCTTCAGCCGTCTCCGGGTTCGAACTCGCCAACAAGCGCCGCATCGGCAAACTCGCAGATCTCGACGGACTTCTTACGGGCTATGAGAAACACGTGCTCGCCCTCGTGTCTGAGGAGCTTCCGATAACGGCCGGACACGCTCTCGAAGCAGGACGCCTCGCGTGGGATCATCGCGACCCGTTCGATCGGATCATCGCGGCACAGGCGCTCGTCGAGGGCTACACGCTCGTCACCGCTGATTCAGCCTTCTCGGCCCTGCCCGGCCTCGACATCCTCTGGTGATCCGCGGCCGTAATCTGGAGGGGTGCCTTTTTCGATCTGGGCCGCCCTCCTGGGCGCCTGCCTCCTCATCAGCTTCACCCCCGGCGCGGGCGCCATCAACACGATGAGCAACTCGCTCAACGCGGGATTCCGCCGCGCCATCTGGGGAGTGCTCGGGCAGCAGGCGGCCCTCGTCGTGCATCTGGCCGTCGTGGCGGCGGGCCTCGGGGTGCTCGTCGCGAGCTCACCGGTCGCGTTCAACGTCATCCGCTACCTCGGAGCCGCCTACCTCATGTTCCTCGGGGTCAGGCAGTTCCTCCGCAGGCCGGACGTCACCCAGGAAGCCGCGCAGGCTCTCGGGAACGAGCCCGCATTCTCCATGTTCCAACGGGGACTCTGGGTCAACCTCCTCAACCCGAAGGCAATCGTCTTCTTCCTCGCCTTCATCCCCGGGTTCGTCCGGCCCGAGCTTCCGCTCTGGAGCCAGTACGCCGTCATCGGGGCAACGATCGTTGGAGTGGACATCGTCGTGATGTGGTTCTTCTTCGCCCTCGCGGCCAAGAGCTTCCAGCGGTTCACACGGGACGAGCGCGGCCAGCGCCTGCTCAATCGCATCTTCGGCACCCTCTTCGTGGGCGTCGGCGTCCTGCTCGCCGTTGTCTAAGCGCTTTCATCTTCCGCCGCTGATTCCGGCTCGGCGATCCGCGGACCCTATGCTTAGTCGCATGAACTCGACGGCGAGCCCCTACCGGATCATCACGGTCTGCACCGGGAACATCTGCCGCTCGCCCATGGCCGAGTTCATGCTCGTCGAAGCCCTCGCCGCCGCAGGCCTTTCGGAGCGCACAGTGGTCGATTCGGCGGGCACCACCAGCTACGAGGTCGGTCGGCCGATCGACCCGCGCGCCGCGCGCGTCCTCGACGCGCACGGCATCCACTCGCACGCCCACATCGCCCAGAAGTTCCGGCCGGAATGGTTCGACGAGCGCGACCTCATCCTGGCGCTCGACGTCGACCATTACGGCCACCTGCGCGAGATCGCCCCCGCCGGGACAGAGCACAAGGTGCGCATGATGCGCGAGTTCGATCCCGCCGTCGCGCATCTCGACCACCTCGACCAGGGCATCGAAGACCCCTGGTTCGGCGGTCAGAGCGACTTCGAGCTCACGTGGGAGCTCATCGACGCGGCAGTGCCCGGCGTCGTCGAGCACGTGCGCGCCGAGCTCTCCCAGCGGCCTCCGGCCTTCGCCGAGGCGTGACCAGCAGCCGCCCCTCCCGCCCGACCGTCATCGCCGTCGACGGCCGCTCGGGTGCGGGCAAGACGTCCCTCGCCGTTGAGCTCGCGGCCGCCCTCCGCGAGCACCGCTCCGTCACACTCGTCCACCTCGAAGACCTCTACACCGGGTGGGACGGCCTCGCGCAAGGCATCCGGCGCTGCGCCGACGACGTGCTCGGCCGGCTCCGCCGCGGCGAGGACGCGCGCTGGCGGGCGTGGGATTGGCTCGCCGACGCGTACGGCGAGGAGCGCGTGACCGAGCCGGGCGACGTCGTCGTCCTCGAAGGCGTGGGCGCAGGCGCCGAGCCCTTGCGCGCGCTCGCGGACGCCGTCGTCTGGGTCGAGGCGTCCACGGCCGAGCGCAAGAGCCGGGCCCTCGCGCGCGACGGCGAGACGTATGTGCCGCACTGGGACCGCTGGGCGGCGCAGGAGGACGCCTGGCTCGCCGCCGACGACGTACCATCCGCCGCCGCGGTCACCGTCATCGCGGGAGCCGGCGAGGCCCGCCCGGACGGGGCGACGGCCCGCGTCCTCGACGCGCTCGCCGAGCTCCCCGCGCTGCGCGAGGCCCTCGCGCCCGAGCGCGCGGCACGGGAGTCCGGGACCGTCTCAGCCCGGCGTCTCGCGGCCACCCCCGACCCCGAAGCCCTCTTCGCGTCGCTCTTCGGCGAATCGACTTACGCGGTGTGGCTCGATTCCTCCGACGCATGCACGGACAGCGCAGGGCAGCGCAGCCGCTTCAGCATCATGGCCGACGACGGCGGAGCCCGCGGCAGGCGCATGACGCACCGCGGCGGACGCACGAAGGTCACGTTCGGCCCGGAATGGGGCACTCCGACGACCGCCGTCTTTGAGCAGCCCTTCTTCCGTTGGCTCGACGCGGCATGGGGCCGCCCGTCCCTCCCCCGAGTCGGCGTCGAAGGGCTCGAATGCGGGTTCGCGCTCGGCTGGCTCGGTTATCTCGGGTACGAGCTCAAGCGCGAATGCGGTGGGAACGACGTGAGCCCCGGTTCGTTCCGCGGCACGCCCTCCGAGGATGCGCAGCTGGTGTTCGCTGCGCGCGCCGTCGTGCTCGACCACGAGCTCGGCGAGACCTGGCTCCTCGCCCTCGACGCGCCGGGCGCCGTCGGGTGGCTGGACGAGGCCGAGCGCGCCGTGCGCGGGGCGACCCCGCCTGCCCCCGCAACGCCGCCGGCCCCCGCGACGCCGGCCGCCGTCGCGCCGCCGGCCGCCGCTGCGCCGCCTGCCGCCGTCGGGGAGGCACCCCGCTTCACCGCCCGAGACTCGGCGGACGCCTACCGCGACAAGGTACGGGACGCGAAGGCCGAGATCGCCGAGGGCAATACCTACGAGGTGTGCCTCACGACGACGCTCGAGGCCGAGGTCGCCCCCGGCTCGGCGCCCGACCCCTGGCTCGCCTACCGAGCGCTCCGCCGCCGCAGCCCTGCCCCCTTCGCCGCATTTGCGCGCTTCGGGCCACTCGCCGTCGCGAGCACGTCCCCCGAGCGCTTCCTGAGCCTCGCGGACGACGGCCGGCTTCGCGCCGAGCCGATCAAGGGCACGCGCCGGCGGGCGCCCGGCGCCGACGCCGCCGAGGACGCCCGCGTGCGCGCGGAGCTGGCCGCGAACCCCAAGGACCGGGCCGAGAACCTCATGATCGTGGACCTTCTCCGCAACGATCTGAGCCATTTCGCGGTCCCCGGCTCCGTGGCCGTCTCGCGGCTCTTCGCCGTCGAGACGTACGCAACCGTCCATCAGCTCGTCAGCACGGTCGACGCGCAGCTGCGCCCCGACGCGTCGCGCGCCGAAGCCGTTGCTGCGGCATTCCCTCCCGGATCGATGACCGGCGCGCCCAAGATCAGCACGATGCGCATCCTCGACCGCCTCGAGGCAGGCCCTCGAGGCGTGTACTCCGGCGCGATCGGCTACTTTTCGCGGACGGGCGCCGCAGACCTTTCCGTCGTCATCCGGACGCTCGTCGTCCAGAGCGCGGCCGACGGATCGGCGCGGCTCACGCTCGGGGTGGGCGGCGCCGTCGTCGCCGATTCCGATCCCGACGCCGAACACGACGAAATCCGGGCCAAAGCGTTCGCGGTGCTGACCACGCTCGGGGCCGAGTTTCCCGACTGATCCCGCGCTCCAGCCCGTTTCTTCGCCCGGGACACGGGCGGAACGCGCGACGCGCCGGGTTCCTGACTGATCGGGAAGGTTCAAGCGGGCAGGAGCGCGCGGCCGGCGGTGCGCGGGCCTCCGGCGGCGCGAGCCTCGGTCCTACTGAACGGTCGCCGTAAGCCGCGCCACGTTGTCGACGTAGCGGCTCAGGATCGGCCGGCTCCGCCACGCCTCGAGGTCAAGTGGCAGGCTGACCTTGCGGTACATGTCCTCGACTTGGCGCATCTGGGCCACAATCCCGGCGCCCGGAAGCATGAGCGAGACCTCCATGTTGAGCGAGAACGAGCGCATGTCCATGTTCGAGGAGCCCAGGACGGCCACGTCGTCATCGACGGTGAAGTGCTTCGCGTGGAGCACGAACGGCTTGGGGTAGCGGTAGATCTTGACGCCCGCGGCGAGCAGCACCTCGTAGTACGACTGCTGCGCGTGGTGGACCAGGAACTGGTCGCCCTGCTCGGAGACGAACAGCTCGACGTGGACCCCGCGCTGGGCTGCCGTGGTCACGGCGTAGAGGAGCGAATCGTCGGGGACGAAGTACGGGCTGCAGATCGACAGCCGGTGCTGAGCCGAGTAGATGAGCGTGTTGAACAGCCGAAGATTATTCTCATTCGCGAAGGCGGGGCCGCTGGGCACGACCTGCGCCGCGACCGATCCCGCCGCAGAAGGCGGCGCCATCTGCTCTGCGAGGAGCTGGCCGGTCTCGCCGAGCCAGTCGGTCGCGAAGACGACGTTGAGCGTCGTCACGGCGGGCCCGTCGAGGCGCGCCATGAGCTCGACCCATTGCCGCCCCGCGCGGCGGTGCCGCGGGTTGCGGTACGAACGCTCGATGAGGTTGAGCGACCCGGTGAACGCGACCTCGCCGTCGACGACGAGGATCTTGCGGTGATTCCGCAGATCTGGCCGGCGCCACTGGCCCAAGAGCGGCAGAAGCGGCAGCATGCGCCGCCATTGGATCTTCGAGGCCCGGAGCCGACGCAGCAGCCCGCGGTATCCGCGGATCCGGGCGGTCCCGATGTGGTCGAAGAGGAGCCGCACCTCGACCCCGCGCTCGGCGGCCTCCTCGAGGGCGGCGAAGAACTCGTCCGTCAGCTCGTCCGAGCTCATGATGTAGAACTCGGCGTTGACGAAGCGCTTCGCGTTCCGGACTGCCTCCGCCATGGCCGCGAGGGCGTCCTCGTACCCGGGGATGAGGCGCACAGAATTGCCATCCACCATGGGCAGCGCCCCGAGCTGCTGATTGAGCTTCGACGCCGAATGCAGCCATTCCGCGCCGGCGAACGCAGAGGCGGGTTCGCCGCCGTCGGACTCGGCGACCAGGGCGCGAACCTGCTCGTCGACCTCCTGCTGCTGTTCGCGCCGCTTCCGGGAGAGACGGAAGTTGCCGAACATGAGGAAGAGGAGCAGCCCGACAGTCGGGATGAAGAAGATGGCCAAGAGCCAGGCCATGGCAGTGGTGGGACGGCGGTTGCCGGGGATGATGCCGACGACGGCGACACGGATCACGAGATCGACGACGGCGAGCAAGAACGTTATCCAGTTGGGCAGGACCCCCACAAGCGGCAGCTGGAAGAGCATGGGCACAGCCTAAGCTGTGACCATGACTCAGACCGTGCTTGTCTTCCTCGATCCCGCTCACCCGGACGGACGCATCGAGGATGCCAGCAAGCCCACGCTCTACGCGACCGACCAGGGCGTGAACCGGGGCGACGGCGTGTTCGAGACTCTCCTCGTCCTCGACGGGCACGTGCGCAAGCTCCCGGCGCACCTCTCACGGCTCGCCTCGAGCGCCGGGATGATCCACCTCGACGTGCCCGGCCACGAGCAGTGGGAGCGCGCGATCGTGACGGCGCTCGCCGAGTACCAGCGAACGGTCGGCGTCCTCGACGAGGTCGTCGTGCGGCTCGTCGCGACGCGCGGAGTGGAGGGCACGCACGTGCCGACCTGCTGGGTCGCCGCGTTCCCGCCCGCGCACTCGGCGAAGCGACAGCGCGAACACGGCATCGACGTCCTCCTCCTCGACCGCGGCTACGACTCCGACCTCGCCGAGCGCGCCCCCTGGCTCCTGCTCGGGGCCAAGACGCTCAGCTACGCCGTCAACATGGCGGCCCTCCGCTTCGCCCACGACCGCGGCGCCGACGACGTCATCTTCACCTCCCGCGATGGCAAGGTCCTCGAGGGCCCCACCTCGACGGTCTTGGTCGCCCATGCGGAAACGGACGACGCCGGCCGGGTCACCTTCAAGCGGCTCGTGACCCCTGAGCTTGACTCGGGGATCCTGCCGGGCACCTCCCAGGGAGCGCTCTTCGCGGCGGCCAAGAAGGAAGGATGGGAGCTCGGCTACGGGCCTCTCGAGCCCGACGACCTGTTCGACGCCGACGCCGTGTGGCTCATCTCGTCGGTCCGGCTGCTCACCCCGGTCAATCACATCGACGGCAAGCCGATCGGCACGAACCCCGCCCTCGTCAAGGCTCTCACCGAGGAGCTCGCGGGGCTCTTCGACCGGATCGCGTAGCACCGTCCAGGGGTCACCTCCCGCGGGTCCCGCACCGTCCAGGGGTCACCTCCCGCGGGTCCCGCACCATCCAGGGGTCACCTCCCGCGGGTCCCGCACCGTTCAGGGGTCACCTCCCGCGGGTCCCGCACCATCCAGGGGTCACCTCCCGCGGGTGTTGAGCGAACGACGACGCCACGCACCCACGGGACGTGACCCCCAAAGCGCCACGCACCCACGGGACGTGACCCCTGAACGGGGGATGCGCGCCGGCTCTGGCACTTACTTGGAAGTCCGAGTATCTTCGGAACTGGGCTTTCCATGAGATGTAAGTCACACCCCAATCGGATGCAAAGGAGCGTTCGCCATGGTCCACGAGTCCTCCGCGACGGTCTACGAACTGAGCCATTACCTGGGCGGGCAGAGGGTCGACGGCGCTTCGGGCCGCTACGGCGACGTCTACGATCCGTGCACCGGCCGCGTGCAAGGCCGCGTCCCGTTCGCGAGCGCAGACGAGGTCCGCAACGCGATCTCCGCGGCTGAGAAGGGGCAGGCCGAGTGGGCGGCCATCAACCCTCAGCGCAGGGGCCGGATCCTGCTCAAGTTCGTGGACCTCGTCAACGAACACCTCGACGAGATCGCGACCGCCCTCTCGAAGGAGCACGGCAAGACGCTCGCCGACGCGAGGAGCGACGTGCAGCGCGGCATCGAGGTCGTCGAGTTCGCCGCCGGTGCGCCGCATCTGCTCAAGGGCGAGTTCTCTGACGGCGTCGGCCAGGGAATCGACGTCCACTCGCTCCGGCAGCCGCTCGGCGTCGTCGCCGGGATCTCGCCGTTCAACTTCCCCGCCATGATCCCGCTCTGGCAGTGCGGCCCCGCCCTCGCGGCCGGCAACGCGTTCATCCTCAAGCCATCCGAGCGCGATCCGTCCGTTCCGCTCATGCTCGCCGAGCTCTTCACGGAAGCCGGAATGCCCGACGGCGTGTTCAGCGTCGTGAACGGAGACAAGGAGGCCGTGGACGCGCTCCTCGAGGACCCGCGGGTCAAGGCGATCGGCTTCGTCGGATCGACGCCGATCGCGCAGTACATCTACGCGACGGCCGCGGCCCACGGCAAGCGCGCCCAGTGCTTCGGCGGCGCGAAGAACCACATGGTCGTCATGCCGGACGCGGACCTCGACGTGGCCGCGGACGCGCTCATCGGCGCGGCGTACGGCTCGGCCGGCGAGCGCTGCATGGCCATCTCGGTCGCCGTCCCGGTCGGCGAGGAGACGGGAGACAGGCTCATCGCGGCGCTCCAAGAGCGCATCAAGGGCCTCACGGTCGGCCCGAGCCTCGAGAAGGGCTCCGACTTCGGGCCCGTCGTCACGCCGGCTGCGAAGGAGCGCATCGAAGGCTACATCGCCACAGGCGTCGAGGAAGGCGCGACGCTTGTCACCGACGGCCGCGGCGCGACGGTGGACGGCTACGAGGGCGGCTTCTGGATCGGCCCCACGCTGTTCGACCGGGTCACCCCGGAAATGAGCATCTACCGCAACGAGATCTTCGGCCCCGTACTGAGCGTCGTCCGCGCCGAGGACTACGAGGAGGCGCTGCGCCTCTGCAGTGAGAACCCCTACGGCAACGGCGTCGCGATCTTCACGCGCGACGGCGATTCGGCTCGCGACTTCGCAAGCCGCGTCGAGGTCGGCATGGTCGGGGTTAACGTGCCGATCCCCGTGCCCATCGCGTACTACACGTTCGGCGGCTGGAAGTCCTCGGGCTTCGGGGACCTCAATCAGCACGGTCCGGACGCGTTCCGCTTCTACACCAAGACGAAGACCGTCACGAGCCGTTGGCCTTCCGGAATCCGGCAGGGCGCGCACTTCGTGATGCCTGAAGGGAGCTAGTGACATGAGCGACGGCGAAGCCACAGAAGTCACGGGCGGGACGATCGCGTTCCTGGGTCTCGGCCACATGGGCGGTCCCATGGCCGCGAACCTCGTCAAGGCGGGACGCGACGTCGTCGGCTTCGACCCGTTCCCCGCGGCCGCGGAAGCCGCGCGGGCCCACGGGGTAGAAGTAGCCCAGTCAGCGGAAGAGGCGGCCAAAGGCGCCGCGATCATTCTCACTATGCTCCAGAAGGGAGAGCAGGTCCTCGAGCTCTACCGCGGAACCGAGGAGCAGTGGGGCCTCCTCGCGAGCGCCGCGCCCGGGACGCTCTTCCTCGACTGCTCGACGATCAACGTCGACGATGCCCGCGAGGCCGCCGAGGCGGCGACGGCCGCAGGCCATCGGTTCATCGACGCGCCCGTCTCAGGCGGTGTGATGGGCGCCGAGGCGGCCACGCTCACCTTCATGGTCGGGGCCAGCGACGAGGACTTCGCACAGGTCGAGCCCCTGCTCGGGCTCATGGGCAAGCGGATCGTGCACTGCGGCGACCACGGCGCTGGCCAGGCGGCGAAGGTGTGCAACAACATGATCCTCGGCGCCTCGATGATCGCCGTGTGCGAGGCGTTCGTCCTCGCGGAGAAGCTCGGCCTCAAGGACGACGTGCTGTTCGACGTCGCCGCCCACGCCTCCGGCCAATGCTGGGCCCTCACGACGAACTGCCCGGTCCCCGGCCCTGTCCCGGCGAGCCCCGCCAACCGGAACTACGAGCCGGGATTCACGGGCGCCCTCATGTCCAAGGACCTGCACCTCGCGCTCCAGGCCATCGAGAGCACGGGCACGATCGCGCCCTTGGGCACGCTCGCGGCGAAGATCTACGACGAGTTCGCGACGCATGGCGGCGCGACCCGCGATTTCTCGGGCATCATCACGGACATCCGCTACCGCTCGAACCCGCAGATCTGAAGGCGGGCGCGGGCACTCACGGGTCCACGAAGTCGCCGGCCCTGCGGCGAAAGGCGCCGAGCACGCGGATGAGCTGATCGACGTCGTCGTCCGTGAAGCCCGAGCGCGCGAAAACCTCGGTGTTGAGCGCCGCCGTCGCCCGCTCGGCGAGCGCCCGCCCACCGCCGGTAAGCCCGACGAGCGTCGTGCGACCGTCCGTGGGGTGCGGCGTGCGCTCAACGAGACCCGCCTGCTCAAGGCGGTCGACGGCGTTGGTCACCGACGTCGGATGGACCTGGAGGAGTGCGCTGGCCCGGCTCATGGGCAGCGCGCCGCCGCGGGCGAAGCTCAGGAGCGCGAGCAGCTCGTAGCGCGCGAACGTCAGCCCGTGCGGCTTGAGGACCTCCTCGATGCGTGCGAGGAGGATCTGCTGGGTCCGCATGATCGCCGTGATCGCCGCCATGGGCGCGGCGACGTCGCCCCACCCGTGCCGCTCCCAGTTGCGACGGGCGTCATCGATCGGGTCGCGGGGAAGCGGGGTGCTCATGGCTAGTCCTTGAGGCCCGGAAAATCCGCCTCGGAATACTCGACACCCGCAGCCTGCAAGGCACCGGCGCCCGGCCCCGCATGCCGGGCCTCCTCGCCGTGCCGCAGCTCGACGCGGCGGATCTTCCCCGAGATCGTCTTGGGCAGCTCCGAGAATTCGAGGCGGCGGATGCGCTTGAACGGCGCGAGGTGCTCGCGCGCAAAGCGGAGGATCTCCTCGGCGAGCGCGGGGCTGGCCTCGTAGCCGCGCGCGAGGACCACGAATGCCTTGGGTACCGAGAGCCTCACCGGATCCGGCGACGGCACGACCGCGGCCTCCGCGACCGCCGGGTGCTCGATGAGAACGCTCTCGAGCTCGAACGGCGAGAGCCGGTAGTCCGAGGACTTGAAGACGTCGTCGTCGCGGCCCACGTAGGTGATGACGCCGTCCGCCGCCCGGCGCGCCATGTCCCCGGTGTGGTAGTAGCCGCCGCGGAACGCCTCGGCCGTGCGCTCGGGGTCGCCGTGATAGCCAGCCATGAGGCCCACGGGACGGGGGTCGAGGCGGAGGCACAGTTCGCCGTCGTCCGTCTCCTCACCCGTCGCGGGGTCCACGAGAACGACGTCGTAGCCCGGGAGCGGGCGTCCCATCGCACCGGCGGTGACGGGCTGGCCGGGCGTGTTCGCGACCTGGACTGTGGTCTCGGTCTGGCCGAAGCCGTCCCGGATCGTCACGCCCCACGCCTTCTTCACCTGGTCGATGACCTCCGCGTTGAGCGGCTCCCCCGCCGAGACGACCTTGCGGGGCGGTGCGCCGAGCTTCGTGAGATCGGACTGGATGAGCATGCGCCACACGGTGGGCGGGGCACAGAAGCTCGTGACTCCTTCGCGGCCCATCTGCTCCATGAGGGCCGCGGGGTCGAAGCGCTCGTAGTTGTAGATGAAGACCGTGGCCTCGGCGATCCACGGCGCGAACACGTTCGACCATGCGTGCTTGGCCCAGCCCGGCGAGGCGACATTGAGATGCACATCGCCCGGTTCGAGGCCGATCCAGTACGCGGTCGAGAGGTGACCGACCGGGTAGGACGTGTGCGTGTGCTCGACGAGCTTGGGCTTCGACGTGGTGCCGGAGGTGAAGTAGAGCAGGAGCGTCTCGTCGGCGTGGGTTCGCGCGTCGGGCTCGAAATCGGGGCTCGCGTCGGCCGAATCCGCATAGTCGAGCACAGCGCGGCCGGAACGGGCGACGCCGCCCTGCCGCCCGCCGTCGTCGTCGTGCGCTGCGTCGGGCTCGGCGGCTTCCTCACCCACCCCGGTGGACTCACCCACCCCGGCTTCCTCACCCACCCTTCCCACCCTGATGAGCGTGTAGTCGCCGGCCACGTTGTCGAACTTGGCGAGATGCGCCGCACCCACCGCGGCCCAGCGCGCGGCGCCGCGCTCCACGCGGTCTTGGAGGTCGCGCGGGCCCATGAGGGTCGTGGTCGGGATCATGACGGCGCCGAGCCGAATGCTTGCGAGGATGAGCTCCCAGAGCTCCACCTGGTTGCCGAGCATGATGATGACGTGGTCGCCGCGGCGGACACCCTGCTCGTGGAGCCACGTCGCGGCGCGGCGCGAGGCCTCGGCGAGTTCGGCAAAGGTGCGACGGGTCGAGCTGCCGTCCTGCTCGACGATGATGAGCGCCGGCTGCTGGCCGCGGTCCGGATCTGCTGCGAGGGCGTCGAACCAGTCGGTCGCGAAGTTGAACTCGTCGAAGCGGGGCCACACGAAGGCGCGGCGCGCCTCGTCGTAGTTCTCGCTCAGCGCGAGGAGCCTGTCGCGAGCCTGCCTGAAGTCGTCGGTGACCGTCATCCCGCGCCCTTCTCCGCTGCGGCCGGGCCCTTCGACCCGCCCCGAAAGTGATTCACGTCACCCTGAAATCTACTAGGACGTCCAAGGGCTTGGAAGGGGTGCGGGGTCTCAGAGCCGTCGGCCTCGGCTGGCAGAATCCGGGGAATGAAGATCGGGAGAACGAGTACGGGACCTACGTCGAGCGGGTTGCGACTTCCCCCTAGCCACAGCTGGACGTGGCGGGCGGTCGATTCTGAGTCGGGCGACGTGGCGCCTCATGGTCAGGGATGGAACAAATGGTGATGTTCCGGGGGCTACGTTTGTAGCCTCAGTGTCTCGGCGCGAGAAGGGAAGTGACGGCCATGGCGCCCTCATTAGGAGAGAGATCTATCAGCGGCCTCCAAGCGGACCGGGTAGCGCGGATCCGGGCCCTCCCGACTGCGGAACTGCATCTCCACATCGAAGGCACGCTCGAACCGGAGCTGGCATTCGAGCTCGCGGCCCGCAACGGAATCGCCCTGCCGTTCGATTCGCTCGACGACCTGCGCAGCCGCTACGAGTTCACCGATCTGCAGTCGTTCCTCGACCTGTACTACGAGTGCATGGCCGTGCTGCGGACCCGGGACGACTTCCGCACGCTCGGCGAGCGGTACGTGCAGCGGGCCTTCGAGCAGGGCGTGCGCCACGTCGAGATCTTCTTCGACGCCCAAGCCCACACGGTCCGCGGGGTCAACGCCGAGGACGTCCTCGACGGTCTTCTCGACGCCCTCGAGACCGGCAGGCAGAGGGGGATGAGCGGCGGGCTCATCCTTTCGTTCCTGCGCGACCGTCCGGTGCTGGAGGCGATGGACACCTTGGAGTCCTTGGCCCATCGGGCCGCAGACCTCTTGGCCGTCGGGCTCGACTCCGCCGAGGTCGGCTACCCGCCGCAGCTCTTCGTCCCCGTCTTCGCTCGCGCAAAAGAGCTGGGGCTTCACCGCGTCGCTCACGCGGGCGAGGAAGGTCCCGCCGAGTACGTGCGGGACGCCCTCGACCTCCTCGGCGCCGAGCGCATCGACCATGGCGTCCGTTCCCTCGAGGACCCGGAGCTGATCAAGCGTCTGCGCGATGAGCGGATCCCGCTCACGGTGTGCCCGTTCTCCAACGTGAGGCTCGCCGTCGTACCGGACCTCACGAAGCACCCGATCCTGGACCTGCTCGCCGCGGGAGTCCTCGCGACCGTCAACTCGGACGATCCGGCCTATTTCGGCGGCTACCTCGCCGACAATATGGCCGGCCTCGCCGAGGCCTTCGACCTTGGCGACGACGTCCTCGTGCGGCTCGCGCGCAACTCCGTCGAGGGATCGTTCGCGAGCGTCGAACGCAAGGCCGAACTCCACGCCCTCATCGACGAATGGGCGCGGGGAGGCGGCGGCGAATTGTTGGGTTGAGCAGGGTGAACGCACGTTCCACTCTGCTCAACCCAACAATTCCCGAATGACACAAGCGCCCGGCGAGGCGAACGCCTCTGGCGCGCGGCGCCGTCGTCCGTCTACGGTGCCTTTATGGAACACCCCGCCCCCACGGAACAGAGCGATCGCGTGGCCCCTCCCCCGGGCCTCGCCGCGTTCGACCGGGACGCGCCGCTCGACGAGGGCTACAACCAGGACGACCACTACGGCCACAACCAGGACTTCCTCCTGCTGCGCGATCCCCGCGAGGGCGACGAGACACAGCCCGAGCCCGCCCACCGCGAGCGACGGCGGCGCATCGCGGGGATCGGCCTCGGCACGGCTGGCGCCGCGGGTATCCCCGACGGCGAGGGACACACGCACACCGGTTTCGGGGACTCGGACCGGGACTAGTCGTTCGCGACGGAGACGAGCGCGGCCACGGCCGCGCGCAGGTCCTCCGGGGTGCTGGGCCGCTTGGGCGCGCTGCTGTCGGCCTGGAGCACGAGAGCGGCATACACGAGGGTCACGGCGAGGCGCGCCCTGCGCGGCTCCGTCCGCTGCTCGGCGAGCCCGATGACCTGCTCGCGCAGCGCCGTCGCCCATTGATGGACCTCGCGCAGGAGGTCGGGCTCGTGGGCCATGAGCTTCTTGAGGCTCATGACGTCTCCTCGCGCCCCCGCGGTGTCGGCGACGAGCTTGCACAGGTCATCGATGAGTGGATTCGTGCTCGCGAGGAAGCGCTGCTCGTACTCCTCGGTGATCGCGACGGGCGGGAGCCCGAGCGCGGCGGCGGCCTTCGACGGGAAGTAGTTGAAGAACGTCCGCTCGGAAATCTCGGCGCGGGCGCAGACATCCGCGATGGTGATATTCGCGAAGCCGCGCTCCATCACGAGGTCCCGGGCCGCCTCGTGGATCGACTGCCGCGTCTGGAGCTTCTTGCGCTCGCGCAGTGACGTGGTCTTGCCCTCAAGGGGCGTGGCGTTGGTGCTCACGTGCTTATCCTGTCGCACCGCTCCCCGGGGCCCCGCGTGCGGCGGGGCCCCGGGGCAACGGATCAAGGCCTGTGGACTCGGATAGGCCCGGTCGCGGGCGCGGTCGGCGCCCCGGTCTCCGCGGCGGCCGCGACGGCGTAGACCTCGAGGTCGTCGGCGGTGTTCTGCTGGTCAGCCTGCTCCTGCAAAGCCGAGCGCTGGCGCAGCGGCGGCGTCTTGAAGAACCAGCTCAGGATGAACGCGAGCAGGATCACACCGAGGCCCACCCAGTAGATGCTCACGGCGGAGGCGTTGAAGCCCGCCATGAACGGCCGCGTGAGCCGCGAGTCGGCCCCCTTGAGGTACGACGTGTCCGAGGTGTTCGACGATGAGGACTGGCCCGAGGACGTCGCGCCCTTGAGCTTGTCGATCATCGTCGGCACAAGCTTGTCCACGATCGCGGAGCGCTGGGCCTGGTCCGCGTAGTTCACCGCGAGACCGCCGTTGACGACGGCGGCGCCCGCCTTCTGCGCGGCCGTTTCGAGGGCCTTCTGCTCGGCGGCAGGCTTGGCGGCGGCGACCTGCTGCTCGATGACCGACGGCGCGGCTGCGGCCGGGACGCGGCCCGCAGCGACCTGCTGCTGGACGGCGGCCGTCACCTGCTGCGTGACTGCCTGGTCGGCGGCCTGCTTCGCGGCGGCCGTGCCCTGGTCGAGGCCCGCCTGCACCTGCTGCTTGATCGGGGTCACGATGGGGTTCCAGATCTGCTGCATGACGCCCGCGTTGGCGGGGTCGGTGGCGACGGACGGCGTGAGGGCCGCGTCGAGCGCGCTCGTGAGGTCGTCCTTGTTCTGCATCGCGGTCGTGATGTTGGTCGGCATGACCGCGAACAGGATCGAGAGCAGGACGGCGGTGCCCATGGTGCCGCCGATCTGCCGGAAGAACGTCGACGAACTCGTCGCAACGCCCATGTCCTGCGGCGTCACTGAGTTCTGCGACGCGAGGGTGAGCGACTGCATGAGCTGGCCGAGGCCCAAGCCGATGAGGAACATCGCGATCATGAGGTACCACAGCGGCTTGTCGATGGTCATGAAGGTCAGGACCAGGTAGCCGAAGGCCGTGAAGAGGGTGCCCGTGATCGGGAAGATGCGGTACTTGCCGGTGCGCGCCACGATCTGGCCCGAGACGATCGAGGCCACCATGAGACCGCCGACCATGGGAAGGGTCGCGAAGCCGGACTCGGTCGGGGTGAGGCCGGTCACGAGCTGCAGGTACAGCGGGAGCGTGAGCATGGCGCCGAACATCGCGAAGCCGACGAGGAAGCCGAGGATCGTCGACATCGAGAACGTGCTCGAGTGGAAGAGCCGCAGCGGGATGATCGCGTCATCCTTCATGGCCGCCTCGACGAGGATGAACGCGACGAGGCCGACGCCGCCGATCACGAAGCATGCGATCGAGCCCACCGAGGTCCAGCCCCATTCGCGGCCCTGTTCGGCAACGAGGAGGAGCGGCACCAGGGTCGCGATGACGGCGGTTGCGCCCCACCAGTCGATGCGCGCCGTCGAACGATCGTGGAACTTGGGCAGGTGCAGGAACGCGAGGACCATGCTCAGGGCAATGAGGCCGACCGGCACGTTCACGAGAAACACCCAGCGCCACCCGGCGACGAACAGGATCTCGTTCGCGCCCGCGAAGACGCCGCCGATGAGCGGGCCAATGACCGCGGAGACGCCGAACACGGCGAGGAACAGGCCCTGGTACTTCGCACGCTCGCGGGGCGCGAGCATGTCCCCCATGATCGCGAGCGGGAGCGACATGAGCGCGCCCGCGCCGATGCCCTGGACCGCACGGAACGCGGCCAGCATGAGCATGGACGTCGAGAAGGACGAGAGCACCGACCCGAGGATGAACACGCCGAGGCCGAAGATGTACAGCGGCCGGCGCCCAAAGAGGTCGGAGAGCTTCCCGTAGATCGGCGTCGCGATCGTCGACGTGATGAGGTACGCGGTCGTGACCCAAGCCTGCTGGTCGAGGCCGTGGAGGTCGTCGCCGATCGTGCGGATCGCGGTGCCGACGATCGTCTGGTCGAGCGAGGAGAGGAACATGCCGGCCATGAGGCCGTACATGACAAGCAGGATCTGCCGGTGGGTCATCACCGGATTCGTCGATCCACCGGATGCCCCGGGGTGGGAGGCTGCGCTAGACATGTGAAGAAGATCCGAATCTCTCGAGGGACGGATGCCGTGGAGTGCTTTGGCAAGATTTTTGCAGACTCTGCAAGTTTACGCACTCTGCAAGAAAACGTCCAGCGACACAGTCGCGACACCGGGCTCGCTTGGGCGAGACTGGCCCCATGCACGAGAGCACCCATGCCGCTCTGAACCCCACGGTCACCCTCCGCTTCCTCGCCGCGCCGACCGACGTCGGCCATTCCGGCTCCGTCGACGCCGGCATGGTCCTCGAGTGGGTCGACAAAGCCGCCTATGCGGCCGCCGTCGGCTGGGCGAAGTCGTATTGCGTGACGGCCTACGTGGGGAACATCCACTTCGCGGATCCCGTGAACGTGGGCGACATGGTCGAGGTCACGGCGTCGATCGTCTACACGGGCCGCTCCTCGATGCACATCCGCACGGTCGTCTCGTCCGGCGACCCGAAGGGCGGAGCCCCGACGATGCGGAGCGACTGCCTCGTGATCTTCGTCGCCGTCGACACGGACGGCAAGCCGATCCAGGTGCCCAAGTTCACGCCGGGCACCGAGGCGGAGCGCGAGTCCGAGCAGCACGCGATCGCGCGCATCGGGGTGCGCGACGAGATCGTGATGGCGATGGGCCGCCAGGAGTACACAGACGCGGGAACCGGCGAGCGCGTCGTCCTGCGCTTTCTCGCCGCGCCCACGGACGTGAACTGGGGCGGAAAGGTCCACGGCGGCACGGTCATGAAGTGGATCGACGAGGCGGCCTACGTGTGCTCCGCGAGATATTCCGGGCGCGACACCGTGGCGGTGTTCTCGGGAGGCGTGCGCTTCTACCGACCGCTGCTCATCGGCGACGTCGTCGAGGTCGAGGCCCGTCTCGTGTACACGGGCAACAAGGGCATGCACATCGCCGTCCACGTGCGCTCGGGCAGTCCCAAGGGCACGGAGCTGAACCTCACGACGTACTGCCTCACGGTCATGGTGGCCCGCGACGAGAGCGGAACCGCGGTGCCGATCACGCCGTGGACCCCCACCTCCGATGAGGACAAGCGACTGTGGGCGCATGCGCGCGAGCTCCTCGAGATCCGTGGACGCGCCCCGGGCAACCGGCTCCCTAACCACCTTCAGGAGAACGGCTACACGTAGGATCTCGCGGGCGAGTTATCGTGATGCAGCCCTGATCAGGCCGTTCGACGCCCTCTCGGCCCTCGTCGCCCGGAACCCGTTCGAGGGCCGCGGCGACGAGCGGACCTATCGCGAGACATTCACGTTCTTCGACGGCGGCTCGCCGCTGACCGCTTCTCCACTGGGCGCCCTTTCCCGCATCGGGGCTGCGGACCGGCGGACCCAAAGCGGGGACGGAGCACCGGTGCAGGGAAAGAGCACCATTACCGCCGAGTAGGCGAACCCGCGACTGAGCTGGGATGACGTCTCCGTGAACATCGGCGAACGTTCGCCGCTTTCGCAGTCTCAGCCCTCAGCAGAACCGTAGAGTCGCTTGCGCACGCACCACCGCACGCCCCCGACCAGCGCGGGCGTGTTCATACGGGGAGGAACACATGACCAACGAAAAAGCCATGCCCGCTGCCATGGCGCTGACCGAAACCAGGCCGGACGGCGGAGCGACGATCGAGCGCTCCGACTTCATCCGGGCCACCGTGTCCGTGTGGCTCGGGACCACGATGGAGTACGTCGACTTCGCGCTCTACGGGCTCGCCGCGGGCCTCGTCTTCGGCGACCTGTTCTTCCCCGGAACGGACCCGGCGATTGCGCTCCTCTCAGGGTTCGCGACGTACGCGGTGGGCTTCCTCGCACGGCCGGTCGGCGCCGTCGTCCTCGGCAGGCTCGGGGACAAGCACGGCCGCAAGGCGGTCCTCGTGGCGACGATCATCCTCATGGGCGGATCGACGACCCTCATCGGCGCCCTCCCGACCTTCGGGCAGGTCGGCCTCTTGGCCCCGGCGCTCCTCGTGTTCCTGCGGATCTGCCAGGGCTTCGGCGCGGGCGCGGAGCTTTCGGGCGGCGCCATCATGCTCGCCGAGTCGTCGCCGAGCCGCATCCGCGGCTTCCTGTCCGCGTTCATCGCGCTCGGCTCGAACAGCGGAACGCTTCTCGCCTCGGGAGTCTGGCTCCTCGTGACGCAGCTCCCGAAGGGCGACCTCATCAGCTGGGGCTGGCGCATCCCGTTCCTCTGCAGCATTGTGATCACGCTCGTCGCGCTCGTCATCCGCCGGCTCATGAAGGAGAGCCCCGTCTTCCTCGCGGAGAGGGAGCGCCGCCTCGAGCACGCCGAGACCGCGGCGCCGGCTCAGCAGGACGGCCGCGGATTCCTCGCCCGCAACAAGGCCTTCTTCGTGATGCTCGGGCTCCGCATCGGGGAGAACGGACCGTCGTACCTCGCGCAGACCTTCGTCGTCGGCTACGTCACGAAGGTCCTCGCGCTCGACAAGTCCCTTTCGCCCACCGCGGTCTTCGTCGCCTCGCTCATCGGCTTCGCGGTCATCCCGCTCGCGGGCTACGCATCCGATCGCTTCGGACGCCGCGTGACCTACCGCGCCTTCTGCGTTGCCCTGGTGCTCTTCGCCTTCCCCGCGTTCATGCTCATGGACACGAAGAATCCCGCGATTGTCTTCGCCACGATCGTCGTCGGCATGGCCCTCGCGAGCCTCGGCATCTTCGCGGTCCAGGCCGCGTACGGCGTCGAGCTCTTCGGCGCGTCGAACAGGTACACGAAGATGGCGACCGCGAAGGAGGTCGGTTCGCTCCTCTCGGGCGGCACGGCCCCGCTCTTCGCCTCGGCCCTCCTCGTCCAGTTCGGGCACTGGTGGCCCATCGCCGTTTACTTCGCCCTCACGGCGGGCATCGGACTCGTGACCACGTTCTTCGCCCCCGAGACGCGTGGCCGGGACCTGACACTCGAAGGTGACGCAATCTGACGCGAGGCTCCATGCGCATCGTCATCGACTGCGACCCCGGAAATGGGGTACCCGGCGCGAACACGGACGACGGGCTCGCGCTCGGGCTCGCCATGGCCTCCCCCGCGATCGATCTCGAGCTCGTCACCACGGTGGCCGGGAACGTCCCGGCCACCGTCGGGGCAAGCGTCGCGCGCGGGCTCCTCGCGGAGTGGGGCGCGGACGTACCGGTCGTCGCTGGGGCCCGCACGCCCCTCGTGCGGGATCCGGCCCCTTGGCGGCGGATCCTCGACCGCTCCGGGATGTCGGCTGAGCACCGGCGCCTGTGGGACGGCGTCCCCAGGCCCGCGTCGCCGGCCGGCCATAACGGCGGAACGGGCGACGGCGGAACGGGCGACGGCGGTCCGGGCGGCGGCGGGGCGAGCGACGGCGACCCGCTCGCGGCGGCCCACGCGATCGGCCGTCTCGTGACGGCCAACCCCGGCGCGATCACCGTCGTCGCCATCGGTCCGACCACCAACCTCGCGCACGCCCTCCGCCTCTATCCGAACCTCGCCCGGGACGTGGCGGGCATCGCCGTCATGGGCGGGGCAATGGCCGTCCCAGGCCGCCCGGTTGACACGAACTTCGGCTACGACCCGCACGCCGCCCACGCCGTCCTCGCGGCGGGCGCTCCGGTCACGGTCGTCCCGCTCGATACGACCGTGAAGACGATGTTCACCGACGCCGAGCTCAAGCGCCTGCGCGAGATCGGGACGCCCATCACATCGAGCCTCGCCCGCACGACCGCGCCGTGGCTGCGCTATTCGGCGGAGACCCGCGGGATTCCGGGCTGTTGGCTGCACGACGTCCTCGTCGTCGCGATGCTCGTCGACCCGGCGATCGTGACGCGCAGGCCCGCACGCCTCGCGGTGAACCTCGACGACGGCCCCGACCAGGGCGCGACGATCCGCCTCCCGGACGACGAGAGCCATGCCGGCCACACCGTGACGCTCGTCGACGGCGTCGACAACGCGCGGCTGCTCGAGGTCTTCTTCGCGGCGCTGGAGGCGTAGGGCAGGGACGGGCAAGGCAGGGCTCGGTCGGTGGAAAGACGCGCTGTGGCCGAGAAGCGGTCCTCAGGCCGTCTTCTCGGCCACAAGGCGTCTCGCGGACGGACTTCAGGCACCGTTCATCCGGGCTTCACCGGGCCGCGCCCTGCGCATTCACGCCCAGCCGATAGCCTCAGGACGTCAGCGTCGACATGTCCTGAACCGCGACCGTGAGGTACTCAAGCCATGACTCCAGCTGCCCGCCCGCTCAGCCTCGACGAAGCCCTCCCCGTGCTCGCCCGCACGCGGGTTGCCGCGAAGACGGCCGGCCTCGACGCCATGGGAGACACGGCTGCGTCACTCGAGGCACGCATCGAGGGACTCCTCGGCGCCGAGACGCCGTCCTCGTCTGAGGCCTGCGAGCGGACGCTCGCCCGGGCCGAGCAGGCGGCGCGCGCCGCCGCCGATCTCATGCGCTCCTCCGGCGCTTCTCAGGGATTCGCCGATGCCCACTCCCTCGACCTCATGCTCGTGAGCGAGGCAGTGAGCCAGCACGTGAGCCGCCTCGAGATGCTCGCGCGCACCTATCGCGCTGAGGCCGGCCAGCTCGCCGGCTGACGTCGCCTAGCGCACCCAGACAACCCGAGCGGACGACGACGGCGGGCGGCCCCGGCGTCGTCGTCCGCCGTCCTCTGTGCGCACCCCGGCGCGCCGTCTCAGCGCAGCCTCCCACGCGCGCCGCCCCATGCGCACCGTCCCACGCGCCGTCCCACGCGCCGTCCCACGCGCGCCGTCTCAGCGCACCCCGGGCGCGCCGTCCCACGCGCCCGGGACCATAGCCCAGACCACCGCGCGGTCGCTGCCACCCCTAGCCTGCGATTGGTATACCTACAAGCTCGCACAGGCCAGTGATTTACATCTCTCCGATCACACTCTAAAGTGATTTGGTATACAGAAATCGCGAAGGGCGACGAAGCCCTCCGCGATCGCGCGGCCACACAGGGCCCGCAGAAGTCTTCCCCAAAGGACAGTGATCACATGGCGCCACAACCGCAGACGGTTGGCCAGAACACCGAACAGAGAACGAGCCAGCAGACAGGGATCACGCGAGGGCACTGGACGACCGTGATCGTCGTGTCCGCCGTCATCTCCGTCGTCGCGGTGCTTATCGGAACGTACAAGTTCCAGATCGGTCCCGCCGCCCTCGTGCTGCTCCCCATCATCTGGGCGGTCATCATCGGGGGGATCGTCGGGACGCAGCGCGTGCGGCGGCTCTCGGCGTCGAGCCGCGCCGTGGCGACGCTCCTGCTCGAGATCGGCATCATCGTCTTCCTCGCGCGGCTCGGCCTGGGGATCGGCCCGTCGCTCGCGAAGATCACCGAGACCGGGCCGGCCGTGCTCCTCCAGGAGGCCGGGCACATCTTCGGCACGGTCATCCTGGCCCTGCCCATCGCGGTTGCGCTCGGCCTCGGGCGGGTCGCGATCGGCGCGACGTGGTCGATCGACCGGGAGTCCTTCCTCGCCTACGCCCTCCAGCGCTTCGGCGTCCGCTCGGGCGAATACCGCGGCGTCTTCTCGGTGTGGCTCCTCGGGAGCCTCTTCGGCGCCGTCTTCATCTCGCTCCTCGCCGGGACGATCGGCAACCTCGGCATCCTCGACCCGCGGGCCCTCGCGCTCGGCCTGGGCCTCGGCTCGGCGTCGATGATGCTCGGCGGCGTGGGCGCGCTGTCCATCATCTACCCGCAGCACGCGGGCGAGATCGCGGCCCTCGCAGCCCTCTCCAACCTCGTGACCAACATCGTGGGCTTCTATGCTGGCGTCTTCCTGTCCCTTCCCCTGGGCCGCAGGCTGTACCGCTTCTGGAGCCGCCTGTTCGGCCGGAACGACGAGGGCAAATCCATCAGGAAGCTGGCCGCGAACGCCGAAGCCTCGACCAACGAAGGCGTGGCCCCCGTGGCCGTCGAGAACGACCCGACGGTCAAGACCAGGCCCCGGACCCTCGTCTTCGCGTACGCCGTCATGGGCGCCATGGCCCTCCTGACGAATGCCGTGGGCACGAAGGGCTTCCACGCCGAGGATGTCCTCGGCGTCGTCGTGCTGCTCGCGCTCACCGGGGTGTCGTTCGCGCTGGCCAAGCTCGTGCCCTCCGTCCCGTCGAGCGTGTGGGTCCTCTCGCTCGCGACGATCGTCTCGGCGCCCTTCATGCCGACCGCGGGATTCGTCGCCGGCATCAGCCAGCACCTCGACTCGACCCTCGTGGGCCTTCCGTCGCTCACGCTCATCGGCCTGACGCTGGGCCGCGACGTCGCGGCCCTCAAGTCGCTGAGCTGGAAGATCATCGTCGTCGCCCTCGTGACGTACAGCGCGTCGTTCATCGCGGCCGCCGTGCTCGGGCAGCTCGCCCTGCACTGAACCTGACAAGGCGAGGGGACGACGGCGGGGCCTCCCGCCGTCGTCCCCTCGCGTGTGCGGGCGCCCACGGACCGATGTTGCCAATCGTTACTGGCCTCCCATGGCTGGCCTCATCGGGGCATGCTACGTTCGACGAAGAGTAACGAGAGCCAGCGCGCGACGGCGGAGCCATCCTTCCCGTCGCACTGCCCTGACACGCTGGCCGGCAACCCTCCGCCCGGCGGGGTGCCTCAGGTGACGACTCGGCATTCGACGATCGATACGCAAGCCCGAAGGAGCCCGCCATGCCCGAGACAGCCATCGAGACGGGAGAGGCGGCCACCACACCGCTCAACGATCCCGCCGCCCCGGCCGACCCCTCCGAGGAACGCCTCGCCTACCGGCTGCTCACCGGCCCGGACACCCGCGAATTCTGCGCCCGCATCTCACAGGCCCTCGCAGACGGCTACGTTCTCCACGGAAGCCCCGCCGCGACGTTCAACGGGACAGACGTCATCGTGGCGCAGGCCGTAATCCTCCCGCACGCCGTCGCGCGCGCCGATGCCGCGGTGGCCTCCGCCGTCGAGGGATTGACCGTGGACGGCGAGTACGACGGGGAGGGCCACGCGTGAGCTACGCGGGAGACATCACGCCGGACGAGGCGTGGAAGAAGCTCAAGTCCGGCGCCGCCGTCCTCGTGGACGTGCGCACGGAAGAGGAATGGGCCGTCATCGGCATCCCGGACACGCGGCAGACCGACAACGACCCGCTCTTCATCCCGTGGGTCTTCGCGGGGGGCGTCCCGAACCCGGACTTCATCATGGAGCTCGAGCTCCAAGGCCCCGAGGACAAGAACACCGAACTGCTGTTCCTGTGCCGCTCGGGCCACCGCTCCGCGGCCGCGGCGGCGGTCGCGACGAACCTCGGCTTCACCGCATACAACGTGTCCGAAGGCTTCGAGGGCGTCCCGGGCCCCGACGGGCGCCGCAACGTCAACGGCTGGAAGAACCGGGGTCTCCCCACGAACGTAGGACAAGAGTAAGTCAGTGACCTTCAACATCAACGCCGCAAGCTGGAGCGAAGACACCAAGGCTGTGCGCGGCGGGCTCGACCGCACCAATTTCCAGGAGACCTCCGAGGCGGTCTTCCTCAACTCGGGGTTCGTCTACGAATCCGCCGAGGCCGCCGAGCGTGCTTTCACGGGCGAGGACGAACGCTTCGTCTACTCCCGGTACGGCAACCCCTCGGTGGCCACCTTCCAAGAGCGGCTGCGCCTGCTCGAGGGCACGGAGGCATGCTTCGCGACGGCGTCCGGGATGTCGGCGGTGTTCACGGCGCTCGGGGCTCTGTTGGCTGCGGGCGATCGAGTCGTGGCCGCGCGGAGCCTGTTCGGCTCGTGCTTCGTCATCCTCAACGAGATCCTGCCGCGCTGGGGCGTCGAGACGGTGTTCGTCGACGGCCCGGACCTTGAGCAGTGGCGCGACGCGCTCTCCGTGCCGACGACGGCGGTGTTCTTCGAGTCGCCGTCGAACCCCATGCAGGAGCTCGTCGACGTCCAGGCCGTCGCGGACCTCGCGCATGCCGCGGGGGCAACCGTCGTCGTCGACAACGTCTTCGCGACCCCCATCCTCCAGCGGAGCCTCGACTTCGGCGCGGACGTCGTCGTGTACTCGGGCACGAAGCACATCGACGGCCAGGGCCGCGTGCTCGGCGGCGCGATACTCGGCACCAAGGACTTCATCGACGGCCCGGTCAAGCAGCTCATGCGCCACACCGGGCCCTCACTCAGCGCGTTCAATGCGTGGGTCCTCACGAAGGGCCTCGAGACCCTGGCCCTGCGCGTGCGGCACTCGTCCGCGAGCGCGCTCGCGATCGGCGAATGGCTCGAGGCGCAGCCCGAGGTCAGCTGGGTCAAGTACCCGTTCCTTCCCTCGCATCCCCAGTACGAGCTCGCGCGCAAGCAGATGAGCGCCGGCGGGACCGTGCTGACGTTCGAGCTCAACGCGCCCGACGGCGGCGGCAAGGACGCGGCCTTCCGGCTCCTCAACGGCCTCCAGATCATCGACATCTCGAACAATCTGGGCGATTCGAAGTCCCTCATCACGCATCCGGCGACGACGACGCACCGCGCCATGGGTGCCGAAGGCCGGGCCGCGATCGGGCTGGGCGACGGCGTGCTGCGGCTCAGCGTGGGCCTCGAGGACGTCGGGGACCTCATTGGTGACCTCGAGCGGGCGCTGCGCGGGTAGGCCTGTGCCCCTCCCAATGCGTGGCCACCTCGCACCCAACCGGGGCCCACGCCGGCGAGGGCCCCGGCCTGAGCATGCGAAGGCTGGGAGCCGGTGGGGATGGCCACGTCCCACCCGACCGGTGGCCACGTGAAGCGGTTCGAGCTGCGACTCGAGTCGCATCTGCCCGCGGCGCAGGCGTGGGCGCGGATCCTCAATCTCCGCGCCCACGACCGCCTCATCCCCTTCACCCACATCGTCGAGGGCATCGCCTCCGCGGACGAGCTGCGGCCGGGCCACCGCTTCGTCGCGTGCACGATGATCGACGGCGTCAGGTTCCGGGGCCGGCGGCTGGGCTTCTTCGACGTCATGACGATCGAGGAGATCTCGCCTCCGTCGGCCGACGCCCCCGGCCACGCGCGGATCGTGAAGTCTGGGAAGCTCATCCGCGGTTCGGTGGAGGTCACGGTCTCGCCGAGTCGCGCGGGCGCTTCGACTGCGGCGGGCGCCTCGACGATCCTTTGGGCCCAGGAGTTCGGCCTCGCCCGGTTTCCCCGCGTGATCGGCGCTATCGCTCAACAGGTCGCGCCCGTCGCGTACCGGTCGATGCTCAAGCGCCTGCTCCGGGGCTAGGGCACCACGCGCGACGGCGTCCCCGTCACCTGAAACCTTGCGGCGGGAGAGACGTGGCGGCTACTCGCCGATCGATTCGGCCCGCCTGATGACTTCCGTCATGAGAGCGGCCGCGGCGGCCTGAAGCGTGGCCACGTCGTGCTTGCCGCCCGTGTGGGTCTGCCACGTGTGGCGGTTCCGGTCGAGCTGGTACTTGAACGCCGAGGAGACCTGCGTCGCGGGGACCGTCAGATAGCACGTGAATGACTCCCTGTTCGCGGCCAGGGCGCAGTTCATCATGGATTTGACCTGGTTGTACGTCGCCTCCATGAGTTCCGGACCATCCGGCACCCCCTGCCGAGGGGTCAGAACGACCTCGGCTACGTCCGGGATCGTCAGCCCGCCCGGGTTCGGAAAGTACTTGCAGGTCGGGTCGGCGTATTGGTACTGCGTGACGCTGAGCCCGGCGATCTGCGCAACCTCTCCCGCGCTCAACCGGAGGCGGTCGCAGTTCAGGCCGGATTCCGACGGGGTCCTAGATGGCGGCGCGGAGGATTGGGCGCCCCGCGCGCTCGGAGACGGCGTTTCTGTCGCGCTTGCCTGCCCGACGGCTTGGCTCGGCGGCGTGCAGCCGACGACGGCCAGCATGAGAGCGCAGCCCAAGGCCGCAGAGGCGAAGAGGCGCGCGCGTAATTGATGCATGTTTCCCCCAAGAACGTTGGCCTGCGCGGTGCGATGCGCAGGTGCCGTTCCACCGATCCTAGCGCGAGGCGCGGCGGCGCCATGACCGTCCCTCAGGGGCATAACCGTCCCTGAGACCACGGAGCGAGGGACGGTTATGGTGCCCACCGACGGTCATGCAGCCTAGGGACGGTTATGCGCGACAGCACCCTAGCCACCCGGCCGCGCCCCGCCGTCGCCCGCGCCCCGCCGTCACCCGCCGACCCGCCCGCGCCCCGCCGTCGCCCGCCGACCCGGCCGCGCCCCGCCGTCTACCGCCGTCGCACGATGCTCAGGGTGGCGCGCGCGCCGTCGTTCCAACTGCCGGTGGGCGAGGCGGTGCGCGAGAGGGCCATCTCGACGACGGCGGCGAGCCCGCCCTTGCCCGCCGCTTGGCGCTGGGCCCGCTCCCCGGAGCCCCGCGCGAGGAGCTCGGCGACGGCGAGCTCCGTCCGCGCATATTCGCCCCCGTCCCGCAGCACGGGCCCGATGTAGGCCATGAGGGCCTCGACCGCGACGCCGGCGGGGACGGGAATGCCCTCGACCGGGTGCACGAGGTCTCCGTCGAGACCCGAGCGGCTCGCCCTCCACGCGGCGAGGCGCAGGACGGCGACGGGCGTGCCGAGGGGGGCGACGCCGTCGGCCGCCTCACGCGCGGTCGTCTCGACGAGGGCGCGGACGAGGACGGCGAAGAGCGCCGAATCGCCCGCGACGAGCGGGACATCGGGCACGCGCACCTCGACGGTCGGATGGTTCCGAGACAGGCGGGCGTCGAAATAGGCCATCGCCTCGTCGAAGATCGAACCCGTCGCGATCATCGCGGCGATCCGCTCGCGGTACGCCGCGGCCCTCCCGTACAGCTCTTGGGGGCCGGACGAGGGCCAGCGGTTCCACGCCTGGGTGCGGTAGCTCGCGTACCCGGTCGCGTCGCCGAACCAGAACGGCGAGTTCGCGCTCAAGGCCACGACGAGCGGGAGCCACTCGCGGATCCTGTCGAGCACGGCCACACCCTCGTCCGGTGAGGCGACCCCCACATGCACGTGCAGGCCACACGTGAGCTGCTCGCGCGACGTGAGGCGGAATTCCTCGGCCATGCGGGCGTAGCGATCGCCGGGCGAGAGGGTCGTCGGGCTGCTCATGGGCGAGGTCGCGAGGGCGACGACGCGTCCCCCACACCGCCGCGCGGCACGGTCGGCGAGCTGCCGTCCCGCGTAGAGGCACTCGAGCAGCTCGTCGTGATCGCGGCACGGCGGGGTCTGGACCTCGATCTGCTCGAGCTTGAACTCGCGCACCATGTCGGGCGGCCTGCCCGTGACCGCGAGCATGCGGTCGGCGAGGGCTGCCGGCTGGCCCGTCGCCGGGTCGACGATGAGCAGCTCTTCCTCCACCCCGAAGGTCCGCATGCGGCCATTGTGGCAGGAGCTGGCGCACGCCTGAATGGGGCGATTGCCGAAGTGTTCCCCGAGGGCCAGAGTAGTGAAGCATGGGCCTGACCATTGCCGAAGTCTCCGAACGCACCGGGCTGAGCGCGCACACCCTCCGGTACTACGAGCGCGACGGACTCATGCTCCACGAGGTGGACCGCACGCCGTCCGGGCGCCGCGAGTACACGGATCAGGACGTCACCGGGATCCTTATGGTCGCGCGTCTCCGGGCCACAGGGATGCCCGTGCGCGAAATCCGCCGCTACGCAGGGCTCGTCAGAGCCGGCGAGGGCAACGAACGGGAACGCCTTGCGCTGCTCGAGGCCCACCGCGAGCGCGTCCTCGCGCAGCTCGCCGAGATCACGGAGAACCTCAACGCGGTCGAGACCAAGATCGGCCTGTACCGGTCGCTTCTCGAGGAGAGGTGAGCCCCGCCCGGGCGGGCGGGCGCGGCGGTCGCGGCGGGCGCGGCTCGGGGGTCGCCGGCAACGAACGGCTGACGGCGTTGGCCGGGTCCATTCTGCTTGTCTTGTTCGCCGCAGAAATCATCACAATCGTCCTGCTCCGCGAGCTCATGCTGTGGCATTTCGTCGTCGGAGTCCTTCTCGTTGGCCCCGTGGCGGTCAAGACCGCAAGCACGGGATGGCGCTTCCTGCGTTATTACATGCGAGATGCCGCCTACCGCCGGAAGGGGCCGCCGCTGCTGCTCATGCGTGTGCTCTCCCCGATCCTCATCCTGGCCACGTTCACGGTGATCGGAAGCGGGATCGCCCTCGCGATCACGGGCCCGGCCCCCGACGTCCTCCTGAAGATGCACGTCGTGAGTTTCCTCGTGTGGCTCGTGCTCGTGATCGCGCACGTCGTCGCGTACGGGGCGCGGGCGGTGACGTCGGTCCGCGAGGACTGGCGGCGCCGAACCGCCGGTGTGCCGCGCGAGCCAGCCGGCCGCGGGGCCCGCCTCGCCGTCAACACCGCGGCCTTCGCGTGCGCGATCCTCCCGGCGGCCCTCATCGCACCCACCGCGGCGGCGTGGGACGGATGGTTCGGGCAGCCGTTGACCGGTTTCGGCGTCCTCGCCGTGATCGCCATCGCGGCGACGGCCCTCGCCGTGATCGCCGCGCGCGGCGCGCGCCGTCGTCGTTAGTCCGCGGCCGCAGCGGCCGAGCGCGGGCCGCGCACGAAAACCGCGACCGCGACGCCGATCGCGACCCCCAAGAGGTTGTCGATCCCCCGGTCGCGCAGGAGCGCAAAGGGCTCCGCGGGCTTCGCGAGCTCGGTCATGACCAGGATGAGGGGCGTGAAGAACGCGAGCGCAAGCCCGTAGTGGTAGCCCATGAACAGCTCAGTGGGAAACAGGAGCGCGACGACGATGAGCGCGAGCCACAGCGGTTCGAGGCGCGGCACGAGCAGGAGGGCCGTCACGGCGAGGCCCACGAGCGTTCCGAGGACGCGGTGCAGACTTCGGTGCACGACGCTGCGGAGGCCCGGGTGGAGGCGGCTCCCGGGATCCGCGGCGGCGAGCGGAACGATCGCGGCGGCCATGGCCCAGTTTGCGTGGTCGAGCCCGAGGAGCACGCCGACGGCGCCCGCGACCGAAATCGCGAGGGCGTAGCGGCCAGCGTTGACAACGGCGTGCAGGATGGGGCGGCCGTCGTCCCGCACGAGGCTCGCCGAATCCCCGGGGAGGACGACGACGGGGCGGGCGACGCCGTCGTCGTCCGCGGGAGGCTGCGCGCCGACCACGCCGACCCGAGTGCCGCCGGCGTAGCCGACGAGGACCGCGAAGAGGACCGAGGCGAGGCAGATGAGGACGGCGACCCACGGCGCGACGCGGTCCGGCGGCACCGAGGCCATCGCACCGAGCGCGAAGACCCCGAAGAACGGGCCTTGCGGGACGAGGCCGAGCCGATTCGTCACCAGCGCACCGGCGAACGCGAAGCAGACCTCCGTGAGGACCAGTACCCACGGCGCCGCGTGGACGGCGGCGAGGAGCACGCCGAGACCCACGCCCGCCACGAGCACGCCGCCGGCCTGGAGCTGATGGCGCAGTCGGAGGCCGCGGGACTCCGCCCGCCCGTACATGCCCGTGAACGAGCCGAAGACTGCGCAGATCATGAGGTCCGGGCGCCCGGCCACGATGAGTGCCAGACCCGGGACCGCGAGCCCGACGGCGACGCGGCGCGCGTGATGCCAGTCCCTGCCCGGAGGCCCGAGCCTCGAAAGCCTCCCGGCCGGGGTGCGGGCAGCGCGCACAGGGTCTCCGATCGTCGTCGTCAAGGACACTGTGTCGGACGGCGGGGGTGCTGTCCACCCGGCCCCTCGGGTGAGGGGCCGGCTTGACTTAGAGCGCGCTCTAAGCGATTGGCTGGGGGCATGACTGAGCAGAAGAGAACCCTCGGCATTGTTTCCCCGCTCACCGTTTCGTCCATGGGCCTCGGCTGCATGGGGATATCCGAGTTCTACGGCGCACCGGACGAGGCCTCGGGCCTCAACACGATCCGCCGCGCCCTCGACCTCGGCATCACGTTCCTCGACACTGCGGACATGTATGGGCCGTTCACCAACGAGTGGCTCGTAGGCCGCGCGATTGCGGGCCGCCGCGACGAGGTCCAGCTCGCCACGAAGTTCGGCATCCTTCGCGGCCCGAACGGCGAGCGTCTCGGCATCGGCGGCAGCCCGGAGTACGTCCGTGCGGCCTGCGATGCGTCCCTCCAGCGGCTCGGCGTGGACCACATCGACCTGTATTACCAACACCGGGTCGACCCGAACGTCCCGATCGAGGAAACCGTAGGAGCGATGGCTGAGCTCGTCGAGGCAGGCAAGGTGAGGCATCTCGGCCTCTCCGAGGCCTCGGCCGCAACGATCCGCCGCGCGCACGCCGTCCACCCGATCACGGCCCTCGAAACCGAATACTCGCTCTTCACGCGCGACCTCGAGGACGAGATCCTCCCGACCATCCGCGAGCTTGGGATCGGCCTCGTGCCCTACTCCCCCTTGGGCCGCGGGATCCTCACGGGGCGCCTCACAGCCGAATCGATGGCGGACGACGGCGATGCCCGCGGCACGCGCTACTTCCCGCGCTTCCAGGGCGAGGCACTTGAGGCGAACCTCCGGCTCGTTGCGGAAGTCGAGGCCATCGCCGAGCGCAAGGGCGTCACGCCGGGGCAGATCGCGCTCGCATGGGTCCTCGCGCAGGGCCAAGACATCGTGCCGATCCCCGGGACGAAGCGCGTGGCGTATCTCGAGGAGAACGCGGCCGCCCGGCACGTCACGCTCTCCGACGACGAACTCGCGGCGCTCGAACGGGCGGTGCCTCGCGGCGCCGTCGTCGGCTCTCGCTACGGCGACATGAGCCACATCGACCAAGGCTGACCCTCGCGGGCCCCTCCCGTTGCGCCGTCACCTCCAGCGGGTGACCAACCGTTCAAGGGTCACGTTCCGCGGGTCCTCCCGCGTTCAAGGGTCACGTTCCGCGGGTTCCATCCACCGAAGGTGACCCCCAAACGACCGCGCACCCACCGAAGGTGACCCCTGGACGGAGGCGCACCCACCGAAGGTGACCCCCAAACGACCGCGCACCCACCGAAGGTGACCCCTGGACGGAGGCGCACCCACCGAAGGTGACCCCCAAACGACGACGGCGGGCCCGCAGGAAGTCCTGCGGGCCCGCCGTGCGGAGGAGGTGCTCGGGCTGAACCTCGCACCCGCCTCTCTATCCCCGGGCAAAGCGGGAGCTGCGCCCCGGGGGTCCTATGCGGCGACCGGTTTAGCCGTCAGAGCCGGCCGGGGTCGTCGTGGGCGTGAGGCCGAGGGTCTTGTTCGCCTCAAGCGCGTACTTGTTGGTGAACGTGCCGCCGAGCGCGATCTTCGACGTGTCCATGCCGAGCAGGTTCTCCATCGCGCCGATCGTCTTGGGGCCGCCTGCAGGCATGATGCCGTCCGGGAGGAACTGGGTCTTATCCTGCTCGAGGGCCTTGACGTAGTCCTCCTTCTTGATGTTCTTGTTCTGCGTGTAGTCGGCCGGCAGCTTGTCCGCGATCTCCTGCGCGGAGTGCGTGTTGATCCAGTGCATCGTCTCGACGAGGGCGTTGACGACCTTCTGCACCGCGTCCTCGTGCGACTTGACCCAATCGGCGTTCGCGATGACGCTTGCCGCGGGCCAGTTGCCGCCGACGGCCTTCGTGGCGCCGTCGGTCGAGGCGAGGTCGATCGCGGACTGCGCGATGCCCTGGTTCTGCATGGCCACGACCGTCGGCTGGGTCGTCATGACGCAGTCGGCCGCACCGGTCTTGATGGCCGCGATCGCGGTCGCTCCGGCGCCCGCCTTGACGGTCGTGTAGTCCGACTTCTTGAGGCCCGCCTTCGCCGCGATGAACTGCGTGAGGGAGTCCGTGCCGGAGCCGAGGTCCGTCACGCCCATCTTCTTGCCCTTGAAGTCGGCGCCTGAGTGGACGCCGGCGTTCGGGTTGCACATGACTCGCTCGCCGGGCGCACCCGAGAGCTGGACGATGTCGATGACGTTCTTGCCCTTGGACTGGAAGTCGAAGGTGTGGATGTACCACGCGCCGGCCATGTCGACCTGACCGGACGCCATCGCGTCCTCGGCGCCGACGCCGCCCTCGGTCTCGGTCGAGAGCTCCATGTCCACGCCGTACTTCTTGTACAGGCCAAGCTGCTCGGCGAGCTTGTACGGGAGGTAGATCTGCTTGTCGATGCCGCCGATCATCATCTTGACGTTCACCGGCGCGGCGTTCGTCGCAGCGCCGCCACTGCTCGAGCCTCCGTTGGCAGCAGGGGTGCTGCTGCCACACGCCGCGAGGCTGAGCGCGACCGCGCTCGCAGCGGCGGCGGCAAAGATAGTGCGCTTCATCATTGTTTTACGCATCCTTTGTTTGATCCACAGGGGAATTGATTGTTTTTGGGTGAGAACGGATTATCTGCTAGGCGCGAGAACTCTGTTGCGGCATCAGATCGACTGGGCCTCCGAGCGGTTCGGCGGACGCCACTTGAGCAGCTTCTTTTCGAGCAGGCCGATGAGGTACTCGGCAGAAAGCGTGACGACGGCGATGATGATCATGCACGCGTAGACCGTGTCTGGGTCGAAGCTGCCCTGTGCTTGGCTGATGATGAGGCCCAGGCCCCTTTGAGCGCCGAGCACCTCGGAGACCAGCGCACCGATGATCGAAAAGCCAAGCGCCGTGTGGAGGCTCGCGATGATCCAGGTCGTCGCGGACGGGATGGTCACGTGCACCGCCACCTGGAGCGGCGAGGCACCCAGCACCCGCACGTTGGCCACGAGGTTCTGGTCGACCTCTCGAACGCCCTGGAAGGCGTTGAAGAACACGACGAAGAACACGAGCACGGCCGCGAGGAGGATCTTCGGGAAAATGCCGAGGCCGAACGCGACGACGAAGATCGAGCCGAGCACGATGCGGGGAATCGAGTTGACGATGCGGATATACGGACCCACCACCGCCGCAAGATACTTGTTCGAGCCCAGAAGGATCCCCAGAATGGCCCCGGCGAGCGTGCCGACGATAAAGCCGTACAGGGCTTCCTGCATGGTGACCCAGATGTTCTCCCAGATGGAACCGAATGCGGTTCCCTCGGTGAAGAGCTTGACGAGGCTGTCCCAGATCTGCGTGGGCTGGCCGAAGAAGAACTTGTCGACCCAACCGACCTCGGTGAACCACTGCCATCCGCCGAACACGATAACGGAGAGCAAGATCCTTCCGATCCAGACGAGCGTCGTCCTCCGCCGCGCCGCCCGTCGGGCGATCGCCTTCCCGTCGAGCGCCTGAGCTTCGTTGCGCGCATTGCCGTTGCGCGCTTCTCCGTGCGTGAGAGTTGTCATGCTGCACCTGCCGTTCGCGCGTAGGCGCGGGTCACTTCGTCCTTGAGGGATTCCCAGATCTGTCCTTGGAGTTCGATGAAGCGCTGCTCGTGGCGGATCTGCTGGACGTTGCCGCGCGGACGCGGGAGATCGATGTCGAAGACGTCCTTCACGGATCCAGGGCTGCTCGTCATGATGACAACGCGGTCCGAGAGCGCGACGGCCTCGTCGAGGTCGTGCGTGATGAAGAGGACCGACGGACGCAGTTCCTCCCAGAGCTGGAGCAGCTCGTTCTGCATGATGGCCTTGGTCTGGACGTCGAGCGCGCCGAACGGCTCGTCCATGAGAAGGATCCGCGGGTTGTTGATGAGCGCCGCGGCCATCGCCACGCGCTTGCGCATGCCGCCCGAGAGCTGGTGCGGGTAGCGGTCCTCAAACCCGGCGAGGCCCACGCGGCGCAGCCAGTCCCTCGCGAGCTCCGTGGCCTCGCGCTTGGGCATGCCGACGAGCGTGGGGCCCATCATGACGTTGCTCAGGACGCTCTTCCACGGGAACAGGGCATCGGCCTGGAACATGTAGCTCACGCCGTCCGTGACTCCGTCGACGACATTGCCGCCCACCTTGACCGAGCCCGCGCTCGGCTTCTCGAGGCCGGACACCTGGGCGAGCGTCGTGGACTTGCCGCAGCCGGTCGGGCCGACAATCGAGCAGAACTGCCCGGGCTCGATGGTCAGCGTCACATCGCGGATCGCCGTGAACGTCTCGCCCTTCGGCGTGAGGTAGCGCTTGGTCAATCCCGCGATCTCGATGCGCGCCTGTCCGTCAGCCCCCTCTCGGGCCGCGGGCGGGCGAATTGGATTGTCACCCATCTGGGAAGACCTCTCTGTCTTTTCGGGAAAGACACCTGCGTCTTTCAGTGCAAAAACCTGTGGATTCTGGGCTTCGGGCATTCAGGACCCCGCGAACGGTTCAATCGGACGCCATACGGTTCGTGGCCGATGGGAATTTGCCTCGACGTCGCCTTCTGCGGGATCCTTTCTGTATGCCCCGGTGAGCTGAATCACAGTGGCTTCACCAACCATAGAAAGGGCCGCGAAGATGCAGCCAGAGTTGCGCGGATTGCGAGGGTTCTTAGCTTTCATTCAGGTTTTGAGCCTTTTGATCGCCCGGTGAGAATCCCGTGAATCTCGGTCGTTGGTGGCGCGCTCGGCCACTCGCTTCACAGATCCTCGTGTGGACCCTGTGCATCCTTCTCCTCACCGTGGCGCTCGGCGGCTTCGTGACGAGCCGGATCGTGCGGCAGACGCTCGACGACCAGTACCGCCTGCGCGCCCTGGGCATCGCGACGACCGTTGCGCAGATGCCGGAGATCGCGACCGATCTCGAAACCGGCGATCCGTCCAAGCGCATCCAGGCCATCGCCGAGGAGGTCCGGATCCAGGCGCACCCCGACTACGTCGTCGTCGCCGACCGCAACGGCATCCGCTTCTCCCACCCCAACCCCGCGCTCATCGGGAAGGCACTCGAAGAACCGGTGGCCGCGCTCGACGGGGAGACGCACGTGGGCACGGACCCGGGCAGCCTCGGGGTGTCCGCGAATGCCAAGGCCCCCATTCGCGACGCCGAAGGAAACATCGTCGGCCAGGTCTCCGTGGGCATCCTCGAGGCTGCGGTGGACACGGCGATCGGCGAGGAGGCCGGCCTCATCGTCGGCTACTCGGCACTCGTCCTGCTCATCGGCACGGCGAGTTCCGTGCTGCTCGCGCGGGCCATCAAGCGGGCCACCTTCGGACTCGAGCCGGCTGAGATCAGCTCGCTCCTCCAGGACCGGGAGGCGCTCCTCCATGGAATCCGCGAGGCGATGATCGGGCTCGACGACGACCACCGCATCACGGTCATCAACAACGAGGCCCGGCACCTGCTCGGCGTCGAGGGCAACGCGCTCGGCCAGCCCATCGAAGAAGTCCTGCCCGCCGGTCGCCTGCTGGACATCCTCACGGGCAAGGCCGAGGGCGCGGACCAGACGGTGCTGACCGAGGACGCGCTCCTCGTGGCCAACCGCATGCCGGTGAGCGTCGGCGGGCGGAGCGTCGGCGCCGTCGTCACCCTTCGCGACCGCACCGAAGTCGAGGCGCTCGTCCGCGACCTCCGGTCGACTGAGGGGCTCATCCAGGCCCTCAGGGCCCAAGAGCACGAGTACGCGAATCGCCTTCACGTCGTGAGCGGGCTGCTCGACCTCGGCGACGTCGACCAGGCGAGGACGTTCATCTCCGGTGTCTCGGACACGTCCCGATCGCTCGGCGAAGGCCTTCGCGCACGCGTCGAGCCGCCCGAGCTCGCCGCGCTCATCCTCGCCAAGATCACGATCGCGGGAGAGCAGGACATCAACCTGTCCATCACCGACGATTCCCGCCTTCGCCAGCCATTCCTCGGCACCCAGGATCTGCTCACGATCGTCGGCAACCTCCTCGACAATGCGATGGACGCCGTCGTCCCCCAGCCCGAGCCTCGCAGCGTCACGCTCCAGCTCGACGACTCGTCCGGCATCTTCATCTCGGTGACGGACAGCGGGCCGGGCGTGCCCGCCGAGGCGATCGACGACGTCGTCCGCGACGGCTACACGACAAAGCCGGTCAAGCCAGGCAAGCGGCCCGATCTGCGCCGCGGGATCGGCCTCGCGCTCGTCGCGCGGATCGTCCACCGGGCTGGTGGCACGATGGACGTGTTCGCGGGCCCGGGCGGACGGTTCGAAGTATGGATTCCGGTGCCCGCATCGGTGAGTGAAGGAGTGGTTCAGGGATGATCCGGACCCTCGTAGTCGACGACGACTACCGGGTAGCGCGCATCCACGCGACCCATGTGGCCCGCGTGGCCGGCTACGAATGCATCGGCGAGGCGCATTCGGCGGTTGAGGCGCGCGCCGCCGTCGCCCGCCTCAAGCCCGATCTCCTGCTCCTCGACGTGTATCTCCCGGACGAAGACGGGATCGCGCTCCTCCGCTCCCTGCGCGAGTCGGGCGAGGACGTCGACGCCATCATCATCACGGCGGCGCGCGACGTCGCGACCGTGCGTGCCGCGATGCGCAGCGGCGCCGTCTACTACCTCGTGAAGCCGTTCACGTTCGACCAGCTCACGATCCAGCTCGAGGCCTACCGGCGGTGGCGCGCAGAGACGGAGTCGCGGCATATCTCGGGGCAGACCGACGTCGACGCCCTCTTCGCCTCGCGCCACGCCCCCGCGCCCAAAGCGAGCGCCCGGACCCTCCCGCCCACGATGCAGAAGGTGCTCGACGCCGTCCGCGCGGCGGAGCGCCCGCTCGGAGCCCAGGACGTCTCGGACCTCATCGGCATCTCTCGGCCGACCGCGCAGCGGTACCTGAGCGAGCTCGAGCGGAAGGGCCGGCTCGAGCTGCGGCTCGAGTACGGGACTACGGGACGGCCGGTCAACACGTACACGGTGCGTGCGGGTATCTAACCGTCTGGGGGTCACCTCCCGCGGGTGCCCGCGCATCCAAGGGTCACCTCCCGCGGGTGCCCGCGCATCCAAGGGTCACCTCCCGCGGGTGCCCGCGCATCCAAGGGTCACCTCCCGCGGGTGCCCGCGCATCCAAAGGTCACCTCCCGCGGGTGGTGAGCGCACGACGACGACGCGCACCCACCGAAGGTGACCCCCAAAACCCCGCGCACCCACCGAAGGTGACCCCCAAAACCCCGCGCACCCACCGAAGGTGACCCCCAAAACCCCGCGCACCCACAGAAGGTGACCCCTGAACGGCTTGCCCTACGCGAGGCTCCGCTGGAACAAGAACGTGTCGATCCACCGCCCGCGCTTGTAGCCGACGCCGCTCAGGTGCCCGGCGTTCGCGAATCCCAGGCGCTCGTGCAGCCGAGCCGAGGGTCCGGTCGCGGAGTCGGCGATGACGGCGATCATCTCGCGCATTCCAGCGCGGGCCGAGTGCGCGACAAGCTCCCCGAGCAGGACGGTGCCCCAGCCGCGCCCGCCCGCGTCGGGCGCGAGGTAGATCGTGTCCTCGACGGTGTGCCGGTAGGCGGGCTTGGCGCGCCACGGAGCGGCGTAGGCGAAGCCGCGCACCGACCCGGCGTGGTCGGCGACGAGGAACGGAAGGCCCAACGCCGCCAGATCGCCGAGCTTTCGCTCCCAGGCGTCGACGGTCCACGGGACCTCTTCGAACGTCGCGACCGTGTTGAGCACGTAGTGCTCGTAGATTCCGGCCACGTCCGCGAGATCCTCCGGGCCAGCTGGCCGGATGTCGAGCTGATCCGATGTCACGAGCGCGAATCTACTACGACGCCGCCCCCACACGCCCGGACGACGGCGCCCACGCACCCTCCGCATGCACGGAACCGATCGCCGCGCCCACCTCCGCGACGCGGGACTCGGGAATCCCCGCGAGGTTGATACGGCCGGACGGAATCCCGTACACGGCCGCGCGGTCCCGGAGCACGGCCATCTGCGCCGCGTCGAGCGGGAGCCGGAGGAACATGCCCCGCTGCCCGCCCATGGCGCGCCACGCCGGGGAATCGACGCTGGCCACGAGGCCCGCACGAAGCCGGGCCAGCCGGAGGCGCATCGACTCAAGCTCGTCGCGCCACGCGGAGCGCAACACGGGGGAGCCGAGCACTTCCGCCACGACGTCCGCGCCGTGGCCCGGCGGCTGGGAGTAGCTCGAGCGCGCGATGCCCTCGAGCAGCGTGCGGGCCGCGGCGCCCTCCCCCGGGGTCCGCGCGAACACGTACGCCGCGCCGACGCGCTCGCTGTACAGGCCGAACGCCTTCGAGCACGAGACGGCCACGACCGCCTCGGGCACGTTCGCGAGGAGGCGACGCATCCCCGCCAGGTCGGCGTCGAGGCCGTCGCCGAGCCCGTAATAGGCCTGGTCGATGAACGGCACGACGCCGGCCGCGGCGAGTGCAACGGCCAGGTCGCCCCATGCGTCCGCGGGCAGGGAGAGGCCCGTCGGGTTGTGGCAGCAGCCTTGCAGGAGGAGGACGTCGCCCGGCCTCGCGTGCCGAATCGCGTCGAGGGTTGCCGCGACGTCGAGGGTGCCGTCACCCCCGACGAGGGGATAGGTCCGAACGGCCAGGCCCGCGGCCGTGAGGATCGGGACGTGGTTGACGTACGCGGGCGTCCCGACGAGCACGGTCCGCCCGGGCCCGGTAACGGCGATGAGCTCGGAGAGCATGCGCAGCGCACCGGTGCCCGCGACGCTCTGGATGCCGACGGCCCGCGCCGCGAGGTCGGGCCCGAGGACGAGGTCGCCGAGCAGACGCGTGAAGACCTCGCTTCCACCCAGCCCGCGGTATTCCTTCGACGCCGGCCCCGGGTTCGCCGCGGTGCCTCGCGCGAGCCGCAGCTCCGCGGCGCGGACCGCGCCCATGACGGGGCACACGCCGTCGTCGTCCCGGTAGACGCCGAGGATGAGGTCGAGCTTGCCGGGCCGCGGGTCGGCGTCGTACACCTCGCGGAGGGCCCACAGCGGGTCGGCTTCGACGGCGGGAAGGTCGATGAGGAGCATGTCACAGGGCTTTCTCGTGGGCTTCGGACCGGACGACGGCGTGGGGCGGGTGTGGCTCGGCCGCCGGCGACGGCGTGGGGCGGGGTCGCGGGGCAAGGAGGGTGAAGGCGAGGACGCCGGCGACGATCGTCACGAGGGCTGCAATGGCAGCCGAACCCGGCAGCTCCCCGAAAAGCGGCACGGCAGCGAGGGCCGTCGCGACGGGGCTGAGCGCGCCGAAGGCCGCGGCCGGCCGGGGCCCGAGGGAGCGGACCGCGACGGCGTAGCACAGCCCTGCTACAACACCGACGCCAAGGCCCTGCACGACGACGAATTCGACGACGTCGCCCGCCGCCGCCGTCCCAGCGGCGAGGCGGCTCGGGAGCCAGCCGAGCGCGATCCCCGCGGCCACGGCCACAGCCGACGGAACGCAGAGGACGAGGGCCGCGCTCACGGGGTCGAGGCTCGTGCGCCGCAGGCCGAGCGTGTAGATGCTCCAGAGGAGGCCCGCGGCCAGGAGGACTCCGATCCCTGCCGAGACGCTCGACGCCGAGCCGGCCGCGGCGATCCCCACCCCGGCGACGATCACGACGACGGCAATCACCTGCGTGCGCGCGAGGCGGTCACGCCACACGACGGCGGAGATGGCACTCACGAAGAGCGGCACGCTGCCGGGGATGACGAGCCCTACCAGGGCCGCGCTCGTCATCGACCCGCCGAGGGAGGCCAGGAGAAGGAAGGGAGCCCCCGCCCCTGCGGCGATCGCGGCGAGCGTGCGGGGATTCTCGCCGCGCAGCGCACGGACCGTCCGCGGGAGCCACGGCGCGAGCACGAGAATCGGCACCGCGAACCGGAGCAGCGCGACGTCGGCGGACGTGAGCGTCGAGGAGCCGATCCCCCGCACGCTCAGCGCGAAGCCGGCCCACACCGCGACGGTGAGGAGCATCGCCACCGCGCCGCGCGCCGTCGTACGCCCGATCCTCGCGTCCATCCCACCGTCCTCCCGCCTCCGGGCGAGCACCGCCCGATGCCACGATGCTAGGACGAAACCCGCGGCAGGCGATTGCGAATCTGCCCCAGTCAGCCGCCGAATTGGCAGAATCTGCTAAGTTCAGGTTCATGGACAGCATCGACCGCGCGATCGTGACCGAGCTGCAGCGGGATGGCCGGCTCAGCAACCAAGACCTCGCGGACCGGGTGGGGCTCTCGCCCTCGCCGTGCCTGCGGCGCGTGCGGCAGCTCGAGACGGACGGCGTGATCACCGGCTACCGCGCGGACGTGAGCGCGAAGGCACTCGGCCTGCCCATCACCGTGTTCGTCACGCTGACCCTCGAGCGTCACGCGGTCGAGACGACCGAGGTCGTCGAGGAGCGCATCAACGCGCTCGAGAACGTCACCGAGTGCTATCTCCTCGCGGGCGACGGCGACTACCTCCTCAAAGTCGCGATCGGAAGCCTCGAGGAGTACGAGGACCTCGTGCGGTCGAAGCTCCGCTCGATCCCGGCCATCGCCTCGATCCGAACGAGCTTCGCCTATTCGACAATCAAGAAGCCATCGCCGCTTCCGGTGCGCGCATAGGCCCACCCGAACGCAGTGCAAGGCTTTCCCAAGGTTCACCCGAGATTCGGCCACCGGCACCGCCCGCCCCCGTACCGTCGAAATCGACGCTGGCACACCGCCCAGCACGGAACGACAGAAACGGGGGATACCCATCAAAAAGCTACTGTCCTTCGCCGGCGCGGGCCTTCTGCTCGCGGCCGCCCTTGCCGCCGGGAGCACTCCGGCCGTAGCGGGACCGAACCTCCACGCGCTCGAGAACAGCGTCCGGGTCTGTTCCCTCCCCGTCGCTGGCGAGGCGGCCTGCACGGCACGGCAGGCCACGCCCAATGGCAAGGCCGCTCCCCGACTGAGCGCCCCGCCGTCGTCCGGCCTCACCCCCGCCCAGCTCCGCGACGCCTATAAGCTCACGGGCACCGCCTCGGGCGGCCGAACGGTCGCGATCGTCGATGCGTACGGCTACCCGAACCTTACGGCCGACCTCGCGACGTATCGCGCGCAGTTCGGCCTGCCCGCGTGCACCGTCGCGAGCGGATGCCTGCGCATCCTGAACCAGAACGGCGGCACCGCGCTTCCGGCCTTCAACCTCGGCTGGGCCCAGGAACAGGCGCTCGACGTCGACGCCGTCTCGGCCGCGTGCCCCGACTGCAAGATCGTGGTCGTCCAGGCGAACTCGGCGTCGTTCACCGACCTCGGGACAGCGGTGCAGACCGCGGCCAAGGTCCCGGGCGTCGTCGCGATCTCGAACAGCTATGGCGGCTCCGATGCCTCCGACGCCTACTACGGGAAGTACTACAACTTCCCCGGCATCGCCGTGACCGCGAGCGCGGGCGACAGCGGCTACCAAGGCGCGTCGTACCCGGCGACGTCGAGCTACGTGACGGCCGTCGGCGGCACCTCGCTCGTCGCGGCTCCCGGCACGGCGCGCGGCTGGACCGAGTCGGTGTGGAGCGGCACGGGCTCCGGCTGCTCGGCCTACAACGCGGCCCTTCCGGCGGCGGCCTCCTACAACACGGGCTGCTCGAAGCGCGCGATGAACGACGTCGCCGCGGCCTCCGATCCGAACCACGGCGGCCTCGCGGTGGTCTACCCGACGTCGAGCTCGTCCTCGACATGGGGCCAGTTCGGCGGAACGAGCGAGGCCTCGCCCATCATCGCGTCGGTGTACGCACTGTCGGGGAACACGGGTTCCGGGTCCATCTACGCGAACAGCATCCCGTACGCGCATCCCGGCGCGCTGTTCGACGTCACGTCGGGCTCCAACGGGACCTGCCCGACCGCCCAGTGGTGCGCCGCCCGCACCGGCTGGGACGGCCCGACCGGGCTCGGTACCCCGAACGGCGTGGGCGGCTTCTGACCCACGCCCTGCGAGGCCCGGGACGCACGATGGGGGGCGTCCCGGGCCTCATCCGTGTCATCGGCCCCCGGCCGCCAAGTATTCGGTGGCGTTGTAGTGAATGCGGAGCGACTTGATTTCGCCGCCGTCGAGTTCGAAGAATTCGGCGAAGCGGACTGTGCCGCCCGGAAGGACGGCGTCATAGAGCACCGCGGCGCTGTGCGCGGTCACCACGGCTTGGATCATGTCGATCTTGCGCACCGCCTCGATGAAGCCCCGCACCCCGCGGGCAAAGCGCTCCGCGCCGGAAACAGTCCCCGCGATAGGGCCTTCGAAGACAAAGCCCGCGCCCAGGAAGGGAATAAGCTCGAGCCCTTCGCCATATCGGTCGACTCCGCCCGTGAGAATCGAATAGTAGGCGCGGAGAACGGGCGATGCGTCGACGATCTCTTCAGCGGACATGATGCGCTCCTTGTTCGGGCTGTGTCTTCAGTATGAGGAACCCGGCTGGAAGGATGGAGGCCATGAGCCAAGACCAGACCGCCCGGTTGTCCACCGCGTCCCGCGAGATCAACGCGCCCGCCGCCGCGATCTTCGAGCTGATCGCCGATCCATCCCGCCAGCCCGAATGGGACGGCAACGACAACCTGGGCGAGGCCGCGCCCGGCCAGCGGGTTCACGCCGTCGGCGACGTCTTCACGATGGCGCTCACGGCCGGGGTCCTGCGCGAGAACACGATCGTCGAGTTCGAGGAAGGCCGCCGGGTCGCGTGGCTGCCTAGCGAGCCGGGTCACCCTGCGCCGGGCCATCTGTGGCGCTGGGAACTGGCTCCCCTCGACGAGCAGCGCACCCTTGTCACGCACACCTACGACTGGACGAACCTGACCGACGCGAACCGCTTCGAACGCGCCCGACGGACCACGTCGGAGCGCCTGCTGGCCTCGATCGACCGGCTGGCTGCGCTCGCGGAGGCTCGCGCCTAGCGCAGGGGTCACGGCGGGCCCGGCAGCTCCATCGGATCCTCCGTGAAAACCGTTGACAAGCTTGTACAACTCTTTCCATACTGGGTGAGGACAAGCTCGACGACGCGCACGGAGGATCGATGGCAGCCACCCTGACGGATGTAGCGAAACTCGCAGGAGTCTCGCTCGCCACGGCCTCGCGAGCATTCAGCGACCCCGGCCGGCTCGCAGCCGAGACCCGGCAGAGAGTGCTTTCCGCCGCGGCGGCCCTGGGATACGAGGCGGCCACGGTGTCGACGGGAGCCCGCACTCTCGGCGTCGTCGTCCCGGACGTGTCAAACGCCGTCTTCGCCGCGTTGATCAAGTCCGTGCAGGAGCGCGCGTGGCCCGGCCGGCACCGGATGATCGTCGCGGACACGGCGGAGTCCACCGACCGCGAGCGCGAGCATCTCGCGGCCCTCGCGAGCTCCGTGGACGGCATTATCCTGTGCTCGCCGCGTCTGCCCGCCGAGGAGGTCCGCGAGCTCGCGGGCCGGACCCCGCTCGTCGTGATCAACGGCGAGGCCGTCGGCGCCGCACGGGTCCTCATGGACGCGGGCGAGGGCCTCCGCCAGGCGGTCGAGCACCTCTTCTCCCTCGGACACCGGCGCTTCGCGTACGTGCCCGGCCCGGCGTCGTCGTGGGCCAACGGCCAGCGCCTCGCCGCGGTGACCCGGCTGTGCGAGGAGTGGGGAGTCGAACTCGTCACCGTGGGCAATCAGAACGCAACGGTCGACGGCGGCCTTGCGGCGGCGGCGTCGGTCGTCGCGAGCGGGGCCACGGCCGCCATCGCGTACAACGACCTTGTCGCTGTCGGCCTCCTCGCCGGCGCCCGCACGCTCGGCTACCACTGCCCGGAAGACCTGAGCGTCGTCGGGATCGACGACCTCGACATCGCCGCCGCGGCCGAGCCCGGCCTCACGTCAGTGCGCGTCGCGATCGAGCGCAGCGGCGCCCTCGGCCTCGACCTCCTCCTCGAGCAGCTGGCAGGCAAGTCCCGGGCCACAGAGGCGGTCCACTTGACCTCGCAGCTCATCGTCCGAGGCTCGACGTTCGCCGCCCGCGGCGCGGACTCCGCCCTCCGGGGCGGCCAGCACAGAGGCCGCAAGTGAGCCCCACGGTGCATGCGGACATGAGGGTCGTCATCGCGGACAGCAATCTCCTGCCCCATCGCACGCTTCTCGAGGAGGCCCTTCCCGCGGGCACGGCGACCTCCTGGCACGACACGTGGAACGAGGCCGCCCTCGTCGACGACCTGCGCGACGCCGACGTGTACGTGGGCCCGCGCTTCACGGCGCGCATGGGCTCGGCCGCGGAGAAGCTCCGCCTCGTCCACGTGGCGGGCGCCGGGTACGACGGCATCGACGCCGACGCCCTGCCCGCGGCCTGCGTGTGCGCAAACACGTTCCACCACGAGAACTCGATCGCCGAGCACATCGCGGCCGTCCTCGTGGCTCTCCGGCGCAACCTCCTGGGCCAGGACGCAGCGCTCCGCACGGGCGCATGGGCCTCGTCGGTGTACTCGCCGGCCATCCCGCAGCCGGAGACGCTGCGCGAATCAGTTGTCGCTTTCCTCGGCTTCGGCCACATCGGCCAGGCGTCGTGGAGCCTCCTGCGCGCGTTCGGCGCCGAGGGCATCGCGGTCACCCGAAGCGGAGCGGTCGACGCCGCGGCGCACGACCTCCGCTGGGCGGGAACGACGGCGCAGCTCGGCGCGGCGCTGACCGAGGCGGACGTGCTCGTGGTGAGCATCCCGCTCGGCGACGAGACACGCTCGGTGATCGGCGCCGTCGAACTCGACGAGCTCGGCCCCGCGGGGCTGCTCGTCAACGTTGCGCGCGGGCCTGTCGTCGATGAGGCCGCGCTTTACGAGGCCCTCCGCGACCGCCGCATCGCCGGGGCCGCGATCGACGTCTGGTACCGCTACCCCGGCGGCGACGGCAAGGCGGAGCCCGCGAACCTGCCCTTCGGCCGCCTCGACAACGTCATCATGACGCCCCACTCGTCCGGCGTGACAGCCGAGACCTTCCGCGGCCGCGTCCGCGACATCGCCGCGAACATCACGAGTCTGTCCCGCAACGAACCCCTCAAGAACGTGGTAATCCCCTCATGACCCGAAAGATCGTGGACGTCGACGTCCTCATCACCAGCCCGTCCCGGAACTTCGTCACGCTCAAGATCACGACCGACGACGGGATCGTCGGCTGGGGCGACGCGACCCTCAACGGCCGCGAGCTCTCCGTGGCGAGCTACCTCCGCGACCACCTCGCGCCCGCGCTCCTGGGCCGGGACGCGGACCGCATCGAGGACACGTGGCAGTTCCTCTACCGCGGTGCCTATTGGCGCCGCGGCCCCGTGACCATGGCGGCCATCGGCGCCGTCGACCTCGCCCTGTGGGACATCAAGGGCAAGGCCCACGGCGTCCCCGTGTACCAGCTCCTCGGCGGGGCGGCACGGGACAAGATCCTCACCTACACGCATGCGACCGGCTGGGACGTGCCCGAGCTGCTCGACTCCATCGAACGACGGCGGGAGCAGGGCTTCCGCGCGGTCCGCGCCCAATCGGGCGTGCCGGGACTCGACAAGGTCTACGGCGTGACGCGCGGCGCGGCGAGCTACGAGCCCGCGGGGCGCGGCGGCGGGCCGGCCGAGGAAACCTGGGACACGTCCGCGTACTTGCGCCACGCGCCCAAGGTCCTCTCCGCGGTGCGCGAGCACGTGGGCCCCGAGCTCAAGCTCCTCCACGACGTGCACCACCGCCTCAACCCCACCGAGGCAGCCCGGCTCGCGAAGTCGCTCGAGGACGTCGACCTGTTCTGGCTCGAGGACGTCACGCCAGCCGAGAACCAGCGCCTCCTCCGGGCCGTCCGCGCGCAGACCACGGTCCCGCTCGCGATCGGCGAGGTCTTCAACACGATCTGGGACTGCGAGGCGCTCCTCACCGAGCGGCTCATCGACTACATCCGCACCGCCGTCGTGCACGCGGGCGGCATCTCCCACGTCCGCAAGATCCTCGCCCTCGCCGAGGTCTACCAGGTCAAGGGCGCCCCGCACGGCCCGTCCGATGTTTCACCGATCAACCTTTCCGCGTCGCTCCACGTGGGCCTCGCCACGACGAACTTCGGCATCCAGGAGTACATGGGCTACGACCCGCTCGTCTCCGAGGTGTTCCGCAGCAGCTTCACGTTCGAGGACGGCTACCTCCACCCCGGCGACGAGCCCGGCCTCGGCGTCGAGGTCGACGAGGCCGCCGCCGCACGCTTCCCCTACTCCCCCGCCTACCTGCCGATCGCCCGCGAGCTCGACGGCACCATGAAGGACTGGTGAGCATGGCGCACCTCGACCCCGCACCGTCCGCAGCGCTTCCCCCGCTGTCCGCAGCGTACGACGACGGCGCCGCACCCCGCCGTCGTCCGTCCGCCGCGGGCATCGTCCACCTGGGCCTCGGCAACTTCCACCGGGCGCACCAGGCCGTCTACACGCGGGCGGCGCTCGACGCCGCAGGGGCGGGAGGGGCGGGTGAGGCCGGGGCCGGGGATGACGCGTGGGGCATCATCGGCGTCTCTAGCCGCTCGGACACGATTCCGACGGCCATGAAGGCGCAGGACCTCCTGTACACGGTCGTCGAGATCTCACCCGAGGGCGAGTCGTTCTCCGTGCCGGGCGTGCACACGGACGCGTTCGTGGGCGCGGCCGAGCCCGAGCGGGTCGTTGCGTCCATCGCCGCGGCGGGCACGCGCATCGTCTCGCTCACCGTCACGGAGAACGGCTACTTCTATAGCCCGCGCACGGGGCATCTGGCCGTCGACGATCCCGCGATCCAGCACGATCTGCGCACTCCGGGACGGCCGACGACGCCGATCGGCCAGATCGTCCGCGGCCTCCAAGAGCGGGCCCGCAGCCACGGCGAACCGGTCACAATCCTGAGCTGCGACAACCTCACGGACAACGGCCATCACACCGAGCGCCTCGTCAAGGAATTCGCGGGCCTCCTGCCTGGGCCCGAGGCGGCAGAAACGCTCGCGTTCATTGAGGATCACGTCACTTTTCCGTCCACGATGGTGGACCGGATCGTCCCGGCGACCACGGACCACTATCGCGAGCTCGTCGCGCACGGGCTCGGCTACGCCGACGGGGTTCCTGTTCCCGCTGAACCTTTCAGCATGTGGGTCCTCGAGGACCGGTTTGCCGCGGGACGTCCCGCGTGGGAGGCCGGCGGAGCCGTGTTCTCCGACGAGGTGGCCCTGTACGAGCAGCTCAAGGTCCGGCTCCTCAACGGCACGCACTCGCTCATCGCCTACCTCGGGGCGCTGTGCGGCGTCGCGACCATCTCCGAGGCCGTGAGCTCGGGGCCCATCGAGGTCGCGGCCCGGACGGTGCTGCGCGAGGAATACCTCCCGAGCGTCACGGCCCCGCGCGGCGTCGACCTCGCGGCCTACGAAGAACAGCTGTTCGTGCGGTGGCGGAACACGGCGCTCGGCCACCGGACGAGCCAGGTCGGCACCGACGGTTCGGTCAAGCTGCGCCAGCGGGTTCCCGCGCCCGCGCTCTCCTTGCTCGACGCCGGCACGATGCCGCACTTCCTCGCCCTCACGACGGCCGCGTATCTCGCGTGTCTCGCGCCGCTCAAGGGCTTCGACCCCGGACCGCACGCCGCCGCGATGGTCGATCCCGCGCGGCCGATGCTCGCCCGCGCTGCAGCCGAGTCAGCGACGGGCCACGACCTCGCGCGGCGCGTTCTCCGCGACCACCACCTTCTCGGCGAGGCTCTCGCCGGCCGCGACGACTTCATCCAGCGGACTGGCGAACTCCTCGACACCATCCACCGTCACGGCGCGTCGGCCGCAGCCGCAGAGGCCGGCGCCGCCGCGGCCAACCGCTGATCTGAGAATCCAGGAGACCTCCATGACTGCACCAACTCACTCCATTGTCTGGGATACCGGACATCTTGGCCGCACCGAAGCCGCCGTCCTCCATGCCGCGCGCGATATCCGCGTCGAGGACCGGCCCCTTCCGCCGCTCGGGGTACGCGACGTCCTCGTCGAGATGAAGTCCGGCGGCATCTGCGGCTCGGACATGCACTACTTCGCGGACGGCCAGAACGGCACCAATGTCCTCCAAAAGCCCACGGTCCTCGGGCACGAGGCCGCCGGGGTGATCATCGCGAGCGGCGAGGAATCGGCGCTCGAGCCGGGCACCGCCGTCGTCATCGAGCCGAGCCTCCCGTGCGGTACGTGCGCGACGTGCCTCTCGGGGCATTCCAACGTCTGCCCCAACGGCCGGTGCTTCGGTTCGCCGCCCACGGACGGGCTGTTCGCGCGGCACACCGTGGTTCCGGCGTCGTCGGTCCACGTCCTGCCCGACGCGATCCCCGCCGAGATCGGTGCGGCCGTCGAGCCGCTCGCCGTCGCGGTGTGGGCCGTGGAACGGGCTCAGGTCGAGCCGGGGCACCGCGTGCTCGTGACGGGGGCCGGGCCCATCGGGCTGCTGGTCGTCCAGGTCCTCGCGGCGCGGGGCGTGCGCGAGATCGTCGTGACGGACGTCAACGACGCGCGGCTCGCCGTCGCCGCCGGGCTCGGGGCGACCGACGCCGTCAACACAGCGACTCAGCACCTCGCCGCCGCGGGCTTCGACTGCCTCATCGAATGCTCGGGCGTGACCCGCGCCCTTGCCGACGGCATCCTGGCCCTCCGCCCGGCGGCGCGTGCCGTCGTCGTCGGCCAGGCGAAGGCCGCGGTGGACGGCATCCCGCTCGGGTTCCTGCAGCGCTACGAAATCGACCTCGTGACTGCGTTCCGGTACAACAATGCGTTCCCCACGGCCATCGAGCTCGCGGCCTCGGGGAAGGTCGATCTCCGGTCGATCATCACGAGCACGTATCCCCTGTCCGATGTCGCGGCGGCGCTCGAGGCGCCCGTGAGCGACCCGAGCAATCTCAAAGTGCTGATCAGGTACTAACCCGCGCCTTTACACCCACCCCGCCACCCATACCCACCCCCGCCACCCATACCCACCCCCGCCACCCACACCCACCCCCGCCACCCACACCCACCAAGAAGAAAACCCTGTCGTTCCATTCAAAGGAGTTTGGACATGACCGCAGCACCCGCACCCCGAGGCCACACCGCCGTCGATCGGTCGATCGATCAGGCCAAGGTCCGCAAAGCCGCCTTCGCCGGGCTCGTCGGCACGACGCTCGAGCTGTATGACTTCGTCATCTACGGCGCGGCGTCCGCGCTCGTCTTCAGCAAGCTCTTCTTCCCCAACGTCTCCCCTGCGGCGGGGCTCCTCGCGAGCTTCAGCACGTTCGCCGTCGGCTTCCTGTTCCGGCCGGTGGGCGGGATCTTCTTCTCGCATTTCGGCGACCGCCTCGGTCGCAAGTGGGTGCTCGTGACCACGCTGTTCCTCATGGGCGGCTCGACGCTGGCGATCGGCGTCCTGCCCACCTTTGACCAGGTCGGCCTCCTCGCGCCCGTTCTGCTCATTCTGTGCCGCGCGCTGCAGGGCTTCGGTGCGGGCGCTGAGCAGTCGGGCGGCGCGACGCTGCTCACTGAATCGGCGGCACCCGGGACCCGCGGGCGCCTCGCGTCGCTCATCATGGTCGGTGCCGCCGCGGGCACCGCGCTCGGCGCGCTCGTGTGGATCGCGGCGCAGTCGCTCGCGCCGAACGACATGATGTCGTGGGGCTGGCGGCTCGTGTTCCTCTCCAGCATCTTCGTGACCGTCGCGGCGATGATCATGCGGCGCAAGCTCGACGAATCGCCCGTGTTCGAGGAGATCAAGCAGGATCGCACCGAGCCGCCCGCGCCGCTGCGCGAGGTGGTGAGGCACGGCAAAGCGAACGTCTTGCGGGTCATCCTCATGAACCTCGGGGTGAGCACGCAGTCGTACACGATCCAGGTGTTCATGGCCTCGTACCTCATCACGGTCGTCAAGACCGACCCGAAGTACATCCCTGTCGTCCTGCTCATCGGCTCGCTGTGCGGCGGCGGCGCGGCGTTCGCGTTCGGCATCCTGTCGGACCGCATCGGCCGGCGCCGCGTTGTCTCCCTCATCACCGGCGCGCTCGTGCTGTTCCCGGCGCCCGCTTTCCTGCTCCTCACGACGGGCGATCCGGTTGCGATCCTGCTCGTGATCGTCATCGGCTTCATGCTCGCGTGCCAGGGCGTTGTGGGTGTTCACATGAGCTACTTCCCGGAGGTCTTCGGGAGCCGGTACCGGTATGCCGGCGTGACGCTCGGGCGCGAATTCTCGGCGATCATCGGCGGCGGCATCGCGCCGATGGTGTGCGCGGGCCTGCTCGCGGCGTTCAACAACTCGTGGGTTCCCGTGGCCGTGTACATGGGCGCGACGATGCTGGTGAGCTTCATTGCGACGCGCATGACACCGGAGACCCTCAACCGGGACCTCACGGACCCGGAGGATGCCTCGTTCGGGCGCGCGCCCGCCGTCGTTCGTTCCTCCGCCGCCGTGGGTGACGGCGCCCGCTGACCCGGCGCGGCGTCCTGAGCCCTCGCACACCCGTTGTGTCGTCAGATTGAGTGGGTCCCACCCGCTCGATCTGACGGCGCAACGAGTGTGATGGCGACGGCGCGGCCTGCCGTCCGCCCTCCGCTAGGTGGACCGCCCCGTCAGACGATGTCGCTGAGAATGACGGCGATCTCGAGCTCCCGGCTGGTGAACTCCCGCCGCCGGGGGTTTGCATCCAGGTCATTCGTCGGCGAGCCGGGCGTCGCCGGGTCGAAGTGGACTCGCGCGGTGCGAGGCCGGCGCCGCTTCACCGCTGGCCTCCCGTCGGGGTTTCGCTGGCGGTCACGAGCGGGCCGAGTCCTTCACTCGCGAGGTCGCTGAGCAGCTGGCGATAGCTCGAGAGCGCAAGGGGCGGCAGCTGATGGAGGTCCGCCACGGTCGCGGCGGGACGGTCCACACGGTACATGGCGAGGATTGCGCGGTCTTCCCCGGCGTCGTCGAGCGCGTGGTACGGGCCGACTGGCCCGTCGGCGGTCAGAGCCTGCGCGTAGAGGGAGAGTCGGACGTCCGGGGTGCTGTTGCCCGCCCGATGCCAGGCTTGGACGAGACCGTTCGTGTCCAACATCGCCCGCTCCTCGACTCGCTGCCCGATCCGTCCGGGCCGATGTCACGATCGTCCCGCGCTCAACGAGCCCCGCGTGGGATCTTCACCGAATCCTGCGACTAGTTTCGGCACACCTTCGCCAATGGCGTCGTCGCTGAGGAAATGCGGCGGCTTTCCCTAGATCCCGAGCCCCTCGGCGACCCTCTCCCCTTCGCGTTCGAGCCACCCGATCCGTCGCTCGATCCGTTCCCCCACCCCGTCCTCCCACATGCGAAGCCAGCCCCCGCCGTCGTGCTCGGCGCGGTATTTCATGAGGTGCCAGCTCCGCTCGGTGCGGCGGATCGCCGTCGGGATCAAGCGGGCGCGGTCAGCCGCGGAGAGGCCATAGGCGTCTGCCACGAGGCGGGTGCGGACGACGGCGTCGACGCCCTTGAGCGGTCCCGTTCTGTCCTCGTCAGGGGCCAGGGGCGCCCACCAGAGGCACAGGTTGAACACCTCATCGACGCGGGTGGCCGGCTTCGCGAGGTCGAAGTCGATGAGGGCGTGCGCGCGCCCATTGCGGAACACGACGTTCCCCGGCGTGATGTCCAGGTGGCCGATGAATTCGGGTTCTTCGTCCGGGGCCGGCGGCATCCCCGGGATGTCCGGCACTGCAACGCCTTCCAGAACGGCCGACGACGGCGCGAAGCCGGCCAGGGCGTCATCGAGGCGTCTAACGAGGCGCGCCACCGAGACGAGGCGGTCCTCGTCGGCGAGCCACGCCGGATGCGGGCGTCCTGCTACCTCGCCCTTGACGTAGCTCAGGACCTCGCGGCCCTGCTCGTCGATGCCGAGGAACTGCGGGGCGCCGTCGAAGCCTTGCTGTTCGAGGTGCTGCAGGATGGCGTGAACGAGAGGCGAGTGCGGTCCTTGCGGGCGGCGGACGGTGTCACCCACGCGCACGACACCTTCGGTGACGTCCCCGCCGGGGAGGGGGAGCTCGGGTTCGGGATGGGCCACGCCACTATTTTGTCGGACGGCCTTCGTAGCCTCGGCCTATTGGCTAACGCGGAGGGGGAACGATGGCCGAGGAGACCAGCGGTGTGCGATACGACGGGAAGAGCGAGCTTGTCGCCTTGTTCTTGTCCATCCACCACCAACTCACCCAGGTAATCCACGCGATCTGCATCTCCAAGGGTCCCGACGCGTACAAGAACCACGCTGCCGACGCGTTGGAGTGCCTCATCAGCCAAGATCCGAGCGCCCTCGCTCCGCTCGACCATCTGCTGGCACTGCGGATCCAGGAGTACATCGGCCTCTTCGGGCCTATGACGTTCGTCCGGGCCGTCGCTGCCGAATACGGCCTGGACTACATCGTCGACGAGTACTGGAGTTGGAAGACCGGCTCCCGTGGACGGAATCGGGAGACGGCGACGTGATCGGCGAGTGGGAGTTCGAATCCGACTATCGCCCCATTCCAACTGCGGAAGGCGACCTCGTGCGGCACATCGACCAGACGCGCGGCTACCCTATGAACCGGGTCTGGTCGATCGTCGAACCGGGAGACAACAACCTTTATGCCATCCCCGGCTATCACCTCGTGAATCTCGTCGGGTACGTAGTAACCGAAACCCCTTGGCACGACGAAGAACTTGAAGCTGAATGGTTCATATCTCAAACCGAAGAGGAATGACCGTCAGCTGCCTTGAAAGCGCCCCCAGGCAATCTCGAGCAAGTCGCGTCGTGGCCTTCGCGATGTTTCCCTCGGCACTGCCACCTTCTTGCCGTCTATCTCTTGAAATGCATAACGAACCATCTGCCCGTCAAACTCTATGAGCAGATCTGGCTTTACCTGGACGACCAGATCCGGTCGGATTCCCAGTAGACGTGCGTCGAAGGCCGCGTGGTGAAGCTTGCAGAGCGCAATTCCGTTGACGACCGACGGGATTCCATCGTCGTCTCGGTCCGGAACGATGTGTGCCGCGTCGAGAAGCTGCGGATGCCCTAGATTGCACACCGCACACCGGTTCCGATAGGCCCCAAGAACTTCCCTCCGGAAAGCAGCCTGGTGCAGGCGCTGGAGCACCTCTCGATTTCGGTACCGACGATCATATTCCGCAGCCGCAGGATCAACGGCGTCCTCAACGACCAGCAAGCTCACGATGAACTCCTGCTGTTGGTGATCCTCCCCGACAACATAGATGGGAAAGCACGGTTCAAATCGTCCCTTGGCAATTCCGCGGAACCAGATGAGCGGCGCTCGATACTGCATCGCCGCCCGAAGCGACCTGTTTGTCGCAGCCTCTGGATCCGCGCCGTCCCATTTATATCGGAGCAGCATGTCTCCGCTGAGGTCGCCAGAAACGTCGTCTTCGTACGGCTTCTCCGCTCCCGGAGGACGGAACGTGGTCGTGATAGAAAGCGCGGCGCTAAACCCAGCGGGTTTCCAGATCCCCTTCACCCGGTCCTTCAGCGGAAGTCGTTCACCAGCGACAGCGAAATCGTGCAGCTCGCCATAGGTGAACGTATCCCTGCCTTCGCCCCGCGCCGCCAGCCATTCCATCGCCCTCTGGCGAAGGTCTGCCTCGGAGAGCCCGAACCGTTCGATCACAGGGACAGGCTATGACACATTCCGTCCCGGTCAAGGGACGCGATTGTCCCGCTTGGGAACTTACCCCTTCTGCTGGCGCTCCCGCTCCAGCCGCTCCCGCCGCTCGCGTTCCTCGCGATGCCGGCGGAGCTGCTCGTGGATGAGCTGCTCCTCTTCGGTGAAGCGGAGGGCGTTGGCTTCGTCGCCGGAGTCGCCCGGGCCGGAGGCTTCCTGCTCGGCCGGGTATTCGACGCCGTCGTCAGTGGAATCGGGCTTGGATTCGGCGGCGTGCTCGCGCGGCTCTGTCATGCGCACACTGTAGACCCGCAGGTGAAAAGGGAAAATAGGCGAAAGAACCCAACATGTAGGGGCGTACGACCCACCCATGACCACCTCCGCTCCCCCGCTCGCGATCACCGGAGTCACGGGCTTCGTGGGCGCCCAGGTCGCCGGCATCCTCGCCGAAGCAGGCCTCCCGCTCCGTCTCCTCGCACGCACGCCGGCGAAGGCACCCCAGCTGCCGGGCGCCGTCGTGCTTCCTTGCGACTACGGGAACCGCGGCCTGTGCGAACAATCGCTCGAGGGCGTCGAGACCCTCTTCATGGTCTCGGGAAGAGAGAACGAGCACCGCGTCGCGGAGCACAAGGCATTCGTGGACGCCGCCAAAGCGGCGGGCGTTCGCAGCATCGTCTACACGTCGTTCATGGGCGCCGCGCCCAACGCCGTCTTCACCCTCGCGCGCGACCACTTCGCGACCGAGGAGCACATCAAGGCAGCTGGCTTGAGTTACACGTTCCTCCGCGACTGCCTCTACATGGATTACCTCGAATACTTCGCGGGGGACGACGGCGTCATCCGCGGTCCCGCTGGCGACGGCAGGGTCGCAGCAGTGGCCCAGGCCGACGTCGCCCGTTCAGCCGCCGCAGTGCTCCGCGCCGCGGACGAGCACACCAACGCGGTCTACACCCTCGCCGAAGCCGCGGCGATCCTCTCGAAGGCGCGCGGCAAGGCCTCACCTTCCACAACGAGACCATCCCCGAGGCCTACGAATCCCGCAGGAAGTGGCCCGCACCGCAGTGGCAGTACGACGCCTGGGTCTCCACCTACACCGCGATTGAGGCGGGCGAACTGGCTGAGGTGACGGACGACGTCGAACGCCTCACCGGCCGTCGCCCGTTGAGCCTCGCGGAGCTGCTCGCTGAGAGGTAGCGACCTCAGTGCCGCGCGAGCCTCAGCTCGAGCCCGTTACGGACCATGGGCCACTCGGAGGCGATGATCGAGTACACGACCGTGTCCCGCAGCGAGCCGTCGCGCATGATCTGGTGGCTGCGGAGCACTCCGTCCTGCTTCGCGCCGAGCCGCTCGATCGCGGCGCGTGACTGGGCGTTCATCCAGTGCGTCCGAAATTCGACGGCGATGCACCCCATCGTCTCGAAGGCGTGCCGGAGCAGGAGGAGCTTCGACTCGGGATTCGTGCCCCTGCCGTGGACGCTCGCGGCGTTCCAGGTCGAGCCGATCTCGACCCGCCGGTTCGCGGCATCGACGTTCATATAAGTCGTCATCCCGATGAGGTGTCCGTCGGAGACTCGGCGCGTCGCGAACGGCAGCATGCTGCCCCGCCGTTGGAGCTCGAGCCGGCGCTCGATCTCAACCGCCATGCCCTCGGGCCGGGGCACCGACGTGTACCAGAGATTCCACAGCTCGCCGTCGCGCGCCGCGTCTTCGAGACCCTCGCGGTGATCCATCGAAAGCGGCTCGAGGGTGACGAGCCGGCCGCGCAGGGTCACGGGGTCGAGAAAGGACATGCGATGAGTCTGCCACGCGAAGTGTTTGTCGGCGGCGCGTGCATGGGCCAACCCGATCCGCGGGAACCCACCGCCGGAAGCGAACAAGCGGCGCGCCGATGCCGGCGCGCCGCTTTCAGCTGAGCTGACTCAGTGAGACCGGAAGGTCACATGCCGGGCGCCGCGAGGAACTCGAGCACCTCGATAGTGCCAACCTGCCTGTGGGGGTGGTCTACGAGGAGTCCGTCGAGTGCATCCCGGGTCTCCGCTTGCAGGACGGAGTATCCGCCGATGGTCTGGTCGTCGCCGGACACCGGCGAGCCACCGTCAACGACGGCCTCGCCAGCCTTGCCGAACCATTCCATCCAGGCCTGCATCCCGGCCGCTGCCTCCTCAGGGGAGGCATTGCCCATCTGCTCGCTCGCTGGGACGTCCGAGCGGTAGAGGACGAGGAACTTAGTCATGTCATTCTCCTTCTTCGGCGACACAGCGGTCGCGGTTTCAGCGGCGCCCGGCGGACGTCACTTCTTCTTCGTGGCCTTGGGGGCTTTGGGTGGGAACGTGCCGACATACGTCACAGCCCGATCGATCCACGCATCGGCGTTCTGATCATCCGGGATGGTGATGTATCCGGGCATGGGGCGCTCTTCGGGTCCGAACGGTTCGCCGCCGATCGCCGCGAGCTCCTGCACGCCTGCCTCGTCGAGCTTTACGCCAACCGAAGAGCCGAACAGTCCGGCGAACATGTTCCCGTTCACGAACGCCCCGAGCTGGCCGAACATTGGCTTGACCTCCACGGCCGGCGATTCCTCGGCGAGCGGGGCGATCAGGTCGCGGAAGCGCTGCTTGTCGTGATCGGTGGCCTTGGGCATCTGCATGTCAGTCCGCCTTCTTGATCGTCGCCGGCTTGGCGAATGCCTCGTCTGGGCTAACCGACAGCGAAGCCGCCTCGGCAAAGCTCATCGCTTGTCCCTCAATTCGTTGGCGGCGGTCGACGAGCCGCCCCTCAAGAAAAACGTTAGTAGCCACTAACGCATTCGTCAAACGCGGTTTGCTGTCTGCCAGAGGTCCCCCGGGTGGACTTCACCCGGCGCTGCGCGAGCGCTTCTTGGGCGCGGCCTTCTCTTCGGCAGGCTCGGCCTCCCCGCTCGCGTTGCTCCCGGCAGCGGCCTTCCGCCGGTTCTCGACGCTGCGGCGCAGCGCCTCCATGAGGTCAAGCACCTCAGCTCCCTCGCCTTCCGCCGCGGCGACGACGCCGAACGTCGCCTCCGTGTCGATCGACTCCCCCTGCTCAAGCTTCGCCTCGACGAGCTGGCGCAGCTGCACTTGGTACTCGTCGGTAAACGACTCGGGCGAGAAATCGGTCGCGAGGCTCTCGACGAGCGACGACGACATCGTCAGCTCCTTGTCCGAGATCCTGACCTCCTCGTCGAGGATCGGGAACTCGGCCTCGCGCACCTCGTCCTGCCACAGGAGGGCCTGAAGGACCATGGTGTTCCCCCGCACGCGCAGCGCACCGAGCCGTGTCTTCTGCCGCAGCGCGAATTTCACGACGGCGGTCAGTTCGGTCTCCTCGAGCGTCTGCCGCAGAAGGTGGTACGGCTTGACTCCGACCTTCTCCGGCTCGAGGTAGTAGCTCTTCTCGAACAGCATGGGATCGATCTGCGAATCCGGCACGAACTCGACCACTTCGATCTCGCGGCTCCGCTCGACGGGAAGCGACTCGAGGTCCTTGTCCGAGAGCACGACCGTCTGGCCGCCCTCCTCATACGCCTTGTCGATATCCGCATATTCAACGACCTCGCCGCACACCTCGCACCGGCGCTGGTACCGGATTCGGCCCTGATCGGCGTCGTGCACCTGGTGCAGCTTGAGGTCGTGGTCCTCCGTGGCGCTGTACACCTTCACGGGCACGCTGACCAGGCCAAAGCTGATGGCGCCCTTCCAGATAGACCGCATGTGTCCCAGTGAACACTGGAACACCGCGTTTGGCGAGCAACTTCCCGGCGAATTAGCGGCTCAACCGTCCCTGAGTGGCATAACCGTCCCTGAGTGGCATAACCGTCCCTGAGGACGGTGTCCGAGGGACGGTCATGCCCACGACGGACGGTCATGAGCCCCAGGGGGTCATGCCGGCGACAAACGACGACGGCGCCGCGCGGTCAGTCGAAGAAGGCGACCTCGAGCTCGTCGACCGTCACGTCGGAGGACGCGAAGAATTCGATCGACGTCCGCTCGCCGTGCGGGAAGACGAGATCCGTGATGGTCGAGAGGCCGCCTTGGGCGAAGACCTCGATCGAGCACGCGTCGATGTAGACGTCGAGCTGGATCCGGCCGTCGACCAGATCGAGCGGCGCGTGCTCGACGGACGGGAACAGCTCGTGGAAATCCACGACGCCGGAGGCCGTCCGGTCCAGCCGGATCTCCTGCGCCCTCGCGTCCACGGTCACGCACGCGCCCTCGCCGCCGCCTGCGCCGAAGCACAGCCCGAACGTGCCGCGGGCGGGAGCGGGCGCGGTCAGACGCACGCGGCACGCGGACCCCCTGGACATCGTGGTGAGCCACGTGCGACGCGCGGACAGGGGGCGGCCGACGGCGTCGCTCGCGTCAGTGGTTCGCGTCGCCTCGGGTGCGATGGGACTCTGCGCGAGCCGCACGCGCCCGTCGACCGTCCTGAGCGTGATCTCGCGGGGCAGGGCCATGGCGCTGCGCCAGCCCTCCGTCGGCGTCGAGTTCGCGTAGTCCCAATTGCTCATCCAGCCGATCATGACGCGGCGATACGGCAGCCCGCTGAACGAGACGGCGGCGTAGTAGTCGCGCCCCCAATCGAGCCACGAGCCCCGGAGCCCGCCACCCAGGCGAGTCGACCCGCCGGGCTGCCGCGCGCCGTCGTCCGCCGCTCCCGCATCGGGACCTGCCGACGGCGACTCGACGAAGCGCACGCCGTCGAACGTCCCGATGAAATAGCGCGTGCCGGAACCGCCCGCGACTCCGCCCGGGTTGACGCTCACGATGAGCACCCACGCTGTCCGCGTCAGGTCCCCGTCGATGGGCACCTCGAACAGGTCGGGGCACTCCCAGAGGATGTCGCTGGGGCCGTCGGCCGTGAAGTCGCTCAGGTACTCCCAGTCGAGGAGATTGGTCGACTTGTGGAGGAGAACGCGCTGCTCGGTGGCTTCGACGGCGACCATGACCCAGTAGGGGCCGTCGGGGCCCTCGTAGCGGAAGACCTTGGGATCGCGGAAGTTCTCTGAGGCGCGGTCGAGGACTGGGTTGCCCGCGTGCTTCGTCCAGGTCTGGCCGCCGTCCAGGCTGTAGGCGAGGGACTGGGCCTGGATGCGCGGACGCGCGGCGGTCTCCGAGTAGGCGCTCGTGTAGATCGCGACGAGGGGCGAGGTGCCGGGAGCACCGAAGCCGGCCGTGTTGTCCTCGTCGAGGACGGCGCTGCCCGAGAAGATCTGCTCGTCCTCGTCGCACGGGATCGCGACTGGATGCTCAGTCCACGTGAGCAGATCGGTCGACGTCGCATGGCCCCACGACATGTTCCCCCAGCCCGTTCCGAACGGGTTGTACTGGTAGAAGAGGTGGTACACCCCGTCGGCGTACACAAGCCCGTTCGGGTCGTTGAGCCAATTCTGCGCAGCGGAGTAATGCAACCGCGGTCGGTAGAGATCGTGCGTTGACGCGGGAACCGTCGAAGTCATGTGTCTGCTGTTCTCTCGGTTTCGAAAGGCGTAGAAGCGAAGGCCGGGGCCGCAATTCACGGTGGAACAGCGGGCCCGCCGACTTTTGTGGCGGGCCCGCTGGCATAAAACCCCCAACACCCAATTCGTCAGCGGAAGGAGCCGGCGGTGATGCCTTCGACGAAATACTTCTGGGCGAGGAGGAAGATCGCGATGCTCGGGATGAGGGCGGTGACAACACCCGCGAGGACGATCGAGATGCTGCCGGTGCCGAAGTTGCCCTGGAGGGAAACGAGGCCGAGCGGAAGCGTGAAGTTGTTGGTGGACTGGAGGAAGATGAGCGGCCGGAAGAACTCGTTCCAGTAGCCCGAGAAGGTCAGCACCGCGAGCGTGGCCATAGGCGGCAGGGCGATCGGTACGTAGATCTTCGAGAAGATCTGGAAGTTCGAGGCGCCGTCCACACGGGCGGCCTCCGCGAGCTCGCCCGGCATCTGGAGGAAGTACTGGCGCATGAGGAACGTGCCGAACGCACCGCCGATCGCCGGGACGATGAGGGAGGACAGGTTGTCCGCCAGGCCCATGTACCGGATGAGGATGAAGATCGGGATGATCGTGGTCTGGGCGGGCACCATCATGGTGGCCAGGACCATCGCGAACACGGCGCCCTTGCCGCGGAAGCGGACCAGGGCGAACGCGTAGCCGCTCATCGTCGAGGTGATGAGCTGGAGCACGACGATGGCGCCCGTGACGATGACGCTGTTGAGGAAGAAGGTCGCCAGCGGAACCTGCTCGAACACGGCCGAGTAGTTCGACCACACCGGGGCCAGAGGGATCCACTGGGGCGGGTTGCTGAAGGATTCCGAAGGCGTGCGCAGCGAGGTCGAGACGGTCCAGAGGATCGGCATGACGAAGCCGAGCGCGATGACCGCGAGCAGGGCCAGGCCGACGCCGCGCCACACCTTGCGAGTGGCGGCGTGCGGGATGAGGCGCGAACCGCGCCCGGGGCCGGGTGTCCCCGCGGAGCGGGTGCGGGCGCGGGCCGGATCAGCGGGCGCCGAGAGGGTGGGCGGGTTGACGGAGCTCACGAGTAGAACACCCACTTCCGGGAGATGTAGAACTGCAGTCCCGTGATGGCCAGGAGCAGCACGAACAGGACCACCGAGATCGCCGAGCCGTAGCCGAACTGGATGTTCTGGAACGCGGTGCGGTAGATGAGCATGACGGTCGTGGTGGTCGCGTCGCCGGGGCCGCCCTTGGTCATGACGTATGGCTGGTCGAAGATCTGCATCGCGTTGATCAGGCCGATCACGGAGGCGAAGAAGATCGTCGGGCTGATGAGGGGCAGCTTGATCGCGAAGAAGGTCCGGATCGGGCCCGAGCCGTCGATCGAGACGGCCTCGAGGACGTCCTTGGGCAGCGAGCCCAGGGCCGCGGTGAAGAGGATGAACACGAAGCCGAGCTGCTGCCACACGGCCACGATGACGATGGTCGCGGTCGCTCCGGCCGGGGAGGACAGCCAGGGAACCTGCGGCAGGTTCAGCAAGCCCAGGTAGTAGTTGATCACGCCGAAGTGGTCGTCGAAGAGATAGCTGAACACGATCGAGATCGACGCGGCCGAGACGAGCAGGGGCAGGAAGAACGCGGTGCGGAAGATCGACCGCGCCCACGTCGAGACCCGCTGCTGGACGAGGATCGCCATCGCGAGACCGATCACGATCTGCAGCACGACGACGAGGATCGCGAGCCAGGCGGTGACCCCAAAGGAGTGCACGACGGCGGTGTCCCCCGCGAGCTTGGCGAAGTTCTTGAAGCCGACGAACTCGGGCGGGGAAATGATGTCCCAGGAGAAGAAGGCCAAGACGAACGTGAACACGATCGGAGCCGCGGTGAACACGAGGATCGTCAGGGCCGAGAGCGAGATCATGGCCCAGCCGAAGGCGGCCTCGCGGCGATGGGCCTTGTTCGAGTTGCGGTTGCGGTTGAGGGGCCGGGGCCCCCCGGGGCGAGTGGCCCCGGGGAGCTCGGCGCGTGTAGCGGACGCGGACATGACTAGCTTCCGATCGCAGCGGCTGCGGTCTCGAGGTCCTTCTGCAGCCCGGCAAGGGCGTTCTTGGCGCTGCCGGAAGACATCGCCTCGGTCGTGCGCTGGTTCAGCGCGTTGGCCATTGCGTTGTAGTACGGCGGGGCCGCGATCGGGGCCGTGTTCGGGTACTTGTCGAGCGTGTCGTAGAACACCTTCCAATTCTTCGGCCCGGTCGGGGCGTACCGGTCGGCAGTCATCATGGACCGGCGCGACGGAGTCGTCGAGTTGCCCTCGGTGAGGATGCCGATCGCGGCAGGGTCGACGAGGGACTTGAGGAACTCCCAGGCCAGGTCCTTGTTCTTCGAGGACTCGAAGATGCCGTAGCCGCCGGTGCCGAACAGGTGCCGCTGGACCTTCCACTTCGGGAAGAACTGGACATCGAACGTGTCCGGGCCCATGCCGGCATTGTGCAGGCCGCCGGCCCAGAAGCCGCCGCCGATCGCCATGCCGATCTTGTTGTTCGAGAACAGACCCTGCAGGGTCGAGCCGCCGCCGACGTCGGGCTTGGCCGAGAGGCCGGAGTTGGCGAGCTCGATCATGAGGTCGAGGGATTCGACGACCGCGTCCGAGGTGGCCGTCGGCGCGCCCCACTTCCAGCCGCCGCCCCGCCCCTGGGCCGCCGCGTCGCCAGCGTAGAACTGGCTCCAGAGCCAGTCGCCGCCGTCGTACTTGCCCTCGGTGACGAGGTTCCCGCCGTTGGCGTACATGAACGAGGTCCACGAGCCCCACAGGCGCACTACCCAGTCGAACGGAACTGCGTCGGGGGAAGCCTTCTTCATCGCCGTCGCGACGGTCTTGAAGTCGTCCATCGTCCAGTCGGCCTTGGGCAGCTCGAGCCCGGACTTCTTCAGCAGCGACGTGTTGAAGTACATGTTGCCCGCATTGAAGTCGGTGGGCAGCTCGTACAGGTGGCCGTCGTACATCATCGCCTCGACGAGCGACGGGTGGACGTCCTTGAAGTACGGCGCGAGCTGGTCCTTGTCCCGCTTCACAAAGTCATCGAGGGGATGCGCGAGCTTCTTCTGCGCGAACAGCTGCACGCCCTCGGTGGCCACCGAGACGATGTCCGGCGGGTTGCCCGCGGCGATCTGCGTGAGGACCTTCGTGAAGAAGTCATTCCAGTCAGTGCCATTGATGCCGTTGAACTTCACCGACGTGCCGGGGTTCGCCTTGATGAACGCATCCGCGACCTTGGCCGTCTTGTCGGCCTGCTGCTGCGTGCCGAAGTACGCCACATTCAGCGTCTTCGACCCGCCGGACCCCGAACCGCCCCCGCCCGGGGAGCACGCGGAGAGCCCAGCGGCCCCCACCAAAGCGGCGCCGCCAACCAGCACCGCGCGCCGCCCGACCGGCGCAGACAACAACGAACCCATGAGAAGAACCTCTCTGTTCATACGTATGAATTACTAGGGTGAAAGTAGTCTGGCGCACGGTGCGCGAGACTGTCAAGGAGAATTTTTGACCTAATGATTCGCTTGGAATCTTCGATTCCGAAGCCACCCGAATGAGGCATCAGGGGTCCCCTGGAATCCGGGCAAACCGCGGCCCTTGACGGACCGGCCCGTCGCCCTCACGGGCGACGGAGCACGTGCGATCGGCGCATGGCGCCAGCCGCAACAATTAACGCGCGTGAAGCCTTATGGGCATTCAACGGCATCAAAAACATTTTCAAAACCCATAAAACCGACGGGGCGGTTTCATTCAGCAATACCGCCTCAATGCGAGGCCTGAAATGTTCCTCAACCCGGCACCTCCTCGAGAGTTGGCGGTTCGGCGCCGGCACGCGAGACGGTCACGGCCGCCGCACGCGCCGCAAAGGACCCGGCGGACGCGAGGTCGTCGCGTGTCCCCGGCACAAGTCGCGGGTGCCCCGCGGCGAGCAGCGCCCACAGGAGCGCGGACATGTAGCTGTCGCCAGCGCCCACCGTGTCGGCAACGCTCGTCACCACGGGGGAGATCTCGACGAGCTCTTGTCCGGCGACGAGAAGCGAGCCCTGCGCTCCCGCCGTGACCGCGACGACGCGGGCTCCGAGCGCGGAAATCGCGAGGGCTGCCTCGCGCACGCTCAGCGCCGGATAGAGATATGCCGCGTCCTCGTCGCTGAGCTTGACGACGTCGGCCCGTGCGGCGAGGCGCTCGAAGCGCGTCCGCGCGTCGTCCGGGTCGCCCACCAGCGCGGGGCGGATGTTCGGGTCGAAGCTCACGGTCGCGCTCGGAGCAAGTCCGGCGACGATCTCTTCAACCCGCTCCGCGCCGGGAGTCAGGAACGCGGCAATCGAGCCGACGTGAACGTGCCCGGCGGCAGGGAGGCCGACGTCGGCGGGCAGCGCCCAGGCGATGTCGAACGTGTAGTGGGCGGCACCGTCGTCCTGAATTGCGGCGGCCGCCGTCGACGTCGCCTCGAGCGACCAGGACTCGGGCAGCACCGCGACCCCCGACTGCGCGAGCCGGCCCGCGATCGCCGCGCCGCGCTCGTCGCGGCCGATCGCCGTGAGGAACGCCGTCGGGACGCCGAGCCGCGCGAGGCCGAGGGCCACGTTCGCCGGCGATCCGCCCGGGTGCTCCTTGCTTGCGCCCGCGGTCTGGATGATGTCCGTGAGCGCCTCGCCGATCACGAGGACCTGCTGGCCGGGCGCGGTCACGCGAGCTCCTCGCTCGCCGGAGGGAGAGTGTTCATGCGCGAAGCATCCTTCTGCTCGGAATCGCTGGGAGAAAGAGAGCGGGGAGGGGCCACCGAGCCCCGCCGGACAATCGGGCATTCGAAGAGGAGTCGCTCGGGCGCCTTCGCCTTCTCGGGATCCTCGATCTCGTCGAGCAGGCGGCTCACGGCCCATCGGCCCATCTCGTAGTGTGGGAGGGCCACGGTGGTGAGGCCGGGCCAGAGGCCCTCGGAGATGATCTGGAAGTCGTCGATGCTCGTGATCGAGAGGTCGTCCGGAATGCGGAGTCCCAGGCTGTGCGCCGCCTCGTAGGCGCCGAGAGCCTGCGGGTCGCGGAAGCAGAACAGCCCGGTCGGGGGCTCGGGGAGGCTCAGGAGCTTGAGCGCGCCGTCGCGGCCACCCGAGACATCCGGGACCTCGAAGGTGACGAGGTCGTCGTCGTACTCGATCCCCGCCTCGGCGAGCGCGGCATGGTAGCCCTGAAGACGGCCGTGGGTCGCGGGAATGTCCTCGTTCTGATTGACGAAGCCGATCCGCCGATGGCCCGCATCAATGAGTTCCTTGACCGCCGTCCGCGCGGCCGCGAGCTCATCCGGCGCGACCGAGGAAACCTTGCCGTCGAGGTCCTCGGCGTCGAGGAGGACGACGGGAACGCCCGTGATCTCGCGTGGGACGGTGAGCCGCTGGTGGTACATCTTCGCATAGACGATGCCATCGACCTGATGCTGGAGGAGCGTGCTCACCTGGCGCTCCTCGAGAGCGCGATTGCCTCCGCTGTCGACGAGCATGATGAGCCAGCCTCGCTCGTACGCCGCGTCCTGGGCGCCGAGGACCATCTCGCCGGCGAACGGGGTGCTCGCGATCTCGTCGCTCACGAGGCCCAGGAGATACGAGCGCTGGTTCCGGAGGCCGCTCGCCAACCGGTTCGGCGCGTAGCCGAGGCGGGCCGCGACCTCCTGGACGTGGCGGCGCGTCTCGGGGTTGACGCGGGCCTGATGCACATCGCTCAGGGCGTGGGAGACCGTCGTGACGGAGACGCCGGCCGCCTTGGAGACGTCTCGGATTCCGACCTTGGCCATCATCGCCCTTTCCAACAAAACGTTTTGCATGTCCTGGGTCACAAGTGTGGGGCAAACCGTTTTGCACTGTCAAGGGGGTCCTCGGCCTGGGCACTGGCAGCGCTCGAGGAGTGGGCTTCATCTCCGCGGGCTCCGCCGCGCCGCCAGCGTCGCCGGGCGCTCGGAGCAGACGTTATCAGACACTCGGCGCCACCACTTAGACCAGAAACTGGGCCTGAAGCGTACGTTATCCGTGGTCCACGGACCAAAAGTCTCCAATCTCAGTGGTGCATCGTCAAAACTCAGTGTTCCAACAAAATCAAAGTTCAGTACCGGCGGCCATTGCAATACTGACCGACCTCGAACTATGCTTCAAGCACCCGCGGACAAACGCGGACAAAGATGTGATCGCCGCGGCCCAGAGCGGTCGCTAATTCTCTGAACTCTCATGGGGGGAAAAATGAGGGGTATAGTCAAATCGGTCTCGGCAATCATTGTCTCGTTAGGCCTTCTGACGATTTCGGCACCAAGTACGTTTGCGTCCGAGACAGACTCCTACGGCGATTCGCTCCGCGACGCGAATCAACTGATCTCGGATCTCAACCGACCGCAGTCTGTCCACGAGAAGGCGGCATCTCAGTCCGGAAGAGGTTCCGCGACCAAGTCGGTCCAGACCGCTTCGATGTACGCAGTCGGTTATGGACGCGCGACTCTCATGACCGCCGGGACTGTCGACTGGGCGCTCTTCTCGGAAATGAACGTCGATTTCTCTTTCGACTGGACAAGAGTTATTGATAGTTCAGGGTGGCAGCGAGTGGGAGCAGCCGGCTTCAACACTGTCCAGGCGCTGGGCATTAGTCGCACTTATACAGATGGCTGGAAGCACAGCTGGCGGGCCCAAACCGACATGGGCGTCGGGGTTCCCACTCCGTGGGGCTACTGGAATGTAGCCCACCAGACGCTGACCCAGTTCGCAGACGTGTACGGTGACGGCGCCTGGAACGCGTGGCGATAAGAAGTCATTCTAGTTGCGCTGGAGGATCTGACCATTTGCGGGCCCTCCAGCGCCCCGACTCACGAGGTTTGATCATGCTCGAAGCAAAGGATATGACCATCGCGATTTCTGGGAAGCGCCTCATAGAAGACGCTTCCTTTTCGTTTCCAACTGTCGGCACGAGCTTGATCCTGGGGGCCAACGGGGCTGGCAAATCAACGCTCTTCAGGTGTCTTGCAGGCCTTCAGAGGTTTGATGGCCAGATATCCTGGAACGGTGAGCAGCCCGACGGACGGGTCTTCGTGGCGTTTGAAGACCCACCGTTACACAAGAATCTCACGGGCTATCAAAACCTTTGCGCCTCGCTCGACATGAGAATGCGCGATGTTATCAGCAATCCCAGCACAACAATGTTTTCCTCGCACGAGGTCCTGAGCAAAAGGGCTCGAAAGCTCTCCTTCGGGCAGCAGAAGAGGGTCTCGCTCACTACCGCCTTCATGACGTCCGCGCCATGTCTCATCTTGGACGAACCTACGGTAGGACTCGACTATGCGAGCCTGAAGGGGCTTTCAAGGGCTATCGTCGAGGCGGCAAAGTCTCGCAGCGTCGTCATGAGTGGACATCAACTGGATTTCTTTGAAGGGCTGGCCGATCGAGTGTTCCTCATAAAGGATCGCCGCGTGATCGATATGACCAGCGAATGGAATACTGAACACCGCGGAGGGTTGGATCACTTCTATGCGAAGCATCCTTCGTTCGGCCAGAACTGAACTCCGCTACCAACTTTGGGGACGAGGCATGACGGCTCTATCGGTCGCCGTCTTCATTAGCGGCTGCCTAGGCCTTCTTGGCGCCACTGCCAACGTTTCCGCGCGAATTGAACGCTTCCTCGTCACAAGGGACCAGACAGAACGGGTCGGGCTAACACTCCAGGCAGCCATGTCAGCCCCTGTCAATATCGTCCGCGAGGGGCCGCAGAGCTTCATCGACAATCCCCTGAGGTACGACTACGAGGCCGCCTTCAATGCCCTTCGCGCACTGGAGCCTCAGTTTGCCGTGGGGTCGAGTCTCGAGATGGCTACATTTATCTTCTTCCCAATGATCTTCTTCATCTACGGATGTTCACTCGCTGTGGCCGACCTTAGACACGGACTATTGAAGCAGCGATTCGAACTCGAGAATCCCAGAGCAGTGTTTATAGGGAAGATGACGATATCAGTGGTGCTCCCCTCTGTGTCCATACTTTTGGCTACGGCAATCCTATCGGGACTGGCGATGCTGATTCGAGCATTCGTTGAGTCTGGCGGCCCGGAAACCTTCCCATACGCCGTTACATATTCACCAACGGCATCGAATCCTGTCATGCAAGTCGCATTCTCGGCGTTGGTGGCCGTCTTCTTTTGCCTGATTGGGCTCTTCGTCGGGGCCGCATCCCGAATGCTGCTAGTTCCGTCTTTGGCGTGCATCCTCGTTCTCATGATGGTTCCCTTTGCGGGCGGGGGCGATCCAAGGAATCTTATGGCGACAATTGGGAGAGGTGTTTTCAACTACTGGTCAGGTTTCAATCCGAACCTTCCCCTTCCAGCCGATTCGTGGCTGCTATGGACGCCCACTGTAGTGATGATGTCGGCGCTTGGAGCGGGTTCGTTCATGGTCTGGCTCCTCCGGTCAAAGTCTGTGAAGGTCGGATAAATGAGCCTGCGCGATGCGAAGACTCCGACTACGTGGGGCGGACGCACTATTCTGTACTTTGCCCACGTAGCCGTCCTCTGGGGTGTGCTGTGGATTCTCTGGGGCGTCGGTTTCGCAATATATGCCCCCTGGAGCGGGGTAGGGCTGCTTGGGTGCGCTGTGACGCCGCTATACGTGTTCTGGTTCCCGCGGTGCTATTGGTTCCGCCTCGGCGAACTACCGGCCGACCGGTAGTCTCCCCGCCCCTTCACTCCCGCCCCGCACCATGGCAGGGTGGCGCCATGGCAGCGAAACGCGAGCGCGTGACCGTTGAGGGCCGCCAGCTGAGCCTCTCCAATTTGGACAAGGTGCTCTATCCGGAGGCGGGGGTCACGAAGGCGGACGTCCTCGACTACCTCCGCACGGTAGGCCCCGCGATGATCCCGGCGATCCGCGACCGCCCCGCGACCCGCAAGCGGTGGGTCCACGGCGTCGGCACGAAGGACGAGCCGGGCGAGGTGTTCTTCCAGAAGAACCTCGACGTCGCGACCCCGAAATGGGTCAAGCGCGTCACCCTCGAACACCGGCACTCCACGAACACGTACCCGATCGTCAACGACCTCGCGACCCTCGTATGGCTCGGCCAGATCGCATCACTCGAGGTCCACGTGCCGCAATGGCGCGTCGATGAGAAAGGCCGCATGCTCCATCCGGACCGTCTGGTCCTCGACCTCGACCCAGGACCGGGCGCGGGTCTGCCCGAATGCGTCGAGGTGGCCCACCTCGTCAAACCGATCCTCGACCACATGGGCCTGGTCTCCGTACCCGTCACGAGCGGGAGCAAAGGCATCCACCTCTACGCGAAGCTCGACATGAGGCAGTCCTGGGAGCAGGTTTCCTCCGTGGCCCACGAGCTCGCGCGCTCGCTCGCCGCCGACCATCCCGACCTCGTCGTGAGCGACCAGAAGAAGACGCTCCGTGAGGGCCGGGTGCTCGTGGACTGGAGCCAGAACAGTGGGCAGAAGACCACGATCGCGCCGTATTCGCTCCGCGGACGGCTCCAGCCCATGGTGGCCGCGCCGCGGACGTGGGAGGAGATCGGCTCCCCCGATCTAGCACACGTGCGCTATGACGAAATGCCGGCCCGGCTCGAGAGATACGGCAACCTGTTCGCGCCCGTGCTGCCCGAAGGCGTCGCTCTCGCCTTCGGAGCCGAGGACGCAGGAGACGACGACGGGAGGCCCCCGCCGTCGTCGTCCGCTCCCGGCGGCCGCGCCCACGGCGAGCCGGACCGCCTCACCGTCTACCGATCCAAGCGCGACGCCGCCGCGACGCCCGAGCCCGTTCCCGCAGAAGCACCTGTGCCAGGCGAAGGGAACGCATTCGTCATCCACGAGCACCACGCGCGCCGCCTGCACTGGGACCTGCGGCTCGAGCACGAGGGCGTGCTCGCCTCGTTCGCGCTGCCCAGGGGCGTGCCGACCGATCCGGGACGCAACCACCTCGCCGTGCACACGGAAGACCACCCCATCGAGTACCTCACGTTCTCCGGCACGATTCCCAAGGGCGAATACGGCGCCGGCGAGATGTTCGTGTGGGACACGGGCACGTACGAACTCGAAAAGTGGCGCGAGGACAAGGAGATCATCGTCATCCTCACGGGGAAGCCGGGCGGCGGGCTTGCGAGCATCGAAAGCGGCAAGCCAATGCGCCTCGCGCTTATCCGGACCGAGGGCGGGCTCGGTGGCGACAAGGACAACTGGCTCATCCACCTCATGAAGGACCAGGCCAAGGGACACTGGCGGCGGGGCGCGCGCCGAGACGGCGACGCCGCGGAAGCCGCAACAAACGACGGCGGCGTCACGCCTTCCGATGCGCCGTCACCTCCGCAGGGTGCCGGCGATGCGACGCCACCCGCACGCGGTGGAGGTGACGGCGCAACAGGAGGGAACAGCGCGACGGGTCGCGGGGCGTCGGGAGGCGGGGCGTCGGGAGGCGGGGCGTCGGGAGGCGGCGCCCCGCCGTCGGCCATGCTCGCCCAGATCGGCACGCCGGGCCTCATCCGCGGGGACAAGTGGGCCCTTGAGATGAAGTGGGATGGCGTGCGCGCGATCGTCGACGCGCGCGGGCCGCTCAAGCTTATCAGCCGGCGCGGTCTCGACACGACCGCGACGTACCCCGAGCTCGCCGAACTCGCCGAGCTCGGACCCGCCATCCTCGACGGCGAGATCATCGCGACGGATTCCAGCGGGCGGCCGTCTTTCGCGCGACTCCAGCAGCGCATGGGCCTGACGGACCCGACCGACGTCGCAGCGGCGCGCCGGGAAGTGCCCGTGCGGATCGTCCTGTTCGACCTCCTCGAATTCGAAGGCCACGACCTTACCTCCCGCCCATTCAGCGAGCGCCGCAGGGCGCTCGAGCTCCTGGCCGAGGGCGGCCTCCCCCAGAACGTCCAGCTCTCCCCCGTGTTCGACGACGACGTGGAACACGTCCTCGCTGCGTCCGCCGAGCACGGCATGGAGGGGATCATGGCGAAGCGGCTGTCGTCCCGGTACGAGCCCGGGAGGCGATCGGGCGCATGGCTCAAGATCAAGCACGAGCGCACGCAGGAAGTCGTCGTGGGCGGCTGGCGCACCGGGAAGGGCGGGCGCGAGGGCACGATCGGCTCGCTCCTCGTGGGCATCCCGGACGACGACGGCGGGCTCCGTTACGCGGGCCGCGTCGGCAGCGGATTCTCGGACCGCGACCTCAAGGACATCGTCGCGAGGCTCGGCCCGCTTGCGAGAGAGGCGTCGCCGTTCGCCGACGTCCCCCGCGAGGACACCGTCGACGCGCATTGGGTCGCGCCCGAGCTCGTCGGCGAGGTGCGCTACGGCGAGTGGACCCCGGACCACCGGCTGCGGCACCCGGTGTGGAAGGGGTGGCGGCCCGACAAGGGACCGGGAGACGTGGTCTTCGAGGGCTGATGCGCCGTCCAGGGGTCACCACCCGCGGGTCCCCAACAGTCCAGGGGTCACCTCACGCGGGTCCCCCACCATCCAGGGGTCACCACCCGCGGGTCCCCCACCATCCAGGGGTCACCACCCGCGGGTCCCCCACCATCCAGGGGTCACCACCCGCGGGTCCCCCACCGTCCAGGGGTCACCTCCCGCGGGTCCCCCACCCACCGGACGTGACCCCCAAACCACCCCCCACCCACCGGAGGTGACCCCCAAACCACCCCACACCCACCGGAGGTGACCCCCAAACGGGGAAGATTGTTGAACAATCCTCCAACTTGAGGCATGCTGGATGCATCACAGCATCCTGAGACGGAGGTCACTCGTGGCAAGCATCGACCGCCTAGGCATCGACCGCTTAGGAATCGACCTAAACAGCGACGTCGGCGAGTCGTTCGGCAACTGGACGTTCGGCGACGACGCGGCGATCTTCGCGAGCGTCTCGAGCGCGAACGTCGCGTGCGGTTTCCACGCGGGCGATCCGAGCGGCATCCGTGCGACGTGCCGTGCCGCGGCCGCGGCGGGCGTCACCGTCGGCGCGCATCCTGGCTACCGCGACCTCGCGGGATTCGGGCGCCGCTTCATGGACGTCGCCCCGAACGAGCTGACCGACGACGTCGTCTACCAGATCGGCGCGCTCCGCGGCCTCGCGCAGGCGGCAGGCACCGAGGTCCGCTACGTCAAGCCGCACGGCGCCCTCTACAACACGATCGTGCACCACGCCGAGCAGGCCAAGGCCGTTGCCCGCGCCGTCGCGGAGGTCGACCCCGCGCTCCCGATCCTCGTGCTGCCCAACTCCGAGATCGAGCGCGCTGCCCGCGCCGCCGGCCTCCGCACGGTCGCGGAGGCGTTCGCGGACCGCGCCTACAGCCCCGACGGGACGCTTGTCTCCCGACGCGAGCCCGGCTCGGTGCTCCACGACCTCGACGCGATCGTCGAGCACGTGCTTCGCCTGCTCGACGGGGAGGTCCGCGCGATCGACGGGAGCGTCGTCCCGATCGCGGCGGAGAGCATCTGCGTCCACGGCGACACCGCGGGAGCTGTCGCGATGGCGGCGCGCATCCGCGAGGCCATCACGGCCGCGGGCGTCCCGATCGCGAGCTTCGTATGAGGACGGCACCGAACCGGGACGCCACCGCGGAAGGCCGCGAGGCGGTCGTCGGCATCCGCCCGTCCGGCGAGCGCGCGATCCTCATCGAGCTCGCCTCCCCGGGCGCCGTCCTGAGCCTCGCCCGCGAGCTCGACGCCGCTCCGCCGCCCGGCGTCGTCGACGTCGTCGCCGCGGCCACCACCGTCCTTGTGGCCGCGGACTCCCCGGCTTCGCTGCCCGGGATCGTCCGCCGCGTGCGCGAGCTGGGCGGGGCATCCGCGGCGCCCCGAGCCGGCAAGCTCGTCGTCATCGAGACGGTGTACGACGGCGCTGACCTCGACGAGGTCGCGCGGCTCGCGGGGCTGAGCCGCGAGGGTGTCGTCGCCGCGCATGCGGGGCAGGTCTGGAGCGCGGCGTTCATCGGCTTCGCGCCGGGCTTCGCGTATCTCACGGGCGACGGCGCGCTCGACGTCCCGCGGCGCACCTCGCCACGGACGGCGGTTCCAGCGGGCTCAGTGGGCCTCGCGGGGACGTACTCGGCCGTGTACCCAAGCCAATCGCCCGGCGGCTGGCAGCTCATCGGCCGCACCTCGGCGCCCATGTGGGACCTCGGACGGGACGACCCCGCGCTCATCCACCCGGGCGACGAGGTGCGCTTCGAGCCGGTTCGCGCACGCGCCGAGCTCACCCAGCCCGGGCCCGCGGCGCGGACGCACGCGGAGGGGGCCGCGCCGTCGTCGTCCGATGTTTCCACGGCGGGCCTCGTCATCGAGCCGGGGCTCCGCGCAGGGGGCCTCGTCGTCGTCGCGCCGGGCCTCCAGACCACGGTCCAGGACCTCGGCCGCCCCGGCCTCGCCGCGCTCGGGGTGAGCGCCGCGGGGGCCATGGACCGCGACTCGCTCCGGAGCGCGAACCGCGCCGTGGGCAACTCCCCCGACGCGGCGGGCCTCGAGGTCCTGTTCGGCGGCCTCGCCCTGCGCGCGGCGGGGGATCAGGTGCTCGCGGTCACCGGCGCGCGGGCCGTCCTGAGTGTCACGACCGACGACGGCGCCGCCCCCTCGCGCTCCGAGCGGCACCCCGCGCTCGGCGAGCCGTTCGCGCTCCTCGGGGGCGAGACGCTCCGGCTCGGCACGCCGTCCGCCGGGCTTCGCAGCTATGTCGCGGTGCGGGGCGGACTGGATGTTCCGCCGGTGCTTGGGAGTCGCTCGACGGACACGCTCGCCGGGATCGGGCCTGAGCCGCTCACAGCCGGGGACCTGCTCGAGGTGCTGCGGCCCCGGGGCGCCCACGTCGTCGGTCTGCCCGAGACTCCCCCGCCTCTGCCCGAGGGCGTGACCGCGCTGCGCGTCGTGCCGGGGCCGCGCCAGGACTGGTTCACCGAGGACGCCGCGCGCGGCTTCTTCGACGCCGAGTGGACCGTGACCCCGCAGTCCAACCGCGTGGGACTGCGCCTGGCCGGATCGGCCCTCGCGTGGAACCGCTCGGACGAGCTCAAGAGCGAGGGGACCGTGCGCGGCTCGATCCAGGTCCCGCCCAACGGCCAGCCGGTTCTTTTCCTCGCCGACCACCCCGTGACGGGCGGCTATCCCGTGATCGGCGTCGTCGTCGAGGCCGACCTCGACCTCGCGGGCCAGCTCCCGCCCGGCGCGCGCGTCCGGTTCGCCGCCGTCGCCCCCATCCATGCCCCCCTCCGCCCAACCCACGCTCTCCCGCCCCACCCACCCTTAGGAACCCCCCGTGCGTAAAGTCCTCATCGCCAACCGCGGCGAGATCGCCGTCCGCGTGGCCCGAGCCTGCGACGACGCGGGCCTCGCGAGCGTCGCCGTCTACGCGGACCAGGACGCCGACGCCGTCCACGTCGCCGCGTGCACCGAGGCGTACGCGCTCGGCGGGACGTCCCCCGCGGAGACCTACCTCAACGTGGCCAAGATCCTCGAGGCCGCGGCCCGCTCGGGCGCGGACGCCGTCCATCCCGGCTACGGCTTCCTGTCCGAGAACGCGGACTTCGCCCAGGCCGTCCTCGACGCGGGGCTCGCGTGGATCGGGCCCTCGCCCGAGACCATCCGCATGCTCGGGGACAAGGTGAGCGCCCGGGCCGTCGCCGTGCGCGCCGGCGCCCCGCTCGCGCCCGGCAGCGACGGGCCGGTCGCGAGCGCCGAAGAGGTCCGGGAGTTCGCGCGAGCGCACGGACTGCCGGTGGCCATCAAGGCCGCGTTCGGCGGCGGCGGGCGCGGGCTCAAGGTCGCCCGCACGATGGGCGAGATCGAGGAGAGCTTCGATTCCGCCGTGCGCGAGTCGCGCGCAGCGTTCGGGCGCGAAGAGTGCTTCGTCGAGAAGTTCCTCGATAAGCCGCGGCACGTCGAGGCCCAGGTCCTCGCGGACACGCACGGGAACGTCATCGTCGTCGGAACGCGCGACTGCTCCCTCCAGCGCCGCCACCAGAAGCTCGTCGAGGAGGCGCCCGCGCCGTTCCTCACCGACGGGCAGCGGGCCCGCATCCACGAATCCGCCAGGGCGATCTGCCGCGAGGCCGGCTACGTGGGCGCCGGCACGGTCGAGTACCTCCTCGACCGCACCGGGACACTGAGCTTCCTCGAGGTCAACACTCGCCTCCAGGTCGAGCACCCCATCACCGAGGAGACCTCGGGCATCGACCTCGTCGCCGCGCAGCTCGCGATCGCGGCCGGCGCCCCCGTGCCCGTGCTCGAGGACCCCGAGCCGCGCGGGCACGCGATCGAGTTCCGCATCAACGCCGAGGATCCCGGCCGCGGCTTCCTGCCCTCACCCGGAACCGTGACGCGCTTTGCCGCGCCCACGGGGCCGGGGATCCGCGTGGACTCGGGGGTCCGCGACGGCTCTACCGTGCCGGGGCAGTTCGACTCGCTCCTCGCCAAGCTCGTCGTGTGGGGCGCCGACCGCCAGCAGGCCCTCCGCCGCGCTCGCCGGGCCCTGCGCGAGTTCGAGATCCACGGCCTCGCGACCGTCCTGCCGTTCCACCGCGCCGTCGTCGAGAGCCCCGCCTTCACCGCCGAGGGCGAGCTCAGCGTCTACACGACGTGGATCGAGTCCGAGTTCGCGTCCGAGCTCGCCGCGAACCCGGAGTTCAGCCCCGCCGCGGCCGACAGCGGCAGGCGCACGTTCGCCGTCGACATCGACGGCAAGCGCGTCACGCTGGGCGTCCCGGAAGCGCTGTTCGCGGGCCTCGCGCTCGTCACGCCCGGCTCGCCCCGCGTGGCCCGAGCGGACGACGACGGCGCCTCCGTGAGTGCCACGGCTGCCGCGCCGGCGGCGGCGCTCACGGCGGACATGGGCGGGACGATCGTCAAATGGCTCGCCGACCCGGGCGACGCCGTCGAGGCGGGCGACGCCGTCGTCGTCCTCGAAGCCATGAAGATGGAGACGACCGTCCGGGCCCACCGCGCAGGACGCCTCGGCGAGCATGCCGCGGCGGCGGGCAACGCCGTCGCCCCCGGTGCCGTGCTCACGACCATCTCGTAACCGTCCCATCGACTGCTCCGTAACTGTCGTTATGAGGCCCCAAAACGGCGGTTACGGAGCAGTCGTTGCGGTGGTCGCGCGAGAGGGACCGCTGCACGCGCCGCTAGGGTGGTTCCATGACGTCAGAGGAGGTCCTGGCCAGCCTGCGCTCCGAGGCGGGCAGCACGAAGCATGCCGAAACGAGCTCGTGGGTCGCGGCGCAGCTGCGGCAGCGCATCGCGGACGGCCTGCTCGCGCCCGGCGCGAAGCTCGCGGAGGAGGCCCTCCGGGAAGCCCTTGGCGTCTCGCGGAACACGCTGCGCGAGGCGTTCGCGACGCTCCACGCCGAGCGGGTCGTGACGCGCATCCCGAACCGCGGGGTGTTCGTCTCCCACCCGACGGCCGAGGACATCCAGGAGATCTACAGGGTGCGGCGGCTCGTCGAGCCCGCGTCGCTCCTGTGGTCCCCCGCCGGGCCGACGGCGCCGCTCGCCGAGATCGTGCGGGCGGCACAGAAGGCCGCGAAGGCCGGCGACGTGCCCGCGATGGCCAGTGCGAACCAGGAGTTCCACCGCGCGCTCGTCGCCCGCGCAGGGAGCGAGCGCCTCGACAGCCTCATGGAGCAGATCCTCGCCGAGATGCGGCTCGTGTTCGCGTCGATGGCCGCGGATCCGCGCTTCCACGCGCCCTACGTCGAGGACAACGCGGCGATCCTCGGGCTCCTCGAGGCCGGGCGCCATGCCGAGGCCGCGGACTTCATGGTCGACTACCTCGGCCGGGCCGAGCAGCAGCTCCTGGCCGCCGTCGCCCGCTAACCCGCGCTGACCGGTGGCGGGCCGAGCAGCAGCTCCTGGCCGCCGTCGCCCGCTAACCCGCGCTGACCGTCGTCGCGCCCGCCCGCCGCCCGTCCCTCGTCGGGCCCGCCCGCCGCCCGTCCCTTCCAGTACGCGTACACGAAGGAACGAGCCAATCTCCGTTCCTTCGTGTACGCGTTTCGCTCATCGGCGAAACGAAGACCCCCGGAATTCCCGGGTTCGGGACGCCAACCGAGAGCGTTTTCCCGCGAAACGCGTACATCTCGGAACGCGGGCCGTCGTGTACGCGTACAGGATCGGACGCGGGACGGGACGGGAGGGGGAGGTCGGCGCGCGGTCAGTCCCGGGCCGCCGCGAGGCAGGACTTGATGCTGTCCAAGGTGCGCATGATCCCACCGATTCGGCGACCGGCAGGAGCGGTGACTCCAGCCGCCCGACGGGAAAACCCCTAAGGATTGTTCAACAAGCCTTGCCTGATTGTTCAACAAAAGGCTATGCTGTGGGTCACAACCGTCCCCGCGCCACTCCCCCCTTTGCGCAGGACCCGCACCTCCGGAACGGACAATCATGCTCGTACTCATCGGGGTACTTCTGGTGATCGTTGGCTTTGCCATCCGCCTGAACCCACTCGTCGTCGTCACCGTGGCCGGCATCGTCACGGCGCTCCTCGGTGGACTCAATCCCCTCCAAATCCTCGAAGCCTTCGGAAGCGGCTTCGCGAGCAGCCGCTCGGTCACGATCTTCGCAGTCGTCCTCCCGGTCATCGGCATCATCGAGTACTTCGGCCTTCAGGAGCAGGCCAAGAACCTCATCGCCAAGCTCGCACGCCTCACGGCGGGCCGCGTCCTCCTCGCTTACCTCGCGATCCGCCAGATCACCGCCGCAGTCGGCCTCACGAGCATCGGCGGCCACGCCCAGGCCGTCCGCCCGCTCGTGTTCCCGATGGCCGAGGGCGCGGCCCTGCGCCGCTACGGCCACGTCCCCGAGCACATCAAGGAGCGCATCAAGGGCCACTCGGCCGCGGCGGACAACGTCGGCGTGTTCTTCGGCGAGGACGTCTTCGTGGCGGTCGGCTCGATCCTGCTCATCACGACGTTCGTCGACACGACGTACCACCTTCACCTTGAGCCGCTCCAGCTCGCCCTGTGGGCGATCCCCACGGCCATCGCGGCCTTCCTCATCCACGGCTTCCGGCTCCTGCGCCTTGACCGTGCCCTGGACAGGGAGTTCGCCAACACCACCACAGCTGACGAGGCCGCTGCAACGGCAGGAGACACCAAGTGATCAACGTCGAAGCCGTCTACTGGCTCATCGGAGCGCTCTTCATCGCGTGGGCCTCGCTCATCGCGCGCGACGCGAACCATCCGCATCGTCTTGGAGCGTCGTCCTTCTGGGGCCTCCTCGGCCTGTGCTTCTTCTATGGCACGTGGGTCCAAGCAGGAACCGCGCCCGCATGGATCCTCGGCGTCGCCGTTCTCGGCCTCGTGGCCCTCGCCGCAACGGGCCGCATCAAGCACGGCCAGACCAAGACCTCGACGCCTGCCGAGCGCGAGGCGTCGGCGGCCCGATTCGGGAACCGGCTTTTCATCCCGGCCCTTACGATCCCGCTCGTCACGGTCGTCCTCGTGCTCGCAGCGCCGGTCCTCAAGATCGGCAGCACCCCGATTCTCGATCCGAAGAACACGACCCTCGTGGCCCTTGCGCTCGGCGCCGTCGTGGCGACCATCGTCGCCGTCGTGCTCCTGAAGCCCAAGAACAAGCTCGGGCCTGTCATCGAGAGCCGCCGCATCCTCGAGTCGATCGGCTGGGCGGCCCTCCTCCCGCAGATGCTCTCGACGCTCGGCATCCTCTTCACGAAGGCCGGGGTGGGCACCGCGGTCAGCACGCTCGTGACCGGCCTCATGCCCAAGGGCTCCCTCCTTGCGGCCGTCATCGTGTACTGCGTGGGCCTGTTCGTGTTCACGGTCCTCATGGGCAACGGCTTCGCCGCGTTCCCGATCATGACGGCGGCGATCGGCTGGCCCGTGCTCGTTCAGCAGTTTCACGGCAACCCCGCGATCGTGTTCGCGATCGGCATGCTTGCCGGCTTCTGCGGCACGCTCTGCACCCCGATGGCTGCGAACTTCAACCTCGTTCCGGCGGCGCTGCTCGAGATGAAGAACAAATACGGCGTCATCACGGCCCAGCTCGGCACGGCGTTCCCGCTGCTCGTCGTCAACACCGCCCTCATGTACTTCCTCGCGTTCTAGGAGCCGCCCCGTGCCGCACGATCCCTTCCCCGCAGCCGCGGAGCATTGCGCCGCCGTCGTCCTCGACAACCTGTCCCGCACGTACCCGTACGCGGCGCACCACATCCAGGTGTCCGACGACGACCGGCCCACGCCGTCCGAGCTTCACCCCGCGTTCGACACGTCGTTCGACTGGCACTCATGCGTGCACATGCATTGGCTGGGCGTGAGCGTCCTGAACGCAGCGCACAACACAGCGGCTCGCATCTCAGCGGACGACGGCGGCGCCCACCTCGAGCCGCCGACGGCGGCACGGCTGCGGGCGGCCTTGGCGGACAACCTCACGGCCGAGAAGCTGGCCGTCGAGGCGGAGTACCTCGCGGCCAACCCGTCGTGGGAGCGCCCGTACGGCTGGGCGTGGCTCGTTCGCCTCGCGGCGGCGTGCGCCGCGTCGGGCGACGACGAGATCCGCGGCTGGGGGCGGAACCTCGAAGGGTGCGTCGACGTCGTCGCCCGCCTCGTCCGCGCGTGGCTCGCCAAGGCCGAGTACCCCGTGCGGCACGGTCTGCACACCAACTCGGCGTTCGGCGTCGCGCTCTTGCTCGACGCATTCCGCGCGCTCGGCCGGACGGATGCCGCCGAGGCCTGCGAGGCCGCGGCCCGCGCATGGTTCGGCGCCGACGCCCGCTGGGCCTCGGAGTGGGAGCTCAGCGGGCAGGACTTCCTCTCGGCTGGCCTGAGCGAGGCCGACCTCATGCAGCGCGTCCTCGGCGCCGACGAGTTCGCGGCGTGGTTCGGGCGCTTCCTTCCCGGGCTCCGCGCGGACTCGCGCATGCTCGCGGTCGTGGGCGTGACCGATGAGTCCGACGGATACATGGTTCACCTGCACGGCCTCAACCTGAGCCGCGCGGGCCAGCTCGCGCGGGTGGTGCGGGCCCTGCGGGCGGCGGCAGCGCCGTCGACCACTCCTGCGGCGGAGCCGCTGCTCGCGGCGGCAGCGCCGTCGTCGGTTTCCTCAGCCGAGCCCGTCCTCGCCGCCGCGCTCGAGCCGCTTCTCAAGGCGGGGCTTGCAGCCCTCGACAGCGAGGACTTCATGTCGACGCACTGGCTCGCGAGCTTCGCGTGGGACGCGCTCGAATCGCGGCGCGCTCTGCAGCCCGCGTAAGACGCCGTCCAGGGGTCACCTCCCGCGGGTGCGCGGCCATCCAAGGGTCACCTCCCGCGGGTGCGCGCCATCCAAGGGTCACCTCCCGCGGGTGCGCGCCATCCAAGGGTCACCTCCCGCGGGTGCGCGCCATCCAAGGGTCAGCTCCCGCGGGTTACGACCCACGGTAGCTGACCCCTGAACGGTCATGGCACCTCGGCAAGCTGACGGCGCAACCCAAGGCGACGGCTAAGGCGACGGCGTCACGACCATCGCCGACCCGCCGCCCCTACGCACGGGCTCCGCCGCCGCGAGCATCCTCCCGTCGGGCAGGAACTCGATCGCAGTCTCGGCGCCGATCTCGGCCGCCGAGGTGAAGGAATCCCCGGACGGCTGGAGGACGTGCCCGAACGGCGTCAGCTGGCTCCCGTATTTCGTGATGAAGTCCGGCTCAGCAATGACCTTCGGCGTATTGCGCTGGGTCGCGCGCGGCGCAGCGATAGCCTGCGGCGTCGTCATCCCCCGGTCGATCCGGTTGAAGATCGTCTGCAGGACGGTCGTGATGATCGTCGAGCCGCCGGGCGAGCCGAGGGCGAGGAACGGCTTGCCGTCCCGGAGCATGATCGTCGGCGACATCGACGAGCGCGGGCGCTTGCCGGGGTCGATGCGGTTCGGATCGTTGGGGTTGAAGACGGTCGAGAAATCCGTCAGCTCGTTGTTCAGGATGAAGCCGCGCCCGGGCACGACCATCCCGGAGCCGCCGGTCTGCTCGATCGTGAGCGTGTACTCGACCACATTGCCCCACTTGTCCGCGACCGTGAGGTTCGTCGTCGAGATGTTCTCGGTGTCGGCGTCGCCCGCGCTGGCAGCCGCAGCGGCCGGGCAGGCGCCGTCGATCGTCTCGACGTCGCCCGGAGGCACGGGCTTCGTGGCCGCCGTTGTCGGGCTGATCGAGCACGCGCGCTCCTTGCCGAATTGCGGGTCGAGCAGCTCGTCTGTCGGGACGTCGACGAAGTCCGGGTCGCCCGCGTACTTGCCGCGGTCGGCGAAGGCGAGGGCGCTCGCCTCGAGGTAGTGGTGCAGAGCGTTGGCGTCGTTCATCTCGGCGAGGTTGAACTGGTCGAGGATATTGAGCGACTCCCCCACCGTCGTGCCGCCGCTGCTCGATGGCGCCATGCCGAAGACGTCGTAGCCGCGGTAATTCACGTGGGTGGGGTCGCGGTCGACGGTCTTGTACGCCGCGAGGTCCGCCGCCGTCATGTGGCCGACGGGAACGGGGAGCGTCGTCGTCGCAGTCTTCGGCGGGTTCTGGACTGTATTCGTGATCTCGCCCGCAAGCGGCCCGCCATAGAAGGCCCCGATGCCGTTCGCCGCGATGAGCCTGTACGTGGCGGCAAGGTCGGGGTTCGTGAAAATCGAGCCGACGGCGGGAGCGTCTCCCCCGGGAAGGTACAGGCTGCTCGTCGTCGTGAAGGCGGCGAAGCGAGCCTTGTTATCGAGCGTCTGCTGGCGGAACGTCGGATCGACGACGAAGCCGCGGTCAGCGACCGTGATTGCCGGCTGGAGTGCCTGGCCGAGGCCGATCGTCCCCCACCGGTCGAGGGCCCGCTGCCACGTCGCAAGGGTCCCCGGGACGCCGACGGAGATCCCGCTCGTCACGAGCTCGGGCGTGAACCGGTAGGGCTTGCCGGTGGCCGGGTCGATGAACGCATCGTGCGGCATGACCGCGGGCGCGGTCTCGCGTCCGTCGATCGTGCCGATCGTCCCGTCCTGGGCGTTGTAGAAGACGAAGTATCCACCGCCGCCGATGCCAGCGCTGTAGGGCTGAGTGACGCCGAGCGTCGCAGCCGCGGCGACGGCGGCGTCCGCGGCGTTGCCGCCATTGCGGAGCACTCCGAGGGCCGCGGCGGAGGCCTCCGCGTCGACGCTGCTGACGGCGCCGCCGAAGCCGACGGCGGTGGGCTGCTTCTGCGTGACCTGGCCGTCGGCGACGGCGGGACCGACGACGGCGCCGCCCGTCACCGTGAGCGCGAGGGCCGCGCCAAGGGCTGCCAGTCGATATCGAAGAGTGGTCATGATGCCTCCCGGTTCATGGGGAATGAAGACAGGGCGTGACCCAACCTAGTTCGCACCCGAGGCAACGTCAGCCCGCGGAGCAATCGAGTTTCTGCTGCCCGGTGGGGTGAACTAGGGGTTGTTGCTGTTCGTTTGATGTATCGGGGAGGACGACGGGAGCACGATGGCTGACCTTGACGGCATCGCTGTCACAACGCTCGCCGGGCAGACGACGGCGTTCGGCGAGTGGGCGGACAAGGTCCGGCTCGTCGTGAACGTCGCGAGCCGCTGCGGCCTCGCGCCGCAGTATGAACAGCTCGAGGAGCTCCAGAAGCGCTACGGGTCCCGTGGCTTCACGGTGCTCGCGTTCCCGAGCAACCAGTTCCTCCAGGAGTACGCGGACTCGGAGAAGATCGCGGAGTACTGCACGACGACGTGGGGCGTCACGTTCCCCGTCATGGCGAAGGTGCGCGTCAACGGCCGCGCGGCGCATCCCCTCTACCGCGAGCTCACGAGGACGCCCGACGGCGAGGGCAAGGCCGGGCGCATCACGTGGAACTTCGAGAAGTTCCTCGTGCTGCCGGACGGCACCGTTCACCGATTCCGGCCGCGCGTCCCCCCGGACCATCCCGCGATCATCGCCCTCATCGAGGCCGCCCTCGCGGGAGACCCCGCCGAGGACTGAGAAGACCTCAGTCCTGGAAGTACTCGATCCGTGCGCCGATCGAGTTCAGGCGCTGGGCGAGGTCCTGGTAGCCGCGCTCGATCACGTAGATGTTGCGCAGCTCGCTCGTGCCGCGCGCCGCGAGCATCGCGAGGAGGATGCACGCTGCAGGGCGCAGCGCCGGCGGGCAGCCGACCTCGGCGGCGCGCCATTTCGTGGGCCCGTTGACGTAGATGCGGTGCGGGTCGAGGAGCTGGATCTGGGCGCCGAGCCGGTTGAGCTCCGTGAGGTAGATGGCCCGGTTCTCGTAGACCCAGTCGTGAATGAGGGTCTGGCCCGTCGCGTTCGCGGCGATGACGGCGAAGAACGGGAGGTTGTCGATGTTGAGGCCCGGGAACGGCATGGGGTGGATCTTGTCGGCCGGCGCCTCGAGCTCGGACGGGAGCGTCGTGACGTCGACGAGCCGCGTCCGGCCGTTGCGGGCCATGTATTCGCCCGAGATCTCGAGCTGCTGGCCCATCTGCATGAGCGTCGCGAGCTCGATCTCCATGAACTCGATCGGCACGCGCCGCACGGTCACCTGCGAGTTGGTCACGACGGCCGCGGTGATGAGGCTCATGGCCTCGATCGGGTCTTCAGACGGCCAGTAGTCGATGTCCTGCTCGATGCGCGAACGGCCCCGGATCTGCAGCGTCGTGGTCCCGACGCCCTCGATCTCGACGCCGAGGCCCTGGAGGTAGAAGCACAGGTCCTGGACCATGTAGTTCGGCGAGGCATTGCGGATCACGGTGAGGCCCTCGCGGTGCGCGGCGGCCATGATCGCGTTCTCGGTGACGGTGTCGCCGCGCTCGGTGAGGACGAACGTGCGGTCGTGGCGGTCGGCCTCGGGCGCGCGCACCGAGTAGAAGCCATTCGTGGCCTCGACCGCGAGCCCGAACGTGCGGAGGGCCTGCATGTGCGGCTCAACCGTGCGGGTCCCGAGGTCGCAGCCGCCCGCATACGGGAGCTTGTATTCGCTGCGCTCGTCGAGGAGCGGTCCGAGCAGCATGATGACGCTGCGCGTGCGGCGCGCGGCCTCGACATCCATGGCCTCGAGGTCGAGCACGGCGGGGCGGCGGACCTGCAGATCGCGCGGCTGTTCGCCCGGCGCGGCGGGCAGCCACGTGCATTCGACGCCGATCGAGGTCAGGACCTCGACGATCCGGTTGACCTCTTCGATGCGCGCGAGGTTGCGCAGCGTCGTGGTGCCGCGGTTGATGAGGCTCGCGCACAGGAGCGCGACGCCGGCGTTCTTGGACGTGTTGACGTCGACGGCACCGGACAGCCGGCGCCCGCCCTCGACCCGCAGGTGGGTCATCTTGGACGGGCCGATGTTGAGGATGCGCTGGCCGAGGATGTCCTCGATGCGCTGGAGCATCTTGAGGCTCAGGTTCTGCTTGCCCTGCTCCATGCGCGCAACGGCGCTTTGGCTTGTGCCAAGCTCCGCGGCGAGTTGGCCTTGCGTCCAGCCCTTGTCGCTGCGCACTTCGCGCAGAATCGCCCCGACGGTTTCAGCAGTCTGTTGCGCCATGTCGCCAAAATATCACAGATGCGATAGTTGACCTGAAATCGACACGAAATGGAGACACAGGGCGGTCTAGACCGCCCTGTGTCTCCATTTCGTGAGATAAATCAAGCGTCTTGGGGGCCCGTGACCACCGAAATGACGTTGCCCGCGGGGTCCTTGAACCACGCCATGCCGAAGCCTGCCGGGGCCGCCGGATCGCGGAAGATCCCGTTTTCGTCGAGCGGCATTTCCTCAGTGCTCGGGTAGTAATCGGTGCGGATGCCGGCGTCGTGGAGCGAGGCCACGGCCGCACCGATATCCGGGACGACAAGGTTCAGCACCGTGTGCGTCGCCGGAACATGGTCCGACTTCGGGTACGCGTAGACTCGCCCTCCGCCGGGAAGCGTGATGTCGAGCCCGCCTCCCATTGCCTCCGCCACGCCGATTCCGAGGGTTCCTGCATAGAAGTCGCGCGCCTTCTCGACGTCGTCGACACTGAAGCTCGAGAACGATCCAACGATTTCAACCATCATGGGCTCCTTTGGCTGGGTCATAGCGTGGGTCCCCCGGGGCAACGATTGCATCCCCGGCACGCGGAGCGCCAGAGACGAGCATGCCCATTGCGGGCGGCCCCGGCTGTGCCGTCACCTCTGCCGGACGCGCGACTTGCGCCGTCAGATCCGCGGGGTGCGGACCTCCCCACCGACTTCCAGCCCTCGCAGGCTCGGGCCGGGTCCCTCGTCGGTGTGGGCCCAGCAAATCTGACGGCGCAACAAGGGGTCACCCCCACACGACGTTCCACGCTCCGAGGACGACGGCGGCGCCCACCGCGAGCGCGGCGATTCCCACCCCGGCCGCGACCACCCACGCGTCGAGCCGCGAAAAGCTCGACTCACGCGCCCACGTGCGCGGTGCCGGACGCCCGTCCACGACGCCGCCGAATCCACGCGCCTCCATCGCGACGGCGAGGCGTGTGGCCCGACGAATCGCGAGGACGAGGAGCGCGAACGCCTGGCCGAGAAACGCGCGGAACCGGGCAACGGGGCTGTGGCCTGTTCCGACCCCGCGGGCGCGGCGGGCGAGGCCGAGCGTGCGCCACTCGTCCACGAGCAGACCCACGAGCCGCATGCCGGCGAGGGCGCCGAGCACAAAGCGGCTCGGGAGGTGGAGTTTTTGGGCGAGGCCGTCGGCGAGGTCGGTCGGATCCGTGGAAAGGAGAAGAAACACGCCCGGCAGGGCGATCGCGAGGCCGCGGAGCCCGATCGCCACGCCCGTGAGCACGGAGTGCTCGGTGAAGACTGCGGGCCCGAGCTGGAACCAGACCGGCCCCGCCTTGACCCCGAGCAGGGCGGTCGAGTACGCCGCGATGGCGGCGGCCACGACGAGCGGCCACGTGCGCTTCGCGAGGCTGGCCGGACGCACGCCCAGCAAGGGGACGAGGCACAGCTCGCACGCGAGGGCCACCGACGCCGAGACCCAATCGACGCTGAACAGGAGGGTCAGCGTGATGCAGAGGGCCGCGGCGAGCTTCGCGACGGGGTTGGCCCGCGCGAGGACGGAGTTGGCCACGTCGGGGGTGAGAATGTCAACGCTCACTTGAGGGCCCCCGCCCAGCCGGTCCGCGCAGGGTTGCGGATAGCGCCGCGCTCACAGTGCAGCCTCCAAGCGCGCGGCGCGCCCGCCGTCGATGCGGTAGACAGTGTCGGAGAGGGCCGCCGTGAAGTCCTCGTCGTGGGTTACGGCGAGCAGGGACGTGCCCTGCCCGAGCAGTTCCGCGAGGAGCCGCACGAGCTCGGCCCAGGTGAGGGCATCTTGGCCGAACGTCGGTTCGTCGAGGACGAGGATCCGCGGGCTCGTCGCGAGCATGGTCGCGACCGAGAGGCGCCGCTTCTCGCCACCGGAGAGCGTGAACGGGTTCGCCCCGGCGAGGCGATCTAGGCGCAGTCGGTCGAGGAGTCCGTCGACGACGCGCCGCACCTCTTTCTCGGACAGCTTCGCGACGCGACGGGGCCCGAACTCGAGCTCGTCGAGGACGCGCGGCGTGAGGAACTGGTGCTCGGGCTCTTGGAACACCGTGCCGATCCGGCTCACAAGCTCGCTCGACCGCCATCGGTGCGGGCTCGTCGCAGCCCCGCGGGCAAGCGGCGGGAGCGCATCGAGTCGACCGCCGACGGCGGGGAGGAGCCCCGCGAGCGTGAGCGCAAGGGTGGACTTGCCGGCGCCGTTCGGGCCCGTCACGCTCGCGGCGTGGCCCTCGCGGAGCGTGAGGTCGATCCCGTCGACCACGGGCGGAGCTTTCGATGAACGCCCGACGGCGAGGCCGTCCGCCAAAAGCAGAGGAACAGCGAGCAGCTCGCCCTGGCTATCCGGCGCCTCCGGGCGCAGCACCCGGCCGGCGTCGTTCCCAACCTCATCCCCGGTGAGCGGATGCCAGCCCGGAATCCACACGCCCGCGGCGGCCAGCCGCCGTCGTACGCCCGCGTCGGCGAGCACTCGCTCGGGCGGACCATCCGCGAGCAGGCCGCCGCCCGCGCCGAGCACGACGACGCGATCCACAAGCTCGGACCACACCGAGACCCGGTGTTCGACGACGACGAGCGTCGCCCCCGTGCGGTCGAGGCTCCGACGCACGGCCTCGCGAACCTCTTGGACGCCCTCGGGGTCGAGGTTCGCGGTCGGCTCGTCGAGGAGTACCAGGCCGGGTTCCATCGCGAGGATCCCGGCAAGCGCAAGGCGCTGCTTCTGGCCGCCTGAGAGGGCTGCGGTGGGGCGGTCGAGCGGGAGGTCGAGGCCCACGTCCGCGAGGGCCCGGTGCACGCGCGGCCAGATCTGCTCGCGCGGGACGGCGAGGTTCTCGCAGCCGAACGCGACCTCGTCGCCCACGCGGGCCATCGCGATCTGGCTCTCAGGGTCCTGGAGTACGAGCCCCGCGCGGCCGCGCGCCCTCGGCGCGGGAACGCCGTCGACCGTCAGCTCGCCCTGCTCCTCGCCCTCCTCGGCCGCGCCGAGGACGCCCGCGAGCGCGTGGAGCAGCGTCGACTTGCCCGCGCCGGACGCGCCGAGCAGGAGGACCCGCTCGCCCGGGGCAATGTCGAGGTCTAGGCCGCTCACGGCGAACGCCTTGCGGCCCGCGTGCCGCCAGCCCCAGCCGCGAGCCCTCACGCCGGCCGGCGCGCCCCCGGATGCGGCCCAAGGCATGGCGGGGGACATCTCAGACGTCCGCGGCGCGTCCCGCGGCGAAGGCGGACAGCGCACCGGTCTTCGCGAGCGCCTTGACCGCGAGCCAGCTCAGCAGGCCCGCGATGACGATGCCCGAGATCACGGCGAAGACCGTGTACGCGACCTTCCAGCCGAACTCCCATTCGACGAAGAACTGGATGACCTCGCTCACGCCCAGCGCGAGGCCTGAGAGAGCGCCCGCGAGGAGCGCGACGGCGACGTTCCAGCGGCGGTACGCGAAAATCGCGAAGCCGAGCTCGGCGCCAAGGCCCTGAACGAGACCTGAGAGCAGGACCGTGACACCGAACTGCGAGCCGAGCAGTGCCTCGACGACCGCGGCGAGGATCTCGCAGAAGAGGGCCGCGCCCGGCTTGCGGATGATGAACCCGCCGAGGACCCCGGCGAGCAGCCAGCCGCCGGAATAGAGGCCGCTGAGCGGGGCGAACGCAGCCGTGACCGCCAGGACACCGGTATACGCCTGGTCCCACAGCCAGAAGATGACGCCGCAGGCCACGGACACAACCGCGGCGACCACGATGTCGACAACTCGCCACGTGTAAACGGGCTTGGTGGTGGTGCTCATCGTCTTTCTACCTCCCACTGGAGCAGGAGGGGCGGCAGCTGGTCTGCCTGAGAACTCGACTTCCTTCGCCGGTATTAGCCGGAGCAGGTTCGAGGGTCTGCGGTGGTCCGCACTCTCAGCGCCCTGGTGCGCGACGGACACGTCCGACGGCGGCGCTCCCCTGTCGTATGAAGTGCAGCTAGTCTACCGCTACGCTGGGCGGAGAACTGTGCCGACTGCGAAGGAGACGGACGTGACCATCCTCATCAAGCTGCTCGGAACCGCCATCAGCGTCGGCGCCGGATTCGTGGCCACGAAGGCGGTCGACGCGGTGTGGGAGAAGAGCACCGGCAACAAGCCGCCCAAGGACGCGACGAACATCGAGCAGAGCCTTCGCGACACGCTCGTGTTCGCCCTCGTGTCCGCGTCCGTCGGGGCTGTGATCCAGGTTCTCACGCAGCGCTTCACGCAGAAGGCGATCGCGCGCTTCAACAGCACGCCGGACGTCGTGTAGCGGCCGTCTTCCCCAACTTCTCCGCCGGCCACCCCAACTTCGCGTCCGGCCACCCCAACTTCTCCGCCGGCCTCCCGAGCATCACCTGAAGACGCCTTGTGGTCGAAAAGACCCACTGAGGACGTCTTATCGACCACAAGCCGTCTCGTGAACACGCGGCCGTCGTGACGAGGCGGAATTCCCGGCCGGCTCAGCCCGCGTCGTCGGTCCGCTCGACGCGGGCCACGACCTCGTCGAGCTCATCGACCGTGAAGCGCCCCTTGTCGGCGTGCTTCGTCCGGTACCCGGCCCGGCCAACCATGTGCGCGGACACGGGAACGGTCAGGAGCTGGAAGATCCATGCGACGACAAGCAGCGGCACGAGCGCCCACGAGCGCAGCTCGAGCCCCAGAGCCGTCAGCAGGAGCAGCGAACCGAGCACCTGCGGCTTCGTCGCGGCGTGCATGCGCGTGAGCAGGTCGGGGAAGCGGAGCAGCCCGATCGCGGCCCCGAGCGACATGAGCGCGCCGAGCACCATGAGCACGCCCGCCACCATGTCCACCAAACTCATCACGGCCGCCTCCGGTCCTGCACGAAGCGTGCGACGGTCACGGATCCCACGAAGCCGATGAGCGTGATCGCGACGACGAGCGCGAGATTGTCCGTGTGCCGGTGCGCAGCCATGTCCACGATGAGTGCGGACGCGAGCACCACGAGGAGGACGTCGGCCGCGAGCACCCGATCGAGCAGCGCGGGCCCCTTGATCATGCGGACCACGGCGCCGAGCGCGGCCAGCGCGAGAAGGACGCTGCACACTGCGAGGACTCCGTCCATGAACGTCATCGCGCTCCCCCCGACTCGGCCTGCCGCAGCTGTTCCTCGTCCCGTACGAGGGCCAGCTCGTCCTTCGTTCCCATGATCCGGATGAGCTCGGCCTCGGTCGCCAGCACGGAGCGACGCACGCGCTCGGCGGCCGCGGCGTCCGGCACGTCGATGCCGTGGACGTAGAGCGTCGCGTTCGCGCGGTCGACCTCCACGATCAGGGAGCCCGGGATGAGCGAGATGACGTGGCCTGTCGCCGTCACCATGAGGTCCGCGTGGCTCCGCAGGGGGACGGCGACGACGGCGCTCGTCACCCGCGGCCCGGCGGTCACCGCGAGCCGCAGCAGGTTCGCGCTCGCGGCGACGAGCTGCCCCACGAACTTGAACGCAAAGCGAACGGCGTGGAAGACGTTGAAGCGCCCGCTCAGCTCGACGGGCGGGAGGGCCAGGAACCGGGTCACGAGGAGCGCAAGCACGAGCCCGAACACGAGGTTGCCGGGGCTGAAGTCCCGCCACAGGGCGCCCCACACGATGACGAGCCACGCGAGGAGCGGGAGCTCCTTGCGCAACGACGTACGACGGCGAACGGGGCTCACGGCCGCACCGTCCCTTGGGGGCCGGGAGGCTGCGAGGCGGGCGACTGCGAGAAAGGCTGCGAGGCGGGCGACTGAGCGGCAGGCTGCTGCGCTCCGAGCAGCGCCGCACCCTGAGGCCCAAGAACAGCCGTGACGTACGGCGTACGATCGAGCATCTCCTTCGCGGCCTCCTGGCTGACTTGGAACAGCGGCCCGGCGAATACCGAGAGGGCGAGGCCGAGCCCCACGAGTCCGGCCGTCGCGCCCACCATCGCGCGGGGCATCGAGCTAGCCCGCGCGGGGGCGAGGAGCGCTGGGTCGGGGTTCTCGGCGTCGTCCGTCGACCGCCAGAACGCGCGCCCCCACACACGGGCCATCGCGAGGAGCGTCAGGAGGCTCACCACGACTCCGGCGACGACGACGGCGAGCGCCATGGGCGTGCCGAGCGCGACGCCGGCCTGCACGAGGCCGAGCTTGCCGAGGAAGCCCGAGAGAGGCGGGATGCCTGCGAGGTTCATCGCCGGGATGAAGTAGAGGAGCGCAAGGAGGGGCGAAAGCTTTGCAAGGCCGCCGAGGCGATCGATCGACGCCGATCCGGCCCGCCGCTCGATGAGTCCCGCAACGAGGAAGAGCGAGGTCTGCACCGTGATGTGGTGCATGACGTAGAAGACCGTCGCCGCAAGCCCGATCACCGAGCTCATCGCGAGCCCGAACACCATGTATCCGATGTGACTGACCAAGGTGAACGACAGGAGTCGCTTGAGGTCGGTCTGGGCGAGCGCGCCGAGGATCCCGACTACCATCGTCAGGAGCGCGACGACCATGAGCGGGACGTTGAGCAGTTCGCCCGGGAAGAGAAGCGTCTCGGTGCGGACGAACGCGTACACGCCCACCTTCGTGAGGAGCCCCGCGAACACCGCCGTCACGGGGGCCGGCGCGGTCGGGTACGAGTCCGGGAGCCAGAACGAGAGCGGGAACACCGCGGCCTTGATGCCGAAGCCGATGAGCAGCATGACGTGCAGGAGCACCTGGGTGTCGGGGGCGAGCTGGCCGAGTTTCACAGCGAGGTCGGCCATGTTCACGGTGCCCGTCGCGGCGTAGACCATCGCGATTGCCACAAGGAAAAGCAGCGAGGAGACCACGCTCACGACGACGTACGTCACCCCCGCACGGATCCTCGCCGTCGTGCCGCCGAGCGTGAGGAGGACGTAGCTCGCGGTGAGCAGCATCTCGAAGCCGACGTACAGGTTGAAGAGGTCACCCGCGAGGAACGCGTCCGAGACGCCCGCGACGAGGATGAGGAAGCTCGGGTGGAACACCGAGATCGGCCCGTCCTTGTCCCCGTCCGCGATGCCCTGTGCCGCCGCGTACACGAGGACCGCGAGGCTCACGGCGCTCGAGACCACGAGCATGAGCGACGAGAACTGGTCGACGACGAGCGTGATCCCCCAGGGCGGCATCCACCCGCCGATCGGCACGGCCACCGTCCCGCCGCCCCACACCGAGGCGAGCAGCGCTGACTCGAGCGCGAGGGTCAGCGCGAGCACGCCCACGCTCACGATGCGCTGGGCGCGCTCCTGCCGCAGGAGCAAGAACGTCACCGCTGCGCCGAGGATCGGGAGGACGACGGCCAAGGGTGCCAGGCTGGCCAAGCTCATTCGGGGTCCCCTTCCTCTGCCGTCTCGTCCGCATCGCGCGCGTATGCCTTCTCCCGCGGACCCGAGTGCAGCGCCTCCCAGTCCGCCGCAGCGGCCTCCTCGACGCTCGGGAACTCGCTCAGATCGGCAGGCACGTCGGCGTCGTCCTCCGCGACCCACCCGGACTGGGCCGCGACGCGGCGGTCCTCGAGGTCATCGGCGACCTCGTCGGCGCGGCCGAGCTGCCATGTGCGGTAGATGAGGGCGAGCATGAACGCGGTCACGGCGAAGCTGATGACGATCGACGTGAGCACGAACGCCTGCGGGAGCGGATCGCTGTACGCGCCGGCGTCCGTGCCCTTTGCGAAGAAGGGTGCGAGGCCCGAATAGCCGCCGGTCGTGAGCAGGAGGAGGTTCGCCCCGTTCGTGAGCATGAGCAGCCCGAGGAGCACGCGCGTGAGGCTCCGCTCAAGGAGCAGGTAGATCCCGCACGCGAACAGCACGCCGGAGATGATGAGGAGAGTCGCGTTGGGGCTCATGCGCGCTCCCTTTCCCGGGGCCGCGCACGCATCGCCTCGGTCTGGGCGCCTTCCTCGATCTGCTCGTCGATCCGCGAGCCGAGGCTGCGCAGTACGTCGATGACGAGCGCGACGACGATGAGGTAGACGCCGACGTCGAAAATCGTCGAGGTCACGAACTTGACGTCTCCGAAGACAGGCAGCCAGAGCGTGATGATCGCGCTCTCGAACACCCGGCCGCCCGAAAGGAGCGGGACCGCGGCCGCGAGCGCGGCCGTCGCGAGGCCGGCCCCGAGGAGCCGGCCCGGGTTGATCGGGGCCGCCTCATAGAGCTCGAATCGCCCGCCCGCGAGGTAGCGGATCGTGAGCGCAAGGCCGGCCACAAGCCCGCCCGCGAATCCCCCGCCGGGCGCGTTGTGCCCCGCGAGGAGGAGGTAGATCGAGAACAGGACCATGCTGTGGAAGACGAGCCGGGTGATGACCTCGAAGATGATCGAGCGGCGCTCGGGGGCGAGCGTCCGGCCCGCGACGAGCCACGGGTCCCGCTCGACGCTCGCGAACGTGCGGGCGACGGCGAGCTCAGCGCCGCCGCGCGTCGAGGGGTCGACGCCGCGCACGCGCCCGACGCTGCCTGTCTCGACGTCGCGCGTCGGCCCGAGCCCGCGGCCACGGTGCCTGATGAAGATGAGGCTCGCGATCCCCGTGGCTGCGAGGACGAGCACGGAGATCTCGCCGAACGTGTCCCACGCACGGAGGTCCACGAGCGCGACGTTGACGATGTTCGCCCCTCCGCCCTGCGTGTAGGCGAGCTCGGGGAAGCGGAGCGAGATGGGCTCGGCCGTGCGGGCGCCCATCGCGAACATGCCCGCGAACACGACGACGGCGCCGAACAGGACAGCGATGATCACCCGCACGACCCGATACGCGCCGCCTGTACGGTCGCGGAGCTGGGCGGGGAGTCGGCGCATGCCGAGCACGAAAGCGACGAGCACGATCGTCTCGACGAGGAGCTGGGTCATCGCGAGATCCGGGGCGCCCTGGAGCGCGAAGATGAGCGCGATCCCGTAACCCGTGACCGAGACCATGAGGACGGCGAGGAAGCGCTTGTTCGCGCGGACGGCGGCGAGCGCCCCAATCACGATTCCCACGCCGATGACGGCTTGCAGCGGCGAACCCGGGTCCACGAAGAACGTCCCCCCGGGAATCGAGGGGCGCGTCACGAGCATGACGACGAGCGGCACCGCTGTCGCGACGGAGAGGATGACCGCGAGGTAGAAGAAGAGCGAGCCTCGCTGTGTCCGCCCGGTCACCCAGATGGCGAGATCGTCGATGGCGCCGACCGTCGCGCGATAGACCCGCTCGGCGTCGGGGAGCCCCGAAACCGCGACCTGGAGCCGATAGACGATGCCGCGCGCCCAGAAGAGGATGCCGCCGATCGCCCAGGCGGTCGCCGAGAGCGCGAACGGGAGGTCGAACCCGTGCCACGCGGCGAGATGCTCCGAGACCTGCCCTGCGGTGTCGGCGTGCGGGGACGCCCACGCCTCGACGGGCGCGGGCCACAGCCCGTACACGAGCCCGAGGGCGGCCAGGACCGCGGGCGGGGCGACGAAGAGGGGCGTGATGGGCTTGAAAGGCGTATCCGGGAGGCCAGGCTTGCGCGCGAACGCGCCCCACACGAAGCGCGCGCTGTACGCGACGGTGAGCGCGGAACCGAGCACGAAGCCGGCGAGGACGACGGCGGCCCACACCCCCGCGAGGACGTCGCCCCGCGCGCCGCCCGCCCCGGCCGCATTGCCCGCCCCGGCGAACGCCGCGAACACGGTCTCCTTCGCGACGAATCCGCCCAGGAGCGGGAGCCCGGCCATGGACGCGGCCGCGAGGATCGCGACGACGCCCAGCGCGCGCGACTGCCGGAACAGGCCCGAGAGGCGGCGGACGTCGCGCGTCCCTGTCTGGTGGTCCACAATCCCGACGACGAGGAAGAGCGTCGCCTTGAAGAGCGCGTGGGCCACGACGAGCGCGAGTCCCGCGAGCGCCGCATCCGGCGTGCCGAGGCCGACGACGGCGACCATGAACCCGAGCTGGCTCACGGTTCCGTAGGCGAGGAGGAGCTTGATGTCCGTCTGCCGCAGCGCCCGGTATCCGCCGACGAGGAGCGTCGCAACGCCGAAGCCCAAGACCACCGGGCGCCAGTACGGCGTGTCTGCGAAGCCGGGCGCGAGGCGCGCGACGAGGTAGACCCCCGCCTTGACCATCGCGGCGGCGTGCAGATACGCCGAGACGGGCGCCGGGGCCGCCATGGCGCCCGGGAGCCAGAAGTGGAACGGGACGAGGGCCGACTTGCTGAGGGCCCCCACGAGGACCAGGAGCGCGCCGACGGCTACGGCACCCGAGGTGGAGGTCGCCGCAGGCGAAGAACTCAGCAATTCGCCCGCCCGCGCGAGGATCGCCGAGATCCGGTAGGTGCCGGCCGCGTTGCCGATGAGCACGAGGCCCACGAACATCGCGAGGCCGCCCGCAGTCGTCACGATGAGCGCCTGGATCGCGGAGCGGCGCGCCGCGAGGCGGGTCCGCGCGAAGCCGATCAGGAGGAAGGAGAGGACGCTCGTGAGCTCCCAGAAGACGAATAGCGCGATGAGGTCGTCGGCGACGACGAGGCCGAGCATTGCGCCCGCGAACGCGAGGAGCTGCCCGCCGAAGCCGCCCAGCCCGTCGTCGTCCTCCTTGAAGTAGCGCGCGCAATAGGCGAGGACCAGTGCGCCGATGCCCAGAATCAGGACGCCCATGACCCATGCGAGCGGGTCGAGTCGGAACGCGAAGTCGAGCCGCAGGGCGGGGATATAGGAGTAGGTCTCCTCGAGCCCCCCGGTGTACGCGGCGTCGTGCTGGAGCGCGAGCCACGCGAGCGAGAGCGCGGGCACCGCCGCGAGAAGGAGGAACGACGCGCGGCCCCAGCGCCGGAAGATCCAGGGCGCACCAGCCGCCACTGCGAAGTGCAGGGCGAGAACTGGTACCACGGGGTGCCTCCGCTATGTCAGGTGTAGGAATCGCAGAAAGTTGGGGTCGGCGGATGTCAGTTGGGTTCACAGAAAGAGGTGACGCCGGTGCGAGCGTCCCCGCCAGCTTATCAAGCGCTAGCATGCGAGCTATGACGACTGCCACGCCGCAGCCATCGGAGCTCGAGCTCCACACCGCCCCGGTCAAGAAGGGCCAAGTGCTCGCATGGGCCACTTGGGACTGGGGAACAGCCGCCTTCAACGCCGTCATGACGACGTTCGTCTTCACGGTGTACCTGACATCCTCGGCCTTCGGCGGTGCCGATTATGCGTCGTCGGTGCTCGGCGCGGCGCTCGGCATCGCGGGACTGCTCATCGCCGTCTTCGCGCCCGTCTCGGGGCAGCGCTCGGACGCAGGCGGCCGCCGCAAGCTCTGGCTCGGGATCCACACGGGCGCCGTCGCGCTCCTCACGGGCCTGTGCTTCTTCGCGTACCCCCGGCCCGAGCTCCTCTGGTACGGGGCGAGCCTCATCGCCGCGGGCCACGTGTTCTCCGAGCTCGCGTTCGTCAACTACAACGCGATGCTCGAACAGATCGCGACGCCCAAGACGATCGGCCGGATCTCCGGCTTCGGCTGGTCCGCGGCGTATTTCGGCGGCATCGTCGCGCTCCTGCTCGTCCTCGCGCTCTTCGTCCAGCCGGCGTTCCATTGGTTCGGGGCGTCGACCGTGGAGAGCCTCAACATCCGCCTCGTGGCCGTGTTCTCGATGCTGTGGATCATCGTGTTCTCCCTTCCCGTCCTGTTCGCGGTGCCCGAAGTACGACGGCGACCGGCGGCGCGGCTGGGCATCCTCGCCTCCTACGGGCTCCTGTTCCGGCGGATCGGGGCCATGTGGCGCACGAGCCCCCACACGCTCTACTTCCTCGTGGCCAGCGCCGTGTTCCGAGACGGCCTCGCCGCCGTGTTCACGTTCGGGGGCGTCATCGCTGCCGGCACGTTCGGGTTCTCCCTCAGCCAGGTGATCTTCTTCGCGATCTTCGGCAACATCGTCGCGGCCGCCGGCGCTATCGCGGGCGGCTTCCTCGACGACCGCTTAGGCCCCAAACGTGTCATCGTCGGCTCCCTCGTGGGGCTCATCGTCGCGAGCGGCGCGATCCTCGTGCTCGGGAACGCGAGCCATCCGATCGGGGGCTTCACGTGGACGGGGAGCCTGACGTTCTGGGTGTTCGGCCTCTTCCTGACGCTGTTCGTCGGTCCCGCGCAGGCCTCCGCGCGGGCCTACCTCGCGCGGCTCGCGCCGGACGGCGAATCCGGCGAGCTCTTCGGCCTCTACGCGACGACCGGCCGCGCTGTGAGCTTCCTCGCGCCGTCGCTCTTCAGCCTGAGCATCGCGATCGCGACTCCGTTCGTCGCGGAGGGCCAGGCGCAGCGTTGGGGCATCCTGGGGATCATGCTCGTCCTCTTCGCGGGGCTTGTCGTGCTGCTCCCGGTGCGGCCGCCGTCGAAGGTCGCGACCGCCGTCGTCCCCGAGCGGTGAGCGGTGCGGCCGTCGCCTCGCGCTAGCCTGCGGCGGGATAGTCGGGCAGGACGACCGATTCGTGGACTCGCACGCCCCTGAGGCCCAGCGCAGTGAACGCCCTCGCGAGCGGCGGCGGCATCCGACTGACCAGCCGCACCCCGGTGACAACTGCCCACACCTGAAGCCCGGTGGCTGGGACCACCGTCCGCGCCGCCCGGAGGGCGAACGCCCGACTCGCCCGAACGTATTCGCCGATCGCCCGCTCATAGGCCGCGAAGGCGCGCACATGATCGCCGTCGGCCCGCGCAAGTTCCTCGGCCAGGGTGTAAGCACTCACGACCGCGAGGCTCGTGCTGCCGCCCACCACCGGGCCTGGGCAGAACCCGGCGTCGCCGACGAGCGTGACTCTGCCACGTGACCAGGTATCCATCGTCAACTGGGTGATCGAGTCGAAGTAGAAGGCCGGCGTGGTGTCCAGCTCGCCGAGCCAAGCGTCCGCCTCGGGGGCCAGGCCGGCGAGCGCAGCCCGTAGCAGTTCCTTCTGTCTCCCGGTATCCCGGTGGTCGTATTCGAGCGGCATGTTCGCGCGAAACAGGAACAGCGCTCGTGCGTCGGCGAGATGCTGTGCGCTGTACAGCGCGGCCGTGCGGCCCGCTCCCGCGTGGACGAGCATGCGGCGGTCGACGCTGAGGGCTTTCGGCAGCGAGGCAACAGCCAGGTACGCGCCCAAGAACCTCGAGTAATCGGATTCTTCGCCGAAGACCAGCCGGCGCACGTTCGAGTGCAGCCCATCGGCCCCCACGACGACATCGAACCGGCGAGGCTCGCCGTGCTCAAAGGAAACGTCGCCGTCAGAGGAAATGGACGTGATCGAGTCGCCGAAGACGTATTCGACGTCGCCGGCGGTCGCGGCGTAGAGCGTCTCGCTTAGGTCGTCCCGCATGATCTCGACGTGCCGGTCTGAAACCGCCGGCAAGGCTTTCGTGAGATCGATGTGGACCGCCCGCGCGGCCCCCTCGCGCGTGAGCATCACGTAATCCGTACCCGTGGCGAGGGCCTCGACCTGCTTGGCGACGCCCATCCGATCCATGATGTCCATCGCAGGCCGGAACAAGTCGACGGCGTGGCCTCCCGCTCTGCGGAACACCGACGCGCGCTCGACCACCGTGACGGCATGTCCCCGCCGCGCCAGCCAATAGGCCACCACCGGGCCAGCCACGCTCGCACCCGACACCAAAACCCGCATGCCAACACCCCGGTTCAGGAGACCAATTCAGCATATTTCCGCACATGCCGCCTGAGTCAACGGATTGCCGCCTCCCAAGAGCGAGAAGGAGGGCTCCGGATCTGGTGCACGGATCACGTCGGCATCATGATGGCCGAATGTGGCTGTTTGGGACGACCATTCGCATGACGAAGAATTTCCTCGTGACCGTCTGGGACGACACACCAGAGAACAGGGCGGCTGCAGAGGCTATCGGGTCGACGTGCGAGGCGGATCTCGCAGCTCTCGAGGATTGGTTCAACTACCGTTGGGCCGATTTTCCGTACGGGATCTTGGTGACGGTAGGGCAAGACGGAAACCCGAACCCGCACGCTGTCACCCTGTGGTCCGGCACGGCGAACTCGCCGCAGATCAGCGTCTACGGCGCGACCGTCGGCAACGCCGCCGGCTCAGCCGCCGTGCGGGACGAGCTCGCCCGCATGCTCTTCTCCGCCGAATTGGCCGAGGTTCTCATGCACGCCTCTCCCAACGGGTGGAACCCGGGAAACAACGCAGGAGAGGGACTCTCCCGGATCGCAGGCGCGGAACTGCACCCGCTCGGCTACTACCGCCCGGCCGGAGCCTCGAACAACGGTCCGTACTCCACGGCGTGGCTCCAGCTCGGCTACCGTACCCGGGACCGGCAGGACGCCGGAGCCGCAGGCCCCAGATATGACTTCATCACGGTGTCCGAGAACAGCGACACGAACGTCCTTTCCTACGGCTGCGCCATACAGTTCCTGTACTACTTGCACACCCAGCTGCACTACACCTGGCGGCAGATCGCCACGTCATGGGGCGCTCACCTCTGCGAGACCTTCGCCCAGCTCACCAATCGGCCGTCGACGACGGCGTTCACCGAGTTCAGCGACGTCCTGAACGCGCACCTGCCGCCAGGCACCTCGCTCTCGCCGACCACCGACAATGTCTTTCCGCTCAGCGCCGCGCCGCCTGTCGTGCTCGTGGCTTCCTACGGGAAGGCGATCGGGCACGCGAACCCGGCACAGTCATTGGCGACGCTGAAACCGGGCGTCTTCTGCGAGGAGTCGACCTACTCGTATCGCGTCGTGGACATCACCGCGCCCGTCTCGATCGTCGCACGCGCCCCCGGCGCATTCGCCCCGCGGTTCCGCTGGAGCGTCAACGGCGTGCCCGTGTCGGGGTCGGGAGTGACCCGACAGGCCACCGTGCCGGTCCGTGTCGTGAACACCGCGCCGGGCGGGTCCGAACCCGCCAAGGACGGTGTTCCGCTCACGATCAGCTACCTGATCACCGACCTGCCCGACCGGAGCCAGGTGACCATCACAAACCTCAGCTTCCCCGGAAACATCGACGGTCTCGACGTCACGGCCGTGATGACCGAAGCTGGCGCGGCCAATCTTGGGTCGACGAGCGGGACAACGTCTGTTGCGCCCCGATACCGCGACTACGACATGGAAGCCCGCTGGTACCTCGACGTCGCCGCGTGCAACCCCAAGTCGCTCGGGGAAGCCGTCGTCCACCGGGACGCGATGCTGGGCAAGCTGTTCGCGCTGAAGAATCTCCCGGACCCTTCACCCGAGCAGCTCGTGGATTTGGCCCATGAGGCCGTCCGCTTCCTCGAATCGTCCCGCGATCTGGTCTCGGCGGCCGCGAATGACCAGAGCGTCGTCGCAGCCCTGCTCCCACCTCTCAGCGCCGCCCTCACGCGAAGGGACCTGGATACCGTCGTCGGCCTCGAAGGGCGCGTGTTCAGGGTCCCGGAGCCCGCCCATGCACCCGAACCGCGAGGTGCGCCGGACTAGAGTTGTTCCATGAACGTGGACGAGACCGAGCTCCCTGGGATCGGGGTTCGCAAGGATTTCATGACGCAATCGGGCCGCCGCCTCGGCGTCGTGACGCATCGCGACGGTCACACTGAACTCATCGTGTCGACGTGGGATGATCCGGACACGTGCCAGGCGTCCATCCCCCTCACCGGCGATGAGGCCTCGGCGCTCGGCAACCTCCTCGGCAGCCAGCGGATCGTCATGCAGCTCACCGAGGAGCACAAGGAAGTCCCGGGCATTGTGACCCGCCAGTTCTCCATCGTCGCCGACTCTCCGTACCGCGAACAGCCCATGGGCAAGGCCGCGATCCGGACGCGGACGGGCGTCTCGATCGTCGCGATCATGCGCGAAGGCGAGGTGCTGCCCTCCCCCGGGCCAGACGCGATCCTGCACATCGGCGACCTGCTCGTCGCCGTCGGCACCCAGGAGGGCCTCGACGCCGCAGCGGCCGTGCTGCGCAACGGCTGAGAAGCGCATGGACTCGATCGCACTGACGCTCATCGAACTCGGGGCGGTCATCTTCGCCCTCGGATTCCTCGCGCGGCTTGCCGGTCGGATCAGCATGTCGCCGATCCCGCTCTACCTCCTCGGAGGGCTCTTGTTCGGCGCGGGCAGCTTCGTCGATCTCCACGGCGTGCGCGACTTCGCCCACCTCGCGGGCGAGATCGGCGTCATTCTCCTCCTGCTCCTGCTCGGCCTCGAGTACACGGCCAAGGAGCTCTTCACGGGCCTGCGCCGCTCGTGGCAGGCCGGGGTGGTGGACGCCGTCCTGAACATCATCCCCGGAGCGGGCGTTGCTCTCCTGCTCGGCTGGGGGCCGCTCGGCGCCCTCGTCATGGGCGGCGTCACCTACATCTCGTCGTCGGGCATCGCGGCGAAGGTGATCACCGACCTCGGCCGCGTGGGCAACCGCGAGACACCCACGATCCTCTCGATCCTCGTGTTCGAGGACCTCGCGATGGCCGTCTACCTTCCGATCCTCACCGCGATGCTCGCGGGGGTGAGCTGGCTCGGCGGGCTTCAGACGGTCGGCATCTCCCTCGCCGTCATCACAATCGTGCTCGTCGTCGCCCTCCGCCATGGGCAGCGGGTCTCACAGGCAGTGCACAGCGAGAATTCCGAGGTCTTCCTCCTCAACGTCATGGGACTCGCGCTGCTCGTGGCCGGCATCGCATCCGCTATGCAGGTCTCCGCGGCCGTTGGTGCATTCATGCTCGGCATCGCGATTTCGGGAACGACGGCGGATCTCGCCTCCCGCCTGCTCGAGCCCCTGCGCGATCTCTTCGCCGCGATCTTCTTCGTGGCGTTCGGCCTCAACACGGATCCGAGGTCCATTCCGCCCGTGCTCGGCTGGGCGCTCCTGCTCGCGATCGTCACGTCCCTCACGAAGCTGGCCACCGGATGGTGGGCCGCGTCCCGCGCCGGCGTCGCGGTGCCCGGCCGGGCTCGTGCCGGGGCTTCGCTCATCGCACGCGGCGAGTTCTCGATCGTCATCGCGGGCCTCGCCGTGACGTCCGGCGCCGTGACGGGCGAGCTCGCAGCGCTCGCGACGGCCTATGTGCTGCTGATGGCCGTCATCGGGCCGCTCGCGGCGCGCTTCATCGAGCCGGCGGTCAAAGCGCTCCGGCGGCCGCGTCAGGCGAAGCAGAGGGCTCGCGCGACCGTCGGCGACCGTCCAGAAGTCACCTAACGCGGGTTGTGGCCCATCCAGAAGTCACGTAACGCGGGTCCAACCCACGGGACGTGACCCCCAAACGACCGCGCACCCACGGAACGTGACCCCCAAACGTTAAACAGCCGCGCAACCCCCGCGAAACGCGCCTCCGAGAGTATGGAGGCATGGACACCCAGCGCACGACCCCCACCGTCGCGCACCCCGACCTTGCGTGCGAGGTCTGCGGCCGCTATCCCGAGCCTCCCAAGGCCAGGCTCACGCTCGCCAACGTGGCCGCAATGCTGCCCATCGAGCTCGCGGTGCACGTCGCCGTCGTCGGCACTGAATGGCCGGTTCCGCTCAAGGTGGTGCTCCTCGCGGCGCTGACCACGACGCTCGTGATCTGGGTGGCGGAGCCGAGCGTCCGACGGCTTCTGCGCTCGTGGCTCCACGCGCCCGCGCTCAGGCGGCGCCGCGAGCTCGAGGTTGCCCCGTCCCTGTGGCGGGGCCGCGTCACGCTCCCGGACATGCCCGGCGCGCTCGAGAAGGTCACGCGATCCCTCGCGAAGCTGGGCGTCAACGTGCTCTCGATCCAATCGCAGCCCGTGACGGGCGGCGTCGTGGACGCACTCGTGCTCTCGGCCCCGGGAGGGCTCACCGAGGACGATCTCCTCGACGCCATGGCGATCGGCGGCGGCGCCGCGCCGCGCGTCTGGCCGACGACGCCCCTCGCGCTCGTGGACGGACCCACGCAGGCGCTGAGCCTCGCGACGCGCGTCGCCGCGAATCCTTCAGAGCTTCCGTACGCCGCGGCGGAGCTCCTCGGCGCCGAACGCGTGCCGGCGAACAGCTCGCTCGACGCCGCCGCCGTCGCCCGAGGCACCGTGCTCAAGGTTCCCGCGACCCCCGAGCCGCTTGTCCTCGTGCGCCCGGGCGAGCCGTTCACGCCGGCGGAGGCCGCGCGGGCGAGCCGCCTCGCCGAGCTCGCGGAAGCCGCCGCGCTCCGCGCCTAACGGGCGATGATGACGTCGAGCATGCGCGGTCCGTGGACGCCCTCGACGCGCTCGAGCTCGATGTCGCTCGTCGCGGACGGGCCCGAGATGAGCGTGAGCGGCCGAGTGACGTCGAGTCGTGCGAAGCCCTCCGGGACGATCCCCGCGATCGTCTCGACCGGGACGACGCACACGTGGTGGTCCGGGACGAGCGAGATCGCCCGCCGTCCCTGGTCCGGCGACCCGTCGAGGACGATCGTTCCGGTCTCGGCGATGCTCACGGCGGAGGACGTGACGACGGCGTCGAGCGCGTCGAGGCGTTCGACGGCGATGGGCGCCTCGCGCGAGTCCGTCACCGCGCGGTCGGCGAGGGCCGGGTGCAGCCACTCGGTCGGGAAGCCGTGCGGCACCACGAACCGCTTGCCGTCGAGTCGCTTCCTGATCGCCCCGGCGAGTTCGCCGCGGGCGACGACCTCGACGCGAGCCTTATAGTCCTCGAGTCGGTCGACGAGGAGTTCCACGAGGCCGTCCTCGTCCATCTCGGACTCGGTGCGATACGGCGTGCGGTACGCCGACGGCTCCGGGGCCCGTTCAGGGGTCACCTCCTGTCGGTCCGAACCCACGGAAGGTGACCCCTGAACGAGAGCACCCACGGGACGTGACCCCTGAACGGAGCCGGCCCCAAGGGCCTCGCGGACGCGGGCCAGGATCTCGTCGCGCGCGCTCACTGAGCCTCCCCTTCGGTTGCGCCGTCACCTTTCGCGCGTCCCCCCGCTGCGCCGTCCGTTGCGCCGTCACCTTTCGCGCGTCCCCCCGCTGCGCCGTCCGTCGTGCCGTCACCTTTCGCGGGTCCTGCGGCCTTCTCCCGCTTCTTCCACCAGCTCCGGAACGACTCGCTCGGCGGGGCGGGGGCATCCCGGCTCTGGGTCCAGCCGGCGGCGAGACCGGGGAGCCGCGTGAACTTCCCGTCACGCCCCGCGAGCGCCCGCGCCACGGGGAGCCCCTTCTCGAGCAGCCCAAGACGGTCACCCGACGAGAGCGCCCACGACGCCGCGCCCAAGGCGACGTCCATCTGGGTGGGGAGGCCCCGCCGTCGCCCGCCCGAACCCGAGCGAGGCGCGTGTTTCGCCTCCACGTCCTCGCCGCGCAGATGCACGAGGATCTCGGGGATATTGATCTTCACGGGACACGCGTCGAAGCATGCGCCGCACAGCGACGACGCATACGGGAGCGACGAGTTCTCCTCCGCCTCGACGCCCGTGAGGAGCGGCGAGAGGATCGCGCCGATGGGACCGGGATACGTCGAGCCGTAGGCGTGGCCGCCGGTGCGCTCGTACACCGGGCACACGTTCATGCACGCCGAACAGCGGATGCAGTGCAGGGCGCTGCGCCCGTGCCGGTCGGCGAGCGCACGCGTGCGCCCGTTGTCGAGCAGGATCACGTGGACGTTCTGCGGGCCGTCGCCGGGAGTGACACCTGTCCAGAGCGAGGTGTACGGGTTCATGCGCTCGCCCGTCGACGACCGCGGCAGCAGCTGCATGAAGACCTCGAGGTCCTGAGCCCGCGGGAGCACCTTCTCGATGCCCATGACCGTGATGAGCGTCTCGGGGAGCGTAAGGCACATGCGCCCGTTGCCCTCCGACTCGACCACGCCGAGCGTGCCGGTCTCGGCGATGCCGAAGTTCGCGCCCGAGATCGCGACCTTCGCGGACAGGAACTTCCGACGCAGGTGGGCGCGGGCCGCCATGGCGAGGCGGCGCGGCTCGTCCGTGAGGGAGGGGGCGACGTCGGGCATCTCGGCCAGGAAGATGTCGCGGATCTCGGTCCGGTTCTTGTGAATCGCGGGGACCAGGATGTGGCTCGGCTTGTCGTGCCCGAGCTGCACAATGAGCTCGGCGAGATCCGTCTCGAGCGCCGCGATGCCGCGCTCCTCGAGATACTCGTTGAGCCCGATCTCCTGAGTGGCCATCGACTTGACCTTGACGACCTCGCTCGCGCCCGTCTGCCGGATCAAGCCCTCGACGATCCGGTTCGCCTCAGCCGCGTCCCGCGCCCAGTGGACCGTGCCGCCGCGCGCCGTGAACTGCTCCTCGAACTGCGTCAGGAGCTCGGGCAGCCGCGACATCGCCTCGGTCTTGATGGCCGAGCCCGCGTCGCGCAAAGCCTCCCAATCAGGCAGCTCCGAGACGACGCGCAATCGCTTGTCGCGGATCGTGTGCGTCGCGTGACCGAGATTGGCGCGGAGCTGGGCGTTGCCGAGCTCGCGGTGGGCGGCGCGTGGGAAAGGCTCGACGGCGGAGATGTTGCCGAAGCCGCGGGGTGGCACGGAAGGGATTCCCAGCGAAACCGTCGTCACCGGGCACCTCCTGTCAGCGAAAGCTCCCCCTCAAAGCGAAGCGGATTCTCCCTCGTCGAGGCGAGCACCTCGGCGAGGTGGACGGTGCGCACGGGGGCGCCGCCCGCCGTCGTCCGCTGTTCGCGGGAGAGGCCGCCGCCGATGTGCATGAGGCACGAGGCGTCGCCGCCCGCGCACGCCGAAGCGCCCGTCCCGCAGATGTTCGCCACCTTGTCCGCGAGCATCGCGGAGGAGACGTCCGCGTTCTTGACGGCGAACGTCCCGCCGAAGCCGCAGCACTGGTCCGCGTCGGGGAGGTCGACGACGTCGAGCGCCTCGACGCTGCGCAGCAGCTCGCGCTGGCGGTCGCCCAGGCGGAGGAGGCGCATGCCGTGGCACGAGGGGTGGTACGTGATCGTGGCGGGGAGGTACGAGCCGAGCTGCGCGGCAGCGTCCGTGACTCCGAGGACGTCCGTGAGGAGCTGCGCGAGCTCGTAGGTGCGCTGGCCGACGGCGGTCGCGCGCGCCGCGAGCGTCGGATCCGCCCGCCGGTCCCCTTTCTCAACAGCCCACCGCGCGACCATCGCGTGCTGATGCTTCACCGAGGCGACGCATGCGCCGGACGGCGCGACGGCGACGTCGTACTCCCCCGCGTCGAAGCCCGCCTCGAACGCGCGCACGTGGTTCTCGACCACGGGCAGGGCCTCGCGGAAGTAGCCCGAGTTCACATGCATCTGGCCGCAGCAGGCCTGACCGGCTGGGAACACGACCTCGTGCCCGAGCCGCTCGAGGATCTGCACCGTGGCCTGCGCGACGCGTGGGTACATCGCGTCGACGATGCACGTCGCGAAGAGCGCGATCTTCATGGATTCCTCTCCGGCCCTGCGGAAATCGCGAAGCCATGTGGTCTGACCATACTCCCGATGTGCTCCTTGCCACAACCGAGGGAGTGTGTGCTAGCTTACGTGGTCGGACCACAATGGTCCGACCACGCCGTGGCGAGGTTGCCGCGGTTTCCCTCCCTCCAGGAGCCCCCATGACCTTCACCCCCGCGACCGATCCCGTGGCCGGCAGCGTCGCCGTATCCGCCCTCATCGGCCTCATCCCGCTCGTCACCTTCTTCGTGCTGCTCGCCGTCGTGCGGACTGCCGCCCACGTCGCGGGGGCGTTCGCGCTGCTCGCCGCCCTCGCCGTCGCCGTCGTCGCCTACCGCATGCCCGTAGGCCTCGCGGGGCTCGCCGCCTCGGAGGGCGCCGTGTTCGGTGCCTTTCCCGTGTTCTGGATCGTCCTCACCGCAGTCTGGCTGTACCAGATCACGGTCCGGAGCGGACGCTTCGAGGACCTGCGCCGTATCTTCGACCGCTTGGGCGCGGGCGACCTCCGGATCCAGGCGATCCTCATCGCGTTCTGCTTCGGCGGGCTCATGGAGGCGCTCGCCGGCTTCGGCGCCCCGGTGGCCATCACCGCGACCATGCTCATGGCGATCGGCCTCAAGCCCCTCCGCGCAGCCGCGACGGTCCTCGTGGCCAACACCGCCCCGGTCGCGTTCGGCGCGATCGCCATCCCCATCACGACGGCGGGCGCGCTCACCGGGATCCGTGCCGATCACATCGGCGCGATCGTCGGCCGCCAGACCCCGCTCCTCGCATTCGTCGTGCCGCTCCTGCTCCTGCTCATCGTCGATGGCGTGCGCGGCCTCCGCGACGCATGGCTGCCCGCGCTCGTGACAGGCGTCGTCTTCGGCGCGGCCCAGTTCCTGTGCTCCAACTACTTCTCCTACGAGCTCACGGACGTCGTCGCGTCGCTCGCCGGTCTCGGCGTCGCCGTCCTGTTCCTTCGCGTCTGGAAGCCCCGCGGCGCCGACGCCGCGCGCGAGCGCCTGGGGGTCCCTGCGCGCACAGCCTCCGAAGCCGCCGTCGGCCCCGGTGCGGAGGCCGCCTCCCTGACCGGCTCGCGGGTGTGGCTCGCCCTCTTCCCGTACATCCTCGTGATCCTCGTGTTCGCTGTGTCGAAGCTGTGGCGCCTCGGCATCGACCTGCCCAAGGCCCTGCTCGCGACGGACGTCAAGATCCCGTGGCCCCTCCTGCACGATTCCCTCCTCGGAGCCGACGGCAAGCCGGTCGCCTCGACGATTTACTCCTTCCAGTGGCTCTCGAGCCCCGGCACGCTCCTGCTCCTCTCGGGTGTGATTATCGCGGTCGTGTATTCGCTCAACGACGGCGGCGGCCGATTCCGGCTGCGCATCGGCGATGCGGTCGCCGAGCTGTGGCGCACCTTCGTCAAGATGCGCCTCGCGGCGCTCACGATCGTGCTCGTCCTCGCCATCGCATACGTCATGAACCTCTCCGGGCAGACCGTTGCGATCGGCACGTGGCTTGCAGGCACGGGCGCCGCGTTCGCCTTTCTCTCGCCCATCCTGGGCTGGATCGGCACGGCGGTGACCGGCTCGGACACGTCCGCGAACGCGCTCTTCGCGAAGCTCCAGCAGACCGCGGGCCAGCACGCGGGGATCGACCCTTCGCTGCTCGTCGCGGCGAATACGTCCGGCGGAGTGGTCGGCAAGCTCATCAGCCCGCAGAACCTCGCGATCGCCGCGACCTCGGTCGGGATGGACGGCCAGGAGTCGACGATCCTGCGCAAGGTCGTCCCGTGGAGCTTCGGCCTGCTGCTCGCCCTGTGCGTCCTGGTGTTCTTGCAGTCCACGTCCGCTCTGGGCTGGATGCTCCCCTAGGAGCGCCGTGACGTCGCCCACCCGCGCCGCCCTGCGCACGCGGCGCCCTGAATGCCCCGGCGCGGGGCGCCGTCGTGCCTCTTCGCCCCGCGGCGTGCGGCAAGATGGAGCCATGCCTGAATCCACCACCGGCCGAGCGCACGACGCCGTGCTGCGCCACATCGAGGACAGCCTCCGCTCGGGCGCGCTCAAGCTGGGCGACAGGCTCCCCGGCGAACGGGCCCTCGCCGAGCAGTTCGGGATCTCGCGCGCGTCGGTGCGGGACGCGATCCGCTCGCTTGAGGTCATGGGCGTGGTCCGCTCGGCCACCGGCTCGGGGCCCAACTCAGGCACGATCGTGGTGTCGGACCCCTCTTCGGCCCTCGGAGTGGCGCTGCGCCTGCACGTCGCGAGCCAGCAGCTTCCCGTCAAGGACGTCGTCGACGCGCGGATCATGATGGAAACGTGGGCGCTCGAACGCGCCGCGACCGCCTCGTGGGCGCAGGAGCAGCTCGACGACGCCCGGCGGCTCCTCGACGCCATGGACGACGACGCACTTCCCTCCGAGGTCTTCACGCTCCTCGACTCCCAGTTCCACATCGCGCTCAGCACCCTCGCCGGCAACGTCGTCGTGAGCACGATGATGGAGTCGATGCGCGAGGCAATCCGCAGCTACATCGACGACGCGGTGACCCGCCGCGGGGCATGGGGCGATGTCGTGCACGTCCTGAGGAATCATCACCACGGGATCTTCGAGGCCGTCGAGGCGCGCGACGGCGAACGAGCCGCCCAGCTCGTGCGCGAGCACATCGACTGGTTCTACCGCCAGTCCCTCTGACCCTAGCGAATTGTTGGCCTACGCAGGGTGACGTGCCTACGGACGCTGCTCAACCCAACAATCGGGCCACTGGACGCATCGAACCCTGTGGACAACCGCCCAGCTCGCGTCCGAGCATCCGAGGATGGGGCAATGAACGTTCGAAAGCCGCTGCCACCCCAGCTCGCCACGAGGTCCTTCTCAGTGCCCGAAGCCCGGTTCCTCGGAGTCAGCCGCGGCCGCCTCAGCGCCTCCGACCTTGTGAGTCCGACCCGCGGCGTCCGAGTCCCGTGGGGCTCCAACGCGACGCCGACGACGCTCGTGCGGCCACTGCTCGATCTCATGCCGGACGCCGTCGCGAGCTTCATGTCCGCCGCCCAGATCTGGGGTCTCCCCCTCCCCCTGGTGCATGAGAGGGATCCAACGATTCATGTGACGCGCCCTCCCGGGACTCCGCGCAGCGCTCGGCCGGGCGTCGCGTGCCACCGTATGCATCTGGCCGATCACGACGTCGTCATGCTCGACGGCGTGCGCGTCACCTCCCGAGAGCGAACCTGGCTCGATCTCGCGGGCGTCCTGCCGCTCAGCCACCTCGTGGCAATCGGCGACTACCTCGTGTGCGAACATCCGGCGGACTTCCCGGTACCCCAGATTCCCTTCGTAAACATCGAAGACATGCGTCGTTACATCGACACCAAAGGGCGGGTGCGTGGTCTGCCGGCAGCCCGTCACGCCCTGGCCCGGGTTCGCGTCGGCGCGGACTCTGTCCCAGAAACCCTCCTGCGGCTCGCGGAGGTCGAGGCTGGCCTCCCCGAACCGACGCTCAATTACGTCATCCGCGATCCACTCGGGAGAGCAGTCGCGTGGCCTGACCAGGCCTTCGTCGATCTCCGGCTGGCGGTCCAGTACGACGGCGAACATCATCGCAGCGCGCAACAACAGGCAAGCGACAACTGGCGAAACCGGATGGTCGCAGACCTCGGCTGGGATCAGCTCATAGTCTCAGCCGCTGATGTTCGACGGCGTGAGTGGAGTGGTGTGGCCCGTCTCGTCGAGGCGCGCCTCAAGCGGTTGGCGACCTCTCGCCGCGAATTGTCGGCTTGAACAGGGTCAAGGCGCGTCGCACCCTGCACAGCCCAACAATTCGCGGGGACTCAGACGCTCGTGCGGTGGAAGTTGAGGTAGCTGCGCGAGGCGGTCGGGCCGCGCTGGCCCTGGTACCGATTCCCGTACGCGCCCGAGCCGTACGGGTGCTCGGCGGCCGAGGAAAGGCGGAAGAAGCACAGCTGGCCGATTTTCATCCCCGGCCAGAGCTTGATCGGGAGCGTCGCGACGTTCGAGAGTTCGAGCGTCACGTGGCCCGAGAAGCCGGGGTCGATGAAGCCCGCGGTCGAGTGGGTGAGGAGCCCGAGCCGCCCGAGCGATGACTTCCCTTCGAGGCGAGCGGCGATGTCCTCCGGGAGCGAGACCGTCTCGAACGTGGAGCCGAGCACGAACTCGCCCGGGTGCAGGATGAAGGGCTCGTCGTCATCGACCTCGACGAGACGCGTGAGCTCGGGCTGTTCCTGCGAGGGGTCGATGTGCGCGTACTTGTGGTTGTCGAAAAGCCGGAAGAACCGGTCGATCCGCACGTCGACGCTGGACGGCTGGACCATGGCCGGATCGAACGGGGCGAGCGCGATTCGCTCAGCGTCGATCTCGGCTCGGATGTCGCGATCAGAGAGCAGCACCTCCCCAAAATACCGCAGCGCGCGGGCGCGCCGCCCACAAAGGGGCGACCGTGACTACTGCTCGAGCACGGACTTGAGCGTATCGAGCTGCTTGACCTCGGAGTCCATGGTCTTCTGGATCATGCCGCCCATGAGCTTCATGAAGCCCTTGGGCTCATAGGCGAGGCCGAAGCTCAGGGCCGTCCCGCCGTCGTCCGTCGGCCGCAGCGTGAAGGTTCCGCTCGGCCGCGCGGGCCCCGCGACGACCTCGAAGCGCAGCGACGCGCTCGGCGTCGCCTCGACGATGCGGTAGTCGCCGTCGATCTCGCGGCCGCCCGGCCCGGCGAGACGCTGGGCATACACCGCGCCGACCTCCCCCGCAGTTCCGGAGGCGAGCGAGACGGCCTTCACGGAGGGTCGCCACAGCTTGTTGTTGAGCCCGTCGGCGAGGAACGCGTACACGTCTTCGGGGGTGCGTCGGATGGTCACTGAATTCTCGGCCGCTGGCATGTGACCAAGACTATTGGAATCGACTGGAATTCCCCTGTGAATCGCCCGGGCGCGGCGCGAGAGCCTCGCCGAGTTCGGCCCGGCGGCGCGGCGACCTGAAGGCGACGCGCATGTGGTCGCTCGTCAGGACGTCGGCGACGCCGATCATCAGCACCGCGAACACGATCTGCTCGACGACCATCCAATACGGATACAGGCCCGGGATGGTCGCGACGATGAGCGATACGACGGGGAAGATCTGGCTGAAGAGCCGCAGCCGCTGATAGCCCCAGTAGAAGCCGTGCCGGGCCCGCCACGCGAAGAAGAAGAGCGTGAGCGTCATGGCAAGGACGACGACGCCGCGGAACCAGGCCGCGAATCCCACCTCCGCGCCGCGCACCTGAAGCACGACGGCGATGATCACCGCCCCGAATCCGACGGCCGCCTCGGCGGTGAGGATCCAGTACACCCAGCGGAACGCGCGCTGGGTTTTGGGGTGCGCGAGTTCGTGGGCATCGACGACGAAATGCCCTTGGCGACCGCCGAACGTACGGTCGATGTCGACGCCGAGGAGCGTGAAGGGCTGAGGTCGGTGGGCCATGACGCTACGTTATCGCCCGCGTCTGACAGCGAACCGAGCGGCTCGGTGCGTGGAGCGGCCGCCGCGTGGGCGTCCGCTCCGCACGGAGGCCAAGTCCTAGGAAGGGCCGAGGCACCCCAAGGCGTGCTGTAAGCTGGATGGAGCCCTTCGGGGCCTGCGGCCGTAGCTCAATGGCAGAGCGCACGCTTCCCAAGCCTGATACGCGGGTTCGATTCCCGTCGGCCGCTCCAGCGTGATCGCAGAACGCCCCCGGACTTCGCATCCGGGGGCGTTCTGGGGTTATCGGTCAAAACGTGGGGATGGCCCGGGCGTGTCATCGGCTTCTGCCGGCCCGTCCGGTGCGTGCCCAGAGGCCTTCCTCGGCGGTCGTGGCGGTGTCGTAGAGGGCCGGTCCGATCCGCTCTTCCTCGGTCGTTGTCGGTGTTCGTTTCGGCGGTTCGCTGTGCTCTGGGCGGATGAGCCTCTGGGCCGGGGCGGGGTTTTCGGAGTGGGTGTAGAGCCACCATTCGACGGCGCGTTTCATGTGGTTCTCGCTCATGCCGCGGTGGTGCTTCAGGAGCAGGCGCAGCTGGGCGTTGACCCCTCCTTCGATCCGGTTTGTGGTCGAGGCGATCCGGAGGTCCTCGTGCTCGGGGGCGAGGTGGGTGAACAGGGTCCCGGCCTTCACGAGCCGCTCGAGCAGGTAGTACGCGGCGCGCAGCCGCTTGTGGGTGTACCACCACTGCTGGGAGGGCTTGACCCATGACGGCGCGGCCCCGGCCTCGCCGCGGTGGGTGCGCTGTTTGAGCATCGGGCCCCAGCGGGTGTGCCAGTCGTTCAGCGCGGTCGCCCAGGCGGCGGCCTCTTCGGCGGTCTTCAGGCGCATGAGCGCCTTGGAGAGGCGAAGGAGAGCTCTGCCGGCTTCGAGGCGGGGCCGGTGGGTCAGGTGGGTGCGGACGTTGCGGTGAACGTGCACCAGGCAGCGCTGGACCCGGGTCTCCGGCCAGACCTTCCGCAGGGCCGAGGCCAGGCCGGCACCGCCGTCGCAGACCACCACGCGCGGGGCGGGGAAGCGCTCGAGCAGGGCCGCCCACGCGGCGGACTTCTCGGTGTCGCACCACTGCCAGCCGATCACGTGCTCCCCGGCCGTGGCGATCAGGGCGCACCAGCCGCCGAGGTAGATCCCGTCCAGCTGGACCTCGTCGTGGACCTCCCCGGTGGCCGGGATCTCCGGGGCGATGTTCCAGCACCACGCCGTGACGCGCCGGAACGAGCGGTCGGGGCCCAGGCCGGCCTCGGCCTGCGTGTCCTTTCCCAGCAGCCAGCCGAGGAAGGCCTCGAGCTCGTGCCTGCGGGACAGGTCGAGGCGCCGACGAGTGGTCCCGGCCCGGCATGAGACGCACCTCCACCGCTGCGTCCCCGCGGCGGTCCGCCCGTTCTTTACCAGGACGGACCCGCATACCCGGCAGGACGTCGAATTGGAAGCAACCCTCACGCCTAAGGGTCACAGAGTAAGACGACCCCGAATTTCCCGCGCCAACACTGGGATCCAGGCCAATCCCATCCCCACGTTTTGTCCTATAACCCGCGTTCTGCATTTCCGGACCTTCGACGAGCGTCGAGGCAGTGGCCGACGACGACGTCGGAAGTCCGTACTGGCACACGGCAGTCCCCTTATCGCTCGCGAAGTCCTCCTCAAGGTACCTTCCCGGGCGATAAGGGGACTGCGATCCAGAGGGCGCGTCACCGAGCCGGCCGTCTACGCGCGGCGCCCCCGGCGCAGCCACACTGCAAGAACTCCAGCGGCCACGGCCGGCAGCACGCCGCCGAGGAACAGGGCCCACTGGGCGCCCCAGGTCTCGGCGAGGCCGCCCAGCATCGGCCCGCCGAGCGCTTGCCCACCCATGAGCACCATCGTGTAGAGGCTCATGACGCGCCCGCGGATGCCCATGTTGGCACTCGTCTGCACGAGCTGGTTCGCGGAGGTCAGGAACGTGAGGGCCCCGAACCCCGCGAGCGCCATGAGCGCGCCGAACACGGGGAGCGAGGGCACGAACGCCGCGGCCGCAAGCAGCGCCCCGTAGGCTCCGGCCCCCGCCACGACGGTCGCGAGCCGAAGCCTGCGACGCCGCGCGGACGCGATCGCCCCCGCGAGGGAGCCGAGAGCGACGAGCGTGTTGAGCAGCCCGTACCCGCCCGCGCCGATCGAGAAGACATGGTCGGCGTACGCGGCAAGCAGCACGGGAAGGCTCAGCGCGAAGACGGCGACGACGCCCGCGAGCACCCAGGGCCAACGGATCGTCGGCTTGGCCCACGCGTAGCGGACGGCCTCGCGGAGCATGCCCTTCGATTTGGGCGTGGGCGGGGCCGTGAACAGCTCGCGGACCCTGAGCATCGAGAGCATGCCGACCGTCGCGAAGCACGCGCACGCGTTGACGACGAAGGCCCAGCCGCCGCCCACAGCGGAAAGGAGCGCGCCGGCAATCGCGGGCCCGATGAGCCCTCCGAGCTGGAACGTCGTCGAGTTGACGCTGATCGCGTTGCGCAGGTAGTCAGGCCCGACGAGCTCGTTGACGAACACCTGCCGCGATGGCTGGTCGAGGACGGTCACGAGGCCGAGGATGACGGCGACGACGTAGACGTGCCATACCTCGAGCGAATGCGTGAGCGCGAGCGTCCCGAGCGCCGCCGCGCACAGGCCCGCGCTCGCCTGGCAGAGCTGAAGGAGCCTGCGCTTCGAAAACCGGTCGGCCATGAGGCCGCCCCACGGGCCGAGCACGAGGACCGGCAGGAACTGGAGCGCTACCGTGATGCCGACGGCGGCGACCGATCCCGAGAGCTGCAGGACGAGCCAGTCCTGCGAGATGCGCTGCATCCAGACCGCGATGACGGCAATGAGGTGCGAGATCGCGAAGAGCCGGAAATTGTGCACGCGGAGCGAAATGAACGTGTGCTTCCACGGAAGCTTTTCGCTCACGACGGCGATGGGCCCGGTGGGTGGGTAAGGGTGGCCGGGTGGGTGAGGAGTTGCGGGCGGGTAAGGGTGGCTGGGTGGGTACGGGGCATGCGCGCGAGGGAGGCCGGAGTACGGCCGGGTGATCGGGTTGCTGAGCGTATCGGACACGGAAGAGGGCACGGCGGAGCTGGGCGAAGTCACGGGAGGGTCCTGGAGTTTCGTTCGGGAGGCAAGTGAGCGATCGCTTTAAAGGCTATCCATCCCAAATGCATTGCGGTAGGCGATTCGCACTATAAGAGCTATTGCATTCCGCAATATGCCCCGCGAGGATGGGGAGCGTGTTCGATCCTTCGCACCTCCGCAGCTTCCTCGCCGTCGCCGAGCACTTGAGCTTCACGCTCGCGGCCGATCGCCTCGGGCTCGCCCAGCCCACGGTGAGCCAGCACGTCGCGAAGCTCGAGAAGGCCGCGGGCCGCATCCTGCTCGTGCGGGACACGCACGGCGTGCGACTCACCGACAACGGCGAGGCGATGGCGGGCTTCGCGCGAAGTATCCTCGCAGCGCACGACGAGGCCGCGCGATACTTCCGCGGCTCGGCGATGCGGGGGCGCCTCCGGTTCGGCACGGCCGACGACCTCGCCATCACAGGCCTGCCCCGCATCCTCCGCGAGTTCCGACGCGCGTACCCCCAGCTCAACCTCGAACTCACCGTGAGCCAGAGCGACGATCTTCACCGGCGCCTCAAGGCCGGCCAGCTCGACCTCGTCTTCATCAAATGGGTCGCGGGAGCCCAGGAGGGAACTGTCGTGCGGCACGACGTCTTCTCGTGGGTCGGCGTCGAGCAGACCGAGCTCAATCCGGGCCAGCCGGTTCCGCTCGTGGCCTATCCAGCCCCGAGCCTGAGCCGGACCCTCGCAATCGAGGCGCTCGAGGCGAGCGGCCGCACGTGGAAGGTCACCTGCAGCACGAAGCAGATCGCGGGCGTGCTGGCGGCGGTCCGGGCGGGCCTCGGCGTCGCCGTCATGCCCACGACGCTCGTCCCCGACGACCTCGCGATCATCACGCGCCGCTTCGACCTGCCGCCCGTCGGCGACGTTGACTTCACGCTCATCCGCAATTCCCTCGCGAACTCCGAAGCCGTGGATGCGCTCACCGCCGCGATCATGGGCCGCACGCTCAGCCGAACCTAGGGCCCCACCGTTACCACCGTATCGTTCAAGGGTCGTCTCCTGCGGGCGAGCGCCCTCCCCACCGGCTCCCGGCCCTCGCAAGCTCAGGCCGGGTCCCTCGCGGGTGCGCACCGACGGGAGGTGACCCTTGAACGGTGTGAGGTGCGCTTACCGCACCATTGTCCGCCCGCGCAGCCGGGCGATAAGCCCGAGGACCGCAACGGTCACGGCGATCAGCACGAGGGTGTCGGCGGCGGCGAGGAACAGGCTCCCGCGGTCGGCGAGCGCGAAGATGCTGACAGGCAGCGTCCTCCAGCTCGCCGGATACACCATGATGGTCGCGCCGAGCTCGCCCATGCAGAGGGCGAACGCGAGGCCGAGGGCCGCGCCGATCGAGGGCAGAAGCAGCGGCAGGCGGACGGTGAGCAGCACCCGCAGGGGCCGCGCCCCGAGGCTCCCGGCCACCTGATCGAGCACGGGATCGAGGCTCGCCGCCGCGCCCGCGACCGTGTTGTACGCGAACGCGAGCACGAGGGTGGTCTGCGCCATGACGACAATCGTGGCCGTGCCATTGAGGGTGAGCGGCGGCCGGCTGAACGCGGCGAGCAGGCCGAGGCCGACGACGACGGACGGCACCGCCGCGGGCAGGTGGAGCAGGGCGTCGATCGTCGCGGCGACCTGGCGGGGTGCCGATCTTGCCGCGAGGGCGGCCCACGCACCGACGGCCACGGCCCCGATGCTCGCGACGAGCGCCGTCTGGAGGCTCACCGAGATGCTCGCGAGGTTGTCCGCCGCGAGAGCGTCGGCGAGATGCGACAGCGTGGGATCCGACGGCCACACGCCGTTCCAGCTCCCGGCGAACGCCGCGAGGACGATCGCGAGGAGGGGCACCCCGAGCAGGAGCGCGAGGACGAGGACGACGGCGGCCTTCACCGCCGCGCGTGCGGAGCGGCTATGCAGCAGCACGGAGGCCTCCTGAGAGTCGGCGGACAAGCGCCCGGTAGAGCCCATAGACACCGAGGGAAAGCGCGAGCTGGACGCACGAGACGACGCCTGCTGCCGGGAGGTCGAACGTCACGATGCTCTTCGTGTAGATGAGCATGGGCAGCGTCACGACGTTCTTCGCGCCCGTGAACATGATGATGCCGAACTCGTTCATCGCCAGCAGGAAGACGAGCCCCGCCGACGCCGCGAGAGCCGGCCGCGCGGCCGGGAGGACGACCCGCCGGATCGTCATGAGCGGGCCCGCACCGAGGCTCCCTGAGACGTCGAGGAGCTCGCGCGGAAGCTGGCCGAACACGGCGAGCAGCGGGCGGACGACGAACGGCGTGAAGTACGTGATCTCGGCGAGGACGACGCCCGGCACGTCGTTGACGAAGTCGACGTGCGGCGCGCCCGGGAGCCCCGCGAGCGCCGAGTTGAGCACGCCGGCCCGCCCGTACAGGATGCCGAACGCGAGCGGAATGATGAACGAGGGGAATGAGACGACGGCCTCGAGGAGCCGAACGGCCACCCCGCTCCCCCGAAACGGGACGAAACTCAGTCCCACGGCGAGGAACGTCCCGATCAGCACGCATCCGGCCGTCACGAGCACGGCGATCCACAGCGTCGTCCCAACGGCTTTGGGCAGCGCCGCGGAGGCGAACTCCAGCCCCCATTCCTCGAAGCCGGTGAAGGCCCCGGACGTGTCCGCGACCGATTGCCAGACCGTCTCGGCGAGCGGCACAAGGAAGATGAGCGCGACGATCGCAAGCGGCGGAATCGCCCACGCAAGCGCGCGGGGCGCCTTCCGATCACCGGCCGCGTCGATGCGCGGGGCGCGTGCGACGGCGGTCGGCTCGCCGGCCGCGGTCGTCGCAGGCGCGGCGCTCACGACGACGCCCCATCGCCCGCTGCCGGCGCTGCGCTCGCGCCGTCGCCCGCTCGGTTGCGGGCAGGATGTGGAGAACCGCTCGCGCCGGGAACGCGCAGGCCGCCGATCGAGCCGTCTCGCGGAACAATGACGGCCTCGCCGGGCACGACGCCGAGCGCGACGGCGGCGCCGACCTCGGGTACGGCGGCGAATGGCTCGAGGTCGACGGCGACGGTCTGCCCGGCGTCGCCCATCCCGGCGTCAACCCGCCCGGCGTCGCCCATCCCGACGTCAACTCGCCCGACGTCGCCCATCCCGGCGTCAACCCGCCCGGCGTCGCCCATCCCGGCGTCAACCCGCCCGGCGTCGCCCATCCCGGCGTCGCCCATCGCGGAGCCTCCGCGCCGGATGCCCGTGAGCCGCACGCGCAGCCGATGCCCGGCACCGCGCCATTGCACGGACTCGACGGTCCCGCGCAGGCCCGCCGCGCGAGACTCAGTCTGGACCCGGAACGCGTGCGGGCGCACGGCGACGCTCACGCGCCCGCCGGTGGCTCCGGCGTCGAACGCCGGATCGCCCACGCGGGCACTGACGGCGCCGCCGGTGTCAAGCCGCACGACGAATGCCTGCGAGCCCGCCGCGGCCGCGGCGCCCAGAGCTAGACTTGCTGCGCCGAGCGGCTCGACCACCCCCTGCAGGAGATTCGCGCCGCCGAGGAAGGACGCCGTGAAGGCGTGCCGGGGGCGGTGGTAGAGCTCGTCCGCGGTGCCGAGGTCCACGAGCCGGCCGTCGCGCATGACGCCGATGCGGTCGGCGAGCGCGAGCGCCTCGGTCTGGTCGTGCGTCACGTAGACCATCGCGACGTCGGGCAGTTCGCGGCGCAGCCGCGCGAGCTCCTCGAGCATGTCCTGGCGCATGCGGGCGTCGAGGGCCGAGAGCGGCTCGTCGAGGAGCAGCACGTCGGGGCGGATCGCGAGCGCTCGCGCGATCGCGATCCGCTGCTGCTGGCCGCCTGAGAGCTCGCGCGGAAGCTTGCGCGCGTGCGCTTCCATGCCGACCATCTCGAGCATCTCCGAGACCCTTGCCCGGACTTCGGCCCGCGGGACGCGCCGCGCCCGGAGCCCGTACGCAACGTTGTCGGCGACCTTGAGATGGGGGAACAGGGCGTAGGACTGCACGACGACGCCGATGCCGCGCTCGGCGGGCGGGCGGTTGGTGACATCCTTGCCTGCCAGTAGCACGTGACCCTCGCTGGGCCGCTCGAAGCCGGCGATGGCCTTGAGCGCGGTCGACTTGCCCGAGCCGGACGGCCCGAGCAGCGCGACGGTCTCCCCCGGCTCGATCCGCAGGGAGAGGTCGGCTAGCGCGGGGTGATCGCCCGCGTTCAATCCGGAATAGCGCACGCTCACGTGCCGCAGCTCGACGGCGGCCGGACGACCGCCGTCGAGCTGGGCACCGTAGGCGCGGCCTGAGGCCGCGAGAGGCATGGGTGCTCCTAGGTGGTGCTGGTTCTTGCTGGCCGACTGCTCTGGCCGGCGCGTTACTGGCCGGTCGCCGCGTTGTAGGCGGCGAGGTCGTCCTTGAGGCCCTTCTGGACCGCGTCCCAGTCGGGGTTGGCCACTGTGACGCCGTCCATGGTCTTCTTGAGGGTCGCGAAGTTCGCGTCGCTCGGGGTGACGTCTGAGCGGACGGGCAGGCCGAACGCCTTGCTCGAGACGGTCGACTGGACGTCCTTCGAGAGGAGGTACGCCATGAGCTTCTCGGCGTTCGCCTTGTGCGGGGCGTTCGAGGCGAGGCCCATGTCATACGGGAGCGAGACGGTGGAGCGCTTGCCGTCGTCGGTCTTCGGGAAGAAGACCTCGTAGGCGGACTTGTCGGCGCTGATTGACTGGAGCGCCATCTGGACGTCGCTGTTCGCGGCCGAGAGCTCGCCCTTCGAGACCTTCGGGCCGAGCTTGCCGGTCGAGGAGCTGGGGCCGACGTTGTTCGGCTGGAGGGCCTTGAAGTAGTCCATCGCGCCCTGCTTGCCGAGGATCTGCTCGAGCAGGACCATCATCGCGGTGCCGTCGCCGGCCTGGCCGGGCGTCGAGTACTGGACCTTGCCCTTGTAGCCGGCATCGAGGAGGTCCTTCCACGTGTCCGGCTTCGGCGACGCGGCCGTGCCCCGGATCATCGCGAAATAGTTGTTGACGAGCGCGACGTAGTGGCCGTCGGCCGCCTTGTCCGCGGGCGGGATCGCGGAGAGGTCCGCGCTGATCGAGCCCAGGAGACCCTTCTGGTCCGCCTGCTGGATGAACGGCGGGAGCGTCACGAGGATGTCGGCCTGCGGGTTGGACTTCTCCTTCTCGGTGCGGGAGACGACCTCGCCCGAGCCGGACTCGACGTAGTTGACCTTGATGCCGGTCGACTTCGTGAAGTCCTCGAACGTGCCCTTGTACCAGTCGGCGAGGCCGTCCGCGCTGTAGATGGTCACCTGGGCGTCGCCCGAGGCGGCGCCGGTGGCCGCACCCCCGCTGGAGGCAGGGCCAGCGGGCGTGCCCGTCGCGGTGCCGCCGCACGCGGAGAGGAGGAGGGCGCCGGCCGCGAAGGCGGCGACTGCGGATGCTGCACGAAGGGGGACTGCACGAAGGGGGACGGGACGCGTGGTGCGCTTCATGGGGGATCTTTCCTTTGGGGTGGGGGTGGAGGGATAGGGGCGTGGTGGTCTGGGGCGGGTGGGCCGAGGGGGGGTGGGCCGGGGCGGGTGGGCCGGGAGCGGGCGGGCCGAGCGCCGACCGGTCAGGCCGAAGCCATGAGCTGGTCGAGAACCTTCTGGGCGAGGCCGTGGGAGATCGTCATGCCGACGCCGGAGGTCACCGAGACGGCCGTGACGCGGGGCGCGACCTCGGCGATGAGGTACGGGGACTGGGCGCTCGACGCGTAGATGCCCTGCCAGCGCTGCCGGACGCTGAGCCGCTCGACGCCGAGGAGCTCGGCCGCGTTCGCGAGGAGGGTCGCGCTCGTGGCCTCGTCGAGGAACGGCGGCATGGTGCCGAGCGTGACGTGGCTGTCGCCGATGAGGAGCGAGCCGTCAGGCCGCTGCGTGAGCATCACATTGGCGTCGATTCCGATCAGCTCGGGGCGTGTTCGCTCTAGCTCGGCCCGCAGCTCGACGGCGGCCGTGGTCGTCGAGAACGCGGGGTAGCGCAGCATCGACGTCCCGGTCAGGACCGCGGGGGCGATCTGGGCGGCGGTGCCACCGGCGCTCGGCGCGTCGACGAGCGCCATCTGGAGGCCGCAGCGTTTCACATCGGCCGCGTCGGCGGCGTCGGGGAAGAGGTAGTCGAGGTCGTGGCCCGCGCACACGATCGTCTGGGCCGCGGCGACCGTGCCGCGCGAGGTGCGGGCACCGCCGTCGTCCGCTGGCCCGAGGTATGCCGTGCGCCAGCGGATGTCGACGAGCGGCTGCCGCTCGAGCCACGCCGCAAGGCCGACGACGGCGGAGCGCGGGTCCACGCGCACGTCCTCCTCGAGCACCGCCGCGCCGACAGCCGCGGCGTCGAGCCCGCCGCCCATCTGCTCGCGCGCCTCCGACGCGCTCACGAGGCGCACCCCGCCGTCGGCTCGTGCCGCCGCGAGCTCTTCGAGGACGGCGAGCTCGGCCGCGCTGCGGGCGATCGCGAGCCCGCCCGCGGCCGTGGACCAGAATCCGGCCGCAGAGCTCAGGGAGAGCCAGCGTTCGCGGGCCACCCGGGCGAGGTCCAGAAGCTCGCCGGCCTGCGCCGTCACGCAGCAGTGCCCGAAGTTCCGCACAGACGCGCTCACGGCGTGCCCGTCGCGCTCGATCACGAGGACGCGGAGGCCGCGCTCCGCCGCCGCAGCGGCGTGGGCGAGGCCGACGACGCCCGCGCCGACGACGAGGAGGTCATAGCCAGGGGTGGCTGTTGTTGTGCTCATGGCCTCTACTTTCGGGGGATCGTGGAGGCGGCGCCAAGCTGAAAGACCACTTATCTATACAAGTTCACCTTGATTTCCCTTTCGATGTTTGGCGTTAATCGAGAGTTCACCGAACCAGCGCCGATCCGATCCGCCGCAACCGGTCAAACTTGTATAATCAACACATGAATACGCCCCGCACGGCACCCTTGCACGAGACGCTTCGCGAAGAGTTCCGGCGCCGCATCTCGACTGGGGTCTGGGCCGACGGCTCGCAGGTTCCGAGCGAGGCCGCACTGTGCGAGGAGTTCAAGACCTCACGGGGTCCCGTCCGGCAGGCGCTCGCCGCGCTCCGTGCCGAGCAGCTCATTGTCGGCGGGCGAGGCCGGGCCCCCGTCGTCCATCGCGATGCGCAGTCCCAGCCGGTCGAAACCTTTCTGTCCTTCACCGAGTGGGCCGTGGGGCTCGGCAAGGAACCGGGCCAGCGGACGATCGAAATCGCGAAGCGCGCCCCGAGTCCCGTCGTCGCGGCCGAGCTCGAGCTGGCCGACGATGCCCAGGTCGTCTCGCTGCTCCGGCTCCGACTCCTCGACGGCGAGCCGACCATGGTCGAGCGCTCCCATTTCGTCCTCGAGGCGGGACAGCCGCTCTTCGGATTCGACACCGATTCCGGGTCGACGTTCCGCTTCCTCATGGACCACGGCGTGGACCTCTACAGCGCACGCCACACGATCGACGCCGTCGCTGCGGACCAGACCGATGCCGAGCTCCTCGGCGTCCCGCTCGGCTCCCCGCTCCTGCGCGAGCGCCGCGTCACGTCGAGTTCAAAGGGCGAGCCCCTCGAATACGCCGAGGACCGCTACCGTCCCGAGCTCGCCAACTTCGTCGTCCACAACACGCTCAAACAGCGGGCCCCGCTCGCCCGCGTCCTGAGCCCGGGAACCCCAGGAGAATCAGCATGATCCAGCTCGCCGCGTTCGACATCGCAGGCACGACCGTCGACGACCACGGCCACGTCTACCGCGCCCTCGAGGACGCCGTGCGCGAGAACGGCGTCGACGTCCGGGCCGAGGACCTCCAGACGTGGATGGGGGCGGACAAGATCGAGGCGATCCGCGCCCTCCTGCGGCTCGGGGGATATGCCGGTGTCGACGCCGCTGACGTCGAAAGGACAGTCGCCGCGACGTTCGCGCATTTCCGCACTATCCTCGCCGAGCGCTACGCGGCCGAGCCGCCGACGCCGTTCCCCGGCGTCGTCGAGGCCCTCGCCGAATTGCGCGGGCGCGGAATCAAGGTCGCCCTCACGACGGGCTTCTCCCGGGACGTCGCTGCTCCCCTTCTCGAGAGCATCGGCTGGACCGTCGGCGAGGGGCCCGAGCACACGCTCGACGCGCTCGTGACGACGTCGGACGTCGCCGCCGGGCGACCCGCGCCGTACATGATCCACCGGGCCATGGAGAAGACGGGCGTGCTCGACGTGAGCGCCGTGCTCGCGGCCGGCGACACGGTCGTCGATGTCCAGGCCGCGCGGAACGCGGGCGCGATCGCCGTCGGCGTTCTCACGGGAAAGCTCACGCGCGAGGAGTTCGCGAGCCAGCCGGGCGTCGTCGTCCTCGAGAGCGTCGCGGACGTGCCTGCGCTCGAGGTCACCCGCACCTGAGACCCGCGCCACAGAAGGCGCGGCGGGACGGGAGTAAACTTGTCCCCGATGAACCGGACCATGTTCAAGTCGAAGATCCACCGCGCGACGGTCACACACGCCGACCTGCACTACGTCGGCTCCGTGACGGTCGACTTGGATCTGCTCGAAGCCGCGGACATCCTCCCGGGCGAGCTCGTCTCGATCGTCGACGTGACGAACGGCTCGCGGCTCGAGACGTACACGATCGCGGGCGAGCGCGGTTCCGGCGTCATCGGCATCAACGGCGCGGCGGCGCACCTCATGCACGAGGGCGACATCGTGATCCTCATCAGCTACGCGTCGATGAGCAACGAGGAAGCGCGCGAGTTCGTCCCCACTGTCGTCCACGTCAACGCCCAGAACAAGGTCATCGAGCTCGGCACGGACCCGGCCGAAGGCATCGCGCCCGGCATGATGCGCCCGCCGTTCGCCATCCAGGCCCACCTCAACTGACGCCCCGCCGTCGCCGCGGCGCGGGCTGACCCACGCCGCCCGATAGGCTGGTGCGCGTGCCCCACGGAAATCGGTTGCTGAGCGACGCGTCCGAGGGCAATACATGCTAGGCGTCCTCGCCGGCTTCTTCGTCGTCTGGGCCATCATCGGTGCGGGCTGGTTCGTAGCCCGAAAGCGGCTCCTCGGCGACGGCGCGCAGGCCGTCCTGAGCCGGCTCTCGTTCTTCGTGGCAAGCCCAGCCCTCCTTCTCGAGACGCTCAGCAAGGCGGACCTGCATACGATCTTCTCGACGCATCTGCTCGTCATCGCGGTCAGCTCCACGGTGGTGGGGCTCGTCTCCCTCGCCGTCTTCCGCTGGGTGCGGCGCCGCGAGCTGCCGGAGGCGCTCATCGCGTCGATGTCTTCGTCGGTCGCGAACTCCGCGAACCTCGGCATCCCGATCTCGGTCTTCGTCCTGGGCAACGCGAGCTACGTCGCGCCCCTGCTCATCTTCCAGCTCGCGCTCTTCACGCCGTCGTACCTCCTCCTGCTCGACGGCACGACGGCGACGGCGAAGCCCGGCGCCGCCCGTGCCCTCCAGTTCGTGCTCCCCGTCGTGACGAATCCGAACATCATCGGGTCGTTGATCGGGCTCGTGCTCGCGGCAACGGGCTGGAGGCTCCCGGACCTCATCATGCAGCCGATCCACCTCATCGGCGGCGCGGCGATCCCCGCGATGCTCATGGCGTTCGGCATCTCGCTCCATGGCTCGCGGCCACTGCGCGCCGACGACGGCCGACGGCTCGACACCGTCTTCGCCACCGCCCTCAAGCTCGTGATCCATCCCCTCATCGCGTTCGCGTTCGCGCGGTTCGCCCTCGGGCTCGGCGGGCACGCTCTGTTCGCCGCCGTCGTCACGGCCGCGCTGCCCACTGCCCAGAACGTGTACGTCGCGGCCCAGCGCTACCAAGTGGGACTCGTGGTCGCGAAGGACACGGTTCTCATCACAACCGTCGTCGCGATCCCCGCGATGGCCGTCATGGCCGCCCTGCTGTCATAGTCCAAGCCGCGGCCTTCCGGCTCCCCGGAGTGACCGGCCGTCCCGCTAAGCTTGGGAGGCGTGGCAGACGAGGAGAGCGCGACGAGCCAGAATGGCGTGGCGGACGAGCCCTCCGCGGCTGTCGCCGAAGCGGCCCGCCCGGCAGTGAATGTCACGAGGATCGCCCTCGCATGGCTTGCCGCACTCGTCCTGGCCGTCGCCGCCGCAGTCGCGGCCATCATCCTGGTCGAGGCCGCGAGCGGGCCGGCCCAGCCGATCAGGGCGTACCTTGCCGCACTTCAAGCGGGCGACGGCGCGCGGGCCCTCGGCGCCCTTCGCGCCCAGGTGCCGCCCGGCAGTGCGGCGATGCTCGACGGCGCGCCGCTGCGGGACTCGATGTCCCGCATCCGCGAGCTCAAGGTCGGCGAGCCCCAGCCCGCGCCCGACGGCCGGCAGGACGTGCCCGTGACGTTCACCTCGGACGGGACCGACTACACGAGCGACTTCCTGGTCGAGCAGACGGGCACGGACTGGCTATTCTTCCCGCGCTGGAGCATCGTGCCGGGGCCGCTCCCCACGGTCGACGCCTCGGTCATCAACTCCTCGCGGGCCACGCTCAACGGCGCGGCAGTCAACATGCCCTCGGGACGGAACTCGTTCCCCGTGTTCTACCCGGGCAGCTACATCGGCGCCCTCCCGGGCGAGTACTTCGCCGCCGACGCCAAAACGGCCGTCGTCGCGCAGCGCGGGAGCCAGCCGCTGGCCCTTCAGACCAAGGCGACCCCCGCGCTCAACGAGGCCATCGCGCAGAAGGCCAAGGAATTCCTCGACCAATGCGCCCAGACCGCCTCGGCGCAGCAGCGGCTCCAGCCCAACTGCCCATTCTCCTACGCGACCGGCAACCGGATCGTGGATGGGACAATCGCGTGGTCCGTGACGCAGTACCCGAGTGTGACGGTGACCCCGTTCAACGGCCAATGGGCGGTCACGCCGCTCACGGGCAAGGCGAAGCTCACGGCTCAGCAGATCGACCTGTTCACGGGCAAGGTCAGCGACCTGGACGTCGAGCGCGGGTTCACGTTCACGGTGCGGCTGGACGTCTCGGGGACAACCATCACGCTCACGCCGGTGATCGGCTGAGGGCCTCCCACTGAGCTCAACGCGGGCTTCACGCGCCACAAATCCCGGTTTGTCCGTCACGAAGGCAGTTACGCGCCAGTACGAAGGCACCGACGCGCCAGCGCGTTGACCCGCTTCCTCCCGCCTCGCTAGCGTCCCCGACGGGGGACTGATGCATCGGCTTCCCCCGCGCACCCAAGGGAGGAACCATGAAGAAACGCATCACGGCGCTCGTCGTTGCGGCCACCGCATCCGTTGGCCTGGTCATGACCGCAGTGCCGGCCCAGGCCTACAGCTCTCGGCTGTTCCAGAACGCGCCATCAGGCTGCTGGGGCGGCGTGCAGTGGACCGGGAGCTCGTACTACTCGGGGGGACTGTCCTATGCCTCAACGGGGGAGCGGAACAATCCTTGTTGGCTTCAAGGGGTCAGCGCCGCCGTAACAAACAATTTCATTCGACCGGGCGAGGTTGTCGGCCCACGATACGCGGGCTATTGGCACGTCGTATCCGGGTTTGGCGCGTCGAACCCATACAACTGGAGCCAATTCGGTGGCTCGCATTCGTTCGGGAACGCCTGGGGCAACTCCTAATGAAAGGGCGTCTGAGTCGGGTGGGCCAACTCGCTGTGAGGGTTGTTCTCGTCTTGGTATTGGCGGCCTGCGCGCCCGGCCCAGACGCCTCCACCAGTCGAAAGCTCACTTCCGAAGATATCAAGGCATCAGCACGAAGAGAGGCCAGCGAGGGACATGCGGAATCAGCCGAAATGCTCGCCGATGGAGCCGTGGACAAGGCTGACTACGACAAGGCCTTCAGCAATCTTTTTCGATGCATGAGTGAAGGCGGTTACGGGGTCACAAATCCGCAGATTAATCCGGCCGATGGGCTCTCATATAGCTATGAATACGACACGCAAGGGCGGGACTCCCGTGCGATGAGCGAGCATTCCCTGGCATGTGAGCAGAAGTACTGGTTCGCGGTTTCTGCAGCCTACATGGCCACGAACGAACAACGGATGGAGGAGTCGCTGCGTGCATCGATGCAGACATGCATGAAAGCCGCCGGGTACGACATACCAGACGACGCCAAGACCTTTCGCACCATCGCCGGAGATCCCTTTGAGGAGGGTACCCGCAACCGTCGCGCCATGGATTGCTTCAGCAACGCCATGACCCGCCTTCATCCGGATATCAAGTCGTTCGGTCTCTACGGATGAAGGGGCTTCCTCCTCCAATTGTCCGACGACTCGCCTAAGTTTCGCCGCGATGATCACCCTCGCTTCATGCGCGGCCAGTCCGGCCCTCACCGGCGGAAAGATCACGTCTGAGGACCTCAAGGCATCCGCGCAACGGGAGCGCAACGAGGGGCATCTCGAATCGGCCGAGATGCTTGCTGATGGGGTGATTGACAAGGCCGAGTACGACAAGGCGTTCAACAACCTCTCGCGGTGCATGAGCGATGGAGGCTACAAGGTCACCGATCCTGTCATCAGCCCCCTCGATGGTCTCTCCTTCACCTACGAATACGACGCCCAAGGACGCGACCTCCGAGCCATGAGCGAACATTCCCTGGCCTGCGAGCAGCGGTACTGGCTCCCCGTCTCCGCGGCGTACATGGCCACGCACGAACAGAGGATGGAGGAGCCCCTGCGCATATCAATGCAATCGTGCATGAACGCCGCGGGCTACGACATCCCGGACGACGCTAGGACCTTCCGCGCCATGGCGGGAGACCCGTTCTCGGAAGACGGCTCGCGGGACAGAACCGCGATGGGTTGCTTCAGTGAGGGCATGGCCCGCCTCTATCCCGCTATCAAATCGGGCGGCATCTGGTGACAAATTCGATCAAGAAGCATCGAGGCGTCATCAAGTCCTGGGGGATCAGCGGATGAAGCCGGTACATCGGCTTGGGCGCATTGTTTCTGGCCTCGGCGCCATCCTCTGGATTGCGCTCCCTCTGGCGGTTCTCGGGTCGCTGCTCTTCCTTAACACTCAGCTCCGGCTCTCGGCTCCCGTCGATACCTGGGTTGCCGCCGAACCGGCCTCGAGCACCCAGACAACGCCGATCGAATTCAGCCTCGCCTGGGATACGCCCCCTGCGCCTCTTGCACCCTCGTGGGAAGGCCTCGTACAGAACGTCTACGTCGAGCCGGGCGCCAAGGTTGCTACGGGGACGAAGATCGTCCGCATCAGCGGCGTCGACCGAATCGGATTTGCGGGGAAGGCCCCCTTCTGGCGCCTGATCGATGCCGGCACAGCGGGCGAGGATGTCGCCGAACTCAACCGGCTTCTGACCGAACTCGGCCTGCGCCACGGTCAGGGAACCACGGCGACGCCCGCCACGATGGCCGGTGTGGACCAGCTGGGCGCTCGGCTGGGCGCCGCCGACCGCTCAGTCTTCAAGCCCGATTGGATCATCCACCTCGCGGCGGCCGAGATGACAGTCGAGAAGCTCGATCTGACCGTCGCGGCACCCGCGCCGACAGCGGGCACCGCACTCTTCGCTCCGGCAGCGAGCCTCACGTCGGCGCGGCTCGTCGCCAAGGGAAGCCTCCCGGCACCGGCCGGGGGCGCCCCGGCTGGCCAAGGCGGCCAGACCGGCCAGAGCGGCCAAACCGGCCAGAGCGGCGCGACAGGGTCCGGCAAAGAGACCAGCGCAAAGCAGACAACGACCGATGCCAGCAGACCCGTCGGACGGCCTGTCACGGCACCCGAGAACAGTCGCGTCCTCTCGGCCGGATCACCGCTCCCCGTGGACGGCGCCCGTCAGGCCATTGCACCGGAAGGCCTGCCGACCCTCGCCAAGCAGCTCGAGAAGGGCGCGCCGTCGACCTCTGGGCTCGTCGAATCGCCGCTTCCGCCCGGAGCCCTCGTGCTCCCGGCTTCGGCGGTCCGCACCGCTCCTTCGGGCGCGCACTGCGTGGTTCGCCGCGACAATGGCGAGTCGGAAGGCTCGGTGCGCGTCGACGTCGTCGGCGAATCGCAGGGACGCGTCGTCGTCACCGGCGGCGATCTCAAAACAGGGACCCTCGTGCTGGCCTCGACCCGCAAGGCCGCCGCATGCGAGTAGAGCTCGTCGATGTCAGCTACTCCGTGCCCGGGCGAGCCCTCTTCACCGCCGTGACTCACACTTTCGCGGCCCCCGCGACAATCGCGCTCATGGGTCCGTCTGGGAGCGGAAAGTCGACGTTGCTCGGGCTCATCTCTAGGCAGCTCGCTCCGGATCAAGGAACCGTTCGCGCAGAGCACGACGGCTCCCAGGTCGCGCCCGCGTGGATCTTCCAGAGCACGCCACTCCTCGTGCACCGAACGGCCCTCGACAACGCCATGACGGCCGCGCTCATGACGGGCCACGACCCGATCGTCTCCCGTCGACGCGCCGCCGAGGCCCTCGAACGCGTGGGCCTCGGCGGCCTCGCGTCAACGCACGCATCACGGCTGTCGGGCGGCGAGCGGCAACGGGTCGCCGTAGCCCGCGCGATCACGGCGCGATCGCGGCTCGTCCTCGCAGACGAACCGACGGCGTCGCTCGACCCAGTCTCGCGAGAGCGCGTCGTCGACGCCCTCCGCAGCGCACGCGAGTTCGGCGCGCTGACCCTCGTCGCGACCCACGACGCGTGGGTCGCGGACAACTGTGACGCACGGGTCATGATCGAGGACGGAACCCTCGTTGGCTACTAGGAGCGCCATCTGGGGCGAGGCCTTCGCGACGATCCGGTCCACACCCGTCGCCTCCATCGCGACGGCAGCAGCGGCGTTCGTCCTCGGCTTCCTCGCGATCTTCGCGAGTTTCGAGGACCTCCAGCGCATCGTTGCCGCGTGGGATCGGCAGATCGCCGCAGGATCGACCGTGCTCACAGTCGCGTCGGCTTCGCCGGAGGGGCTTTCCGCGGCGCGGTGCGAACAGCTCAACGAGCTCGATTCGGTCGTCGCGGCGGGCGGGAGAAGCTCGTCGTCGTCCGTCACGTCGGCGCTCCTCCCGAGCCGGCGCTTCACGATCGACGTCGCGACGCCCCACTACGCGCGCGTGGTCTGGCCGGGCTTGGGCGAGGGCGCGGATTCGAGCGTCGTCGCGAGCAGCACCGTTGCCCAGGAGCTTGGCCTCGGGATCGGCGCGGCCGTCACCGTTCAAGGCGTCACCTCGCCCTACGAGGTCTCTGCCGTGGCCCCAGCCGCACCGCGTATCCCGCAACTGCAGAACTCGCTCGTCGTGGCCGAAGCCACGGCACCGCGCGTCGAGGCGTGCCTTGTCGAAGCCGTTCCGTCGGCGGCCACCGACGTCGAGGCGCTTCTGACAGGCTGGTTTCCCGGTCCCGACCCGGTCGCGGTCCTCCGGCTCGTTCCGCCCAAAGACGCGGACCAGGACCCTCAGTCCGAATTGACCCGGCGCATCAGCATCGCGGTTCCCATCGGCGCGGGCGCGGGCGCCGCGGCCCTCGCATGCGTCCTCCTGTGGGCTCGACGCGGGGACTTCGCAACCTATCGGCTCGCCGGGGCGACGCGCCGCGAGGCCTTCGACCTCTTCCTCATCGAATTCGCGCACCTGTACGCGGTCCCCCTCGCGGCGGGCGCAGCCGCGCAGCTCGCGCTGCGCTCCCCCGAACTCGGCACGGGCGCCGTCGTCGTCCAAGGGCTGCTCATCGACTGCGCCGCGCTCATGACCTCGGCCGCCCTCGCGATCCCCTTGGCGAGGGCCTATCTGTCCCGGCTCGACCCCATCCGGACGCTCAAGGGCGAATAGCTTCCCGTCAGTCCATCCCGCGCAGGTCGAGCACGAGCTCCGACGCGGCGCCCGCCTCCAGCACCACCGGGATACCCCAGTCCTGCTGGTACAGGTGGCACGCGGCGTGGTCAGGGATCTCTTCGCCGGGCGCGCCGTCGCACGCCGCCGCACGGGCGGTGATGTGCAGGACGCCCTCGGTCACCTCGGGGTTCAAGGTGAGCGTCCTCTTCAAGCCCTGCGAGGTTCCCCCGCCGGCGCTGAGCAGCTCGGGCGGCGTCGACGAGATCTTGAGCTGCGTCGGGTCGCCCCAGCGGTCGTCGAGCTTCTGGCCGGTCGGCGCGGAGAAGCGCACGGCGAGCTCAAGCGCGCCCGGGGCGAAGGCCGACGTCGGCCGCTGGGTCTGGCTCGCACCCTCGTCGACCTGCTGGGCATCCTTGGGGATCGGCACCAGCGAGAGCTCATGCCGATTGCTCTCCGTCACGAGGAGCAGCGGCTCGCCGTCCACGGGGCGGATGACGACGACGTCGCTCGGCTCGGCGAGACCCCGCGCCAAGGTGGAGACCGCTTGGGCGGCGGGATCATATCGGCGCACCGCGCCGTTGTACGTGTCGGCGACGGCGACCGAGCCGTCGGGCAGGATCGCGACGCCGAGCGGGTGCTGCAGGCGCGCCTCGGAAGCCTCGCCATCACGGAAGCCGAAGTCGAAGAGGCCCTTGCCGACGGCCGTCTCGACTCGCACCCCGTTGGCGCCCCGGGCCGCGTCGCCGAGGACGACCTTCCGGAGGGCCGAAGTCTCGGAGTCCGCGACCCACAGGTTCCCCTCGGCGTCGACCGCGAGGCCAGACGGCTGCGCGAACCAGGCCTCGGGGCCGGGGCCGTCGAGGAGCCCCTCGAGGCCCGAGCCAGCAAGAATCGCCACCTCGTTCGAGGCCGGGTCGAAAGTGAAGACCTGATGGGTCCCGGCCATCGCGACGACGACCTTGCGGAGCTTCTCGCTCCACACGACATCCCACGGCGAGGACAGCGAGACGCTCGTGCCATGGCCGAGGAGGCCGATGTCGACGGCGTCGCCCGCGTAGTCGGCAGGGTGCGCGCCCGCGGGGGCTGCGGCGTCGTCGTTCGTCGCAGCGGCCAGGTCCTTGCCCGGGCCGGCCTTTTCGACGGGCTGGCCCGCGCTCGGCTGGCCCGCCGCCCACATGCCCGCGCCGTTGCCGTCAACGCGTGCCGGCCCCGCGTCGAGGAGACGCTGGACGCCGTTGCCCGCGACGGTCTGAACGTGGCCCGAACTCAGGGACACACCGCGCAGGCGGTGGTTCACGGTGTCCGCGACGATCGCGTCGTAGCCCGTCTGCCACGCGACATCAGCAGGGAGGACCGCGACGCCCTGCGGCTCGTTGAACTCGGCCTCCTCCGCGGGGCCGTCCGCGTGGCCTTTCGTCCCCGAGCCGATGACGCGCTCGACGGTCTCGAGGTCTGCGCGCAGCTCGACGAGCCGGTGATGGCCCGTGTCGACGACGAGGTAGTTGCCGTTCTCGAGCGGCACGGCCTGCCCGGGGAAGCGCAGCGTGCGAGCGACGGGCTCGGGGGCCACATACGGCCCGCTTCCCCGGTGCAGCGTTCCCTTCGCCTCGTGCTCCGCGATGAGCTCCTCGACGAGGACGCCGAGGCCCGCCGAGTGTCCCTCGCCCGAGAGGTGCGCGACGACGTAGCCCTCGGGGTCGACGACGACGAGCGTCGGCCACGCGCGCGCGGTGTACGCCTGCCACGTGAGCAGCTCGGGGTCGTCGAGGACGGGATGGTGGATCTCGTAGCGTTCGACGGCGGAAGCGAGCGCGATCGGGTCGGCCTCGTGCTCGAACTTCGGCGAGTGCACGCCGACCGTCACGAGCACGTCGCTGTACTTGTCCTCGAGGGGACGCAGCTCGTCGAGAACGTGGAGGCAGTTGATGCAGCAGAAAGTCCAGAAGTCGAGCAGCACGATCTTGCCGCGGAGCGCCGCGAGGTCGAGCTCGGCGCCACCGGTGTTGAGCCAGCCCCGGCCCGCAAGCTCGCTCGCGCGCACGCGATGGGTGGTCCTCAGGCCTGCGGCGGTGCTGGTGGGCTCGGCGGTCACGGGCGCTCCTCACGTGGGTGCGGTTGAGTCGGTCTGCGGCCCCAAGGGCCTAACGGGGACAAAGGGGGCAACCCCATTATTGCGGGCTTTGTTCCGGGCCTATCCGGCGCGCGACGCGGGGCGTCAGCGGCTTTGGCTGCGGTCACGTTGCTGGAGCCGCGAGAACATCGCGTTGTACGCCTCGAGCTCGGCGTCGTGGTCGCGGTCCGCGGCGCGGTCGCGGCGCTTCGTCTCCTTCGCATCCGACCGCGACCACATGACGGCAACGCCGATGGCCACGATGAGCGTCGGGATCTCGCCGATGCCCCACGCCATCGCGCCGCCGGCCTGCTGGTCCGCGATCGCCGACGCCCCCCACGGGCGCCCGAGGTTCCCGAAGTAGGTGGGATCGATCAGGATGTTGGAGCCCATGATCGCGACGCCGAAGAAGGCGTGGAACGCCATGGTCGCGAACAGCAGCAGGAGCCGCAGGGGGTACGGCGCGCGCCGCGGAAGCGGGTCGGATCCGATCATCGTGAGCACGAAGATGTAACCCGTGAGCGTGAAGTGCAGGTTCATGAGCTCATGGCCCACGTGGTCCCGCATCGCGTACCCGAAGAAGTCCGAATAGTAGAAGAGGACGATCGACCCCGCGAAGTTCGCCGCGGCAAACAGCGGGTGGGTCACGAGCTGCGAGAACCTCGAGTGGACGAACACGAGGAGCCATTCGCGCAGGCCCCGGCTGCCGTCCCGGCGGGGCACGAGGGCCTTGAGCGCGAGCGTGACGGGCGAGCCGAGCACGAGGAACAGCGGCGCGACCATCGTGAGCATCATGTGGTCCACCATGTGCGCCGAGAACAGGACGCGCCCGTACACGGCGGGCGGGCCACTCGTGATGTAGGTGAGGAGCACAAGGCCCGCGAACCACGAAATGCTGCGCAGCCACGACCACGAGTCTCCGCGGCGGCTCACCTTGATGATGCCGAGGGCGTAGGCGACGGCGCCGAACACCGCGACCGCGACCCACAGCCAGTCCGCGCGCCACTCGGTGAGCCAGCGGCTCGCCGTCAGCTCGGGCGGCAGGTTGTACCCAGAGAGGATGAACGCGGGCGAGGCATCGGGGGCGTACGTTGTCGGCTGGGGCGGCGCGGAGCGGCTCAGGGCGACGGCGAGGCCCGAGACGCCGCCCATGACGATCGTCTCGACGCCCACGAGCTGCCACAGGACGCGCTTGACCGACGCGCCGCGCGAGAGCTGCGGGATGATCCAGCGGCGGTGCATGAAGCCGATGCCCCCGAGGACGACGGCGAAGACCACCTTTCCGATGACGAGCTGGCCGTAGGAGGTGCCGAAGAGCTCGGCCCATCCGGGCACGCGCAGCGACGCGTTGATGATGCCCGACACGACGACGAGCACGAAGCAGAACAGCGCGAGCGCCGAGAAGCGCCGCAGAACGGCCTCGGTGAGTTCCTCCCCGCCGCCGGAGCCGGACGACGGCCGAAGGCGCCCGGCGAGCGTTCCGCCGAGCAGGGCCAGGATGCCGATGCCGCCGACCCAAAGTGCGGCGCCGAGAACATGCAGGAAGAGGGAGTTGACCGCACCCTCGTGGTCATTCGAGCTCGCAGAGTGTCCGATGAGGGCCATGGGCACGAGGCCAATGGCCGCGACGATGAACGTGAGTGCAAGGCCCGTGAGCGACCGCACCGCGAAGAGGAGCGTCGAGACGGTCGCCGCGATGATGACCGTGACGAGCCACGCGCGGCCGACGTCGAGCTGAGTCATGTAGAAGACGAGCTGTTTCGTGTACTCGGCGCCGCCCGAAATGGGCTGGCCGATGAGGTCCGAGTGGGTCAGGACGAGGACCGCGACGGAACTCGCGGTCCATGCGAGGGACGCGACGCCCGCGACGCGGAGGGCGCGCGAGAAGGCCGGGTGCTCGCCGTCGTCCCTTTCGGACCCGCCCCCCGCCTGTGAGCCGCCCCCGGCGCGGGCGCGCTCAGGGCGACGCCGGTGCGGAAGGATCACGACGGCGAACGCGAGGCCCCCGAGGACGAGCGAGACAGAGATGTTGAGTGCCGTCTGCGCGATGGGCAGGCCCCACCGGACGAAGGCGCCCGGATCGAGAACCTCGCGTGAGGCGACCGCGCCCGAGAAGACGAGTGCGGCAGCCAGGATCGCGAGGGCTGCGCCGAGCGCCCCATACCAGTAGCCCCGAGCCGTGCCGCGCTCCTCGTGCTGCGAGGACGAGGCGGGGCGGACGGGACGAGTGGAGCTTGGCACTCGTCTATTCTCCCAGATCTGTGGCTGGGCCGGATCGGTTGCCGGGATGCGGTGCGCGGACACGCAAAAGCCCGCGGGACCGACTCGATGGGCCGGTTCCCGCGGGCTTCAGCTGGGTGCTACTTGCTGGAAGCGGCGGCCTTGAGCTTGGAGCCAGCCGTGAGCTTGACGCCGAAGCCGGCCGGGATCTGGATCTCCTCGCCGGTCTGCGGGTTGCGGCCCGTGCGGGCGGCGCGCTCGGTGCGCTCGACGGCGAGCCAGCCCGGGATGCTGACCTTCTCGCCCTTGGCGACGGAGCTCTCGAAGACCTCGAACAGTGCGTCGAGCACACCGTTGACGGCGGTCTGGCTGAGGCTGGTCTTGCCGGCGACCTCGGCAACAAGCTCGCTGCGGTTCTTAGCCATGTGTCCTCCTGGACGTCGGTATAGTACGTGAGTCCCCAGCGTGCGCCGGGGGCTGCTGGTGACGAACCTACCAGTTAATGCGCGGCACGCCAGCAAATCCCGCGTGTTTTCGGGGATTTTTGGGCGGATTCTGGCCGTGGAGGCCTTTCGAGGTCCCGTAGCGTGGTCTCATGGCCTCCTCTGCCCTCGACGTCCTGACGCCCCAGCAGGTCCGGCTCCTGAACCACTGGCTCGGCGAGTGGACCGTCGAGGAGGACATGTCGTGGGGTGTGCAGGCCATCCACGTCTTGCGCCTCCGCACGGCGCGGGGCCTCGTGGTCGCCAAGGCGAGCACGGCGTCCCACCACATCCAGCGCGAACTGCGTGCCCATCGGCAGATGACGGCGCCGCTCGGTTCCCACGCCCCGCGCCTTCTCCACGGCGACTCCTCCGTGGGGCTCGTCGTCACGGCATGGCTTCCCGGCCAACTCGTCGAGGGCGGGCCGTTCGAATTCGCGCCCGAGACGTTCGAGCAGGCCGGGAGGCTCCTCGCGCTCTTCCACGTGCCGCGGCACGAGACCGCAAGCTATGACCCCGCAGCCCTCCACAAGATCGGCGACTTCGCCGACCGGGCAGTCGACCTCGTTCCCCCAGACCACTTGCGCGGCCTCCTGGAACTTGTCGAGGCTCACCGGCCGGCGCCGCGCGTCCTCTATGCGACACATGGCGACTACCAGCCGCGGAACTGGGTCGAAGACGGCGGGCAGGTGAGCGTCATCGATTTCGGACGCGCGGGCTATCGGCCGTGGGTCACCGACCTCGTGCGGCTCGAGCACAGGTATTTCGCGAGCGATGCCCGCCACCGCGGCCCAACGCACGACGGCGCCGCGCTGAGGGCGGCGTTCTACGCGGGCTACGGTCGGGACCCGGCCGAAGAGCCGGATTCGTGGCGGCTCGACAACATCCTTCAGGCGCTTGGCACCGTCGTGTGGTCGCACGACGTGGGCGATGCCGTCTTCGAGGACGCCGGCCGGCAGATGATCATCCGGATCCTCGAGGACTTCGGCACGTCGGAGCTACTGCGGCGGACGCCTCACGACGAGTAGGTGGCCCCGTTGCGTGGCAGGTGCGACATGAGCGGGATCAAGACCGCGAGCACAAAGACGAAATAGAAGATCACGAACAGGATGCTGAGGGCGAACAGCCCGATCGCGATCCAGCCGAGGATCCTCCCCGCCCTGGCATCGACGCCGAAGGCCTGGGCCTTCTTGGCCTCGATGAGGGCAAGCGGGCCAAAGACGATCCCCAAGGAGACGAGTCCGACCAGACCGTACATGACCGCGTCCCGCGCGTGCTGGGCGCCCTGCATGTACCACCGGAACTGTCCGAAAGTCAGCGGTGCGTCGTCAGCGGGCGGCATCGCCGGGTAAAGGGTCTCGTGCGTGGTCTGTGCTGTGCTCTGATCCGCAGGGCCGGGCATGGTCGACATGTGATCCCCATCTGTCGTGTGTGGCCTCAGCCTACGCGAGAAGGCTCCGATTGCCGGTCTTTGCTGGTGGTATGAACGGCTGTGGGGTTGGTTCTCGTTCTTGAAGTGCGTGGTTAAGTGGGTGAGGGCCCCACGTCGTTGTGGGGCCCTCGGGTGGTGTTGTCCGGCGGTGTCCTACTCTCCCACACCCTGGCGGGTGCAGTACCATCGGCGCTGTGGGGCTTAGCTTCCGGGTTCGGGATGGGTCCGGGCGTTTCCCCCACGCTATGGCCGCCGTAACCTGTTCTCCGCTGCCCCCGGGTTTGTGGGTGGGGGTGGGATGTCTGGGTTGCGGTGCGTCCGGGCCCCCTTGGGGGGTCGGGTGCGCGTGTGCTGTGTTCTGTTGTGGTGTTGTGGTGTGGTTTCCCGGGGTTTGTTGTTCGGGGACCGTGCAGTGGACGCGTAGCAAGTGGTGTTGTGGTTGAGGTTGTCGGCCTATTAGTACCGGTCGGCTTCGCAGGTCGTTGGTCCCTGCTTCCACGTCCGGCCTATCAACCCAGTGGTCTGCTGGGGGCCTTC
>NZ_JAVFJJ010000006.1 GCF_030908245.1 Sinomonas sp. ASV322
GCTCTGACGGATTGTAGGCGCACGGTTTCAGGTACTCTTTCACTCCCCTCCCGGGGTACTTTTCACCTTTCCCTCACGGTACTGGTCCGCTATCGGTCATCGGGTAGTATTCAGGCTTATCAGGTGGTCCTGACAGATTCACACGGGATTCCTCGGGACCCGTGCTACTCGGGGACACCCGCAAGGGCACGCAGATGGGCGTTGCGGCTACGGGACTCACACCCCCTCCGGCCGGCCGTTCAAGGCCGTTCGCCTACACCCACACGCACCCCGGCACGCCGGCAGGCGCACCAAGCAGGACCCCACAACCCCATGCGCGCAACCCCTGCCGGGTATCGCACGCGCACAGTTTGGCCCTCGTCCGCGTTCGCTCGCCACTACTGACGGAATCACTGTTGTTTTCTCTTCCTGCGGGTACTGAGATGTTTCACTTCCCCGCGTTCCCCCCACGCCGCCTATGCGTTCAGCGGCGGGTCACCGCACATGACATGCGGCAGGGTTTCCCCATTCGGACACCCTGGGATCACAGTCCGGTTATCGACTCCCCCAGGCTTATCGCAGATTCCCACGTCCTTCATCGGCTCCCGATGCCAAGGCATCCACCGTACGCCCTTGAAAACCTCACACCCACAACACGGGCGATGCGATCAAATCAAGGAAAAACCCCTCACCGCCCCACAAAGGGCGGCAAGAGACCATAGAAAAAATTGCACGGGACAGCACCACACCCCACAGCCCCGAAACGGGGCCGAAGGCGGGCACCATCCCTAGATGCTCGCGTCCACTGTACAGTTCTCAAACAACAACCCCCACACCCCCCCACAGCACCCCAAGACAGGGGCGCCCGGCAAGGGCGGCGGGAAACCAGGGACATTGTTGCCCCAGGACCCAACAGCGCACCAACCCCACACCCAGCACACACGCACCCACAAAAGGGCACGCGCCACCAGGCGCAGGGGACCCAGCCACCAGCCCCGCCACACCGTTTCCACCACCCCCACACCACCCCCCGGAAAACCCGGGAAGGCAGAAAAAGGGGCGCGTACTCCAAGCGCACAGGGCCAAAGGCCAGGCCATCCGATCGACGTTCCACCCACGAGCACCCGCCGCACGACGAACGCGCACGAAACGGGCTCCCAAATCCCCCACAGGACGCGGGCCGCCCACAGGGACCGAAACCGGCCCCCGGCAGCCCACCCCGCGGGGAGGGGCTCCTTAGAAAGGAGGTGATCCAGCCGCACCTTCCGGTACGGCTACCTTGTTACGACTTAGTCCCAATCGCCAGTCCCACCTTCGACGGCTCCCCCCACAAGGGTTGGGCCACCGGCTTCGGGTGTTACCGACTTTCGTGACTTGACGGGCGGTGTGTACAAGGCCCGGGAACGTATTCACCGCAGCGTTGCTGATCTGCGATTACTAGCGACTCCGACTTCATGGGGTCGAGTTGCAGACCCCAATCCGAACTGAGACCGGCTTTCTGGGATTGGCTCAGCCTCACAGCATCGCAACCCTTTGTACCGGCCATTGTAGCATGCGTGAAGCCCAAGGCATAAGGGGCATGATGATTTGACGTCGTCCCCACCTTCCTCCGAGTTGACCCCGGCAGTCTCCCATGAGTCCCCACCATCACGTGCTGGCAACATGGAACGAGGGTTGCGCTCGTTGCGGGACTTAACCCAACATCTCACGACACGAGCTGACGACAACCATGCACCACCTGTGAACCGGCCCCGAAGGGAGGACGCATCTCTGCGCCTGTCCGGCCCATGTCAAGCCTTGGTAAGGTTCTTCGCGTTGCATCGAATTAATCCGCATGCTCCGCCGCTTGTGCGGGCCCCCGTCAATTCCTTTGAGTTTTAGCCTTGCGGCCGTACTCCCCAGGCGGGGCACTTAATGCGTTAGCTGCGGCGCGGAGGACGTGGAATGCCCCCCACACCTAGTGCCCAACGTTTACGGCGTGGACTACCAGGGTATCTAATCCTGTTCGCTCCCCACGCTTTCGCTCCTCAGCGTCAGTTACAGCCCAGAGACCTGCCTTCGCCATCGGTGTTCCTCCTGATATCTGCGCATTTCACCGCTACACCAGGAATTCCAGTCTCCCCTACTGCACTCCAGCCTGCCCGTACCCACTGCAGACCCGGGGTTGAGCCCCGGGCTTTCACAGCAGACGCGACAAGCCGCCTACGAGCTCTTTACGCCCAATAATTCCGGATAACGCTCGCGCCCTACGTATTACCGCGGCTGCTGGCACGTAGTTAGCCGGCGCTTCTTCCGCAGGTACCCTCACCGCCGAAACGGCTTGTCCCCTGCCGAAAGGGGTTTACAACCCGAAGGCCGTCATCCCCCACGCGGCGTCGCTGCATCAGGCTTCCGCCCATTGTGCAATATTCCCCACTGCTGCCTCCCGTAGGAGTCTGGGCCGTGTCTCAGTCCCAGTGTGGCCGGTCACCCTCTCAGGCCGGCTACCCGTCGTCGCCTTGGTAGGCCATCACCCCACCAACAAGCTGATAGGCCGCGAGCCCATCCAAGACCGCACAAGGCTTTCCACCCCCCACCATGCGGCAGGAGGCACATATCCGGTATTAGACCCAGCTTCCCAGGCTTATCCCAGAGTCAAGGGCAGGTTGCTCACGTGTTACTCACCCGTTCGCCACTAATCCGCACCCGAAGGCACATCATCGTCCGACTTGCATGTGTTAAGCACGCCGCCAGCGTTCATCCTGAGCCAGGATCAAACTCTCCGTCAAAAACATGTGAAACAGAAGAAAACCAGGACCACCGCGGAAAAACGGGGCCCGGCAATCCGATCCCAGCCGAAAAAACCATCCCAACACACGGGGGTGCATCAGGACAGCAACAATCGGCCATCAAAAAAAATGGCATCGATCGAACATGGCACACTATTGAGTTCTCAAACAACAAGCCCCAACGGAATAACCAGAGTGAATTTCTCTTCTGGCATCGCCCCGCGGAACGAGGTTCTAATTTACCTTCCCAAACGCATCGGCGCAAATCCTCGGTTTGAACCGAGAAGGCCGAATTGGCTAATAGGGAGGATTTCCGTCCCCGCCCTTCGGCGGCGACTCGAAATACAGTACACGCCCAGGGGACAGACAGCAAATCCGCCCAGACTCCCGGGCGTGTCGCTCGGGAGCCTGGGCGGATGAGGTGCTAAGCCCGCCGGGTCAGCCCATGAGGACGGCAGTCGCGAGGCTCTTCTTGCCGCGGCGGACGAGGAAGTATCGGCCATGCAGCGCGAGCTCCGAATCCACCACGGCCTCGGGATCGGTGACCTTGATGTTGTTCACGTACGCGCCGCCCTCCCCCACGGTGCGCCGGGCCGCGGACTTGCTCTCGGACAAGCCCGTGGCGACCAGAAGGTCGACGATGCCGAGCTGATCGGGAGTGACCGCCGCCGTCGTCAATTCGGCGGTCGCCGCCTCAAGCGTGCCCTCGTCGAGGACGCCCAAGTCGCCATTGCCGAACAGGGCGGCCGACGCCGCGATGACCTTTTCTGTCGCATTGACCCCGTGGACCACCGACGTCACCTCGAACGCGAGCCTACGCTGCGCCTCGCGAGCGAAGGGCCGCTCCCTGACCGCGGTCTCGAGCTCCTCGATCTCGGCCCGCGTGAGGAACGTGAAGACTTTGAGCCGGTCGATCACGTCTGCGTCCGCGGTGTTGAGCCAGAACTGGTAGAACGCGTACGGCGAGCACATGGCCGGGTCAAGCCAGATGGCGTTGCCTTCGCTCTTGCCGAACTTCGTCCCGTCCGCATTCGTGATGAGCGGCGTTCCGAGGGCATGCACCACCTTGCCCTCGACCTTGCGGATGAGCTCCGTTCCGCTCGTGAGGTTGCCCCACTGGTCCGAGCCTCCCGTCTGGAGGACACAGCCATAGTCACGGTACAGCTCGAGGTAGTCCATGCCCTGGAGGATCTGGTAGCTGAACTCGGTGTACGAGATGCCCTCGTCCGACGCGAGCCGGGACGCGACCGCATCCTTGCGCAGCATCGTCCCGACGCGGAAGTGCTTGCCGACGTCGCGGAGGAAGTCAATCGCCGAAAGCGGCGCGGTCCAGTCGAGGTTGTTGACCATGCGCGCGGCGTTGTCCCCCTCGAAGCTCAGGAAGCGCTGCACCTGGGCCTTGAGGTAGCCGACCCACTCGGCAACGGTGTCCTTCGTGTTGAGGGTGCGCTCCGCCGTCGGCCGCGGGTCGCCGATGAGGCCCGTCGAACCGCCCACGAGCCCGAGCGGCTTGTGGCCCGCGAGCTGGAGACGGCGCAGGAGCAGGAGCTGGACGAGGTTGCCGAGGTGGAGGCTGGGCGCCGTGGGGTCGAAGCCGCAGTAATACGTGATCGGATCCCCGGCGAGGAGGGCCTCGAGCTCGGCCTCGTCGGTCGAGACGTGCACGAGGCCACGCCACACAAGCTCCTGCCAGATATTCGGGAAGCTCGGATCGTTCTTCTGCGTATCGAGTAGTGTCTGCGGCACGACTTCTACGGTATCAGTCACGCCACGGCCAATTCGGCCTCGATGCCGGCCGGGAGCGGCTCCGACGAAATGAGCCGGAGCCGCTGCGTCGGGCGGGTCATCGCAACGTACAGATCGCCGACACGGCCATGGTGCGAGTCCACGAGCCGGGAGGGCTCGAGGACCACGACGACGTCGAACTCGAGCCCCTTCGCCTCGCGCGGGTCGATCACGACGATGTCCTGGTCGAAGCTGCCCGCGCCTGCCCCGACACGCGCGCCGTACACGCCGCGGAGGGCCGTCCGCGCGGACTCGACGAGCCCGTCGGGCGCGATCACGGCGACGAGGCCGCCGTCGGCCGCTTCGAGCTCTCCCGGCATCGCGGCAACCAAGCGCTCGACGACCCCGCCCGGGGGGACCGTGTCCACGAGGGGCGGCCACTGCCCCTCGCGCACCGCCTTCGGCGCGGAGACCGTGAGGCCCGCCGCGGCGGCCATGCGGGCCGCCGCCTCCGCGATCTGGCTCGGCGTGCGGTAGTTGACCGTGAGCTCCTCGAGCTGCCAGCGATCGCCGAAGAACGGCGTGAGCGCGGCGCCCCACGACGACGCCCCCGCCGAGGCGCTCGTCTGTGCGATGTCGCCGACGATCGTGAACGACTTGAGCGGGCAGCGGCGCACGAGCAGCCGCCACTGCATGTACGAGAGCTCCTGGGCCTCGTCCACGATGATGTGCCCGTACGCCCACGTCCGGTCGCCGACCGCCCGCTCGGCTGCCGTGAGGCGCGCCTCGGGGGCCTGCTGGAAGTCGGCGAGGTCCTCGGCACTCACGACGCCGTCGATCCCCTGCTCACGCAAGGTGCTGTTGAGGTTCGCGAGCGTGCGCTCGGCGTTCTCGAGGTCGCGCCTGCGCTCGGCCTCGCGGCGCGCGGCCTCGGTTCCCCCGCTCGCGTCCGCCTCCCCGAGCAGTTCCGCCGCCTCGTCGAGCAGCGGGACATCGGCCTCGGTCCACGGGGCATCGACCGACCGCACGAGGAGTTCGCGCTCCTCGTCCGTGAGATTCGCCGCGACGGCATCCAGGATCGCCCGCTTCGAGAAGAGCTCCGAGACGAGCTTCTCCGACGTCATCGGCATCCAGCAGAGGTTGAGCGCAACCCTCACGTCCCGCGACTGCCGGACGTCCTCGGCGAGATACGCGCGATCCGCGTTGTTCCCGACGCTCGCGGCCTCGATCTTCGACTGGAGCTGCTCCGTGAGCTCGCGCAAGAGGATCTTGACAAACGTGTTCCGGGCCTCGTTGTACGGCTTGCCGGTCGCGCGCGCCTTGTCGCGCGCACGGCGCACCTGCCGCGGAGTGAGGAGCAGCTTCTGGCCGTCGACGTCGAGGATCCGGTCGCCCGCGGGAATGCGCTGCCGGTTGGCGACCGCGGCCGCGATGACCTCGACCATGCGCTTGCTCCCCTTGAGCTTCGCGATGCGGGCATCGTCTTCGGGCACCGCGCTGATGCCCGGCATGAGCCGGCCGAGGCTCGACATGACAACGCCGGTCTCGCCGAGGGAGGGCAGCACGCGCTCGATGTACTTCATGAAGGACGGCGAAGGGCCCACGAGGAGGACGCCCGCCGACTTGAGGCGGTCCCGATGGCTGTACAGGAGGTAGGCGGCGCGGTGGAGCGCGACGGCGGTCTTGCCCGTGCCGGGCCCGCCCTGCACGACGAGCGCTCCGGGCATGGGGGCCCGGATGATGCGGTCCTGCTCGGCCTGGATCGTGCTCACGATGTCCGCCATGCGACCCGTGCGCTTGGTGTTGAGGGCCGCAAGGAGCGCGCCCTCGCCCTGGTGGTGATGCGCGGCGTCCAGCATGTCGGAGTCGAGGATGTCGTCCTCGATGGCCTTGACATCGCGCCCCTGCAGGATGAGGTGTCGACGGCGTCGCACGCCCTGCCGGTCGAACGCCGTCGCCTGGTAGAAATGGCTCGCCTCGGGGGCCCGCCAATCGACCATGAGGCGCCGGAGGTCGTCCGTGCTGAGGCCAATGCGCCCGATGTACTGTGCTTCGCCGTCGTCCAGATCGAGCCGGCCGAACACGAGCCGGTCCTCGACCGCATCGAGCTGGGCGAGCCGGTCTTCATACATCGCCGCGAAGGCGTCCCGCTCCGAGATGTTCTGCACGGAGCCGATCGCGCCAGCCTTGCGCACCGCCGCGAGCTGACCGCGCTTCTCGTCCCGCAGCTCATCGAGCCGGCGGTAGAGACCCTTCACGTAGTCGCGTTCGTGAGCCAGATCGGCGTCGAGCATCGGCGCATTCCCCTTACTGCAATGACGGACCGTCCATTCTACAGCGATTTGGGTGAACGCGCCGGAAACCGGATTCCGCGGCCTCCTCTAGGTCTCGATGCGCTGGAGCGAGCGGACCCGGTGGCCCCCGAGCGCGGCCCGCCCGTGGAGGCCTGTGAGCTCCAGGACGACGCCGATGCCTGCCACGTGCGCGCCCGTTCGCTCCATGAGGCGCGTCGCCGCGGAGAGCGTGCCTCCGGTGGCTAGGACATCGTCAAGGAGGAGGACACGCGTTCCCCGGGGGATGTCCTCCTCGTGCACCTCGAGCGTCGCCGTCCCGTATTCGAGTGCGTAGTCCTCGGAGATCGTGCGTCGCGGGAGCTTCCCCTTCTTCCGCACTGTGATGACCCCGGTCCCCGTCGCGAACGCGGCGGCGGCCGCGAGGAGGAAGCCGCGGGCCTCGACGCCCGCGACGAGGTCGAACTGACCCGCGAACGGCTCCGTGAGGGCGCGCACGATCGTGTTGAAGCCCTCCGGGTCGGCGAACACCGGCGTGAGGTCCTTGAAGGTGATCCCGGGCTTCGGATAGTCCTCCACAGTGGCGCACAGCCGGTCGAGGATTTCGTCGACTGCAGCCGCTCGAGAGGCGGATTTCCGCGGATCCGAGGGGGTCGATGTGGGACGGGAAGGGGTACTCTCACGGGTCACCATTCCACGTTACCGAATGTTCATGTCCACATGGCCCCGAATCCCATTCCACGCGGGTCAGGCAGGTGCTTCAATATTCCGCATGCATCATACGGTTGCGCTCGCCGGGCACGGCGTCCGCCTGCTGCCGCTTGCACCTCTGCAGGCCGAGCAGCTCTTTCCGCTCATCGACGCCGAGCTCTGGTCAGGCATGGCCGCGCGGCGCCCCGAATGCGTCGAGGAGCTCGCCGGGCTCTTCGTCGCGCGGCTCGACGACCCGGCGGCACTCCCCTTCGCCGTCGCCGACGCGTACACGGGCTCGCTCGCAGGCACGACCGGTCTCTACGAGCTCAGCCCCCAGCATGGGCGAGCCGAGATCGGCGGGACCTTCTTCGGGCGGGCCTATTGGGGTGCGGGCATGAATCCCGCCTCGAAGCTCCTCCTGATGGGCCACGCCTTCGAGGACATCGGCGTGAGCCGCGTGGCCTTCCGCGTGGACACGCGCAACGGCCGCAGCGCGAAGGCGCTCCTCAACCTCGGCGCCGTCTACGAGGGGACACTTCGCGAATACCGCCCGGGCCACGATGGCGTGCGCGTCGACACCGCGATGTTCTCCGTCCTGGGCCACGAGTGGTCCGAGGTGAAGGCACGCTTGCTCGAGCGGCTCGCACCCCGCACCGAGGCTCCGCTCGACGCGGCGTAGACGGCGTCAGAACACAGGTCAGAGCGCAAGATTCGCAAGCACGAGGCACACCGCGGTTCCCGCGGCGATGCTCAGGACGGCGTTGCGCCGCCACACATGGAACGCGATGGTCACCATGACCCCCGCCCCTTCCGGGACTCCGTGCTGGCCGCCCGCGAAATCGATGGTCGCGAGGCCGTAGACGGCGAGGATCGTGACCGCCCCGAGCGGCATCCATCGGCCGAGGTCGTGGAGGAGGGCCGATTCCCTCACGAGCGCCTTCATGCCGAACGGGATCGCCCGCAGGGCAACCGTGATGGCGACGCCGATCGCGAGGGCGGCGGCAATGTAGCCGGCGTCAGGCATTGTGGGCCGCCCGGTTGGTGCCGCGGCAGTGACGGCTGCGGCGGTTCAGGCTGTGGCGGGCGACGAATGCGAGCGAGAGGGCGCTCAGCGCGACGAGAAGCATTGATCCTGGCGTGAGAGCGAGCGCGAGGAGCCCCGCGCCGCCCGCGAGCGCAGCGGTGAGCTTGTCCGGATTCTCACGGAAGGCGTCGATCGTCAGGACGACGAAGAGCGCGGTGAGCAGGAAGCCCATGCCTTTGAGGCCGCCCAGGAGAGTCGCGCCGACGAGGCCGCCCGCGAGTGCCCCGCTCGCCCATGAGGCATGCAGCCCGAGCTGGGTCCAGAGGATCCGCCCGCTCGTGAGGGTGTCGGGGTTCTTGCTGGCGATGAGGGCGAAGGCCTCGTCGCACAGGGCGAACACGCTGTAAGCCTTGCGGAGGCGCCCGCGGACGCGATGCAGCGGGAAGGACAGGCCGTAGAACAGGTGGCGGGCGTTGACGAGGAAGGTCGTCAGGGCGACGGCGGCGAGGGGCGCGCCGGCGGCGAGCATTCCCACGAGGATGAACTCGACCGACCCGGCGAACATCACCGCGGAGATGACGGGGGCGAGCCACCACGGGAACCCGTGGCTCGTGACCAGGACGCCGAATCCGATCCCGAGTGCGAACAGGCCAAGCCAGATGACTCCCGTTTCGCGAGCGGCCACGACCAGGTCCGAGCGCGCTTCGCCAGCTGAATCGTTCATGGAGCAATAATAGGAAAATCATTGAGCAATGGGATTGCTATTTGTTGCTCTTCCTATCCATCTTGAGCAATGATTTACCTATGGATTCGCTTGACCTCGCAATCATCGATCAGCTTCAGCAAGACGGTCGTCTCACCAACCAGGAGCTGGCGGCGAGGGTCGGTCTCACGCCCGCGCCGTGCCTTCGCCGCGTGCGGCGGCTCGAGGCCGAGGGAATCATCACGGGATACACGGCAACGGTCGACCCCGGGGCCCTCGGCCGAGGGTTCGAGGTGATCATCCATGCCGACCTCGTAGCGAAAGACCTCGCCACGGTCGAGGCTTTCGAAGGGCGGGTGGCCGCGATGAGCGAGGTGGCCGAGCTCAGGAGGATGTTCGGGATTCCCGACTACCTCCTCCGGGTCCAAGTGGCCGACGCCGAGGCCTACGAGCGCTGGCTCACGACCCAGATCCTCGGCGACCCCGCGATCGCGAGAGTCGACTCGCGCATCACGATGAAGCTCCTCAAGCTGCGTAGGTGACGGCGCAACCGAGGCGGCGGTCAGCGGACGACGGCGTCTCCCGCAGCCCGCGCCCGAGTCCTCGGCTTCGCGGCGCGGTAGGCGGAAACGCTGGGCTCGCCGGGAAGCCAGAAGCGCCACGGATACTCGGCCGAGCCGCCGGCACCGGCTACGCCCACGCGCGGCCCGTTCAGCACCGACGCGGCGCGCCGGGGCGGGGGCTCGAGCCGGAATTCTCCGCCGTCGAGCGCCGACCCGTTGTGCGCGCGCCCGATCGCGAGCGACTGCGCCAGGCGCGCGGGTCCCCGCGCGAGCTCGGCATCCCTCCGCGCAGAAGGCCGGCGCGAGCGTGCGAGCTCGAGGCCGTCCACGATTTCCCCCGCCCGCAGGAGACACCCGGACGAGCGGCCGGCCGGGCCGCACACCACGTTCGCGCAGAAGTGCATCCCGTAGGTGAAATAGACGTACAGATGACCGGGCGGCCCCCACATGACCTCGTTGCGCGCCGTGCGTCCGTTGTACGAATGCGAACCCGGATCGGCGTGCTCGGAATCTCGGTGGCCGCGGTAGGCCTCGACCTCGGTGAGCCGGACGCTCACGCTGCCCTCCGTCGTCGTATGCGTGAGCACCGCGCCGAGGAGCTCGGGCGCGACGGCGACGGGGTCGCGGAGGAGCCAGTGGACCAGATCAGTCTCATTCATGCGCCGGCGGCACCCGTCACGTGAACGCGAACGCGGACGGCCACGGCCCGATCTCAGGAAGCGCGATCGCCGCCCCCTCCCGTTCCGCGCGCACCGCACCGTGGCCCACGCGCCGTCCCGCGAGCCACGCCGCGACGTCCTCGAGCCGCCCTTCGAAGAGGACGACGTCGTTGCCGTCGCCGAGGCGGACCTCCCCGGCGTGGGTCTCGAACACGAACGTGCTCGACTCGGGCACCCGCGGCTCGAGGAAGTTCAGGAGATGGCGACAGAAATCGGCGCCCCATTCCTGCTGGGTGCAGCCCGTTCCCAAGTCGCTGTGGTGGATCACGAGTTCGCGCCACACGGCGAGGGCGACGTCGCGCACAGCTCCGTTGCGGAAGCGAACGGGCAGCTCCCACTGCTCGGGTTCGAGCGAGTCGAAATCGGCGAGGACCCGATTGAGGGCCGAGCCGACACGCTCACGGTGCTCGTCGGCCGAGGCGTCCGCTCGATCCTCGATCGCCCGGTCGCGGGCTGGCTGGCCGCCGTCATACAGGTCGACCTCCTCGCCCCGCCGCGCGGACTCGACCTGCCGCGCGAGCGCGTCAGCGATGCCCTCGAGATGGGCGAAGATGTGGCCGCGCGACCAGCCCGGAAGTTCGGACGGCTGGCGCACGGACTCATCGGTGAGGCGCTCGAGCTCCGCTCGGACGCCCACCGCTGCGGCGTGGATCTCGCCGAGGAGACGCTCATCGCTGAGGGCGGCTTCAGTTCCCATGCCATCAGGGTAGCCAGTCGCCGCCCTCAGCGATGAGGCGTCAGCCCGCGAAGCTTCGTGCGTCCGCGAGCTGGGCCTTGAGTGCCTCGAGCTGGCGCGCGACGGCCGACGGCGCGGTCCCGCCTTGGGCGCTCCGGCTCGCGAGCGATCCCTCCGTGCTGAGCACCGTGCGCACCTCGGGCGTGAGCGCGGGGCTGATGGCCGCATACTCCTCGTCCGTGAGATCCCAGAGCTCGACGCCTCGCCTTTCGGCCTGGCGCACGGCGGCACCTGAGAGCTCGTGCGCCTCGCGGAACGGCACGCCCTGACGGACGAGCCATTCGGCGATGTCGGTCGCGAGGGCAAAGCCCTGCGGCGCGAGCGACGCCATCCGCTCGGTGTTGAACGTGAGCGTCGCGATCATGCCGGACACGGCCGGGAGCAGGAGCTCGAGCGTGTCCGCCGCGTCGAAGACCGGCTCCTTGTCCTCCTGCAGGTCGCGGTTGTACGCGAGCGGGAGGCCCTTGAGGGTCGCGAGCAGCCCCGCAAGGTCGCCGATGAGGCGGCCCGCCTTGCCGCGCGCGAGCTCGGCCACGTCCGGGTTCTTCTTCTGCGGCATGATCGACGAGCCGGTCGAGAACGCGTCGTCGAGCGTGACGAAGGAGAACTCCTTCGTGGCCCACAGGATGACCTCCTCGCTGATCCGCGAGAGGTCCACGCCGATCATGGCGGAGACGAACGCGAACTCGGCGAAGACGTCACGCGAGGCGGTGCCGTCGATCGAATTGTGCACGGCCGAGGCGAAGCCGAGGTCCGCCGCGACGGCCTCGGGGTCGAGGCCGAGCGACGAGCCCGCGAGCGCGCCCGAGCCGTACGGCGAGACCGCCGCGCGCTTGTCCCAGTCGGCCAGGCGCTGGACGTCGCGCAGGAGGGCCCACGCGTGGGCGAGCAGGTGGTGGCTCAGCAGGACGGGCTGGGCGTGCTGGAGGTGCGTCCGGCCCGGCATGGCAGCGTCCGGGTGGGCCTCGGCCTGGGCCACGAGGGCGTCCACGGTGTCGAGGACGCCGCGCGCCACGAGCCGAGCGTGATCGCGCAGGAACATGCGGCCGAGAGTGGCCACCTGGTCGTTGCGCGAGCGGCCCGCCCGGAGCTTGCCGCCAAGGTGGGCGCCCGCACGCTCGATGAGCCCGCGCTCGAGCGAGCCGTGCACGTCCTCGTCCGTCTCGGCCGGCACATAGGCGCCGGACGCGACGTCCGCGTCGAGCCGGTCGAGGGCGTCGATCATGCCGGCGAGCTCGGCGTCGTCGAGCAGCCCCGCGCGGTGCAGGACCCGCGCGTGGGCGCGGGAGCCCGCGATGTCGTAGCGCGCGAGCCGCCAGTCGAAGTGCGTGGACTTGCTGAGCGCGGCGAGCGCGTCTGCCGGTCCCCCGGCGAAGCGCCCGCCCCACAGCGCGCCTACATTCGTACCTTGGGTCACCGAACCCTACTCCCCCGCGACCCGCTGGTCGCGGCCCGACGCGACCTTCGACGCCATGCCCCAGATGTCGATGAAGCCCTTCGCGCTCGACTGGTCGAACGTATCGCCCGTGTCGTACGTCGCGAGGCTGAAGTCGTAGAGCGACGTGTCCGAGCGGCGGCCGTTGACAATGGCCTGGCCGCCGTGGAGGGTCATGCGGATGTCGCCCGAGACATACTGCTGGCTGTCCTCGATGAAGCCGTCGAGCGCGCGCTTGAGCGGCGAGAACCACTGGCCGTCGTACACGAGCTCGGACCAGCGCTGGCCCACGGTCGCCTTGAAGCGCGCGTGCTCGCGCTCGATCGTGACGTCCTCGAGGTGCTTGTGCGCCGTGATGAGGGCCATCGCGCCGGGAGCCTCGTAGATCTCGCGGCTCTTGATGCCCACGAGCCGGTCCTCGACGACGTCGATGCGGCCCACGCCCTGCGCGCCCGCGCGGCGGTTGAGCTCCTGGATGACCTGGAGCGGGCTCAGCGCCACGCCGTCGAGCGCCGTCGGCACGCCCTGGACGAACGTGATCGTGACCTCATCCGGCGCCGGCGGGAACTCGGGGCTCGCCGTGTAGTCGTAGATGTCCTTCGTCGGCGCGTTCCAGATGTCCTCGAGGTAGCCCGTCTCGACGGCGCGGCCCCACACGTTCTGATCGATCGAGTAGGGGTTCTTCTTCGTCGTGACGATCGGGAGGTGCTTCTCCTCGGCGTACGCGATGGCCTTGTCGCGCGTAAGCGCGAGATCACGGACGGGAGCGATGCACTTGAGGTCCGGGCCGAGCGTCTGGATGCCGACCTCGAAGCGGACCTGGTCGTTGCCCTTGCCCGTGCAGCCGTGCGCCACGGTCGTCGCGCCGAACTCGCGCGCGGCCTTGACGAGGTGCTTGACGATGACGGGGCGAGAGATCGCCGAGACGAGCGGGTAGTGGCCCTGGTACAGGCCGTTTGCCTTGAGGGTCGGCACGCAGTACTCGTTCGCGAACTCGTCGCGCGCGTCCGCGACGTAGGCCTCGACGGCGCCGCAGCCGAGGGCGCGCTGGCGCACGGTCTCGAGGCTCTCCCCGCCCTGCCCGACGTCGACGGCGACGGCGATGACCTCGGCTCCGGTGGCGTCGGCGATCCAGCCGATCGCGACGGAGGTGTCGAGGCCGCCCGAGTAGGCGAGGACGATGCGATCCTTCACGGTGTTCTCCTTGCAGATGTCGTGGGAGGTGACGAATTGTTATTCAGAAGTCTACATAACTATGCAGCAGGTTTAGATCGCGGCTTCGCACGCGGTTCTCGCGACGCCAAGCTCGACGTCCCACCCCTCGCTGTTGCCGTCGAACGCCGCCCGGCGCTCCGCGTCGCTCCCGGGCAGCGACGCGAAGCCTGTCTCGACGACGCGGAGGGTCGTGCCGCCGTCGCGCGGATCGACGAAGAACTCCACCAGGGTCGTTCCCGCGCCCTCGCCGACCCACCTGAAGGCCGCGTGGCGCGGCGCGTCCAGCTCCACGGCCCGGAACCCGAAGTCGCCGTGGACCGGGTCCCGCACGAGGCTCACGTCGCCGTCGTGCGTGATCTCGTGGGAGCGGTAGGCGCCGTCGTTGATGAACCACCCGGGTTCCGAGACGAACTCCCAGACGCGGTCGGCGGGAGCGGCGATGTCGATGGACTTGTCGATGCGGTCAAAGGCAGACATGTCGGTAACAGCCATGTCCCCATCGTGCCGGTCGCTCATGCGCCTTGGGAAGCGAGCTCGAGGAAGCGCGCCGCGACCGCCTCGCCTCCGAAGGGGTCCCGCGTCACGATCATGACCGTGTCGTCGCCCGCGATCGTGCCGAGGATCGCCGGGATGACGGAGTGGTCGATCGCGAGCGCAAGGAAGTTCGCGGCGCCCGGCGGGGTGCGGAGGACGACGATGTTCGCGCTCGACTCGGCGGTCACGAGCAGTTCGGCGCACAGCTTCGCGAGCCGTGCGTCGAGCACCTCGGGGGCGAGCCCCGAACGGGGGCTCCGGTCGCCGCCCTCGCCGCGCACCGCGTACACGAGCCCGCCGTCCGTGCCGCGGACGCGGACCGCGCCGATCTCGACGAGGTCGCGGGAGAGCGTCGCCTGGGTGACCTGCACGCCGTCGTCCGCGAGCAGCGCCGCGAGCTCCGCCTGCGAGCGCACAGACTGCCCCGCGAGCAGCGCACGGACGCGCGCCTGGCGGGCGGCCTTCGTCTGCGGGGCGGGACCGGAAGCGACGCTCACGGCACTCAGCCCAGCCCGTCCACCACTGCCTGGCCCGACCGGTGCAGGAGCCACGCGAGGAGCGCCTTCTGGGCGTGCAGCCGGTTCTCGGCCTCGTCCCACACGATCGACTGCGGGCCGTCGATGACGTCGGCCGAGACCTCGTAGCCCCGATAGGCGGGGAGGCAATGGAGGAACACGGCGTCCGGCGCGGCCTTCGCCATCGCAGCCGCATCGACGCTGTAGTCGCGGAAGAGCGTGAGCCGTGCCGCCTTCTCGGACTCCTGGCCCATCGAGACCCACGTGTCCGTCGCGACGACGTCGGCGCCGGCGAGGGCGGCGGACGCGTCGGTCGTGACGAGCACGGATCCCCCGGTCTCCGCGGCGACCTTCTCGGCCTCCGCCACGATCTCCGCCGCAGGGAGGTAGCCATCCGGACCCGCGACGCGCACGTGCATGCCGGCGGTGACCCCCGCAAGGAGGTACGAGTTGGCCATGTTGTTCGCGGCGTCGCCGACGTACGCGAGCGAGAGCCCCGCCAGCTCGCCCTTGTGCTCGCGGACGGTGAGCAAGTCCGCGAGGAGCTGGCACGGGTGATAGTCGTCGCACAGCGCGTTGACGACGGGAACGCGCGAGTTCGCCGCCATGTCGACGAGCCCCTGATGGGCCCCCGTGCGCCACACGATCGCCGCGACCATGCGCTCGAGCACCTTGGCCGTGTCCTCGACGGACTCCTTGTGACCGATCTGAGCCTCGCCCGGGTTGATGATGAGCGGAGCGCCGCCCAAGTCCGAGATGCCGGTCGCGAACGAGACCCGCGTACGCGTCGACGTCTTGTCGAAGATGACGGCGACGGTCTTGCGCGCGGAGCCTTCTCCCGCGAGCGGCTGCGCCGAGTAGGGAGCCGCCTTGAGCCTGACCGCGAGGTCGAGGACCTCGGCCTGCTCGGCCGGGGTGAGATCGGTGTCCTTGAGGAAGTGCCGGACAGTCATGAATCCTCCTGGTGGGAGAGCTGCTGGGTGAGCGCGGCGGCGGCCCGGGAGACTAGCTCGGGAAGCGCGGCAAGGAAGGTGTCCGCCTGATCGGGAGTGAGGATGAGCGGCGGCGCGAGGCGGATCGTACGCGGGCCGGGCGCGTTGACGATGAAGCCGGCCGCGAGGCCAGCCTCGACGACGGCGGCCGCGAGATTCGCATCCCCGGGCACCCCGCCTGGGAGCGCCAGGTCGAAGCCGATGAGGAGACCGCGGCCGCGCACCTCCGCGACCTCGGGGAGCTTCGCGAGGGCCGAGCGCACATGGTCCCCCACAGCCCGCACGTTGGCGAGCACGCCCTGGCTCTCGATCACGTGCAGCGTCGCGAGGGCCGCCGCGGTCGCGACCGGGTTGCCTCCGAACGTCGTGCCGTGCTGACCGGCGGAGAGGAGCGCGCTGTTCTCGGGACCGAACGTGATGAGCGCGCCGATCGGGAATCCGCCGCCGAGGCCCTTCGCGAGGGACATCGCGTCCGGGACCACACCCGAATCCCCGATGGCAAACCACTCGCCCGTGCGCCCGACGCCCGTCTGGACCTCATCGACGATGAGGAGGGCGCCGACGTCGCGCGTGATGCGTCGCGCCTCGGCGAGGTAGCCCTCGGGAAGGGGCACGACGCCGGCCTCGCCCTGGATCGGTTCCAGGAAGAGGGCCTGCGTCGTCTCGTCGACTTCGGCGCGGAGGGCGTCGAGGTCGCCGAACGGGACATGGACGACGCCGGCAGGCAGCGGGGCGAACGGCTCGCGGTACGCCTTCTTGGCCGTGAGCGCGAGCGCCCCCATCGTGCGCCCGTGGAATGCGCCCTCCAGGGCGACGATCTTCGTGCGCCGCGCGCCGCCGTCGCCCGCGTTCCTGGTGTTCATCCGGGCCAGCTTGAACGCGGCCTCGTTCGCCTCGGTGCCCGAGTTCGCGAAGAACACCTTCGAGCCCGCAGGGGCGTTGGCGAGCTCGAGGAGCTTCTCCGCGAGCGCGACCTGGGTCGGGCTCGTGAAGAAGTTCGAGACGTGGCCGAGGGTCGCGAGCTGCGACGAGATGACACTCGTAACGAAAGGATGCGCGTGGCCGAGCGCGTTGACCGCGATTCCGCCGAGCAGGTCGAGGTACTGCTTGCCGTCCGCGTCCCACACGTAGCAGCCCTGCCCGCGCACGAGGACGCGCTGCGGGGTGCCGAACACGCCCATGAGCGAGTTCGAGTAGCGGGCGAGCCAGGACTCTCCCGTCGACGTGCCGACGAGGTCAGAGATCGGACGGACCGGACGGGTTTCGGGGGTGTTGGGGGTGCTCATAGTACTCCTTCTGCGTCGGGCACGACCTGCGTTCCGACGCCCGCATCGGTGAAGATCTCGAGGAGCATCGTGTGAGGGCTGCGCCCGTCGACGATCGCCGCGCGGTCCACGCCTTCCGAGACCGCCTTGAGGCAGGCCGCCATCTTGGGGATCATTCCCGATTCGAGGCTCGGAAGCATGTCCCGCAGCTCGGAGGCGGCGATCTGCGAGACGAGCGAATCCTTGTCCGGCCAGTTCCGGTAGAGCCCCTCGACGTCGGTGAGCACGACGAGGCGCGACGCGTTGAGGGCGACCGCGACGGCGGCCGCGGCCGTGTCCGCGTTGACGTTGAGGACCTGGCCCGTGGGCACATAGTGCTCGACGCCGTCGTCGCCCGCTGCCAGGGCGACCTCCGGCGCAACCGTCGAGATGACCGGGATGCGACCCGCCTCGAGGATGTCGTGCACCGCGCCCGGGTCGACGCCGACAACCTCGCCGACGAGCCCGATGTCCACCGGCTCGCCGTCAACGACGGCGCCGGTCCTGACCGCGCGCAGGAGCCCGGCGTCCTCGCCCGAGAGGCCGACAGCGTACGGGCCGTGCGAATTGATGAGCCCGACGAGCTCGCGCCCGACTTGGCCCGTGAGGACCATGCGGACGACGTCCATCGTCTCGGGCGTCGTCACGCGCAGGCCGCCCTTGAACTCGCTCTCGATCCCGACGCGCTTGAGCATCGCGTTGATCTGGGGGCCACCGCCGTGGACGACCACGGGGTGGATGCCCGCGTGGTGGAGGAACACGATGTCCTGGGCGAACGCGCGCCGGAGCTCGTCGTTGACCATCGCGTTGCCGCCGTACTTGACGACCATCGTGCTGCCCGCGAACTTCTGGATCCACGGGAGCGCCTCGATGAGCGTGGCCGCCTTGTCCATCGCGAGGCGGATGTTGTGGGGAGCCGTCTCAGCCTGGGTCATGGGGGCCTCAGCTCGAATACGCGCTGTTCTCATGCACGTAGTCGTGCGTGAGATCGTTCGTGAGGATCGTCGCCTCCGCGTCGCCGGCCTGGAGGTCGATCTCGACGAGCACATCGCGCGGCCCGAGGTCCACGAGCGAGCGGTCCTCGCCGATGCCGCCCTTCCGGCAGACCTCGACGCCGTTGATCGTGACGCTCAGCTCATCCGGCTCGAACACGGCGTCCGTCGTGCCCACGGCCGAGAGCACGCGGCCCCAGTTGGGGTCCTTGCCGAAGATCGCCGTCTTGAAGAGGTTGGAGCGGGCGACGGCACGCGCGACGACTTCGGCGTCGCTCTCGGACGCCGCGTTGAAGGCGCGGATCGCGATGTCGTGGCTCGCGCCCTCGGCGTCGGCGATGAGCTTGCGAGCGAGCTCGGCGCAGACCTGCGTGAGGCCCTCCGTGAAGTCGACGGCGTCCGGGACGGCGCCGGAGGCGCCCGACGACAGCAGCACGACGGTGTCGTTCGTGGACATGCAGCCGTCCGAATCCGCGCGGTTGAACGTCACGCGCACGGCGTCGCGCAGCGCGGCGTCGAGCATCTCCGAGTTCGTCACGGCGTCGGTCGTGAGGACGACGAGCATCGTCGCGAGGCCCGGCGCGAGCATGCCGGCGCCCTTCGCGATCCCTCCGATCGTGAACTCCGCGCCCTCCGAGTCCGTGCCCGTGAAGACCGCCTCCTTCGGCACCGTATCGGTCGTCATGATGGCGACGGCGGCGTCGTGCCCGCCGTCGGCCGCGAGCCCGGCGGATGCCGCGTCGACGCCCGCGAGGATCTTGTCCATGGGGAGCTGCTCGCCGATGAGGCCCGTCGAGCAGACGACGACGTCGCCCGCCGAGATCCCGAGCCGTTCCGCGGTCTTCTCCGCCGTCGTGTGCGCATTCTGGAAGCCCTGCGGGCCGGTGCATGCGTTCGCCCCGCCCGAGTTGAGGATGACGGCGTCCGCGCGGCCGTCGGAGATCGCCTGGCGGGACCAGTGGACGGGCGCGGCCGCGACGCGGTTCGAGGTGAACACCGCGGCGGCGTTCTTGTCTGGCCCGTCGTTGACGACGAGCGCGACGTCGGGCTTGCCCGAGGCCTTGATCCCGGCGGTGACGCCGGCGGCCCGGAAGCCCTTGGGTGCGGTGACGGTCACGGTGCAACTCCCAGCTGTGCGAGGCCGGCGCCCTCGGGAAGGCCCAGCGCGATGTTCATGGACTGCACCGCGCCGCCCGCGGTGCCCTTGGTCAGATTGTCGATGACGGAGCTCACGATGACGCGCCCCGCGTGCTCGTCGAACGCAAGCTGCATGGCGGCGTTGTTCGAACCGAGCACCATCTGGGTCGCGGGCCACTGGCCTTCGGGAAGAACGTGGACGAAGGCCTCGTCGCGGTAGGCCGTCTCCCAGGCCGCCCGCAGTGCGGCCTCGTTGACGCCCGGCTTGACCCGCGCCGTCGCCGTCGTCAGGATCCCGCGGCTCATGGGGGCCAGCGTCGGCGTGAACGAAATCCGCACCGACTCGCCGGCGGCGTTCGAGAGGCCCTGTTCGATCTCGGGCGTGTGGCGGTGGCCGCCGCCCACGCCGTACGGGCTCATGGAGCCCATGACCTCGGAGCCGAGAAGATGCGGCTTGACCGACTTGCCCGCGCCGGACGTGCCCGAAGCCGAGACAATCACCACGTCCTCGGGCTCGAGCAGCCCGGCGGCGAAGCCGGGAACGAGCGCGAGGAGTGCCGACGTCGGGTAGCAGCCGGGCACCGCGATGCGGCGGGCGCCGCGCAGCTTCTCGCGCTGCTTGTCTATCTCACCCGCCCCGCCACCCGAACCCACCCCACCACCCGAACCCGCCCCGCCACCCGAACCCGCCCCGCCACCCAAAAGAAGCTCAGGCAGGCCATACGGCCACGTCCCGGCGTGCTCCGAGCGGTAGAACTTGAACCACGCCTCGGGATCCTCGAGGCGGTGATCCGCGCCCGCGTCGATCACGAGCGTGTCCGCGGGGAGCTGGGCCGCGACCTCGGCGGACGCGCCGTGCGGAAGGGCCAGGAACACGACGTCGTGCCCTGCGAGGTTCTCGGCCGTCGTATCGACGATGACGCGGTCCGCGAGCGGCAGGAGGTGAGGCTGGAGCTCGCCGAGGCGGGCGCCCGCGCTGCTGTGCGCGGTGATCGCGCCGATCTCGATCTCGGGATGGTTGGCGAGCAGGCGGAGGACCTCTCCCCCGGCGTAGCCGCTGGCCCCGGACACTGCTGCGGTAATAGTCACCTGGCCACTATAGGCAAAGTTATGCAGAAGTATCAATATTTATGCATGAAAGAATCGGGGGTGCTGCCTCCTAGGATGGGGCACGGACGAGAACGCAAGAAAACTCAAGGAAGCATCGCTAGCAATAGGAGCGAACCCATGATCAACGCCATCGTCGCCACCGCGCCGGGAGGTCCCGAAGTCCTTGTGCCGACGGTCGTCGAAAAGCCCGAGGCGGGCCCGGGCCAGCTCCTCGTCAAGGTCGCCGCGACGGGCGTCAACTTCATCGAGACGTATCAGCGTCAGGGCATCTACAGCGTCCCGTTCCCGTTCATTCCCGGCGAGGAAGCTGCCGGAACGGTCGAGGAGGTCGGTGAGGGGATCGAGGGCTTCGCGGTCGGCGATCGCGTCGCGACAGCCGAGGGTTCCCGCGCCTATGCCGACTACCTGCTCGTGGAAGCAGACAAGGCCCTCCCCGTCCCCGAGGGACTCGACCTCGCGGCGGCCGCAGCCCTCCCCCTCCAGGGCATGACGGCCCACTACCTCATCAACTCGAGCTTCCGCGTCCAGCCGGGCCAGACGGCCCTCGTCCACGCGGGCGCGGGCGGCGTCGGGCTGCTCCTCATCCAGCTGCTCAAGGCCAAGGGCGCCCGGGTCATCACGACCGTATCGAGCGACGAGAAGGCCGAGCTCGCCGTCGGGGCTGGGGCAGACCACGCGATCCGCTACTCGAGCTTTGACCGGCAGGTCCTGGAGCTCACCTCGGGCGAGGGCGTCGACGTCGTGTACGACGGCGTGGGACGCGATACGTTCGATGGCTCCCTTGCGTCGCTGCGCGTCCGAGGCACGCTCGTGCTGTTCGGCGGGGCCTCGGGGCCGGTTCCTCCCGTCGATCCGCAGCGCCTCAACGCAGGAGGCTCGCTCTTCCTGACCCGCCCCACCCTCAAGCACCACCTCCTCAACCCGCAGGAACGCCTGTGGCGCTCGTCCGAAATCTTCGCGGCGGCCCTCGACGGCACCCTCTCTGTGCGCGTTGGCGCGACCTATCCGCTCGCAGCGGCCGCGGAGGCACATCGTGCCCTCGAGGGACGCGCCACGACGGGCAAGGTGCTCCTCGTCCCGTGAGCGATTCTCTGCCCCTTCCCGCCGACGCGGCAGCGCGGCCTCATCGGCCGCAGCTCCCAGCCTCTGAGCGGACCCCGCCGGCGAGGACGCTCGTCGACATCCTCGTCGCGACCGCGGAGGCGTTCCCCGAATCGCCCGCGCTCGACGACGGCACGCGGGCGCTGAGCTACGCCGAGTTGCTCGACGAGGTGCGTGCGACCGGCCGGAAGCTTCACGCGGCAGGCCTCGGTGCCGGCGACCGCATCGGCGTGCGCATCCCCTCGGGAACGAACGAGCTGTACATCGCCATCCTTGCGATCCTGCTCGTGGGCGCCGCCTACGTGCCCGTCGACGCCGACGACCCCGACGAACGCGCGAAGCTCGTCTTCAGCGAAGCCCACGTCGCCGGCATCATGCGCGGCGAAGGCTCGCTCGTCGTTGGCAAGGAGCGACCCGCTCCGCACCCGAGCCCGAGGACTCCCCAGCCCGAGGACGACTGCTGGATCATCTTCACGTCAGGCTCGACCGGGACGCCCAAGGGCGTCGCCGTCCAGCACCGCTCCGCGGCCGCGTTCGTCGACGCCGAGGCACGCCTGTTCCTGCAGCCCGAGCCGATCGGCCCCGAGGACCGGGTCCTCGCCGGCCTCTCGGTCGCGTTCGACGCCTCGTGCGAGGAGATGTGGCTCGCGTGGCGGCACGGCGCGTGCCTCGTCCCCGCGCCGCGCGCCCTCGTCCGGACGGGCATGGACCTCGGCCCGTGGCTCGTCCAACGCGGCATCACGGTCGTCTCGACCGTCCCGACCCTCGCGGCGCTCTGGCCGGGCGAGGCCCTCGAGAACGTCCGCCTGCTCATCTTCGGCGGCGAGGCGTGCCCGCCTGAGCTCGCCCAGCGTCTCGCGGTCGAAGGCCGCGAAGTCTGGAACACGTACGGGCCCACGGAGGCAACCGTCGTCGCGTGCGCGGCACAGCTCGGCGACGGAGGGCCCGTGCGGATCGGCCTCCCGCTCGACGGCTGGGACCTCGCGATCGTCGACCCCGAAGGCGTCCCGGTGTCCGAGGGCGGCGTCGGGGAGCTCATCATCGGCGGCGTCGGGCTCGCGAGATACCTCGACCCCGCGAAGGACTCCGAGAAGTACGCCCCCATGCCCTCCATCGGCTGGGATCGCGCGTACCGCTCGGGCGACCTCGTGACGTTCGAGCCGACCGGCCTCATCTTCCAGGGGCGCGCCGACGAGCAGGTCAAGCTCGGCGGGCGCCGGATCGAGCTCGGCGAGATCGACGCGGCCCTCCAAGCGCTTCCGGGCATCGCGGGCGCCGCCGCGGCCGTGCGGACGACGGCGGCCGGGAACCAGGTGCTCGTCGGGTACCTCGCGCCGTCGGACGGCGCCGAGCCGGATCTCGCAGCGTGTCGTGAGCGGCTCGCGCACGCGCTCCCGGCCGCGCTCGTGCCGCTCCTCGCCGTCGTCGACACGCTCCCGACCAAGACGAGCGGCAAGGTGGACCGCGGCGCGCTCCCGTGGCCGCTCCCGGGGGCCGACTCGACCTCGGCCGAAGCGCTCGAGCTTCCCGAGGATGCTGCGTGGGTCGTCGAGCAGTGGTCCGCCGTGCTCGGAACACAGGCGTCGAGCCTCGATGCCGACTTCTTCGCCCACGGCGGCGGCTCCCTCGCGGCCGCGCAGCTCGTCTCGGCGCTGCGCCGCCGCTACCCGACCGTCACGGTCGCGGACGTCTACGCCCATCCGCGCGTCGGCGCCCTCGTCGAAGCGATCACGGGGAGCGCGCGCTCCACGGCTGCTCCCGCCGTCGAACGCTCGGTCGAGCCCGCCTCGGCGCGGACCCAGCTCGCCCAGACCCTCCTCGGGGTGCCCCTGTTCATCCTCGTCGGGATGCGCTGGCTCACGTATCTCATGGCCGCGAACAACGTCCTCGCGGCCATCGCGGGCTTCTCGGCGGCGCCCACCGTCTCGTGGTGGTGGGTCGCGGCGTCGTGGCTTGTGTTCGTGAGCCCGCTCGGGCGCATGGCGATCTCGGTCGTCTCGGCCCGATTGCTCCTGCGGGGCCTGACGCCCGGCGTATACCCGCGTTCGGGCAGCGTGCATCTGCGGCTGTGGCTCGCCGAACAGATCGCGGATCTCGCGCAGGCCGTGAGCCTCGCGAGCGCGCCGTGGGTCCCGTACTACGCCCGGGCCCTCGGCGCGAAGATCGGCCGCGACGCCGTGCTGCACTCCGTTCCGCCCGTCACCGGCATGCTCGAGCTCGGGAAGGGCGCCTCCGTCGAGCCCGAGGTGGACCTCGCGGGGTGGTGGATCGACGGCGACTCGGTCTTCGTGGGGCCCGTGCGGATCGGCCCCGGAGCGACGATCGGCTCGCGCAGCACCCTGCTTCCGGGCGCGCAGATCGGCGCGAACGCCGTCGTCGAGCCTGGTTCGGCGGTCTCGGGGCGCGTCAAGGCCGGCCTGTTGGTCTCCGGCTCCCCCGCCGAACGGATCGGCAAGGCCAAGCACGACTGGCCCGAGGCCACACAACAGCGTTCGCGGCTCGCCGAGGCACTCTGGATCGCGGCCTTCGCGGCGGGTTCGTCCCTGCTCGCACTCATCCCGTACGCTGCGGGGGCCGCGGCCGCAGGAGTCCTCGTGTGGGCTGCCGCGGGGCACACGAGCCTGCACGATGCGCTCCCGTCCATCCTCGCCGCGTCACCGCTCGCAGCGGCCGCGTGGTTCGCCGCGAACCTGCTTCTCGTCGCGGGCTGCACGCGAGTGCTCGGCCTCGGGCTCCGCGAGGGCACCTACCCAATCCGCAGCCGCATGGGCTGGCAGGTGTGGGCGACCGAGCGCGTCCTCGATATGGCCCGGGATCTCCTGTTTCCCCTCTATGCGAGCCTGTTCACCCCCACGTGGCTCCGTCTGCTCGGCGCGACCGTGGGGAAGGACGTCGAGGCGTCGACAGTCCTGCTCGTGCCCAAGATGACGACGGTGGGCGACGGCGCATTCCTCGCCGACGACACGATGGTCGCCTCATACGAGCTCGGCGGCGGCTGGCTGCGGATCGCTCCGGCCAAGGTCGGCAAGCGCGCGTTCCTCGGGAACTCGGGCATGACGGCGCCGGGCCGATCGGTCCCGAAGAACGGGCTCGTCGCGGTCCTCTCGGCGACGCCCAAGAAGGCCAAGTCGGGATCGTCATGGCTCGGGAGCCCGCCCGTGCGGCTCCGCCGCACGTCGCTCGAGTCCGACACCGCGCGGACCTTCAGCCCGCCGTCGCGCCTCAAGGTGGCGCGAGCACTCTGGGAACTGTGCCGCGCGGTTCCTGTAGTGCTAACGGTGGCGATCGCCGCCGTCGTGCTCGTGGTGCTCGACTGGCTTGCCGCGCAGTGGGGCTACCTGCCCGCGGCGCTCGTGTGCGGCGCCGTGATGCTTGCGGCGGGCGCGCTTGCCGCGGGTTCCGCCGTCGTCGCGAAGTGGCTCCTCGTGGGCCGCATCCGCGCTGGAGAGCATCCGCTGTGGAGCTCGTTCGTGTGGCGCAACGAGGTCGTGGACGCGTTCGTCGAGATGGTCGCGGCGCCCTGGTTCGCACGAGCCGCGGCCGGCACGCCGGCCCTCGTGTGGTGGCTGCGCGCGCTCGGGGCGCGAATCGGCCGGGGCGCCTGGTGCGAGAGCTACTGGCTTCCTGAAGCGGACCTCGTGGAACTCGGCCCGAGCTCGACCGTGAATCGGGGCTGCGTGGTCCAGACCCACCTGTTCCACGACCGGATCATGAGCATCGGGACCGTCGCGATCGGCGAGGGAGCGACGATGGGGCCGCACGGCGTCGTCCTTCCGGGCGCGGCCATCGGCTCGGGCGCAACGGTCGGGCCGGCGTCGCTCGTCATGCGCGGCGAGGCCATCCCGGCTGGGACATATTGGCGGGGCAATCCCGTGGTTCCGTGGTCGAGGCCGAAGGGACCGACCCGGTGAGCCCCAAGAGCGGCGCCCGCCTTCCAGACCCCTACACGCCAGGGCACGGAACGGCCGCTTACCGCGTGCGGCGCTACGACCTCGACCTCGACGTGAGGCTCGCGAGCAACCGCCTGAGCGGGCAGGCACGGATCCGCGCGGAAGCCCGCGAGAAGCTCGACACCGTGTCACTGAGCCTCGCGGGACTCCGGGTGACGAAGGTCTTCGTCGACGGGGCGAAGCCGGCCAAGTCGGCGCAGCGCGGCGACCAGCTCGTCGTCACCCCGCGGAACCGCATTCCCAAGGGGCGTGCCTTCGACCTCGAGATCCGCTACGAAGGCAGCCCGCGCCCCATCGACGGCCGCTGGGGCGAAGTCGGGTGGGAGGAGCTCGACGACGGCGTGCTCGTCGCGGGGCAGCCCGTGGGCGCCCCGACGTGGTTCCCGTGCAACGACCACCCGAGCCAGAAGGCCGCCTTCCGCATCGCCGTGACGGCCGACGCGGGCTACCGCGTGGTCTCGAACGGGGTCCTCACGTCGCGCCGCACGCGGTCGAGCCGCGAGACCTGGGTCTACGACCAGCCCGAGCCGATGTCCCCGTACCTTGCGACAGTGCTCATCGGGCGCTATCGCGACCTCGAGCTCGGCCGCCTTCCCGACCGGGGTTCCGGCCGCGTCCGCGTCCTCGCGGCAGTGCCGCCCGAGCTGCGCGCCGAGGCGGCCACGGGCCTCAAGGACCAGGTCCGGATGGTCAAGCTCTTCTCGGAGCTCTTCGGGCCGTACCCCTTCCGCGACTACACGGTCGTGGTCACGGAAGACGAGCTCGAGATCCCGCTCGAGGCCCAGTCCCTCTCGATCGTGGGGCGCAACCACATCAAGCGCACGTGGGAGGCCCAGCGGCTCCTCGCCCACGAACTCGCGCACCAATGGTTCGGCAATTCGGTGACCGTGCGCTGCTGGGCGGACATCTGGCTGCACGAGGGCTTCGCGTGCTACGCCGAATGGCTCTGGAGCGAGGAGGCCGGGATCGCGCCGGTCAAGGAGCGGGCGGCCGCCGCCTGGAAGCTCCTCGCGACGAAGCCGCAGGATCTCCTGATTGGCGTGCCGGGCCCCGATCACATGTTCGACGACCGGGTCTACAAGCGCGGGGCCCTCGCCCTGCACGCCGTGCGCCGCGCCGTCGGCGACGACCGCTTCTTCCGCTCGCTCAGGGCCTTCGCGTCGGAGTATCGGCACGGCCTCGCCTCGACGGCCGATTTCGTCGAGATCTTGGACCGCGTGTGCGCCGGCGCGCGGAAGTTCGACGCCGCCGCCGTCCTCCGCCCGTGGCTCTACCAGCGCGCCCTGCCGGCGCCGCCGAAGTAGCGCGAGGGCCCGATCAGCGAGGGCCCGATCAGAGGAGGGCCGCTGCCGCGACAAAGCCTGTGGGGAGGCCTAGGTTGTGCGGGGCGACGTCGACGACGCGCGGATCGCCGAGGGTCTCGACAGTAGCCGGATCGGTGCGGAGTCCCGTTCCCAAAGCCTTAAGGAGGGCCTCCTTGCGCGCCCACAGGCGCGCGGCCTCGACCCGCGCGTCACGCGAGTCGGCGAGGCGCACGCGTTCCGAGGGCGAGAAGGCGGCTTCCGGGATCGTTGCGAAGTCGGCGGGACGCGCAAGGTCGACGCCGACGCGCACCGAAGCGGAGCCGCCGGCTGGCTCGACCGCGAGGAGCGCCCACCCCGCGGCACGCGACATGCTCGCGGCGACGGGAAGGCGTGCCGGACGCGGGACGTCGAGGCCGTCGTCGTCCGATGCCGCGAGCGCAAACCCGGGTGCGCCGTGCTCACCCGCGCCGCACGCAGGGCACCAGTAGAGCGGGACGATGGCTTCCGGCTCGGCGCCCACCGCCTCCGCGACGAAGCCGCGCAGGGCGAGGCGGCCGGCGAGGAACTCGTGCGCCTGCCGTGCGTCCGTGAAGGCGCGCGCGCGAAGGGCCTCCCCTTCCGTCGGCAGGCCGACCGGAAGAGGAGACCCTTGGTGCCCTAGCGGCACCGCGCGGAGCATCATGCGCAGCAGATCGCTGGAGGCGTCAGCGCTGGACCGCCCCAAAACGCTCGGCGGCGAGGGCGACGGCGGCAGCGCGGGCTTCCGAGGCCTCGTCCGACGTGAGCGTCCGGTCCGGGGCACGGAAACGGAGCCCGAACGCGAGCGACTTCCTGCCGTCCTCGATGCCCCTGCCGACGTAGACGTCGAACAGGTGCACCTCCTCGAGGAGCTCGCCCGCGCCCTCGCGCAAGGCGTCCTTGACGTCGTCGGCGGGGATCGCGGCATCGACGATGAGCGCGACGTCCTGAGTCGCGACCGGGAACGTCGAGATGTGCTTCGCGACGACGACGTCCGGCGAGGCGTCGAACAGGGCGTCCGCGTCGAGCTCGACGGCGACTGAGCGCGCGGGCATGTCGTGGGCCGCAAGCAGCTTGGGGTGAAGCTCGCCCGCGAAACCGACGACCTCGCCCGAACGCAGCGCGAGCTGAGCCGTGCGGCCCGGGTGGAACGCCTGGTGCGAGCCCTGGGTGACGACGAGGTCGACGCCCAGGAGGTCGCCCGCGAGCCGCGCGACGTCGATTGCGTCGGCCCAGTCCCACGCCCGGGGCGTGTGCTGGGCGGCGGCGGGCGAATCGTGGCCCGTCATGATCGCCCCGAGGTGGAGCGGCTGGCGCGGGAGCCCCGCGTCGAGCGCGTCGAGCACCTCGTCCGAGGGCAGGGCCCCGAGCGGCGGGATCGTCGCCGTGCCGATCTCCCCGCCTTCGGGCAGGAACACGAGGCCCGTCTCGAAGAGTGCGAGGTCGCGGAAGCCGCGCGAGTGGTTGCGCTTGGCCACGTCGATGAGGCCGGGCAGCACAGAGGTGCGCAGCCAGCCGAACTCCTCGCTCAGCGGGTTCGCGAGCTTGACCGCGGGGCGCGGCGCTCCTGCCTCCGCGACGCCGAACGTCTCGTTCGCTGCCTTGGTCACGAACGGGTACGCGAGCACCTCGGTGAGGCCCGCGTCGGCGAGCGCCTGCACGAGCCGGCGGCGCTGCTGCTGCGTGCGCGTGAAGCCGCGTCCCGGGGGTGCGACCGGGAGACGCGACGGGATCTTGTCGTAGCCGACAAGCCGCGCGATCTCCTCGGAAAGGTCTTCCTTCGTCTCGAGGTCGTTGCGCCAGCTCGGCGGAGTCACGAGGAAGTCGGAACCGCGCCGCTTGACCTGTGCGCCGAGGTCGCCGAGCGTGCGCGCGATGAGCTCCTCGGAGAACTCCATGCCGATCCGCTCGGACGCGAACTCTTCGGGGAGCACGATCGTGACGGGCTGCGGCTCGGTGCCGACATCGGTCCCCGTCTCGTCGGCCACGCCGCCCCCGAGTTCGACGAGGAGATCGACGACGCGCTGCGCGGCCTCGTCCGCGACCTGCCAGTCGACCCCGCGCTCGAAGCGCTTGGACGCCTCGGACGGGAGCTTGTGGCGACGGCGCGAGCGGCCAACGGTGACGGTGTCGAAGTGGGCCGCCTCGACGAGGACGTTGACGGTCGAGCCGGAGCACTCGGTCGACGCACCGCCCATGACGCCCGCGATGCCGATCGGGCCCGCCGCGTCCGCGATGAGCAGATCCTCGGGGTCGAGGTCGCGGATCTTCCCGTCGAGGGTCTCGATCTTCTCGCCGTCTTCGGCCCGACGGACCGTGATCGGGCCCTCGAGCTTGTCGAGGTCGTAGCAGTGCGTCGGCTGGCCGAGCTCGAACATCACGTAGTTCGAGATGTCGACGGGCAGCGAGACCGATCGCATGCCGGCGAGCCGCAGGCGCGAGACCATCCACTGCGGCGTGGGACGCGTCGGGTCGATGCCGCGGACGGTGCGTGCCACGAAGCGATCGCATCCGGGCACGCCGTAGACCGGGGCGCGGTCATCGAGCACGACGTCGAAGCCGCCGTCGAGCTTCTCCGGCACCTTGACCTGCGTGGCCGGGTCCTCGAACACCGTGCCCGTGGCATGCGCGAACTCGCGCGCAATCCCTCGGATCGAGAAGCAATAGCTGCGATCCGGCGTGACATTGATCTCGGCGGCCTCGTCGGTCAGGCCGAGGAGCTCTAGCGCATCCGTGCCGATCTCGGGGTCGAGGCCAAGGCGCGAGAGCACGATGATGCCGTCGTGGTCCTCGCCGACGCCGAGCTCGCGCGCGGACGCGATCATGCCCGCGGAGACGTGGCCGTAGGTCTTGCGCGCCGCGATGTGGAAGTCGCCCGGGAGGGTCGCACCCGGAAGCGTCACAACAACCTTGTCGCCCTCGACGAAGTTGTGCGCGCCGCACACGATGCCCTGGACGCCGGATGGGTCGATTCCCTTCCCCGTGAGGGTCTGCTCGTGGCCCTCGGGGACCACGCGGACCTGGCACCAGTTGATCGTCTTGCCGTTGGACTGCGGCTCCTTGACGAGGCTCAGCACCTGGCCGACGACGACCGGGCCCTTGATGGAGTCGGCGGGCCGGTGGACGGCCTCCTCTTCGAGCCCGACCGCGACAAGGTCTGCCATGACATCCTCGGCGGTCGCGCCGGCGGGGAGCTGCGTGTACTCGCGCAGCCATGAAAGGGGGATTCGCATGGTGCTTAGATCTCCATCCCGAAGTGCTCGCTGAACCGGAGGTCGCCCTCGATCATGTCGCGCATGTCAACGACGTCGTTGCGGAACATGAGGGTCCGCTCGATGCCCATGCCGAACGCGAAGCCCGAGTAGACGTCGGGGTCGATGCCCGCCGCGCGCAGAACGTTGGGGTTGACCATGCCACAGCCGCCCCACTCGATCCAGCGGGGCCCGCCCTTCGCACCCGGGTGCCAGATGTCGAGCTCGGCGCTCGGCTCAGTGAACGGGAAGAAGTTCGGGCGGAGCCGGATCTGGGCCTCCTGGCCGAACATCTGGCGCGCGAAGTGCTCGAGCGTTCCGCGCAGGTCTGCCATGCTCAGGCCCTTGTCGATCGCGAGGCCCTCGAACTGGTGGAAGACCGGCGTGTGTGTCGCGTCGAGCTCGTCCGTGCGGAACACCTTGCCCGGGCACAGCACGTAGATCGGCACCTCGCGCTCAAGCATCGAGCGAACCTGGACGGGCGAGGTGTGCGTGCGCATGAGCACGTGCCGCTCGACGGGCTCGACGAAGAACGTGTCCTGCATCTCGCGGGCCGGGTGGTCCGGCTTGAAGTTGAGCGCGTCGAAGTTGAACCACTCGGACTCGACCTCGGGGCCTTCGGCGATTTCCCAGCCCATGCCGACGAAGATCTCGCACACGCGGTCCTGCAGCGTCGAGAGGGGGTGGCGCGCGCCCGCACGACGGCGGCGCGGCGCGGCGGTGACATCGACCGTCTCCTCGACGAGGATCCGCGCGTCGTTCTCCACCTCAAGCACCTCAGCGCGCGCCGCGATGGCCTGATTCACGCGTCCGCGTGCCGAGCCCACAATCTTCCCCGCCGCCGCCTTGGACTCCTTGCCGAGCGAACCGATCGCACGGTTGGCCAGCGCGAGCGGCGACTTCTCCCCCGTGTGGGCGATGCGGACGGCCTTGAGCTCGTCCAGGGTGGGCGCGCCCGAGATCTCCTCGAGGGCGCGTTCGACGGCGGCGGTGACAGCGGCCTCGTCCAGGGGATCCGGGACGGCGACGCCGGGCAATGTATCAGTCATGGACCGTTCTTACGCGTGCGGGTTGGTCGGCAGGGAGCCAGCCGCGGGCACGCCGCGCCGTTCGGCTCCCTGCCCAGTCTAGCGTTGCCCTCCGAGCGCGATCGCCCGCCCACGTCGCCCGCACTCGACAAGGAGGACCACCGCGGCTGCCGCAGACAGGATCAAGACCGGCAGGTCCGCCTCCTCGCCGCGCTGCAGGGGCCAGGCCCACCAGGCAGGCAATCCGCCGCTGGTCCGTCCGAAGATTGACGACGCGAGGAGGTATCCGGTGGGGACCGTGGCCGAGTAGCGGCCGAGTGCGAGCGTACGCCCGACGACGAGGAGCGCGAGGCAGCCGGCGGTGTCCCGCAGCAGGAGCCACGCGTGCTCGACCGGGACGCCCAGGGGAAGCGCCATCGCACTGGTCAAGCCGACGACGGCAAACGCGCCGAAGAGATAGGCCGCATTGAGGGCGTGCGCATTGCGCGCTGCAGCTCGCACGATGGCCTCGTCGCCCGACGACAGGCCGGCCGCGACGATGACTGTCGCCAGCGTCGCGAGGACCGCAACAAGCGGAACCGGTGCGAACGGCATGGACCCGGAAAGCGCGGGAAGGGCCAGATTGAGGCGCGCTGTCGCGAGCGCAGTCGCGCTCGTCCCAAAGACGAGTACGAGGACGACGAGCGCCTTATGCGCAGCCAGCCACCACCTCATGGTGCGTCATCCGGCGAAACCGCCTCGCATCGTTTGAGCGATTCGAGCGCACTCCGAATCCACTCGCGCTGCTCCCCCAAGGGCCGGGCCTGCAAGTGATCGAGATCGTCCAATGTGTCGCGCGCAACCCCCGCCCTAACGCGTTCCGGCGCGACAACCCCCTTCGAGGCTTCCAGTTCAAGCCACGCCGACAGAATCCCGTAAGCCCGCAGCCATGGCCGGTAGTCAGTCGCTCCGCAGTCGATCCCCGTCAGGGGCGCCGTGTAGGCCGAAGCCGCCGCATGAATCAGTTCTGCCTCGCTCGATCTGATTCCGACGGCGACCACGGCGATGGCATCGGTTGGGTTGGAATCGCCCACTCCTGCATTCACTGCCATGAATAAGGGCATCCCGGCGGCCTCCAACCGCGAGAAGGCAGCCGCAAGGACGGGGCGAGGGTCCGAGCTGGCAAGCTGTTCTGGAAAGAGGCAAATCCGAGGTCGCTGACCGCTGCATTCAAGCTCGGACTCGGGGCGGTCCTGATAGGCAAAGGCCCCCACGTTGCGCGCAAGGAAGAGTGAACACGCCGTCACCACGGCGAGACAGGCGACAAGGCCGGAGGCGACGGCCATCGCTGCGCGAGCGCGTCGCCGGCCGACCCTTGCACGCTCCGCTCTGCCGACGGGTGGGTTGAGCGCAACGAGGGCGAGCAGAAGGACTCCGGCCGGAATGCTGAAGGCGATGGGGGCCCAGACCGCGAGGGGGTTGAGTTCGCTCGCAGGTCCGCAACAGCTGGCGAGCGCGGGCCCCGCCAGATGCCTGAGCGGGAAGTAGGGCACGGACCATGTGAACCCGAGCCAGCCGTAGGAAGACAGCATGCTCAGGGGAATCGCCGCGATAGCCGGAAGGAATCTCCCGAGCGCATATCCGAGCGATGCGTGAAAGAACACGATGGCGACATAGGCAACCGGGAGTTCCCACGGCGGACGTCCTGGTGCGCCGAAGGCGGCGGATGCGAGAAAGAGTGTTCCAACAGTCTGAACTGTGGCGCCGGCGAGCAGCGAGGGCCACAGCCGCTGTGCCGCAATGTGCCACGATGAACGCACGACGGCCAGATCGCCCAGCTTCCCCGAACGATCCCGCGATCCCTCAATCGCTGCGGAAAGCGCCGCGAGCCCGCACGAGAACAGCAGGAACAGCGCGGCGTTGCTCATAGCGGCGACCCAATGTCCTCGGATGGCTGCGTCACTGATGTAAAGCGCCGCGTAGACCCACACCAGGATCAGGCCGGGGAAGACAAGCCAAAGGGCAGGGCGGGAAGGAAGAGGGAGCACGCTCATTCCTCCCCCACGACGTAGCGGGAATAAGCCTGCCGGACCCTGTCCCGGAGGTCGATTCCGTCGGACGCCACGGAGACGAAATCTTTTACCGTCCCGTGGAACCGCAAGACACCCCGATCGAGGATCGCGACGTACCCATACGAGTCATGAACATCCTCGGTCTGATGCGTTGAGACCACCACGACCTTCTGGGGTTCAATCCGCCGGAGAAGCGCGGCGAACCTCTCGCGCTGCAACGGGTCGAGGCCCGCGGTCGGCTCGTCGAGCAGAATCACGTCGGCGTCATGGACCAGCGCACCGGCCAGTCCCATTCTCCGGCGCTGTCCGCCGGACAGCTGCTTCACAGGACGATCGCCCAGTGAGGAAAGGTCCACCGCCTCGAGGGCCGCGCCGGTGCTCGCCCGGGCATCCCCCGCGCTCATCCCCTTGAGCCAGCCGCAGTATGCAACATGCTCGGCCACCGTGAGCCCCGGGAACGGGCAGAAGTCCTGCGGCAGCCAGGCCACCTGACGCCTGTATCGGCGGCGTTGCCTCGAATCTGTGCGCCTGCCCCGTTCGGGCTCCACGAAAGTGGAGCCCGAACGGGGCATCAGGACGCTGGCCGCTATCCCTAAAAGGGTGGACTTCCCCGCGCCATTCGGCCCCAACAACACAGTTCTTCCCGAAGGGATCTCAAGTGAGAATCCGTCGAACACCGGCGTCGCAGAATAAGAAAATCCAATATTGTCAAGTCTCAGATTCAAGTCCCCCCACATTCATGATCTAGACACTGAACGGAGCGAGATCAGTAGTATTGGCTGATGCCGGCAATGCTGATCGAATTGCCCCAAGATCCGCCGTTGATCGCAGAGATTGTCCAGTGATAGCTGTCTGGGCGGGTCATGACACCCCAATTGTGAGCACCGCACGCACTCGTCCTGGTGCCGACGTTATAGTCGGGAAACCATCCGAACTCGTCGTAGAGATCGAGGCTCACGGACGAGAAGCCCGCGGGGACTGAGCACCCCGACAAGTAGGTCACCGTTGATGCAGAGTCGAGATGATTGTCTTGCCACGAGCGCGAGCTGAAGCCGATCACCGCCCCGTAGACGGAGGAATACCAAGAACCCTCCGCTACGGCCGGCGCGGCCAACATGAACAAGGATGCCACAACAGACGCAATGAGCGCAGCGAAACGCCTCCGAGACTGACGTGTTCGCATGTTATCCCCCAGATGTCCTAGTTTATAGCTTACTGGCCACCGCGGGTCGATTGCCGACGGTAAAGACAATCTAAGCCCAGCCTCCAAATTTTCAGGAGGGTCGAAGAAGGCCAGTTTCACCACGTGACGGCCGCACCAGACATCCGCACGTTCTCGAATGCACGAATGTCACCACTTAGACGGCTCTCCCGCGGATTCCCGCGGATCGGTACATCCCCCGGCGCCGCATCTAGGTACTGGGCGCGAAATATTTGTCCAGATTCCGTGGTGCTAACCCTTGAATCTCCGTGGATACTTCGAGATAAAATTCGCCGAGCTCATTCCTAGGCCGATCGAACGCTCCGGGGATACCGTGGGAGGACCGTCGAGGAGGCCAGCATGGGCAGAATGCACGACACCGTGACCGTCACTGGGACTGGAACGGCGCGCGCCACACCGGACGTCGCCGTCCTCCGCCTCTCCGTCGAGGTTCGGGCCGCCATCCTGGCGGAGGCCTACGAGGGAGCGGCGGCCACGGCCAAGAAGGTCGTCGACGCCGCGCTCGAGGCCGGAATCCCGCGTTCCGACCTCGCGACGAGCGGCCTGTACGTCCGACCGGAGATGGACTGGCAGTACCGTTCCGGAAAGATCGTGGGCTACTTCGCGGGCGAGGGGTTCACGGTCAAGTCCCGCGACCTCGGCCGCACGCCCGAGCTGCTCGACGCCGTCGTCCGCGCCGCAGGCGATGCGCTGCGGATCCACGGACTCGCGCTCGAGGTGGACGACCCGGCCGCGGCGCTCGCGGCCGCCCAGGAGGCCGCGTTCGACGACGCGCGGGCGGCGGCCGAGCGGCTGGCCCGCCGGGCGGGCCGCTCCCTTGGCCCCGCCATCCGGATCGACGTCGCGGGGCCCTTGGCGCCGGGCATGCCGGTCCCGTTTGTCCGCGCCGCCGCGGTGGCGAGCTCTGCCGAGCAGATGCCGATCGAGGCGGGCGAGGCCGAGCTGCGGGCCACCGTCACGGTCGCGTGGCGGCTCGCCGAGCCCGACGACGCCTCCTTGACATGACTTCGAACATGTATTCGAATAGTCTGCATGCGATGGAACACGCAGACGGCGCAGTCCGAATCCGCTGACGGCGGGACGGACAGCGTTCCGCTCATTCCGCTCGCGGGGCTGCTGCGCGCCGTCCGGACGCCGGAGTTCCACGGCATCACATTCCACGAGGTCGCCGCGAAATCGGCGCTCAACAAGGTGCCGCCGGCGTCCTCCATGCCGTTCCGGTGGACGATCAATCCCTACCGGGGGTGCAGCCACGCGTGCGTCTATTGCTTCGCGCGCGGAACGCACCAGTACCTCGACCTCGACTCAGGCCTTGACTTCGACCGGCAGCTGGTGGTCAAGGTGAACGTTGTCGAGGTCCTGCGGGCCGAGCTCGCGCGGCCCTCGTGGTCGCGCGAGCACGTAGCCCTCGGCACCAGCACCGATCCCTATCAGCGGGCTGAGGGCCGTTACGCGCTCATGCCGGGCATTATCCGAGCGCTTGCGGACTCGGGGACGCCGTTCTCGATCCTCACGAAAGGGACGCTCCTCGCGCGCGACCTGCCGCTGCTCAAGGCTGCGGCCGCCCACGTCACCGTCGGTACGGCGATCTCGCTCGCGGTCCTGGATCAGTCGCTTCAATCCGTGCTCGAGCCCGGGACGCCTACACCTTCTGCGCGGCTAGCGCTCATCCGCAAGCTGCGCGACGCCGGGCTCCCCTGTGGCGTCATGGCCATGCCGATCCTCCCCTGGCTCACGGACGGCGAGGAGCATCTCGACGGTCTGTTCGCCGCGCTCGCCGAGGCCGGGGCCAGCGAGGTGACCGCAGGGGCGCTCCATCTGAGGCCAGCGACGAAGGAATGGTTCATGCAATGGCTTGCGCGCGAGCATCCCCAGCTCGTTGGCCGCTACCGACGGCTCTACGGCCAAGGCTCCTACGCGCCCAAGGACTACCGGATGTGGCTCGGCCGCCGCGTCGCGCAGGCCAAAGCGCGCCACGGCTTCGGAGGTCGCGACACCGTGGGCCACCGCATGCTGGACCCCGCTCCGCGCGCCGCGCGAGACCACCTTGAGGAGACGACGGCGCCTCACCGCGCCGCGCGAAAGCCGACCGACCAAGGAGTGCTGTTCTGAGCCCGGACCCCTACCACATACGGCGCGAGAGTCGCTCGGCTTCCACTCGGACGGCTTCGACGATCGGGTAGTCTGCGGGGATCCAGGGAAGGCCCGTGAGGCGGTCTTCCGACTCTCGAGCGAGCGGAACCCAGCGGAGCTCGTCGTGGTCTTCGAGCGCAACGGGCGAGCCCTCGATGATTTCAGCGAACCACACCCTCATCGCCGCCTTCGCGTTGAGGCGCCAGCCGTCGCGCCCCGGCCCGGCGATCTCGGAACCGAGCCGGACGGCAACCCCGAGCTCTTCGCGGAGTTCCCGGCGGAGCGCATCCTCGTGCTCCTCGCCCGGTTCGACCTTGCCGCCCGGGAACTCCCACATCCCTGCGAACTGGGGCGGCGCGGTGCGGCGTGCGGCGAGAAGCGCCGTGGGCCGCGCGAGCGAATCGACAATCGCCCCTCCCACGACGTGCACGATCGTCTCGATTCCTTCCACGCCCACAGTCTAGGGCGGTGGAATGAGCCGACAGCGAATAGAGTTGAAGGACCCGAGGGCCGATGCTGCCCCTCCCCCGCGCGGCCACGCCGGCGGGCCCTTTCGACGACAGCACCGACCCCCAAGGATCAGCATGACGACGCCCCCTGCCCAAAGCACTAAGGGCACCGCCTCGCCCCCAGAGCTCACCCACAGCCGCAGCGGCCGCGCACCTCTTGCACCGAGGCCTCTCTTCTGGGCCATGCTCTCGCTCGCGATCGGCGGATTCGGCATCGGCACGGTCGAGTTCACGACGATGGGACTGCTCAAGGAGATCGAACGCGGCCTCGCCGTCTCGACCCCGCAGGCGGGCCAGCTCATCTCCGCGTACGCGCTCGGCGTCGTCGTCGGCGCACCCATCCTCGCGGCCGTCGGCGCACGGCTCCCGCGCAAGTGGCTCGTCATGGCGCTCGCCGCGTTCATCGGACTCGCCAACCTCTCCTCGGCGTTCGCCGGCGACTTCGGCTCGATGATGGTCTCGCGCTTCGCGTCGGGCCTCCCCCACGGCGCGTACTTCGGAGCGGCAGCCGTCCTCGCGGGAACCCTCGTCGCCCCGACGAAGCGGGGATGGGCCATCGCAACCGTCATGTCCGGCCTCACGATCGCGAACGTGCTCGGCGTGCCGTTCGCAACGTGGCTGGGCCAGGCTTTCGGCTGGAGGCTCCTCTTCGTCGTCACGGCCGTCATCGCTCTCGCCGCCGTCGCCATGATCTGGCGCTTCGTGCCATTCGAGCCGGCTCACCCGGAGGCCAGCATTCGGCGCGAACTCGGCGCCCTCACCCGGGTCCAGATGTGGCTCGCCCTGCTCATCGGAATCGTCGGCTTCGGCGGCTTCTTCGCGACCTACACCTACATCGCCCACACGATGACGAGCGTCGCCGGGCTTCCCGAGAACCTCATGCCCCTCGTCGTGGGGCTCTATGGCCTGGGCATGGTCGCGGGCAACATCATCGGCGGGCGGCTCGCCGACCGCTCGGTCATGGGCGCGATCTACCGAGGGCTCGCGGTCGTCGCAGTGGTCATGGTGCTGTACGGCCTCGCCGCGCACTGGTGGCCGACGGCGCTCCTCATGGTTTTCGTCGTCGGCGGCTCCGGCTCCACGATGATCCCGGCGCTCCAGACGAGGCTCCTCGATTCGGCCCCGAAGGCCCCGACACTCGCCTCCTCGCTCAATCACTCCGCGCTCAACGTCGCGAACGCCCTCGGGGCGTTCGTCGGGGGCCTCGTGATCGGCTGGGGCTGGGGCTTCACGGCCCCGGCGTACGTCGGTGCTGTCCTCGCCGTTCTCGGGCTCGCGATCGCGGCCCTGAGCGGGTGGCTTGAGCGGCGCACGCCTCTCGGCTGATGCTCCTATGGTGAACGTGGGGCAGCCGTACTACCCGCCGTCTTACCCGCCAGCGCGGTCCTCGCGCCGCTGCGCCCGGGCGCTCGCGTAGAGGCACACGGTGGCAGCCGTCCCCACATTGAGGCTCTCCGCCTCGCCGTACACGGGGACCGCCACGCGTGCGTCCGCGAGGGCAAGCTCGGCGTCCGAGAGGCCCTGGGCCTCGTTGCCGAAGAGCCAGACCGTGGGCGCCTCGAGCGCGGGACCGGCGGCAACGGACGACGGCGCGTCCCCGCCGTCGTGCTGGTCCTCGCTGCGCTGTTCCCCCTCGCGCGCACCGAGGCGCCGAGCCGCGCTCTCGTCTTGGAGGACGTCGAGGTCCACGGTTCCGTAGCCGTCGGCCGCGAGGACGCCCAGGCCGGCGGCTCGCGCCCTGCGCACAAGCTCGTCGACGTCCACGCCGACGACGACGGGCACGTGGAAGAGGGAGCCTGCGGTGCTGCGCACGGCCTTGGGGTTGTAGATGTCGACGCTGCCGTCGGTCAGGACAACGGCGTCGGCGCCGGCCGCGTCCGCCGCGCGCAGGATCGTTCCGGCGTTGCCCGGATCCTGGACCCGGCACAGCACGGCGAGCAGCCTCGGCGATTGTGCGAGCACCTCATCGAGGCCAGCATCGAGCTGTCTGCACACGGCCACAATGCCCTGCGGGTTGACCGTGTCTGCCATTGCGGCCAGAACTTCATCGGTCGCGAGCCGGAGGGCTCCGGTCGCGTGGGCCAGGTCGTCGAGCTCGGGATACCGCTCGAGACAGGCCTCGCTCGCGTACACCTCGGCGACCGCGGTCGAGCCAAGCCTGAGCGCCTCGCGCACAGCCTGCGGTCCCTCGGCGAGGAACAGCCCCCGCCTCGCCCGGGCAGAGCGCTGGGCGAGCTTGGCCACGTCGCGCACGCGATCTGCCTTCGGATTGGTCATCGGTTCGGCCGGATGCGGGCCGCGCTGCGAAGAGGTCACTGACCTACATTAGTCCGAAGCAGCACAGCGCTTATCCGAAGAGGCACAGCGTTAGTCCGAAGAGGCACAGGCGAACGCCCGCGCAGCCACAGGGCTGCGCGGGCGTTCGGAAAGGTGTTGGCGAAGCCTACTTCGCGGCGACCGGAGCGTTGACGTCCGACGGGAGGGCCTTCTTGGCGACCTCGACGAGTGCCGCGAACGCAGCAGCGTCGGAGACGGCGAGCTCGGCGAGCATGCGGCGGTCGACCTCGACCTCGGCGGCCTTGAGGCCCTGGATGAGGCGGTTGTAGGTCAGGCCGTTCGCACGGGCTGCAGCGTTGATGCGCTGGATCCAGAGACGGCGGAAGTCGCCCTTGCGCTTGTGGCGGTCCTGGTAGCTGTAGACGAACGAGTGGAGCAGCTGCTCCTTCGCCTTGCGGTAGAGACGCGAGCGCTGGCCCCGGTAGCCGGACGCGCGGTCAAGGACGGTGCGGCGCTTCTTGTGGGCGTTGACCGCCCGCTTCACACGTGCCATGTGTGTACTCCTTCAAAAATCCTGGCTGGGAACTGACTCAGATGCCGAGCATCCGCTTGATGACCTTGGCGTCACCCGTCGCCACGATCTTGTCCGCGTGGAGGCGGCGCGTGAGCGTGGTCGGCTTGTGCTCAAGGTAGTGGCGGCGGTTAGCCTGCTGCCGCTTGAGCTTGCCCGAGCCAGTCAGCTTGAAGCGCTTCTTGGCGCCACTGTGGGTCTTCATCTTCGGCATAGGAACCGATCTCCTTCGCTTCCCGCGGCACGAGGCCGCGGCTTCTCTGGCGGACCGCTTTCGCGGGCCGACTCGTGGTACCGCTGGCCGCTGACGACCTCATCGGTCTTCAGCGGCCCCGGTGGGCTAGCTGCCCCGGCGGCCGGACGGCCGAGGGGCTGATGGCTTGGGCGCCGAGGGCCGAGGGGCACCCGGCTTCGGGGCCTGCGGGCGCGGCGCCGACGGCTTGGGAGCAGCCGGCTTCGTCGCCTCGCCGGGCTTGGGGGCCTGGGGACGCGGCGCAGGCTTCACGGTGGCCGACTCCGCGGCCGGCTGCTTCTGGGCGGCCGGTTGCTTCGGGGCGACCGGCTGCTTCGGGGCGACCTGCTGCTTCGGGGCGACCTGCTTCGGAGCCGGCTGCTCCGCGACAGGCCGCTCTTGGGCGGGCTGCTCTTCAGAGGGCTGCTCTTCAGAGGGCTGCTCTTCGGAGGGCTGCTCTTCGGCGGGCGCGGGCGCCGCCTCGGGAGCCTCCAGTTCCTCCGCGATCTCGGTCACTTCCGCAACCTCGGGAGTCTCCAAGACCTCAACGGCCTCGAGCATGCCCTCGGCGTCCGCGACCTCGTCGGCCTCGGCTGCGGCCAGCAGAAGCTCAGCGGGCAGCGCATCGCCAAGCGACTGCGTCATGGGCGCCTTGTCGGCTGTGATGCCGGCAGCCTTGGCCGCCTCAGCCTTGGCCTTGTCAGCCGCACGCTGGGCAGCGCGACGAGCCTCCGCCTTGGCCTCGGCCTTGTTCTTGAGCGGGCCGATCACCATGACCATGTTGCGCCCATCGATGCGCGGAGCGGACTCGACCGCGCCGACCTCGGCGACGTCGTCCGCGAAGCGCTGGAGCAGGCGGATGCCCATCTCCGGACGCTGCTGCTCGCGACCGCGGAACTGGATCATGGCCTTGACCTTGTCCCCGGCGCCGAGGAAGCGGAGCGCGTGGCCCTTCTTCGTCTCGTAGTCGTGGGTATCGATCTTGAGCCGGAACCGGATCTCCTTGAGAACCGTGTTCGTCTGGTTCTTGCGCGCCTCACGGGCCTTGACCGCGGCCTCGTACTTGTACTTGCCGAAGTCCATCAGCTTGCACACCGGCGGCTTGGCCTGGGGTGCTACTTCAACGAGATCGAGGTCTGCCTCCGCGGCAAGACGCAACGCATCCTCGATGCGCACAATGCCGACCTGCTCGCCTGCAGGCCCGACGAGGCGCACCTCGGGAACGCGGATTCGCTCATTGATGCGTGGATCGCTAATGTTCAAGCTCCTCAAGTAGTCAAGGACTGGCCCGGCAACGAGGAAGGCCCCCGATTGCCGGCGCAATCGGAGGCCTCAGAAGGTGCGCGCCGTCGGGGGCGCGGTGCCCTGCCATGGTGGTTTCCGTGGCGAGCCAACCTGAGTACCCGGCAGCAATGCGATACGCACGCCGACGCGGGTGGGAGAAATCTCCGCTTGCAAACTGTCAATCAAGTATACAGGGTCCCCTGCCCACGACTGACCACCGTGGGTGGACACGCTGAAATAACGACATCCAGTCGGTCTGTGCCAAGCTTATCAGCATGACCCCGACTGATCAGAGCTCCACTTCCGACGACCAGCTGAGCCAGGACAGCCGTGCCGATGTGGGCACCCAGGTACGCGACATCGCCGAAGTGCCGGCGGTCGAGGTGATCACGACGACGGCGGTGCACCTCATGAGTGCCGCAGCGGTCAAGGTGGGGCTCGCTGAAGGACCCGAAGGCGAGGCCCTCAAGGATCTCGACGAGGCGCGCAAGCTCATCACGGCACTGGCCGGACTCGTGACGGCTGCCGCTCCCGAAATCGGCTCGCAGCACGCGGCGCCCCTGCGGGACGGCCTTCGGTCCCTTCAGCTCGCCTTCCGGGAGTCGTCCCTCATCCCGGACGAGCCCGGCAAGGGCCCCGGCGAGAAGTACACCGGCCCCGTCAACTGACGGCGCCGCCATCGAAGTCAACTGACGGCACCGCCGTCGAACGGCGGGGCGGGCTAGTTGACGGCTGCGCGGCGCCGCCGTCGAACGGCCTGCGCAACGAGCCCCGCGACGCAGAGCAGCACCCCCAGCGCACCAATCCCCGCGAATCCGGCCCAGGGCCCCGCCGTGTCGATCATGACGCCCGTGAGGGGCGAGCCGAGCGCGGTACCCGCCGTGAGCGCCGAGCCGTACCAGCCCATCGCCTCGCCGCGCTTGCCCTCGTCGACGAGCGCTGCGATGGCCTCGGACGCTGCCGAGAGCGTCGGCGCGCAGAGGAGACCCCCCGGGATGGAGAGCAGGCTCAGGCTCCAGACGTCGCTCGCGAAGCCCATCGGGATGGTGAGCGCGGCCATGGCAAGGAGCAGCACGAGGGGCGGAATGCGCCGCGTCATCGCGCCGTAGATGAGGCCGCCCACAAGCGACGCAAGGCACCACGCGAGGAACACGAAGCCAAGCTCCTGGCCCTGGCCGTGGCCGCGCAGCACAGCAACGATCCCGACATCCGTGCCGGAGAGCACGATGCCCGAGCCGGCGGCGACCACGAGAACGACGACGACCGACACCGTGAGCCATGCGAACCCGCGGCGCAGGCCGCGCGGCGCGCGCCGAAGCAGTCGCCGGAGCCCCGACGCCCCGTCCGCCTGGCCGGCCGCGACCTCGGCGGGTGCCGCGCTCTCGGCCGATTCGAGAGACGACGCCACGTCGTCGTCCTCGTCCGCGGCGAAACCGTCCCTGGCTTGGGCGGCCCCGACCCGATCGGAACGCGTCGGCGGGTTGAACCAGACGAGTGCGAGACCCGCGAGGGCGGCGGAAATTCCGACGCCCGTGAGGCCGACGACGGTCGAGAGCTGCACGGCGACGAGGGCCGCCAGGGCCGGGCCCACCATGAACGTGATCTCGGTGCAGATCGAATCGAGGGCGAACGCCGTGCGGCGTTCCGCGGACGCGGTCATGGCACCGAGCGACTGCCGGACGACGGAGAAAATCGGCAGCGAGAACACCCCGCCCACGAGCGCGGCCGCGAGAAGGCCCGGGTAGCCGAGGTGCGGCGCCACTGACCACACAACCGCTTCGGCGATGATCGAGGGGATGAGCGCGATCCGAAGTCCCACGGTATCGACGCGCCGGCCGCGCCACGGCGCCCCGACGGCGATTCCGATCGTGAGGAGCGCCGCGACAGTTCCCGCCGCGCCGTAGCCGAGGCCGAGGGTCTGCACGACGTGGAGCGTGAGAAGGACGCCCGCTGCCGAATGCGGAAGCCTCGCCACCATCGCGACGAGGAGCAGATTCCGCACCGGTCGGCGTCGCCACAGCCGCCTGTACAGGCCGAAGTCCATTGATCCCCCCCTTTTTCTCACCCACCCCGCCGCCCACCCACCCCGCCGCCCACCCACCCCGCCGCCCACCCACCCCGCCACCCACGCGCTAGACAAAGCCGGTGGGCTCAGGCGGGTCAGATCCCGGCGGCGCGGAGGGAGATCTCGATCGAGTCCACGGCCTCCGCGAAACGCTCGCTAGCGGCAAGTCGGCCGTTCAGCTCTGTCACGATGCCACGCACGGCGTCGGCAGGCAAACCGGGCTCAAGCTCGAGCACGATCCGCAACTCTGGCCCGGCTCCTCCCCCGGCCAGAATGCGCCCCGAGCGATCGCGGGTTGGGACGCCCTTGCCTGGTTCGAGCCGGGCCGCGCGGATCGGAGCGATGTCCGCGATGGCCGCTCCGACGACGCCAGCCAGAGCCTCATCCTTGTACGACGGCGTCCACGGCTTCTGCTGCGCAAGCGCCCAGACCGCGGGGCGGCGCAGCACGAACGTCACCTCGGCGCCCGGATCGACGACGATGAGCTCGGCGCCCTCGGAGACGGCGGAGAGCGCCGCGCGCGGAGCGAACACCGCGACCGGCCGGGCCTCCGCATGCCATGCCTCGAGCCGAGCGACGGACGTGAAGGCCGGGAGGGCCTTGCGTCCGTCTGGGGCGCTCAGTGTCACGAGCGCCATGTCGGCTTCCTTGTCCTCGGCGAAGCCGTGGGCGCCGAGGCCCCCCTCGGCGAGCGAAGCCACAACGGGGACAAAGACGCGCGCCGTGGCGAGGGCCTCCACGACGGCCTCTTCGGGCCCGCCCGTCGCGAGTGCCGCGATGGCGGCCTCGACGCCCGGGTCGGCGGCGCCGTCGTCCGCGTCGAAGCGGTGCAGGGGGTTCCCCGCTCCGCCAAGGTCGCGCCCGGCCCATGGCCGACCTGCCGAGTCGGTCGCCTCGCCGGCCCGCGCGAGCGCGGCGGCGATGTGCCCCGGGAGGTGGCGCTCCGGCTGGCTTTGCGAGTTCACGTCAGCGGCGGCCGGCGACGTCGAGCGCCTCTGGGAGTGTGAACTTGCCCGCGTAGAGCGCCTTGCCGACGATCGCACCCTCGACGCCGAGCGGGACGAGCTCGCGCAGCACCCGCAGGTCGTCGAGGCTCGAGATGCCGCCAGAGGCCACGACGGGCTTGTCGGTGCGCTCGCACATCTGCTTGAGGAGCTCGACATTCGGGCCGCGGAGCGTGCCGTCCTTCGTCACGTCCGTCACGACGTAGCGGGCGCAGCCAGCGTCCTCGAGGCGCGCGAGGACCTCCCAGAGATCGCCGCCCTCCTTGGTCCAGCCGCGGGCGGCAAGCGTCGTTCCGCGCACGTCGAGGCCGACAGCGATCTTGTCGCCATAGCGCTCGATCGCACGCGCGGTCCACTCCGGATCCTCGAGCGCCGCGGTGCCGAGGTTGACGCGGGCAGCGCCGAGTTCGAGCGCGGCGTCGAGCGATGCGTCGTCGCGGATTCCGCCGGACAGCTCGACCTTGATGGTGAGCTGGCGCACAACGTCGGCGAGCAGCTCGCGATTGCTGCCGCGTCCAAACGCCGCGTCGAGGTCCACGAGATGGACCCACTCGGCGCCGGCGTTCTGCCACGCGAGCGCAGCCTCGAGCGGTGCGCCGTAGCTCGTCTCGCTCCCCGCCTCGCCCTGGACCAAGCGGACGGCCTGCCCATCGGCGACGTCGACGGCGGGCAGGAGCTCGAGGATAGGCTCCCCAGCGGTCATAGATGATCTCCTTGCGGTGCGATGTGCTGTGCGAATTGATGTGCTGTGCGAATTACTGTGCGCCGGCCGTCAGGCCGACAAGGTCAACAAATAGGCCGCGACCAGAGCGGCGGCCGCGAGGATGCCGAACGAGATCCACGTCCAGTTCGGCAGCCTCTGCTTGCGGAACGAGACGACCCCGCCCACGAGCAGGCCGGCGAGGCCGAACAGCAGGACGGACCACATCTAGCGGGAGGTCTTCGGCTTGAGCGAAGCGACCCAGTTCCGGAGGAGCCGCGCTCCCGCGTCACCGGACTTCTCAGGATGGAACTGCGTCGCGCACAGCGGACCGTTTTCGACCGCGGCGACGAACGGTGCCCCGTGCTCGGACCACGTGACGAGCGGCGCCGCCATGCGCGGCTGGCTCACGTCGAACTCCCACTCCTGGACGCCGTACGAATGCACGAAGTAGAACCGCTCATCCTCGATGCCCTCAAACAGCTTCGACCCCTCGGCGACCTTCACGGTGTTCCACCCCATGTGGGGCACCACCGGCGCCGGCAGGAGCTCGACCGTTCCGGGCCACTCGCCCAGGCCCTCCGACTCGACACCGTGCTCGACGCCACGTTCGAACATCACCTGGAGTCCCACGCAGATCGCGAGCACCGGGCGGCCCCCGGCCACGCGGCGCCCGATGATGCGCAGCCCGTCCACTGACTTGAGCTCGTCCATGACGGTCGCGAAAGCGCCCACGCCGGGCACCACGAGCCCGTCCGCATTGAGCGCGTCTTCCGGCTTCGCGCTGAGCGTCACGGCGGCGCCGGCCCGTTCGAGCGCGCGCACCGCCGAGCGCACGTTGCCCGAGCCGTAATCGAGCACGACGACGGTGGGTCGCCCCTCCGGATCCGGCGCCGGCCCGCCGAGATTGCGCGCGTCCACCGCCACGCCGTCACGCGGCTGAGGCGTGGCGGGCTCGCTCACAGCGCGCCCTTCGTCGACGGGATCGCGTCGCCGATGCGCGGATCGGCTTCGACGGCCGCCCGCAGGGCACGGGCGAACGCCTTGAACTGCGCCTCGACGATGTGGTGGGGATCGCGCCCCGCGAGAACCGTCATGTGGAGGCAGATCCCGGCGTGCAGCGTGATCGCCTCGAACACGTGCCGCGTGAGGGAGCCCGTGAAGTGGCCGCCGATGAGGTGGTATTCCTGTCCCGCGGGCTCGCCCGAGTGCACGAGGTACGGACGGCCGGACACGTCGACGACGGCGTTCGCGAGGGCTTCGTCGAGCGGGATGGTGGCCTCACCGTAGCGGCGGATGCCCGCCTTCGTCCCGAGGGCCTGCTTGAGCACCTCGCCGAACGTGATCGCGATGTCCTCGACGGTGTGGTGGACGTCGATGTGGGTGTCCCCCGTCGCCTTGACCGTGAGGTCGATGAGCGAGTGCTTCGCGAGCGCCGTGAGCATGTGGTCGTAGAACGGGACGCTGCTGGAGATGTCGGACCGGCCCGTGCCGTCGAGGTTGATCTCAACGAGGACGGAGGACTCGGACGTCGTGCGCTCCATCCGCGCGGTGCGCGACAGGCGCTGCGCGGTCTGCAGCTCGATGCTCATGGATGTATGCCCTTCATTCGAGGCGATCGCTGGGGATGAACCTATTCTAGGTGGGCGTTCCAGATGGGCGCGGCCTAAGACTCGTCGGCGAGGAGCTCCTCGAGCCGCGTGAGGAACGCCGTCGTCTCGAGTTCGGTGCCCGCCGTCACCCGCAGGCTTCCAGGGATGCCGACGTCCCGTACGAGGATGCCGGCCTCAAGAAGGCCGCGCCAGATGCGCCGCGGATCGCGGAGTCCCGTGAAGAACACGAAGTTCGAATCCGACGACGCCGGCTCGAGCCCGAGGCGATCGAGTTCTTTGACGATCCTGTCGCGCTGGTGCTTGATCTCCTCGACCTCGGACATGAGCGACGCACGGTGCCTGAGCGCGGCCAGGGCCGTCGCCTGCGTGACCGCCGAGAGGTGGTACGGAAGGCGCACGAGCCGCAGCGCGTCGATGACCTCGGGCGCGGCCGCAAGGTAACCGAGGCGCGCCCCCGCAAGGGCGAAGGCCTTGCTCATCGTGCGTGTCACGACAAGGCGCGGGCGGCCCGGGAGGAGAGTGAGCGCGCTCTCGGTGCCGAGCTGGGCAAACTCGGCGTACGCCTCGTCGACGATCACGATGGCCTGGCTCGCCTCCCCCGCCTCGTACACGGCTTCGACGACGTCGAGTCCGAGGGCCGTCCCGGTCGGATTGTTCGGCGAGCAGAGGAAGACGAGATTGGGAGCGAGATCGCGCACCTGGCGCGCGGCGGATTCGGCATCGAGCGAGTAGTCTCCGGCGCGCACGCCTTTGAGGTAGGCCGTGCCGGTTCCCGCGGCGAGCAGCGGATACATCGAGTACGTCGGAGGAAAGCCCATCGCCGTACGACCGGGGCCGCCGAACGCCTGGAGAAGCTGCTGGAGCACTTCGTTCGAGCCGTTCGCGGCCCACAGCTGCTCGGCGGCAAGCCCATGCCCGAGGTACTCGGCAAGGGCCTCGCGCAGCTCCGTGAACTCACGGTCCGGATAGCGGTTGAGCCCTCCCACGGCCTCGCGAACCGCCTCCGTGATCGCCTCCTGGACGTCGGCGGGGACGCCGTAGGTATTCTCGTTGACGTTGAGCATGATCGGCACATCGAGCTGAGGCGCGCCGTAGGGGTGCTGTCCACGCAGATCGTCACGGAGCGGAAGGCGGGCGAGGCGCTCCTCCGGAGTGAGATCGTCCGGCTGCACGAGACCGGACGCAGGTTGTTGGACAGTCTGCTCGTTCACCGGTCCAGCCTACGCCCGCTATGGGCGGCGCCCCGCATTCATGACTTGGGCACCATGAGCTGCTGGCCCGGCTGCACCCGGGTCGAATCGAGCCCATTGAGGTCGACAATCTCGCTGATGACCACCCGGGGATCGCGGTCCGGAGCGTACTGCGCCGCGACCGACCAGAGCGACTGTCCCTGCTGCACGGTCACCTGGACCGCGTCGATGCGTGCGGGCGCCGTATCCCCCGCGTGGGCCGGCGACATGAACGCCGCAAGGCCCACGAGAAGGAGCACCGAGACAATGAACATCGGCATCGCGATGAGCACGAAGCGGCCCCGCCGCGTCAGGCGCAGCTTGGACTGCGCACCCGCGCGCCGCGCAGGCTCCTCATACGCTTCGGCCCGCTCCCCCAACAGGGCATCTAGCAGGCTCACGGGCTCTCCTCCGAGCGGTGCTGCGAATGCGTGTGCCACGGTTCTTCCTCCTGAGCAATTCGTTCGAATGTGTCTTCGAATCACCTAGGAACTTTTTAGCACCTCTCAACGAATCGTGTCCAGACTCGATAGAACAAATGTTTGAAAGGAGCCGCTTCGTCCCCTACGGTGGGATCAGGATGCCGAAGGGGTCCGACAAAATAAGCACGGTCTCGAAAGCACGGTCTCGAAAGAAGGAGCACGGCATGGCAGGAGCGACCCGCGCAGCCAAGGGTCTGACGGTGCGCCAGCGGAAGATCCTCGAGACGATCCAGCGTTCTGTCCAGACCAATGGCTATCCGCCGTCGATGCGGGAGATCGGCGACACGGTCGGCCTCGCGAGCCTCTCAAGCGTCACCCATCAGCTCGCCCAGCTCGAGAAGCTCGGGTATCTCCGGCGCGACCCCAAGCGCCCGCGGGCGATGGAAGTCCTCATGCCGCTGAGCCTCGATGAGGGCCCGCTCACGATCGAAACGGAGCGGAGCGCTCCGGTGCTCGGAGTGGGCGGCATCAGCGTCGACGAGATGGCGAGCGCGGCAGATACCGCCATGGTGCCGCTCGTGGGCCGCATCGCGGCGGGCGGCCCCATCCTCGCCGACCAGGTCGTCGAGGACGTCATGCCCCTTCCGCGGCAGCTCGTGGGCTACGGCGAGCTGTTCATGCTCAAGGTCAAGGGCGATTCGATGATCGATGCCGCAATCTGCGACGGCGATTGGGTCGTCGTCAGGCGCCAGAACAACGCGGAGAACGGAGACATCGTCGCGGCGCTCCTCGACGACGAGGCGACGGTCAAGACGTTCCGTCAGCGCGACGGCCACACGTGGCTGCTTCCGCAGAACACGCGCTACGAGCCGATCCTCGGCGACCACGCCACGATCATGGGCCGTGTGGTCTCCGTCATGCGCTCTGTCTAATCTGGCCTATCTGGTCTAGCCCGTCTGACCTAGCCCGTGCTCTCCTGGGGCCCAGCCGACGCGAGCCGTTCGAGGGCCTTGAGGACGATGGCACGGTCGGTTGTCCCCCACATCGGTGGAAGAGCCGAACGCAGGAACGCGCCGTAGCGCTCGGTCGCGAGGCGCGAGTCGAGCACGGCAACGACGCCGCGATCCTGGGTGGAGCGGATGAGGCGCCCCGCTCCCTGCGCCAGCCGGACCGCTGCGTGGGAAGCCGATACGCTCATGAAGCCGTTGCCGCCGGCTTGAGCCACGGCACGCGAACGAGCGGTCGTCATGGGGTCATCGGGGCGCGGGAACGGGATGCGGTCGATCACAACGAGCCTGCATGAATGGCCGGGAACGTCGACGCCCTGCCAGAGGGACATGGTGCCGAAGAGGCAGGTGTCCGGTTCATCGGCGAACTGGCGCACGAGCGCGCTCATGGACGACTCGCCCTGGCACAGGATCTCCAGGTCGAGCCGCGTGCGGAGTTCGTCGGCGGCTTCCTCCGCCGCGCGCCGCGACGAGAAGAGGCACAGTGCCCCGCCCGACGAGGCGCGGATGAGGGCCTCGAGCTCGTCGAGCGCCTCGGGCGCAAGCCCGCGGCCGGGCTTCGGCAGATGCCTCGCAACGTACAGCATGCCCTGCTTCGGATAATCGAACGGCGAGCCGACGTCGATGCCCGTCCAGCTCGGCGCACCGTTCCCGAGGAGCCCGAGGCCACCCGCAACGGGCTCGAACGCGGCACCGATCGCAAGAGTGGCCGAGGTCAGGATGACCGTGTGATCGGCGAACAGCCCGTCGCGGAGCTTGCCGCCGACGTTGAGGGGCGCGATGCTCAGGGTCGCCGGGGCGTCGTCGGCGGGCGCGGAGTAGCCCGTCGACGGGTCGAAGCTTCCCGTGCGCGAGACCCACACGACCTCGCCGTTCGCCTGGGCATCGAGCAGCCGCTCGCAGCACTCGAGGATCGCGAGGAGACGCGAGCGCGCAACCTGCCGCCCGCCGTCGGCCGCTCCCTGCCTGTCGCCCGACCCCTCGCCCGCCTTCGCATCGGAGAGGGCAGCACGGCTCGCGTCGCGGAGGAGTTCGATCCCCTGCGCTAGCTCCTCCGTGAGCCCCCGGGCGAGGAGTCCCGTGGGCACGGACGCCAGCGCGAGCTCAAGCTGGGAGGCCGAGGACTGGAGCGCCTCGGCCGAGATCCCGAAGTTCCGCCGCGCGCTCGTTGCGGCGGCCGTGACCATCGACACGGAGAGCTGGGCGCTCACGGCCCCAGTCACGCGGTCCTGTAGCTCGTGCGCCTCGTCGACCACGACGACGTCGTACTCAGGGAGCACGCTGAGCCCCTCGAACGCGTTGATGGCGAGCATCGCGTGGTTCGTCACGACGATATCCGCCTCGTTGCCGCGCTGCCGCGCGAGCTCGCTGAAGCACTCCGCCGCGAGCGGACACTTCTGGGCTCCGAGACACTCGAGTGCCGTGACGGAGACGTGCCGCCACGCGCGATCCGATACCCCCGGCACGAGATCGTCACGGTCGCCTGTCTCGGTCTCCTCGGCCCACTCGCGAAGGCGCTTGACCTCCCGGCCGAGCTGGGTCGCCGGTCCGGCCCCACCCGGGGTGGCAGCCGGATGGACGACGGCGGTGTCCTCCCCGAGCGCGAAGAGCGCGCCGTCGGATCCGTCCTCGCTCGCGAAGCCGCCTGAGATCTTGTGCTTGCACAAATAGTTCGAGCGGCCCTTGATGAGGGCGACGTCAAGCGGGTGGTCCAGTTCGGGCGCGACCGCTTCGAGCAGCCGAGGAAGGTCGCGGCCCACGATCTGGGCCTGGAGCGCGAGCGTCGCGGTGGCGACGACGGCGGGACGCGACCCCGCGCTGACCGAATGCGCCTCTCGCGCCCGCGCGATGAGCGGCACGAGATACGCGAGCGACTTGCCCGTGCCGGTGCCCGCTTGGACGAGAAGGTGGGTCCCCTCTTCGATGGCCCGGGCGACGTGACGCGCCATCTCGTGCTGCCCCTCGCGCTGCTGGCCGCCCATTGCGGCCACGGCGACGTCGAGGAGCGCGAGAGCGGCCTCCTCAGCTTCCTTACTCATGGACGGCTTCACCCATCGACCGCGAACGGCTCCAGTTCCGCCACGAACTCGTCCCGCACGACGACATGGGCCAGAGTTCCGTCCGCCGTGTGTTCGAGCGAGCGGATCTCCGAGCTGCTCTCGTGCAGTCGGCTCAGGAGATCGCCACGGCTGTACGGGATGAGGATCGTGAGCGCGACGTGGGGACGCGGGATCGACTCGCTGATGAGCGCTCGGAGTGCGTCCATCCCGAGCCCTGTTCGGGCCGAGACGACGACGTGCCTCGGCTCGCGCTGCCGCAGTCGTTCGAGGACGAAGGGATCCGCCGCGTCCGCCTTGTTGAGCACGATGATCTCGGGGATCTTCCGCGCGTCGACCTCGGCGAGCACTTCGCGCACCGCCGCGATCTGCCCTTCGGGATCAGGATGCGAGGCATCGACGACGTGCAGGACGAGGTCCGCGTCGGCGACCTCCTCGAGAGTCGAGCGGAATGCCTCGACGAGCTGCGTCGGGAGCGAGCGCACGAAGCCGACCGTGTCCGCGAGCGTGTATGGAAGCCCGTCCGGCGTCTCCGCGCGGCGCACGGTGGGATCGAGGGTCGCGAAGAGGGCGTTCTGGACCAGCACACCCGCATCAGTGAGGCGGTTGAGCAGCGAGGACTTCCCCGCGTTGGTGTAGCCCGCGATCGCGACAGAGGGCACCTCGTTCCGCTTGCGGTTGGCCCGCTTGGTCTCGCGCGCGGGCTTCATCCCCGCGATCTCGCGCCGCAGCTTGGCCATGCGAGTGCGGATGCGGCGGCGGTCGAGTTCGATCTTGGTCTCACCGGGGCCACGAGAGCCGATCCCGCCGCCAGCAGCACCCACGCGGCCACCGGCCTGCCGGGACATCGACTCGCCCCAGCCGCGGAGACGCGGAAGCAGGTACTCGAGCTGCGCGAGTTCAACCTGTGCCTTGCCCTCGCGGCTCTTGGCGTGCTGGGCGAAGATGTCGAGGATGAGCGCCGTCCGGTCGATGACCTTGACCTTGACGATGTCCTCAAGCCCTCGCCGTTGGGACGGTGAGAGCTCGGAGTCCACGATCACGGTGTCCGCCCCCGTCGCTGCGACGATGTCCTTGAGCTCCTGAGCCTTGCCCGAGCCGAGGAACGTCCCGGCATCCGGCTTGAGCCGCCGCTGCACGACGCCGTCGAGCACTTCCGAGCCTGCCGTCTCTGCCAGCGCAGCGAGCTCGTGCAGGGAGTTCTCGGCGTCCTCGAGCGTCCCCTCGCTCCACAGGCCAGCCAAAACGACACGCTCAAGTCGGAGCTGCCGGTACTCGACCTCGGTGACGTCTTCGAGTTCAGTCGAGAGGCCGCCGACGCGCCGCAGAGCGCGGCGCTCCTCAAGGTCGCGCTGCTCGCCGTCGAACTCACTGTGCTCCTCGGCGAGCTCAGAAATCGCAAGCGCCTTGCCTCCCGCCACGGTGCCGCGGCCGGCCGACTGGGCGGTGTCGCCGTCGTCCGCCTGGCTCTGGTCCCGCGCGCTCGACCCGCTGCTCGCCCCCTTCGCCGCGGCAGCCTCCTCCTTCGCGAGGATCCGGTCGATGACGGCCTGAATGTCCTGCGCGCTGAGGTCCTGGGCGCTGTGCTCATTGCCCTTCGCGTGATTGGTCCTGGGCTGGTTGGTCATGTTCTCCTTCGTGCGAGGTGCATTTCCAGAATAGTTCTCAGGGGTGACAGAAGAGAGGTCACGCGTCATGAGGGTCTCCAAACGGGGTGTCCTGTTTTGCCCGGCCGGACAATGCTCAACGGCATGAGCTCAGTGCTCGATGGCGTGAGGTCGACGGCGGGGCGGGGCCAAGGGCTGTGTCGGCTCAACTTCTGAGTCGGCTCTACTTGAACAGGCGCATGGATCTATCCTACTGGACGATGGAATCTGCTCATTACTTCAACGCACAGCCCGGCGTGCCCGATGTTCGCAAGCCGCTCACGGTCGTCCTCGACGGCGTCGAGCGCCGTCTCGAAACCTCGGCCGGCATTTTCAGCCCAGACGGCGTGGACAAGGGCACGGCCGTGCTCCTCGACGAGGTTCCCGACCCCGCCACCGAGGGCGAGCTCCTCGACATCGGCTGCGGCTGGGGCCCCATCGCGCTCACCATGGCGCTCCGCTCCCCCAACGCGACCGTATACGCGGTCGACGTCAACGAACGCAGCCTCTCGCTCACGGCTGCGAACGCCCAGCGCCTCGGGCTCCCCAACGTCCGAACATCGCTTCCCGACGGCGTTCCCGCGGAGACGCGCTTTGCGACGATCTGGTCCAACCCGCCGATCCGCATCGGGAAACAGGCGCTCCACGAGCTCCTCCTGCGGTGGCTCCCCCGCCTCCAGGCGGGCGGCGAGGCATGGCTCGTCGTGCAGAAGAACCTCGGCGCGGATTCCCTGCTCCGCTGGATCGCCGACGAACTCGGCGACAGCTACGATGTCTCGCGCGAGTCGACCTCCAAGGGCTTCCGCATCCTGCGTGTCATGCGTCGAGCGGACTGATCCCAAGGTTCTCGACGCGAAGGGTCCCGCCGCGTGCCAGCGGACGGGCATAGTGGTGATATGGCCAGAGAGCTCAACAACATCGCGATCCCGGTCACCGACATCGACGGCGCGAAGGCCGTCTACACCGCGCTGCTCGGCGAGCCGTTCTCGGATACGCCGTACTACATCGGGTACATGGCGGACGGTGTCCAGATCGGCCTCGACCCGCACGGCCACCGGCACGGTCACACTGGGCCGATCGCGTACTGGAAGACGCGGGACATCGCGGCGGAGATCGAGACACTCACGGGAGCCGGAGCCCAGGTGCTCGACGAGCCCAAGGACGTCGGAGGCGGCATGCTCGTCGCCGTGCTCAAGGACGCCGACGGCAACTTCATCGGACTCGCACAGACCTGAGCCCGCTGCGAACCAGACCTCGGTCAGCCGAGGGTGCCGTGGGCGACGATGACGGCGGGGCCGCTCAGCTCGACGCGCTCCGCCCCGCTGGCACCACCGACGAATGCGACGCCGACGGTGCCCCCGGGAACGCGGACGTTCCAGCGATCAGGCGCCCCCGCGCCGGCCCAGTGCCGGATCGCGACGGCGGCGGCGCAGGCGCCCGTGCCGCACGATTGCGTCTCGCCCACGCCACGCTCATGCACGCGCATGGAAACGGTCCCCACGCCGTCTTGGACGAGCGGCTCGGCCGGGACCACGAACTCGACGTTGGTCCCGTGGGGTGGAATCGGCTCGACGCTCGGCGCCTCGAAGAGCCGCAGCTGGGTGAGTTCGGCGTCCGCTGCGAGCGCGACGACAGTGTGGGGGTTGCCCATGCTCACGCTCAGCGCCGGACGCGCGACGTCGAGTCCGTCGGCCGTGACGAGGGAATCACCCGCGTCGGCCTCGGCCCGCGCGGGGAAGATGAATTCCCACGGCCCCATGTCCACGGCGAAGCCTTCCTCGCGCCGTTCGACCCGCTTGATCCCAGCCCGGGTGCCGACGGGCAGGGTCTGCCCCGGCTCAAGCACAACGAGACCCTGGTCGAGGAGGAACGCAACAAAGACGCGCACGCCGTTGCCGCACATTTCCGACACCGATCCGTCCGCATTGCGGTAGTCCATGAACCACTCGGCGCTGCCGTCCTCGGCGAGGATGGCCCGCCCCTCGGGCACTAGCTCGGAACGGACGGCTCGGATGAGTCCATCGGCGCCGATGCCGAGGTGCCGGTCGCAGAGGGCTGCCGACTGTGCCGCGCTGATGTCGAGCGCGCCGTCGGGGTCCGCGACGAGGACGAAGTCATTGCCCGTGCCGTGGCCCTTCGCGAACGCGAGGCCTGCGAGCTGGGCGAGCGGGCTGTCGGCAATGGCAATCACGGGCAGGGTCATGCCTCAAGGATACCGAGCGCGGCACCGACGACGTCGGGGCGCAGCGCGTCGAGCCAGTGGACGCGGGGATCGGCGCGGAACCAGGTCACCTGCCGACGCGCGAACTGGCGCGTCGCGACGATCGTCTCGTCACCCGCCTGCTCGACGGTGGACTCCCCGTCGAGCACACGGAGGAACTGGGAGTAGCCCAAGGCCCGTGAGGCTGTCCTTCCTTCGCGCAATCCCTCGCCGTCCAGTCGCCGCACCTCGTCGACCAGGCCGGCATCGACCATGCGATGCACTCGCCGTTCGAGCCGCGCGTGAAGCGCCGCGCGCTCCATGTCGAGGCCGATCTGGACGGCTGGCTCGACATACTCGCGCCGCGGCATGAAGGCGCTAAACGGGCGCCCAGTGACCTCGAGGACTTCAAGGGCCCTGATCACACGCCGCGCGTCGTGAACCTTCGAGGCCGACGCGGGGTCCGCCTCGGCAAGCCTCCGGGCCAGCACGCCGATCCCGTCGCGCTCGGCCTCGGCCTCGAGTCTCGAGCGAACCACAGGGTCCGTGCCGGGGAACTCGAGGACATCGAGGGCGGCGCGGACGTAGAGCCCCGATCCACCCGCGAGAATCGGGCGGCGGCCCCGAGCGCGGATGTCCGCGATGGCCTCGCGCGCCGCCGTCTGGAAGGCGGAGACGCTTGCCTCCTCACGCACGTCGAGGATGTCGAGCAGGTGATGGGGCACGCCTCGGCGCTCGTCGGGCGTGAGCTTCGCCGTGCCGACGTCCATGCCCCGATAGAACTGCATCGAATCGGTGTTGACGATCTCGCCGTCGAGGGCGAGCGCCAGTTCGACCGCAAGATCCGATTTGCCCGTGCCGGTGGGACCGACGACGGCGATCACGGGCAATGCGTCCAAGGTCAGCCCGCGCGGACCGGCAGCGCCGGCATCCCGAGGTTCACCGCGCCCTTCGAGGGCGCGTCGCTGCCCGGGGAGGGCACCCCACAGGACTCGGCCTGGGCACGGTCCCACGCGTCGCCGGCCCGCGAACGGCGCACCGAGTACTCGGCGGGACGCGCCGGATCCGCGATGAGGTGATGCGGGGCGGCATCCGTCACGGTCAGCGTCACGAGGTCACCAGGGCGTGGCTCCTCCGCGCCGGCGGGAACGCTGAAGTGCACGAGGCGGTGGTCCTTCGCGCGGCCGGAAAGCCGATGGGTCTCCCCCGCCTTGCGGCCGCTCTGGGCTGTCACGAGCAGCTCGACCTCGCGACCGACCTGGCGGGCGTTCTCCTCAGCGGAAATCCGCTCCTGGAGCGCGATGAGGCGCTCGTAGCGCTCCTGCACGACCTCCTTGGGGAGCTGGTCGGGCATGTCGGCAGCCGGCGTGCCCGGGCGCTTCGAGTACTGGAACGTGAAGGCGCTCGAGAAGCGGGCGCGCTCGACGACGTCGAGCGTCGCCTGGAAGTCCTCTTCGGTCTCGCCGGGGAAGCCGACGATGATGTCCGTCGTGATCGCAGCGTGCGGAATCCGCTCGCGGACCCTGTCGAGGATGCCGAGGAACTTCGCCGAGCGGTACGAGCGTCGCATGGCGCGAAGAAGGCTGTCCGAGCCGGACTGGAGCGGCATGTGCAGCTGCGGCATGACGTTGGGTGTCTCGGCCATCGCGTCGATCACGTCGTCGGTGAAGGCGGCCGGGTGCGGGCTCGTGAAGCGCACGCGCTCGAGACCCTCGATCTCGCCGCAAGCCCGGAGCAGCTTGCCAAAAGCGAGTCGATCGCCGAACTCGACGCCGTACGAATTGACGTTCTGACCCAACAGCGTGACCTCGATCGCGCCGTCGTCGACGAGGGCCTGCACCTCGGCGAGGATCTCGCCCGGCCGGCGGTCGCGCTCCTTACCACGGAGGCTCGGGACGATGCAGAACGTGCACGTGTTGTTGCAGCCCACCGAGATGGACACCCACCCGCTGTAGACCGAGTCTCGCTTCGTCGGAAGCGTCGACGGGAACACCTCGAGGGACTCAAGAATCTCGAGCTGGGCCTCATGGTTGTGGCGCGAACGCTCGAGGAGTGCGGGCAGGGCGCCGACGTTGTGGGTCCCGAAGACGGCGTCGACCCAAGGGGCCTTCTCGAGGATCGTCTCGCGGTCTTTCTGCGCGAGGCAGCCGCCGACGGCGATCTGCATCCCTGGGTGGCGATCCTTGACGGGGCGGAGCTGGCCGAGGTTGCCGTACAGACGGTTGTCGGCGTTCTCGCGGACCGCACACGTGTTGAAGACCACGACGTCGGGCTCTGCCCCCTCTGCGGCACGCACATAGCCCGCGGCCTCAAGGAGGCCGGACATACGCTCAGAGTCGTGGACGTTCATCTGGCAGCCGAAGGTGCGCACCTCGTAGCTGCGGGGCTCGTCGATCGTGGAACTCACCCATCAAGGGTACTGGCTCGTCCGGTCTAGTGGCTCGTCGGGCGTAGTGGCTCAGTACCAGCCGATCGCCACCTCGTGCCCCCACGCGTTGCAGGGGCTGGCGTAACGGTCCCGGATGTAGCCGAGCCCCCAGTTGATCTGGGTCCTGTAGTTCGTCAGCCAGTCGCTGCCGGCGGAGTAATACTTGCCTGCGGGAAGGGCCTGCGCGATGCCGTACGCGCCACTCGACGGATTGGTGGCGTCGGTCATCCAGCTCGACTCTCGCGTCCACAGCTGGAGGAGGCACTGGAACTCGGATCCGCCCCATCCATAGCCGCCGATCTGCGAGCCCGCATAGGACTGGGCGCCTCTGGGATCGTTGACGACCAATCCGACGCCCGGGCTCACGGCCGTCGCGGCCGGCCCAACCTGGACGGCTGTTGCGGCGGCTGCTGCTGCCTGTTCCCTCTGCAACTCGACCTGCTCGGCAGCCCGTCTCTTCGCCTCCTGAGCGGCCTGATACGCCGCAAGCGCCGCCTGACCCGCCTCGTACTGCTGCTCGACGCCCGCCGACGTGTTCTTGAGATCGGCGAGCTGAGCCGTGAGTGTGTCCTGCTGCTGCTGCGTCTGGGCGACCACGTCCTGGGCGTGCTTTTGCGCTGCCCCGGCGGCCTCGAAGTCCTGCTTCGCGGCGTCCGAAAGCTTTGCAAGGGCGTCTTCGGCCTGCTGGGACTGTGCCTCGGCCGCATTCGCGTTGTTGGCCGCCGCCTTGTATTGGGCAACGGCCTTGGCGGCCTGGTCGCCGAGGATCTGGAGGGTCCCCAGCCGGTCGAGGCCGTCCGACTGCCCGAGAACCGAGAATGCGTCGAGCATCCCCGAGGTGCTTCCACCCGTGTACGCGGCCGCGGCCACTCGACCGGCCGTCTGCTGGCTCGCGTCGCGTTCCTTGACGCGCTGAGCCGCAACCGCGTGGAGCGCGTCGACGACCTTCTGCTGATCCTTGACGGCCTGCGCCGCCTTTGCGTACGCCGCGCCAGCAGCTACCGCCTTTGCCGACGCGTCGGCCGCGCTGGCCTGCACGTTCGCGAGAAGGCCAGTGATCTTCGTGACCTCAGCCTGCGCAGTCCCGACGTTGGCCTTCGCCGCCTGCACGTCGTCCCACGAAGGAAACCCTGTGGGCGGCCCATCGTCGGCCACAGCGGACGTCACGCATGAGCCCAGCACCAGAAGGGCGCTGAACATCGCCGCGAGGGCGGGTCCGTGCGGGGAAATCGGCCAGACGCGTCGCATAGTGTCTACGAGTATTAGACGTCCACACCCGCAGAGTCCACGAGGCGCGCGCACGGCACCCGCAATTCATCGGGTATTCACAGAGTCGGACCCGAGCACCTCGGAAACGATTCTGAATGCCCGGCCCGGTGAGTGACCCTTTCGGGCGAGCATGCCGACGAGTCGGCGAACCTCACGATCGATGGCCGCCCGATCGTCCGCGGGGACCTCCCGTCGACGCCGTTCCACGAGCAGCCTCGCCGCGTCGTCCTCCTCGTCCATGCTCACCGTGGCCAGAGCCTCTTCGGCCGGGGCGCCCGTGATCCCCTTGGTGGCGAGCTCTCGACGGAGCGCCGAGCGCGAGAGCGCCTTCGCACCGGACCGGCTGCTCACCCACAGCGCGGCGAACTCCGCGTCATCGACGAGGCCGACCTCTTCGAATCTCTCGAGAACGGCCTCCGCCGCCTCCTCAGGGACGTTGCGCTCCCTCAGCTTCGTGGCCAGCTGGTGCCGGCTCTTCCGCCCAAGCGTGAGCTGGCGAAGGAGGATCGCTCGCGCCACCGACTCCGGATCGGCGTCGCGATCCTCCGGATGAGGATCGCTCACTCCCCGTCGACTGCCTTGAGACGAGGCTCCTCGTCGGCTTCCTTCTTGGCACCAACCCCGAGCTTCTCCTTGATGAGCCGCTCAAGCTCATCCGCAAGTTCCGGGTTATCTCGGAGGAAGCGGCGTGAGTTCTCCATGCCCTGGCCGAGCTGATCGCCGTCGTAGGTGAACCACGAGCCCGACTTCTTGATGATTCCGTGCTCGACACCCATGTCGATGATCCCGCCCTCGCGCGAGATGCCCTGCCCGTAGATGATGTCGAACTCGGCCTGCTTGAACGGCGGGGCCATCTTGTTCTTGACGATCTTGGCCTTTGTGCGGTTGCCGACGGAGTCAGCCCCCTCCTTGAGGGTCTGGACCCGACGCACATCAATGCGCACCGACGCGTAGAACTTGAGCGCCTTACCACCCGTGGTCGTCTCGGGCGAGCCGAAGAACACGCCGATCTTCTCGCGGAGCTGGTTGATGAAGATCGCCGTCGTCTTGGTCTGGTTGAGACGACCGGTGACCTTGCGGAGTGCTTGGCTCATGAGGCGGGCCTGAAGGCCAACATGGCTGTCGCCCATCTCACCCTCGATCTCGGCCCGGGGAACGAGAGCCGCGACCGAGTCGATGACGATGATGTCGATCGAGCCCGAGCCCACAAGCATGTCCATGATCTCGAGCGCCTGCTCACCGGTATCGGGCTGGGAGACAAGAAGGGCGTCGGTATCGACGCCGAGCTTCGCGGCGTATTCGGGATCGAGGGCATGCTCCGCGTCGATGAAGGCCGCGATTCCGCCGTTGCGCTGCGCGTTGGCCACGGCATGGAGGGCGACCGTCGTCTTACCCGAGGATTCCGGGCCGTAGATCTCGACGACGCGTCCTCGAGGAAGGCCTCCGATGCCGAGCGCGACGTCGAGGGCAATGGAGCCAGTGGGAATCACTTCAATGGGGGCTCGGGTGTCATCTCCGAGCCGCATGATCGAGCCCTTGCCGAACTGCTTGTCAATCTGCGCGAGCGCCGCCTCAAGGGCCTTCGCACGCTCTGGCGATGCCGCCATGGTCCACCTCCGGTCGGGTTGCCGTTCAATCCACTCGCTACGCTACCGAGGCCCACCGACAAAACACGCTGCGTGCTCGGCTATGTGGATGGTTCGGCCTGAAATCGCGAATTCTCGTCCTGTTGAGGACAATACATCGAACCGAACACATCTTCGAATAGCGTCGCGGCGTGTCGCGCGGAGAATTGGGCGCACCCGGGCTGACGACGGCGGATCAGCCCTTGAGCGGGCGATCCTTGCCGAACCGTCGCTCCGGCGGGACGTCCTGCATGTCGCATACCGCAAGCCACACTTCCCGCGGACTCCGTCCTGCCCGGAGCGCCTCGTCTGCTGTGCGTCCGCCGACCGAGGTCAGCACGAGCGTCGCGGCAAGCACGCGCGCGTATGCCGCCCCGAATTCATCCTCCATGAGTCGCCAGAAGTCACTGTGCCGCACCGGTCAATTCTCCCTCACTTCTATGATGGGCTCATGCCCACCCCCAGCCAGAGCCCCCAAGAGTTCGACGCGGCTTTCGAAACGATCGAACAGCAGCTGAGCCTCTTCTGGCGTCGTGCCAGGGCCGTCTCACACGGGATTTCCCGCTCACTCCACCCTGACATGGAGCCTGGGGCATATGGCCTCCTGATGATCCTTCGCCGCGAGGGCCCCCTGCGCGTTACCGAGCTCGCGGCGCTCATCGGCATCGGGAAGCCGTCCGTGAGCCGTCAGGTGGCCCTCCTCGAGCAGCTCGGCCTCGTCTTCAAGGAAGACGATCCCAACGACCGGCGCGCCCAGCGTGTGACTCTCAGCGCGGCCGGCGCGTCCGAAGTCGACGAGCTCCGCCGTCGGCGCCTCTCCTTCTTTCGTGACGCCTTGGGATCGTGGGATCTGGCCGATCTGTCGCAGCTCGCGGACTATTTCTCGCGCGTCAACGAGGCCCTCGCCGCGGCAAAGCAGCGTCGGCAGAGCACAACGCCGGAGGGACCGGGTGAAAACCCGGTCCCTCCGGCGGACGAAGAATCGGTGGGCGAGGACTGACGCGCCCGATCAGATCAGGGGATCCGCGATCCGCTCAGCTCATCAGCTCTGCCGAGAGGTCCCGGCCGTAACGCTGCGAGAACTCCTGAGGAACCGTGTCGGGCACCGCAATCCCCTCAGCGACGGCAACGCGATCACTCACCTCGCGGAGCATTGCGGAGAGCGGAACGTCGAGAGCCCCGCAGATCGACGAGAGCAGCTCGGAAGAAGCTTCCTTCTGGCCACGCTCGACCTCGCTCAGATAGCCGAGCGAAACCCGTGCATTGTGAGAGACTTCACGGAGCGTGCGGCCCTGGCGCTGGCGGACGTCGCGCAGGACGTCTCCAATCTCATGACGCAGAACAACCATCTTGCGCTCCTTCTTCTCTTCAGGGGCGATTTCAGCCAAGCCCACATCGCGCCAGCGGACTACTCCATTGACGGTTACGGGCTGCTTGACCATGCGAATCAGTGCGCTCCTTGTCGTTGGAAGCCGGCCTCCCGGGCTTCCGTGTCACCCATCCTAGTGGTGCCGCCGCTCACGGCGACACTAACAACAACTCCCAGCTGCGATTCTTTGTTCCCCTGCGGACCCCGCTCCGGGCCAAATTCACAGCTGGCTCTCAGTAAGCGCCGCCAGCAGTGCCGCGAGGGCGGCGTCCCGTGCGGCTTCCCTGATCTCGGCCCGAGATCCCGAAAAGCGGTATTCGCGCGCACTCGCGGCGCCGGGCCCAGCGATGCCCACGAAGACGGTCCCGACAGGCTTGCCATCGTGGGCCTCGGGCCCAGCGACCCCCGTCGTCGAGACCGCATAGTCGGCACCGCAGGCCAAGCGGGCACCCGAGGCCATCTCCCGCGCGACCCGCGCATCCACCGAACCGGCCTCGGCGAGCAACGCCGTCGACACGCCGAGGAGTCCGGACTTCACCTCGTTCGCGTAGCTCACCACTCCCCCGCGCAGCATGGCGGAGGCCCCCGGGACATCGGCGAGGCTCGCCGCGACAAGGCCCGCCGTGAGGGACTCGGCCGTCGCGGCAGTAAGGCCTCGGGCGATGTAGGCCGCGACCACGTCCTGCGGGTTCACCATGGCTGGGCTCCTAGTCCCCTCGCAGGGCCGCAGCACGGAGCCGGGCGGCCTTCACAACATAGTCGACGCCCGTCACCACCGTGACGGCCGCCGCGGCGAGCATGACGACGAAGGCCACGGGCGGTAGTGCGGGGATTGCGTCCCGCAGCGGCAGCAGGTACAGGAAGAGCGCGATGGTCTGGAGGACCGTCTTGAGCTTTCCTCCCCGAGAGGCAGGCATCACACCGTAGCGGATGACGACGAAGCGCAGCACCGTGATGCCCCATTCGCGCACAAGGATGACGATCGTGATCCACCACGGGAGCTCGCCGAGCCCGGAGAGCAGGATGAGCGCCGCGCCGGTCAGGAGCTTGTCCGCAATCGGATCAGCGATCTTGCCGAAGTTCGTCACGAGGTTCCGACGGCGGGCGATCTGCCCATCGAGCTGGTCCGTGTACATCGCAACCGCGAACGCGAGCAGGGCAAACCACCGCAGCGGTCCCTGATGGGAACCGTCGGCCACCATGAACCAGACGAACACCGGGACGAGGACGATGCGGAACATCGTGAGAACGTTGGGCAAGTTCCAGAGCTGGGACGGCCCCCTGCTAATCATCACCCAAGCCTAGCGGCCGGTGAGCTGCCAGGCGTCTTCCCCGCCGTCGTCGTCGTCATCGTCGTAGTAGTCGACCGCCTGCGGGCGCGAGTCGAGATCCTTGGCGACGAGGTCCTCCGCATAGGGCGAGTCGATCGCGTGCTCGCCGAGCTGGTGGTTCGCGTTCGCGTTGTCGGCGAGGGCCCGATCCGCTGGGTTCGCTGGGGAGGCGGACGACGGCGAGTCCTCGCCCCGGAGAGCTGCGAGGACGGCGGGCAGGTCGTCCGGCTTGACGAGCACGTCGCGCGCCTTCGACCCCTCCGACGGGCCGACGACGCCGCGGCTCTCGAGAAGGTCCATGAGCCGCCCCGCCTTGGCGAAGCCGACGCGAAGCTTGCGCTGGAGCATCGACGTCGAGCCGAACTGCGTTGTCACGACGAGCTCGGTGGCCTGGAGCAAGACTTCGAGGTCGTCGCCGATCTCCTCGTCGATCTGCTTCTTCTCAGGTTCTGCGGAGACATCCTCGCGGTAGGTCACCTGGAGCTGGCCCTTGACGTGCTCGACGACCTGGTGGATCTCCGACTCGGAGACCCACGCGCCCTGGACGCGCATGGGCTTGGACGCCCCCATGGGGAGGAACAGCGCGTCGCCCTGGCCAATGAGCTTCTCGGCGCCCGGCTGATCGAGCACGACGCGCGAGTCCGTCACCGAGGACGTCGCGAACGCCATGCGCGAGGGCACGTTCGCCTTGATCAGGCCGGTCACGACGTCGACCGAGGGCCGCTGCGTCGCGAGGACGAGGTGGATGCCGGCCGCGCGGGCGAGCTGGGTGATGCGGACGATCGAGTCTTCGACGTCGCGCGGGGCCACCATCATGAGGTCGGCGAGCTCGTCGACGATGACCAAGAGGTACGGGTATGCCCTCACCTTCCGCTCCGAACCGGGCGGCGGCACGACCTTTCCGGCCTTGACCGCCTTGTTGAAGTCGTCGATGTGCTTGAAGCCGTAGTTTGCGAGGTCGTCGTATCGGGCATCCATCTCGCGCACGACCCACTGCAACGCCTCGGCGGCCTTCTTCGGGTTCGTGATGATCGGGGTGATGAGGTGCGGGACACCCTCGTACGCCGTGAGCTCGACGCGCTTCGGGTCGACCATGACCATGCGGACCTCGTCCGGCGTCGACCGCATGAGGATCGACGTGATCATCGAGTTCACAAACGAAGACTTGCCCGCACCCGTCGCGCCGGCGACGAGCATGTGCGGCATCTTCGCGAGGTTCGCGACGACGAAGCCGCCCTCGACGTCCTTGCCGACACCCATGACCATGGGATGGTCGGTGCGCCGCGCATTCTGGCTGCGCAGCACGTCGCCGAGCGAGACGGTCTCGCGATCCGTGTTCGGGATCTCGATGCCGATCGCGCTCTTGCCCGGGATGGGGCTCAGGATGCGCACGTCCGAGCTCGCGACCGCGTAGGCGATGTTCTTGCTGAGCGCGGTGACCTTCTCAACCTTGGTGCCCGGTGAGAGCTCGATCTCGTAGCGCGTCACGGTCGGGCCGCGGCTGAAGCCGGTCACTTCGGCGTCGACGTTGAACTGCTGGAGGGTGTTCGTGAGCGCCGCGACGACCGCGTCATTCGCCTCCGTGCGTTCCTTCGGCACCGTACCGTGGACAAGCACCTCGGATGAGGGGAGCGTGTACGTCACGTCGCCGGCGAGCTGGAGCTGCTCCGTGCGCTGGGGAATGGGCGACGGCGGGGCCATCGGCGGGCGTGGCACCGAGGGGACGCTTGCGGCGGCAACCGCGGGCGCTGCGCCCGGAAGACCCACGGCATCTGGAAGGCCCCCTGCACCCGGAAGACCCACAGCCGGGATCGCCTCCGTCGCTGCCTCGGGGCCCTTGCCCGCGCGCGCGGCGCGGATCTTCTCGATGGCGGCCTCGGCCTGGGACCGGCCGCCCATCGAGGCGCCGTCGGCCGGGGCGCCGTCGGCCGAGAAAGCGCCAGCCGAAATGGCGCTCGCTGAAATGGCACCGGCTGAAATGACACCGGCGAGCTGCGAGTCGCCGACAACGGCTTGCTCGTACGGCTCGTCGCCAGCGAAGCCCTCGGAAGTCGACGCGTCGTCGTCGCCCGTTTCTCTGCCGAACAGCCCGCGCTTCTTCCTGGCCTTCTTCTCGCCCTTCTGCTTCGCGGCTTCCGCGGCGCGGCGCTCGGAGTCGTAGAGGTAGCTGCGGTCGTGCCCGTCCTCGACTTCGTCGACGAAATCAACACCGACGAGATGGTCCCACGCCGAGCGGAGTCGCCGCGGAATGGCGGTGAACGGCGTCGCCGTCACGATGAGGACCGAGACCGCGATGAGGAAGGAATACATGACCACGGGCACGGCCGGGTGGACCGAGGCAAGGAGCGACGACGCGAGGAAGCCGAGCATGCCACCCGCCCGACGGAGGCCGTCAAAGCCCTGGGTCACGGACGGGAGGCCGCCCATGACATGGGCGAGTCCCGTCGCCGAAAACGCCATGACGAGGAAGCCGATGCCGATCCGGTTGTTGCCGCGCTGGTCCTCCGGATGGCGGAAGAGGCGCACCGCGCACGCGAACAGCATGAGCGGAAGGATGAGCGCGATAAAGCCGAACGTGCCGTTCACGACCGCGTAGACGACATCCGGGAACCAGCCGTGCCAGCCCCACCAGGCAAAGGTCGCGATGAAGACGGCGAGGGCAAGGTTGAAGAGCCCGGCGCCGTCGCGGCGGATCTCGGGGTCGACGTCGCTCACGTCGGTGCCGATCCTGCGAATGCCAGCACCCACCGCGTGCGCGAGGGCCTGCCATGCCCCGCCGACGACGCGAGCGAGCCACGGCTGCCCAGTGTCATGGCTCGTGACGGCGGCGGACCGGCCCGAGGGTCGCTTCGATCCCGGGCCCGAGCTCTTGGCGGGGCCTGTTCGGGCGGCTCGCGCCGCGGTGTTTCGTGGCGCGGTGCTTCGTGGCGCAGAGGATGTACGGGTCGCCATGTTCCCTACGCTAACGCGAAGGGCCGCCGATCCCGGGGATATCCACGGGTATCGGCGGCCCTTCCTGAAGAACCTGGCTGCTGCTCAGGCTTCTCGCGCTGTCACGCCTCGAGGACCACCGGAATGATCATCGGGCGTCGACGCAGCTTGCGGCTCACCCACGTGCCGATGACTCGGCGGACCACCTGCTGGAGCTGGTACGCCGTGTGGTCTGGCTTGGCAAGGATGGCCTCTTCGAGGGCCTCGTTGACCTTCGGGATGATGTCGTCGAACACGGCATCATCCTCGGCGACGCCGCGCGCGTGGATCTCCGGCCCGGAGACGACCTTGCCGGTCGAGCGGTTCACGACCGTGATCACCGAGATGAAGCCCTCGTCGCCGAGGATCCGGCGGTCCTTGAGGTCCGCGTCGGTGATCGCGCCGACGCTGCTGCCGTCGACATACACGAAGCCCACTTCGACCTGGCCAACAATCGTGGCCTTCCCGTTCGCGAGGTCTACGACCGTGCCGTTGTCCGCCAGGATGACGCTGTCCGGCTCCATGCCAGTCTCGAGCGCGAGGTTGCCGTTCGCGATGAGATGGCGCGTCTCCCCGTGCACCGGCATCGCGTTGAGGGGCTCGAGGATGTTGTAGCAGTACAGGAGCTCGCCGGCCGCCGCGTGGCCCGAGACGTGCACCTTCGCGTTGCCCTTGTGCACGACGTTCGCGCCGAGCTTGAGGAGGCCGTTGATGACACGGAAGACCGCGTTCTCATTGCCCGGGATGAGCGAGGACGCGAGAATCACCGTGTCGCCAGGGCTGACCTGAACGCGGTGGTCCCCGTTCGCCATGCGGGAGAGCGCCGCCATGGGCTCACCCTGCGAACCCGTGGACATGAGCACAAGCTGGTGGTCCGGGTAGTCGTCGATGTTCTTCATGTCGACGAGGATTCCGGGCGGGACGTCGAGGTAGCCGAGCTTCGCCGCGATCGTCATGTTCCGCACCATCGAGCGGCCCACGAAGGCGACCTTTCGGCCATGGTGATGGGCGGCGTCGAGCACTTGCTGCACGCGGTGGACGTGCGACGAGAAGCTCGCCACGATGATCCGCTTGCGCGCCTGGCCGAAAAGCCGGTCGAGGACCGGGCCGATCTCCTTCTCCGCCGTCGTGAACCCGGGGACGTCCGCGTTCGTCGAGTCGGCCATCAGCAGGTCCACGCCCTCCTCGCCCAGGCGGGCGAAATGGCGCAGGTCCGTGATGCGGCCGTCGAGCGGGAGCTGGTCCATCTTGAAGTCGCCGGTGTGCAACACCGTGCCGCCGGCCGTTCGGATGAACACCGCGAGGGCGTCGGGGATCGAGTGGTTGACGGCGACGAATTCGGTCTGGAACGGACCGAAGTCGAGGACCTGCCCCTCCTCGACGACGCGCAGCACGGGAGTGATGCGGTGCTCGGCGAGCTTCGCCTCAACAAGGGCAAGCGTGAGCTGGGAGCCCACGAGCGGGATGTCGCGGCGGTGCCGGAGCAGGTAGGGAACAGCCCCGATGTGGTCCTCGTGGCCGTGCGTCAGCACACACGCCACGATGTCCTGCATGCGGTCCTCGATGTAGGAGAAATCGGGCAGGATGAGGTCCACGCCCGGCTGGTTCTCCTCAGGGAAGAGGACGCCGCAGTCGACAATCAGGAGCTTGCCGTCGATCTCGAAGACGGCCATGTTGCGGCCGACCTCGCCCAGTCCCCCGAGGGGCACGATCCGGAGTGTGCCCTGCGGCAACGTCGGCGGCGTCGTGAGGACTGGGAGGGCAAGTTGGGTCATTTGTTCTTCTTTCTTGGGACAAGCCTTCAGCTAGCACCGGCCGTCAGGCAAAGTCCATTCCGGCTTCGGCCAGATCGGCTCGGATGAGGTCGAGCTCCGCGTCGCTGGGCTCGACGAGCGGCAGGCGGACGGTGGAGCTGGGCAGGACTCCCTGCCACGTGAGAACTTGCTTCGCAGCGACGGCGCCTTGGACGCGCGTCATGATGCCGCGGATCACAGGGTCGAGCTCGAAGTGGATCGCGCGGGCCGTCGCGAAGTCGCCCGCGAGGCCCGCATCGACGAGAGCCCGGAACTGCTTCGTGACGACGTGAGCCGTGACACTCACGACGCCGAGCGCGCCCGCGGCCATCCACGGCAGCGTCAGGCCGTCGTCGCCCGAGTAGACGGCGAGGTCAGTCTTGGCGAGCACGCTCGTGACGGAACCGAAATCCGCCTTCGCGTCCTTGAGGCCCTTGATGTTGGGGTGCTCTGCGAGGCGGATGATGGTCTCCGGCTGGATCGGGATGCCCGAGCGGCCGGGGATGTCGTACAGCATGACCGGGAGGTCGGTGGCCGAGGCGACCGTCTCGAAATGGGCCTGAACCCCGGCCTGGCTGGGCTTGTTGTAGTACGGGGTGACGAGCAGGAGACCGTCGACGCCGAGCTCCGCCGCGCGGCGGGACAGGTTCACGGAGTGACGAGTGTCATTCGTTCCGGTGCCCGCGATGACCTTCGCGCACCCGCCCACGGCCTCGAGGACGACCTTGAACATGCCAAGGTTCTCTTCGTCGGTGAGGGTGGACGTCTCGCCGGTGGTGCCTGTCACGACGAGGCCGTCGCATCCGTCGTCGACAAGCTTGGCTGCCAGGTGACCCGCTGCGTCGTAGTCGACGTCGCCATCCTTCGTGAAAGGCGTGACCATGGCGGTCAGAAGTGTGCCGAAGGTATTCACCCGGATGTCAGAGTCAGCCATGGTCAAAACGTTACCCTGTCCGCGCTGGTCATGGAGACCGTCGGCGGCCTCAGAACGCTTCAGTGCCGGTAGCGTTCGAGCGCCGACCGGAAGAGGAGGGCCGAGACGACCTCGGGGCCTGTGCCCTGAGCGTGGACCATACGATGGCCGTCAGGGCCCCAGACTCCGCTCTCCCCGCACGACGGGCCGAGCGACGACTCCCCTGCAGCGTTCGCGAGAAGCGCGAAAAAGCGGCTGTCCATGGCGCGCGCCCCGAAATGCAGATCGAGCCTGCGCTCCTCGCCGACGACATAGACGGCCGACGCCGCGTAGAGGTCAGCGCCCGACGACGCGGCTTGGGCAGCGTGGGCTGGCTGGGCGACGTCGAAGCACACCGCGAGGGCCACATTCCACCCGTCGATGTCTGCGTGAGTGGGCCCGGCTCCAGGCTCGAAGTGGTGCTGCTCGTCGCCGTGAACGTGGGTCTTGGGAGCGATGAGCGGCACCGTCCCGGGACGCAGGAGGACCGAGGCCAGGCGCGGGGTCCCATCGGGTTCGCGCACTGCTGCACCGACGACGGCGATGATCCCCATGTCCTCGCACGCCGATTGAATCTCGGCGAGCTCAGCCGACGGATTCGTGAGCCAGCACGCTTCGTCATCCAAGCGCGAGAGGTCGTAGCCCATGAGGGAAAGCTCAGGGAAGACCGCGAGACGGGCACCGTGCCCATCTGCGTCCTCGAGAGCCCGGACATGGCCGTCAAGATTGGCGGCGACGCCGCCTTCCTTCGACTCGTACTGCACGGCTGCGACAGTGAGCTCAGCAGTCATGCGGCAATCCTAGGCCATCGCGAGCTGCCTCAGTGGCGATCCGAAAGCCAGGCGAGCCGCGATACGGCTGCCAGATGGAGTGCTTCCGCCCATTGGGCAAGGTGTGCCGCAGCCAACGAGAACTGGACCAGCTCGGCCGGTCTCAGCACAGAGAGATCGGCCTCGCCGAGCCGGCGCGCGAGCTCGCCCACCGACGCAGATCCGACCGACGTGGGCTCGGGCGACGAGTCCTCCGGACGCCAGGCCTCGGGATCCGGGCCCGCCGACCCGTTGGACAGGTGCGGGTCGACGGGCCAGACCTTTAGTGGCCCCGAGTGCTGTGGAGCGGCCATGGTCTGAAGACTAATCGAATATATGTTCGATTAGCAAGGGCGCCTTCCCTCTTCTCCCCCGGGCCGCGTGAGAGCATTGGTCCATGGCCGCGCTGACTGCCCGACGGCGGCGCTCCCGCAAGCAGGCGTTATCAGGTTCCAGCCAGCGCATCATGGGGGTGGATCTAGCCCGAGGCGCAGCGCTCCTCGCCATGATCTCGACGCATCTCCTCCCGACCTTCGCCGCCGAACCGAGTCTCGGCGGACAGATCGTTCCCACCTTCGTCGGGCTCGTGTTCTCCGGGCGCTCCGCGGCTCTCTTCGCGGTACTCGCCGGCGTATCCCTCTCCCTTGGTCGCGTCCCCGCAGCCGCGAACCGCCCTGGGCTCGGCCTCCGCGCCGGCGTCATCGCCGTCGTCGGCCTCTCCCTCGGCGCCCTCAGCGTGAACATCGCCGTCATCCTCGTCCAGTACGCCGTGCTCTTCTGGTGCGTGATTCCGGTGCTCAGGCTCCAGACAAAGGCGCTCGGGCTCCTCGCGGGCGCCTGGATTCTCCTCGTGCCACTCGTGGCGTTCGGGCTGCGGCCTTGGCTGGTCGACGCACCAGAGCCGCTCCGTCTCGGGCACAATCCGACGTGGGTCGACCTGTTGGAGCCGCCGAAGCTCCTCGCCGACGTGTTCGTCACCGGGACATATCCCGTCGTCGAATGGTTCGGATACGTCCTCGTCGGCCTCTGGATCGGCAGACTCCCCCTTCGACGGGCCGGAACGCAGGTGGGCCTCCTCATCGGTGGCGCCGTGGCGGCCGTCTTGGCCAAGGGCGCCGAATGGGCCCTCATGGTGCCGCTGGGAGGCCGCGCTGCCCTGCTCGCGACGCCGCAAGCCAAGCAGTGGCCGCTCGAAGCGATGCTCAGGGCGAATCTCACGGGAGTCGACCAAACAGGCTCAGTGTGGTGGCTCGCAACGGCAGCGCCCCATTCGGGAACGACACTCGATCTCCTCCACACCTCGGGGACATCGGCCGCAGTCCTCGGCGCGTTCCTGCTCGTCGCGCGGGTCCGGCCGCTCGAAAGGACGCGGATCCTCGCGCCGCTCGCCGGCGCCGGCGCCATGACGCTCACGCTCTACACCGCCCACGTGTGCGCCGTGGCGTGGTCAGAGGCGGGCAACCCCCCGCAGATCTCGCGCGAAGGCCTGCTCGCGGTCCATATCGTGGCAGCCCTCGCCATCGGGCTGCTCTTCCGCGCGAATGACTGGCGTGGCCCACTCGAGTGGGCCGCGCATGGCGTCTATCGGCTCGGTCTGGCTGGCCGAACTGGCCGGCAGCGGTCCGGCGGAGGCCGGCTCAGAACGGCGGAGGCCCGCCCTCCGAAACCGAACCGTTGAACCGCGCCCGCGGCGCGGGAGGAGATGGCGCGGGAGGAGATTCGGAAGGACGTGTTGGCTTCACCGACCGCACGGGGTACGTCGATCTCTCATATCGTGCGGGTTCGGTGTGTTGTGCGGGTTCGGTGTGGTGAGTGCGACCGAGGGGTGAGCGCCATCGGAGGTTGCCGTCTCGGGTGTGGGTGTAGGTCCAGGCGCCAATGGATTTGAGGGCGTGGTGTTTGCGGCAGAGGAAGGCGAGGTTGTGCGGGTCGGTGGTTCCGCCGTCCTGCCATTCGGTTGTGTGGTCGGGCTCGCATCGGTCGGCCGGGCGGGTGCAGCCGGGGAAGCGGCAGGTGCCGTCACGGTGGGCGAGGTAGCGGCGCAGTGCTTTCGGGGGCCGGTAGGCAGTGCGGCCGACGCCGAGGGCGGTTCCGGTGGTGGCGTCTGTGTACAGCCGCTGCCAATTCTGGGCCAGGGCCGCCAACTGCCGGGCCGTGGAGGTGTCAATGGGTCCGTAGCCTGCGAGCTCCGCCAGCGACCAGTCCGCCCCCTGTCTCAGGTCCGCCGCCTGTGTCAGCTCCCGCTCCTGTGTCAGGTCCCCCGCCTGTGTCAGGTCCCCTGGGTGTTCTCCCAGGTGTGGCTGTTCCCCTGGGTGTAGTGGTTCGCCAGCGCGTGCGGCTCCCTCGCCGAGCAGCGTGTGGACTGGGATGGTGACGATGACCTCGGGGCGGAACGCGGGGAAGGGCTCGTCGGGGCCGGTGCCGGCCCCGAGGAGTCGTGCGGCGAGGGCATCGGCGCGGAGCTGGTCGAGGGTCTCGGGGGCGCCGCTGGCGCGGGCGGTGCGGGCGGCGGTGTCGAGGCCGTTGTAGATGGCCAAGCCTGCCTCGGCGGGCAGGTGGGCTTCGAGCGTGCACATGCCGTCCGGGTTCGGGGTGAACCAGACCCCTCGTTCCTTGAGGGCGGCATGCTTGCGCGTCGCGATGGTTTCGGGGTGGACTCGTTCGCGCATGCGGCGCAGGACCGTGCGCAGTTCCCCAGGGGCACGCCGGCGCCCGGTCCGGGTCGCTGCGCGCAGGAGGGCAGCGCGCGCGAAGTGCGGTGCGTCCTCAGCCGGAACCGAGCGGGCTGCGTCGAGGATGATCCGGGCGTGAGCGTCACTGATCTGCCCTTCTTCGAGGGCGCCCAGCACGGCCCGCTGCGTCGTGCAGAGATCGATTGCATCGTCCAGCTGCCGCGCCGCCGCTGATTCCGACACGGCGGTCGCAGTCGCGATCTCAGTCGCGGCCAAGGCGTGGACCTCTGCGCCATCGAAGCGTTCGGGTTGGCATTCGCGACGCGGCCCAAACTCCCCAGCGATCGTGTCCGCGAGGCGGGAGAAGGCCCGGTACTTCACGGCCGTGGCCCACGCGATCAGTCGGTCCGCGGCCAGGGCCGTCTCGATCGCGCCCGACGCGTCAGCGAATGCGTCGCGAGCGAGGCCGAGCCCTCCCCGGATCGGAGAACCGGGACCGGGCGCGAACCGTGGCGCGGCCGCCGGCCCGGTGCCGGATGCGGGATCCCCCATCTGATCCACCCCCATGAATCGAATCTATGTTCGATTATAGTCGGCGCGGGCCTCGCCCCGCGACCCTGTGGAGGGCCAATGCGGCCCCGGCAGACCCGGCCGGACCGCAAGCCTGCGGCGGCCACGGCCTGCCAGCCTGATGGGCCAAGCCCCGCAGCCGTTCGACCCGCGGACCTGCGCCAACCGCGCGCCCGGGGCCCGGCGGCGACCGGCACCTATTGGGGCTGGCTCATGTGGGGGCCGGCACCTGTGGGTTCGGCGTGGGCGTCAGCAGCCTTCGCCGTGGGGGTTCTGGAGGCAGTTCTCGGCGTAGAGCCTGACCTCGGAGCGCCACACGCTCAGGGTCCTGGGCGCGGAGGGGACCGCGGCGGTGCCGGCGATACCCTGCCAGGGCCCGCCCTCGACGGAGAACTCCCCGGCGAACACGGTCGTCAGCCCGACCCGGAAGTCCCCGGTGGCCTGGTAGGCGTGGCTCGTGGCGGTCTTCTCCCCCCACCGCGCCTCGGGCACCGGCCCGCCCGGGGCCGCCGAGACCAGGGTGGTGCCGTCGCCGTAGTCGAAGCGGTGCTCGACCGGGCGCACCCGCACCCGCACCTTCCGGCCCAGCACGGTCGTCTCGAACGACTGCACCCCCTCCCGGGAGGCACCGGCCGGCTCGGCGTACACGTTCGTCTCCGCGCCCTTGAGCGTATGCCTCCCCGGCTGCGCCCCCACCACCGACGGCGCGATCGGCAACTCCCGCAACTGCTTTTCCGTCACGACCACCACCTCGCCACCACCCGGCCGCTGAGGCGGCTCGCCGTCGTACAGGCAATCCATGGCTTCCCGCTTGCGCTCCCCCGGGTTGGACCGCGGGGCGCTGTACCACAGCACCATCCGACCGCCCGGGCGTTCAGTGCACATCCCGTCGAAACCTGAACAGAAGGCGAACGCCTTGGTGCCGATACCCATCATGCACGTGGGCTCATAGGTGTACACGGTCGCGGCGGAGTCCTCCGCCTTCGCACTCGGAGGGCGGTACTCCACTCGTCCCTTTGATTCAGCGTAGACCTGAGCAGAATCGCCGTTCCATTCGACCTTCGGGGGACTTGTTTCTGACGCCGCGATTGCTACCGAGACGACGAACGCTCCCAACAGACGCTGCCCAATCATGCCCGCCCGGCCTCTACCGTGGTCCACGCGCTATCAAACCTTGCATAGATGACCTGAGCGCCTTCGGCAGTTCCCCCTTCGTAGCTTTTGACCGCTGAACCGTCTCGGTCAAATCTCGTCGACGCCGATTCGTCGAGACTGAACAGGGCCATAACGTTTCCAACGGCGTCAATTGCCATGTTTGCCTGGAAACTGCTGACGGTTCTCCGAGGGCCGACTGACCAGCCACCATCCTGGTGGAGCTCTTTGGCTTTATCTATCTGAAACTGACACATCTTGCACGATGGTTGCGATGATTCGCTAAGTGGACCGATGTCGCCCGTTTCTCTCGCGTACGTCACCGTGTCGAACCAGTACTGCGTGAACGCCGCGAAACCCTCTTCGGTGTTCTGCTTGGCGGCCTCGGGAAGCACGGGCTTGGGCAGGTTGCGGGCCGGGCCCTTTGAGCTCGCGGGCGTGGGCCGGGGGTCCGGCGTTGGCGTCGAGACAGTGCCCGAGGCGGTGGCTGAGCCATCAGTGGCGTCGGGCGGCCCGCCGCACGCCACAAGCGAAAGCGCGAAGACCACAAGGCCGACGGGCAGCAAGGACAACAGAACACGGCGCAGCGCCATTAATCCCCCATATAGTCACGGTGCCAGTTTGTGACAGTGCCTAAGAACAGGCGCCCACGATCGGTGCGGATCGATGGGCTCTTCGCAGTCTAACAACCCGGGCGCGAGTCGGGGAAAGTTATCCACAGCCTGCCCGGCCGGCGGCACAGCCGCGAAATCGACCCTCAGCCGGCGCTTCGGTGCAGGGCAATCGCGCGACGCATCGCGGCACGAGCGCGCTTGCGGTCCCCCGAGGCGTCGTAGGCGAGGCCGAGTCGGTACCAGGTGCGCCAATCGCTCGGCGTGGCTTCGACGTCGGCCTGGAAGGCGGGGAACTCGGCGTCCGCGGCCGCGCGGACGATGCGTCCTCCCGGCGTCCTCGGAAGGTTGTCCTCAGGGAGTCCCCCCTCGGCGGCGAGCTCGCGGCCCAGCCGCTCGAGGCCCGCGCCGAACATGATCTCCCGCACGAGTGCCCACGCACCGATGATCGGCAGGACGAGGTACCCGACACCGATCGCCTTGGCCACGAGCTGAGGGTCAGCGAGAAGGAGAATCGCCCGATTGAACGTCAGGACGAGATAGAACACGAGCAGGAGCGCGACTCCCGCGACCCACAGCTTGGTGCGGTGCGCCTTCAGCCATTCCACGCGCTCACAGCCCCAGATCGAGGTAGCCGTCGAGTCCGTACGTCAGCCCCGGGTGCGCGGCAACGGAGCGGAGGCCGAGGAGGACTCCGGGCATGAAGGACGCGCGGTCGAACGAATCGTGACGAATCGTGAGCTGCTCCCCCGGCCCGCCGAGGAGAACCTCTTGGTGGGCAACGAGCCCGCGAAGCCGCACAGAGTGGACGTGGACGCCGTCGACGTCGGCGCCTCGTGCGCCGTCGAGCTGCTTCTCCGTGGCGTCGGGCGACGGCGCGACGCCGGCTTCCGCCCGCGAGGCCGCCACGAGCTGCGCGGTCCGCACCGCCGTGCCGGACGGTGCATCGACCTTGTCCGGGTGATGGAGCTCGATGATCTCGACGGACTCGAAATACCGCGCAGCCTTCGCAGCGAAAGCGCTCGCCAGAACTGATCCGAGCGCAAAGTTCGGCGCGATGAGCACCCCGACTCCAGGATTCCCCTCAAGCAGGCCGCGGAGCGATTCGAGGCGTTCGGCCGTCCAGCCGGTCGTGCCGACGACGGCGTGCAGGCCATGCTCGACCGCGAAGCGAACATTCGCCTCGGTCGAATCCGGGACGGTGAGATCCACGATGTAGCGGGCTCCGGCGTCGACAATCGCCTCAAGCGAATCGCTCCGGCCGAGTGCCGCGACGAGTTCCATGTCCGGGGCCGCAGCGACGGCCTTGACCGCCTCGGATCCCATGCGCCCGTTCGCGCCCAGCACTGCCACCGGAAGTCGTTCTGCCATGGGAACAAGCCTATCTGAGCCGACTTGGCCGAACGGCCTCACCCGAGCGCCGCGACCCACTCCTTGCCGCCGTCGTCGAAGAACTGCTCCTTCCAGATCGGCACTTCGGCCTTGACCCGATCTACGAGATCCGAGCACAGGCGGAAGGCCTCGCCTCGATGGGCGGAGGACACGGCGCAGGCGAACGCGACATCCCCGACGCCGAGATCGCCGATGCGATGGGCGATCCACACGCGCATGGCGCGCTCAGACGGCCCGTACCGCTCGAGGTGATCCGCGACGACAGCGTCGACGACGCCGCGCAGCGTCGCCTCGGCGGTCGGATGGGCCGTGTAGGAAAGGCGGAGGACGCCTCGACCCTCGTCGTGGTCCCGCACGATCCCGGAGAAGGCGACGACGGCGCCCGCGTCCGGGGCGTCGACGGCGGCGCGCGCGGCGGCCTCGTCGAGAGGCTCGAAGGAGATGGAGGCGTGAATGATCTCAGTGTCCATGGCTGCCCTCCAGCTGATCGCACAGATGAGCGATGATCGGATCGAGCACCGAAAGCCCGTCCATGACGCCCGACGGCGAGCCGGGCAGGTTCACGACGAAGGTCTTCCCTGCGGTCCCAGCGTGGCCGCGGCTCAGCGCGGCGAGGGGCGTCTTCGCCGTGCCGGCGCTGCGGATCGCCTCCATGATCCCCGGGATCTCGCGATCGAGGAGCGGAAGCGTTTCTTCAGGGGTCGCGTCGTCGGGGCTCAGCCCGGTGCCGCCACTCGTCACGACGATGGACGGACCAAGCGCCAGGAGCGCGCGGATGGCCGCTCCCACCGAGGGTCCATCAGGCACGACGGCGGCCGGAATCACGTCGAATCCGTGCTCGACCAGCCAGTCGGCGATCACGGGTGCCGAGCGATCCTCGTACACGCCCGTCGCGGCCCGCGTCGAGGCGATGACGATTCCCGCGCGGCGCGTCACCCGCCTACTCCGGTCCCGGCGCCGAGCGCCCAGTCCCCGCTCTTGCCCCCGCTCTTCGCGAGCACCATGACATCCGAGATCACGGCGTGCCGGTCGACGGCCTTGATCATGTCGTAGACGCCGAGCGCGGCGATGCTCGCCGCCGTGAGCGCCTCCATCTCGACCCCGGTCACGCCGCGGGTCTTGACGGTCGCAATGACGCGCACGGCGTCCATTTCGAGCTCGAAATCCACTGTCACCTTGGAGATGGGAAGCGGATGGCACAGCGGAATGAGCTCCGACGTCTTCTTGGCGGCCATGATGCCGGCGACGCGGGCGACGGCGAGCGCGTCGCCTTTGGGCAGTCCGCCCTCGGCGAGAAGCGAGAGCACCTCGCCGGTCGTGCGCAGGACGGCCTGGGCCGTCGCCTCACGGGTCGTCTCGGTCTTGACGCTCACGTCGACCATGTGCGCGCTCCCGTCGGATCGCACATGGGTAAGGCGAGCGGCATGTTGGGGATCGTTCACGGGATCGTTCACGGGATCGTTCACGGGATCGTTCACAGCAGCCATACTTCCACGTCGGCCCCAGCGGGCAGGTCGGTGACGTCCTCGGGGACCAGGACGAGGGCGTCGGACGTTGCGAGGGCGCCGAGGAGATGTGACCCCGGGCCCCCGACGAGGGCGACGGCGCCGTCCTCCAACCGCGCGCGCCGCACCTGGAGCTTCCCAGAAGGTGAATCGAGCGGCTCGGCAAGCGGAACCACGATTCGGCGCCGCGGCGCCGGCGCGCCGAGCAGCTCGGCAAGGACCGGCCGCACGAGGATCTCCCACGAGACCCAACAGCTCACGGGGTTGCCCGGCAGGCCGAGGAACGGCACGCCGTGGACCGTTCCGATCCCCTGTGGCCCCCCGGGCTGCATGGCAAGGTGCACGAAGTCGACCGGCTCGTCCGCGAGCGCGAGCTTCGTCGCCTCGAACGCGCCCTTCGAGACTCCGCCGGTCGTGACGATGAGATCGGCCCACGTCGCGGCTTCCGCGAGCGCGTCGCGAAGAGCCGTCGGCTCGTCGCTGCGCACCGCCGTCGCCCGCGCGTCGAGACCAGCCTCGCGCAGAGCCGCAGCAAGGAGCGTGCCATTCGCATCGTGGATCTGCCCAGGGAGCAGGGACGCGCCGGGCTCGGCGAGCTCGGCCCCCGTGCTCACGATGGCCACGCGCGGCGGCATCCGGACGGTCACCTCGGTGAGACCGAGCCCGGCCGCAAGCCCGAGCTGGGCCGGGCCGAGGCGGGTTCCCGCGGCGAGCACGACGGCACCCTCCGCGACATCGCTTCCGAGGCGCCGCACGAAAGTTCCCGACTCGGTCTCCGGAAGCAGGACCGGCCCGGACGCGCTGGTCGTCGACGACGTCGCGCTGGTGGTGGAAGACGGCACAGACTCCGGGAACCTGGGCGGCACGGCTCGCTCGACGGGCACGACGGCGTCGGCGCCCTCGGGCAGCATGGCGCCCGTCATGATCGGAGCGGCGTGCCCAGCGGGAAGGGGCACGGGAACAGAGCCCGCGGGAATCGACGCCGCGAGTGCGAATTCGCGGAGGGTTGCCCTGCCGTCATGAGCAGCGCCGTCATGAGCAGCGCCGCCGTGAGCAGCGCCGCCGTCAGCAGCGCCGCCGTCAGCAGCGCCGCCGTCAGCAGCGCCGCCGTCAGCAGCGCCGCCGTGAGCAGCGCCGTCGTGAGCAGCGCCGTCGGCGGCGAGCGCGAAATCGGCGGCGCGAACCGCGAAGCCATCCATCTGGGAGTTGTCGAACGGCGGCAGGCTCACGGGCGCCCTGAGGTCGCTGGCGAGGGCGAGGCCGAGCGCGTCGTCGAGCGCGCGGATCTCCGGTTCGCGGCCTGCGAGCGGCGCGAGCAGCTCGCGGATCGCGGCGCGGTGCGCGGAAACGCTTCTCCCCATGTATCAGGCTCCTGCCTCGATCGTGATGCTGTGGTGCCCCGTGGCGCCGTCCGGCGGCGGAGGCGCGGACTGCTCGGTCTGAAGGGCACCCGAGCCGTCGGTAGCGCGAACGCTCAGCACATGGCGTCCGGGCGAGAGCTGGACTGTCGCTGACCATTGGTACCACGTGTCGCGCGAGATCCCGGTGCCGAGCCGCGCGGGCCGCCAGTCGCCGTCGTCGACTTTGACCTCGACGCGCGAGATCCCGCGATGCTGCGCCCACGCAACTCCGCCGAGCGCTACCGTTCCGGCCGCCACACGCGCTCCGTCGCGCGGAGCGTCGATGCGCGAGGCGGTCTTGATCGGCCCGTGGTCCGACCAGCCGCGCGTGCTCCAGTACGCCTTGTCTGCCGCGAACGTCGTGACCTTGAGCTCCGTAATCCATTTCGTGGCCGAGACGAAGCCGTACAGCCCGGGGACGATCATGCGGACCGGGAATCCGTGCTCGGCCGGAAGGGGTTCGCCGTTCATCCCGATCGCGAGCATCGCATCCAATTCCGGGTCCATGAGGACTTCGAGCGGTGTCCCGGCCGTGAAGCCGTCGACGCTGCGCGAGAGCACCATGTCCGCCCCGGCGCGCGGCCGCGCCCGCGCGAGAAGCTCGCGGACGGGCCAGCCGAGCCAGCGGGCGTTCCCGACGAGACTGCCCCCGACAGTGTTGGAGACGCACGCGATCGTCACGTAGCGCTCGATCATGGGCTGCGACACGAGCTCCTGCCACGCGATCGACACCGGGTTGTCGACGAGCCCCGTGACGTCGAGCTTCCAGCCGTTCGGGTCGACGGACGGCACGACGAGCGCGGTGTCGATGCGATAGAAGTCCGCGTTCGGGGTCACGAGCGGCGTGATCCCTTTGACGTCCAGGCTTGCGTCGGGCGGAATCGGAGCCGCTGACGACGCTGGCGAGGGCAGGCGGAGCGCTTCCCGTGCTGCGCTCGCGGCGAGGGACGTGCCGCGGACGACGGCGGTGACCACGGCTCCGAGGGCGACGACGGCGGCGCTCCCCGCGAGCGCACGGACGAACCCCCTGCGAGACAGAGCCTGGGACGTCCCGGGCTGCCCCAGATCGCGGCCAGGCTCTGCGTCTCGGCCAGGCTCTGTGTCTCGGCCAGGCTCTGCGTCTCGGCCAGGCTCTGCGTCTCGGCGGAGGCGGCGCACGAGCCAGCGCACCATCCAGACCGCGACGATCCCCGCCGCGACCGCGCACGCGACCGCGAGGACGCTCACGAGCGAACGCGTTGCGACCGCGACGACCCCGACGACGCCGATCAGGGCCGCGAGGGCTGCCCCGAAACCGGGGCGGCGCAGCTCGAGGACGCCAGCGGCGGCCCCTAGGGCAACGAGCGCAACGCCGATGGCCGTCACGAGGAACGCCTTGTCCCCCGTGCCGAACGTCTGGATCGCCCACTCCTTGGCCGCGGGCGGCGCGAAATCGACGACTGCGCCGGCGACCGCGGACACGGGGCTCAGCGAGGGGCTTGCGACGCCCGCGAGGAGCTCGCCCGTGAGGACGCCGGCGATGGCGGCCAGCACCCCGGCGGCCGCGGCCCACCACGTCGTATGACGCAGGGGATGGCCTTGCGTGAGCTCGGCTGGTCGGGACTTGATTGCTCCCATGCGTCCAGAATAGGTCCGCTGGCGTACCGTAGATCTATGACTGTCCATCTCGGCATCCCGCAAGTTCTGGGGAACCGACCGCAGTTCGAGGGGCTCAAGGACCGGTACGGACGAGTCGCGACCGATCTGCGGGTCTCGCTCACGGACAAGTGCAATCTTCGCTGTTCGTATTGCATGCCGGCCGAAGGCCTCCCCTGGCTCGTCAAGGACGCCGTGCTCACCGCGGGGGAGATCGTCCGGCTCGTCGGCATCGGCGTCGACCTCCTCGGAGTGCGGGAGCTGCGCCTCACGGGCGGAGAGCCGCTCGTGCGCGCCGACGTCGTCGACATCGTTGCCGCCCTGCGCGCGGCGCACCCGGGCCTGCCGATCGCCCTCACGACCAACGCCGTGGGCCTCGACAAGAAGGCCGCCCCGCTCAAGGCGGCCGGGCTCACGCGCATCAACATCTCGCTCGACACCCTCCACCCCGAGACGTTCGCCCGGCTCGCGCGTCGGCCGTTCTTCGATCGCGTGCTCGCCGGGATCGAGGCGGCCGACGCCGCGGGGCTCGGCCCGATCAAGATCAACTCCGTGCTCATGCGGGGAATCAACGACGGCGACGCCCCCGATCTCCTCGCGTGGTGCCTCGAGCGGGACTACGAGCTGCGCTTCATCGAGCAGATGCCGCTCGACGCCGACCATGGTTGGACCCGCGAGGGCATGGTCTCGGCCGCCGAGATCCGGGCGATCCTCGGCGAGCGCTTCAGGCTCTCCCCTGACCAGAGGGCGCGCGACGGCGCCCCGGCCGAGCGCTTCGAGGTCCGGGGCCTCGAGGGAGACGCAATCCTTGGGACCGTCGGAATCATCGCCTCGGTCACCGAGCCGTTCTGCGCCGACTGCAAGCGAACCCGGATCACGGCCGAAGGCAAGGTCATGAGCTGCCTGTTCTCCCACGAGGAAGTCGACCTCCGCGGGCTGCTCCGCTCGGGCGCGGGCGACGCCGAGATCGCCTCTCGCTGGCAGGACGCGATGTGGCTCAAGCCGCGGGCCCACGGCATGGAGCACACGGGCCTCGGTGCCGCGGACTTCGTCCAGCCTGATCGCACGATGAGCGCGATCGGAGGCTGACCCGCCCGTGATCGTCACCGTGCGGTACTACGCCGCGGCCAAAGCCGCCACCGGCGTGGAGGCCGAAGCCGTCGATGTGCCCGATGGCGCGACGCTCGTGGCCCTGCTCGCTGCCTTGGATTCCCCCAACCGCGCGACGGCTCGCTCCCCCGAGCCCGGCGCGCCGGAACTCGGCGACGTGCTGCGCCGTTGCTCGTTCCTCGTCAACGAGGTCGCGGCGAAAGACCCGAGCCGACCCCTCGGAGACGGGGACACGGTGGACATCCTCCCGCCGTTCGCGGGCGGGTAGTGCCCCGTTCCCTTTCGTGATCGAGGGCGGGCTACTACCACGGGATGACGACACAGCCCCGGCCCAGGCGTAGTTTGGAGGGAGAATCCCTCTGGAGGTCGTCATGAAGCGAATCTGGACGAGATGGCTCCCCGCGGCCGCCGTGCCCGCCGTTGTCGCGGTTGCGGCGCTGGCCGGCGGTGCGGCGGCGGTCTCTCCGCCCCCGCCGTCGACGCCGGAGCAGGTGCTCGCGCTCATGGCGTCCCACGCGTCCCGCCCGCAGTTCTCCGGGACCATCGAGGAGCGGGCCAATCTCGGCCTCCCGTCGATCCCGTCCCAGGCGCTCGGGCCAGCCACGAAGAGCTCGACGCTCGGCGCCGAGGCGGCCTTCCTCGAGCTCCTCACGACGGCGCATACCGCGCGCGTGTTCGTGAACGGACCCATGTTGGTACGCGTCCAGGTCATGGACCAGCTCGCGGAGCGCGACTTCATTCGCGCTGGGAGCGATTGGTGGACGTTCGATTCGAAGACCAACGCCGTGACACACGCGACGATACCCACCCACGGCATCGGCAGCGACGGAAACAACCCGGCCGAACCGGGGACAGCGCCGAAGGCCCCTGTCGTCACGCCCGATCAGCTCGCGCAGCGCTTCCTCGCCGCGGCTGATGCGAGCACGAATGTGACGCTCGGACCGTCCGTGACCGTCGCGGGCCACGCCGCCTACGAACTCGTGCTCACGCCGAAGGCCTCCGGCACGCTTGTCGGCTCGGTGCAGATCGCCGTCGAGGCGCAGACCGGGATGCCGCTCGGGGTCGACGTCTATGCGAAGGGCCAGAAGGATCCCGCCTACCACGAGGCCTTCACGCAGCTCGACCTCAAGGCGCCGGACGCGTCGATCTTCATGTTCACGCCTCCCCCTGGCGCGACGGTGACGCAGGTGCCCGACCCCGCGAAGGAAGGCACCCAGAAGGCGCCGTCGAGCACCGCCCCGTCGAACACCGCCCCGAAGGCCCCGTCGAACACCGCCCCGAAGGCCCCGTCGAACACCGCCCCGTCGAACACAGCGCCGCCGAGCACCGCCCCGAAGGCCCCGTCGAACACAGCCCCGTCGAACACAGCGCCGCCGAGCACCGCCCCGAAGGCCCCGTCGAACACAGCGCAGGGGCCGACAATCATCGGCAAGGGCTGGGACGCCGTCGTCGTCATCCCTGCCGGCGACGTTCCCGTCGGAGTCTTGGACACCCCGCTCGTCAAGCAGCTCGCGACGCCCGTGGCGGGTGGGCGCGTGCTTTCGTCGTCCCTCCTGAACATCTTCCTGACGGACGACGGCCGGGTGATCGCGGGGGCCGTGCCGGTCGCCACGCTGATCGCGACAGCGAAGTGACCGTGGCCACGTGACCGAGTCCCCTGGGAGCCCGCTCGCCGTCCGCACGACCGGGCTCACCAAGCGCTTCGGCCGCCACACCGCCGTCGACCGGGTCGACCTCGAAGTGCCGCGCGGCGCGGTCTTCGGCTTCCTGGGACCCAACGGCTCGGGAAAGACGACGACGATCCGCATGCTCCTCGGACTCGTCTCGGCGAGCGCAGGCCACGCCGAAGTGCTCGGGGAGGAGATGCCGACCCGCCTCATGACGGTGCTCCCGCGCGTGGGAGCCCTCGTCGAGGGGCCCGCCTTCTACCCGTTCCTGAGCGGCGCATCGAATCTGCGCCGCCTCGATACCGCAGACCTGCGCGCGCCGGCCGGGACGCGCGAGAAACGAGTCGCCGCCGCGCTCGAGCGGGTCGGCCTCACCCACGCCGCCCACAAGCGCGTCCACGCGTACTCGCTCGGCATGAAGCAGCGGCTCGGCCTCGCGGCCGCCCTCCTCGCGCCTCGGGAACTCCTCGTGCTCGACGAACCGACGAACGGCCTTGACCCGCAGGGCACGCGCGAGGTCAGGAGCCTGATCCGATCGCTCGCGGACGACGGCACGACCGTGTTCGTCTCGAGCCACCTCCTCGCGGAGGTCGAGCAGATCTGCACGCACGCCGCCGTGCTCAGGGCCGGGAAGCTCGTTGCCCAGGGGCCGCTCGACGAGCTCCGGAACGCGGCGCGTCCGCGGATCGAGGTCCGGACCCCGGACGTCGAGAAGGCGGCAGAGGTCCTGCGCGAGCTCGGCGTCGCGACTGAGCCCGCCCCGCCGGGGACGGTCGTCGGGGCGTCGAACGGGTTGCCCGCCCCCGAGGATGTCGTCGCCGCGCTCGTCGCGGCCGGGGTGCGCGTGCGGGGCTTCTCGGCCGCCGCTGCGAGCCTTGAGGAACGCTTCGTCGAGCTCACGGGAGAGGGATTCGATGTCGCTGAGTGAAACGACGGCGGTCACGAGACAGCCACTGGGCGTGAGGCTCTTCGCGTCGGAGCTCTCAGTGCTGTTCCGCCGGTGGCGCACATGGGCGATGCTCGCTGCCCTAGGGGCCGTTCCCATGCTCATCGGGCTCGCCGTGAAGTTCTCCCCCAAGGGACCGCCGAGCGGCCGCGGACCGGCCTTCCTCGACCAGATCACCCACAACGGGCTCTTTGTCGGCGTCGTGGCGCTCGTCGTGAGCACCCCGCTCTTCCTTCCGCTCACGGTGGGGGTCGTCGCGGGAGACACCATCGCGGGAGAAGCCGGCCTCGGGACGCTGCGCTACCTTCTCGCGGCTCCCACGGGCCGCATCCGGCTGCTTGTTGTGAAGTACGTCTCGTCGGTCGTCTTCTGCGCCGCTGCGGCGCTCGCCGTCGTCCTCGGTGGCACCATCACGGGCGCCGTCCTGTTCCCCCTCGGCCAGGCGACGCTCCTCTCGGGCGACACGATCGGCCCGGCCGAGTCCTTCGGGCGGCTCCTGCTCATGGCGGGATACGTCACGGTCTCGCTTCTCGGCCTCTCAGCCATCGGACTGTTCGCGTCGTCGATGACTACCGTCCCCGTCGGGGCGATGGCCGCGACAGTTGTGCTCGCCGTCGTCTCCCAGGTGCTCGACAACCTCGACCAGCTCGACTGGCTCCACCCGTGGCTCTTCACGGACAAGTGGCTCGCCCTCGCCGATCTGCTGCGGCAGCCCATCTCGTGGACCTCGTTCGGCGATAACGCGCTCCTGCAGCTTGGCTATATCGCGCTGTTCGGCGCACTCGCGTATGGGCGGTTCACCACTAAGGATGTCTTGAGCTAGAGCTCGAGCCCGAAAGTCTCGGTATCCTCGAACGGCCCCACGACCGTAATCGTGCGCGGCGCGGCAGCGAGCTGAGCCGCGAGCTCGCGAACCTGGTCGGCCGTGACGGCGCGGATCTGCGCGAGCGTCTCGTCGACGTCCTGGAACTCACCCGAGACGAGCTCGGCCCGCCCGAGCCGGGACATGCGCGAACCCGTGTCTTCGAGGGCCAGGACGATGCCGCCGGAGAGCTGGCCGACGGCCTTGCGGAGCTCTTCGTCGGTCACGCCGTGTTCGGCCAGCTTGGCGAGCTCGGCGTCCATAAGGGACAGGACCTGAGGGACCTTCGCGGGCGCACAGCCGCCATACATGCCGAAATAGCCCGCGTCGGCGTACGCGGACGCGAACGAATACGTCGAATAGACGAGGCCGCGCTTCTCACGGATCTCTTGGAAGAGCCGGGAGGACATCCCGCCGCCGAGCACGGCGTTGAGCACGCTCATGACGTAGCGGCGAGGGTCGGTCGCGGTGAGCGCTGGGCAGCCGAAGATGACATTCGCCTGCTCGACCTGGCGCTTCACGACTGTCAAGCCGGGCCGGCCCGCAATCTCGGCAGCCGAGGTTGAGCGCCGCGGAACCGGCGCCGCGCCGTCGTCGAGCGTCCAGCCCGCGGACCGCAGCGCGTCGAGCACGAGCCGGCAGACGACGTCGTGGTCGAGCCCGCCCGCCGCCGTGACGACGAGCTCCGACGGGCGGTAGTACCGGCGGTAGTGCTCCCACACGGAATCGCGGGCGACGGCGCGGATCGCCTCGGGCGTGCCGCCGATCGGCCTGCCAAGGGGGTGCTCGCCGAGGACGGCTGCAACGAAGTGCTCGTGGGCGACGTCCGTCGGGTCGTCGCCGTCCATCGCGATTTCCTCGAGGATGACGTCGCGCTCCTGCTCGAGCTCGTCCGGGTCGAGGACCGCAGACGTGACCATGTCCGCGATGACGTCAATCGCCATGGGGAGATCGGTGTCGAGCACGCGCGCGTAGTAGCACGTGCTCTCCTTCGCGGTCGCCGCGTTGGACTCGCCGCCGACCTCGTCGAACGCCGAGGCGATCTCGAGCGCCGTGCGGCGGCGCGTGCCCTTGAAGAGCAGGTGCTCGAGGAAGTGGGTCGAGCCGTGCTGGCCGGCGGCCTCGTCACGCGACCCGACCCCCACCCAGAAGCCAATCGATGCCGACCTCTGGCCGGGCATCGCCTCCGTGAGGACGCGGACGCCCCCGGGCAGGATGGAGCGGCGCACGAGGGCGCCCCCATCCTGCCCGAAGATCGTGGTCGACGACGGTTCGCCGTCCACGAGCTGGCCGGAGGTCAGCGGCAAGGCAACGCTTGCCATGGGTTACGCGTCGGCGGCCTCGACCGCCGCCTCAGCCGACTCGGCCGGAGCGGATCCGGCCTCGTTCTCCTCGATCACGGGCGCGAGCGAGAGCTTGCCACGGTCGTCGATCTTCGTGATCTCGACCTGGACCTTCTGGCCGACCGAGACGACGTCCTCGACGTTGTCCACGCGCTTGCCGCCCGCGAGCTTGCGCAGCTCGGAGATGTGCAGGAGGCCGTCCTTGCCCGGCGTGAGGGAAACGAACGCGCCGAACGTCGTCGTCTTCACGACGGTGCCGAGGTAGCGCTCGCCGACCTCGGGGAGCTGCGGGTTCGCGATCGCGTTGATCGCGGCCCGCGCGGCCTCGGCCGAGGAGCCGTCGGTCGCGCCGATGAGCACGGTGCCGTCGTCCTCGATCGAGATGTCGGCGCCCGTGTCCTCCTGGATCTGGTTGATCATCTTGCCCTTGGGGCCGATGACCTCGCCGATCTTGTCCACCGGGATCTTGATCGCGATGATGCGCGGCGCGAACTCGGAGAGCTCGTCCGGGCCCTCGATCGCGGCGTTGATGACCGAGAGGATGTGCAGGCGGGCCTCGCGGGCCTGCTTGAGCGCCGCTGCGAGGACCGAGGCGGGGATGCCATCGAGCTTCGTGTCGAGCTGGATGGCCGTGACGAACTCGCTCGTGCCAGCGACCTTGAAGTCCATGTCGCCGAACGCGTCCTCGGCACCGAGGATGTCGGTGAGGGCCGCGTAGCGGGTCTGGCCGTCGACCTCGTCGGAGACAAGGCCCATCGCGATGCCGGCCACGGGCGCCTTGAGGGGAACGCCCGCGTTGAGCAGCGAGAGCGTCGAGGCGCACACGGAGCCCATCGACGTCGAGCCGTTCGAGCCGAGCGCCTCGGACACCTGGCGGATCGCGTACGGGAACTCCTCGCGAGACGGCAGCACCGGCACGAGCGCGCGCTCGGCGAGGGCGCCGTGGCCGATCTCGCGGCGCTTCGGCGAACCGACGCGGCCGGTCTCACCCGTCGAATACGGCGGGAAGTTGTAGTTGTGCATGTACCGCTTGTGCGTCTCGGGCGAGAGCGAGTCGATCTGCTGCTCCATCTTGAGCATGTTGAGCGTCGTGACGCCGAGGATCTGCGTCTCGCCGCGCTCGAAGATCGCCGAGCCGTGGACGCGCGGGAGCACCTCTACCTCGGCCGTGAGCTGGCGGATGTCAGTGAGGCCGCGGCCGTCGATGCGGACCTGGTCGCGGAGGATCCGCTGGCGAACGACCTTCTTCGTGACCGAGCGGAACGCTGCGGAGAGCTCCTTCTCGCGGCCCTCGAACTGGCCCGCGAGCGAAGCGAGCACCTCGTCCTTGAGCTGGTCCGAAGCCGCCTCGCGCTCCTGCTTGTCCGCGATGCTGAAGACCTGCGTGAGTCGCTCGTTCGCGGCGGCGTCGACGGCCTCGTACACGTCCTGCTCGTAGTCGAGGAAGATCGGGAACTCGGTGGTCGGCTTCGCGGCGCGGTCGGCGAGGTCCTGCTGGGCCTCGCACAGCGCGCGGATGAACGGCTTCGCAGCCTCGAGGCCCTCGGCGACGACCTCTTCGGTCGGAGCGGTCGCGCCCTCGTCCTTGATGAGGTTCCAGGAGTGGTCGGTGGCCTCGGCCTCGACCATCATGATGGCAACGTCGTCGCCGGCGATCCTACCGGCCACGACCATGTCGAACGTCGCGTTCTCGAGCTGCGAGTGCTTCGGGAACGCAACCCACTGCGAGCCCTCGGCGTCGTGCACGAGCGCGACGCGCACGCCGCCGATCGGGCCCGAGAACGGGAGGCCGGCAAGCTGCGTGGACATTGACGCGGCGTTGATCGCGACGACGTCGTAGAGCTCGTCCGGGTTGATCGCGAGGACGGTCACGACGACCTGGACCTCGTTGCGCAGGCCCTTGACGAACGCGGGGCGCAGCGGGCGGTCCATGAGCCGGCACGCGAGGATCGCGTCCGTGGACGGGCGGCCCTCGCGGCGGAAGAACGAGCCGGGGATGCGGCCCGCGGCGTACATGCGCTCCTCGACGTCGACCGTGAGGGGGAAGAAGTCGAAGCCCTCGCGCGGGGCCTTGCCGGCCGTCGTCGCGGAGAGCAGCGCGGTCTCGTCGTCGATGTACGCCATCGCGGAACCGGCGGCCTGCTTGGCCAGACGGCCCGTCTCGAAGCGCAGGACGCGCTGGCCGAAGCGGCCGTTGTCGATGACGGCCTCGGCAAACTGGATCTCGGGACCCTCCATGGGAGAGCCACCTCCCTTTCATTGTCAGGCGGAGGCGGCGGGAACCCGGTCTTCGATCGAGGCCCTTGGCGCGGTGCGAAGCCGCCCGCAAGGGCCACTACCGAGGACCGCAGATTGCCGGTGCCTCCGATGGTCTAAAACATGTTTGCGTGCTGAAGCGGCCCACCCATTCCCCAGAGGAAAAAGCGGGCCGCCCCAAGACTATCGGCGCAGGCCGAGACGCTCGATGAGCGAACGGTAGCGTTCGATGTCGGTGTCGTGCAGGTAGGCGAGCATGCGCTTGCGACGGCCGACGAGCGCGAGCAGGCCGCGCTGCGTGTGGAAGTCGTGCTTGTGCTGCTTCATGTGCTCAGTCAAGTCCTTGATGCGCTTCGTGAGAACGGCGATCTGGACCTCGGGAGACCCGGTGTCGCCTTCCTTGGTCGCGTATTCCTCGATGATCGCCTGCTTGACGGCGGGATCCAAAGCCATTGAGCTCAGTACCTCTCGAATTGTGCCGTGCGGCCCGCGGGACGCTTCGTCCCCGGGGAACACCGAACAGGTTTCCCGGATCGGCGCGGCCCAGGCCGCCACGGACTGCAGCGAGGACCACAGAGGATTCTATCAAACAAGCTCGTCGCGAACGGCCTCGATCCCGCGCAGCGTCTCTCCGAAGCTCGTGCTGAGTGGCGAGAGCCCGAGCCTGAGTCCCTGTGGCGCCCGGAAGTCGGGGATGACTCCGCGGCCCCACAGGCGCTGCGTGACCTCCCGGAACGACGGATGCTCGAGCGTCACGTGCCCGCCGCGCACGGCCGCGTCCGCGGGCGAGGCGAGCGTCACTCCGAGCGGCTCGAGGAGCTTGCCGTGCGCGGCGATCGCGAATTCGGTGAGCGCGATCGACTTCTCCCGGATCGCCGCGATGCCCGCCTCCTCGACGAGCTCGAGCATGCCGCGCAGCGGGAGCATCGCGAAGATCGGTGGCGTCCCGCTGATGAAGCGGCGGATGCCGTCCGCGGGCTCGTACCCTGGCCCCATCTCGAACGCGTCGCGCCGGCCGAGCCAGCCCTGGACCGGCTGCCGAAGGGCCGCGTGGTGCCGAGCGGCGACGTACGCGAACGCGGGCGAGCCGGGCCCGCCGTTGAGGTACTTGTAGGTGCAGCCCGCCGCGAAGTCGGCGCCCCACGCGTCGAGCTCCACCGGGACGGCGCCCGCCGAGTGGCACAGGTCCCACACGACGAGCGCTCCGGCGCGGTGCGCGAACTCGGTGATGGCCCGCGCGTCGGCAATGTAGCCCGAGCGGTACGCGACGTGGGAGAGGACGACGACGGCGGTGCGCTCCGAGATCGCCTCGGCGGCCTGCGCCGTGGTCACCCCGGTCAACGGGTCGGCGTCGATCCACCGCACGGTGAGTCCCCGCTCGGCGCCGATGCCCTCGACGAGATAGCGGTCCGTCGGGAAGTTGTCCGTGTCCGCCACGATCTCGGTGCGGTCGGGTCCTGCGAGCTCGACGGCAGCGCGGATGAGCTTGTACAGGTTGACGGTGGTCGAGTCGGCAATGACCGTCTGGCCAGCGGCAGCGCCGAGGCACGCGCCCCCGAGCCGATCGCCGAGGACCAGCGGCTCGTCGAGCCAGCGCTCGTCCCAGCCCCGGATCAGCCGGCCGCCCCACTCCTCCTCCGCGAAGACCCGCACATCCTCGGCCGTGCGCCGCAGCGGTCGTCCGAGCGAGTTTCCGTCGAGGTAGGACACGACGTCCGGCGACTCGACGAAGAGCTCGCGGAACCGCGCGAGCGGATCGTCGGCGTCGAGCGCCGCGGCGCGCCCGGCCAGCTCGCTCACCGGCGCCACCTCGCTCATCGGCCGATCTCCGTCCGCACGGCGAACAGCTCGGGGAAGAACGTGAGCTCGAGGGCTTTGCGGAGGAACCCGACGCCGCTCGAGCCGCCCGTCCCGACCTTCATGCCGATGGTCCGCTGGACGGTTCGAAGGTGCCGGAAGCGCCACAGCTGGAAGTTGTCCTCGAGGTCCACGAGCTCCTCGCACGTCTCGTACGCCGACCAATGCTCCTCGGCATGGTCGTAGATCTCCTTGAAGAGCGGCACGAGCGCCTCACAGAAGGAGTGCGCGACGCGCACGTCCCGGTCGAGCACCACGGCCGGAATTGCGTAGCCCTGACGAGCGAGGTAGCGGAGGAACTCGTCGTAGAGGCTCGGAGCGTTGAGAAGCTCCTCGAGCTGCGCCTGCATCTCGGGCTCGGAATCGAAGATCGGCAGCATGTCCGCGTTCTTGTTGCCGAGGATGAACTCGACCGAGCGGTACTGCCCGGACTGGAAGCCGGAGGCATGGCCGAGGAAGCCGCGGAACTGGGCGTATTCGTGCGGCGTGAGGGTCGCGAGGACGCTCCACTGCTCCGTGAGCGTCTTCTGGATGTGCTTGACCCTCGCGATGGCTTTGAGTGCGGCCCCGAGGTTGTCCTCGCGCAGCCACGCGCACGCACTCCGCAGCTCGTGCAGCACGAGTTTGAGCCACAGCTCCGTGGTCTGGTGCTGGATGATGAAGAGGAGCTCGTCGTGGTGCTCGGGAACGCTCACGGGGTGCTGGGCGCTCAGGAGCCGGTCGAGCTGGAGGTAGCCGCTGTAGGTCATGCGGCCAGCCAGATCGCGGACGATGCCGTCTTCGAGCGCGCGCGTATTGGGGTTTTCTGTGAGATGGGTCACCCAATCAGCCTAGCGGGCGCGGCGGCCCCGGGGCTGCCCATCGATCCGCACGGGTTCGAGCGGCGGCTCGCGCAGTTCGGCCCAGCCGAGCAGCACGAACGCAAGGCCCCACACGCCCACCGCGAATTCGCCCACGACGTTCCCCGCCGCGTACACGGGAAGGATCACGAACGGCAGGATCCCCACTCCGAGGGGCACGAAGCGCTCCCAGCCGTGCCACGTGTGGTTCCTCAGCGCGGCGATCCCGGCGAGCACGAAGCCGACCGGAATCGCCACCGTGGCGGACGCGTAGAAGAGCGCGAGATCGACAAACGGCTCGAAGATGTTGCCGATCGCGAGGAGCGCGAGGCCCACGATGGCGAGCGCAAGGCCCGTGCGCGCGAGCACGCCTCCCCCGAACGCGTGGTCGGACCAGAGCCCAACGCAGCCGAACGCGATGAGCAGCTGCGCAACGCCGATCGCCGGTCCGACGATGGCAAAGTATGCCGTCCTGTTGGACGCGAAGAGCTCCCCCGCCTGCAGGAGGAACATGACGGCCCCGCCGAGAATCATCGCGAAGGCCGCCCAGCGGAACCAGGCTCGTGACTCGCTCATGGCGGGATTCTAGGCCCCGGGCTTGGCCCCCACCAGAATCCGGCGAGCCTGATCGACGTCGACCTTCATTTGCTCGACGAGCGCCTCGGGACCCCGATACGCGACCATGCCCCGGAGGCGCTCGACGAACTCGACAACGACGTTCTGGCCGTAGAGGTCGAAGTCGTCGGGTGACTCGTCGGGGCGGTCGAGGACGTGCGCCTCGACCTGCCGCGCGACGCCCGCGAACGTCGGATTCGAGCCGACCGAGATCGCTGCGGGCCAGCGCGTTCCGGCGGCGTCGAGGAGCCAACCCGCGTAGATGCCGTCAGCGGGGATGTGGCCGATCGAATCGTGGGCGAGGTTGGCCGTCGGGAAGCCGAGCGCGCGTCCGCGGGCCGCGCCGTGGACCACCTCGCCGTGGATCGCGTGCGGGCGGCCGAGGATCTCCGCGGCCGTGCGGACATCGCCCCGGTCGAGGGCCTCGCGGACCCAGGTCGACGAGCAGCGCCGCTCCTCGCCGTCGTCCGCTGGCTCGGTGGGCTCGGGGTCCTTCTCCGTGAACTCCTCCACGACCACGACGTCGAAGCCGTGCTTGCGCCCGAGCTCCTCCATCGTGCGGAGGTCGCCGGTGTTGCCGCGGCCGAAGCGGACGTCATGGCCGACGACGACGGCGCTCGCCCTGAGCCCGTCGACGAAGACGTTCTTGACGAATTCCTCGGCGGTCTGTTGGGCGAACTCGAGCGTGTAGTGGAGCACGAGCACCGCGTCGAGCCCGAACGCGAGCAGCGCCGCGATGCGGTCCTCGATGCCCATGATGAGATCGGGCGCGGTGTCGGGCCGGTGGACCTGGGCAGGGTGGGGGTCGAACGTCACCGCGACGGTCTTGCTCCCAGACTCGCGCGCCGTACGCTCGAGCTGCGCGAGAACCTGCTGGTGCCCGCGGTGGACGCCGTCGAAGTTGCCGACCGTCACCGCCGCCGGGCCGAAATCGTCGGGGACTTCGTCAAGCCCCCGCCATATGTGAACCATCGTCCTCGCCTCGTCGCCGAATGTCTCGCGTCCCAACACTACCGGCCCGCTACCGGCGAGACGGCCGGCCGACCCTGCGGGGTCGGTTGGTGTAGAGCCAGGCGAGACCGATGAACGGCAGGACGAGGGGCACGAAGCCGTACCCGCGTCCGTAGACGCTCCACACCGTGTCCTGGGCGAAATCCTGCGGGGCGACGACGCTGATCGTGCCGACCACGAGCACGCCCACGAGCTCGACGAGCACGGCGCTGAGCGTGACGTACCAGCCCGGCACGCCGCGCCGAGCCATGGCGACAGTCGCGACGATGTAGACGACGGCGGCCACCGCGCTCAGTATGTACGCGAGGGGCGCCTCGCTGAACTTGGTGAGGATCTGGTAGCCGGCGCGGGCAGACGCAGACAGGGCGAAGATCCCATAGATGGCCACGATGATGCGGCCGACCCCTCGGCCCCTCGCGCTCGGCGAGTATTCGAGGTCCTGGGAATCGTCGGCAGACTTGTCAGGGGCGGTATTGTCGGCCACCTTCAGAACGCTCCATTCCAGATCTGTTCCATGCGGAAAAGCATCACGAACACCGTAACGGGAACGGCCGCGAGCACGACGTTGCTCCACCGGCTCTTGTCGAGGACGGCCCACCAGAAGGCGGCGATCGGCAGGACGAAAGCCGTCGCGGCGTAGCCCCAGAACTCCCACGACTCGCCCCGCACGGGCTCACCGCTGCTCTGGCGGATCGCGGCGCCGACGGCGAAGGCCACGAGGAAGAGCTCGACGGCGGCGACGGAAAGGATCGCGGCGTCGCCCGGGTACCGCTTCGTCACGGCCGCGACGAGGCAGACGACGAGAGAGATGGCGCACACCGCGACGCCGATCCAGTAGAACGGATCCGTGATCACTCGGCTGTCACTCCCCGTGTGTCTCCCCCGCGCGCGGCGAACACGAGCTCGGGCCTCGCTGCCTGGCCGGCGTCCTTGAGGAGCGCCACGAGGTTCCCGTCCGGGGAAAAGGCCGCGGTCACAGCGTCGCTGCCGCTGGGGGCGATGCGGCGCCCGAACGAGAGCTCCACCGCTTCGTCCGGCGTGAGCTCGCGCGACGGCAGGAGTGCTCGCGCGGCGTCGGCGAGCGGCAGGACCGAGAAGTCCTCCCCGAGCTCATCGAGCGTGCGGGCGGCGGCGATGTCGTAGGGACCGACTTGGGTGCGGCGGAGGGCCGTGAGGTGGCCGCCGACCCCGAGATCGGCCCCGAGGTCGCGGGCGAGCGCACGGATGTAGGTGCCCGAGGAGCAGCGGACGGTCGCGTCGACGTCCTGGACTCGCCCGCCGCGCTCCCGCCGGATCTCGTGGACGTCGAACGAATAGACCGTGACGGGCCTCGACTCGAGTTCGACGCTCTCCCCTGCGCGCACCCGCGCATACGACCGCTGCCCGCCCACTTTGATCGCGCTCACGCTGCTGGGGACCTGGAGGATCTCGCCCGTGAGCCGCATCGTGGCGGTCCGAATCTGCTCCTCCGTGACGGCCGCCGCTATCGTCTCGGTGAGCACTTCGCCTTCGGCGTCGTCCGTCACCGTGCTCTGGCCGAGCCGGATGGTGGCCGTGTAGGTCTTCGAGGTTCCCACGATGTACGAGAGGAGGCGCGTAGCGCGGTTGATGCCCACGACGAGCACGCCGGTGGCCATGGGATCGAGCGTTCCCGCGTGCCCCACTTTGCGGGTTCCGGCCAAGCGGCGGACGCGGCCGACGACGTCGTGGCTCGTCCATCCCTGCGGTTTGTCGACGATCACGAGTCCAGAAAGCACGCCTCCCAGTATATGGAGCGAGCTGGTGCCCCATGCGCCAATGCTCGTGCGCTAATACTCCACACGGGCGGTGAACGCCGCCCACGCGTCGAAGGGCGCGGTCCTCTGGGCGAGCTCCGACCGGGCGACGGGCATACGGCTGCGATCGTCGCCGTCGAAGTACTCGTAGAACTCAGCGTCGTCGAAGCCCGCCGCCGCCGCATCGTGCCGGTCCGCGGCGAAGTACACCGCCGAAATCCGGGCCCACAAGGCAGCGGAGAGGCACAGCGGGCACGGCTCGCAGCTCGTGTAGAGGGCGGCACCGTGGAGGTCGAAATCACGGGTCCCCGCGGCCGCGCGGCGGATGGCGACGACTTCCGCGTGGGCGGTCGGGTCGTTGTCCCGCGTCACGCGGTTGGTCCCCTCGAAGATCGTTCCGTCCGGCATGACGACGACGGCGCCGAAGGGGCCGCCCCCCTCGGCGACGTTCGCTGTGGCCAGTTCGACGGCGCGCTCGAGATGGCGGCGCACTGCATCCTCGTCCATGCGGCCCATGGTAGCCCGGTGTGCGGACACCAGGGCGACCCTTTATTCAGAGTCGACGTCGACGCCGTCGAACTCGGACTCGTGCTCCGCGTCGTCGAACTCCCCGTCAAACCCGTCGTCGTGGGACTCCGGCTTCTTATAGGGATCGGCGTCGCCCGCGTGCTGGGCGCCCACCGCGAGGCGGGCCACCTCCTCGTCGCGGGCCCGCGCCTGGCGCAGAAGGTCCTCGACGTGCGACGCATTCACGGGAACCTCGTCGGCAACGAACTCAAGGGTCGGCGTGAGCCGAATCGTCAGGTTCCGGCCGACCTCGCGGCGGAGGACGCCCTTCTTGGCATCGAGGACCTCGCGGGCGCCTTCTTGGGCCGCGGCGTCGCCGAGCACGGTGTAGTAGACGGTTGCGTGCTGCAGGTCGTTCGTCACGCGCGCATCAGTTATCGTGATCGCCTCGGCGCGCTCGTCCTTGACGGCCTTGCGCAGCGCCTCGGCCACAACAACCTTGATCCGCTGGGCAAGTCGCGCAGCGCGTGCGGGATCGGCCATGGGGAACTCCTCCTAAAGGGACTGGGAAGGGGCCCCGCGTGCGCAGGGCCCCTTCGTGCCGGACGGTCAGACGCGCGGCTTCTCGCGCATCTCGAACGTCTCGATGGTGTCCTCGAGCTGGATGTCGTTGAACGACCCCAGGCCGATACCGCACTCGAAGCCCTCGCGGACCTCGGTTGCGTCATCCTTGAACCGCTTGAGCGAGTCGATCGAGAGGTTCTCGGCCACGACGACGCCGTCTCGGAGGAGGCGGGCCTTCGAGTTGCGGCGGATGATGCCGCTGCGGACGATCGAGCCGGCGATGTTGCCGAACTTGGAGGAGCGGAAGATCTCGCGCACCTCGGCGGTGCCGAGCTGCACCTCCTCGTACTCCGGCTTGAGCATGCCCTTGAGGGCGAGCTCGATGTCCTCGATGGCCGCGTAGATGACCGAGTAGAAGCGCATGTCCACGCCCTCGCGGTCCGCGAGCTCGGCGACACGCTCCGCGGGGCGGACGTTGAAGCCGATGATGATCGCGTTGTCGACCGTCGCGAGGTTGACATCGTTCTGCGTGATCGCGCCGACGCCGCGGTGGATGACGCGCAGCTGGACCTCTTCGCCGACGTCGATCTTGAGCAGCGAGTCCTCGAGGGCCTCGACCGCACCGGACACGTCGCCCTTGAGGATGAGGTTGAGGGTGTCGATCTTGCCCTCGGCCACAGCCTTGTCGAAGTCCTCGAGGCTGATCCGCTTGCGGCGCTTCGCGAGCTGTGCGTTGCGCTCTGCGGCCTCGCGCTTCTCCGCGATCTGGCGGGCGGTGCGCTCGTCCTCGGTCACGAGGAACGTGTCGCCTGCCCTCGGAACCGAAGAGAGGCCCAGGACCTGGACGGGACGCGACGGGAGCGCGACCTCGACCGGCTCGCCGTCCTCGTCGAACATCGCGCGGACGCGGCCATGGGCCGTTCCCGCAACCATGTTGTCGCCCACGCGGAGCGTGCCCGACTGGACGAGGACGGTCGCCACCGCGCCGCGGCCACGGTCGAGGTTGGCCTCGATCGCGACACCGCGGGCGTCCTTGTTCGGGTTCGCCCGGAGGTCGAGCGCGGCGTCTGCCGTGAGCAGGACCGCGGAGAGCAGGTCGTCGATGTTCAGGTTCTGACGCGCGGAGACGTCCACGAACATCGTGTCGCCGCCGTACTCCTCGGGCACGAGGCCGTACTCGGTGAGCTGGCCACGGACCTTGTCCGGGTTCGCGCCCTCCTTGTCGATCTTGTTGACCGCGACGACGATCGGCACCCCGGCGGCCTGGGCGTGGTTGAGCGCCTCGACCGTCTGCGGCATGACGCCGTCGTCCGCGGCCACGACGAGCACCGCGATGTCCGTGACCTGGGCACCACGGGCGCGCATGGCGGTGAACGCCTCGTGGCCCGGGGTATCGATGAAGGTCAGCTTGCGCGGGTCGCCCTCATGCTCGAACGAGATCTGGTACGCACCGATGTGCTGGGTGATGCCGCCGTGCTCGCCCTCGACCACGTTCGTGTGGCGGATGGCGTCGAGGAGGCGCGTCTTACCGTGGTCGACGTGGCCCATGACGGTCACGACGGCCGGACGGACCTCGAGGTCTTCGTCGGTCTCGGCCTCGAGTTCGGCGTCGAGGTCGATGTCGAAGGACTCGAGCAGCTCGCGCTCCTCGTCCTCCGGCGAGACGACCTGGATCTTGTAGCCAAGCTCTTCACCGAGGACGCTGAACGTCTCCTCGTCGAGGGACTGCGTGGCCGTTGCCATCTCGCCGAGGTGGAACAGCACCGTGACGAGCGAGGCCGGGTTCGCATCGATCTTCTCCGCGAAGTCCGTGATGGACGCGCCGCGGCGGAGCCGGACGATCGTCTCGCCGTCGCCGCGGGGAACCGACACGCCGCCAAGCGACGGAGCGCTCATCTGCTCCAGTTCCTGGCGCTTCGCGCGCTTCGACTTGCGCTGCTTGCCGCGTCCGGCGCCGCCCTTGCCGAAGGCACCCTGCGTGCCGCCGCGACCGCGGCCGCCCTTGCCGAAGCCGCCGCCAGCAGGTCCGCCGCCAGCACCGGGGGCACCGCCACCCGGACGTCCCGGGCCGCGGCCGCCGGTGCCGGCGGGACGCGCGCCCGGCTGGGGACGCTCAGTGCGGGCGGGCATCATGCCCGGGTTCGGGCGAGGACCGCCGGAACCGCCCGGACGGGGACCGCCCGAGCCGCCGGGACGAGGGCCGCCGGAACCGGCAGGACGCGGGCCGCCGGGACGCGGGGCGCCGGAGCGCGGCGCGCCCGGGCGCGGAATCCCTGAGGTACCACCGGGCCGCGGGCCGCCCGAACCAGCCGGACGAGGACCGCCGGGGCGGTCGCCGTCGCGCGAACCGCCCGGACGCGGCATGCCCTGCGAGGTCGCAAACGGGTTGTTGCCAGGGCGCGGAGCGCGCTCTTCGCGGCCGGGGCGCTGCATGCCCTGGGACGACGAGAACGGGTTGTTGCCGGGGCGGGGACCGCTCGGCCGCGGACCGGGAGTCGCCGCGGGGCGCGGACCCGGGGTCGCCGCAGAACGCGAGGCCGGGCGGGTCTCGGCGGCCGGACGCGGGGCCGGAGCCGGCACCTGGGGTGCGGCCGGCCGGGCGGGTCCGGGCTTGACGGACGAGCCCGCCGAGGCCGCCGGTCCCGCGGAACCGCCGACGGGGGCGGGCACCGGCGTCGCGACGGCAGCGGGGGCCTGGGCGGGCCTGGGCGCCGACGGGCGGGCAGCCGACGACGGCGCCGCGCCACCGGACGTGCGCGCAGCAGCGGGTTTGGCGCTGCCAGAGGGGTAGGCGTCGCGAAGCTTCTTCACGACGGGCGCCTCGATCGTCGAGGACGCAGAACGCACGAATTCGCCGAGCTCCTGAAGCTTGGCGAGGGCGTCCTTGGAGGTGATACCGAGCTCCTTGGCGAGCTCGTGTACGCGGACCTTGGCCACATTTCTCCTGTCTCGGTCCGCGCCGAGCCAGGCGTGGACCGTCTACTGCTTGCTGCAGGCCTCGTCAGTCACTACTGAACGCTTCAGTGGACGAGCTGCGAGGCCGTCGGCGGCGCGCAACAACGTGTTCATCGCTACGCACTCATCGGATGGGGACTCATCGGGTTTCCATCAGATTTCTGACCCGCTTTCAGCTTGGACGGTGACCGTGCGGGCGGGGGCCTGCACGGCGGAGCCTACGAAGGCGTCGACCGCCGTGTGGTCCGCGGCACCCCTAAAGGCGCGCTGGAACGCGCGGCGTTTGACGGCTTGCGTCAGGCATACCTGATCGGGATGCAGCCAAGCACCTCGTCCAGGCAGTCGGCGGCGCGGATCGACGATGACGCGTTGAGGGTCATCGGGGTCCCGCACCAACCGGAGCAGTTCTGTCCGGGGCGCAGTCCGACGGCATCCGATGCAGGTTCGCAGTGGTTCGGCTTTGCTCCGCACGTTCCGCTGCCCCTGGGTCTGTTTCTCGCCGTCGGGCGCACGCCCGGACCTGTCTATTCTATAGCCCGCGTGGGAGGACGCGAAAAACAGGCTCCTCGCCGTGTTCGCCCGCGGAACCTCTCCGCTTACCCGGCCGTGTCCGACGCGATATCGATGCGCCACCCCGTGAGCTTCGCGGCGAGGCGGGCGTTCTGCCCCTCCTTGCCGATGGCGAGCGAAAGCTGATAGTCCGGCACGAGGACGCGCGCGGAACGTGCTCCCTCGTCGACGATGCTCACGGACTTCACCTTGGCAGGCGAGAGCGCGTTGGCGATGAAGGATGCGGGGTCGTCGCTGTAGTCGACGATGTCGATCTTCTCGTCGTTGAGCTCGGTCATGACGGCACGGACCCGGGAGCCCATCTCGCCGATGCATGCGCCCTTCGCGTTGACGCCCGGGACGTTGGCTCGCACCGCGATCTTCGTGCGGTGGCCGGCCTCGCGGGCAATTGCGACGATCTCGACGCTGCGGTCCGCGATCTCGGGCACCTCGAGCTCGAAGAGCTTCTTGACGAGGCCGGGGTGCGAACGGGACAGCGTGATCGACGGCCCCTTGACGCCGCGATGCACGTCGACGACGTAGGCGCGGATGCGGTTGCCGTGGAGATACTGCTCGCCGGGAACCTGCTCCGGCGGAGGAAGGAGTGCCTCGACGGCCCCGAGGTTGACCTGGACCATGTGCGGGTTGCTGCCCTGCTGGATCTGGCCGGCGATGAGCTCGCCTTCGCGCCCCTTGAACTCGCCGAGCACGTTGTCGTCCTCGACGTCCCGGAGACGCTGGAGGATGACTTGGCGCGCGGTCGTCGCGGCGATCCGGCCGAAGCCTTCGGGCGTGTCGTCGAACTCGCCGATCGGGTTGCCCTCTTCGTCGATCTCAGTTGCCCAGATCGTGACGTGCCCGCTCTTGCGGTCAACCTCCGCCCGGGCCTGATCGATCGCCCCCGGCGACTTGTGGTACGCGAGAAGGAGTGCCTGCTCGATCGTGGGGATGAGCTTCTCGACCGGAATGTCGCGCTCTCGCTCCAGCAGGCGCAGCGCGCTCATGTCGATGTCCACTAGGCCTCCTCGGCGTCGGTGTCGGTGTGCATGTCGGATTCGGTATCGGACTCAGTGTCGGCTCCGAACGCCGCGAAGGCGTCTTCGGGGATCTCGTCAACGCGGGCGAACTCGACTTCTACCCGACCGCTGCGAATGCGGGAGAACGGGAGTGCCACCGGTTCGCCCTGCTTGGGCTTGACCCCCTTGGGTGCCGGTAGATCCGGGACCAGGGTCACGCCGTCGTCCGTCACGTGGGTAAGGCGACCGGTGACGTTCTCACCTTGGATCACGTTGACTTTGACGAGGCGACCACGGGCGCGGTGCCAATGCCGCGGTTCCGTGAGCGGGCGGGCGATGCCGGGCGACGACACCTCGAGGTCGTATGGCCGATTGTCTGCGAACGTGCCCGCGGTCCCGTCGAGGACGTCCGACAGCTCGCGCGAGATCTCGGCGATCACGTCGAGGCCGACGCCGCCGGTTTCTTCCTGGGGCAAGTCGACGACGACGTGCACGGTGCGGTGGGCCCCGGCAACTTTGACCGAGATGCCCTCGAGGAACAGGCGGTGGGCCTGCACCGTGGGTTCGAGCAGCGCATGAAGACGCGCTTCCTCAGCAGCGAACGGCGATCCAGTGGCCTCTCGGCTCGGACGCACGTCCTGCTCGGCAGGCTCGGACCGTGGCTCAGACATGCGAGTCCGCCTCCTTGTTCTTTCGAATGTGCTCTTAGCCTATCGGCTCGTGCGGGGGCGTGGTGGGCACATGCCGCGCTCGTGGGATGATCGAGCCCGTGACTTCCACCACCGCCCCTACCGAACCGTCTCCGGAAGAGGGCCCGGCACTAGAACATCGGCGTGGCCCCGACGCGCCCGAAGACCTCGGTTCCGCCAACGCCGAGGCCCCCGAGCCGGGGGCGGCTGAGCACTTGGTCCCGGAGAGCGGCGAGGTGGGCGCTGCGACCGACGACGCGCCGTCCGCCGCGGAAGCGCACGACGACGAACCCGCGCCTGGGCTGCCATCGAACGAAGTTGAGGAGGGCGGGGACTCCCCCGCCGAGGAAGCCGCCGAGACGGAAGGGCAGACGCAAGAAGCGGGCGAGCCTGCGGGCGAGGCCGAACCCGAGAACGACGCCGACGAGCCGCGCGCCGAGGATTCCGACTCCCCGACCGAGACTCAGAAAGAGTCCGCCGGATACGCGGCAGAGCACACCCCGGAAACGGGCATTCAGGGAGCTCCGACAGAGGTCAACGAGAGGCCTGAAGCCGAGGACGCAGGCGAGTCCCACGACGAGCAGGGCCCCGCCGGTCCTGCGAGCGACAACGAGGGCACCTCCGCGAGCGAAGCCGCCGACGAAACGCAGGAGGCCGCCCCGGAGGACCCCACGGCTGCCGAGCCCGCCTCGGCGCAGGAGCCCATGCCGACCGACGACGCCGACGCGCTCACCCCGGAAGCCGGCGCACAGGAAGCTCCGACGGAGGCCGACGAGGCCCTGGTGACCCAAGCCGAGGCCGCGGGCGAGTCCCACGAAGAGCAGGGCCCCGCCGGTCCCGCGAGCGACGACGAGGGCACCTCCGCTGGCGAAGCCGCCGACGAGACGCAGGAGGCCGCCCCGGAGGACCCCACGGCTTCCGAGCCCGCCTCGGCGGCGGAGCCCACGCCGGCCGTCGACGCCCAAGTGACCGCACCCGAAGCCGACGCCGCCTCGGCGACCGAGGCCGCGTCGACCGACGACACCCCAGTGAACGAACCCGAAACCGACGGTCCGGAAGCTCCGACGGAGGCCGACGACGCCCCCACGGCCGAGCCCGAAGCCGAACCCGAGGCACAGCCCGAGGCTGAGGCCGAGCCCGAGCCCGAACCCGAGGCACAGCCCGAGCCCGAGCCCGAGGTGGAGGGCGAGGCCGAGCCCGAGCCACAGCCCGAAGCCGAAGCCGAGCCCGAGGCACAGCCCGAAGCGGGACACGAGGCAGAGCCCCAGGTCGAGGCTGAGGCAGAGGGCGAGTCCCCCGAAGGTCCGGACTCGGCCGGCGCCACGAGCGACGAGCTGGACGCCGCCGCGCGCGAAACGACCGACGAGACACAAGAGCCTGCGCCTACCGAACTCCCGGCGGCCGAGCCCCGCCCGGCGGCGGAGGCCACGCCGACCGACGACGCCGACACGGCCAGCCCGGAAGCCGACGCTCAGGAACCTCCAGCTGAAGCCGACGACCGCCCCGAGGCAGAGCCCGGGACCGAGCCCGGGCCCGATGCCGAGGCCGGGGCAGAAGAGGGCGAGTCCCACGAAGAGCTGGGCCTCGCCAGCGCCACCGCCGATGGCCAGGACGCACTCGCAAGCGAACCGACCGACGAGACGCAAGAGGCCGCGCCCACAGAACCCGCTGTCAGCGAGTCCCCTGAAGCGCTCGACACATCCATCACCGAGGAAGTCACCGCCAAGGAAGCCGCCGAGGAAGCCGCCGAGGAAGCCGCCGAGCCGGAGGAGCCGGCCAAGCCTCAACAACCTGCCGACGCTCAACAACCGGCCGAGCCTCAACAACCTGCCGGGCCGGAGGAACCGGCCGAGCCGGGGGAACCAGCCGGGGAAAGGGAACCGGTCGGGCCCGAGAACGCCGCCCACGAGCCAGTTCCCGAAGCCACCGCGGCGCAGGCAGCCAACGCCACGCTCGTCGACTCCCTAGAACCCGAGTTCAAAGCCGAAGAACACGATCCTGACGGCCAGACCGTTGCTGCCGAAGCGCCGGGAGCCGAGGATTTCCTCGGCGAGGAGTCGCGCGGCGAAACGCAGGCCCATGAAGACACGCTGCCTGCCGCGACAGAGTCTGTCGAGCCAGAGCCCACCGTCCGAGAGCCTGCCGAGCACAAAGCCGAACTGTCGGACGGGCTCGAGGCCGCAGCCGACGCCGACAGCGCTCCAGACGTCGCGGAGGAAGCCCCCGAACTTGCGGCGGCACCCGTCGACACCCGGAGCGATGCGTTGGCCGCGGCCGACGAGCCAGGGTCCGTCGCTGCGACGACATCCGTCGAAACGGCACCGGCCGAAACGGCACCAGCCGAAACGGCACCGGCCCTGACGACCCCGACGGCGGCGACCCCGCCCGCGACTCCACGGGCCGCGATGACAAGGGCGGAGGTTCGCGCGGCAGCAGCGTCATCGCCGCGTCCGCGCCGGACGTGGCCGTTCTGGGTGCTCGGGGCCGCAACGCTCGCCGTGGGGGTGGGGAGCGCGACGTTTGTCTCGCTCCAGCCGGTTGCACCGAGCGATCCCAGCAAGAGCGAGGTCGCGCTGCGCACGGCAGAGCAGGACGCCACGCAGCTCGCAGGGCTCGCGCGGGCAGCATCCCGGGGCGCGACCCCTCGCGTTCAGTCGGCGCTCGCCGCGACGGCGACCCTGCTCGACCGCCAGGCCGCGGTCCTCTCGACGCGAACGGGCGGACCGTCGTCGTCGGCGTCGGGGGCATCGGGAGGCCGCACAAGCACGGCGGACGCCCGGACGACCACGCCCCCGGCAGGCGCGGCCGACGTCGTCTCGCGCCTTGCAGCAAGCATCGAGGTGCGCCTCGCGGCCCTTCAGGACGTGGACGGCCCCACCGCGACGGTCCTCGCGTCGCTCGCGGCGGGACAGTCGCTGCAGGCGGAAAGCCTCTCCGTGGCTGCTGGTCTCACCCCGCAGTCACCCGCCAAGCCGGTGGCGGGCACGTCCGGGAGCCCATCAGCCAGCCAGTCTGCTCAGAGCCCCTGCCCGACTCCAACCCCTGCGCCGTCGCCTGCGCAACCTGCGGCGTCGTCCGGGTCGACGCTCACCTTCGGCGGCGCGCTCGCGAACGTCGAGCGCGCCGAGACGGCCGCAGCCTACGTCCTCGAAGCGGCCCTGGCCCACACCCCGGCGTCGTCCTCTGATGCCACGGCCCGCGAACAGGCCCTCGAGGCGCACCGCCATCAGCTCGACGGCATCGACGCCCTCGCGGCGGCGTCCTGCCTCGCCCTCCCGCCGCGCGAAGCGGGCTTTGCGGTCCCCGCCGAGTTCGCGGCGAACCCGAATCCGACACTCACTGCCGTCGCCCGCTCCGCCGAGGACTCGTGGGCCCAACTCGTGGGTGCCGCGCCCGCCCAGCGTCGTCGCGACGCCGCGAAGGGACTCGTCACCGCGTCGCGCCTCGCGGGCGACATCGGGGCCTTCCCGGGGCTGCCGTCCGCGGAACAGGCCGCAGGGCAGCCGACGGGCCAATGAGGCTAGGCTTGCTTCGCTGGAAGGGTGCCGAGCGGAGTGCCACAGTGGAGGCATGACCACGGAAAGCACCACGGGCCTGCACCCAGAACCGCAGGGAACCGACATCGCGGCAAAGCTCAACTGGCTCCGGGCCGGGGTGCTGGGTGCGAACGACGGCATCGTCTCCGTCGCCGCCGTCGTCGTCGGTGTTGCCGGCGTCACGACGAACAACGGGCCGATTCTTGCGGCAGGCATGGCCGCGCTCGTGGGCGGCGCGATCTCGATGGCCCTCGGCGAATACGTGTCGGTGAGCAGCCAGAGGGACAGCCAGCGCCACCTCATCGCGAAGGAACGCGAGGAGCTCAAGGAGCAGCCCGAAGAAGAGTTCGAAGAGCTCGTGAACCTCTATCAGCGCAAGGGGCTGTCGCGAGGCCTCGCGACGCAGGTGGCCGAGGAGCTCACAGCGAAGGACGCGCTCCGGGCACATCTCGACATCGAGCTGGGCATCGATCCGGATGAGATCGTGAGCCCATGGCACGCCGCCTTCGCCTCGGCCATCTCGTTCCTGTGCGGCGCCGTCCTCCCCCTGATCGCGATCCTCCTTCTTCCCGAGGCCATCCGCGTTCCCATCACGTTCGCCGTCGTCCTCATCGCTCTCGCGCTCACCGGCGCGCTCGGGGCGTGGATCGGCGGCGGCTCGCGGACGTGGGCTTCGATCCGCGTCGTGGCGGGCGGCGCGCTCGCCCTCGCGGCGACATTCGCGCTGGGCAGCCTGCTCGGAACCACAGGTATCGCCTAAGCTGCATTTCTGTGAGTGCGGTCATCGCGCCTGAAGACTTGGTCCGGCGGTTTTCCCGCACGGCCGCCGGTCGGTCGTGGCTCGATTCGCTCCCTGACCGCATCGAACAGTGCCTCCGCAGGTGGGGGCTGCGGCTCGACGAGGACTCAGCGGGTCCGTGGTCGGGCTTCGGCTCCATGGTCGTTGCAGTGGCACGCGGCACCGAGCCGCTCGTCCTCAAGCTCGCCTATCCGTATCCGGAGGCGTCCTCAGAGCCGGTTGCGCTCCGCCTGTGGGATGGCGACGGTGCCGTGCGCCTCGTGGACGACGACGGCGACGGCGCGCTCCTGCTCGAACGGCTCGACGGCGGGCGGCGGCTTCAGGACGTTCCGTTCCCCGAGGCCACGGCGGTGTGGGGCGACGTGGTCCGGCGGCTGTCGATCCCCGAGGACGACCGCCCCGCGTGGGCGGCTCTCGACCGGATCGACGCACGGGCGGAACGCTGGAGCGACGAGCTGCCCGAACGCTGGACGCGGCTCGATCGTCCCTTCCCGCGGTGGCTCCTCGAGGCGGCGCTCGACGTGTGCGCCACGCGCGGCGTCGTGGGCCGCCGGGGCGGCGTCGACGTCCTCGTTCATACGGATCTGCACGGAATGAACGTCCTCGGAACGTTCGACGCGGCTTCGGACGAGGGCTTCCGGGCCATCGATCCCCAGGCGGCGGTGGGCGAAGCGGAGTTCGCGGTGGCCCCGATGCTGTGGAACCGGCTTCCCGAGCTGCGGCGCGGCGATCCGTCGGAAGCCCTGCTCGAGCGCTGCCACGACCTCGCTTCGGCGGCGGGGATCGATCCGGAGGGGGCGCGCGAGTGGGCGGTTCTGCGCGAGGTCGAGAACGCGCTCTGGTACGCGGCCAAGCCGGACCACGAGGGGGATCTCGAGCGGTCGCTCTGGGTCGCGAGCGCGCTGTGCTCACGGCCGCTCCCGGGCCTTCCCGATGTGTGGGAGCTCAAGCGCCTCGGCTGAGTGTCAGAGGCCCTCAGTTGCCGCGAGCGCGTCCCGGACCGCCGCGAACGCGATGTCCGCGTCCTGGCCGTCCGAGGACCAGTTGGCGACGGAGATCCGGAGGACCGCGCGCCCGTGCCAGCGGGATCCGCTCATCCACACTCGCCCGTCCCGCACGAGATAATCCGCGACCGCCTGGGTTCGCTCACCGGACCCGAACGCGAGCGTCACCTGGCTGAAGACGACGTCGTTGAGCACCTCCGCGCCCGGGAGCTCGCCGATCCGACGCGCGAGCTCGGAGGCGTGGGCGGCAAGGCCCGCGACGAGCGCGTCGACGCCCGAGCGGCCCAGCGAGCGGAGCGCGGCCCACACGGGAACGCCCCGGGCGCGTCGGGACAGCTCGGGAACCTTCTCAAATGGGTCGCCCGGGCCGTGGTCTCCGTGGGCGTCGTGGACGAGATAGTCGGCGTGCAGGCCGAGCGCACGCCGGAGGGCGACGGCGTCCTGGCACACGACGATCCCGCAGTCGTAGGGGACGTTGAGATTCTTGTGCGCGTCCGTTGCCCACGAGTCGGCCTGCTCGGCCCCGCGCATGAGCGGCCGCGTCGCGGCGGACGCCGCGGCCCACAGGCCGAACGCGCCGTCGACGTGCACCCACGCGCCGTGCGTCCGGGCCACGTCGATGGCCTCGGGGAAGGGGTCGAACGCGCCCGAATGGAGGTTGCCAGCCTGAAGGCAGACGACGGCGGGGCCCTCCCCCCGATCGAGCGCCGCGGCGAGTGCCTCGGGCCGGATGCGTCCCTGCGCGTCGGCGGCCACGGACTCCGGCGCCCCGAGCCCGAGCATGCGCAGCGCCATGTCGATCGAATCGTGCCTCTCCGCGCCCACGAAGACCCGGACCCGCGGCCCGCCCGCGAGACCGCGCTCGTTGAGGTCCCAGCCCGCACGCTCGAGCACGCGCCATCTGGCGGCCGCAAGTCCGCTGAAGTTGGCCATGCTCGCGCCCGTCGTGAAGCCCACATCGGCTCGCGCTGGGAGACCAAGCAGCTTGACGACCCAGCGCGCCGCAGCCTCTTCGGCCGCGGCGGTGGCGGGGGTCGCAAAGCGCAGGCCCGTGTTCTGGTCCCACGCGCTCACGAGCCAGTCGGCGGCCATGGCCGCGGGGAGCGTCCCGCCGATGACCCAGCCGTAGAACCGGCCCGACGGCATGGCCATGAGGCCCGGCGCCGCGGCGGCGGCGAGGAGGTCCACCGTGTCGGCGGGATCGAGGCCGGCCTCCGGCAACTCGTCACCGAACGCCTCGGCGAGCTCGTCCGCCGTCGTCAGCGGACCGACGTGACGTGATGGAATGCTCCCTAGCCAGCGTCGCGCGTGCTCCGCGGCGCGGTCCAAAGGTTCGTCGTAGTCCTCAGGGCGCAGCATGGCTGCATGCTACGCCGGGGCGCCCGTGGGGACAGAGGACGCGCTATGCGAAGTTCTCGTTCCACACGTCGAAGCCGAGCTTGACCGCGAGGGCCGCGACGACGGCGAGGAAGACCCAGCGGATGAACCTGTTCCCGCGGGAGACGGCCATGCGGGCTCCCACGTAGCCGCCGCACATGTTGGCGGCGCCGAGCACGAGCCCGAGCCCCCAGAGCAGGGCGCCATTGGGTGCGAACAGCAGGAGCGCACCGATGTTCGTCGCCATGTTGACGATCTTCGCCTTCGCGCTCGCCTCAAGGAACGCGTAGCCCATGCCGGACACGAGCGCGATGACGAGGAAGGACCCGGTACCCGGCCCGATGAGCCCGTCGTAGAAGCCGATCGCGCCCCCAAGGCCGCACGCGGCCGCGAAATGGCGAGGGCCCTTGAGCCGCAGCTCGGTGTACTGCCCGAGCTGCGGCTTGACGATCGTGAAGATCGCGACGGCGACGATCGCCGCGAGAATGATCGGCTTGAACACGCGCGCGGGCAGGGCCGAGGCGAGCGCCGCCCCGCCGAACGCGCCGGCGAGGGCTACGAGGGCCATCGGGATGGCCGTGCGGAAGTCCGGCCGAACCCGCCGCGCATAGGTGGCCGCGCTCGTCGTCGTACCGAAGACCGAGCCCATCTTGTTCGTCGCGAGCGCGTGAACGGGCGTCATGCCCGGCAGCGCGAGCAGCGCGGGAAGCTGAATGAGCCCTCCCCCGCCCACGACGGCGTCGACCCACCCCGCGCAGAACCCCGCCACGATCACGAGGACCAGCGTCAGGAGGTCGATGGACTCAAGTCCCGAGGCCACTCGCGCTACGCCGTCACGAGGGCCGGCTACGCACCGCGCACGGCGGCCACGACGCGGTCCACGACGTCCGCGACGGGGACGTCCTCGGCCGTGCCCGAACGGCGGTCCTTGACCTCGAGCGTTCCCGTCGCGAGGCCCTTGCCTACCGCGATGATCGTCGGGACGCCGATGAGCTCGGCGTCGCCGAACTTGACGCCGGGCGAGACCTTCGGGCGATCGTCGAGCATGACGCTCAGGCCGCGCGCTTCGAGCTCGGCGGCGACGCGCTCGGCCTCGGCAAAGATCTCCTCGCCGCGGCCGACGGCGACGACGTGGACGTCCGCGGGCGCGACGCTGCGCGGCCAGATGAGCCCGCGGTCGTCGTGGTTCGACTCCGCGAGCGCCGCGACGGCGCGCGTCACGCCAATGCCGTAGGAGCCCATCGTGACCGTGACCTGCTTGCCGTTCGCGTCGAGGACCTTGAGTTCAAGGGCCTCGGCGTACTTCCGGCCGAGCTGGAAGATGTGGCCCATCTCGATGCCGCGGGCGATCTCGAGCAGGCCCGAGCCGTCCGGGGACTCGTCGCCGTCGCGCACCTCCGTGCACTCGATGACGCCGTCCCAGCCGAAGTCGCGCCCGGCGACGAGGCCGTAGACGTGCTTGCCGGGCTGGTTGGCGCCCGTGATCCACGAGGTGCCGGGGACGACGCGCGGATCGACGAGGTAGAGGAGACCCGACTTCCCGTCGAGGCCGAGGAGCGCGTCCTCGGGGTCGAGGCCCGGGCCGAGGTAGCCCTTGACGATGAGGGGCTGGGACTTGAGCTCGTCGTCGTTCGCTGCCTCGAGGCCGATCTCGCCGGCGACGGGCAGGAACGCGCCGATGTTCGCCTCGACGCGCTTGAGGTCGACGGCGCGATCCCCCGGGACGCCGATCACGACGAGCTGCTTTTCGCCCGTGGGAAGGGTCACGGACAGCACGACGTTCTTGAGCGTGTCCGAGGCCACCCAGGGGCGATCCGGGTTCGGGAACACGGTCTGCGAGGCCTCGACGAGGGTATCGATCGTCGGGGTGTCGGGGGTGTCGAGTACGCGCGCTTCGGGCGCGCCTGCGTAGTCGATCGAGGGCGGCACGACCGTCGTGACGGCCTCGACGTTCGCGGCGTAGCCGCCGGGCGAGCGGACGAACGTGTCCTCGCCGATCTCGGTCGGGTGGAGGAACTCCTCGCTCTTGGATCCGCCCATCGCCCCGGCCGTCGCCTTGACGGGGACGACCTCGAGCCCGAGCCGGTCGAAGATCCGCAGGTACGCCGCGCGGTGGGCGGCGTAGCTCGTGTCGAGGCCCTCGTCGTCGGCGTCGAACGAGTAGGAATCCTTCATGATGAACTCGCGGCCGCGCAGGAGCCCCGCGCGCGGGCGGGCCTCGTCGCGGTACTTGTTCTGGATCTGGTAGAGGCTCAGCGGGAGGTCCTTGTACGACGAGTACAGGTCCTTCACGAGGAGCGTGAACATCTCCTCGTGCGTCGGCGCGAGGAGGTAGTCGGCCTCCTTGCGGTCCTTGAGGCGGAAGATGCCCTCGCCGTACTCGGTCCATCGGTTGGTCGCCTCGTAGGGCTCCTTGGGCAGAAGCGCGGGGAAATGGACCTCTTGGGCGCCGATCGCGGCCATCTCCTCGCGGATGATCTGCTCGACCTTGCGCAGCACCGCGAGACCAAGCGGGAGCCACGTGTAGATGCCCGGCGCGGCGCGGCGGATGTAGCCGGCGCGCACGAGGAGCTTGTGGCTCGCCACCTCGGCGTCCGCCGGGTCCTCGCGCAGGGTTCGCAGGAACAGGGTCGAGAGTCGCAGGACCACGCGGGCATCCGTTCTGGCTGTGAGCCGTACAGGCTCGGGCAGGAAAAGGTCAGCTACCAATGTATCCCGTTGAATCGCGCTCAACAGTCTGTTGACTCGGATTCACCGCCGACCTAACCTAAATTCATCACGTGATGAATTAATCGCTCAAGGCACGGTTCGAAGAGCCAGGAGTCAGTCACATGTCTCGATCACCAGCCCACCTCGCAGGCCTTCCTTCCACCTCGACCGGCCCGTCGCCGGCCATCGAATCCGACGGCCTCGTCGTGCGGCTCCGCCGCACCGAGGTACTGCATGGCATCGGCTTCTCCGTTCCCGAGGGCCGTGTCACGGGCCTCCTCGGCCCCTCCGGGAGCGGCAAGAGCACCCTCATGCGCACGATCATGGGCGTCCAGCGCATCGCCTCCGGGACGCTCAGCGTCCTCGGCAGGCCCGCTGGAACCGCGTCCCTGCGCCCCGAGATCGGCTACATGACCCAGAACGCCGCCGTCTACGGCGATCTCACCGTCCTCGACAACGTCCGCTACTTCGCCGCGCTCCACGGCAAGAGCCGCGCCGCCGCACGCGAGGCGGTCGACGCCGTCGGCCTCACCGGCCTCGAGAGGCGCAAGGCCGTCGACCTCTCGGGAGGGCAGTTCAGCCGCGTGTCCCTCGCATGTGCGCTCGTGGGCCAGCCGAAGCTGCTCGTCCTCGACGAGCCCACCGTCGGCCTCGATCCCGTGCTGCGCGTCGACCTGTGGGAGCGCTTCCGGGCGCTGGCCGATCAGGGGACCACGCTCCTCGTCTCGAGCCACGTCATGGAGGAGGCGAGCCGCTGCGACACGCTCCTGCTCCTCCGGGAAGGACTCCTCGTCGGCCAGATGACCCCGGACGAGCTCCGCGAGCGCGGCCGGAGCCAAGACCTCGAGCAGGCCTTCCTCGGCATCATCCAGTCCGGCTCCAGCCGCGAGGAGAGTGTGGCATGAACCCCCGTATGCTCATGGCGACAACGGCCCGAGTCCTCAACCAGCTCCGGCACGACGAACGCAGCATCGCGCTGATCCTCGTCGTTCCGTCGGTGCTCCTCGCCGTCGTCTACTGGCTCTTCGAGAACGAGACGCTGCCCCCCGGGGTCCCGCATACGTTCAACCGCATCGGGCCGATCATGCTCGCGATCTTCCCCTTCGTGATCATGTTCCTCATCACGTCGATCACGATGCTGCGGGAGCGCACGTCCGGCACACTCGAGCGGCTCATGACGACGCCAATCCACAAAGCCGATCTCCTCTTCGGGTACGGGATCGCGTTCGCGGTCATGGCGGCCCTCCAGTCGGTCGTCGCGACGGGCGTGGCCTACTGGCTCTTCAATCTCGACATCAAGGGCTACGGCGGGCTCGTGGTGCTCGTCGCCGTCGTCAACGCCGTGCTCGGCGTGTCCCTCGGCCTGTTCTGCAGCGCGTTCGCGCGGACGGAGTTCCAGGCCGTCCAGTTCATGCCGGTCGTCGTCATCCCGCAGATCCTGCTGTGCGGACTCTTCGTGGCACGCGACCGCATGAACGACGTCTTCCACGCCATCTCCGACTGGATGCCGCTCACGTATTCGGTCAAGGCGCTCCAGGAGATCACGGCGAACACGGACCCGACCGCCGAGATGTGGCGCGACCTCTGGATCATGGCCGGCGTCCTGTTCGGCGTGCTCGTCCTCGCGTCGCTCACGCTGCGCCGGAAGTCGTCATGACGAGCGCCACATGATGGCTCGCCCGAAGGGGACGTCAGACCGCCGTGCTGCGATCGTCGACGCCGCGACCCGCCTCTTCGCGGACAAGGGGTACGACGGCGTGAGCCTCCGCGAAATCGCGCGCGAGGCAGGGGTCGACGCCGCCCTCGTGCACCACTACTTCGACGGCAAGGAATCGCTCTTCTCGGCGTCCGTCGCGCTGCCGATCGAGCCCGAGATGATCATCGGCGGGATCGAGAGTTTCGCCCTCGCCGACCGCGGACGCTTCGTGGCCCACGCGATCGTGCGGCTATGGGAGGGGCCTCAGCGCCACGCACTTGCCGCGTTCTTCCGCTCGACGATCAGTTCGACGACGCGCTCGCGGCTCCTCGCCGACGTCGCGCGTCGGCGGATCCTCGCACGGATCGCTGAGGGCATGCCGGGCGACCGCGCCGAACGCGACCTCCGGGTGTCGATGGCCGCGACGCAAGTGGTCGGCTTCATGATCGCGCGCTATATCGTGCGCCTCGAACCGCTCGCCTCCCTGCCCGCCGACGAGGCCGAGGCGCTCCTCGCCCCAGCCATCCAGCGGCACCTCACGGGCCCGCTGCCCTCGATCAGGCCGGAGCCCCCTGAGAGTCGAGTGCGGCGAACGTCGAGCTGACGAGGGCCGTGACCTTGTCGACCGACGACGGCGAATCAGCCCCGGGCGCCGCAAGGTTCACCGTCACCTCGGTCGATCCCTTGACCGCCGTGACGGAAAGCGTTGTCTGAGCGGTTCCGGCAGAATCGACAATTCCCACCGAGCCCATCGCCTTTGCCCCGGGGACGCTCACCTCCACGAGTTTGACCGAGGCATGCGCCGAAAAGCCGCCGATGCGCATCGTCACGTCCGAGCAGATCGAAGCGACGCTCGCATCCACCGGGAGCAGGCGCTCGAGCGCTTCGACCGATGGAAAGCTCACGACGTGGACGGTAAGCGAACGGGACGAGTTGGACCGGTCCGAGGCGAGCATCCCCAGGTTTGCCTCCGACACGACCTTCGACATGTCGGTCTGGAACACACGGGCGCATGCCGGGGGCTGCACGTCGAGCAGCTTCATGGCCTCCTTGGCCTGAGGGATGATCTTGGCGAAGTCAGCCTGCCCGATGACCTGCCCGGTGATCCCCTGGTCGGCCTTGACCTTCGTGAGGGCCGCCTGAATCGCTCGATCGGAGTAGACCGCCGGAGTCGGCGTCGGGCTTGGCGTCCGACTCGCCGTCGGGCTCTGAGCGGACGACGGCGCGTTCGCGCCTTCCTGAGCTCCTGGCGCCGAGCAGGCCGAAAGCGAAAGAACAGCGACGGCGAGAGCGGTTGCGAATAAGGACGCGGGGCGCAGAATGGCCACTTGAATCCCCCCAATTGTGACTACGGTGGCGCCAGAGTACGCGGTAGGGCGAGCTAGAACAAGACCGTCGCGAACGTCCCGACCCGTTCGAAGCCGACGCGCTCGTAGCAGGCCCGCGCGCGGTAGTTGTAGTCGTTGACGTAGAGGCTCACGATGGGGGCCAGTCTGCGGGCAAAGGCGACGACGGCGGCCATCCCGCCGTGGCTCAGGCCCATTCCCCGGTGGCTCGGGTTGACCCACACGCCCTGGACCTGGGTGACGGCGGAGGAGACGGCGCCAAGCTCTGCCTTGAACAGGACCTGGCCGTCGTCGCCGAAGCGGGCCATCGAGTGGCCTTGCTGGACGAGCTGCCGGACGCGGCGGTAGTAGTTGTCGCTTCCTCCGGCCACGGGGGAATAGCCGACTTCCTCCTCGAACATCGCGACGCAGGCGGGGGCCACGGCGTCGAAATCGTCGAGGGTCGTGATGCGGACGAGCGGGTCGGGATGCACTGCCGGGCCGCCCTCGAGGGCCATGAGCGGCTGGACCGGGCGAACGTCCCGCGCCCGGCGCCCGGGGAGCTCGTTGTACAGCGCGAGGGTCGCCTCGGCTGGACCGAAAATGGAGGCGAATCTGCGATCCGCGGCACGGATGGTCTCGGCGAAGGCCGGCGCGTCAGCCTCGCCCATGCTCACGGGCACGATGTTGGCGCCCAGCCAGCACGCCGCTGTGAGCCGCCCATCGCCGTCGAACGCGCCGATGATCTCGGCGCCGCTCGCGGTCGGGCCCGCCGTGCCGGCGGCCAGGACGTGGGCCGCGATGAAGACGTTCGCGACCGGGTCCTCGGCCGCGAGCTCGCACAGCTCGAGGGTGTCCTCGTGCTCTAGCGTCCGGACTTGCCTCTCGCCCTTACGAGACGGTGACCACGGGGCCGCCCGCTGCAGCATCTTCGCCATCGGCCTCCCCCATCTCCTCGGCGATCTTCATCGCCTCTTCGATCAGTGTCTCCACGATCTCGCTCTCGGGAACAGTCTTGATGACTTCTCCCTTCACAAAGATCTGGCCCTTGCCGTTGCCGGAGGCCACGCCGAGATCGGCCTCGCGGGCCTCCCCCGGACCGTTGACGACGCAGCCCATCACCGCGACGCGCAGCGGGAACGTCATGCCATCGAGACCCGCCGTGACCTCCTCGGCGAGCTTGTACACATCGACCTGCGCGCGTCCGCACGAAGGGCACGAGACGATCTCGAGCCGGCGCGGGCGGAGGTTGAGGGCCTGGAGGATCTGGATGCCGACCTTGACCTCCTCCACGGGAGGCGCCGAAAGCGAGACGCGGATCGTGTCGCCGATCCCCTTCGAGAGGAGAGCCCCGAACGCCGTCGCCGACTTGATCGTGCCCTGGAACGCAGGCCCAGCCTCAGTCACGCCCAGGTGAAGTGGCCAGTCGCCGCTCTCCGCCAGCATCTCGTACGCGCGGACCATGACGACCGGGTCGTTGTGCTTGACCGAGATCTTGAAGTCGTGGAAGTCGTGCTCCTCGAAGAGGCTCGCCTCCCACACCGCGCTCTCGACGAGCGCCTCGGGCGTGGCCTTGCCGTACTTCTTGAGCAGGCGGGCGTCGAGCGAGCCCGCGTTGACGCCGATCCTGATCGACGTGCCGTGGTCCTTCGCGGCCTGGGCGATCTCCCTGACCTGGTCGTCGAACTTGCGGATGTTGCCCGGGTTCACCCGGACCGCGGCGCAGCCCGCCTCGATCGCCGCGAAGACGTACTTCGGCTGGAAATGGATGTCCGCGATGACCGGGATCTGAGACTTCTTCGCGATGATCGGCAGGGCCTCGGCGTCGTCGGCCGACGGGCACGCGACGCGCACGATGTCGCAGCCGGCCGCGGTGAGCTCGGCGATCTGCTGGAGGGTCGCGTTGATGTCCGTCGTCGGCGTCGTCGTCATGGACTGGACGCTGATCGGCGACTCGGAGCCGACCCCCACGGACCCCACACGGATCTGCCGGGTCTGGCGCCGAGGGGCGAGGACCGGCGGCGGGGCGGACGGCATTCCGAGGCTGACCGAAGTCACGAAGAGCTCCTTGCTTAGTGGTGCGTCGGGTCTTGAGGGCTGGGTCTTTTAGAACTGGGAGGCGAGCGGACCGCTCACGGGGTTCCACGCGACGGCCGAGCTGCTGGCGAGGAGTCCCTCGACCGCGAACGGGTCCTGCGCCAGAAGCGTGTCGAGGGTTTCGGCGTCGTCGGCCTTGAACAGCAGGAGCGCACCGGTGCCGTCCTCGTACGGGCCGCTTGCGAGGAGCAACCCCTTCTCTGCGATGCTTGCGAGCCAGCCCCGGTGGTCAGCGCGGACCTCGTCGCGGCGCGCGGCGGTCGAGACGTCATAGAGGTATTCAACGGCGAAGACGGTCATGCCACCAGACTATCCCCTCGGGACTGGGCCGGTTCAGCCGAAGAGCTTCACGGGCTTCACGATGTCCGCGTAGATGAGCAGGACACTCATGACGATGAGCACGCTTGCCACGGCGTACGTGAGCGGGAGGAGCTTCGCGATGTCGAACGGTCCCGGGTCCGGCTTCTTGAGCCACTTCGCGACCCGGCGCCGGACGCCCTCGTAGAGCGCCCCCGCGACATGCCCGCCGTCGAGCGGGAGCAGCGGGACGAGATTGAACACTGCGAGCGCGAGGTTGACTCCCCCGAGGATGCTGACGAGCGTCGCGATGCGCGCCGAGAGCGGGACGTCCTCGAGCGCGGCGACCTCGCCCGCCACGCGGCCGACGCCGACGACGCTGATCGGCCCGTTCGGGTCCCGCGGCTCGTTGCTGAACGCGGCCTGGGCGACGGCGATCACCCGGGCGGGCAGATTGACGACGACGCCGGCCACCTGGACGATGTTCTCGCCCACGGCGGGGAGGACGGCCGTCGCGGGCTGCGGCGTCGTTGCCTGCTTCGAGCCGATGCCGATGAACCCGGACTCGGTCGTCTTGTAGCTGCCGTCCGAATTCTTGGCGGGCTGGCCGTCCGAACCAACGACGGCGACCTTGTTGAGCACGGGCGTGATCGTCAGGTCGACGGTGCTGTCGCCGCGCTTGACGGTGATGCCGACGGTCTTCCCGGCCGACGCACGGATCCACGAGGAAAGCTGATCCCAGCCCGTGACTTCCTTTCCGTCGAAGCGGATGACCGTGTCGCCAGGCTTGAGCCCGGCCGCGGCGGCAGGCGTCCTCTTGCACGTCGAGGTATCGGCGGGCGCCCGCTCATTGGACGCGACCATGCACGCCGAGACGCTCGCGACCTGGGTCGTCGGCTGCGGGATTCCGAACCCCATGAGGACGATCGCCATGAAAAGGATCCCGAGAAGAATGTTCATCGCGGGACCGCCGAGCATGATGATGATCTTCTTCCACACCGGAAGCTGGTAGAAGAGCCGCCCGTGGTCTTCGGGGCGCACCTCCTCATGCGCCTGATCTCGCGCAGCCTCCGCGAGCCCCTGGAAGATGCCCGTGCTCGACTGGCGCACCGATCCGTCACGCCGGTTCGGCGGGTACATCCCCACCATCTGCACGTAGCCGCCGAGTGGGAGCGCTTTGATCCCGTACTCGGTCTCGCCTTTGCGGGTCGACCAGATCGTCGGCCCGAAACCGATCATGTAGCGGGTCACGCGCACCTTGAACAGCTTGGCCGGGATAAGGTGCCCGATCTCGTGGAGGGCGATCGAGACGGCGATTCCGACGGCGACGAACACGACGCCGAGAATGAAGAGAACAGTGGGATTCATCAGCTAGCCAAACGCTCGTGGGCGCGCTTCCGTGCCCATTCTTCGGCGGCGAGGACCGTTTCCACAGACATTTCCGAGGATCCACCGTGCTCGGACAGCACGGCCTCGACCGTGTCGACGATGTCGAGGAAGCCGATCCGGCCGTCATGGAAGGCCTCGACGGCCTCCTCGTTGGCGGCGTTGAACACCGCCGGGAACGTGCTGCCCTGCTTCGCCGCGTCCTTGGCGAGGTCGACCGCAGGGAAGGCCCGCGCGTCGAGCGGTTCGAACGTCCACGCCGTCGCCCGGCTCCAGTCGCACGCGCTCGCGGCGTGCGGAACACGGTCCGGCCACCCGAGGCCAAGCGCGATCGGCAGCCGCATGTCGGGAGGCGAGGCCTGGGCGACGATCGAACCATCCGTGAACTGCACCATTGAGTGGACGACCGACTGCGGATGGACGACGACGTCGATCGCCTCGAGCGCGACGCCGAACAGCAGATGCGCTTCGATGACCTCGAGGCCCTTGTTGACGAGCGTCGCGGAGTTGGTCGTGACGACCTTCCCCATGTCCCACGTCGGGTGGTTGAGCGCCTCGGCTGGCGTGACGTGTTCGAGCTGGGCCCGGCTGCGCCCCCGAAACGGCCCTCCCGACGCCGTGAGGATGAGCCGCTCGACCTCGTCTGCCCGCCCCGCGCGCAAGCACTGGGCGATCGCCGAGTGCTCGGAGTCCACGGGAACGATCTGGCCGGGCGCCGCAGCCGCCGTCACGAGCGATCCACCGACGATAAGGCTCTCCTTGTTCGCGAGCGCGAGCGTCGCGCCCGAGGCGAGCGCCGCGAGCGTGGGCCCGAGGCCGATGCTGCCCGTGATTCCGTTGAGGACGACGTCGGCCGGCCCGCTTGCGCCGCTCCACGCGGCGATGTGGGTCGAGGCGTCGGGGCCGCCGAAGAGCTCAGGCTCGTAGTCCGTCATGCCTTCCGCCGCGGCGGCCCCGCTGATGAGGCCCCGGAGCTCGTCGATGTTCCCCTCTGCGATCCCCACCGCCTCGGCACGCGTGTGCGCCGCCTGCCGGGCAAGGAGCGCGAGGTTGCCGCCCCCGGCGCTCAGCGCCGTCACCCGGAATCGCTGCGGCGCGCCGTCGACGACGTCAATCGCCTGAGTGCCGATGCTCCCTGTCGATCCGAGGATGATGACAGAGCGCTGCTCAGCAGGGCGTTCGGCGGGCGGCTCAGGGATCTGCATGGCACCATTCAACCGCAGAAGCCCGACATGTACGGCTGCCTGTGGATAACTCCCACCACGCTGCCATGCGACCTGTAGACTGCTTGAACGTCCCGGAACCGCACCGTTCTTGGGCGCTCTCTTTCGCACCGGAGAAACTTTTGGGGGACACATGGCGCTGCGCCGCGCGTTTCGCGCACTCCTGCCCACGGCACTTCTCGCTCTCCTGCTGCCCTTGTCTGGCTGTGGCGGTGCGCCGCAGGCCGACGGGCCGTCCGTCTCCGGGTCGCAGGGATCCACGCCCACCCCGGACCCCCGGCCCACGCCCGCCAGCTCCAAGGGCCCGGCCCGCAACCTGCCCAGACCCGTGCTGCCCGAGGCGGCGAAGCAGAACACCAAGGAGGGCTTCGCGGCGTTCACGCAGTACTGGTTCGACACAGTGACGTACGGGCTTGAGACGGGCGACAGCAGCGCTCTGCGCGAGATTTCCCTGCCCGACTGCCAGATGTGCAACGGCTATATCGAACAATCGGACAAGGTAAAGCAGGGGATCGGATGGCACGTAGGTCCACGATGGACGGTCTCGACCTTCACCTCGGATATGAGCGTTGATCCTTACAAGCAAGCATTGGGATACTTCTTCTTGACTGAATCACCGTCTGAGGACTACGACCGGTCCGGCCGTCTTACAGAACGGCTCGAGCCGGAACGAGACACACATCCGAAGGCCATTTACGCAGTCCATAAAGATGGCCGCTGGCTAGCCGCTCAAGCTGGTCAGGCCTGAGATGCGCAAACTGCCGCCGGTTGCCCTGGCACTGCTGGTTTCCCTACTCATTTCGTTTGGTTCCGGATGGACAGCAGCCGTGGCCGCGCCTTCCGAGCCCAGAATTGATTCGAAATTCAATCGAGGCGCCGTCGACATGAATGGGCAGCGAGACGGGACTATCGATATTAAGATTCCGCCACCACCCAAGGAGGCGGTCGGCCCCTTCGTGTACAGCTATCAGCCCGCGTGTAATGAGGGGCTTAGCGGGGACGCTGCAGATCTGTGCGTTGCGTTCGACGTGAAGTGTCGGGGGATGCATCCGGGAAAGGCGCAGCTCATCCGCTGGTTCCGGGCGAGCCAGTCGGACCCAAGCACCCTCGAGCGGCTAAACGAGGATTGCCTCTACGAAGGGGATCCGCCTCAGCGGCCGGGTAGTGGCGAGGTGGTGGTCGTGACGGAGCGGCAGTTGCGGGAGTTGCCGATCGCGCCGTCGGTGGTGGGGGCGCAGCCGGGGCGGCATACGCTCAAGGGCGCGGAGACGAACGTGTACGCCGAGCCGGCTGATGCCTCCCGGGAGGGGGTGCAGTCGTTCGAGACGACCGTGCTGGGCCGGAAGGTGCGGGTGCGGGTGCGCCCGGTCGAGCACCGCTTCGACTACGGCGACGGCACCTCCCTGGTCTCGGCGGCCCCGGGCGGGCCGGTGCCCGAGGCGCGGTGGGGGGAGAAGACCGCCACGAGCCACGCCTACCAGGCCACCGGGGACTTCCGGGTCGGGCTGACGACCGTGTTCGCCGGGGAGTTCTCCGTCGAGGGCGGGCCCTGGCAGCCAATCGCCGGCACCGCCGCGGTCCCCTCCGCGCCCAGAACCCTGAGCGTGTGGCGCTCCGAGGCCAGGCTCTACGCCGAGAACTGCCTCCAGAACCCCCACGGCGAAGGCTGCTAACCCACTTCCTCGGCTGCCAGGAGATTCGCCTCACCAAACAGCGCAGCTTCTGGAACACCCCTGCCGGCAAAGCGGCGCAGCAGCGAACCCGCGCTGACGACGACGTCGTAGCCTCCGCCCACCGGCCACGTGATGGTTTCGGTGTGTGCGGGCTCCACCAGAACGCGAAGATCCGAGTCCCCGAAGTCATTCGCTTTCACCGTGAATTCAACCGGGTCTGCGCGATCGTTGGTCAGCGATAACTCGAGGCCGTCACCCAACGCAGCGGCGACTCGAAGGCCGTCATTCTTCGTTCCCGCGAATCGGGCCACAAATCCGTCCGGTCCATACACAGCGAAGTCGTACCGTCCCCCGGTCGCCGCCAGCTGCCACCGATACTCGGCGGTCCCGCCGGGAGCGACGGTGAACGGCGTACCGGCGAAGGGCTTGGCGACATAGGGATAGACGGTGAAGGGGAAGGAGACCGCGCCGTCATTGCGCATTCGGCACACAACATCATCGTCAACCACCACGTCGGCCCATGGCAGATACGGAAGAGCCCGCCGCGGGCGCTCCCCCGGCTCCTGGGCGGTCCGTGCCTGCACGAAGGGCGCCGGTGGCGCAGGGGCCGAGAAGGCGCTGGCCACGTTTGCATGGGCGACGAGTTCGGCCGTATCCGGCAATTGCGGCACCGAGTAATCGGGCGAGGAGAAGTCGAAGCACGTCATGAGATCTCCGCAGACCGCGCGGCGCCACTCGCTGATATTGGGCTCGACAACACCGGTCACAAGTTCGAGAAATCGCAACACCGACGTGTGATCGAAAACCTGCGAGTTGACCCAGCCGCCTCGCGACCAGGGCGAGATCACCCAGAGCGGCACGCGATTGCCGAGCCCGATCGGTTGGCCGTCGATGAACTCGTCCGCTGTTCCCACGGGCGGGGTGGGCGGCACCACGTGGTCGAAGAATCCGTCGTTTTCGTCGTACATCAGCAAGAAAACGGTGTGCCGCCAGACGTCCGGGTTGGCAAAGACCGACTGAAGCGCTGCGTCGACCCAGGAAGCGCCACGGGCGGGTGATGCGGCGGGATGCTCGCAGTAGTTGTACGGGGCGACGAGCCACGAGACCGTCGGAAGCGAGCCGGCCCTGCAGTCGGCGTCGAACGCGTCCCGACCCGCATCGGCGCATGCCTTGTCCCGCAACGGCCCGTCCGACTGAAACTGCACAAAGTACTCCAGCGCGTTGTCGCCGTAGTTGCCATGCTCTTCGTCCATGCCCGGCGTGTTGTAAACCCGCCACGACACGTCTGCCGCCTCGAGACGCTCAGCATAGGTGGTCCAATCACAGACCGGGTTCTCGCGCAGGGGCGTGTTGTCGGGCCAGGGACCAGATGTTCCGTCGGTACCCGGACCGACCGTTCCGCTCCAGAGATAGAGCCGGTTGGGACTCGTCGGTCCGGCCAACGAACAGAAGTACGCGTCGCAGATGGTGAACGCGTCGGCGAGTGCGTACTGGTAGGGGATATCCGCTCGCGTGAAATAGCCCATGGTCGTGGGGCCCTTGGCGCCAACCCACGCGTTCATCGCGCCACGGGCGATTGCCTGGTGACCGGTCTCCCAGTCATGCGGCAGCTCCTCTCCATGCTGCGCGCTCGTGGTCCGCGCATCCATGTGCCACGGCAAGAGCCGCTGGTCGGCCCGGGAACGATCCGGCTGACAGAAGACCGAGCTGCCGTCCGGGAAGGTGAGCGCTTGCTTGTCGTCGAATCCGCGGACCCCGCGGAGCGTGCCGAGGTAGTGGTCGAAGCTGCGGTTCTCCTGCATGAGGATCACGACGTGTCGAATGTCTGCGGGGAGCGTCATTCGCCGACCACCGCCCGCAGCATCTCGAGGTCGACCTGGGCAAGCGATTCGAGCACCCGCCGCCGCTGGCCCCCCGCGACTGGCTCGAGCGTGGGAACCATGACGATCGCACAGCCCGCCGACTCCGCGGCCCTCACGCCGATGACGGTGTCCTCGACCGCGACGCACGCGACGGGATCCACTCCGAGGACCACCGCCGCGGCCAGATAAGGGTCCGGTGCCGGCTTCGTCACTGCGGTGTCCTCGACCGCGATCGTGGCAGCGAAGAGTTCGGCACCCAGCGACGTCTTCACCAAGGTGAGGATACGCCGAGGTGACGCCGTAACGATCGCGGCCGGAATGTTCGCCTCACGCAACAACTCCAGCAGTGGCAGCGCGCCCGGGCGCGGCACAATCTCGTTCTCGACTCTCGCGGCGAATACGTCGTCGAGCGCTGTCGCGATCACCTCCACCGATGGGGCACCGGGACCGGCGGTGCGGCTGAGCACCTCGGCGGTGTAATCGATGGGGCGTCCGAGGATGTCGTCGTAATCCGCCGGCACGATCGGTCGCCCAATCGACTCGCCAACCTGGACGACTGCCTCGTACCACAGGCCTTCGGTATCAACGAGGGTGCCGTCCATGTCGAACAGCACCGCGGCAGGACGGGTCACGAGGCCACCAGGACTGGGGCATCGTGCAAGGCGACCGACGCGCGGGCCCCCAACGGGAAGTCGCCCACCCGGTGAGCGGCGACGTCGGCAAGCAGGTCGTCGTGACCGGCATTGGCGAGACGCAGCCGGGTGTTGGCTCCGCGGAACGTCGATGCCGTCACCGTCCAGCCCTCGAGGGCCGGGTTGAGCACGAGCGATTCGGGGCGGACCAGCACGGTGACATCCTCGCCCGGCGCACGAGTCGCGCCGTCGGCGGCCACGCTGTGGCCGAGCACGCGGACGCGACCGTCCGACTCAGCGACTCCTGCGACCCGGTTCATCGTGCCCACGAACTCGGCCACGAAGGCGGTAGAGGGCCGCTGATAGAGGGTCGCGGGATCCGCACACTGTTCGAGCCGTCCGGAGTTCATGACGGCGACGCGATCAGCCATCGCGAGCGCTTCCTCCTGGTCGTGGGTCACGATCACGGTCGTGACCCCCAATTCGGTCTGAATCCGTCGGATCTCATCGCGCAGCTGCTCGCGCACCTTGGCGTCCAGCGCCGACAGCGGCTCGTCCAGGAGCAGGAGTCGAGGCTGGATCGCCAGTGCACGCGCGAGGGCGACGCGCTGCTGCTGGCCTCCCGACAGCTGATGCGGATACTTCTGCGCATGCGCCCCGAGGCCCACGAGTTCGAGCAACTCCACCGCCTTCGCCCGCCGAGCGCCGCGCTTGACGCCGCGAACGCGTAGGCCGAAGGCGACGTTGTCGGCCGCGCTCATGGTCGGGAACAGGCTGTAGGACTGGAAGACCATCCCCATGTCCCGCTTGGCCGCCGAGACGCCCGAGACGTCTTTGCCGCCCACGAACACGCCGCCGGACGTCGGGCGGTCGAAACCCGCCAGCAGGCGCAGCGCCGTCGTCTTGCCGCACCCCGACGGCCCCAGGAGGGCAAGCAGCTCCCCCGGCTCGACTGTCAGAGTCAGGCCGTCCAGCGCGGTCATCGAGCCGAAGACGCGCCGCACGTCGCGAAACTCGGCCGAGACTCCCGTGGCGGTCGCCCGGATCTCCGTTGTTGTCATGGCATGCCCTTCTTTGAACCCTTGACTCCGAAGCCGCTGACCAACAGCAGCGCCGCTTCGACGAGCAGCAAACTGAATACAGAGACCGCCGCCTGCTCTTGACCCGAGGCCGCGGGCAGCTGCGCGAGCCAGACCGGGAATGGCTTGGTGTACAGCAGGATGGACGCGACGGTGTACTCACCCATCACGAGCGCGAAACACAGGAAGCCCGCGTTGACCAGGCTGGTCCGAAGCGGTGGCAGCAGCACCGAGGTGATCGTGGTCCACCAGCTCGCGCCGAGGTTGCGGGCCGCCTCCACGAGGGTCGCGAGCGGCAAAGCCTCGAGACCGGTGTTGATGGTCCGATAGACGAATGGCAGCGCCATGACGCTGTACGTCGCCACGAGGAGGAGCGGATGGTCGGTATCGCGCGCCCACTTGAGCGCGAGGAACAACGGCGAACCATCGTCGCCAGCCTGGGGTGCCACCGCCTTGTAGATGTTGCTGATGCCGACAACCAGAACAACCGGCGGAAACACGAGCGGCAACAGGCAGATGATCTCGACCACCGACTTGAGCTTCGGCAGGTACAGATGCAGCAGGATCTGCGTGGGCACCATGAGCGCGAGTGTCAGCGCGATCGAGAAGACCGACAGCAGCAGTGAATAGACGAGCGCCTCCACGAAGCCGATCTGGCCGGTGGGCGGCGCAGCAAAGATCTGGCCGTAGGCGTCGAGGCTGACCCCGCCGCCCGGCGTCTTCACCGTGAAATTGATCGCCGCAATCAGGGGACCGACAAAATAGACCGCGGCAAGGGCCAGCACGAGCCAGCGTGCGCCGGCGCCCCATGAGAGACGCCGGACCGTCGTCGTCGAGCTGCTCATGCCAACCACCTCGAAGTGCGTCGCTGGAGCCACTGATAGATGACGGTCATCGGCAGGACGATCGCGATCATGTCGAGCGCGAGGGCCGCGCCCAGATTCTCCTGACCGGACAGCACATTGCCCGAGAGCACAGCCGCGATGCGGATCGTGACGACCGGGAAGGAAGAGTTGATCGCGTACACCGTGGCATAGGCGGAGAACGATGAGCAGAAGAGGAGCAGGAGAGACCCGAGGAAGCTCGGCAACACGACCGGCGCGGCCACCCAGCGCCAGTACTGGGCCTTGGAAGCACCGAGATTCTCGGCCGCTTCGGCCCATTGAGCCTTCAAGCCCTCGAGCGCCGGCATCATCACGAGCACCATGAGCGGGATGAGGAAGTAGAGGTAGACGAGCGTGATCCCGGCCAGTGCGGGCAGCTTGAACCCGAAACTGTCGAGCAGAGAAATGCCGAAGGCGTCTTTGAGAAAGACCGTCACGACCCCGACGTTGGCATCGAGGCTCGCGATGAACAGGAACGCGAGCGGGACGCCGCCGAAGTTCGCCGTCACCGCCGACGCGGTCGTGACGATCTGCTTGAGCGCGCTCCCCTTGCTCGTGACGACTGCGTAGGCGAGCAGGAGCCCCAGCACACCGCCGACAAGTGCGGTGATTGCGGAGAGCTCGACGCTGGTCCAGAGGGACGTCGCCTGAATCCCACTCAGCGAATTCTGCACATTGTCCACGGTGAACATCGTCTGATCGCTGTGCACGAATTGGTGCGTCGCCGGATCACGGTGAACCTCGCCGGGCACCGTCTTGACGAACGCCTGCCAGCAGATGAACAGGATCGGCAGGATCAGCGCTACCCCGGTGAAAGCGAAGAAGGGCGCAAGCCCCAACCACGCGGGCGCTGCGAACGAGCGACGGCGCCGTGGCTGGGAATCCCCAGCCACGGCCTCCGTCTCGAGATGGACTGTCACTACTGAACCGCTGCCGCCCACGCCGAGGTGATCGCGGCCTTCGCCTTCGCGGTCTGGTCCTCAGACGGGGTGAACGGCTTCTTGTCGTCGACAGCCGGGAGCTTGTCGGCCCCGACCGCCTTGCCATTCTTCAGCATCGCAGCGAGCTCGGCCGGGCGAGCGAAGCCCTTGATCCAGCCGTTCTGGCCACCGTCGGCGTCCTGGCTGTACAGGAACTCCTGCCACAGCCGCGCCGCCGCCGGGTGCGGCGCGTTCGCGTTGACGGCCTGGTCGTAGTAGGCCGCGATCAGACCATCGCTCGGCACCGTCACGGTCCAGGTGACGCCGGCCGACTTCAGCTTGTCGGCAAGGCCGAGGTTGAGGTAGTCCCAGTTGACGACGATCGGGGTGGCGCCGGCCTGAGTGGTGGCGTCGGTGGCCTTCGTCTTGTTGTAGATGCCCTCGGAGTTGAGCTTCTTGAAGAAGTCGATACCCGGCTGGATGCTGTCAGCCGACCCTCCGTTGGCGAGCGCCGCGGCCCAGACTGCGTTGAACGGCGAGTTGCCGCTGGTCGGGTCACCGCTGAGCGCCACCTTGCCCTTGTAGGCGGGGTTGTCGAGATCCTTGAACGTCTTGGGGCACGTTCCGCCGACAGCGGCCGCGTTGCACCCGATCGACATGTAGCCGCCCAGGTCAGCCCACCACAGGCCGCCGTCGTCCTTGATGTTGGCCGGGATGTCGCCCCAGGTCGCGACCTTGTAGGAGGCGTACAGGCCGTCCTTCGCGCCCGAGACTGCGTAGGAGTTGCCCACGTCCACCACGTCCGGCGCGCTGGCCTGGCCCTTGGTCGACTTGAGCGCGTTGATCTCATCGCCCGACGAACCGTCCGGGTTGGCGTCGTTGACGGTGATGCCGTACTTCTTCTGGAAGGTGTCCATCAGCTCGCCATAGTTGGCCCATGTGCGGGGCAGGGCGATGACGTTGAGCTGGCCTTCCTTCTTGGCCGCGGCGACGAGCGCGTCCATTCCGCCGCCGTCTGCCGCGGACTGCGCCTTGGCCCAGTCTCCGTTGTGCCCGGCACTCACGGCGCTGGTGCTGTTGCTCGTGCTCGAACCGCATGCGGCCAGCGAGAGGGCGAGCGCACCGCTCGCCGCAACCGCCGCCAGGCGGCGTACATCATTGATGCGCACAATTGCTCCCGTGTTGTTGCTTGCGTGCGGCCCGGTTGGCTACACAACTTTCAGAAGGGATTCTGGGCTGGCGACGGTGAACGCACCGTGAACGAGGTCTCGAATCCGACTGAACACTCTGAACACTCCTCAGGACCGCCGGGAATTCGGCGGAAGTTGGGGCGGGTAGCATGGTCACGACTCGGCCCATCACCTCACGAGGAGCAACCATGGCAGTCGGCGACGCGAGCGCCGCGGCACGTCCGCAGTATCGAAAGTTGGCAGCCAACTTGCGCGAGGCGATAGCTTCCGGCGCCTATCAGGACGGCCGACTGCCGAGCGAGGAAACTCTCGCCGCCCAGCACGGCATGTCGCGCGGAACGGTGCGCCAGGCTCTGGCCCTGCTGCGGGCCAATGGTGTGGTCACGTCGCGCCGCGGCACACCGCGAGTGATCCTCGGCACCGCGCGCACCCAGAGCTTCTACGAGCTCATGAGCTTCACGTCATGGGCGCGGGCCGTCGGAGAGGAGCCCGGAGGACATACGCTCGCCTTCGAACACCGACCAGGTGAGCCATGGGAATGCGCGCAACTCGACCTTGAGCCCGGCTCGATGCTCTATTTCGTGCTGCGCGCCCGCACCCTCTCGCGCGTGCCGGTCATGGCCGAGCGCACCCTCTACCCGGAGGCGGTCGGCCGCGTTCTCGCGGACCTTGGCCCCGATGCCATCTCGCACATGGATCCGCTCGTCGACGAGGGACTCATCTTTGCCGATCTCGAGCACTCGATCGACCTCATCAGCGCCAATGCGGAAGACGCACGCATCCTTGATATTCCCCAAGGCTCCCCGCTGCTGCGCGAGCGTCGACGGGCAACGGATCCATCCGGCGTCGTCCTGCACTGGTCCGACGACCGCTTCCTGCCCGGCACGGTCAGCTTTACCGTGCACAGTTCGGCGGCGGTGACCTCAATGTCACGCCGCCGCGGATAGCCAGCCACGAGGCCCTGCGACGCGCCTAGCCGCCAACGTGTGGGGTCAGATGCCCGATCCCGTTGAAGATGGCGAGGGCCGCGCCCGCGTAGGCGATGACGATCACGACGCGGCGCACAGCTTCGCCCGCGACCCGCCGCGCCAGGAAATCGCCCGCGACGATGCCTGCGACCATACAGACGAAGATCAGCATCCACTGCCAGAACTCGAGCTCCGGCCAGTGGCCGCCGGTCGCGAAGACCTTGGCGAGCAACGACGTGGTGCCTGTCGTGATGAAGTACGGCTGGAGGGTCGCGCCGAAGCGTCGCTGGTCCCAGCGGCTCAGCACGGCATACGCCGTCACGGCGGGACCGCCCACGGCAGCCGCCGCGTTCATGAGCCCGCTCGAGAAGCCGCTCGCGGCCATGACGCCCAGCCCGTCAACCCGCTTCCCCAGATTCCGCTGTGCCCGCGCGACGAGCTGCGACCCGACAAGCCCGGCCACGAGAATGAGCCCGATGCCGATCTCGAGCGGCGCCGCCGCCACATGGCTCGCGAGAAACGCACCGATCGCGATGCCCGCGAATCCGGGAATGATGAGGCCGAGATACCGGCGCCATTCCACGTCCCGCCACACCCTGGACAGGATGAGCAGGGAAGACGTGGCCCCGCAGGCGTTGACGATCATGACGCCGTCGAGCGGTCCGAGCAGCACGACGAGCACGGGCGAGACCATGAGGCCGAACCCCAGCCCGGCGACGCGCTGCGCCGTGGCCCCGACGACGACAGCGAGCAGGACCACGGCGAAGAGCACTCCGGAATCCTATATCTGATATCTGGCGGGATGCTCCCCGGCCCGCCGCAAGACAGCCTCGGCATGACGCAGGATCGGGCCGTCGATCATCCGGCCCTCGAACTGGAACACTCCCGTTCCCGCCGCGTCGGCGGCGGCAAGGAGCTCGCGCGCGGCGGCGACGGCAGCCGGGCTCGGCGCATATGCCGCACGCACCGGCGCGACCTGATTCGGATGGATACAGGCCTTCGCGGCGAAGCCCGACGCCGCTGCGTCGGCTGCCTCGGCAGCGAGGCCGTCAAGGTCGGGAATCGCCGTGTACACGGCATCGATCGCTGCCTTGCCGAATGCACCCGCCGCCAGCAGGACGCTCGAGCGGGCATGCAGGGCGACGGCGCGATAGCCGCCGTCTTCCGCCCTGCTTGACGTCCCTCCGAGCGAGGCGACGAGATCCTCGGCGCCCCACATCAGGGCGACGACGTTGGGTTCCGCGGCGATCGCCGCGGCGTTGACGACGCCGAGTGCGGTCTCGCACAGCGCGATCACCGTGAGTCCCGGGTCGGCTGCTGCGAGCCCCCGGAGCTGCTCGGGCGACTCCGCCTTCGCGAGCATGAGCGTCCGGTAGGGCGTGGACGCGAGGGCCTCGAGGTCGGCCTCGACGTGAGCGCTGCCAGCGGAGTTGATGCGCACGATGGTCCGCCTGGGGTCGAGCGGAATCTCCGCGAGGTTCCTGCGCGCCGCCCCTTTCGCATCGGGGGCGACGGCGTCCTCGAGATCGAGGATGACGGCGTCGGAGCGCTCCGCAGCCTTGGCGAATCGCTCGGGCCGGTCGGCCGGGCAGAACAGGAGGGCGGGGCCCATGGCGAACGCAGCGTTCGCAGGTTCAGTCACGGTGGTGTGCATCCTTGGTCCACATGAGGCACGAGCGCTTCGCCCGCGCAACGACGACGCCGTCCTGGTTGCGACCCGTGTGCTCCATCGTCACGATCCCTTGGCCCGGGCGAGACGATGAGAGCCGCTTCTCGACGACGACTGTTTCGGTGTAGAGCGTATCGCCGTGGAACAGCGGATGTGGGAAGGAGACGTCCGTGAGGCCGAGTTGGGCGACAATCGTGCCTTGCGTAATCTGCGCGACGGACTGGCCCACGAGGGTCGCCAGAGTGAACATCGAGTTGACGAGCCGCTGCCCGAAGGGCTGGCCCTCGCTCCACGCCGCATCGAGGTGCAGGGCCTGGGTGTTCATCGTGAGGGCCGTGAAAAAGACATTGTCTGCCTCGGTCACCGTGCGGCCCGGGCGGTGAGCGTAGACAACCCCCTCCTCGAGCTCGTCGTAGTAGAGCCCCCGCTGCTCGATGACGCGGGGCCTGCTCGCCTCGGGCTCCCCCGCCTCGGGCCCCCTCTCCTGACGCTCAGGGCTCGTTGTCATGGATCTCGACCTCGAGCTCGGCGGCGGTGGCGGCCACGACGTCGTCCTCGGTCACGCCCGGGGCGAGCTCGCGGAGCACCAGGACCGGCCCCTTGCCCGGTTCCATGCCCGCGCCAACAATGCCGGCCCCGCTGTCGCGCACGACGTCGATGACGCCGAGGTCCGTGATGATGCGGTCCACGCAGCCGCGCCCTGTGATGGGCAGCTTGCAGTCCGGGAGGATCTTCGGGTTCCCGTTCTTGTCGGTGTGGTCCATCATGACGATGACCCGCTTCGCCCCGAACACGAGGTCCATGGCGCCGCCCATGCCCTTGACCATCTTTCCGGGGATCATCCAGTTGGCGAGATCGCCGTTCTGGGAGACCTCCATCGCGCCGAGCACCGCGACGTCGACATGGCCGCCGCGGATCATGCCGAACGACGTCGCGGAGTCGAAGAACGCGGCCCCCTTCTTGATCGTCACGGTTTCCTTGCCGGCGTTGATGAGATCCGGGTCCACGTGGTCCTCGTCGGGATATGGTCCGGTCCCGAGGATCCCGTTCTCCGAATGGAGCACCACCTCGACGCCCGCCGGAATGTAGTTCGGGATGAGCGTCGGCATACCGATCCCCAGATTCACGTACTGCCCGTTCGAGAGCTCTTGGGCGACGCGCGCCGCAAGCTCATAGCGATTCCACGGCATTACTGCGCCACCGTCCTCTTCTCGATTCGCTTCTCGCCGAGCGGGCTGTCGGCGGGGACGTGCACGACGCGCTGCACGAAGATGCCCGGGGTGTGGATGCGTTCCGGATCGAGTTCGCCAGGCTCGACGAGCTCCTCGACCTCGGCGATCGTGATGCGGCCGGCCATCGCGCACAGGGGATTGAAGTTCATGGCGGTTTCGTGGAACACGAGGTTGCCGTGCCGGTCGCCGCGCAGCGCGTGCACCAGGCCGAAGTCCGGCGTGAGGGACTCCTCGAGCACGTACTCCCTGCCGTTGAAGGCGCGCACCTCCTTGGGCGAGGACGCCTTCACAACGTTCCCTTCGGCGTCGTACTTTTGCGGGAGCCCGCCCTCGGAGACCTGGGTGCCGACGCCCGCGGCGGTGTAGAAGGCGGGGATGCCCGCACCGCCGGCCCGCAGCTTCTCGGCGAGCGTGCCCTGCGGTGTGAGGACCACCTCGAGTTCGCCGGAGAGGAACTGCCGCGCGAACTCCTTGTTCTCCCCCACATAGGAGCTCACGGTGCGCCGGATGCGCCCGGCGGCGAGGAGGATCCCGAGGCCCCAGTCGTCGACGCCGCAGTTGTTGCTGATGGTCTCGAGGTCTGTCGTCCCTTGGCGCAGGAGGGCGTCGATGAGCCCCACCGGGATGCCGCACAGGCCGAAGCCGCCGACGGCGAGCGAGGCCCCATCTGGGATGTCGGCCACGGCGTCCTCGACGCTGGCCACCACTTTGTCGATCACAGACCCTCCTTGTGCCGTGGTGCTGCTTTCGTGACCTACGCTACAGCCCGAGTTCGCGAGCGATCAGCATGAGCTGAACCTCCGTGGTTCCCTCGCCGACCTCGAGGATCTTCGAGTCTCGGTAGTGCCGCGCGACCGTGAACTCGTTGATGAAGCCGTAGCCGCCGAAGACCTGCGTCGCGTCCCGCGCGTTGTCCATCGCGGCCTCGCCGGCAACCATCTTCGCAATCGCGGCCTCGGTCTTGAAGGGCTTTCCGGCGAGCATGCGGGCCGCGGCGTCGTAGTACGCGAGGCGCGCGGTGTGGGCTCGGACCTGCATGCGAGCGATCTTGAACTGGATCGCCTGGTACTTCCCAATGTTCGTGCCGAACGCGCTGCGTTCCTTCGCGTACTTGACGGAGAGATCCACGCAGCCCTGGGCCGCCCCGGTCCCGAGAGCGGCGATGGCGATGCGCCCCTCATCGAGGATCGAGAGGAAGTTCGCGTACCCGCGTCCACGCACTCCGAGGAGGTTCTCCTCCGGCACACGGGCGTCCTTGAAGGAGAGCGGATGCGTGTCCGAGGCGTTCCAGCCGACCTTGTTGTACGGCTTCTCGGCACGGAATCCGGGGGTTCCGGACGGGACGATGATCGTCGAGATCTCCTTGCGCGTGGTTCCGTCCGGGCGGTTCTCCACGCCGGTCACGGCGGTGACGGTCACGAACCTCGTGATGTCCGTCCCCGAGTTCGTGATGAACTCCTTCGAGCCGTTGATGACCCATTCGCGCCCGTGGGTCGTCTCCTCGAGCCGCGCGTTCGTCTTCGTGCCGCCCGCATCCGATCCGGCCTCCGGCTCCGTGAGCCCGAAGCCCGCGAGCGCGCGCCCCGCCGCGAGATCCGGAAGCCAGGCCTGCTTCTGCTCCTCGGTGCCGAAGCGGAAGACGGGCATCGCGCCGAGGGACACGCCAGCCTCGAGGGTGATGGCGACCGACTGGTCCACGCGGCCCAGCTGCTCGAGGGCGAGCGCGAGCGCGAAGTAGTCGCCCCCCATGCCGCCATAGTCCTCGGGGAACGGGAGCCCGAAGAGGCCCAGCTCCCCCATCTGGGAGACGACCTCGTACGGGAAGCTGTGCTCCTCGTCGTGCTTCTGCGAGACGGGCGCGACGACCTCGTCGGCGAACTCGCGGACTGTCTCGCTGAGCTCCCGATACTCGTCGGCGAGCTGGAAGTCGACCATAAGGGCTCCTCAATCTTCTTTCGGGGTCACTTCTGTGGGAGTCATTTCTTGCGGGGTCACCGTGGCGACGACGTGATCGGCCCGCACGAAGGAGCCCACGGCGACGTGAAGCTGGACCACGCCCGCGAAGGGGGCGACGAGCTGGTGCTCCATCTTCATCGCCTCGACGCTCGCGAGCGGCTGGCCCGCCTCGACGGCCTCCCCGGTCGCGACGGCGACCGAGACGACCGTCCCCGGCATGGGGGAGCGCACGTCCGGCGGGAGCTCGCCCTTGCCGTCGAGCGCGGCCCGGCGGGCGCCGTCGAGCACCCTCTCAAGGCGCTGCGAGCGGTCGAGGACGGGCAGCGCAACGGACCAGCCGCCGTCGCCGAGGTACACCGTCCGCCCGGCGGGATCGAACGCCCACGCGTAGGTGTGCGGCTCGCCGTCCTGATCGGGGTCAAGCTGGAGGACAAGGCTTTGGCCGACGACGGCGATGCTCGCCGCGCGCTCGGGACCGTTCCCCAGGCTCACGGCCAGGTGCGCCGTGGAGCCCGAAGCAGCGCGCGCCACCCGGACGGTGGCGACACCGCCGTCGGGCGTGCCAAGCGCGACCCGACGCGGCCCGGGTGCGCCGACGCGCCACGCGTCCCGCCGCCACGGGCCCTCTTGGGAGAGCGCGCCCTCCTGGGAGCACGGGCCCTCCTGGGAGAGCGCCGGCTCGGACTCCCGCACGTGCTCGGCGAGCATCGCCGCGGCGATGAGCTCGGGCTCACCGACCTCGCGGAATGCAAGGCTGTCGAGCCGACGCTCGATGAGCGTCGTGTCGAGGTGGCCGGCGCGCACGTCCGGGTCTGCGAGCAGGAGCCGCACGTATTCGATGTTGGTCGGGACGCCCAGGACCGTGTAGGCGCCGAGGGCGGCGTCGAGCTTTTCAAGAGCCGACGCGCGGTCGGGACCCCACGCGATGGCCTTCGCGAGCAGGGGGTCGTACGAGGCGCCGATCTCGAGCCCCTCTTCGAGGGCGCTGTCGACGCGCACGCCCTCGCCGTCCGGCTCGGAGAGCAGCTCAATCCGACCCGTCGCCGGGAGGAACTCGCGACGGGAATTCCCGCTCCGCGCGCCGGTCTCGACGAGCGCCTCGGCGTAGATGCGGGCCTCGATCGCGTGGCCGTCGAGTCGCACCTCCTCTTGGCGGAGCGCGAGCCTCTCCCCCGCGGCGACGCGCAGCTGCTGCTCGACGAGGTCCACCCCGGTGACCATCTCGGTCACGGGGTGTTCAACCTGGAGGCGCGTGTTCATCTCCATGAAGAAGAACTCGTCCGGGGCGTCATCGCTCACGAGGAACTCGACCGTTCCGGCGCCCGCGTAGCCGACGCTGCGGGCGGCGTCGCACGCGGCCCGGCCGATGCGCTCGCGCGTCCCGGCGCCGAGCCGCGTGTCGAGCAGCGGCGACGGCGCCTCCTCGATGACTTTCTGGTGCCGGCGCTGGAGTGAGCATTCACGTTCGCCGAGGTGGATCGTCGTCCCATAGTGGTCCGCGAGGATCTGCACCTCGATGTGGCGCGGGGAGCGGATGAGGCGTTCGAGGAACAGGGTGTCGTCGCCGAAGGCCGCGGACGCGACGCGACGCGCCGTCGCGAGGGCGCCCGCGAGCTGCCCGCGGGACTCGACGACGTGCATGCCTTTGCCGCCGCCCCCGGCGGAGGGCTTGATGAGCAGCGGGTACCCCACGCCGTCGGCCGCCTCCATGAGCTCCTCATCGGTGAGGCCCGGCCGGGCGATGCCCGGGACGACGGGCACGCCATAGCCCGCGACATGGTTCTTCGCCCTGATCTTGTCCCCCATGACAGAAAGGGCTTCGACGCCGGGGCCGACGAAGATGATGCCCGCGTCGTCGAGCGCTCGCGCGAACGCCTCGTTCTCGCTCAGGAAGCCGTAGCCCGGGTGCACGGCATCGGCGCCGGTCGCGCGGCACGCGGCGAGTATCGCGTCGATGCTGAGATAGCTCTGCAGGGCGGCAGGTGGCCCGATTCGCACGGCCTCGTCGGCCTCGTGCACGTGCCGCGCCCCGGCGTCGTCGTCGCTGTAGACGGCGACGGACCGGATGCCGAGCCGGCGAAGCGTGCGGATCACCCGGCACGCGATCTCGCCTCGGTTGGCGACCAGCACTTTAGCGAAGCGAAGATCGGACACAGTCATGGTCCTCACATCCTGAAGACGCCGAACGACGTCTCGGGCAGCGGGACCCGGGAGACGACGTCGAGGGCCATGCCGAGAACCCGGCGGGTGTCGGCGGGGTCGATGATGCCGTCGTCCCAGAGTCGTGCCGTCGAGTAGTAGGGGCTTCCCTGTGCCTCGTATTGCGCCTTGATCGGCGCTTTGAATTCCTCTTCGGCCTCGGGCGGCCACGGCTCGCCCCCTTCTCGGAGCCGTTGCGCGTCGAGCTGCTCGCGCTTGACCGTCGCCAGGACGCTTGCGGCCTGGCTGCCGCCCATCACGGAGATGCGGCTCGCGGGCCACATCCAGAGGAAGCGCGGCGAGTAGGCGCGCCCGCACATCGAGTAGTTCCCGGCGCCGAAGGAGCCGCCGATGATGACCGTGAGCTTGGGGACCCGGGTCGTGGCAACGGCCGTGACCATCTTGGCGCCGTGCTTGGCGATCCCGCCGTGCTCGTAGTCGCGGCCCACCATGAATCCCGAGATGTTCTGGAGGAACACGAGCGGGATCCCGCGCTGGTCGCACAGCTCGATGAAGTGGGCGCCCTTGAGGGCGGACTCGGAGAACAGCACCCCGTTGTTCGCAATGATCCCCACGGGGTGACCGTGGATCCGTGCGAAGCCCGTGACAAGGGTCGGGCCGTAGTCCTTCTTGAACTCGTGGAACTCGCTCGCGTCGACGAGCCGGGCGATCACCTCGTGCACGTCGTACTTGGCGTTGACGTCCGTGGGCACGGCGCCGTAGAGCTCGGCCGGGTCGACGGCGGGAGGCGGCGCGGGCGCGACGTCCCACGCAGGGGCGGCGGTCACCGGGAGCGTTTGGACGATGTTCCGCACGATCTCGAGGGCGTGCTCGTCATTCTCGGCGAGGTGATCCACGACGCCCGAGATCTTCGCGTGGACCTCGCCTCCGCCGAGCTCCTCCGCTGTGACGACCTCTCCGATCGCGGCCTTCACGAGCGGGGGCCCGCCGAGGAAGATCGTGCCCTGGTTTCGCACGATGACGGTCTCATCGCTCATCGCCGGGACGTACGCTCCGCCGGCCGTGCACGAACCCAGAACCGCCGCGATCTGCGGGATCTTCGCCGCGGACAGGCGGGCTTGGTTGTAGAAGATCCGCCCGAAGTGCTCGCGGTCGGGGAAGACCTCGTCCTGGCGCGGGAGGAACGCGCCGCCCGAATCGACGAGGTACACGCACGGAAGCCGGTTCTCGAGCGCGATCTCCTGAGCCCGCAGGTGCTTCTTGACGGTCATCGGATAGTAGGTGCCGCCTTTGACTGTCGCGTCGTTCGAGATGACGAGCACGTGGCGCCCGTGGACGAGGCCGATGCCGGCGATGATTCCCGCCCCCGGGCTCTCGTCGCCGTACATCCCGTTCGCCGCGAGCGGCGCGATCTCGAGGAACGGCGACCCCTCGTCGAGCAGCACGTCGATGCGCTCGCGCGGGAGGAGCTTCCCTCTCGCGACATGCCGCTCGCGCGAGCGCGGCGGGCCGCCGAGCGCGGTCGCCGCGAGACGCTCCGCGAGCTCGCCCGCGAGGGCGCGCTGGCCGGCGTCGTTCTCCGCGAACTGGGCGCTCGAGGGATCGATGCGGCTGAGCAGGGTCTCCATCGAACCTCTAGTCCAGTTAGTGACTATTAACTGAAATCAAAGTTAGTCTTGATTAACTCTGATGTCTACAGGAGCGATCATGAGCGATGCATCCACGACTCCCCGCAGCGAGGGCCCCAGCTCGCGCAGCGAGGCCAAGGCCGTGCGCCGCCTGGCCCTCCTCGACGCCGCGGCTGGGCTCTTCGCGGCGCAGGGATTCGCGGGCGTGTCGCTCGACGACCTCGGCTCCGCGGCAGGCGTGAGCGGCCCCGCGATCTACCGGCACTTTCCCGGCAAACAAGCGGTGCTCGGAGCGCTTCTGGTGGGCGTGAGCGAGGAGCTCCTCGAGGGCGGGCTGCGCGTCGTCGCGCGCAGCATCGGAGACGACGGCACAGCGCACGACGGCGAGGCCGGTCGCGGCACGGACGACGGCGAGGCCGCCTTGCGCGCGCTCGTCGCCTTCCACGTGGACTTCGCGCTCTCGAAGCCCGACGTCATCCGCGTCCAGGACCGCGACTTCACGAACCTCTCCGCCGAGGATCAGGGGGCCGTGCGCTCGCTCCAGCTCCGCTACATCGAGGTCTGGGCGCGCGCCCTCGCGCGCGTGCGCCCGGACTCGCCCCCAGCCGAGCTTCGGCTTCGCGCGCAGGCCGTTTTCGGGCTCATCAACTCGACCCCCCACTCGGTGGGCTCGCCGGGGCGCCGCACGAGCGAGCGCAGGGCGCGCCGGATTCTCGAGTCGATGGCGCTCGCGGCGCTCATCGCCCCTGCGCCCTAGACCATCGTCAAGACCATGCCCGGGTCGGCCAGGATCGCGCCGACATCGGACAGGAAGCGCGATGCCTGCTCGCCGTCGACGAGCCGATGGTCGAACGAGAGGGAGAGCGTGAGCACGTCGCGGAGGGCGATCTCGCCCCGATGCTCCCACGGCAGGCGCCGCACTTGGCCCATCGCGAGGATCGCGGCCTCCCCCGGGTTGAGGATCGGGGTGCCCGCATCGATGCCGAACACGCCGATGTTCGTGATGGTGATGGTGCCGCCCGTGAGATCCGCCGGGCTGATGTGGCCCTCGCGCGCCGAGCCGGCGAGCCGGGCTATGGCCTCGGCGAGCTCGGTCAGGCTCATGGCGTCGGCGTCCTTGACGTTGGGCACGAGAAGTCCTCGCGGTGTCGCGGCGGCGAAGCCGAGATTCACGTAGTGGTACTCGACGATCTCCTGCGCCGCCTCGTCCCAATGCGAGTTGAGCGACGGGCTGCGGCGCAGCGCGATGAGCACGGCCTTCGCAACGATCGTCATCGGCGTGAGCTTGACCCCGGCGAATGCCCTTGAGTCCTTGAGCCGTGCAAGCAGCTCCATCGTCGCCGTCGCGTCGATAGTGAGGAACTCGCTCGCGTGCGGGGCCGAGAACGCGCTCGCGACCATGGCGGCCGCGGTCTGCCGGCGCACGCCGCGGATCGGCGTCCGGGTCTCGCGTTCGCCCGCGACCCGCACCGGCGCTTCGGGCACCAGGGCCTGCTGCGGGGCCGTTGCTTGTTCTGGGGCCGCGGTCCCGACTTGGCCCAGGATGTCGTCGCGCGTCACCAGACCCTTGGGTCCGGTGCCATGGACGACGGCGAGGTCAACCCCGAGGTCCTTCGCGAGCTTGCGCACGGGCGGGGTCGACCGGGGCCGTTCCACGGGCACGCCTGCGGCCGGGACCTCTGCGACCGGCACCTCTGCGACCTGCGCCTCGGCGACCGGGGCCTGTGCGACCCGGACCTGGGCGACCGGCGCCTTCGGTTCGGCCGCGCCGGCCCAGCTTCTGGCCTTGCGCGCCGGGCGGCCCGAGAGCTCGGGCATGGCGCCGTACCCCACGAGGTTCGGCTCGCGCTTCGGCGCGGTGCCTCGGCCAGAAGCTGCATCGCGGCCAGACGCGGCGTCCCGCGCCGGCGCGCCGGCCCGAGCCGTCCCGGCGTCGCCCACCTCGAACTCCGCAATGGGCGCACCGACGGCGACGACCTCGCCCGGTTCGGCGAGGAGCGCGACGACCTTCCCGGCATACGGGCTCGGAAGCTCGACGACGGCCTTGGCCGTCTCGACCTCGCCGATCACCTGGTTGAGCTGGACGGTGTCCCCCACGGCCACGCGCCACGCGACGATCTCGGATTCGGTGAGACCTTCTCCGAGATCAGGGAGCAGGAACTCTCGAGTTTCGACCCCCGATGCTGCCGCCGTGTGGGGTGCCGCGCTCATTCGCCCTCCTCCGTGCCGCTCAGCGAGTTGGGCCGGCCGAGCACGCGATCGACCCCGTCGAGGATCCGGTCGAGATCGGGAAGGTGATAGAACTCGAGCTTCGAGTAGGGGTATGGAATGTCGAAGCCGGTCACGCGCACGGGCGCGTGCTCGAGGTAGTAGAAGCAGCGCTCGGCGATGCTTGCGGCGATCTCGGCGCCGAGCCCTCCCGTGCGCGAGGCCTCGTGGGCGATCACGAGCCGGCCTGTCTTGCGCACTGACGTCTCGAGAGTCGCGTAGTCGATCGGCGACAGCGAGCGGAGATCGATCACCTCGACCGAGACGCCCTCGTCCGACGCGGCAATCGCGGCGTCGAGACACGTCTTGACGAGCGGGCCATACGCGACAAGCGTCACGTCACGCCCCTCGGACGCGACCCTCGCCGAGCCCATCGCGAGCCCGCCGGGTCCGTCGAGGCCGACGGAAGTGTCGACGTCGCCCTTGTCGTGGTACCGGCGTTTGGGCTCGAGGAACACGACGGGGTCGTCGCTCGCAACGGCCTCCTGGATCATGGCGTACGCATCCTGGGGATTCGACGGCGAGATGACGCGGAGCCCCGCGGTGTGCACGAAATACGCCTCGGGCGATTCGGAGTGGTGCTCGGGCGAGCCGATGCCGCCGCCGAACGGTATGCGCACCGTGATCGGGACCTTGACTCGGCCGAGGCTGCGGAAGTGGAGCTTGGCGACCTGCGAGACGATCTGGTCGAACGCGGGGTACAGGAAGCCGTCGAACTGGATCTCGACGATCGGGCGGTAGCCGCGGTAGGCCATGCCGATCGCGGTGCCCATGATGCCCGACTCAGCGAGGGGCGTGTCGATCACGCGATGTGCCCCGAAGTCCTTCTGGAGCGCGTCGGTGACGCGGAAGACGCCGCCGAGCTTGCCGATGTCCTCGCCCATGAGCACGACGCGCGGATCGCGCTCCATGGCCCGGCGGAGCCCGGCGTTGAGGGCCTTCGCGAACGTCATCTGAACGAGAGGATTCTGCTCGATCATCAGTGGCCTCCTTCCACCAGCGTCGCACTCGAAATCCCGCCGTGGTAGCGCTCGAACTGATCGCGCTGCCGGTCCAGAACCGAGTGCGGTCCCGCGTAGACGTGCTCGAAGAGGGACCCGGGGGCCGGGTCGGGCATGTGGATCGTCGCCTCGCGGAGTTCCGCCGCGACCGCGTCTGCCTTCGCCGCGACCCGCGAGCGCAGCTCGTCGTCGAGGAGGCCGAGGCCGCCGAGGTAGGCCTCGAACCGGGCGATCGGGTCGCGTTCCTTCCAGTCCTCGAGCTCGTTCGGATCGCGATAGCGCGTGGGATCGTCCGCCGTCGTATGCGGGCCCATGCGGTAGGTGACGGCCTCGATGTAGGAGGGCCCGTTGCCCGAGTGCGCCCGCTCGAGTGCCTCGCGCGTGACGGCGAGGCATGCGAGCACGTCGTTGCCGTCGACCCGAGCGCTCGGAATGCCGAAGCCCGGCGCGCGGCGCGCGATGGGGACGTGCGCCTGGAGCCCGACGGGCTCCGAGATGGCCCAATGGTTGTTCTGGCAGAAGAACACGACGGGCGCCTGATAGCTGGCCGCGAACACCATGGATTCGTTGACGTCGCCCTGGCTCGTCGCGCCGTCGCCGAAATAGGTGACGGCCGCGGTCTCGGCGCCGTCGAACAGGACGCCCATCGCGTAGCCGACGGCGTGCAGGGTCTGCGCGCCGATCACCACTTGGGAGGGGGCCATGTTGAGCGCGAAGGGGTCCCAGCCCGAGTGGGCGTTGCCGCGCCACTGCCGCACGAGATCCGGGAGGGAGGCGCCGCGCACATACGCGACGCCGATCTCGCGGTAGCTCGGGAAGATGAAATCGTCGGCGCCGATCGCGTGCGCCGAGCCGATCTGCGCGGCCTCCTGCCCGACGAACGGCGGCCAGAGGCCGAGCTGTCCTTGGCGCTGCAGCGCGGTTCCCTCCGCGTCGATGCGGCGGGCCACGACCATGTCCTCGTAGAGCGACGCGAGGGTCTGGGCTCCGCTTTCCCCGTCCACATCATCGAGGTAGTGGTCGAAATGTTCGTTGGGGTGTCGCTCGCCGTCCGGCGAGAGCAGCTGAATCGGCGATCCGTGGTCGCCGGCGGTCATCTGATAGCGCATCTGATATGTGGACACTTCGGTTCGCATCCCTATCTGCTCGCGGGAGGCCTGTAGGCCCCCGGGGTTAATGTGACGATACTCACAACGAACAGGGGGTACAACCAACCACGGTGAAACTGAGCAGGATGCCCTATTCGATGACTCCCCGGCGTGCTAATCTGCGCAGCATGCACGCCGTGGACGCCACTGACACCAGAATCCTGCGGGCGCTCGCCGATGACCCGCGGCGCACCGTGGTCGCCCTCGCCCAAGAGCTCGGGCTCTCGCGCAATACCGTGCAGGCCCGCCTCGCGCGGCTCGAACAGCACGCGTTCCTCGCCTTCGACCGGCGGATCAATCCCTCGTCGCTCGGCTACCCGCTCCTCGCGTTCATCACGGTCCACGTCCAGCAGCGCAAGCTCACCGAGATCACGGCGGCGATCGCGAAAATCCCCGAGGTGCTCGAAGGCCATGGTCTGACAGGGACGGCGGACCTCCTCCTGCGGGTCGTCGCGGTCGACGCCGAAGACCTCTTCCGGATCAACGGGAAGATCCTTGCGTGCGACGGCGTCGAACGCACCGACACGGCCCTCGCCATGGGCGAACTCATCCCGTTCCGGATGGATCCGCTCCTCGAGCGAGGGCCGCGCCTGTCTGGTTAGAGCTGTCAGTGCTGGCTTGAGCTGTTAGTGCTGTACGGCCTTTTCCGCGCCGGCGCCCGTGAGCGAGCGGACCTCCATCTCGGCCCGCTTCGCGGGGTCCTCGACGCGGCGGTCGAGCTGGCTTCCGAGCCATCCGAGGAGGAAAGCGAGCGGAATCGAGACGATGCCTGGGTTGCTGAGGGGGAAGACCGCGAAGTTCGCGCCGGGGATCATCGACGTCTTCGCCCCCGAGACGACGGGCGAGAGCGCGATGAGGATGATCGCCGACGCGAGGCCGCCGTAGATGCTCCACAGCGCGCCCCGGGTCGTGAACTTCTTCCAGAAGAGCGAGTAGAGGATGGTCGGGAGGTTCGCGGACGCCGCGACGGCGAAGGCGAGCGCGACGAGGAACGCGACGTTCTGGCCGTTCGCGAAGATGCCGCCGACGACGGCGAGGATCCCGATGACGACGACGGTGCGTCGCGCAACTTTGACCTCGGCGGCCGGCGTGGTCTTCCCCTTGGCGAGGACGTTGGCGTAGATGTCGTGGGCGAACGACGCCGCGGCCGTGATCGTCAGCCCGGCGACGACGGCCAGGATCGTTGCGAAGGCGACGGCCGCGATGAAGCCGAGCAGGAGCGGGCCGCCGAGCTGGAACGCGAGGAGCGGAGCCGCCGAGTTCACACCACCGGGGGCCTTCTTGATGGTGGCCGCGCCGACGAGCGCCGCGGCGCCGTAGCCGAGGACGAGGGTGAAGAGATAGAAGGCGCCGATCAGCCAGATGGCCCACACGACGGACTTGCGGGCTTCCTTCGCGGTCGGAACAGTGTAGAAGCGCATGAGGACGTGCGGGAGGGCCGCCGTGCCGAGCACGAGCGCGAGGCCGAGCGAGAGGAAGTCGAGCTTCGTCGTGTCGCTCAGGCCGTACTGGAGGCCCGGGCTGAGCAGCGCCGCACCGGTCTTGCCGCCCGCCTCGACCGCGCTCCCGAGGAGGCGTGAAAGATCGAAGCCGTTCATCGCGAGGACCATCACGGTCATGGCGGCCGCGCCGATCACGAGGAGGAACGCCTTGACGATCTGCACCCACGTGGTGCCCTTCATGCCGCCGATGAGCACGTACATGATCATGAGGGCGCCGACGACCGCGATGACGACAGCCTGCCCGGTCCACGTTGAGATGCCGAGAAGGAGGGCCACGAGGCCGCCGGCTCCGGACATCTGGGCGAGCAGGTAGAAGAAACAGACGGCGAGCGTGGACGTCGCGGCGGCGATCCGCACGGGCCGCTCGCGGAGGCGGAACGCGAGGACGTCAGCCATGGTGAACTTGCCGGTGTTGCGCAGGAGCTCGGCGACGAGGAGGAGCGCGACAAGCCACGCGACGAGGAAGCCGATCGAGTACAGGAATCCGTCATAGCCATTGATGGCAATCGCCCCCGTGATCCCGAGGAACGAGGCGGCAGACAGGTAGTCGCCCGCGATCGCGGTGCCGTTCTGCCAGCCCTTGAAGGAACGCCCGCCCGCATAGTAGTCCGCGGCGGTCTTGTTGTTCTTGCTGGCCCGGAGCACGATCACGAGGGTGATCGCGACGAAGACCGCGAAGATCGTGATGTTGAGCCACGACGAATCCTGGAGGCCTTTCACTCGGCACCTCCTTCGGCGGCGGCACGCGCGGGCGCGCGGTCCTCGATCTCGGCCCGGATCGCCTCGGCTGCCGCGTCGAGGCGCCTGTTCGAGTAGCTCACGTACCACGCCGTGATCGCGAACGTGCTGACGAATTGGAGCAGGCCGAGCACCAGGCCGACCGTGATGTTTCCCGCCACCTTGATGGACATGAAGTCGTGCGCATAGTCGGCGAGCAGGACGTAGGCGAAATACCAGATCAGGAACGCCGCTGCGAGGGGGAAGACGAAGCTGCGGTGTCTGCGCCGCAGCTCAGTGAACTCGGGGCTGGCCTGGACCAGCTGGAAGTCGGGGTGAGCTTCTTTGCTCAAGGGAGCCTCCTCGTGATGCCCGCAGGCCTGCCGCGGGCGTTGCTGAGTGATGTGCATCACTCTCGCCGCATGCGCGCGACGGCGCCACGCGCTTCGGCGCCGGATCGCCGGGCGGCCGTGTGGCTGCGCCGAACGGAGTCGGCCACAAGACGAATGGAACGGGATTGACGGCGGGGCGGGCCTGACAACGGCGGGCCCGACAACGGAACGGCCTGAACGGGCCGGATGGCGTTAGCCTGTGCTCATGTCCCCCGAGTCGCTCGCGGCCGCCGTCGTCGTCGTCATCGTCGTCCTGGCCGCGCTGGGACTCGCGGTAGCCGCCGTCGCCCTCCGGCTGTGGCGTTCGCGGCGAGACTTCGGCAGCGACGCCGAACGCGCAACCTACACAACCCTCCACGCCGCGGCCCAGGCAGGCCGGCACCTCAGGGGCGGATTGGAGCCCGACGGCGCAGCCAAGGCTGTCCGGCATCTGCGGGCCATGCTGGGCTCGCCAGCCCTGGCTCTCACCGACGAAGCGCGCCTCCTCGCGTGGGACGGCGAGAGCCCGGCCCACAGCGGCACCGTCATGGCCCTCGCCCTCAAGTCCCTCGCCGGCGGGCGCGCCAGGATCGCCTCCGCGCCCGAGGTCTCGTGCTCGGCCGCAGGCTGCGGCGAAGCGGACTGCCGCCTGCGCCACGCCGTCGTCGCGCCAGTGCAGGCAGGCTCGCGGACCATCGGCACCGTTGTCGCCTTCGCCCCGGATGCCCGAGCCGGGCTCGTGAGCGCGACGAACGAGGTGGCCGCATGGGTCGCGACGCAGGTGGAACTCGCTGAGCTCGACCGCTCCCGCACGCTGCTCATGGAAGCCGAAGTGCGGGCGCTCCGAGCGCAGATCAGCCCGCATTTCATCTACAACTCGCTCAACGCCATCGCGTCGTACATCCTGACGGACCCCGAACGAGCCCGAGAGCTCGTCGTCGAATTCGCGGACTTCACGCGATACTCGTTCCGCCGCCACGGGGACTTCACGACGCTCGCCGAGGAGCTGCGCAGCATCGACCGGTACCTTCTGCTCGAACGGGCCCGCTTCGGCGACAGGCTCCAGGTGAGTCTGCGCATCGCACCCGAGGTGCTCGGCACGGCTGTGCCGTTCCTGAGCCTCCAGCCGCTCGTCGAGAACGCGGTCAAACACGGGATCGAGGCCCGAGAAGGGGTCGGCAGGATCTCCATCACTGCCGAGGAGGAGGGGGCGGACGCGGTGGTACGGGTCGAGGACGACGGCGTCGGGGCCGATCCCGAACGGCTGCGGCAGGTTCTCGCGGGCCATGCAGGAGGGGAGCACGTGGGCCTGCGCAACGTCGACGCCCGCCTGCGCCAGGTCTACGGGGACGACCACGGGATCGTCGTCGAGACCGCGCCCGGCGCGGGAACCCTCATCACGCTTCGCGTGCCGAAGTCCCAGCCAGATCACGACGTCGGCCGCTAGGATAGCGCGACCAGTAAACTTGCGCGCATGTTGACCGTCCTCGTCGTCGACGACGAGCTGCCCGCCGTCCGCGAGCTCGCGTATCTGCTCGGCAAGGACGGACGGATCGGGACGGTCCACACTGCCGGCTCTGGCGCAGAGGCGCTCCTCGCGCTCGAACGCGAAGACATCGACGCGATCTTCCTCGACATCCACATGCCCGGGCTCAGCGGCCTCGACCTCGCGAGGGTCATCGCGCGCTTCGCGCGGCCTCCCGCCGTCGTCTTCGTCACCGCCGACGAAGAACACGCCCTCGAGGCCTTCGACCTCGCCGCCGTCGACTATCTGCTCAAGCCCGTCGGGTCCGAGCGCCTCTCGCGGTGCGTGGGCCGCATCGTGGCGCTGCAGGAGGAATCCCGCCCGGCGCCGCAAGAACCCGCACCCGAGCTCATCACCGTCGAGCAAGCCGGCGTGACGCGCAGGATCCGGCGCGAGGATGTCCGGTTCGTTCAGGCGCAGGGCGATTACGCGCGTCTTCACACCGTCGACGGAAGCTATCTCGTGCGGGTGCCCCTCAATGACCTCGAGCGCCAGTGGGCACCGGCAGGCTTCGTGCGGGTCCATCGGTCCTTCCTCGTCGCGATGGCCAACGTCGAGCAGCTGCGCCTCGGGGGCGCCCACGCAAGCGTCGTCGTCGCCGGGGTCGAACTCCCCGTGAGCCGCCGGCTCCTCCCGGGGCTCCGCGAACGGCTCGCCGCAACACGGATCAGGCCGCTGCCATGACACCCGATCCCCACCCCCAGAGAGTGCGGGTGACGGCCCCGCGTTCGAACGCGGCGCCTGCTCCCGTCGCACCGTCCCTCGCGCGCGAACTCACGGAACAGTCCGAGATCGGCGAGGTCCTGCTGCGTTCGCTCATCCGCTCGCAGCTTCGGCTGGCCCTCGTCGTCGGCGGCGCCTTCCTCACGTGCCTCTGCGGCCTCGGGGTCCTCGCGGCCCTCGGCGCGAGTTTCCCCTTGCTGCCCGGGCTTCCCGGGCTTTCTCTCGCGTGGCTCCTGCTCGCGGTGCTCCCCTACCCGGCCGCGATCGCCTGTGCGGCGTTCTACGCACGGGCCTCCGCGCGCAACGAGGAACACTTCCGCGAGCTCGTGCGGGACAAGCCATGACGCCCGCGCCATCGCTCCCGCCCGCACTCGCCATTGGGGCAGTCGCCGCCGTCGCCCTCACGACGGTCCTCGTGGGGGTTCTCGGGCTGCGGATCTCCCGCACGACGAGCGACTTCTACGTTGCCTCGCGCACGGTGCGTCCCTGGTGGAACGCGTCGGCGATCGGAGGAGAATATCTCTCGGCCGCGAGCTTCCTCGGCGTGGCCGGACTCATCATGGTCAACGGGGCGCAGGCCCTCTGGTACCCGATCGGCTACACGGCCGGGTTCCTCATGCTCCTCCTGTTCGTCGCGACGCCGCTGCGGCGTTCCGGCGCCTACACCGTTCCAGACTTCGCGGCCGCACGCCTCGGCTCGAACGCCGTGCGGCGGGCAACGAGCGTGCTCGTGGTCCTCATCGCATGGTTCTACATCGTCCCGCAGCTCCAAGGTGCCGCCCTCGCCCTCCATACGACGACGGGGCTGCCGGGCTGGGTCGGCTCCGTCGCCGTCGTCGCGGTCGTCGTCGCCTCGGTCATGTTCGGCGGAATGCGTTCGATCACGTTCGTGCAGGCGTTCCAGTTCTGGCTCAAGCTCGCCGCGCTGGCTCTGCCGGCACTCTTCCTGGTCCTGTGGCTCGCCGGGCGCGGCGCGCCCTCGGGCGAACCGATCGACGCGCTCGGCGCCGCCTCCGGCAACGCACCGGCCATCCCGGCGTCGCTCGTGGCGCCCGACGGCGTCTACCGCACCGTGTCGGTCATGGTCGCCCTGCTCTTCGGCACGCTCGGCCTCCCCCACGTGCTCGTCCGGTTCTACACGAACCCGGACGGCCCCTCGGCGCGGCGCACGACCGTCATCGTCCTGAGTCTGCTCTCGGTCTTCTATCTGTTCCCGACTGCGTTCGGGATCCTCGGACGGACCGCGGCACCCGATCTCGCGGGGCAGGCCGACGCGACGGTCGTGCTCCTGCCGGCGCGCCTCATCGACGGCCCTCTGGGGGCAGCCCTCTCGGCACTCGTGCTCGCGGGAGCGATGGCCGCGTTCCTCTCCACCACGTCGGGCCTGCTCGTCTCGATCGCGGGCGTCATGAGCCAAGAGCTCTTCGGAGGAAGCGTCCACGGCTTCAGGGTCGCGGCCGCAGCCTCCGCGGCGGTCCCCCTCGGCGCAGCCCTCCTCGCGGGGCCTCAGGCGCTTGCCGGGAGCGTCGGCCTCGTCTTCGCCTTCACCGCCTCGACGATCTGCCCGCTCCTCATCCTCAGCATCTGGTGGCGACGGCTCACCGCTGCGGGCGCGATCGCCGGGCTGGCGGCGGGAGCGCTCGCGTGCGGCAGTGCGGTCCTCTTCTCCGCGATCGTGCCCGGGATCGCGAACATGGCCGTGCTCCAGGCGCTGCTCGGCCAGCCGGCCGCGTGGTCGGTACCGCTCGCGTTCGCGGTCATGGTCGGTGTCTCGGCCGTTCGCCGCAGGCCGGTGCCCACCGCCGTCGACCGCTTCCTCGTGCGCATCCACCGCCCCGAGGCATACGAGCCGGACCCGGCCCGGGAGGCTACGCGATCTTCGAGATGAGCTCGACGCAGCGGTCGAGGAATGCGTCGACCTGAGTCTCCTCGTAGCCGTCGCGCCCGGTCACGGTGCGGAAGACGGCGGTGCGGACTTCGTCGGCGCTCATGACTTCGTCGTGCTCGAGGTAGTTGAGGAGCCGGTGGCACAGCTCGTCGACGTCTCCCGGATGGTAGCTGGGGGACGTGATCTTGACGGGCCTGCGGAAGCGGTCCCCGTCCGGGCGCAGGAGGCGGCCGCGCAGAAGGCTCGCGAGGGCCCCCACCTCATGCAGCCAGGCGTCTTCGCCCTCGCGGTCGATGAGTTCGTCGCGTTCACGGCGGGCAAGGGCGTCTTCGAGGCGGTCGAGGGCAGCGTCGACCTGGCTGGCGTCGTATCCTCCGCGCACGGCGTCGAACGCGACGCTCCGCACATCGTGGCTCGTGACAGGCTGGCCGGACGCGGACGTGTTGCGGAGATAGGCCCTGGCGGCCTCCATGAACTTCTCGACCTGCTTGGGGCTGTACCCCAGGTCGCCGCGGCCCACGCGGCTGAATCCAGCCGCGGCTCCCGATTCAGTGCGCGCCACCGTGCCTCCGTCCTCTCACGCGGCGAGCACCCCGCCGCAGGCCGCGATCGGCCCTGCCCAACATTATCCCGCTCCGGCCCTGCAACCGGATCTATGTCTGGTTGTGCCGAGGCCTACCCGGTCACGGGCAGGAGGTTAAACACGACGTAGGCCACGGGCACCCCGAACAGGATCGAATCGAGCCGGTCCATCATGCCGCCGTGCCCCGGAAGGATGCTGCTCATGTCCTTGATGCCGAGTTCGCGCTTGACCATCGATTCGGCGAGATCTCCCGCCGTCGCCGCTCCCACCATCGCAACGGCGAGGACGATGCCGACCCACCACGGACGCCCGAGCAGGAAGACCGTGCCAAGGACTCCGATGACCATCGCGCCCGCGACCGATCCTGCGAAACCCTCCCACGACTTCTTCGGGCTGATCTTGGGGGCCATCGGATGCCTGCCCCAGCTCGCGCCGACGATGTACCCGAAGGTGTCGTTCGCGAAGACGAGCAGGAGCGTGAGGACGAGCTGAAGGACGCTGTGGGGCACCGCGAGGCCCGGCCACAGTCCGAGCGGCGGCGGCGCGACACCCGAATCGTGCAGGGGAAGCACCGAGAAGCCCACGAAGAACGGGATCCACAGGAGGACGAACACGCCCCCCACGACGTTCGCCACGGCGCCGACCGCCGTCTCGAGGCTCTGCCAGAGCAGCACCGCCGCGCTCGCGGCCAGAAGCGCGAAGAGCTGCGCCTCCTGCCCTCCGAGGAACGCCGAGAACGGGATCGCGATCGCACCGACGAGCACCGGCACAATCGGGATCGTGATCCTGCGCGTCTGGAGCGCCCGGAATACCTCCCACACGCCCAGGACCCCGGCCGCCGTCGCGATGATCACGAAGCCGAGCGGCCACACGAAGAGCCCGCCGAGCACCGCGGCGAGGAGCGCCAGGCCGACGACGATCGCCGCAGGGAGATTCCGTCCGGCCCTCGACGACGCGGCCGCCCCTGCCACGCTGGCGGACGTCGCCTTGTCCGCGGCCGCCGCCTCACGGCGGGAGCGCCTCGAGGCGGGCGCTCCCGGGGCATCAGGCTGGGATTCGGTCATCAGACCTCGAGCAGCTCCGCTTCCTTGCGCTTGACGAGCTCGTCGACGCTGTCCGTGTGCTGCTTGGTCAGGCCGTCGAGCTCGCGCTCGCCGCGCGTGCCGTCGTCCTCGCCGACCTCGCCGTCCTTGACCAGGCGGTCGAGGGTCTCCTTCGCCTTGCGGCGGATGCTGCGGATCGAGACCTTCGCGTCCTCGCCCTTGCCCTTGACGATCTTGACGTACTCGCGGCGGCGCTCCTGCGTGAGCTCGGGCAGGATCACGCGAATGACGGCGCCGTCGTTGGACGGGTTCGCACCGACCTCGGAGTCGCTCAGGGCCTTCTCGATGTCGCGCAGGGCCGTCTTGTCGAACGGGGTGATGAGGATCGTGCGGGCGTCCGAGACCTGGAACGACGCGAGCTGCTGGAGCGGGGTAGGCGTGCCGTAGTACTCGACCATGACCTTCGCGTAGAGCGCCGGGTTGGCGCGGCCGGTCCGGATCGCGGCGAAGTCCTCCTTGGCCACCTCGACGGCCTTCTCCATCTTGTCGGCGGCTTCGAGGAGAGTCTCTTCGATCACGGTTGCTTCGCTCCTGACTGCTGGTCTCTTGACAGCTGGAATGCTGACGGGTGGGCTACGGACATCCTAGCCGGATCAGGGGGTCACCAACGTGCCGAGCTGGCCGTCCAGGATCGCCTTCGTCACGTTGCCCTCGCCCTCCATGCCGAAGACGACCATCGTGAGCCCGTTGTCCTTGCACATGGTCATCGCCGTCTGGTCCATGACGCGGATGTCGCGGCGGAGCGCCTCGTCGTACGTGAGGCGCTCGAGCTTGCGCGCCTCCGGGTCCTTCTTGGGGTCGGCCGTGTAGACGCCGTCGACGCCGCTCTTCGCCATGAGGACGACGTCGGCATGCACCTCGAGCGCGCGCTGCACCGCGACCGTGTCGGTCGAGAAATACGGAAGCCCCGCGCCGGCGCCGAAGATCACGACGCGGCCCTTCTCCATGTGCCGGATCGCCCGCCGCGGGATGTACGCCTCGGCGACCTGGCCCATCGTGATGGCGCTCTGCACGCGGGTCTCGACGCCCGCCTGCTCGAGGAAGTCCTGGAGGGCAAGGCAGTTCATGACCGTGCCGAGCATGCCCATGTAGTCCGCGCGGGAGCGGTCCATTCCGCTCTGCGAGAGCTCGGCGCCACGGAAGAAGTTGCCTCCGCCGACGACGATGGCAACCTCGACGTCGTCGACCGCCGCAGCGATCTGGCGGGCGACGCCGCGGACGGTTGCAGGGTCCACGCCGAGCTTGCCCCCGCCGAAGACCTCGCCCGAGAGCTTGAGCAGAACACGACGACGGCGCGGCGGGAGAGGATCGTCGGTCACGGGGAGGGCTGAAGTCTGCACGTCGGTCTGTACGGTTTCCATGGTGATTTGTCCCCTCGAACCGGTTTGTGGGCTTGCTCTAGATTATCTGGGCGCAAAAGGGGCGGCCACTCGAAGTGAACTGCTTCAAGTGGCCGCCCCTTGCGCCGGGCGTGCCGGTTCGGCGACTAGGCGCCGACGCGGAAGCGCGCGAACGCGGTCGCCTCGACACCGGCCTCCTGGAGGACCTGGCCGACGCTCTTCTTGGCGTCCTTCGCGAATGCCTGGTCGAGGAGGACCTCGCCCTTGTAGAAGCCGGTCACGCGGCCTTCGACGATCTTCGCGAGGGCTGCCTCGGGCTTGCCCTCGGCCTTCGCGGTCTCCTCGGCGATGCGGCGCTCGGACTCGACGAGGTCGGCCGGAACGTCCTCACGGCGGAGGTAGTTCGGAGCCATCGCGGCGACGTGCACGGCGACGTCGTGAGCGGCAGCGGCCGCGGCCTCGCCCTCGCCGTTGACGGCGAACAGGACGCCGACCTGGGCCGGGAGGTCCTTGGACGTCTTGTGGAGGTACGCGTCAACGGTCGCGCCCTCGACGCGGGCCACGCGACGGACCGCGACCTTCTCGCCGAGCACGGCGCCCTCTTCGACGACGAACTCGCTCGCCGGCTTGCCGTCGATCTCGGCGGCGAGGAGAGCCTCGACGTCAGCCGCGCCGGAGGCAACGGCGGCACCGAGGACCTTGTCGGCGAGTTCGATGAACTTGGCGGACTTGGCGACGAAGTCAGTCTCGCAGTTGACCTCGACCATGACGCCGACGCCGTTCTCGACCTTCGCGGCCACGAGACCCTCGGCGGTCGAGCGGCCCTCGCGCTTGGTCGCGCCCTTGAGGCCCTTGATGCGGATGATCTCGACGGCCTTCTCGGCGTCGCCGTTGGCCTCGTCGAGAGCCTTCTTGACGTCCATCATGCCGGCGCCCGTGCGCTCGCGCAGGGCCTTGATGTCAGCAGCGGTGTAGTTCGCCATGTGAACCCCTCTGTCTCGTTCTTAGCACTTCTCACACATCGGCAGGATGGCACCGGGCTTCGGTGCCATCCTGCCGTCCGCCTCCCGGCCGGCCGAGACCGGCCGGGAGGAATGGTCTAGGGGCTAGTTCTGCTCGCCCTCAGAGGAGCCAGCCGCGCCGGCCTCAGCAGCGTCAGCGGCCGGAGCGGCCTCTTCGGCGGTCTGGCCCTCGAGGAGCTCGCGCTCCCACTCGGCAAGCGGCTCGGCGGACGTAGCGCCCTCCGAACCTGCGGCACGGTTGTTGCGGGCGATGAGGCCCTCGGCCACGGCGTCGGCGACCACGCGCGTCAGGAGGTTGACGGAGCGGATGGCGTCGTCGTTGCCCGGGATCGGGTAGTTGACCTCGTCCGGATCGCAGTTCGTGTCAAGGATCGCCACGACCGGGATGCCAAGCTTCTTGGCCTCGTCGACCGCGAGGTGCTCCTTCTTGGTGTCGACGACCCAGAGGAGGGCCGGCGTGCGGGAGAGGTTGCGGATGCCGCCGAGGGTCTTCTCGAGCTTGTCCTTCTCGCGCTGGAGGATGAGGAGCTCCTTCTTGGTGCGGCCAGAACCGGCCACATCCTCGAAGTCGATCTCCTCGAGCTCCTTGAGGCGCTGGATGCGCTTCGCGACCGTCGAGAAGTTGGTGAGCATGCCGCCGAGCCAACGCTGGTTGACGTACGGCTGGCCCACGCGCATGGCCTGCTCGGCGATGGCTTCCTGAGCCTGCTTCTTCGTGCCGACGAAGAGGACGGTGCCGCCCTTGGCGACGGTGTTCTTGACGAACTCGTAGGCGCGGTCGATGTAGGAAAGCGACTGCTGGAGATCGATGATGTAGATGCCGTTGCGCTCGGTGAAGATGAAGCGCTTCATCTTCGGGTTCCAACGGCGGGTCTGGTGACCGAAGTGGACGCCGCTGTCGAGCAGCTGGCGCATGGTAACGACGGGCATGCCGACGCTCCTTCCGGCAGGTCCTTCACGAGGGAGCCTCTGCGGCCGCCCTTGCCCCTGCCCTAGTTGTTGACGGTTCTTCGACGACGGCCGGCTGGCCGCCGCCCCTGGCACCCCTCGCAGACCCGAGCCGCCCAGCTCATTCACCGGGGCGGACCGTCAGGCACACGAGGCCCTGCCACACGTGCGGCGGGGCGCTGGATGCGCGGAGTCAGCTTTCCACCCGTTTGGCATGAGGCATGACGAGCAATTGGCATGACAAAGAGGACGCAGAAAGCCGCGGTTCTCAGTGTACTACAGGGGCATTGCGCGGCTGGCAGCCCTGGCCGCTCCCGCCCGCCCCGCTGCGCTTCTCCCGCCCGCCCACCCTGCTTTTTCTCCTCCACACAGCGCACGACGGCGTGCCCTCCACATGCGCTGCAGGTCGTCTTCCAAGGGGGTCGCCAACGCGCAAGGCTCGGGAGATGACTCGCTTCCCGTCGAAGGACTGCAGGCCTCCCGCCGCGAGGATCCTTGCGGTCACGCTCGCGGCAATCCTTGCCACCACTCCCCTGCTCGGCGGCGCCGCGCCGCACGGCCAGTCAGCCTCGGGGCCCCCGCTGCAGGGCCCTGCGGCCACCCCCGCCTCGGGGTGGGCGTGGCCTCTCGCCCCGCGACCCGTGCTCTTGCGGGCGTTCGACCCTCCGGCCCGCCCGTGGCTGAGCGGACACCGCGGCGTGGACCTCGCTGCGGCGCCGGAGCAGGAGCTTCTCGCGCCCGACGACGCCACGGTCGCCTTCGCGGGCTGGGTCGTGGACCGGCCGGTTCTGACGATCATGCATCCGGACGGGCATCGCAGCAGCTTCGAGCCCGTCGCGACGGACCTCGCCGTCGGCACGCGCGTCACCCGTGGGCAGGCCATCGGACGTGTCGCTGCAGCACCACGGCACTGCGCGGTGGGCTGCATCCACTGGAGCGTACGGCGCGATGACAGCTACCTTGACCCGCTCCGCTTCGTCGCGGACACGCGGCCCTCCGTCCTGCTCCCGTGGACAGGCACGCCACCCCCATGGACCGGCCGGTCGCCTCCGGCATGAGTCACACGATCGCGGAGATGCCCGTGATCGCCCGACCGGTCACGAGAGTGTTGATCTCGTGCGTCCCTTCATAGGAGAAAATCGCCTCGGCGTCCGCGAACACCTTGGCCATTCCGAAGTCGGTGACGATCCCGTTCCCACCGAGAACGGCCCGGCCGAGGGCAACGGACTCGCGCATGCGGGCCGTCGTGAAGGCCTTGGCGAGAGCCGACTGCTCATCACGCGCTTGCCCCTCCTCGGCGAGCTGCGCGAGGCGAACCATGAGGCCCATCGAGCTCACAGTGTTGCCGAGCATCGTGACGAGATGATCCTGAACGAGCTGGAAGGAGGCGATCGGGCGGCCGAACTGGTACCGCTCCACGGCATACCGGCGCGCGACGTCGAATGCAGCCATCATGAGGCCGACGGCCTGCCACGCCACGGAGAGGCGTGTTGCCTTGAGCACTTTGTTGGTATCGCGGAAAGAGTTGGCGTGCGCGAGCTTGAACTCTTCAGGGACCACGACGTTTTCAAGCGTGATGTCGGCGTTCTGGACAGTGCGGAGCGAGATCTTGTTCTCGATCTTGGTGGCCGAATATCCCGCAAGCGAAGTGTCCACGAGGAACGCCTTGACCTGGTTGTCGTCGAGATCGCGCGCGTAGATGACCACCCAGTCGCAGAAGGTCGCGTTTCCGATCCAGCGCTTGGCCCCGTTCAGCACCCATGAGGAGCCGTCCCGCCTCGCTGTCGTACGGGTGCCTCCCGCAACATCGCTGCCGCCGAGCGGCTCAGTCAGGCCGAAGGCGCCGATCTTCCTGAGGGCGTAGACGTCGGGGAGCCACTCCTGCTGCTGCTCGCGCGATGCGAGCAATTCGAGCGAGCCCGTGAACAGACCGTCGTGGACGCCCATGAATGTGGCAATTGACGCGTCGGCGCGCGTGAACTCGGCGTGCAGGAGACCTGCCAGGAGGTTCGAGTGGCCTTGCCGACGCACGGGGCTCATGACGTCCAGTTCGGCGAGCTGGGGAATGAGACCGTGTGGGAACTCGGCGCGGTTCCAGCATTCGACCGCGATGGGGCGCACGTTGGCGTCAAGCCACTCGCGCACCTCATGGAGACGGTCTCGCTCCTTGTTCGAAAGCAGCGTTTCGAAGGCGAAGAAGTCGCCATCGGCGTAAGGCAGCTCAACGGGGCTCGACTGGGTCATGTCCACTCCTCATTCCGCGCTCCATGAAGGATCACGCGAGCTATGTTACTGGCGAGTAACATAACATCCGCGGCAGGGGCGAGACAAGAGATGGGTTTGCGACGGCATTGCCCTATCGCCGATTGCGGACCAGAATCGCTCGCGTGAACGGCACTCGGGATTCGGGAGATACGCGCGATGTGCTCGAAGTCCAGGCAGGCACCGCCTTCACCGTGGCGCTGCAGTCGCCGAGTGGAACCGGATATCGCTGGGAGGTAATGCAAACACCCCCTGGCATCGACCTTGTCGGCCGAGAGACCGACGTCGTCGGCCGGGAGTCCGGCAGCGCTCCGGATTCCCCGGAAGGGTCGACCCGCGCAGCGGTGGCGGTTCCAGTGCCGGGCTCGCCCGTCGTCGACCGGTTCACGCTGCGTGTCGCCGCAAAAGCTGAGGCCGGCACCGCGATTGTCTTCGGACTCAGGCGTTCATGGGAGGCCGAACCAGTGCGCACGCACACCGTCACGGTCGAGCTGGCAAGTGGGTCCAGCGAACCGACAAACGGCCCAGCGGCCGGACACGGCCAGGGAGGCTAGGGGGCAAACGGCGCGCCCGGTGCTCTGCCCGTTGTGACCGGGCGCGCCGACGCACGCAACCCCCAGGGCCTCATGCGCTGGATAACAGTAGCTCTCGCAACTATCCATCGACCAGCTTTTTCAAGATTGCGTCGCACATGTACAACAACCTCACAGCAAACTTCGCGGCGAGGCGTCCGATCGAGCCGCCCTCCGTCGTCGGCTGAGCTGGGCCACGGCCCCCCAAATCGTGACACCATCCCCAACGGGCCACAAGGCACACAAGGCGTGGCCCAAGGCAATGGCCAGCCACGCTCCGCAGGTCAAGGGTGCGACCCACAGAAATGGCACCAGAAAGGGCACGAGGAATCCTGGCGCGAGGGGCCCGGCAGCCGCGACAAGAAGGTCGCGCCACGGAGGCAGGCCCCTCCTCACGAGGTGACACCTCATGCCCTTCGCCACGGCGATCCCGGGAGCCATTGAACCACCGAGAAGTCGATAGGCGGCCACGTGCCCGAGTTCGTGCACGAGGATCGAGCACGCCAAGAAAAACCCGGCGAGGGCCAGCCCGGCCAGCGACGTGAGCCCGGTCCCGAGACCCGCAACAAGCACGAGGCCGAGAAGCACGAAGACGCGAAACATCGCCCGCGCGTAGTGGCTGAGGGCGACCGCCACCGACGAGCGCCACCCGGACGGGAGCACCGTTGCCCGGCTCAGGCTCGTGCCGAAGACCGAGCCAAGCGGCGCGCGCTTCCGGTTCTCGCTCGCGAGGCCGAGCTCGAGCAGGTCATGGCGGAACGTCGGCGACGTCTGGGTCACCGCAATCCCGAGAGGGGGAAACGCCACGACCGCATCTTCGCGTGTGACCCCGGGGGTGAAAACGAGATCAGACATAGCGGGCCACGTTGTTCTCCTGCGACGAAGCAGCCGCCGCATACAGGAGGAGGAACAGCCCGGCGAGGAGCACCTCGGCGGCCGCCGCCGTGAGCGAGTTCGTCGCGGACGCCACCCACGAGGTCAGGAGCGACGAGAGCATGACGGCGATCGCCGCGAGGAACCCCGCTGCCGTGACGGAAAGGCCCTGATCTTCCGAATAAGGGATCAACGCGCCCGCGAGGAGGGCCACCGCGAAGATGAGCGCCATCCGGGCGACGACGCCGGGCGTGTCGCCGATGGCGATCATGCCAAGCGCCAGCTCGGCCGCATAGATCGGGATGGCCAACCCGACGCCGACGAGTGCGTACGCGGCAACCTGTGGGCCAATCCACCACGACCAGCGTCCCTGGATGATCGCGCCAAGCCAACGGAACCGCATCGTGCGCCCCACAGCGTACATGCCCAGCGCGAACGGCACCGCGGGAAGGCCCGCGGCAAGCTTCTCCGCGGCCGGGGCGATGAGTTCCACGGCAGACATGCCCCGCACGGCCAGGACGAGCGGAAGGCTCGCGAGGCACGTGACGATGAACTGCGGAGTGCGAATGGCGATCAGGGCTTCGAACCACGCCCCTGCGGCAAATTCGCCGGACGGCGGGGTCGTGCGGGTGAGCAGCCGGATGCCGGCCGGCGCTTGCTCTTGGCGATGCATGCGGCTTCCCGCGACGAACACGATGGCTGCCGCGATCCACCAAACCCCGATGCCGACGACGGCGAGGCCTTCGCCGGCGAGGATCCGGGCCGTGAGTCGTGGCAGAAGGAGATCCCAGGGGCTCCATGCTTCCTGGCCGTAGCGAAACTCGAGAACGTCGCGCGAGAACGCGAGCAGCGCCGACGCCATGACGACGGCGGCGCCGCCGGCGACGGCGTATTGATGCGGCAGCCTCACACAGCGCTTGAGGAGGCTGGCGAGCGCGTGAAAGGCCCCGAGCGCGAGCATCTGCAGGGAGACGATGTTCCCGACGAGAAGCGCACAGGCTGCGACCGCGCCTCCCGTGCCGAGAACGCGCTGCGCGACCACGACCGCGGTTGCCGAGAGGGCGAGACCGAAGATCGCGGCGATCGCCATGAGAGGAACAAGCTGCCCCACCTGGCCCGTCGTGCGGCCGACGGGGAGTAGATCAAGGAGCGATTGGAGCGAGGTCCTCGACGGCAAGGAGACCGTGAGAACCACGACGATCAGCGTGCAGATGACGGCACTGGACGAGAACCCACCGTGCGCAGCATCGTCTCGCCCAGCTCCCGCGGGATCGGCCCCGCCGCGGACTGGGCCGCAACCATCGCGAGGACGAGGCCCAGCGCGAGCGCCGCCCCGAGACCTCCTCCCGCGGCCCACAGGATGGTCTTGGTGGTCGTGCGGAAGAGCCCAGCCAGCTCCCGGACCCACAGCACCCCTGCCGTACGCGTGACCGCGGCCAGCGTCGAGCTCATCGAATCCGCTCCGCCGAGCCCGCGGAACGCCGGCGTAGAGACCCCACGACGACGAGCGCCGTGACGACAAGAATGACAGCCAACATTCCCCAGGGATGCGGGACGAAATTCACCGCGGGCATGCCGTTCTCCTCCGTGAGCCACGCTTCGAAGATCCCGGGAAGATTTGCCCGCGTGCCCGTTGACCACGCGAACGCCATCGAAGCCACAAGGCCCAGCACAAGAACGGACACCCCGACGACGAGCCCACCAAGGGCGGAGAAGACGACTCTGACAATCATGAGAACCTACCTCGCTGAGAGAGGGCTGATATGCGTGCCTCGCGCTCCGCGCTCGCGCGGCGGAGGCCAGTGATCGACATGAAGACTTCCTCGAGACTCGAACACTCGGGGTGAGCCGCGAGAAGCCCCTGCGGCGATCCGCGGCCGACGGTCCTCCCCTCAGAGAGGATCGTGACCTCGTCGCAATCGCGCTCGGCCCGCAGCATGTCGTGGGTTGCGATGAGAACCGACCGACCACTCGCCGCGAAACTCGAGAGAATCTGCCTCAAGGCGGCCGACGCATCGGGATCGAGGCCCCTGAACGGCTCATCGAGAACCACCAGCTCGGGACTGTGGCTCAGGGCCGCAACAACTTGAAGCTTGCGCTTCATGCCGTGTGAGAAGTGGCCCACTTGCTTGTCGAGGTCGCCCGACAGCCCAAGAATGTCCGCGAGCTCATGACTTCGGTCCTGATCGCGGCGCCGGTGCATCGCGTCGTGGAACGCGAGATATTCGCGGCCCGTCAGCGCTCCGGGCAGGGGCAGGTCGTCCGGCGCGAACCCATACAGACGGCGGGACGCCTTGTCCTCGACAGGAATGCCGAGGATCTCGACGGTGCCCTCGTCGGGCGCGAGGAGCCCGGTGAGGATGTGGAGGCCGGTGGTCTTCCCCGAGCCATTCGGCCTCAGCAGGCCATAGATCTTGCCTGCTTCAAGCTGCAGGTCGAAGCCGGAGAGCGCGGCGCGCTTTCCGTATCGCTTGCCGACTCCGGCCGCATCAAGGGTGAACATCACACCAGCCCCCACATCACCTGTTCGCTAGTCCCCGCGATCGAGTCGGTACGACGACGATGCGGCGTGGACAGCCCGTTCCTGGAGTTCAGAGAGCAGCATGGCGCCACCGAGTGCGCCCTTGGTCATGAGCAGAGTCACGATTCCCCCACTTTCTTGGTAGCTGACTTGGGTACAGATAGCTGGGTGTCTAGTTGTTCACACTTGGCTCAGTTGCCTGCGTTGGTTCTGCGATGCCGCCTTCACCTCCCTCGCCTTGGTCGCTTACGTTGCTCCCCTTGTCCTTCCGGTTCCGAGATGTCGACTGACGATTTCCCCTTCGAGGAGCACCACTAGGAGGGATGGGCGTAAAAAAGACCTCGACAGGAACGTCGAGGGCCCGGCAGATGAGCCGAGCGGTCCGCGCCTGATTGACCGACTGAGTCTTCCCCGAGATCAAGTTGTCGATCGTCCCGGGAGCGCAGCCGACATAGTCGGCCAGACCTCGGTTCGACCATCCCTGCCGAGTCATCACATCGATCAGGACGTCGCGCGCCACAAGCTTGAACCGCATGTCGGCGTGCCACCCCCTCCGGTACGTCCGATGCCTCGTGCGTTCCTCCATTCAATCGAGTAGCGGCCGGGTCGTCAAGTAGAGGGTAACGTCAACAGAACCAAAGTTAGGCATTTCTTAGGCACTTCTTAGGCACAACTCGCCGCTTGGCCAGTGATCACGCGGATCGCCGAGATCGAAAGTTAGGCACTTCTTAGGCACATCCCACGCTCGTGGCAGCATGCCAAGCCGAGAGATGCCTAAGATTCAGTGGTTGGCACCGTACCGAGCAGCAGCATGCGCATGAGGGGAGAGAGATGAGTCAGCAGGATTTGGGAGCGCTACTCGCTGACGTGAAGGCCGCACGCGGCTGGTCGTTCGAGGCCATGTCGAGGGCATGCGGCGGTGTTCCGACGGGCAAGCGCCTCTTCCAGCTCGTCAACTCGCCGCTCAAGAACTTCCCAGACCCGGACACGATCCGCGGCCTCCAGCGGGCCACGGGCGCGAGCACGACTGAGATCGTCATGGCGGCGGCCCGCTCGCTCGGGCTCGAGGTGGCAGAAACCGATCCGGATGCACTGCACGTGCCGGGCATCTCGCACGCGCCGGATGCCGCACGGGAGGCCTTTCTCGCCTTGGGCCGGGAGGTCTCGGCACTCGCGGAAGCTGCGTCGTCGTCGTCCGTACGAAGCGCTCGCGGAAGCCGCCGCAAGCCGGCTGACCTCCCCTCGGACTGGCAAGATCTCGCCGCCTATCAGGGGCCCGAAGAACATCTCCGCCGCGAAGACGAGTGGGGCGCCCGAGGCGAGGAGTCGCAGGGCTGATCCCAGAAACGGCTGAGGGCCCCCAGAGTCGCAGGTTCAGGGGCCCTCATAGCGGTTATTCGGTTGTTGCGGCTCCTCGCGGGGAACTCATAAATACCTTCACACGCGCGGGCGCGGGCTCCAACACTTGCGTGTACTCGAATCTGGCGGAGCGAGTACCTGATTGAGGAGGAGACGGCCCCTACAGTGCGGCATGGGCGGTCTCGTCCTCGGGGTAGGGCTACTGGGACTTGAACCCAGGACCAAGGGATTATGAGTCCCCTGCTCTAACCGGCTGAGCTATAGCCCCTCGGACCCGAATCGACTGCTGCCGATCGGGGCCATTCCATCCTAGTCGGTGATGGGAGTGGTGCCTGCGTCATCCGTGGGACGGGACGGAGTCCGCGCCCCGATACAGGGCTTCGAACGTGTCGAGCGTGTACGTGATGCTGTGCTTCTGCACCATCTCGTGGCTCACCTTGCCCATTGCGAGGCGATCCGCCTCGGGAAGGCTCAGGATGGCGTTGATCTTGCGGGCGAGGTCGTCGCTGTCGTGGGGGCGGAAGAGGAAGCCGTTCTCCCCATCGCGCACGAGGTGCGGGAGGGCCATTGCATCGGCAAGCACGACGGGTGTCGAGGCGCTCATGGCCTCAAGCGTCACGAGCGACTGGAGCTCGGCGGTTCCCGGCATGCAGAACACGTCGGCGCGGATGTACGCCTCGCGGAGGTCCTCGTCGGACGCGAGCCCGAGGAACCGCACCCTGTCACCCAAGCCAAGCCGCGCGACCTGGGCGTCGAGGCGAGCGCGGATTTCGCCGTCGCCCACGATCTCGAGGTGCGCGTCGAGCTCGGCCGGAAGCTTCGCCACCGCGTCGATGAGGAGATCGACGTGCTTCTCCTCGGCGAGTCGCCCGGCGAAGAGGACCGTGGGCCACGGGTTGCGCTCGACGCGCTCGCCCGGCGCGAGCTCGTAGGCCTGGGCGTCGATCCCGTTGGAGAGCGGGATGACCTCGTGCAGGAACGCGTGGTCGTGCATCGCCTTGGCGGCGAGGGGCGTGGGCGTCGTGACGACGTTCGCCCGCCCCATGACCTTGCCCATGTCCTTCCAGGACTGGCGGCCAACGATGTCGAGGAACCACTTCGGGAACGGCAGGAACGGGTTGAGGTTCTCCGGCATGAAGTGGTTCGTGGCGACCACCCGGATGCCGCGCTTCACGGCCTCGTACAGGACGTGCTCGCCGACCATGTAGTGGCTCTGGATGTGAACGACATCCGGCTTCACGCGGTCGAAGAGGAGCGAGATCTCCTTCTTGATCTCCCACGGGAACACGACGCGGAAGTACGGATGAGTCGGCACCGAGTGGGACCGCAGCCGATGCACGGTGGCCTCGGGACGCACCTCGCTGTAGCTCTTGCCCTTCTCCGAGCGGCTCGCGAGGACGTGCACGTTGTGGCCGCGCGCCGTCATGCCCTTGGCGAGGCGGTAGCCGAACTGGGCGGCCCCGTTGACGTGCGGAGGATAGGTGTCGGCGCCGATGAGAATCGTCAGCGGCTTCTGGCTCTGGACGTCACGGTGCGGCTCAGCGTCGGGCAGGGTCACGATTCCTCTTCTGGTTGGCCGGTCATTGCCCCGGTTCCGAGGATCCCCGGAGTTCGCGTGCCGCCTCGTTCCTGCGACTGGTGACTTCAGGATGATGGCGGGACAGGGCAATGACTCCCACGATAGCAACGAGCGCGGCCGCAGCCATGGCGATTCCCATGACAGGAGCGACGTCCGGCCGCAATTCACCGAGAATTGTGATGCCGATCGCCACACCGACCATGGGGTCGATCACCGTGAGCCCCGCGATGACGAGATCCGGCGGACCGGACGAGTACGCGTTCTGCACGAACCACGATCCCAAGCCTCCTGCGGCCGCGATCGCGAAGATCGAGTACCACTGGACGTTGACCAGGAACAGCCCGTTGGGGTCGAGGATCTGGCGCCCGATGATGCGTGTGAGCACAGCCACGAAGCCGAACAGGACGCCTGCTCCGAGAATGAACACGAACGCGTTGAGGCGCTGGCGGAACGCGAGCGCGAGGCCGCCGAAGATACAGATCGCGAGCACGAGGAGGAGCACGATCGTGAGCTCCTCCCCAGCCGAGACGTGATGGTTCTCCTCGGTGGCCGTGACGGCCAGGAGCACGAAGAGCGCCGATCCGGTGACACACGCCGTGATCGCGACGACGGTCGGCCGATTGAGCGTGATCCCCTGATCCTTCGAGTTGACCACGGTCGTGATGACGAGCGCGATCGCGCCGATCGGCTGCACCACGGTGAGCGGTGCCGAGATGAGCGCCGTCATGTTGCACACCATGCCGAGCGCCAGCAGCAGGAGCCCCAAGAGCCACCGCGGATTCCGCAGGAGCCGGAGGAATCCGCTCGAGTTGACCCCGAGGCCGCCGGTATCGAACTTCACGGCGCTGCCTTGGCGCTGGGCACCGAGCGCGAGGAAGAGGGCGCCGAGCAGTGCGAGGACGACGGCGAACCACACCATCAGTGCCTCACCTCGCCGGGGCCGCCAGCGTCCGGGCCGCCTGAGTCCGGGCTGCCTGAGTGAGGGCCGCCTGAGTCCGGGCCCGGATCCGAGTTACCGGCTCTGCGCCCGCTGCGGACCCCGCGGCCCTTGCGGACGATCGCCCAGAAGTAGTTGTAGCCCGCGATCCAGTGGCCAGCGAGCCCTAGCGCAAGGCAGGTCCACGCGAGCGCGAGATAGACCCCCGAACCGGGGATGGGAAGCTTCGAGAGGACGAGCAGCGGAGTGCCGATGAGGAGGAACGCCGTGCGGAGCTTGCCGATGCGGCTCACCGGAAGGTCCGGGTGGCTGCGGAAGTAGAAGAGCGACGTGATGCCGAGCACGACGTCGGGCACGACGAACGCCGCGAGGTACCACCATTGGACGACCCCCGCGAGGACAAGTGTCAGCGCGACCGCCATGAGGGCGAGCCGATCCGCGGCGGGGTCGAGGACGCGACCGAGCTTGGACGTCTGGTCGAAGCGCCGTGCAACGTAGCCGTCGACCCAGTCGGTTCCGCCCATGATGCCCAGCACGACGACCGCCCACGCGTATTCACGCGGCCCCAGGACGAGCCACATGAAGAGCGGCACGCCCATGAAGCGGACGACCGTGAGGACGTTCGGAACCGTGAGCACTCGGTCGTGATGCACCGGCGGCTGCCCCGGCCGTGCACCCGCGCCGAAGACCCTCATCGACTCCCCCGAATGGCGGCCTTGGGTCGCCTCAGCTCTTCACCAGCTTGCGAAGGAAGACAGCAAACGCGGTCGCCGACACGGCAAACGCCGCAATTGGCGCCCACCGCTCCTTGACTGTTTCGCCGACGCCAGAGGCGTTCGCCGAACCGGCGGACGACGCGCGGGCGCTGCTCCCCGCCGTCGTGCTCGCCGTTGAGCTGGACGACCCGGCGCCTGAGCCTCGGCTGCCAGCTTGCACCCTCGCGAACGCCGCGGCACGTAGGCGGTTGAACGCCTGGGCCGCATCGTCGGCGAGGGCTTCGGCCTGGCGCTTGACGTCGAGCTCTTCGACGAGGTCGTCGCGGACGTCGAGGATGTGCTCGCGCCGCTTGGCAATGCGCTCGCGCAGCTCGGCCTCGCTCGGCGTCGGGGGCTTGATGCGCCCGTGCGCACGGTCCTCCGCTGCCTTCTCCATCTTGGCTTTGGCCTCCGCGGCCTCCTTGGCCGCCTTCGCACGCTTGTACTGGATGGTCGAGGGGTCGAGGACACGCGGATCGAAGTTCCGACCCTCCGTGATGACCCCGAGATCGTGCCGGATGCCGCGGATCGCGTCCGCCGGGATGAGCGGCATGGCCTTCTTGACGCGGCCGAGGCCGATGAGGACGGCGATGAGCAGGATGATGAGGCACGCGGCGCCGACTACGAGAGCGGCGAGCCAGCCCGGCATGACCGTCGCGAGCCCGAGGATCGCCGCTACCACGAGCGCGATCACGAGGAAGCCGAGGAAGACGAGCGCGACGACGAAGAGCGCTGCACCGATTCCGGCCTGAACGCCGCGGTCCTTGAGCTCGTACTTGGCGAGGGAGATCTCGTCGTTGAGCTGCCTCGGCGCCAGTCGGGCCGCCTGGCCGACGAGATCTGGCAGGGCGGCAAGGCGCGGGCGCCTCCCCGCCGGCGAGCTGTGGCGACCACTCATCGCTGGGCCCCTTCCCCTTCTGGCCAGATTGCTGGGCGGGACCGCGCGGCGGTCCGTCACCAAAGCTACCATTGACCCCCGCCATTCCGGGCCAATGAACGCAGGGTGGGGCGGCGGGAGAAGCCAGCTGGGGCGGTGGGAGAAGCCAGCCGGGGCGGCGGGAGCAACCAGCCGGCGCGGGGGGAGGAACCAGCTCGGGTGGTGGGAGAAGCCAGCCGGGGTGACGGGAGCAACCAGCTCGGGTGGTGGGCGGCGCACTCAGCCGATGGCGCCGAACGCGGCCTCAGCGACGAGGAACTGCTCGGCGGACGCGACGGCGGCGGCAAACGCGTCGACATCGGTCGTCGAGCCCCGGGGGCCGCGCGGCTGCCATTCGTGGCGCGCGGACAGGACCGGTTCGAGACCGTCGCCGGGCGGCGCGTAGTAGATCGCGAATCGCTGGACGGGCCATGCCGCGGGAGTCTCGGGCGCTACGAGGATCGCCGACTTGGCGGAGTAGTTGATCCACTGGGCGATAGGACGCCGATGGTCCCGGACAAACATGCCGTCGGCGTAGTGCTCGGCTGACCCTTCACCGTAGATCCGCTCGTACCGTACACGCCAGATCGTCAGCAGCGGACCCTCGTAGCGGGTCCATCCGGCAGGCAAAGCGACCTTCCGCGCGCCCATGGATCCATGATATTCCGGGACGTGGCTCCCCCGACTGGACTCGAACCAGTAACCCTTCGATTAACAGTCGAATGCTCTGCCAATTGAGCTACGGGGGAATGGCGCCACCCATCCGATGAGGGTACGGGGGCTCCAAGCTCCCCCGACTGGACTCGAACCAGTAACCCTTCGATTAACAGTCGAATGCTCTGCCAATTGAGCTACGGGGGAATGCGCAACGCGGTCCAGATTAGCAGGGAGCCGGGCCGGATACGAAATCAGGGACCGTTCTGCCGATTCCCGTCTCAGTCCCGATGCCGGAGCTCGCGCCGACGCAGCTCGAGCGCCATGAGCTCGCGGTTGAGCCGCTGATGTTCCTCGGGCGGGGCCGTCGCGTCGAGACGCTGCAGCTGCCCCATGAGCTCGGCCTTGCGATGCGTGATCTGAAGTTCGAAGAGGCCCGCGAGGATGTCGCGGCAGTAGCGCTCGAGGGAATCCTGCGTCGAGGCCGGAAGCGGCGTGACGGCAAGTTCGGACAGGAGATGCCGCAAGGGTTCTGGCGCTTCATCCCGGACTCTCTCGATCCATGCGGCGTGGCCCTCGGCCCCGCGTCCGAGACGGCCTGCGGCGACGATGGCGGCGTGGAGCGCCTGGTACGCGGGGGCGGTGAAGTGTGCCTCGCCGAAATGCCGCCACGCGTCGTCGTCGAGCGTCGCAGGGTGTTGGAGGACGACTTCGAGCGCCTGCCGCTCCATCATCGCTACGGGATCGCGTGGATCGGGGCGGTCGCTGCGCATCCCGGGCGACGGCGCGTCCGCCTGTGCCGGCTGCGCCGCCCCGGCGCCCGACCCGGCCTGCGGCAGCCGCCTGCTCGCCGCTCCGACGGCCCTCGCGACGTCGTCCGGTGACATCCCGAGCCACTTCGCGAGCTCGCGGGCGTAGGCGGGGCGGATCGACTGGTCGCGGATCTGCGCCACGACGGGGGCCGCCTCGCGCAGCGCGGAGACCCGCCCCTCGACGGTGTTCAGGTCGTGCTTGCGCAGCGTCGCCTGGATGGCGAACTCGAAGAGCGGCCGCCTGCTCTCGATAAGCGCCTGCACGGCGGAGTCGCCGCGGTGCTGCCGGAGTTCGCACGGGTCCATGCCGCTCGGCTCGACGGCGACGAACGTCTGGGCGACGAAGCGCTGGTCCTCCTCGAAGGCCTTGAGGGCAGCCTTCTGGCCTGCCGCGTCGCCGTCAAACGTGAAGACGACCTCTCCCCCGGTGCCGTCGTCTGAGAGGAGACGCCGGGCGATCTTGATGTGGTCGCTGCCGAAGGCGGTGCCGCAGCTCGCGACCGCCGTGTCGATCCCGGAGAGATGGCAGGCCATGACGTCGGTGTAGCCCTCGACGACGACGAGCTGGCGCTTCTTCGCGATGTTCCGCTTCGCGAGGTCGATGCCGTAGAGAACCTGGGACTTCTTATAGAGCGTCGTCTCGGGCGTATTGAGGTATTTGGGTCCCTGGTCGTCGTCGAACAGCCGGCGCGCCCCGAAGCCGATGACGTCCCCCGCGATGTCCTTGATCGGCCAGACGAGACGCCCGCGGAAACGGTCGTAGAGGCCCCGGTTTCCCTCTGAGAACATGCCCGTGAGCTTGAGCTCGTCGTCGCGGAAGCCCCGTCCCCGGAGGTGCTTGAGCAGTCCGTCCCAGCCCTGGGGGGCGAAGCCCACACCGAATCGTTCGGCCACGTCCCGGTCGAAGCCGCGTTCGAAGAGGAACTGCCGCCCGGCCGCAGCCTGCGGCGTGAGGAGCTTGTCGCGGAAGAACTCGGACGCGATCTTGTGGGCGTCGAGGAGCCGCTGACGCTTCCCGACGTCCTCGCGTCGCGGGCCAGTGCCTTCCTCGTAGTGGAGCTCGTACCCGATGCGCGCCGCGAGCTTCTCGACAGTTTCGGCGAAGCTCGAGTGATCGAGCTTCATGACGAAGCTGATCACGTCGCCGCTCTCGCCGCAGCCGAAGCAGTGGTACGTGCCGACCTGTGGGCGGACGTGGAAGGACGGCGTGCGCTCGTCATGGAACGGACAGAGGCCCTTCCACGAGCCGATGCCGGCGCTCTTGAGGGTCACGTACCCCTCGACGACTTCCCTGATGTCCGTCCGTGCGCGCACCTCGGCGATGTCTTCGGGTTTGATCAGGCCAGCCACGCCACCACCTTAGTCACCACAGGCTCGGAAGGAGTCACCACAAGCTCGGAAGGCTCCCCACGAGGCGTTCATACCAGGCAAGGGCCGAAGCGTCTGTGAGGGAGGCGACCTGGTCGATCACCACGCGCAGCCGCGCGGCGTCGTCCGCAGCCGCGCGCCAGTCGGCGGCGAACATGGGCTCGAGGTGACGATCGCCGGTCGCACTGAGTGCCGTGACGAGGGCGTGGAGGACCTCGCGCTGGCGCTCGTAGATCGGTTGGCGGTGGTCGGTCGTCATGACGAACGTCGTCGCGAGGCCCTTCATGACGGCGATCTCCATGACCGTCTCCTCGGGCACGACCACTTGGGCCGCGTAGCGGGTGAGCGGGGCGTCGCCGAACGCCGCCCGCGTCAGGCCCAGAGCACTGTCGCAGAACCGGCCGATGAGCTGGCTGGTCATGTTCTTGAGGGCGGCCATCGACTTGCGCGAGCCGTCGGCTTCGAGGACCCACACTGGGGTGGCCTCGAGGCGCGCTAGGGCCGCGTCGATCTCCTCGGGGCCGCTGTGCGGGAGGTACCACTGCTGCGTGTAGCCGACGACGCGCGCGCGGTGGTCCGGGTTCGCCATCCACCGAAGCTGGAACTTGCCGGCGACGATCGCGTCCTCGACGTCGTGGACCGAGTACGCGATGTCGTCGGAAAGGTCCATGATCTGGGCTTCGAGGCAGCTCTGCCCGGCTGGGGCGCCTTCGCGGATCCACTCGAAGATCGCGAGATCGTCCTCGTAGGCGCCGAACTTGCTCGTCCGCTGCCCGTGCACGAGCGGCGCGTCCGGCGCCGTCCAGGGATATTTGCACGCCGCATCGAGGCTCGCGCGCGTGAGATTGAGGCCCGCGGGGCGCCCGTCGGCATCGAGGACCTTCGGCTCGAGCCGGGTGAGGAGTCGCAGTGTCTGCGCGTTGCCCTCGAAGCCGCCGATGCGGTGGGCAATCTCGTTGAGAGCGCTCTCCCCGTTGTGGCCGAACGGAGGGTGGCCTAGGTCGTGGCTCAGGCACGCAGCGTCCACGACGTCCGGGTCGCACCCGAGGACGCGGCCCAGCTCCCGGCCCACTTGGGCCACCTCGAGCGAATGCGTGAGCCGGGTGCGCACGAAGTCGTCGGTGTCCGGCGCGACGACCTGGGTCTTCGCCCCGAGGCGCCGAAGGGCCGACGAGTGCAGCACGCGCGCGCGATCGCGCTCGAAGTCGCTGCGGTAGCTCTTCTTGGGCGGTTCCGCGACCCACCGTCGGCTGTCCTCGGCCGTGTAGTGGCCGTTCCTTCGTGCCTCTGGTGCCTCAGCCACCGGACACGTCCAGTTCGGCGGCGGCGATGTCCCGGGTCTGGTCGGCATCCATCGCGCGGCTTTCGAGCCAGCGGTGCGGGAGCGCGGGACGCTTGGGAGTTCCCGCACGCCCTCGCGGGCCCTCGGCGTCCGCACCGGGATAGGTCGCGGCGGCATCGAGCTCGCCGAGCAGTTCGCGGAGGACGGCGAGGGTCGGGACCTGGGCGAGCTTCGCCCTCAGTTCACCGCCCACTGTGTACCCCTTGAAGTACCACGCAACGTGCTTGCGGATGTCGCGAAGCGCCTTGCCCTCGTCCTCGAAGTAGTCCACGAGGAGCTCGGCGTGCCGATAGAACGCCTCCGCGACGTCGCGGAGCCCCGGCTTGATGCGTTCCTCACGGCCGTGGAACGCGGCTTGGAGGTCGCCGAAGAGCCACGGCCGCCCCTGGCACCCTCGGCCGACGACGACGCCGTCGACGCAGGTCTGCTGGACCATGCGGATCGCGTCCTCCGCGCTCCAGATGTCCCCGTTGCCCAGGACCGGGATATCGGGCAGCGCTTCGCGCAAGCGGGCTATCGCGTCCCAGTCGGCCGTCCCCGAGTAGAACTGGGCACACGTGCGGCCATGGAGCGCGACGGCGGCCACGCCGGCGTCGCGCGCGATGCGACCAGCGTCGAGATACGTCAGATGGTCATCGTCGATGCCTTTGCGCATCTTGATGGTGAGCGGGACGTCTCCGCGCTGCGCCTCGCGGACCGCTGTCGTGACGATGGATGTGAACAGATCCGTTTTCCACGGGAGCGCTGAGCCGCCGCCGCGCTTCGTGACCTTCGGCACGGGGCAGCCGAAGTTGAGGTCGATGTGGTCGGCTCGATCCTCCTCGACGAGCATGCGCACGGCGCGGCCCACCGTCACCGGGTCCACGCCGTACAGCTGGACCGAGCGGACCTTCTCGTCGTCGTCGTGCGAAATGATGCGAAGCGACTCGGGGTGCCGCTCGACGAGTGCGCGCGACGTGACCATCTCGGCAACGTAGAGGCCTCCGCCGAACTCTCGGCACAGCCGGCGGAACGCCTTGTTCGTGATGCCTGCCATGGGCGCGAGGACGACCGGGGTGTCGATTGTGAGTCGGCCGAGCTTGAGCGGAGGCAGCTCGAGCTTGGGTGGGGCCGCCGCGGCGTCGGAATGCGCCGCAGGGGACTCGGCGGGGGCGATGGGCACAGCAGTCACCCGTCCATTGTGTCAAAGTCGGGGTGCTTCCCCCGCGCACTGCCCCGATCGAGCTGGGATCTCGCGGCTACGAGCGCCTCGCTGACGGCGGGCGGAAGGGACAGTCTCTCGCCGTCGAGGCCCGCCGCGGCCGCTGGCAGGACGTCCTCCCCCAGCCGCCACCAGAAGAGTGCGCCGCTCAGGGGTGCGACCTCGCCCTCGCCGAGGATGTCCACGAGACTGAGCATCCGCTCGACGTCGTCGAACGTTGTCGAGTCGCCCACGAGCTGAAGGCCCAGCATGCGATGCGCGGGGACGCAGAACAGGGCGCCGAGGGGCCCGACGTCGATTCCGAGCGTCTCGACGAGCCGCTCGGGATACCCCAGCCAGGCGGCCTGGCGCGGAGGCTCGCCCTCGAAGACGACGGTGCTCGATCCGTTCGGAGCCGTGTAGACCGTGGGGTCGCCTAGGCCCGCCGCGACGAGATTGGCCTCCGCCGAGCGCCACGCCTCCTCGATGCCCCCGACCTTGGCGAGATGGATGTCGGCGAGGAAGGCCGACGCCTGCTCGTGTCGAACCGCTACGAGGAGAGGCATCCCACCCACGCGGCGCGAATACGTGTAGTCCTCGGCGAGCAGCTCGTCCGGGATGCGCCCCGGCGCAGAAAACCGCGGGAACAGTCCTTTGTGGAGCTGGGCCTTGTCCAGGTGCGGAGGAGCGGCGAGCGCGCTCGCGATGAGCCGGCCGACGACGTCGGCGGCCAGCGCTCCCCATTGGCCCTTGGGCACCCGCGCGGCCTCGCGGGAGATCGTCGAGAATCCCAGGATCGCCCCAGGACTCGTGAACGGTCCTCCCGTGACGACGATGTGGCTCCCGCGGTCCCACGCACGGTAGCCGAGCGTCTGGACTGCCTCGACGCAGTGAGCGCGGAGTGCTTCGGCCTGCCGAACCGTGAAGCCCGGGATGAACCGGTCGGCCTCGTCGAGGCTCTCCGTGCGCGAATGCCTGAGGCGTGCAGCCTTGCCCATGTGATCCCCCATATTCATGTGTGTGCGAGTTTCCGACGCTACCGGAGCCATCGCAGGTCGGGGAGGCGCTCGTCGTCGTATGTGGATAACTCTCATGCGACGGGCTGCCGGAGCGGCGCCGTGACGTCCGCGAGCGCGGCGGCGCGGCGGGCCACGACGAGGCCTTGGATCCCCAGGGTGACCGCGATGTACAGCATGATCGAGGCGCTCGAGACAGGGCTCGGGCCCCGGAGGCCCTCAAGCATGGACCCGATGACGTCGATCGCGATATGCGTCGCGATCGCGGCCATCCACAGGCCGAGTGCGGGCCAACCACCGCGCCGGTACGCGACGCCCTGCTGGATCCACACCGCAGCTGCGCGGCCGCGGAGCCAGCCGAACACCGCCGCGAGCCCGAGGGAGACAGCGAGTGTGAGCGCCTCGACCGGGGTCACGCCGCGCGAATCGGCCAGCTGGGCGAGCTGCCACACGCCGATCACGCCGAGTATGAGGAAGGTGCGCGCCCTGAGGGAGCCGATCTGGCGCGTCTGGAACTGGCGCACGATCGCCCACGCGAGGACGGCGACGGCAAGGACGATGTTCGCGGAGGAGAGGCTGCTCGTGAGGTTCATGAATTCATCGTTCCGCCGGGCCGCCTGCCGGGCCCCACGCACCTGTCATGACTCCGGCATGACATTTGTCAGATGAGCCAGCCGTTCTCCTCGGCGATCCTCGCCGCCTCGGCCCGCGTGCTTGCGCCGGTCTTCCCCATGGCGCTTGAGAGGTAGTTCCGCACCGTGCCCTCGGACAGGAAGAGCTCGCGCGCGATGCTTGCGATCGTCGCGCCGCGGGACGCGGCGCGCAGGACGTCGGTCTCGCGTTCGGTCAGCGGGCTGTCCCCGGCCGTGAGGGATTCCGCTGCGAGCGCTGGGTCGACGACGCGGAGCCCCGAGGCGACGCGCCTCACGGCATCGGCCAGCTGGCGCGCGGGCGTGTCCTTGACGACGAAGCCCGCGGCTCCAGCCTGCATCGCCCGGCGGAGATAGCCTGGCCGGCCGAACGTCGTCACCATGAGCACGCGGCAGGCCGGCGCGACATCGCGCACCGCGGCGGCCGCGGCGATTCCGTCGATGCCCGGCATCTCGACGTCGAGGATCGCGACGTCGGGCCGATGCTGGGCAACGGCAGCGGCGACCTCGTCCCCGCGACCCACCTCTGCAACGACCTCGAGGTCTGGCTCGAGGCCGAGAAGCGCCGCCAGCGCGCCGCGCACGAGAGCCTGGTCGTCCGCGATGAGAAGCCGGATCACGCCGAGACCCTCAGCCTGAATCCGCCGAGGTCCGAGCGCCCCACGGAGAGCACGAGCCCGGCCGCCTTCGCACGCTCGGCCAGCCCGTCGAGCCCGTGCCCCGGGGTGGTGCCGCCCCCGCGCTCGGGGCCCACGCCGTCGTCGTCAATCTGGATCCAATCCTCACCCATGGCCACTTCGCACGCGGAAGCGCCCGAATGCCGCACGACGTTCGTGACTCCCTCCCGCAGCACCCAGCCGAAGAGCTCGCGATGCGCGGCGGAGACGGAATCGGCGGCGGTGGGCAGGCGCGCGGCGACGCCCGCGGAGCCGAGCGACGCGCGGGCCTCCGCGAGCTCGGTCGCGACGCTCACGCCGCGGTACCCGTGGACCGTGGCCCGCACGTCGGCGAGCGCGCCGCGTGCGAGCTCCTCGAGATCGGCCACCTCGCGCTCGGCCCGGTCTGGATCGAGGCGCACGAGCCGCCCGGCGAGCTCGGCCTTGACGGCGATGACGGTGAGCGAATGTCCGAGGATGTCGTGGAGGTCGCGGGCCACGCGGTTCCGCTCTTCGGCAACGGCGAGCTCGGCGAGCTCGTCCTGCGCCGCTCGTAGCTCGCGGAGGGTCTGCGCCTGGCGCCCGAGGGCTGCGAGCAGGAGGCCGATCGACACGATGAGCGCGGGCTGGCCGACTGCCTCGACGAAGGAAAGCCCGCGCGCCAGCTCGATCGAGAACGACGCGACGAAGAGTGCCGCGACGAAGCCCACGAAGAAGGAGCGAGGAAGCTGCTGCAGTCCCGCGGCGACGGCGACGAAGGTCCAATACCAGCCGGACTGCGGATCGTAGAGGAAGAAGCCGAGGCTCAGGGCCACGAGCCCGGCCAGGAGCGCAATCTTCCGCGAGAGCGAGCTGCCCCAGCTGTACGGGGGCACGAGGAGGAAGCCGAGCATGAACAGGGCCAGGTGCGCGACGCGGAGCGGGAGCTGCCCCGCGGCGAGGGCCGTGGCGGCGAAATGGGTCCAGTTCCCCGCGGTCCAGACGGCGACGGCGACGCCCGCCCCGACGAACCAACGCCGCGCAGCGCGCGCTTGGAGCACCCCGAGGAATCCGCGGCCCGAAAGGTCCTGCCCGAAGATCTCGCCTGCCCTCGGCGTGCCCGAGCGCTCGATCGCGGGGCCGGTGGTCATGGCTTCACTCTAGTGCGGGCCGGCACGTACCAGTTCTCGTCGTGGCGCATGATCAACAGTCATCCGCTGAGTCGCGCGAGACGCCGAAGCCGCTCGAGGCCCGCTCGGCCACCCTCCGCGGAAGGCTCGAGCGCGCGCTCGAGGCACGCCCGCGCGTCGTCCTCGTCGAGGTCCATGCCGATCGCCACGAGCTCGCTCGCCGCCCCGCCCCCGCCGGCGGCCCGAGCCACGTGGATCGAGCGCCCCACGACGTTCACGACGTACGCGACGATCCCCCGCGCTGAGCGCACCGCGATCCGGCCCTTGAGTCGGTAGGCGCTCGCGGGTGGCGCCTCGAGCAGTTCGACGACACGCCCGGGATCGACGCCGCCCGCCGAACGCACCGAGACGGCGCGGACGTGCTCGTGGGAGTCGTGCCCGAGGGACTCGTGCGCCGCCCGGAGGAGCGCCCCGATCGGAAGCTGATCCTCGGGGTCCTCGAAGGAGGCGACGTCGTACACGAGTGAGGGGTCCACACGGCCGTGCGACGTCCGGACGATGTGCACGTCCGGATTGCCCTCGCGGATGCGCCGCTCGATGCGAGCCAGAGTCTCCTCCCGATCGCAACCGGGAAGCTCGTCGCACTTGTTGAGCACGACGAGCGACGCGACGGAGAACCTCGCGGGCACGAGCGCGCCCGTGTCGACCGTGCGGAAATACTCGACGGCATCGACGACGTCGACCACACCTCCTGCACGGACCGTCTCGACACCGCTGTACCGGATGAGGCGGGCGAGCGACCCCGGCTGGGCGATCCCGCTCGCCTCCACGATGACGACATCGAGCGCGAGGCGCGGGTGCGCAAGCCTCTCGAGGGCCTCATCGAGCCCACCGCCGTCGGGGAGGCAGCACACGCACCCGCCCGAGATCGACGCCGGTTCGTCGATCTGGCCGCTCACGAGGCCAGCATCCACGTTGATATCGCCGAAGTCGTTGACGATCACGCCGACCCGTGCGCCGGGCTGCCGCAGCAGGTGGTTGAGCACCGTCGTCTTCCCCGCGCCCAGATAGCCCGTGAGCGCTATCACCGGAATCCGCTCGTCAGCCCGCTTTCGCACGCCACCGCCCCCTCAACTCATATTGACACCGGTTCTCATCATGAACCATGCCCTCGGCCCAAGGCCACACCGCTGCCGGCTCGCCGGCGCGGCGGCCGCACCGCGGCAGACGGTGAGGGGCTAGAGATCCGCGTAGCTCGGTCCAGGCTCGCGCGCCTCAAGTCGGGAGGCACCGGTGGCCTTGACCACGGCGACGGCGATCGCCGTCGTCATCGGGACCGCGAGCACGAGCCCGATCGAGGCCACGAGCGTGCGCACGACCTCCTCGGCCAGCTCAAAGCTCGTCAGCGTCTCGAGGAGCGGACGGTCGTAGAGCGTGACGATGACGAGGAGCGGGAGGGCGGCGCCAGCGTAGGCGAACGAGATCGTGTACACGGTGGACGCGATGTGGTCGCGGCCGATCCGCAGCGCCGAGGAGAACAGCTTGCGCGCGGGCGTGTGCGGCGCCAGCTCGTAGAGCTCCCACACCGCGGAGGCCTGGGTGATCGTGACATCGTTGAGGGCCCCGAGGCCCGAGATGATGAGCCCGCACAGGATGATGCCCGAGACGGAGAGCTTCCCGCCGAGGTTCACGAGGGACGCGGCGTCGTGAGAGCCGACGCCCGTGAGGTTGCCCGCGTCCATCGCCCAGGCGGCGAGGAGCGCGGTCACGCCGAGTCCGAAGACCGTGCCCAGCAGGGCCGTCGAGGTGCGTGCGGACACACCGTGCGCGAAGTACAGGACGCCCATCATGATGACGACCGACCCGACGAGGGCCAGCAGGAGCGGCGGCTTGCCTTCGATGAGCCCGGGAAGGACGAACGCGGCCAGCACAGCGTACGCGCTCACGAGCCCCACGAGCGCGCGGAATCCGCGCCACCGCGCGACCGCGATGACGACGACGGCGTAGAGTCCCGCGAGCAGGAGGATCGGCACCGTGCGCACGAAGTCGACGAAGACGTACGACGGCGACTGGGCACCGCCCTGCGATCCCGTCCCGTCGGACGGCTGCTGCACCTTCGAGAGGTTGAGGTACTTGACCTTGTCCCCCGGCTTGACGCCGTGCGAGACGATGATGTCCGGGTTCATGAGCACCTGCACGGGCTTGCCGCCGGCATCCGGCTGGGTCACGGCCATCGTGCATTGGGATGGCTGCTGGCCCGGCATGCAGCCGGACTGCACGACCTGCTGCACCGTGCCAGTCTCCATCGTGACGCCTTGGGCGAGGGCGTAGGGGTTCGCGAGCTTGAGGTCGCCGCGGTCGCCCGTTGGCCAGAGGAGGATCATCGCAACGAGCGTCGCGACCCCGAGCGGCACGAGAACGGCCGCGAGGATCCACGTCGCCCGCCTCCGCGCCACGGCCGCAGCGGGGCTCGGAGCCGCACCCTCCCCCACGTGGCTGTGTCCGGCGCCCAACGGTCAGTCCCCGAGGATGAACGTGTCCGGTCCGAGCTGCGTCGCAAGCCCCGCGTCGAGGAGCGGATCGACGGCGGCCCGCAGCGCGTCCATCGAATCGTCCACCTCGAGGAGCACGGGGTGCTGATACGCGACGAGAGCGAGGAGGCCGCGCACGGCGTCCCGCGCGTCATCCGCTTCGAGCGCGGGGTCATGGCCGAGCAGGACCTCGGTGGGCGGCTCGTCGTCGTGTCCGGCCGCGCCCGAAGCGAGGAGCCCGGCCGCCGGGTTCGCGTAGCTCACCGCGAAGGCCCGGAGTCGGCCTTTCCTCCCCGCGGGCACCGACGAGCCGAACGCGCTCCGGGCGGGCGCGCGGAGCACGACGGCGCCGTGCGCACCCGAGGCGTCGGACAGGAAGAGCTGCTGGGCCTTGCCGACGCTCAGCGGGGCGGGCGGATCCCACTCGTGCACGGCCGTGTAGTAGCGGCCGACGGCGTCGCTCAGCTCGACCGAGCCCGTCGCGAGATCCTGGACGAGCTGGGAGCTCTGCTGCTCGGAGCCGTCGCCGAACACGGGCAGCTTGAGCGAGCCCGGACGGACGACGACATGCCGCGATCGCTCAAGCGTGCCGAGGCCGGAGGCGCGGGCGAAGGCCTCCCCCGCGCTTCCTGCCGCGGCTTTCGTCCGAAGGCCCTTCGGGCCGCCGGGAGCCGTGAGCGCCGCCTCGCGCAGTCGGCGCAGAAGCTCGGTGCCGACCCCACGGCCCCGATGATCACGCGCGACCTCGACGTACGCCCACACTCGCCGCGGATGGAGCGCGCTCGCGTAGACGACGCCGGCCGCGATCGGGATGCCCTCGTCCACGGCGACGACGCAGCGCCGCCAGGTGTCGCCGTCGTCCGCCGTCTCGGAGACCTCATCGCCCTTCGCGGAGACCTCCCCGCCCGCCTTCCCCGCGTCAGGCCCGAGCTCGCCGCGGAACTGTGCCGCGGCGGGCCCTTCGGGGTCGCCCCAGATCTGCAGGAGCAGCTGGTCGTCGCCCGCGCGCCAGGGGCGGTAGTTCAGCTCGGCCACGCCCTGTGTTCCCTCCCCGCCCGTCAGTTCTTCTCGAGACGGTCGGCCAGGTAGCCCTGGACCTTGTCGAGCGAGACGCGTTCCTGCGTCATCGTGTCGCGCTCACGGATCGTGACCGCCTGGTCGTCGAGCGTGTCGAAGTCCACCGTGACGCAGAACGGCGTGCCGATCTCGTCCTGGCGGCGGTAACGGCGGCCGATCGCGCCCGCGTCGTCGAAGTCGATGTTCCAGCGCTTGCGCAGTTCGGCGCCGAGCGCTCGCGCCTTCGGCGAGAGGTCCTCGTTGCGGCTCAGGGGAAGCACGGCGGCCTTGATGGGCGCGAGGCGCGGGTCGAGGCGCAGCACCGTGCGCTTGTCGACGCCGCCCTTCGTGTTGGGCGCCTCATCCTCGGAGTATGCGTCGACGAGGAACGCCATCATCGAGCGCGTGAGGCCGAACGAAGGCTCGATGACGTAGGGGATGTAGCGCTCGTTCGTGGTCTGGTCGAAGTACGCGAGATCGTGGCCCGACGCCGTCGAGTGGCTCCCGAGGTCGAAGTCGGTGCGGTTCGCGATGCCCATGAGCTCGCCCCACTCGTTGCCCTGGAAGCCGAAGCGGTATTCGACGTCGATCGTGCCCGCCGAATAGTGCGCCCGCTCGTCCTCGGGGACCTCGAAGCGCCGCATGTTGTCAGGGTTGATCCCGAGGTCAACGAACCAGTTCCAGCACTCGTCGACCCAGTGGCGGAACCACTCGTCGGCCTCGCCGGGGGCCGTGAAGAACTCGATCTCCATCTGCTCGAACTCGCGCGTGCGGAAGATGAAGTTGCCCGGCGTGATCTCGTTGCGGAACGCCTTGCCGATCTGGCCGATGCCGAACGGCGGCTTCTTGCGCGAGGCCGTGATGACGTTGCTGAAGTTCACGAAGATGCCCTGCGCCGTCTCGGGCCGCATGTAGTGCAGGCCCTCGGCGTTGTCCACGGGTCCGAGGAACGTCTTCATGAGGCCCGAGAACATCTGCGGCTCGGTCCACTGGCCCGTCACGCCGCAGTCCGGGCACGTGATCGACTCCATGCCGTTCTCGGGCGCGCGGCCCTTCTTGGCCTCAAACGCCTCGATGAGGTGGTCCTGGCGGTGCCGCTTGTGGCAGTTGAGGCACTCGACGAGGGGATCCGTGAACGTCGCGACGTGCCCCGACGCCTCCCACACCTGCTTGGGCAGGATCACCGAGGAGTCAAGGCCCACCATGTCCTCGCGCCCGCGGACGAACGTCTGCCACCACTGGGCCTTGATGTTCTCCTTGAGCTCGACTCCGAGGGGCCCGTAGTCCCACGCCGAGCGGGAGCCACCATAGATCTCACCCGCCTGGAAGACGAATCCGCGGCGCTTGGCCAGGGAGACGATTGCGTCCAGTTGGGATTTGGGTGCCAAGGCATGTCCTCCATACTGATCAGGCCGCTGGGTGCGGTCCGCTAAGTCCAGAGTCAAGAGTACCGGTGGGTGGCGGGGTGGGTGCATAAGGTAGTCCCATGCACGACGTCGAAATCCGCGAGGGCACCATCCGGCTCGGCCAGCTCCTCAAGCTCGCCTCGCTCGTGGAGGACGGCGTCGAGGCCGCCGACCTCATCCGCAACGGCCTCGTCAAGGTCAACGGGGAGATCGAGGAGCGGCGCGGCCGCCAGCTCACGGCGGGGGACGTCGTCGAGGTCGGCGGCGAGCGCGTCCGCCTCGTCTCGCGAGGCTAGGCTCGGGCGCGCAGGAGATTCACGCGCGCAGAAGATTCAGTCGTTCGAGAGGACCTTGTACGTCAAGAACTCGGCGACGTGGGCCATTTCCGGCGCGCTGATGCTGTGCATGATGCCGTCATAGACGATCTTCGTGAGGTCGACGCGCTCGCGCACCCAGCCGAGGGTGTACGCGATCTTGTCCTGGGTGATGACGGGGTCAGCCTGGTCGCGGCCCCAGAAGAACGGGACGGTTCCGTCGAGCTCGCCGTCCTGGACGTAGTCCCAGCCGCGGGCGCCCGGGTCGATGGCGAACCCAGAGAGGCCGACGACGGCTGCGAACTCGCGTGGGCGGCGCCGCAGGAGCGTCGTGGCCATGGCCATGCCCATCGAGAACCCGAGCAGGGTCACCGAGCTGTGCTGAGCCCGGACGCCGTCGAGCCATGCGAGGACGTAGTCTCCCGCGGCCTCGACCTGGGCGATGTCGAAGTCGTCGGAAGCCATGAGCGGGAACCACTGGTAGGCGCCCGGACCGAGCGTCTGGGGCGCCCGGAGCGAGACGGCCGTAAATTCCTCGGGGAGCAGGGGCACGAGTCCCATGAGATCGGCCTCATTGGCCCCGTAGCCGTGGAGCAGCACGACGAGCGGGGTCCCGGCGCGCTTGTCGTCGGGCCGGCTCCAGACGGCATGAGGCGCCGGGTAGCCTGCGGGGTGGTGGGCGGCGGGGTGGGTGGAGACCCTCTGGGGCTGTGCCATGGATTCCGTCATGTGCCCATTGTTCCACATAGTTGAAGAGTCAACTATGTGCCGTGGGCACGGTCTGGCTGCCCACGGCGTTAACGCCGGATAGATAATGCAGGAGTGACGGACATGACCCAGACCAATCAACGCGACGCGCAGCTCGCGGACGGCCACCGCCATCCGTGGCACCGCTACGTCGCCATGGGGGACTCGTTCACTGAGGGCATCGGCGATCCCGATGAAGCCGCCCCCGGTGGCCACCGCGGATGGGCCGATCGGCTCGCCGAAGAGCTCTCCCGCGGAAGCGACGACTTCGCGTACGCCAACCTCGCGATCCGCGGGCGGCTCCTCGGCCAGATCCTCGACGAGCAGCTCAGGCCCGCCCTCGCCCTCTCGCCCGATCTCGTCTCGATCTCCGCGGGAGGCAACGACCTCCTCCGCCCGGGCAGCGACCCCGACGCACTCGCCGTGAGACTCGACGGCGCAGTCCGCCAGCTCGCCGACAGCGGCGCGACCGTGCTGCTCTTCAACGGCCCGGACATCGGCTCGACGCCCGTCCTGAGCGCGATCCGCGGGAAGGTGGCCATCTACAACGAGAATCTCCGCACGGTCGCCGCCCGGCACGACGCGATCATCGCCGACATGTGGAGCCTTCGACAGCTTTCCGATGCGAGGATGTGGGCGAGCGATCGCCTCCATTTCTCGCCGCTCGGCCACCACACGATCGCGATCATGGTGCTTGAGGCCCTCAACGTCCCGCACGGCCTCTCCCCCATGGAGCCCGCACCGCTTCCTGCACGCTCATGGCGCGAGGCGCGCGCCGAGGATCTCGTGTGGGCCCGCGAGTACTTCGTTCCGTGGGTCATCCGGCGTATACGGCACAAATCGAGCGGGGACGGCGTCTCCGCGAAGCGCCCGACGGCGGAGCCCGTGTTCGGCGTCGGCGTCCCCTTGGGCACGGGCGACGCGCCCGTCACGGAGGCGTTGGCTGGACAGGACCCCGGCGCCCGGAATTCCGGCGCGGTCGCGGGCGAGTAGGAGCGAACATGAGCTGGTTCTTCTGGGTCGCGGTCTTCGCGTGGGTCATCCCGATCATTGTGCGGAGGATGAGCCAAGGGCGGGGCGGGCGACAGATCCCGCCTCGCGACCGCGGCTACAACCGGTACGGGGGTTACCCGGGGAACCCGTATCCCCGCGGCGTCCCGGGCATGCGACCGCCGCAGACGGGCCAGACTCCCGGCAGTCAGAACCCGTCCGGCCAGAACCCGTCCGGCCAGACAAACGGCGGACAGACTCAGGGCGGACCAACTCAGGGCGGACCGACTCAGGGCGGCCAGACTCAGGGCGGCCAAGCCTCGAGCAGGCAGCCGGGGCAGCTTCCCGCGCAGGCGCCGTCCGGGAGCGGGAACTGGTGGGAGCATCCGATTCCGCCGGGCACGTTCCCGGGCCAGGTCGGCGTCCCGAGGGAACAGGCGCCTCGGCAGCCGTCGCCGGGGGCGCCACGGCCTGGGGCGACGATGCCGACGCGTCAGGGGACCCCGCCGTTGTCCGCTGCGAATCCCGCGCCTCCGGTTCCCGAGGCGCAGGGCTACCGCGCGCGGAAGCTCGCGGAGCTCGACCAGCAGTTCACGGATCAGAAGATCTCGCTCGAGGAGTACATGAAGGCGCGCAACGAGATCATGCGCGGCTGACTCGCGGAGCCCCCTGGGCCAGGGTGCGCCCGCGCCACTGTCCCCAGCTTCTGCGCCAAGCTCCCCACCTTCTCCCCCAAGCCCACCGGCTTCTGGGCGCTCGGGCGGGAACGGAGGGCCCAGAAGCCGGGCGGGCGGTGCCGTCGTCGGCCCTGAATCCGGGGACGTTGGCGGAATAGCTGGGGACGTTGGCGCAGAAGCTGGGGAGGTCGGGGCCGGCCGTAGCGCTCCGGGACCCAGCCTTACAGCGCGAAGACCCGCCGCCTCAGCTCTGGGCCGAGCTGCCCGATCTCGGTGAGGAACCCGTCGTGCCCGATCTTCGCGTCGATCGTGAACACGGGCACCTCGCCCGGGAGGCCTCTCGCGAGCTGCTCGGTCTGCTCAGGGAAGTAGAGCCGATCCGACGTGACCGACGCGAGGAAGAACTCCGACCTGGTCGCCGCGAGCGCACGCTCGACGCCGCCGCGGCCGCGCCCCACATCGTGGCTCATGAGCGCCTCCGTGAGGATCACGTAGCTGTTCGCGTCGAAGCGCCTCACGAGCTTGTCGGCCTGATGGTCGAGGTAGCTCTCCACCTGGTACCGCCCCCGCGAGGCCGCGCCGCCGGGGGCATCGAACGGGTTCTCCGCCCCCTGGCCCCGGCGACCGAATCGGAACGAGAACTCCGGTTCCGAGCGGTAGCTGATGTGGGCGATGCGGCGCGCGAGGCCGAGGCCCGCTTCCGGCGTGGTCGCGCCGTAGTAGTCGCCGTCGCGGTAGTTCGGGTCCTGGCGGATCGCGAGGACCTGAGCCTGCGCGAGCGCGATCTGCTCGGCCGTGCTGTACGCACCGATCGCGACGACGACACAGTGCCGCACACGGTGCGGATAGGTGACGCCCCATTCGAGCGCGCGGGCGCCGCCCATCGATCCGCCGACGACGGCGTGCCAGCGGCGGATTCCGAGGCGGTCGGCGAGGCGCGCCTCGGCGCGCACCGAATCGCGGATGGTCACAAACGGGAAGCGCGAGCCCCACGGCAGGCCGTCCGGATCGGCCGAGGCCGGCCCCGTGCTCCCGTAGCAGCCGCCGAGCATGTTGGCCGCGACGACGAAGTACTTGTCCGTGTCGACCGGCTTGCCCGGCCCCACGAGCGCATCCCACCAGCCGGGCTGGTCCCCGCGCCCCCGGGCGACGTGCGTGTCTCCCGTGAGGGCGTGCTGGATGAGGACGGCGTTGGAGGCATCCTCGTTGAGCGTGCCCCACGTCTCGTACGCGAGCTGAACCTCGGGCAGGGCTCCGCCGGCCTCGAGCTGGAGGGCGCCGATTCCTACGGTGCGAAGCACGCCGTCGAGCACGCGGACGGGAGCCTCCGCCGGGGTGACGACGCGATCCACGATCGTCATGCGACTGGCTCGCCGACGGCGGCAGGCGTGCGGCCGCCGGTCGCCGCGACGGCCGCGAATCCGGCTTCGAGGTCCGCGAGGATGTCCGCGATGTTCTCGATGCCGACGGCGAGGCGCACGAGGCCGGGCGTCACGCCGGCGGCGCGCTGCTGGTCCTCGGTGAGCTGGGCATGAGTGGTCGACGCCGGGTGGATGACGAGCGAGCGGACGTCGCCAATATTCGCGACGTGCGAATGCAGCGTGAGGGCGTCGACGAAGGCCTTCCCGGCATCGGCCGGAGCAAGATCCGCGCCGCCAGCGAGTTCGAACGAGACGATCGCGCCCGTGCCGTTCGGCGCGTACTTCTTCCCGAGCCCGAACCACGGGCTGGATTCGAGCCCCGCGTACGCGACCGAATCGACGTCGTCGCGCGCCTCGAGCCACCGGGCCACCGCGAGCGCGTTCTCGACGTGCCGCTCGACGCGCAGGCTGAGCGTCTCAAGGCCCTGGGCGATGAGGAACGCGTTGAACGGGGAGACAGCCGAGCCGAGGTCGCGCAGGAGCTGGACGCGCGCCTTGAGGACGTATGCGAGGTTGGCTCCGAGGATGCCGCCGACGCCGAGGTCGCGCGCGAACACGAGCCCGTTGTAGGTTTCGTCCGGCGTGTTGAAGCCCGGGAACTTCTCGGGGTCCTGCCCGAAGTCGAACGTCCCGCCGTCGACGATCACGCCTGCGATGGCCGAGCCGTGCCCGCCGAGGTATTTGGTCGCCGAATGCACGACGACGTCGGCGCCGTGCTCGAGCGGACGCAGGAGGTACGGGGTCGCCACTGTGTTGTCGACGATGAGCGGGACGCCGGCCCCATGGGCGACGGCGGCGACCGCCTCGAGGTCGAGGATGTTCTGGCGCGGGTTCGAGATCGACTCGGCGAAGAACGCCTTCGTGTTCGGGCGGACGGCGGCCCGCCACTCGTCGATGCTGTCCGGGTCCTCGACGAACGTCGTGTCGATGCCGAACTTCTTGAGCGTGTGCTTGAGCAGGTTGTACGTTCCGCCGTACAGGCTCGCGCTCGCCACAACGTGGTCGCCCGCCTCGGCGACCGTGAGGATCGAGTAGGTCGTCGCGGCCTGCCCCGAGGAGAGCAGGAGGGCGCCGACGCCGCCTTCGAGGCTCGCGATGCGCTGCTCGACCGCGTCCTGGGTCGGGTTCCCGATGCGGGTGTAGATCGGCGCGAGCTCGGCGAGGGCGAACCGCTTGGCCGCGCTCTCGGCGCTCGGGAAGACGAACGACGTCGTCTGGTAGATGGGCAGGGCCCGCGCTCCGGTCTCGGAATCGGGCGTCTGGCCGACGTGGATCTGACGGGTCTCGAAAGACCATTGGGTGCTGGACATAGCATTCCCTCCGCTGCGCTTGACCGACGGCTCCCGCCGGTCCAGGTCTTCACCCGGGGCACCCCACCGCGGCGGGAGGGTTGCCGGCCAGCAAGCCGGGGCTGTGTGCTGGCACTCATGACCTGTTGCGAGTGTAGGAGGCCCCCGATTCACCTCGGCAAATGTGTGACCGTGTGTGAAGCCTCTCCGGCTCACCCCTCGAAGAGGCGGCGGCGGTGCTTGAGCTCCTTGACCCACGCGCGCGTCTGGCCGACGGCGAACGGCGACACCCCGCCGTCGTCCGCCTCGAGGGCCCCCACGAGCGGGGCCGACGCCTTGAGCGCGGTCTCGACGACGGCGACCGCCGCCCGGGCCGGCAGGCCCAGCTCGGTGGCCCACGCGAGGAAGAGCCGGCGCGAGATCCCCGTGCGCTTGCCGCCGAACGGAAGGGCGAGCGACTTGTCCCCGTAGGGAACGGTCGAGGGGATGTCGTAGACCGGTGCGACCGTCCACTCCCCCGGCGCCGCCAGGCCGCGGACCACGGAGACGTTCTTCGCGTGGAGGTCGCCGTTGCCGACGAGCCACGCGAACGCCCCCTGGAGGGCGAGGTTGCGCAGGGCGGGAAGCGCCGCCGAGCAGTGCGCGGCGACCGTCTGGCACAGCTCCTCGTAGCTCACGTTGTACTTGTCGGCCGGGTACAGGCCGAGGAGCTGGGATCCATCCTCGACGGCGAGGCGCGCGGTGCCGCCGCCCGGCAGCGCGGGGCGGTCGAAGCGCTCGACGAGGAGCCCCGAACGCCCGGCGACGTCGTGCACGAGCCGCACCCCGCAGACCGGCACGCGGAGCCGGGCCGCGAAGCGGTACATGAGGAATTCGTTCTCGACGACGTGGGGGAACTCGGGAGCGTTGAGCTTGAGGATGTACCGCCGGTCGGCCTCCGCGGCGGGGAGCGAGATCATGCCCGCGCTCACCTTGTCCTGGACGCCCGCGAGCGCCTTCGGGTCGACGAGCGTCGGGTCGTTGACGAGGGCCGCGAAGTCCGGCGGGCGGCGCGCATCGAGTTCGACGGCGTGCTCCGCGTCGACCGCGGGCCCGCCCAGGGGCTCGCCGTGCGGCACGATCTGCACGTCGCCGACCGGGTCTCCGCCCGCGGCCATGAGGAGGCCGAGTTCGTCGTCGGCGCTCGTCTTGACCGCGCGGCGCAGCGAGGCCAGGCGCCGCCCCTCCGGCAGGAGGCCCGTGAAGAACGGCGGAACTGCTCCCGCCGGGGTGTCGACCGGGCGCGGCGTGAGCGGGAGGGTGCTCGCGACAGGCTCGCCACCGGCGGCGAGATAGGCGGGGAGGTAGGCGAAGCGCGTGCCTCCCTCGAATCGCTCGAGGCGCGCCGCGAGGACTCCGGCCTTGTAGACGTCGGCGATGCGGTGCCGCGTCACGGGCGTGCCTCCCTGAGACCGGCACCCGCTCTGTCGGTGGCCGCGCGCGCTGCGAGGGTGCCGGTGCTCGCGCCGCGTGCGACGACGTCAAGCTCGAGCCCGAGGGCGCCGAGCACAGCGGAGAGGGCATCGAGGCGCACGCTCGGCTTGCCCTGTTCGACGAACCGCACGAATCGCTCCGACACCCCGGCGAGATCGGCGAGGTCCTGCTGCGTGAGGGACAGCGCACGACGGCGCACGCGGACTTTCGAGGCAATCCCCCGGATGATGTCGTCCACGTCGCCCCCTTTTGATTGGTCGGTACGATCGTTCCGATTCCATGCTCGCGCGCCGAGGAGATGTGAGTCAAGGAACAATCACGCCCCATCTTCGGTACGATCGTGCCGATAACGTGCGTCCCAACGGGAGGTCCTCCGTGCTGATCCGGCCGCGCCAAGGCGGTTCTTAGAGCCGTCTTAGACGGAGCAGGGCAGGATAGGCACATGACGTCCTCCGACTTCACGGCGCCCAGCGCCCCAGCCAAAACTCCGCGCAGCCGTCTCGCAACGCTTCCGAGCCTCCGCCACTGGATCATCGCGCCCGTCGTGATGAGCGTCGCCGTGTTCGCCCTCGGGTTCATCGCGACGACGTCCGGCGTCACCTCGACGGAGCTCTCGGTCAACCAGACCATGAGCACGCAGCACGTCGGCTGGCTCAACACGGTCTCCCTCGCCGTCGAGAAGATCCTCGGGCCGTCCGGCGCCGTCGTCATCCTCCTCGTGCTCATCGTGGTGCTCTGGTTCCTGCGCCGCACTCCCATCGACGCCCTCGCGGTCGCGTCGATCACCGGTTTCGGCTGGGTCTTCAGCCTCATCTTCAAGTACGCCGTCCACCGCCACCGGCCGGATCCGAGCCTCCTCGCGAACCCCCTCTCCCCCGACATGGACCCGAACAGCTTCCCGAGCGGCCACGTGTGCTTCGCGGTGTCGCTCACGATCGCGCTGTACTTCCTCTTCCGGCACACGCGCTGGGGCTCGTGGATCCTCATCGGCGGCATGGTCGCCTCGGGCCTCGTGGCCATCTCCCGCGTGTATGTCGGCGTGCACTACCCGATCGACGTCATCGCCTCCTTCCCGGCTTCGGTCGCGGGGATCCTGCTCTGGTGCGGCCTCTGGAACCGCTTCGCCATGCCCATCCTGAGCCGCGTGCCGTTCGTGACGCGGCTCGAATACCGCTGAGCCCGAAGAACACCGCCACTCCCTAAGGACACCCGCATGCTCGACCCGACCTCCCTCCTCGTGGACGCCGGCCCCTGGGTCCTTGGAGTCGTCGGCCTTATCGTCTTCATCGAGTCGGGGCTCCTGTTCCCGTTCCTCCCGGGCGATTCGCTCCTCTTTACCGTCGGCCTCCTCCACGGCAGGCTCGGCCTCTCGCTTCCCGTCCTCATCGTCGTCGTCATGATCGCGGCGATCGCGGGCGACCAGGCCGGCTACCTCATCGGCAGGGCCGTGGGGCGGAAGTGGTTCCGCGAGGACGCAAGGGTGCTCAAGCTGAGCCACCTCGAGAGCGCCGAATCGTTCTTCTCGCGCTACGGCGGCCGAGCGCTCGTCCTGGCACGCTTCGTCCCGATCGTGCGCACGTACACTCCGCTCGTCGCCGGAATGGCCCGCTACCCGTATCGCCGCTTCCTTGCCTGGAACGTCCTCGGGGCCGTCGCGTGGGCCGTGTCCATCACGATGCTGGGCGTGTGGCTCGGCCATGTCGAGTTCATCGCGAAGAACATCGACGTGCTCTCGATCCTCATCGTCCTCGCCTCGGTCATCCCCGTCGGCATCGAGGCGCTGCGGCACCGCCGCCGAGGGAAGGACGCGGCGAGGACGGCCTCGGTCGATGCCGCCGTCGAGCCTTCCGCCGCGGACGGGCGCGAGGAGTACGCCGCCGCCTCGGCGGACTGATGTCCGCAGCCCTTGGCACAATGTGAGCCATGGACCCCAGACCTCGCGTGCTCCTCGTCGAGGACGACCGGCAGCTTGGCCCGCTCGTCGCCGAGCTGCTCGGAACTGACTTCGACGTCACCCTGTCCCGCGACGGCCGCGAAGGCCTCGACCTCGCGCTCACACGCGACTGGGACGCCCTCGTCGTGGACCGCGGGCTCCCCGGCCTCGACGGGATCGGGCTCGTCCAGGCCATCCGCTCACAGCGCGTGGCCACGCCCGTGCTCCTGCTCACGGCGCTCGGGAGCGTTCCCGACAAGGTCGAGGGCCTCGACGCGGGCGCGAACGACTACCTCGTCAAGCCCTTCGACGCCGACGAGCTCGCCGCACGCGTGCGCGCACTGACCAGGAACTTCGCGGGCCACGTGGGACCGCCTTCGGGCCCGTCGGGTCGGCCCGAGGTGCTCGCCGTGGGCACATGGGATCTGAACCCCGCGTCCCGGATGCTGACCTCGCCCTACGGCGACCGCGTCGAGCTCTCCGCGACCGAATCCGCCCTCCTCGCGGTCCTCGCTGGGGAGCCCGAGCGCGTCTATTCGCGGGCCGAGCTCGTCTCCGCGGCCTTCGACGCGGGCGAGACCCCCGGCGTCGTCGACACCTACGTCCACTACCTCCGGAAGAAGACGGACAGATCCGTGATCAGAACGGTCCACGGCGTGGGCTATCAGCTGGGCAGCCTCGCATGAGCTGGATCAGGCCCGGCTCGCGCCGCCCGCGCAACTCCGACGAGCTCGCAGTGCGGCGCGCGGCGTTCCGCGTGGGGCTCCAGGTCGCCGCGGCGGTCGCCGTCGTCGTCGTGCTCCTGCTCGCGGGAGCCGCCGTCTTCCTGTGGATCAAATCCCAGCCTGCCGAGGTCCTCGCGCATCTGGACCGCACGGAACCCCAGGTCGTGCTCGACGCCGTGGACGTGCTCGGGGCCCTCCTCGTGGGAGGGGTCGCCGGCGTCGTCCTCGGCGGCGTCGTCGGTCTCGTGAGCGCGCGGCGTGCGGTCAAGCCGCTTGGCGAGGCCCTCGCGCTCCAGCGGCGGTTCGTCCAGGACGCAAGCCACGAGCTGCGCACTCCGCTTGCCGTCCTCGACACGCGGATCCAGCTCGCGCAGAAGCGGCTCGGCCCCGAGAGCGAGGCCGCGCCCGTCCTCGCCGAGCTCCGCGCCGACGCGGGCACGCTCGCGTCCGTCATCTCGGACCTCCTCCACAGCGCCGCGAGCCCCGGCCCAGACGTACCCGAGGAGCCCGTCGAGCTCGGACGGCTCGCGCGCGAGGCGGTCGCCGATCTCGCGGTCCTCGCGGGCGAGAAGCGCGTCGAGCTCGTCGCGGACGCGGGCCCCGAGCCGGTCTCGGTGGCGGTCGAGGCGGCGCCGCTCCGACGCGTGATCGTGGCCCTCGTGGACAACGCCCTCAAGTACACGCCCGAGGGCGGGCGGGTCGTGGTCGGCGTCCGCGCCCTGCCCGGCACCGGGAGGGGGACGACGGCGCTGCTCACCGTGCGGGACACCGGACCCGGGATCGCGGGCCCGTCGCCCGAGCAGGTGTTCGAACGGCACGCAGGCGGCGCGGGATTTCGCGCGGCTTCTAGCGCCGAATCGGGCGAGAGCGAAGGGCCGCGACGGAGCTACGGGCTCGGCCTCGCGCTCGTTCGCGAGATCGCTGTGCGCAACGGAGGATCCGTGCGGATCGCAGAAACCGGGGCCGGAGGGACGACCCTGGAGGTCTCGTTTCCGGCCGCGCCGACGAGGTTAGGTTAACCTAAGCTGAGAGGCCAATCACAAAGTGCCAAGATGACAGCATGCGTATGGACCATGTTTCTTATGCCTGCGAACCTGACGGCCTGGCCGCCACAACGGAGAGAATTGCCAACGCACTAGGGGTAGCGGCTGTCAGGGGCGGGGTCCATCCTCGGTTCGGCACCCGCAACATGATCATCCCCCTCACGGGCCACCACTATCTCGAGGTCGTCGAGGTCCTCGACCACCCCGCCTCGGACAAGGCGCCGTTCGGCCAGGCGGTCCGTGCGCGCTCGGCTGCAGGCGGCGGCTGGATGGGTTGGTGCGTCGAGGTCGATGACCTTGCGCCGTTCGAGGAGCGCCTCGGCCGCAAGGCCGTTCCGGGCAACCGCAAGTTCCCGGACGGCCGCGAGCTCGTGTGGAAGCAGATCGGCATCCTGGGGCTCATCGCCGATCCCCAGGTCCCGTACATGCTCAAGTGGGAGGGCGATCCTGGCCTCCACCCCTCGAACGCGTACACCGGGACCGTCTCTGTCACGAAGCTCACGATCGCCGGTTCGGCCGAGCGCGTGACCGAGTGGCTCGGAGAGCCGGTCGAGCGTCCGCTCGAGGACGTCGCGGTCGAGTGGGTCTCGCCCAAGGGAACGCCCGGGATCATGTCGGTCACGTTCGATACCGCGAGCGGGCCCGTCACGATCTGAGCACGCGCGGCGTGGGACTGGCCGCGCGTTGAGCGAGATCTGGCCACGCGTCGGGGTAACCCAACGCGAGGCCAGGTCTCGCCTCGCGCGTGGCCAGTTCTCACCCCAGGCCGATGGCCTTCCCCACGAGGCTGAAGCCCACGAACGCGACGACGTCCAGCAGCGCGTGGGCGATGACGAGCGGCATGACCCGGCCGTAGCGCCGGTACACCCAGCAGAACACGAGGCCCATGACGGCATTGCCCGCGAACGGGCCGATGCCCTGGTAGAGGTGGTAGCTGCCCCGGAGGATCGCGCTCGCGGCGACGGTCGCCGTCGTCCCCCACCCAAGGCGGCGCAGCCATCCCATGAGGAAGCCGACCACGATCGTCTCCTCGAGAACGGCATGCCGGACGGCCGAGAAGATGAGCACGGGAACCGTCCACCAGTACTGTTCGAGCCCGCTCGGGATGATCGACGTCGTGATCCCGAGGGCGCGGCCGGCCCAATAGAGTCCGAGCGAGGGGACGCCGATCGCGAGGAAGAGACCGGCTCCGTAGAGGGCGTCGCGACCGGGCCGCCGGAAGTCGAACCCGAGCCGTGCGAACGGCACCCGCCAGGCCCCGCGGCCCGCGGCCTCCCACACGAAGTACAGCACGAGCGCGACCGGCACGAGCGAGAACACAATGTCGAGCAGCTGGTACGCGAGGTCGAAATACTCGCGGCTGCTCAGCGATTGGTTGAGCGTCGACTTGCCCTGCGAGAGCGGCGCGCGCGTCGCCTTGTCCAGCAGCTGAACCACCGAATACACGGCCGACTGGCCGAGCGAGAGCCCCAAGACGATGAGGAGCTGGGCACCCCAGTGCGTGCGGGAGCCTGAACGGACGACGGCGGGTGCATCGGACATGCATCAATCCTCCCCTACGCTGGGGAGCTATGAGCGCGCCGCGGCAGATCATCATGGTCCGGCACGGCCAATCGGCCGCCAACGTGGACACGAGCATCTACGAACGCGTCCCCGACTACCGGATCCCCTTGACCGAGCTCGGCCTCGAGCAGGCACGCGAGGCGGGCCGAACCCTCCGGGAAAGGCTCGACGGGGAGCAAGTGTGCGTCTACATCTCCCCGTACCTCCGCGCGTACCAGACGTTCGACGCGCTCGGCATCGCGGACCTCGCCGAGCGCGTGATCGAAGAGCCCCGGCTGCGCGAGCAGGACTGGGCGAACTATCAGGTCCCCGAGGACATCGAGGTGCAGAAGAAGCTGCGCGACTCCTACGGGCACTTCTTCTTCCGCTTCCGCGAAGGCGAATCCGGCAGCGACGTCTACGACCGGGTCTCGAGCTTCATGGAGACCCTCTACCGGCACTGGGCTAAGCCGGCCTACGCGCCCAACACCCTCCTCGTGACCCACGGCCTCACGATGCGGCTCTTCTGCATGCGATGGTTCCACTGGACCGTCGAATACTTCGAGTCGCTCAACAACCCGGAAAACGGCGCCGTGCGCGCGCTCGTCCGGCAGCCCGGCGGCAAGTACGCGCTCGACCGCGCCTTCAGCCAGTGGGCCGAACGGACGCCGACGGACACGGTCCTTACGACGCTCGGGGACGAGCGCTAGCGCACGCGCTCCCCCGCGCGCCACACGGCGTGGGTGAGCGGCATGCCGGGCCGGTACGCGAGGTGCGTCGCGGACGGCGCATCAAGGAGCTGGACGTCGGCGCGGTGGCCGACGGCGATCGAACCTACCGCGCGCTGCCCGTCCTCGTCCCGCCCGACGTGGCGGCGCAGCGCGAGGGCGCCGCCGAACGTCGCGGCCCGCACGGCCTCCTGGACGCTCAGGCCCATCTGCAGCACGGCCGTCGTGACGCAGAATGCCACGGAACTCGTGTAGCTCGTGCCGGGGTTGCAGTTCGACGCGATCGCCACCTGGACGCCGGCGTCGAGAAGCCGCCGCGCAGGGGCAAGCGGCGCACGGGTCGAGAGGTCGCACGCGGGAAGCACGGTCGCGACGGTTCCCACGCCGTCGACCGATGCCGGCTGCGCCCACGAGCCCCACGTTCCGGCGAGGGCGTCGACGTCGTCGTCGTCGAGGAAGTTCACGTGGTCCACGCTCGCCGCGCCGACCTCGATCGCGAGCCGCACGCCCGCTCCGGGCCCGAGCTGGTTCCCGTGCACGCGGAGGCCGAGGCCCGCGTCCCGGCACGCGAGGAGCACTCGGCGGGACTGCTCCTCCGTGAAGGCGCCGCGCTCGCAGAACACGTCGGCCCAGCGCACGTACGGCCGCACCGCGTCGAGCATCTCGCCGCAGACGAGGTCCGTATACTCCTCGGGGTCCGCGCCCGCGGGCACGAGATGGGCCCCGAGATAGGTGACCTCGTCGACAGCCTCGGCGGCGAGGGCAGCGCTCCGGCGCTCGTTCTCGACATCGAGCCCGTACCCGGTCTTCGTCTCGAGATACGTGGTCCCCCACGCCGCCGCCTCCGCGACGCGCGCGGAGAGCAGGCGCCGCAGCTCGCCGTCGGCCGCCGCCCGGGTCGCGGCCGTCGTCACGCCGATGCCGCCCGCCGCGTAGGCCTGCCCGGCCATGCGCGCCTCGAATTCGGCCGTGCGGTCGCCGGCGAAGACGAGGTGGCTGTGGGAATCCACCCAGCCCGGCAGCGCGGCGCGGCCTCCGGCGTCGTACCGCTCGTCCGCGGCAGGGGCCGACGCCGATGGACCCACCCAGGCGATCCGCTCGCCGTCGAGCACGACGGCGGCGTCCCGGAGCACGCTCGCGGCCGCGGCGTCGGCGGATCCGTCCGCCCAGGCCTGGGTCGAGAGCTCGCCGATGTTGTCGATGAGGAGGCTCATGACTCCATGATCTAGCGACGCACCGACAATCTATGCGGATCGAGCGCTCGCTCCGTCTCGGATACCGGACGAGCTCCACTGCGCAGTGCGTCAGGCCCGGCGAGAAGCTGCCCCGCGGCGTCCTCAGCCATGGCCGTCGACGTCTGGAAGCCGTATCCGCCCTGGCCCGCGAGCCAGAAGAACCCGGGCCCCTCGGGATCAAAGCCGAGCACGGGGAGGCCGTCCGCGGGCGAGGTCCGCAGCCCCGTCCACGCGCGCACGATCCCAGTGACCGGAAGCTCGGCGAAGCGGGCGATGAGTTCGAGGGTCCGCTCGATGTCGCCAGGGCGCGGCACGGCGTCCTCGGCACGACTCGGCTCCGTCTCTGACGGCGAGACGAGCGCGCCTGCCTCGTCGGGGCGGAAGTACCACGAGTCGTCGGCGGCCGCGATCATCGGCGTCTCCGGGTCGAGGGGCTCGGCGAGCGAGACGAGCGCCGCGGTGCGCCGGTACGGCTGGAGCCCGAGGCGTTCGACGCCGAAGAGGATCGCGAGGTCGTCTGCCCACGCCCCCGCCGCGTTGACGACGTTCGTCGCGTGGAAGCCCTCGGCGCCAGCGCCGACGAGCCAGCCCGCGCCGATCCGCTGCGCCGTGTGGACGGGGCTGCCGAGGTGGAACTCGACGCCGCCTGCGCGCGCACGCACCTCGTGGTGGGCTAGGAGCGCGAGGGCGTCGGTGCGGACCGAATCCGTGTCGAGCGCGGCGGCCTCGAATGCGCCGTCTCGGAGCACGGGGGCAAGGGCGCGCGCCTCCCCGGGGGCGAGGTGCCGCATGCCCACATGGGCCTCGGCGGCGACCTCCGCCCGCGATCCGATGAGCATGAAGCGGCTCGGCCACGCGAGGCGCCGGCCGTCGTCGTCCACGGCGTCGCGGAGCGTCGCGAGCGTGCGCCGAGTGAGCTCCTGGACGGGCGGCGGGCCGTAGCTCGGGATGAGCTGCTGGGCCGAGCGCGACGACGTGTGGTAGCCGAGGCTCGGCTCGGCCTCGACGAGTGCGACGCGGCACTTTCCCGCGAGTTCCGAGGCGAGGGAGAGGCCGGCGATGCCGCCTCCCACGATGAGGACGTCGACGTCGTGGGTGCTGTCCGTGGTGGCCATGCGGCCACGATACCGCGCGCACAGAAGCGCGGTGCCGCGCAATTGCGAGGCGCCTAACTAGTCGGCCGATGCGCGCCTAAGATACTCATCAATATTTCCAAGATTCGGAAGTGTCGCTTGACAACCGCACGGCGAAGCGTGAGGATCGTCGGTATGGTTCGCCGTAACTGACGCACCACCACGCACAATTGGGGGTACACGTGATAACTCGATCCGTCCCGCCGACAGCCGACCTTGCCCAGCAGTTGGGCAATACCCCAGGACAGCGGCGCTGGCAGCCGAGCCGGAAGGGAACACCTGCCGGCCCAAGGCCTTCACCCGGCACTCCCAAACATGCCAAGGTGCCGGCCACGCCCGTGCAGACGGCGCCTATCGGGGTGGAGAGGTAAAGGGTGTGGCAGACGGCGAGAAGACACTGACCGTTGGACTATCGCAGCAGCTTCATCGGGAACTCAAGATGGCTTCCGTGGTCACCGACTGCTCGATGAAGGAAATCGTGCTGCGGGCGATACGTCGCGAATTGCAGAAGCTCAAGTCTGACATGAGAAGGGAATAGGATGAAGCTAAGCCCTAAACACTACATCGGTACCGGGATCGCCGCCGGGATCGCCGCGATATCATTTGTCATCATGATTTTCGAAAATGGTCAGCATGTCTTGGTCAAATCGCTCGTTGCAATCGGATTTGCGGCGATTTCAGCGATTCTCATAGTGCGTGGTATCGCGAGGGCACGATCTGGGCGCACAACTCAGGATCCTCGCTGACACCCAATTAGTAGCCAAGGCAACCCGCGGTCGAGATAGCCCCGCCGACCAGGCCACCCCAAATATTTCCCATCATGAGAGACCACATGCTGGTGGCCACACCAATCTTGCAGGTAAGCGGGACGTCTGGCGCCGGCGGACCGTACCAGCCGCAAGCTGGCGTGTCATGATTCCACGAGTAGCAATTATCACTGGCGTAGGCCGGAACCGCCGAGAGGGTTCCGCCACCGACGAGTGCTGCAGAAAGAATTAGAGAGACACCGAAGCGACGCATCTTCACGGTCCTGCCCTTTCCTTGGATTTGCGAATGCTTGGTGAGCATAAGCAAATGACCAGGAAGTGGAACAACCTTTTTGTAGCGGAAGACCGTCAGAATTTAAACCATGCTCCAAGCGAAGCCAGTGAAATTGAATTCATGTCAAATGGCCAGCATCTTTGATGGCTTTACATTTTGGCTAGTTTGACTTGACACGGCCGCCGCACCTGTGAAGGATGGTGCTCAACCGAACACCATCATCTGGGGGGGAACGATGACAGTCATCAAGCATTCTTGGCCGTGGCTCTGGACCAGCCTCATGGCAATCGTCCTGTGGGCGTTCGCCCTTCTGATCGGCGGACTCGGCTTCGTCATGGCGAGCGAAGCAGCACGGGAGTCCGCTGCCGACGGCACCTTCCTTCAAGCGCTCTTCGGGATCCCCTTCTTCGAGGGTTTCCGCACCGACGGGCGCTTCGGGGTTCACCTCCAGTGGGGGCTTACACCGCTACTCGCACTCCCGATCGCCGCGACGGCCGCCGCGGCGATCGTTGGGAGGCGTCACGCTCTCAGGCAGAGCTGACGACGGCGTCCCGCGCCGCCGCGAAGGCTCGCACTGCGGTCTCGATATCCTCGGGCGCGTGCGCCGCCGAGAGCTGGACGCGGATTCGCGCCTGACCCTTCGGAACGACCGGGTACGAGAACGCCGTCACGTAGACGCCGTGGGCGAGCATCTCCGCCGCGATCCGGCCCGCGAGCGCGGCGTCGCCGAACATGACCGGGACGATCGCGTGCTCGCCGGGAAGCAGCTCGAAGCCCTCCTCGACCATGCGCTGGCGGAACAGCCCGGCGTTCTCGAAAAGCCGCTCGCGCAGTTCCCCCGAACTTGCGACGAGGTCGAGAGCGCGCATCGTCGCGGCGACGATGGACGGCGCCACCGAGTTGGAAAAGAGGTACGGCCGGGCCTTCTGGCGGAGGATCGCCACGATCTCGGCACGGCCTGAGACGTAGCCGCCGGACGCTCCGCCGAGCGCCTTGCCGAAGGTACCGGTATAGATGTCGATTCGGTCGGATGCCCCTGCGTGCTCTGGGGTGCCCGCGCCGGTCGAGCCCATGAATCCGACGGCGTGGGAATCGTCCACCATGACCATCGCGCCATAGCGCTCGGCGAGGTCGCAGATCTCTTTGAGCGGCGCTAGGTAGCCGTCCATCGAGAAGACGCCGTCGGTGACGACGAGCGTCCGCCGCGCGCCGACGCCGTCGTTCATCGCCGCGGCCTCGCGCAGGCGCGCCTCAAGCTCGCCCATGTCCCGGTTCGCATAGCGGAGCCGCGCCGCCTTGCACAGCCGTATGCCGTCGATGATCGAGGCGTGGTTGAGGGCGTCGGAAATGACGGCGTCCTCAGGCCCGAGCAGCGCCTCGAAGACGCCCCCGTTCGCGTCGAAGCAGCTCGAGAACAGGATCGTGTCATCGGTGCCGAGGAACTCGGAGACCCGGTGTTCGAGCGCGAGGTGCGCGTCCTGGGTTCCGCAGATGAAGCGCACGGACGCCATGCCGAAACCGCGCTCGTCGAGGGCCTGCTTCGCGGCAGCGATGAGCTCGGGGTGGTCGGCGAGGCCAAGGTAGTTGTTGGCGCAGAAGTTCAGCACCTCCCCCGCCGGGGCATCGAGCGGGCCGGCCTGGATGTGGGCCGACTGCGGCGAGTCGATGTGCCGCTCCTCCTTGAACGTGCCGGCTGCGCGGATCTCCGCGAGCTCTGCGGCGAGCTGCTCCTTGACGCCTGCGAACATGTGTTTGCCCTCTCTCCTCTTCCCCTGAAAGTCCCGCTGCGCGCCCTAAACGCCCGACCAGTCCAGCACCACTTTGCCGCCGCGGCCAGAACGGGCGACGGCGAAGCCCTCCTCCCAGCGCGAGGCCGGGAGGACGTCGGTCACGACGGCGGCGACGTTGCGGTGCAGGACCGGATCGGACGAGAGCATGGCACTCATCGCGTACCAGGTCTCGAACATCTCGCGGCCGTAGATCCCTTTGAGCGTGAGCATGTGCGTGACGATCTTGCCCCAGTCGACCTCGATCGGCTGCGCTGGGAGCCCGAGCATCGCGATGCGGCCGCCGTGGTTCATGTTCTCGATCATCTCGGGCAGCGCCGACGGGTGCCCGGACATCTCGAAGCCCACATCGAAGCCCTCGCGCATGCCGAGCTCGCGCTGCGCCTCACGGACGGACATGGTCGAGACGTCGACCGCGAGATCAACGCCCATCTGGCGCGCGAGTTCAAGCCGCGGCGCCGAGACGTCCGTGATCGCTATCTTGCGCGCGCCCGCGTGCCGGGCGACGGAAATCGCCATGAGGCCGATTGGCCCTGCGCCGGTGATGAGGACGTCCTCGCCGACAAGCGGGAAGCTCAAGGCCGTGTGAACAGCGTTGCCGAACGGGTCGAAGATCGCGCCGAGCTCGGGCGTAATGGAGGGATCGTGGTGGACCCACACGTTCGTCTCGGGGATCACGACGTACTCGGCGAACGCTCCGTCGCGCTGCACCCCGACGCTCTGGACGTTGATGCACATCTGCCGGCGGCCCGCGCGGCAGTTTCGGCACATTCCGCACACGATGTGGCCCTCGCCCGAGACGCGATCGCCCACCTTGACTTCACGCACTTCACCGCCGACTTCGACGACCTCGCCGTAGAACTCGTGGCCGGGGATGAGGGGGACGTTGATCATGGACTGCGCCGTCGCGTCCATGGCCTGGATGTGGAGGTCGGTGCCACAGATGCCCGTCGCGAGGACGCGGATCTTGACATCGGCGGGCCCGGCATTCGGCTCGGGGCGCTCGACGAGCTCAAAGCCGGGCTGGGGGCCGGCCTTATAGAGGGCTTTCATGAGCCTATTCAAGGCCAGCCGATGGCTTAGAACAACAGCAGGTGTCTCAAGGGACGGTTTAGGAATTGCTTATGTCGGAGCTCCCCCGCGCCCGACCGCTATGGTGGACCGGTCCTGCTGGGATCGCTGGCGGGCAAGCAAACAACCTAGCCGCACATGATGGGTTTTCGAGTTTCGCGGGTCCGTCGGAATTGGTCATGTAAATTCTGGCGTGATGGGGTCGCCACGCGTCGCCATCCGCGCATACAGAAAGTGCGCGCGACGGCGCGGGTCAACTGACGCCGTCGGCGAGAAGCAGCTTGGGCGAGAAATGGGGACGGCATGGGGTACAGACGGGTCTTCGGTCGGGTCGTTGCACGCGTTGACATGGTGCTAGGGGCGAGCGGTCGCGGATTGCGAGCCTCGTTCCGACGGCTCACATTGGCGGCGGTCCTCATCGCCGTGTCTTGCCTGACCGGTCAGGTGGGTGCTGAGGCCGCAACGCTTCCACCACCACCGACCGGCACGACTGCGCAGCCTCATCTCACATACGGCGGTGGGGCGATCGTGAGTGACATCCAGGTGGTACAGGTGCTATGGGGCACCGGAACGTACCTGCCGCAGGTGCAGCGGACGACGGCGCCGAGCGTCGCATCGTTCTATGCCTCGGTCCTCGGCGGGCCCTCGCCGCTCAACTCGTGGCTCGACGCCGACTACAACACGGCCGGCGGCACGAACCAGCACTTCGGCACGGGCACCTTCGCGGGGCAATATCTGATCAGCCCCTCAACCGGCACGATGGTGGACGACTCACAGATCCAGTCCGAACTGCGCACCCAGATCGCGGCAGGAAACCTGCCGAGTCCGGCAGTCGACGCCGCTGGCCGAGACAGGACCTACTATTCGATTTTCTTCCCAGCCGGGACAGTCGTCACGGTGCGCGGGATGAGCTCGTGCGCGTACTTCGGCGGCTACCACAACGCCGTTCCAGGGACCGCCGGCACGCCGACCTTCGCGTACGGGGTCCACCCGGACATGACAGCGTGCCCGTACTACGGGCCGTCGGCATGGGAGAGTACGACCATCATCGCCTGGCATGAACTTGCGGAAACGATGACGAATCCCGGGACCCTCGCGGCAGGGTACGGCTGGGTCAACTCCAACGGCGGCGGCAGCGAGATCGCCGATATCTGCACGGGAACCGTCGGCACCACGACGGGGATCGACGGGCTCAGCTACGCGGTGCAATACCTCTGGAGCAATTCCCGCAATGCGTGCTACCTCCCCGACGACTTCGCGATCTCCACGCCACTCACCGCACCGCTCCAGGCGGGACCCCGAACATCGTCCATCTCGATCTCCACGAGGGTGACCTCGGGTGGCCCTGCCACGATCACCTTGTCGGTCAGCGGGGCCCCTCGGGGCCTCGCGGCATCAATCCCCGCCTCGGCAACCAGCGGGACTACCGTCCAGTTGAGCCTCAGGGCCAACGACAGCATCTCCGCGGGGACCTACCCGCTGACGATCACCGGAACCTCATCCGACGGCATCAGCCATGCCGCGGTCGTTACCGTGGTCGTCACGGCAGCCGCGCAGCACGGGCGGGCCCTCGGACGCACATGACGGCGCCGACCTCAACCACAGCCCCGATGAATCATCGAGGCTAGATTGTCGGGGCCGTGAGCTATGGGCGACCGTCTCTGTCCTGGCGCGGCGCCCCCGAATCGGTGCGATCGGCTTCATCATCGTCGGAATGAGCGGTGCCGTCTTCCTGTCCGCGAGCAGGCTCGGCTTTCCCGCGTCGTCTTCGGTGTGGCTTTGGATCATCGTGGCGTTGGGGATGGCAACTTTGGGCCTCGTCGAAAGCGTCGATGCTCAGAAGGATCCGGACTAGAGATCCCCGTTCCCGGACGGCCGCCGTCAACGCCGACGATGGGGATCGGCGCGGCGGGCAGGCAAGCCGCCAAAGAATTTCGTTCAATTTCAGCTTTTGAAATTATGGTAGATCTTTTGGATACGATGGACCGTGTGGACCCTTCCCTCAATCCCTTCGCCCCCGGCTCAGGAGTCAAACCTCCTGCTCTTGTAGGGCGACAGATGGAGATCGACGCCTTCGATCTTCTCGTCGCGCGTGCAAAGGCCAACGCCGCAGGCGATCGCGGCATCCTGTTGACAGGTCTCCGGGGCGTAGGCAAGACGGTTCTCCTGAACGTGTTCTCCGACATCGCTCGCCGCCACGGATGGCTCGTCGTGCAATTCGAGGCGCAGCCGGGCGACGAGGAGGGGCGCGCCGCACGGAAGAAGCTCGCACGGGAACTCCAGCTTGGAGCCCGCCGGCTGCGCCCCACCCCGGCGTGGTCCCATCTGCGTGAGCAAGGGCTCGGCAGCATCTCAAATCTCTCGGTCTCGCTCGGGCTCCAGGGCCTCACGGCGGATCTCAAGTTCGCGCCAGGGCGGGCCGACTCGAGCGATCTGGACATCGACCTCGAGGAACTCGTCGAAGACATCTGCAGTTCCATGCGAAAAGCCCGCGCCGGATTCGCCCTCGTCATCGACGAGATGCAGGACCTTGACGAGGGCCTTCTCGGCGCCCTGCTGGCCGTTCAGCACACGGCCGGGCAGAGGGGCTGGCCGTTCTTCATCATCGGAGCGGGCCTGCCGTCGCTTCCAGGCCGGTTGAGCGAAAGTCGCTCGTACGCGGAGCGCCTGTTCCACTATCGACAGATCGGGCGACTTGAGCATTCGGCAGCATCGGACGCGCTCACCCTTCCGATCGCCCGGCTCGGCGGAATCCTGGGCGGGGATGCTCTCGACACCGTGCTCAAGGCGGCGGGCGGATACGCCTACTTCCTGCAGGCCTACGGACGCACCCTCTGGGAGACCGCATCGGATCGGGAGATCACCGTCGGAGACGCCCGTCTTGCCGTGGAACTCGGCACCGCCGACCTTGACCAGGGATTCTTCGTGGCTCGCTGGCAACGGGCGACCCGGGCAGAGAGAGCGTACCTTCGGGCGATGAGCCAAGACGGAGACGGCCCCACCGCGACAGCCAACCTCATCGGCCGGCTCAAGAAGGACCACAGCTCTCTCACGAGCCAGCGGGCGAGACTCATCGACAAGGGAATCATCTTCGCCCCCGAACACGGTCAGGTTCAGTTCACCGTGCCCGGGATGGGATCCTTCATCAGTCGACAGAAGGACGAGTAGCCGCTCGGCGCCTCGAAATTTAGCAAGTCCTCGGCGTTGAAGAGAACGCCTTAGGATTTGCTTATGGATGTCCGGCAGCTGCAGATCCTTCGCGAGCTCGGGGAACTCGGGAGCGTCAAGGCCGTCGCGGAGGAACTGCTCGTCACGCCGTCCGCGGTCTCGCAGCAGCTCGCCCTCCTGACCCGCAGCGCGGGGGTGCCCCTCACGCGCAAGGAGGGCCGCAATCTCGTCCTCACTGACGCAGGCAAGGTGCTCGCCGAGGCGGGCGGCGCCGTCGTCCGCGCGATGGCCGACGCGCGCGCTGCCATCGGCGCCTACCACGAGGATCCGGCCGGGACGGTCTCGGTGAGCGCATTCCATTCGGCGGGGCAGGCTCTGTTCGGGCGGCTCACCGCACGCCTCGCCGCAGGGAAGGACGACGACGGCGCCGCCCCGCGCCTCCGGCTCGCCGACGAAGACGTCCCCCAGCACAGCTTCCCAGCGCTTACAGCAAGATACGACCTCGTGCTCGCGCACCGGATGGCGCACAGCGAGGCGTGGCCGACCGACCGGCTCGTCGTGGTACCCCTCGTGCGCGAGCCCTTCGACGTCGCGGTCCCGGTGGGCCACCCGCTCGCCGAGAGGACCTCGCTCACTCCCGAGGAGGTCGCGCGCGAGGCCTGGGTCTCGAGCCGCCCTGGCTACTCCCCCGCCGACGTCCTCGCCACGATCGGCGCCGTCGCGAGCCACGCGCCCGAGGTGGCCCACCGCATCAACGACTACTCGACGGTCGCGGCCGTCGTCGCCGGCGGCGGAGTGCTCGGCCTGCTCCCCCGCTACACCGCGGCCATCGGGCTGCCGGCCGGCGTCGTCCTCCGCCCCCTCGAAGGCATCGCGACGCGGCGAAGCATCGACCTGCTCGTGCGGCCCGAGAACGCGCGACGACGTTCCGTGCAGACTGTTGCTGAGGCATTGCGGGTGCTTGTCGACGAACTTGTCGAGGCCGTTGAGAGGCGGACCCGCGACTGAATTCGACTCAGGACGTGCTCGACGGCGACGGCGAGCCCGGCTGCCTCTTGTCGAGATGCTGGCCTGGTACGTGACGCATCATGGGTGTGAAGGGGCCCTTCTTGATCTGTTGGGCCACGTAGTCGCTGCCGGATTGGACGGCGCGAACCATGATCTTGTCGCCCTTCGAGACGTCGCCGGGCTTGAAAGCGCCGCCACGCGGCTGATTCTTGCCAAGGAACTTGGTCGAGCTGTTGAGGACGTAGGTCTGGGTGAAGCCGTCGTCGCTCTTGACCGTGACTTTCGTGTCGCTCACGTCCGTGACCGTGCCGCGCTGGATGAAGATGGTCTGAATCGTGCCGTCCGGCTTCTTGACCGTCATCTGGCCGTGGAGGGTCTGAGCACCGAATTGGCCCGCGCCCGGCTTGCCAAGATGCTCGCCTGGATGCGCGCTCGGGCTCGCCGACGCCGGCGCGCTTGGCGTCGCGCTCCCTGTCGCGTCGGCGGCCCATACCGCGGCGCCGCCCGCCCCGGCCAATCCGAGGGCGACCGCTCCGATGACCAGCCCCCGCCGGAATCGCCGCGGGGGAAGCTGCGACGTGGGCGGCGTCGGGGGAAGGGGAGGAATCGGCGGGAACGCGTTGCTCATGACTCCATCATCGCGCGACACGCGGGCGCAGACGCCGATCCTCAGGCACTCGAATGCAGATTCACAGGCTCATCAAAGGTCCGGCAGGATGGGTTTTCGAAGGATCAGTTCTCGAAGAGGCAGAACGGGTGACCGGCGGGGTCGAAGAAGACGACGACGTCGTCCTGCGGCTGATGCTCCGCACGCTTCGCCCCGCACTCCTTCGCGTGCGCCACGGCCTTCTCGAGATCCTCGACCTTGAGGTCGAGGTGCATCATCATCTGCTGCTCCCCGGGCCGCTCAGGCCAGACCGGCCGCCGATAGTCCTCCTCAAGCTGGAACGAGAGCTTCGCGCCGCCTGCGGGGTTCACGACCGTGGCCCACTCCCGCTCGTCGTCGCCAAGCTCCCAACCGAGCAAGTTGGCGTAGAAGCGCGCGAGCTGCTGCGGATCCGGAGCGCCCAGGACCGTCGCATGCAGGGTGATCGGGGTCTTCATGCGGCAAGCGTAGGACGACGGCCTCGGCGCGGGGAGGGCGCAGAACGACTTCCCAGCGCGAGCAATCTCGCCACATGAGGATTTCCCGACATGGAGTGCTGGTACAACTGGGTGGTAGGGGGTAGAACATGAGTTTTCAGGTCGTCGCAGCCGTGGCCTGCAGTCTGCTCATTTCCGTGATCGCATTCTGTGGCAATGCGCTCCGCGGCCACTTCAGCAAAGCTTCCCCGCATTACCTCAGGGCGACTCCTATGCCATTGTCAAGCTGGATCGCACTCATTGTTGGGTCCGGCGCAGTCCTAGCCTTCGCATCGATGGCAATCCTTGGCGTGGCGGCCACATTCAGGCCATGAACTCCTGAGATCAGCGGCTTGATAGGCGAACAGCCACAGGGGCCATCGACCCGGCCATGTGAATCGACAGGTCAAAATTAGCGGGCGCCCTTAGCCGCAATGGTGCCGCGGACCCGCGGCACCATTGCGGCTAAGGGGCACCGATGCTCATTCCCGGGAAAGCCAAGGGCCGCGGGGATCCGGTTGGAACCCCGCGGCCCTTGCGACCCCTATGCGCGCCGGCCTACGCCTCGACCCCGAGCCGCTCGAGGATGAGCTCTTTCACGCGTCCCGCGTCGGCCTGGCCGCGCGTGGCCTTCATGACCCCGCCCACGATCGCGCCGACGGCCTGGGTCTTGCCGCCTCGGATCTTTTCGGCGACGTCCGGCTGGGCCGCGAGGGCGGCGTCGATCGCCTCGAGGAGGGGGCCGTCGTCGGACACGAGAACGAGCCCGCGGGCCTCCATGACCTGGGTCGGCGTGCCCTCGCCGGCGATGACGCCGTCGAGCACCTGGCCGGCCATCTTGTTGTTGAGCTTGCCGCCCTCGACGAGGCCGTTGAGCTCAACGATCGCCGCGGCGCTCACGCCGAGCTCGGCCGGGTCGACGTCTGCGACCTTCGCGCGGCCCACGATCTCGCCCATCCACCACTTGCGGGCCGCGGCCGCCGAGGCGCCCGCGGAGATGGTCTCCTCGATCGAGTCCATGACGCCCGCGTTCACCACGTCGCGGAACTCCGGATCCGAGTAGCCCCACGCGGCCTTGAGGCGCTTGCGGCGCTCGGCCGGCGGCTCGGGGAGCTGCGCGCGCAGCGACTCGACCCACTCGCGGCTCGCGTGGATCGGAACGAGGTCCGGCTCGGGGAAGTAGCGGTAGTCGTCGGCGTCGCTCTTGGGGCGACCCGACGTCGTCGTCCGTGTGTCCTCGTGCCAGTGGCGCGTCTCCTGGGTGACCTTCTCCCCCGCCGCGAGGACGGCCGCGTGGCGTTGGATCTCGAAGCGGACGGCGTGCTCGACGGACCGCAGCGAGTTGACGTTCTTCGTCTCCGAGCGGATGCCGAACTTCGTGGCACCCTTCGGCATGAGCGAGACGTTCGCGTCGCAGCGGACGTTGCCGCGCTCCATGCGGGCATCGGAGACGCCGAGGTTCTTCACGATCTCGCGGATCGCGGCGACGTACGCGCGGGCCAGCTCGGGCGCGCGGCGCCCAGCGCCGACGATCGGCTTCGTGACGATCTCGACGAGCGGCACGCCCGCGCGGTTGTAGTCCACGAGCGAGTAGTCGGCGCCCTGGATGCGCCCCGTAGCCCCGCCCAGGTGGGTGAGCTTGCCGGCGTCCTCCTCCATGTGTGCGCGCTCGATCTCGACCCGGAACACCTCGCCGTCCTCGAGCTCGATGTCGATCCAGCCGTTGTGGGCGATCGGCTCGTCGTACTGCGAGGTCTGGAAGTTCTTCGGGGTGTCCGGGTAGAAGTAGTTCTTCCGGGCGAAGCGGCACGACTCGGCGATCTCGCAGTTGAGGGCGAGGCCGATCTTGATCGATGACTCGACGGCGGCCTTGTTGACGACGGGGAGGACGCCGGGCATGCCGAGGTCCACCTCGTTGACGTTCGTGTTCGGGTCGTCGCCGAAGGCGTTCGGCGCCGAGGAGAACATCTTGGTCTTCGTGTTGAGCTCGACGTGGACCTCGAAGCCGAGGACGGGGTCGAACTGCTCCATGGCCTCGTCGAAGGACAGGGTTGCGTCAGACATTTACTTCACACCTCCGAGCACAGGGGCCTTGGCGAGCAGCGGGCCGCCCCACTGCGCCTCGAGCAGGGATTCCAGCGCCGCGCCCACGCGGTACAGGCGGGCGTCCTCACGGGCCGGGGCAAGGAGCTGGATGCCGACGGGCAGGCCGTCCTCATCCGCGAGGCCGCCCGGGAGCGAAAGGCCCGGGACACCGGCGAGGTTCGCCGGGATCGTCGCGACGTCGTTGAGGTACATGGCCAGCGGGTCGTCGAGCTTCTCGCCGAGCTTGAACGCCGTGGTGGGCGCCGTCGGGGAGATGAGCACGTCCGCCTGGGCGAACGCGGCGTCGAAGTCGCGCTGGATGAGCGTGCGGACCTTCTGGGCCGAGCCGTAGTAGGCGTCGTAGTAGCCGGCCGAGAGGGCATAGGTACCGAGGATGATGCGGCGCTTCGCCTCGTCGCCGAAGCCGGCCGCGCGGGTCGCGCCCATGACGCGCTCGATCGTGAGCGGGCCGTCCTTCGGCAGGACGCGCAAGCCGTAGCGCACGCCGTCGAACTTCGCGAGGTTCGAGGAGACCTCGGACGGCATGATGAGGTAGTACGCGCCAAGCGCGTACTTGAAATTCGGGCACGACACCTCGACGACCTGGGCGCCGGCGCCGCGGAGCAGCTCGACCGCATCGCGGAACCTGGCCTCGACGCCGGCCTGGTAGCCCTCGCCGCCGAGCTCCTTGACGACGCCGATGCGCAGACCCTCGACGCTGCCGTTGCGGGCCGCCGCGACGAGCGTGTCGAACGGGTCGGTGAGCGACGTCGAGTCGAACGGGTCGTGCCCGCCGATGAGCTCCTGGAGGAGCGCGGCGTCGAGGACCGAGCGGGACACCGGGCCGATCTGGTCGAGGCTCGAGGCCATGGCGATCGCGCCGTAGCGGGAGACCGCGCCATAGGTCGGCTTGACGCCGACCGTGCCCGTCACGGCGCCCGGCTGGCGGATCGACCCGCCCGTGTCCGTGCCGAGGGCGAGCGGTGCCTCGAACGCGGCGACCGCAGCCGCTGAGCCGCCGCCCGAGCCACCCGGAATGCGGTCGAGGTCCCACGGGTTGCGGGTCGGGCCGAACGCCGAGTGCTCGGTTGAGGAGCCCATCGCGAACTCGTCGAGGTTTGTCTTGCCGAGGATCGGGAGCTTGGCGGCCCGGATCTTCTTGATGACGGTCGCATCGTAGGGGCTCATCCAGCCCTCGAGGATGCGGGAGCCCGCCGTCGTCGGCTGCCCCACCGTGACGATGAGGTCCTTGATCGCAATCGGGACGCCCGCCAATGGGTGGAGGGCCGCAGCGTCGTCCCCGCCCGCGGCGCGGATGGCGTCTACCTCGCGGGCGACGGCGAGCGCCTCCTCGCTGTTGACGTGCAGGAACGCGTGGACGCCCCGCTCGCCGCCGTCGACCTCGCCGATGCGGTCGAGGTGCGCCTGGGCCACCTCCTCGGAGGAGACCTCCTTGGCGGAGAGCTTCTCGGCCAGTTGTGCGGCCGTGCTCGTGATCAGTTCGTTCATGGGGTCGCTCACTCCTCGTCCAGGATCGCGGGGACCTTGAAGCGGTCGTCCTCCGCGTCGGGGGCGCCGGACAGTGCCTCTTCGGGCGTGAGCACGTGGCCCACGGTGTCCTCGCGGAAGACGTTGCTCAGCGCGATCGGGTGGGACGTCGCCGGGACGTCGGGCCCCGCCGCCTCGCTGACCGACTTGACGGCGTCGACGATGTGGGCGAGCTCGCCCGCCATCTTGTCGAGTTCCTCTGGGCTCATCTCGATGCGCGCGAGCTGCGCAAGGTGCGCAACGTCGTCGCGCGTGATCTCGGCCATGGGTCTCCCCTGTGCGGTGGATAGGTATCGCCGTCCAGTCTAGTGCGGAGGAACGGGCGACGGCGGCGACCCGTCAGCTCCCACCAGGAAATCCAATGACAACCTATGAGGCACATGTCACACTTAGCTCACGCCGCAAACCGCGAGGGGCCGTTCACGCCGTAGGGGGACATTTTGGATGCGTTAGTGAACGAATGTCGCTCAGGAGGCCTGGACGATCTGGCCATCTCAGTAGACAGGGTTCAACAGTACGTAATCGCATGGTGGGCTACCACATACCTACCCTGGTTCACTGACCACGGACCCGAGCACTCGAAGCGTGTCGCCAAGTATGCGCTTGACATAGCAGCGATACCTAGCCTGTCGGAGCAACATAAGCTCACAACTCTGGAGAAGTTTATTCTCTGGTCCAGCGCATGGCTCCACGACCTCGGCATGCAATCTCTTCTGGGAAACGCACTCGGGCCCCTCGATTCTGCCGTTTACGATCAAATACGGCACGAACACCCCGATCAAAGCTGCACCGAAATCCTCACGCACGGTGAAGCAATTGGCCTGCCTAGCGGCGATATTCCGCTCATCCAGTGCATCGCATACGTCGCGAGGGCCCACGGGACAAAACACTACACATCCTCAGTGGAATCGCTACAAACGTGCACCCACGTCCGGAACGAACCTGTTCGAGCGCCACTTCTCGCATCAATTCTGCTGCTTGCGGACGAATTGGATCTCCATTACCAAAGAGCTCGACCGCCTGCGGCCCACGCGAATTTGAACTACGTTTCACAGGCCCATGCGTTGAAGCACAAATGCGTCATATCCTGTGAAGTGGAACACCGACCAGGAGGTGTCGTTAGCTTTTCACTCAGAACCCAGCGCTTTCCCGATATCCCCTCTATAGTTGCAGATGAAATCGACCAGTGGATTACAGAAAAGCTCAGACGCCAAATCGCGCTCGTTGAAAAAGACTTTGCAGAAGGTTTTGCCGGGACAGCCTCACTCTCCAGGAGCATACGCTTAACCCACACCACCGCCCACATTCCAGTTGGGATGGTTAGTCCCGAGACAATCAGTATCATCAGGGATGACAATGCGCAGGACGATCTCATAAACCACCGTGGCGCACTTTCAGATCTTTTACGGGGGGGGAGACAACCGGGAACCTTCGCTGATCACCGGAACGCTTCAGAATAATATTGACCAAGACGGCCGAGAAGACCTTCTCCGAGCAGCCGAAGCCCACTACCGGGCGAGAGGCGCTACGATCTCTTCATCCTGGTGCCTATATGAATCGCTAGGCGCGGCACCTGTTAACGACATTTTCCGTGAATGTCTTTCCGATCTGGGGATTGACGCGGAGAACAGCGCTGATCCCGGAGCTCGGCTCGTCGTAGAGCTGGAGGGTATGACTACGCACACCGCGCTTATCATTTCGTCCATCGACCGTCTCCCGAAGGCGGAGCTTCGTATCCTCACCAGCGCCCTTTCCAATATCCAACGCAACGAGCAGATTTCTATTATCCTCAGCGGGCACCCTACGGTTGAAAAGCAAATAACTATTGCTAAGCTTCGATCCATTTCCGCAGCTAGGCTCGAGCCTAACGAGGTGCGCGCACATCTGACGCGTTACGCCCCCGTGGCCACTGCTACGGCCGAAGCTGGGGCCGAACTGAAGTATTCGGACTACAAGAGGTTGAAGCAGCGCCATCTTATCGAGCTAGTCGATGCTGTAGGAGCCTAGGCATGTATACTGCAGTCCGACTGCTGAGTGCCGTCCCGTGGTTCAATGAGGATGGCGCCTTGGCAGTGCTGGAGATCAATCCAGAAAGTAGTGGGCAGGAACGGCAGGATTTCGACCGGATCAGATCTAGCGGTATCCTAAGACGCAATGGCGAGATTTTCGGCGTCTCGGAGCCACTTCGCACCGAAATGCGACGTAGCCTGTTCACCAGAGACGAAATTCTTTATCGTCGCGCCCTCGGTAAATTTGTGGAGCAATATCAATACGGGTTGCGCCCGCATGTGGAAAGCGTGATGGGCTTAGTCGGCGCTTCGCTAAATTTCGGCGCCATATCATGTGTCGCAAGTCAGTACAGGAAGGATGACGTCGACTCTCTCGTAGAGAGGGCGCAAGCGCCGACCGAACGAGATGAAGCCTCCACGGCGAGCGACATCGCACGCCTTCTCGAGACCTACAGCTTCAAGAGAGACCGCCTCAGTGAGTTCTTCCACGGCCTGGCGCATTGGGGCCGGGGCGCCCGAGTTGAGTCTATTCCATTCTTCGAGCAAGTTCTTGAAGATCATTATGTTGATCGACCCAGTGCGATATCAGCCCACCTAATCGGTACCCACTTGCACGCAACTGGCGCTCTCTTCGATGCCCGAAGACTTGTCGAGCAGGCCATCGAGGACCTGCGACAGATCGAGGACCAGCGTGGGCTGGCGATGGCACTTAGCACCCTCGGAAGAATAGAGCGCGACATTTACAGAAAGGGAAATTCAAAAGAGAGCATTTCTAGATCGATTTCCGCCCTCAGGGAGGCTGTAGATCTATCGAGGCCGTGGGGCTTGGTCCACGGACGAGCATCCAACTACTTGGCTCAGGCCCTTTTCACAGCTGGCGCATTCGAAGATTCTGCGAAAACAGCCCTAGACGCGACAAACTGGCTTGCATCGGGAGACCAGGCGATTGAGGCTCGCCTAACTCTCGCTATTGCGTATCGCCAGCTCCAAAACTGGGATGCATGCATGCGTGTTTTGGACGATGCTTACGAGATTGCGGACCGGGACGATACAAACGAACGGGTCTGGGCACGCTTACTCAACGTATCTGCAGCCACTCGCCGGATGGCAGGACAGCTTTCCCGCGCTGTCGACGACGCACGTCGCAGCGTTGGGCTGGGGCGCAGACTGGGTGATGTGCGGCATATCGCACATTCGGCTCACACCCTCGCGGGAATACAAATCGATCGCGCCATCGATCTTGGTGATCGAAATGCGCTCGATGAAGCCCAAGAATTACTCACCGAAGCGAGGGAAATTCTGGTCTCATTGCAGGATACCGCTGGAGTCGCAATGGTTGACAACACTCGAAAGCGGCTCCTCGAGGCAGTTGCAAGAATGTCTGAGCCCGACGCATCAGAGACTTCCTAGCTCCCAGCAAGAGTATCGCGCTTCAAGAGTCACACCTAGGCTTCTCGGCCCCCGCGAAGCGTCAGGGCCGAGCAGGGCCCGGTCCGGCACCGAAGCCGCAGTGCTCGACGTCCTCGCCTCGGGCGGGCTGCGATACGGGCCGCAGCGATTGATCTTTGCGAGTCAGTGCCCCAAGTCGCGGCGCACACCGGCGAGCTGGTCTCTCAGCGGGGGCAGGTGCCTCGAGGCGGTAGCCCAGAGGATGCTGTGACGGATGCTCGCGTAGTCATGGGCCAGGAGATTGCGTTGGTCTCGCAGTTCACGCCACGGGATCTCGGGGTACTTCTCTCGGACTGACTCGGGCAGCCGATCCGCGGCCGTGTTGAGATCGATGAGCAGAGATTTCAAGGCCTCTCGCGTCCGCCAATTCGGCTCGGCGATAAACGCGTCCTCACCGTCAGCCACAATCTCTGCTGCCCATGCGAGGCGCTGCTCCATGTCCTCCAGCAAGGCCCGCGTTCTTTCGTCACGATTCACAGGGGCACCGCTTCGGCGAGGATCCGATCCATCGCGGCTCCTATGGATCCCGATGCCACGACGTCAACCTTGATGCCGAGCAGATCGACCATATCGAGGCGGAACCCGGCCAGGTCGAAGAGCGAGGCACCGGGCTCGGCATCGACCAGCAAGTCGATATCCGAATCAGGTGTGTCCTCTCCGCGCGCTGCTGAACCGAACACTCGGACATTTCCCAAATGATGGCGCTTGGCAAGGTCGACTGTTTCGTCACGGTGCTCCTCAAGAACCTTCGAGGGCCTCACACGCAGGGCACGGAGAATCCTCTCGAGCGTCTCCGGCCGCGGCGTGCGACGGCCAGACTCGTACGCCGAGATGTTCGGTTGGCTGACACCGGAAAGCTCTGCGAGACGCTGCTGGCTGAGTCCCGCCCGGATCCGAAGGGATGCGATGTTTTCGGTCACCCCTGAATTATATCTCCCAGATATACACCCCCAAAGGGCGCTCGATCTCACAGCGCCTTGCGGTACACCGGGAGCCAGACGTCGGTTTCGGGGATCGGCCAGTCCCGATCGGGGGCGCGCTCATAGCCGAGCCGCGGGTACAGGGCGTTGGGTCCGGCCCAGTCCTTGCCGGTCGTGAGGACGACGGCGGCCGCCCCCGCGCGCTTGGCCCTCGCCTCGACCTCGGCGACGAGGGCGCTCCCCGCGCCCGAACGCTGAACCGCGGGGTCGACGACGAGCAGCCGGAACTCGAATTCGCCCTCGCGGGCCACCTGTTCGAAGCCGTCGCCGTGCGCCATGAACGTCACCGAGCCGACGATGCGCCCGTCCTGCTCGGCGACGAGCACGGTCCCGCGGGCCGCGCGGTAGGCGACGTCGGACAGCTGCCGCATGTACGGGTGCTCGTGGCTCTCGAAGTACCCCGCGGAGAGATAGGCGTCGCGCGCGATGCGGGCGATCTCCGGGTAGTCGCGCTCAAGGGCGTCCCGGATCGTCAGGAGGGTCGTCATAGGATCGGGAACCGCCCCGAGAACTCGATGCCGCCAGCGCACGTCCACGAGGCGAGGCGTTCGGCGTCGCTCGGACCGCCGTCGAGCGGGCTCTTGAGCTGGGGACGCCGCACCCAGCAGCCGGCCTCCTCGGCGATGAGCGCTCCCGCGGCGAAGTCATGCTCGTTGAGCCCACGCTCGCCGTATGCGTCGTGTGTGCCGTCGGCCACAAGGCATAGGTCGAGAGCGGCCGAGCCGAGCCGGCGCATGTCCCCGAAGCCGTCCATGAGCTCGGGAAGGAAGCGAGCTTGGTCCGCGCGGATCGCCGGGTCATAGCTGAAGCCCGTCGCGATGATCGCGGATCCCGCCGCTTCCCGACCCGGAACCGGACCGTCGAGCTGGCGCGGTTCCCCGCCGTCGTCCCTTCGGAAAGCGCCTGCGCCCCGCACCGCCCAGTACTCTCGCCGCAGGGCCGGGGCGTGGACGACGCCGGCGAGCCAGCGTCCGCTCGCGTCGGCGACGGCGACGCTCGTCGCGTAGTAGACGATGTCCCGGATGAAGTTCGTCGTCCCGTCGAGCGGGTCGATCGACCAGCGGAAGCCGCTGGGCTCTGACACGCGCGTCGTGCCCTGCTCCTCGCCGGTGACGATGTCGTGGGGCCGCTCGTTCGCAAGGACCTCGCGCACAGCACGCTCTGCCGCGACGTCGAACTCGGTGACCCAATCGCTTCCCGAGCTCTTCGTCTCCTGGCCGAGCCGGGCGCCGTCGCGCGCCGCGAGGACGGCGGCACCCGCGGCCGCGGCCCGGCGCGCCGTGCCGAGGAGCTCAGAGAGGAATTCGGTGCTGTAGGCGTCCATGGTCACTGGGCCTCGTCCGCCTCGTCGACCAGGGCTTCGGCGCCGTTAGCGTCGTCCGCGTCGGCGTCGTCCTCCGCGCTGCCGAACGCCGCGGCTCCCTCGGCGAGGAGCTTCTTGAACCCGTCCTCGTCGAGGACGGGGACGCCGAGCGACTCGGCTTTGTCGAGCTTCGACCCGGCGCTCTCCCCCGCGATGACGAAGTCGGTGTTCTTGGAGACGGATCCCGCCGCCTTCCCCCCGCGAACGATGATCGCCTCCTTCGCCTCGTCCCGGCTGAAGCTGTCAAGGGATCCGGTCACGACAACGGTGAGGCCCTCGAGCGTCCGCTGCGTGGAGCCGTGCTGCTCGTCCTCCATCTTGACGCCGGCTGCCTTCCAGCGGTCCACAATTTCGCGATGCCAGTCCTCGGCGAACCACTCGATGAGGGCATCGGCGATGATCGGGCCCACGCCATCGACTTCGGCAAGCTGCTCGCGGGCGTCCGGGGCGTCGAGCACCGCGCGCAGGGCGTCCATCGAGCCGTAGCGCGTCGCGAGCGCGCGGGACGCCGTGGGGCCGACATGGCGGATGGAGAGCGCGACGAACACGCGCCACAGGGGCTGGGACTTGGCCTTCTCGAGCTCCCGAAAGAGCTTCTCGGTATTGACGGTCGGCTTGGAAGGAGTCTTGGCTGTCGCCTTCGTCCAGAAGTACGGAACAGGCTCCCATTCCCCCGTGCCGACGCCCTTCGAGCGCTTCTCGCGCCGGATCTTGACATCCTCGAGATCCTCGGGCGCGAGGTCGAAGATCCCGGCCTCGTTCTCGAGCGGCGCCATCTCCGGCTCGGCCGGCTGCGTGAGCGCGATCGCCGCCTCCCAGCCGAGAGCCTCGATGTCGAACGCTCCGCGGCCCGCCAGGTGGAACACGCGCTCGCGCAGCTGGGACGGGCACGAGCGGGCATTCGGACAGCGGATATCGACGTCGCCCTCCTTCGCGGGGGCGAGCGGCGTGCCGCACGAAGGGCATTCTGTGGGCATGACGAAGTCGCGCACCGGCGGATCCTGCTGATCCCGCAGCGCAAGCACCGGCCCGACGATCTCCGGGATGACGTCGCCAGCCTTCCGGAGCACGACGATGTCGCCGATCTTGACGCCCTTGGCCTTGACGACATCCTGGTTGTGGAGCGTTGCCATCTCGACCGTCGACCCCGCGACCTTGGCTGGGACCATGACGCCGAACGGGGTGACCCGGCCCGTGCGCCCCACGTTGACCATGATGTCGAGGAGCTTCGTGTGGACCTCCTCGGGCGGATATTTGAACGCGACGGCCCATCGCGGAACACGGCTCGTGTGGCCGAGGGCGCGCTGGGTCGCGAAGTCGTCGACCTTGATGACGATGCCGTCGATCTCGTGAATGAGGCTGTGGCGCTGCTCCCTGAACTTCTCGATGTACCCGAGCACGCTGTCGTAGCCTTCAAGCACCTCGTAGTACGGGCTCGTGGGCAGGCCCCACGACTTGAGCAGGTCGTAGGTCTCGGCCTGGCTCGTCACAGCAAGACCCTCCCGGACGCCGACGCCATGCACGAACATGCTGAGTGGGCGCTTCGCGGTCTCCGCCGGATCCTTCTGGCGCAGCGAGCCCGCGGCGGCATTGCGGGGGTTCGCGAGCGGCGCTTTGCCGTCCGCGATGAGCGCGTCGTTGAACTCCTTGAAGGCCTTCTGCGGGATGTACACCTCGCCGCGGATCTCGACCTCTTCCGGGTGGCCTTCGCCCGAGAGCCTCCGCGGGATGTCCTTGATGGTGAAGACATTGTGCGTGACGTCTTCGCCCGTGCGCCCGTCGCCTCGTGTCGCGGCCCGAACGAGCTCGCCGCGCCGATAGAGGAGGTTGATCGCGAGCCCGTCGATCTTGAGCTCCGTGAGCCAGCGGACGGGCGGGCGGTTGTTCCCGATCGCGGCGATGCTCCCCTCGGCGCGCGAAATCCATGCGTTGAGCTCGTCGAGAGAGAACACGTCCTCGAGGCTGTACATGCGGCTCAGATGCGTGACCGGGGCGAAAGCCGCAGTCGCTTCTCCCCCCACCTCCTGCGTGGGCGAATCGTTCGAGACGAGCTCCGGATGCAGAGCCTCGAACTCCTCGAGCCGCCGGAACAGGGCGTCGTACTCGGCATCGGAGATAACCGGCGCGTCCGCGTTGTAGTACAGCGCCCTGTGGCGGCGAACCTCCTCGGCGAGGGCCTCGTAGTCCTCGCGAAGCTTGGCAGATGGGGTTGCTGTCGGGGTCACGGGTTCTGCGGTCACGTGTCCTATCTTGCCCTACTGGTCCGACAAAAAAGGGGCCTCGGGGGCGTCAGCCGGCGGGACGGTAGCGGCAGACTTGGACGCCCGTCGACGACGTTGCCGCGGAGGCGAGCTCGAACCGCCGCGCCTGGCCGTCGGTCGGGAACAGGGTCTTGCCCCCTCCGAGCGTGATGGGTTCGATCATGAGGATCAGTTCGTCGACGAGCATCGCCGAGAACAGTGCGCGCACAACCGACAGGCTGCCGTAGACGTAGACGTATCCGCCCGGCTTCCCGCGCAACTCCGACACTTTGGCGACAAGGTCGGCGCCCCGGACGATGGCCGCGGGATTCCAGGTCAGATCCTGCTCGGACAGCGAATCGGACACGACGTATTTCTGGACGCCGTTGATCCAGTCGGCGAACGGGTCACCGGCCCGGTTCGGCCATGCGGCCGATGAGACCTGATAAGTCCGCCGGCCCTGCAGCAGGGCCTCGCCGCGTTCTGCGATCTCACCGAGGACTGGCCCCATCGTGTCGGGGTCGAAGAAGGGTATCGACCAGCCGCCGTGGCGGAAGTCGCCGCTCGTGTCCTCCTGAGGCCCTCCCGGCGCCTGGACGACGCCGTCCAAACTCATGTACTCGCTCACCACGACACGCACGTTCGCCCTCCAGCCCTAGCCGATTTCGAACAGCTGTGGCGAGACGGTACCAAACTCATGTGGCATCGCGACACGGTCCAAGCAGCGGCGTTGAGAAGCGCCGACCCGGTCAGTACTCGTTCTTGATGACGAAGAAGGAACCCCGAATGGTTCCGGCCAGCTTCGAGTTCTGCCTCGCGAACTTGAACTTCGGTGCGAGCTCCTCCGGGACATCCATCCCGTCGGAGAGCTTGAATCCGACCGCACGCTTCCCGCCGTCGTCGATCGTGTACATCACGTTGATGGATAGGCCGCTCGCGTAGAAGACGTAGGCCATTCGGATGTTCTCGACCTGGAACGCCGTGGCCTCGAGGGGCTCGGAGGAGATGACGATGTCGCGTTCCTCCTTGAGGATCCGGTGCACCCAGTCGATGGTCGGCTGCGCGTCGACCGCGGGTTCCACCGTGAAGACGTGGTCGTACTTGTTCTTGAAATAGCGGGCTTCATTCGCCCGCAGGCCCGCGAGTGCGGGCGCGACCGGCGACGACTCCAGGCCGGCCGTCGAGACGTTGGTGAAATCCACGGTGTAAGACATGATGAATCCTCCCGCTATTCCGCCGTCGACATCCGCGCGTCGACGACGATGACCGTGACGTTGTCCCTTCCGCCGGCGCGGACCGCCGCGTCGATGAGGGCGTCCACCGCGTCCTGGGCGTGCGGGTTCTCTTTCAGGATGTGCACGATCTCCGGATCGCGGAGTTCGCCCGTGAGGCCGTCGGAACAGACGAGCAGGCGATCGCCGTCGGCGACGGGAAGGAGCCAGAAGTCCGCCTCTGCGTCGTCGCCCGTTCCGAGCGCCCTCGTCACGACGTGGCGGCGGGGATGGAAAATGGCCTCCTCGGGCGTGATCTCCCCAAGTTCGATGAGTTCGCGGACCTCCGAATGATCCACGCTGATCTGCTCGAAATCGCTCCCATTCAGGCGATACGTGCGCGAGTCGCCCACATTGGCGACGAGCCAGTAGGGCACCGAGGAGATCTCGATGAGGACGGCGCCCGAGAGCGTTGTGCCCGCCCGGGCGCCCGTTGCCTGCCGGATGCGCCAATCGGCGCGTCGAATCGTGTCCTGCACGGTCGCCGCCGTCGCACGGTGCGTCCCGCGAGCGAGCGACGGCGATGTCCGCAGGGTCTGCACGCACAGTTGACTCGCGACCTCGCCCGCCTCGTGGCCGCCCATTCCGTCCGCGACCATGAACACGGGATCCGCGGCGATATACGAGTCCTCGTTGAGCTCGCGGCGCAGACCCCGATCTGTGCCGTGGCCCACCTCGAGCCGCAGCTCAGGACGCGGCGACCGGATCGCGGGCTCTTCGGTTGCGGTCATGCACGGGCCTCTCGTGATCCCTTTGTTCGCTGCCGCTTCATCCTGTCACAGACGGCCGGGCCTCACGGGGCCGCCGCGCCGCCGTCGTGCGGCTACGACGCCGCGGCAGCATCCGGGCCGGCGGGGCGGGCGGCGAGCCACACGAACTCGTGCGGGGCGAGCGCGAGCCCGTCGCCGAGGGCCACGGCTCGCCCGGTGAGGAGGTCGACGGCGTCGCCCGCGAAGCCCGAGAGCGTCGCCGCGGTCACGGGCTGGGCGTCGTCGGCGAAGTTGGCGAGGACGACGACGGTGCGGTCCTCGCCCGCGCGCTGATAGCCGAGCACGTGGCGGTTGTTCGTGTGGAAGCCGATGAGCCGGTTTCCTGCGAGCTCCGGGGTCTGGGCGCGCACCGCGAGCATGTTCGCGAGCCCTGCGAAGATCGCACCCTCGGGGGTTCCAGGATCCCCGCGGTGCTCGTAGCGCTCGGCGGGGCAGTGCGGGCGGTGGACCCAGCGGCTGTCGGCCTCGTGGCCTGGTTCCTGAGCGTAGCCGTAGTCGTTGAGCTGGCCCACCTCGTCGCCGAGGTAGATCAGCGGGATGCCGCCCGTGCTCATCGCGATCGAGTGGAGCAGGAGGACCCTGCGGACCGCCTCGGGCGAGCCGCCCTCGAGGCCGCACAGCGACGCCGTCGTGCCCGAGATGCGGCAGTCCCCCGTGCGCGGGTTGTCCTGGAACGCGACCCCGCGCGCGAAGCTGCCAGGGAAGCGGTTCACGTAGAACGCGTTGAGGAAGCGGCGGTGGTCGAAGCCGTTGATGCCGAACTCGGCGGCGTCCTCGTCCGCGAACGTCCAGCCGATGTCGTCGTGGCTGCGCACGTAGTTCACCCACGATGTGCCGTCGGGGAGGTTGTGCCGCCGCTCGAGCGCCTGGGAGAGGAGCCGCGTGTCGCGCGTCGCGAGGGCCTCCCAGCCGAGCGCCATCTCGAGCGGGTTGTACGAGATCTGGCATTCGGCGGGGTCGATGTACTGGACCACCTCGTCGGGGTGCACGATCGCCTCCGACTTGAACAGGAGCGACGGCGCCGCGAGGCGGCAGACGGCGTTGAAGCCGCGAAGCAGGTCGTGGGCCTCGGGGAGGCTCTCGCACGCGGTGCCGAGCTGCTTCCAGATGAATGCGACCGCGTCCATGCGCAGGATCTCGATGCCCTGGTTCGCGAGGAACAGCATCTCCCCCGCCATCGCCCGGAACACCGCGGGGTTCGAGTAGTTGAGATCCCACTGGAACGTATGGAACGTGCACCAGACCCACCGTCCGTCCGGCTGCTGAACGAACGTTCCAGGGTGGTCGTCGGGGAAGATCTCACGAACCGTCTGTTCGTACGCGTCCGGCATCGTGCGGTCGGGGAAGATCCAGTAGTAGTCCTCGAAGGCGGGCTCCCCCGACGCCGCCTTGCGGGCCCATTCGTGCTCGTTCGACGTGTGGTTGAAGATGAAGTCGACGACGAGGCTGATCCCGTTCGCCCGCAGCTCAGCGGCGAGCTCGCGCAGCTCGTCCATCGTGCCGAGCTTCGGATTGACGTCGCGGTAGCTCGAGACCGCATATCCGCCGTCGGAGTTCGGCTCGGGGGCGAGGAAGAGCGGCATGAGGTGCAGATACGTCAGGACGAGCTCGCGGAAGTACGGGATCCGATCGCGGAGTCCCGCGAGGTTCTCCGCGTAGCGATCCACGTAGCAGACCCCGCCGAGCGTCCGCCCGGCCTGGAACCAGTCCGGCTCCGCCTCGCGCCGCGCGTCGAGCTCCTTGAGTTCCGCGGGGCGCTCCTGCCAGGACCTAGCGCATTCGACGACGAGCGCGGCAAGATGCTCCACCCAGTCCTCGCGCGAACCGTAGAGCGCGGCGAACAGGCGCTCGAGCTCGGGCAGATGCCGGTCAACGCGCTCGCCGAACGCGTCCCACTCGGTACCGCCGCGTCCCAGCTCGACGTCGGCCTCAAGGGCCGCGAGCACGCGCTCGCGCACTTGTCCTCCGGTCATGTCCTCCACGGGTTCCTCCCTCATGCCTCTCCGCGGTGTAAGCGCTGTCACACACGCTACTGGCAGGTCCCCGCCGTCGGCCTCAGTTGAGGGAATGTGACTCTCAGTACACTGGGGCCCATGGCCTCCCGTATCAGCGAACTGGTCATCAAGTGCGCCGATCCTGAACTGCTCGCGCAATTCTGGAGCGACGTCCTCGGCTACGTCGAGCTCGAACGGGAGGAAGGCATGATCGAGATTGGCCCGCCCGAGGCCGGGTTCGGCGGCCTGCAGCCCACGATCATCCTGAGCCGCAGCGACGACCCACGCACCGGAATTCTCCCTCTGCACATCGACGTCAACCCCGTCGACCGCGATCAGGACGCCGAACTCGAACGGCTGCTCTCCCTCGGCGCCCGTCGCGCTGACGTCGGGCAGACCGGCGACGAACGCTGGCACGTCCTGGCCGACCCCGAGGGCAACGAGTTCTGCCTCTTGCGCAAGCGGCTTGATCCCTGAATCTCTCGCGAGGCGTGAGCTCTCGCCGAAAAGGCATGGTGCGAGCGACGAGATCTCACGCGTGGAGGGTCAGTCGAGCACGATCCCGGTGCCCTCGCCCCGACGCAGCGCGACCGGGCGGACCTCCCCGAAGCCGCGCACATTCTGGGCGTCGAGGGGCGCGAGGACGAAGCGCGGGTCGCCGCCGAGGACACCGGCCGTGAGTTCATCGACGAGCACCTGCCCCGGTTCCGCGATCGCCGTGAGGCGGGCCGCGAGATTGACGGTCGGCCCGTAGATGTCTCCGAGGCGGCTCAGCACGCGACCCCATACCATCGCGACGCGACCTTGAGGGAGCCGCTCGTCGGCCGCAATCTCGCGGGACAGGGCCAACGCGATCTCGGCGCCCGCCGTCGGCGTCTCGGCGATGTACAGGACTTCGTCGCCGACCGTCTTGACGAGGCGCCCGCCGCCCACCGAGATGACCTCGGCGCACAGGCTTTCGAACGTCTGGACGAGCTGCGCGAGCGTCTTCTCGTTCATGCGCCGCGAGAGGCTTGTGTAGGAGACGAGGTCCGCGAACCCCACGGAGCGCGCGAGCGGCAGCGGCGCGTCGTCCTCGCCCCCCGTGCGGCCCTCCTCGCTCGCCTCGAGCCCCTCCTGCGCCCGCACGGCGAGGCGCTGGACGCCCGCGCTGAGCTGACGCCGCCACGAATACACGAGCATTTCCTCGAGCGGCTCGATGAGGTGCGGAAGCTCCTCGACGAGCCGCACGCGGGCCTCGGCGTCGGTGATGCCCTGCGTCGCGACCATGTCCTCGACGAGGGCCTCGACCTGCCAGACGACCATGCGGTCGGTCATCTGGCCGATCGCGCGCGTCACGGAGATCGCGGCATCCTCGGTCAGGACGCCCTCGCGCACGAGCTTCGGCATGATCTTGAGGTGCTCGAGGTCCTCGGTCGTGAACGCGAGGTCGTCGTCGGTGAAGTTCGGCATGCCGAGAGCGCGCCAGAGCTTCCGCGCGGAGAACAGGGAGAGCCCCACGCCCTGCGCGACGTCGCGGCGCTTGAGTGTGCGCTCTCCGCCGAGCAGCAGGTTCTCGAGCGCCTTCGCCGAGCGCCGGTACTCTGCCCTCGCCGTCTCGGGCGCCGGACCGGGCCCATCGTCGGGCCGGGCGGCGTGCGCCGCCGCGTCGCCGTCTGGCAAGGGAAGGGCCCGCTCGTCATCCATCGCGTCGCCCTCCCTCACTGCTCACTCTGCCCCCAAACGTCTCGCTCCCACGGATCCCGCGGCGGGGTGCCTCCCGTCCCTGACCACGCGCCGTCGTCCGTTGCCGGGAATCCGCCGTCCGCCGGCAGCTCGTCGATCGCGTCCAACACGAGCTGGCGGAAGCTGCGCACCTCGGGCACGTCGTCGAGCCTCAGGCTCGCAGCCTGCCCTGTCGACAAGGTTATCGTTCCCGATCGCGCCAGGGACTGGAAGACCGACTGGTGGACCGCGACGTCTCGGACCATCGCGAGGGGAAGCTCGCGATCGCTCCGGCGCAGTCCTCGCGCGCGCCGGAGCACGCGGCGGCTCGTGAGGGTATAGCGGAGAGCGCCCCACCTGATGAGGCGGCGCAGGGGGTACGCGACGAGGATCCACGCGCCGAGGGCGGTCGGAACGAGCGCGAGCCACGGCCCGGTGCCCGCAGGCAGCCAGGGCACGAGCGCATCGAGGCGGCCGCGAGCGAGCCAGCCGGCCGCGAAGGCAACACCACCGCAGACGAGCACGGTCACGAGCATCGGAAGGGCGAGCACGGAGGCGTGCCGACGCGTGTCGACGATGACCTGCTCGCCCGGGACGAGCAGCCTACGCATAGCCGCCGTCGGCCGGGCGCAGATGGACGACGTCGCCCGCACCGACAGTGTGCCGACCGCCGTCGTCCTCGACGACTTGGAGCGCACCGTGGCTGTCGAGACCCGTCGCACGTCCCACGAGCCGCCGCCCGCCCGGAAGCTCGACGCGCACACGCCGGCCCAGGGTGATCGTCGCGTCCTGGACCTGGGAGAGCAGGCTCCGGCCGCCCGCGAACGGTGTCTCCGCGTTGCCGTTCACGGAGCAGAACGCGCGGTAGCGGCGCGCGAAGTCTTCGAGGTACGCGGCGAGGAGGCCGGTGCGGTCCACGGGGCGGCCCGCTGCGAGGCTTGCCGACGTCGCGGTCGGGACGGGGAGCTCGTCCTCGCGCAAGGAGACGTTGATCCCCGCCCCGAGGACGACGGCGGGCGGCTCGCCGCGCGCCCCCGGCGCGAGATGCGCGAGGATGCCCGAGATCTTGAGGCCCCCGACGACGACGTCGTTGGGCCACTTGAGCGCGGACTCGAGGCCCGCGACCTGGGCGAGCGCCTCGCGCAGCGCAAGGGCGGCAAGGGCCGAGATCCACGAATAGGACTGCGTCGGGAGCGGGCGGCCGTCCGAATTGTGGGGGCGAAGGAGGATCGAGACGGCGAGGGACGCGCCCACGGGCGATTCCCACGGCCGGTGGAGGCGCCCGTGGCCCCGCGTCTGGCGCTCGGCGACGAGAACGGCGAGGTCGCCCCAGGCGTCCGGCTGCGTCTCGGAGAGGAGCACGAGCTCGTCGTTCGTCGATCCGAGCTCATCCACGACCTCGACGCGCGAAAGTCCCGCGCGCACCGCGAAGTCGGCGCCGAGCCGGGAACGGTCGAGGGGGCCGCGGCCTTCAGCCGCCGAAGTGTCGAGCTCCATAGGGGAATCCTAGCCATCCCGTCCGACAGCCAGCCAAGGCAAAGCCGCACGTCAGAGCTAGAAACCGCACGTCAGAGGAAGAAATCCGGCACGAGCCGGTCCTCAGGCGCGCCGAGGCTGTAGCGCGAGAAGTCGGTCACTCCGACGCGGCGGAGCGCGTCCTCGTCGATGAAGAACTGGCCCGTGGTCGTGCGCGGATCGCTTGTGAGGATCGCATACGCTGCGTCCGCCATGATCTCGGGGCTACGCGTGAACCGCACCATGTCGTCGTCGCCCACGACGTTCCGGATCGCGGCGGTATCGATCGCGGTGCGCGGCCACAGGGAATTGACGCCGATCCCGTCGGCGCGCAGTTCCTCGGCGAGGCCGAGCGTCACGAGGCTCATGCCGTACTTCGCCATCGTGTACGCGAGATGTGCGCCCGCCCACTTGGGGTCGAGGTTGAGCGGCGGAGAGAGCGTGAGGACGTGGGCGGTGCGGCCTGCCTGCGCGGACTCGCGCAGGGCCGGAAGCGCGAGCTTGGAGAGGAGGAAGGTCCCGCGGGCGTTGATGTCCTGCATGAGGTCGTAGCGCTTCATGTCGATCGCGTCCGTGCGTGAGAGGTCGATCGCCGAGGCGTTGTTGATCACGGCGTCGATCCCGCCGAAGCGTTCGACGGCGGCGCTCACCGCGCGTGCGACGTCGTCGTCGTTGCGGACGTCTCCCACGACAGGGAGCGCGTGGCCGCCCGCCGCCTCGATCTCGGCGGCGGCGTCGAAGATCGTGCCGGGGAGCTTGGGGTGCGGCTGGGCCGTCTTGGCCAGCAGCACGACGTTCGCGCCGTCGGCCGCCGCGCGCTTCGCGATCGCGAGGCCGATTCCGCGGCTCCCGCCGCTCATGAGGATCGTGCGTCCGGCGAGAGCCCGCTCCTGGGGTGTGATGCTCGTCATAGGCGTTAGTCTACCCCTATGTTACCGCCCAGTAATATAGGGGGAATCCAGTGCCGGGCACCCGTGCCCCATCCTCCGACTCTTCGACGCCGAGAAATTGTAGGGTTCCTACACACGGAGGCCACGCACCGCTTACTAGACTGGGGTGACGGCTCCGCCTGTTGTGCGGAACCTACATGTGACGTAATGCCGATCGAGAGTTGGAGCACGTGACCCACGACCTGACCACGACCGCGGGCAAGATCGCGGACTTCCGCGATCGCCGGGGCGCCTCGCTGCTCCCCTCGGGGCCTGAGGCCGTCGAGAAGCAGCACGCGCGCGGCAAGAGCACGGCGCGCGAACGGATCGACATGCTGCTCGACGAGGGCTCGTTCGTCGAGTTCGACGCCCTCGCGGTGCACCGCTCGACGGCGTTCGGGATGGCCAAGAAGAAGCCGCTCGGCGACGGCGTCGCGTCCGGTTACGGCACCGTTGACGGCCGGCTCGTCGCCGTCTACAGCCAGGACTTCTCGGTCTACGGGGGCTCGCTGAGCCAGGTCAACGGCGAGAAGATCGTCAAGGTCCAGGAGTTCGCGCTCCGCAACGGCTGCCCCGTCGTCGGGATCAACGACGGCGGCGGCGCGCGCATCCAAGAGGGCGTCGCCTCGCTCGCGATGTTCGCGGACATCTTCCGCAACAACGTCGCCGCATCGGGCGTCATCCCGCAGATCTCCCTCATCATGGGCCCGTGCGCGGGCGGCGCGGCCTATTCCCCGGCGCTCACCGACTACGTCGTCATGGTCGACAAGACGAGCCACATGTTCATCACCGGTCCCGACGTCATCAAGACGGTCACGGGCGAGGAAGTCGACATGGAGACGCTGGGCGGCGCGCGCCAGCACAACGCGACGACGGGCACCGCGACGTACCTCGCCTCGGATGAGAAGGACGCCATCGAGTTCGTTCGCGAACTCCTCGACTACCTCCCGTCGAACAACCTCGTCGAAGCGCCCGTGCTCGATTCGGACCAGGAGCTCGAGGAGACACCCGAGGACTTCGCGCTCGACGCCCTCGTCCCCGACTCCCCGACGCACGGCTACGATATGCGCCGCGTCATCGAGGGGATCGTCGACGACGGCGCGTTCCTCGAGATGCAGTCGCTCTACGCGCCGAACGTCATGATCGGCTACGGGCGCATGGAGGGGCACACGGTCGGCATCGTCGCGAACCAGCCCATCCAGTTCGCCGGCACGCTCGACATCGCCGCGTCGGAGAAGGCCGCGCGCTTCGTGCGCCACTGCGACGCGTTCAACATCCCGATCATCACGCTCGTGGACGTCCCGGGCTTCCTGCCCGGCAAGGACCAGGAGTTCCAGGGCATCATCCGCCGCGGCGCGAAGCTCCTGTACGCGTACGCCGAGGCCACCGTCCCGAAGCTCACCGTCATCTGCCGCAAGGCCTACGGCGGCGCGTACATCGTCATGGGCTCGAAGAAGCTCGGCGCCGACCTCAACCTCGCGTGGCCCACGGCGCAGATCGGGGTCATGGGCGCGCAGGGCGCCGTCAACATCCTGTACCGCCGTGAGCTCGCGACCGTCGAGGCCGACGGCGGTGACGTCGAGGCGAAGCGCGCCGAGCTCATCCGCCAGTACGAGGAGGAGCTCCTCAACCCGTACCAGGCCGCGGAGCTCGGGTACGTGGACGCCGTCATCGCGCCGTCCGAGACGCGTGTGCAGCTCCTGCGCGGGCTCCGCGCCCTGCGCGACAAGCACGCGTCGATGCCCGCCAAGAAGCACGGGAACATCCCGCTGTGAGCGGCGAGCTCGCCCCGGGCGCCCCGAGCGCTGGCGCAGCGGACGACGGCGGGGACTCACCCGCCGTCGAGCCTTCCCGTGCATTCGGGGCTGACGCCCCCGACGCACCACAGGTGCTCCTCTCCGTCACCAAGGGCAACCTGACGCCCGAGGAGCTCGCGGCGCTCACGGCGGTGCTCGCCGCCGTCGGCTCCTCGGAGCCCGAGGAAGCCCCCGCGGCTCTCACGCGCCGCGAACGCCTCCGCCGCGCAGCCCTCCGCCCGCGGCACGCCATGAGCCAGCGCCGCGGCCGCTTCTAGGCGTCCAGGGGTCACAAGACGCGGGTGGCCACCCGTCCAGAGGTCACCTTCCGCGCAGACGACCAAACCTTCAGCGCCAACGTCCCCGGCTTCCGTGCCAACCTCCCCGGCTTCCGCGCCGGCGTCCCCGACTTCCGCGCCAACCTCCCCAGCTTCTGCGCCAACGTCCCCAGCGTCTGCGCCAACCTCCCCAGCGTCTGCGCCAACCTCCCCAGCTTCTGCGCCAACCTCCCCAGCGTCTGCGGCAACCTCCCCAACTATTGAGCGCCCAGCGACGGCGCTCGCCCGGGATTCTGCGCTGACCCCGCCCCGGGGGGCTTTGAAAATGGGGAGGCCGGCGCAAGAGTTGGGGAGGCCGGCGCAAGAGTTGGGGAGGCCGGCGCAAGAGTTGGGGAGGCCGGTGTGATGTCTCGGGAGATGGGTGACAGTTCTGCCTCAGGACATCGGTGACAGTTGCTGTGTCAGGACATCGGTGACAGTTTCGTCGGTGCGGGGCCTTGTGCCGACGGGGCGGCCGTTGCTGACGTAGGTGATTCCTTTGGCGGGCCAGGGGTGTTCGATCAGTAGCGTGCCTTGGTGGTCGAAGAACGTGATCCGCTCCGGGTCCCAGACGATGTGGACTTGGAGTCCGGTCCTGGCGCTGCCGATCTGGAACTTCACGCCGCGGATCGTGATGCCGCCGTTGGCGGGCACGGCACGGGTGGCCGTCCCTTCCACTCCCGGGCGGATCCGTGTTGCCGAGGTGGCCTGGTGCCCGGGGATCGCGGGCATGGGCGGTGCGGGCCTTGGCCTGGGCGGTTCGGCCTTCGGGGTCGCTTCCCAGGCCTGAAGGGGGGTGATCCTGCCGGGCAGGCCCTGATGCGGGCGCTGGGTGTTGTAGATGATGTCGAACGCGTCGACCTGTTCCTGGAGCTGGTCGATCGTCTCGGCGAGGGGCTGCTTGTCCAGCCAGCGGAAGAGGGTCTGGTGGAAGCGTTCGTTCTTGCCCTGGGTGGTGGGCTTGTTGGGCCTGCCCGTGATCGGCTCGACTCCGAGGGAGGTCACATAGATGACCAGCTGGCCGATCACGCCCCGGCGGATCGGGTTCAGCGCACTGCCGTTGTCGGTCAGGAGCCGCTGCGGCACCCCGTGGGCGGCTATCCCCTTCCTTGTCACGGCGATGGCCGCCTCCGCCGTCTCCGACCGGGCCACGTGCGATGAGACCGCGTAGCGGGAGTGGTCGTCGATGAGCTGGAAGATCACGCACTTGCGCCCGCCGGCGAGCACGTACTCCGTCGCGTCCAGCTGCCAGCACGCGTTCGGCGCCGGATACACGAACCGGCGGAACGCGGCCCGCGGCTTCTTCCTCGGCTCGGCCCGAGCGACCCCTGCCTGGCGGAACATGCGTGCCAGCGACGCCGGCGAGGGCACCGATGCCAGGCCCATGGAACGCATCTTCTCGTGCACGCTGATCGGACCGTGGTCCAGCCCGGAGCGCTCCAGCGCCGCCCGCACCCCGATGGCCTGCTGCCTCACATCGTCCGAGAGCCTGGCCGGGCTGTTCTTCGGGCGCCGCGACCTGGGCTCCAGCGCCGCGGCCGGCCCGTCCGCGGCGACCCGGGCGCGGATCGCATAGAACGTCTTCCGCGAGATCCCATGCTCGGCGCAGAACGTCGTCACCGCACCCCGAGGCGCGTTCTCCGGCCACTGAGAGATCGCGAGACGGATACGAGGATCGACAGTGGAGTTCTTCTTCACCAGCCCATCAGAGCGAAAGAAGTGTCACCACCAAGAACCCCGGAACCGTCACCGATGTCCTGAGGCAGAACTGTCACC
>NZ_JAVFJJ010000007.1 GCF_030908245.1 Sinomonas sp. ASV322
GGCACCACCTCGAGCTCGGCTACAAGTCCATCCGCGTCCAGACCGCGGTCCCGGGGATCAAGGCCGTCTACGGCGTCGCGGCCCAGGCCCAGGCCTCGGGCGAGCGGTACGACTACGAGCCGGCCGGGCGCGGGGCCTACCCGCTCGAGGAGGACTGGGACACGCGCGCGTACCTGCGCCACCTGCCCACCGTGTTCGAGGCCGTGCGCAACGAGTTCGGCCCCGAGATCCCGCTCCTGCACGACGGCCACCACCGCATGACCCCGATCCAGGCCGCCAAGCTCGGCAAGGCCCTCGAGCCCTACGACCTGTTCTGGCTCGAGGACTGCACCCCGGCGGAGAACCAGGAGGCCCTGCGCCTGGTCCGCAGCCACACCACGACCCCGCTGGCGATCGGGGAGGTCTTCAACACGGTGTACGACTTCCAGTCGCTCATCAAGGAACAGCTCATCGACTACGTCCGCGCGGCCTCGACCCACTTCGGCGGCATCTCCCCGCTGAAGAAGGTCATGGACTACGCGGCCCAGTACCAGGTCAAGTCCGGCTTCCACGGGCCCACGGACATCTCCCCGGTCGGCTTCGCCGCCCAGCTGCACGTGGGCCTGGCGATCCACAACTACGGGATCCAGGAGTACATGCAGCACTCGGACGCGACGAACACCGTGTTCGAGCAGTCCATGACCTTCACCGACGGCTACCTCCACCCCGGGGACAAGCCCGGCCTCGGCGTCGAGTTCAACGAGGAGGCCGCGAACTCGTACCCGTACCAGCAGGCCTACCTCCCGTACAACCGCCTCATCGACGGCACCGTCCACGACTGGTGACCCCGTAGTTCGCTTCGCACCACCGCGCCGTCCTCTCCTGTCCGCGGACAGGGGAGGACGGCGCGTTTTGCGCACCAACTAGAATCGAAGCCATGACTGCGCCCCTCGACTCTGCCCTGCCCGACCTGGCGACCGCGCGCGCTCGCCTCCTCGAGCTCATCAAGGAACTCGCGGTGGTGCACGGCCGCGTGACGCTCTCGAGCGGCAAGGAGGCGGACTACTACATCGACCTTCGCCGCATCACGCTCCACCACGAGGCCTCGCAGCTCGTCGGCCGTGTGATGCTCGACCTTGTCGATCGCGCAGGCGTCTCGGTCGAGGCCTCGGGCGGCCTCACGATGGGGGCGGATCCCGTCGGGACGGCCATGATGCACGCCGCGCGGGAGGCCGGCCGGAACATCGACGCGTTCGTGGTCCGCAAGGCGCAGAAGTCGTACGGCATGGGCCGCCAGGTCGAGGGCCCCTCGGTCGAGGGGCGGAAGGTCGTCGTCGTCGAGGACACGTCGACGACGGGCGGGTCGGCGCTGACCGCCGTCGAGGGCGTCCGCAACGCGGGCGGCGACGTGACCGCCGTCGCCGTCATCGTGGACCGCGCGACGGGAGCGAAGGAGCGCATCGAGGCCGAGGCCGGTGTCCCCTACCTCTACGCGTTCAGCAAGGATGAGCTCGGACTCGACTGAGAGGCGCCACGGACCCCCCGCCCTCGACGAGGGCGGGGTCCGTGAGCTGGCCGCGGGCCTTCGCGCCGTCGACGGACTGCGGCGCGTGAGCCGGCGCGCGTTTGTAGGCGGCACGCTTGCGGCGGGCCTTCTCGCCGTCGACATGTTCGCGACGCGCGCGATCCAGGAGCAGCGGCGGCAAACGGTCGTGCTCACGGCGAACGACGACGACACCCGGCGGCGCTTCCCCGGAACCTCGTGGATCCTGTTCCCCGGCTACAAGACGAGCTGGGAAGAGGCCCAGCTCATCATCACCCTCCTGCGCCCGTCGCTCGGCGAGCGCGGGCAGCTCGCGGCGGTGGGCTACTCGAACAACGGCCTCGACGTGGGCGAGGTCATGAGCGCAATCCGCAATCATGCCGCGCGCAACAGGCTGACCGAACTCCACCTCTACGGCCACTCGTTCGGCGGCATGCTCGCCGTCGACGTCGCGTCGCGGCTCCTGCGCGAGAGCTCCGGGCCCTCGGTCGGGGCCATCGTGCTCGACTCGACCCCGGCCTCGAAATACGACGTCAAGGATCTCTCGTGGTTCGAGGGCGTCGTCGAGCTCTACGAGCTGGGCTTCCGCGTGCCGAGCGTGCTGCGCGGCGGCTACGAGCTCGGCGAGCGGATCGTCAACAAGCACGAGCGGACGTGGACGCAGGTGGTTGACCAGACGCTCGAACAGCTCACGCCGCTTGCGCCGTCGAGCGTGCTCATTCAGACCGAGTCCGAGTACATCTACAACTGGGACGTCACGCGGTTCAGGGGGGAGCTCGGGCACACACAGCTGGGGTTCATCGGCAACCCCGGCGATCAGACCGTCGACTACCTGGCGGCCCGTGCCCGCTGGGGAGAGAACTTCCCCGACAACCTCGTCTCGTCGTCGCTCCAGACTCTCGGCGCGTTCCCGGCCCATGCGAGTCCCGAGTGGAGCGCATTCGTGTACAACTCCGTCCTCGCGAAGCTGCTCCCACAGCTCCTGCCGCTGCCGCGGAAGCTCGGCGGCGCGGGCGGCGGGGTGGGTTAAGAGGAGGGCGGTGGGTTAAGAGGAGGGCGGTGGGTTAAGAGGAGGGCGGTGGGGTGAGGGCGGCGGGGTGGGTGAGGGCGGCCGGCCGGTCGGCAGCGTCCGACGACGCCGCCTCCACCGCGGTCCCGCCCGGTTGTGATTCCTCAATCACTCGCTACCGCAGCGTGTTGCCCCGGGACGCGATTTTCGCGGCTCAGAAGCGGGCTGGATCGCGTTGCGGCCTAGTTCACCGGCGCGAGAGCGCTGAGCCCTGCGGTCGGGAAAGGCCGGGGGAAGACGCTCGGCGCGGGCACGGCCACGGGCCCGAGCGCAACGACCGTTGGCTCGGTGCCGACCGCCACGATGCTGCCTCGCACGCTCACCTCTAGCGGGTCGCCGCCCTCGACGGCCAGCTCGATATCGTCCGAGGTCAAGCGCACGCTCAGGGTCCGACCGTGGAGCTGGAGCCGGAACGAGAGGCTCTCCCATTCCTGAGGAAGCCGCGGATCGAAGTGCGGAAGCGTGCCCTGGTCCCGGAAGCCCGCGAAACCGTTGATCAGCGCCGACCACACGCCGCCCGCGGACGCGGTGTGCACGCCGTCGATCGTGTTGCGGTGGAGATTGTCGAGATCGATGAACACGGCATGCGTGAAGTGCCGCATGGCCTCGTCGAGGTAGCCGACCTCGGCGGCCATGATGCCTTGGACGCACGCCGAGAGCGTCGAGTCGCCCGTCGTGATCGGGTCGTAGAAATCGAACGCGCGCTGCTTCTCCTCGGCCGTGAAGTCCTGCCACTGGAGGAACATCGCGAGCACCGCGTCTGCCTGCTTGATCACCTGGTGGCGGTAGATGACGAGGGGGTGGAAGTGGAGCAGGAGCGGGTACTTCGAGCGCGGCGTCTCCCAGTCCCATGGTTCGAGGGTCATGAAGTCGGCGTCCTGCGCGTGGACACGCATGTCCGAGTCGTACGGGACCGCGATCCGCTCCGCGATGTGGGACCACAGGAGCCGCTCGGTGTCCGAGATGCTCGGGTGGTCGAGCGCCGCGGCCGCGCGCAGGTTGAACCGCGCCATGACGTTGGTGTACAGGTTGTCGTTCACGACCGCCGTGTACTCGTCTGGACCGGTCACGCCGTGGATGTGGAACTGGCCGTTCTTGCCAAAGAAGCCGAGCGACGCCCACATGCGGGCCGTCTCGACGAGGAGGTCAGCACCGGGCCCCACGCGGAAGCCCGCGTCCCCGGACGCCCATGCGTAGCGCGCCGCCGCGAAGGCGATCGCCGCATTGATGTGGAACTGCGCCGTGCCTGCGGCGTAGTAGGCGCTCGCCTCTTGGCCGTTGATCGTGCGCCATGGGAAGAGCGCGCCGTCGACGTTGAGCTCCGCTGCCCGCTCCGTCGCCGCCGGAAGCATCCGGTGCCGGAATTCGAGGACCTTCCGGGCTGCCGCGGGCGCCGTATACGTGAGATAGGGGAGGAGATAGACCTCCTGATCCCAGAAGTAGTGGCCCTCGTAGCCAGAACCCGTCACGCCCTTCGCCGGGATGCCCGCGATGCCGGCCTGCGACGTCGCCTGCGCGAGCTGGAAGAGGTTCCACCGGACGGCCTGCTGAAGGTCGTCGGACGCGCCGACCTGGATATCTGCCGCGGCCCAATAGCGGGCGTAGTGCGCCGCGCTCTCGGCGAGCAGCTCGTGGAAGCCGCGGGCGGCGGAGACCGCGGCGTCGAGGAGTCCGGCCGAGCTCGACTGTGCGGCGGCGTACCCCACCCGCTTCTCGAGGCGGAACGTCTCGCCCGGGTCGAGGGGGAGGACGTACCGGACGCCGCTGCGATCCGAGCCGGGTTCGGTTGAGAAGGGCGGCATCGGGCTGTTGGCCGAATGGTCGACGGCGACGGCGATGTGCTGGCGCGACGCGACCGTCGCCCATTCGAGGCGGAGGCTACCGTTCGATCCCTCGGCCGCGATCGGCTCGAGGACGCGCCCCGCGTGCCGGCCCGCACGGCGCGGATCGTGCTCGGAGTGATCGTCCCGGGGCTGGTCCTGGCGATTGACGACGTACGACTCGACATCGGCCACGATGCGGCGATCCGCGCTGATGACGAGCTCGATGCCGAGGCTCGAGCGCGAGGCGGCGCCCACGACGCGGCGTTCGGTCGTTGTCACGATCGCCCCGGAGACGGCCTTCCACACGACCGTGCACTCGTAGACCCCCGTCGCGAAGTCGAGCCGCCGCCGGTACTCGAGGACCTCCGAGCCCGCAAGGGTGAGGTGCTCGCCGTCGACCCGCACGACCGATTCCTGCGCGTCCGGCACGTAGAGGATGCGCTGCCCCTGCTTCGCGAAGCCATACGCGTTCTCCGCATGGCGGATGTCGAAGATCTCGTGGAAGCCGTTGACGAAAGTGCCCGGAAGCCCCGCGTCGGCCTCGGCGAGGTGCGCGCCGCGCACGCCGAGATGGCCGTTGCCGAGGCTGAAGAGCGTCTCGAGGGCGCCCTCGGAACCGGGGGCGTGACTCGTTTCGACGAGGGCCCACGGGTCGACGGGGAAGCGGGTGCGGTCTGCGGAGACGAGGGTCATGAGGCGCCGTTTCGGGTGGTGGGGTGGGTAGGGGTGGGCGGGTGGGTTCGGGTGGTCGGGTGGGTTCGGGAGGTGGGGTGGGTTCCGGGGGGAACCGGGGTCGGTTCGGAGTAACCGGGGGTTCGGGTGCGACTCAGAGCAGCTCGGCGAGGTCGCCGACGACGAACGTCGCGCCTGCGGCGAGCAGCTGGTTCGGGCCCGCGCCGCGGTCGACGCCGACGACGGCGCGGAATCCGCCCGCCGCCCCGGCCTGGACACCCGAGACGGCGTCCTCGACGACGACGCATGCCGAGCGTGGCGCCCCGAGCAGCTCCGCCGCGTGGAGGAATGTCGCTGGGTCGGGTTTGCCGGGGAGCCCTTCGCGTGCCGCGAGCGAGCCGTCGACCACGACAGGGAAGGCACCGTCGAGTCCCGCCGCGCGCAGGACGGCGGGCGCGTTGCGGGAGGACGAGACGACGGCGAGTTTGACTCCGCGCTCGCGTGCCGCCTCGACAAGCCGGACGGACCCCTCGTAGGGGGCTACGCCGTCGTTCTCGATGATCGTGTTGAAGATCCGGTTCTTCCGGTTCCCGAGGCCCTGGACGGTTTCGTGGGCGGGGTCGTCGTCGAGCGGGCCCTCGGGCAGGACGATGCCCCGGGAGGCGAGGAAGTCGCGGACTCCGTCGAAGCGGGGCTTGCCGTCGATGTGGTCGAAATAGTCCGCGTCGGAGTACGCCGGGCCGCGGCCGACGGCGGCGAGGTATTCCTCGAAGAGGCGTCGCCAGGCGAGCTCGTGCACGATCGCGGTCGGGGTGAGCACGCCGTCGAGGTCGAAGAGCAGGGCTTCGGTTCCGGTCCAGAGGTCGAGTCGGGTCTCGGGGGGCATGAGGAGGCCTTCCGGGGTTCAGTGCCGTGAACGGCGGGTGGTCTTGCGCTCGATGAGGGGGGTGGGGAGGCGGTGGTCTTCGGGGTTGGCGCCGTCGTCGGGATTCTGGAGCCGTTCGGTGAGCAGCGTGGCGGCGAACGCGCCTTGGTCCGGGACCGGCTGGGCGACGGTCGTGAGCCCGAGGAATGAGCTCATGGGGTGGTCGTCAAGCCCGATGATCGAGACCTTCTTCGGGGCGGAGAGCCCGTGCTCGCGCATCGCCTTGAGTGCGCCGAAAGCCGCCTCGTCGCAGCCCGCAAAGACCGCGCTGGGGACGCGCCTCGTCGACATGAGCTCGGTCATCGCCCGGTAGCCGCCGTCGATCGTCGAGGGTGCGCTCACGACGAGGTCCGGATCCGTGTCGAGGTGCTCCTGGGCGAGGGCCCGCTCGAAGCCCGCGCGTCGCTGCGCCGCGGTCGTCACCGTCCCGTGGCTCTCCTCGTCCCCGGTGAGCATCGCGAGGTCCCAGTGGCCGAGGTCGAGCAGGTGCCGCGTCGCGGCCCGCGCGGCGGCCTCGTCGTCGATGCCGACGTTGTCCCACGGGACGCCCTCGAGGCCGACGCTCGCGACCGCGAGCCGCGATTCTGAAAGCGCTTCCACGTGGGCGGGGCCAAGATTGACGCCGAGGAGCAGGACGCCGTCGACCCGCTGGGAGAGTTCGGTGGGGTCATCGAAGAGCCGGTCCCTGACCTTGCCCTGGCCCCGGAGGCTCACGAGCACGGTATCGAGCCCGCTGTCCGCGAAGACTTCTTCTGCCGCCTCGACGGCTTCGGCGAAGAACCAGCTCGTGGCCTTCGGCGCGACGATCGCGACCTGTCCCGTGCGCCCGCCTGCGAGGCGGGAAGCGGCCGACGACGCGCGGTAGCCGAGCTTTTCGGCGGCGTCCTCGATGCGCTGCTGGGCGTCGTGGGAGACGTTTGGCAGGCCCCGGAGGGCCCGCGAGACGGTGCAGATGGAGAGACCCGAGAGGGTCGCGACGTCACGGATCGTCGCCCGAGTGCGCTCAGTCACACAACACGGCCTCAACCCTTTCACTTGAGCGGAACGGAAGAGGGCGCTCGACCGCGCCCGGAAAAGTGTAAGCAGGTACTGTAAGCGTTTACAAGATCGCCTGATTTCGGTGCTTTCACCGATTTCCCCGGTCTCCCCGGTTTCCCGTCCGAGCTCCCCAGCCTTCAGACGACGACGGCGCGACACGCCGGCGCCCGGGCACAACACACCGCGGGTTGAAGCGTGAAGTTGGGGAGGGCGGAGTTGAACTAGGGGAGGACGGAGGGCAGGGCGGCCGACTCCTCAGAGCTGCTTGAGCAGGTCCGCGACCGAGTTGAGCACCTGGTTGGGGCGGAACGGATACGTGGCAATGTCCGTCCGCTGCGTGATGCCAGAGAGCACGAGCACCGTGTGAAGGCCCGCCTCCATGCCCGCGACGATGTCCGTGTCCATGCGGTCGCCGATCATCGCGGTCGTCTCCGAATGCGCGTCGATCTGGTTCATCGCGGACCGGAACATCATGGGGTTCGGCTTGCCGATTGTGTACGGCTCGCGGCCCGTGGCCTTCGTGATGAGGGCCGTGATCGCGCCCGTCGCGGGAAGGACGCCCTCCTTGGACGGCCCGGTCGCGTCGGGGTTCGTCGCGATGAAGCGCGCGCCGCCCACGATGAGCCGGATGGCGGTCGTGATCGCGTTGAACGAGTACGTACGCGTCTCGCCGAGCACCACATAGTCGGGGTCCTGATCGGTGAGGATCATGCCAGCCTCGTGCAGCGCCGTCGTGAGCCCGGCTTCGCCGATGCAGTAGACGCGCGCGCCCGGCATCTGGTCCTTGATGAAGACCGCCGTGGCGAGGGCCGAGGTCCAGATGTTCTCCTCGGGGATCGAGAGGCCCGAGGACGCGAGGCGGGCCGCGAGGTCGCGCGGCGTGAAGATCGAGTTGTTGGTCAGGACGAGGAAGCGGCGGGACGTGTCGACCCAGCGCCGGATGAGCTCGGGCGCACCGGGGATTGGGTGGTTCTCGTGCACGAGAACCCCATCCATGTCCGTGAGCCAGCACTCGATCTCCTCGCCGCTGCGGTACACGACCTTCGAGGGTGCAGGCGCCGGAACGGCGGGGGAGGCGTCGGTGGTCGGGGCGACAGTTTCAGCCATGATGCCTCCTGCTCAGGGGACGATTCAGTGTCAGTCTTTCATCCCCCGCCCCCGGAGGCGGACATGGCATTGGTCACCCGTCGCATATGCGGATGATGTAGGCGGAAGTGCCCGCATATGCGGATAGACTTTCCCTATGCCCCTCATCCGCATTGCCGAGGCCGCGAGCCTCCTCGGCGTGAGCGACGACACCGTGCGGCGATGGGTCGACGCCGGAACGCTCACCGCCGCGAAGGATGCCTCCGGCCGCGCCGCGGTCGACGGCGCCGAACTCGCCGAGCTCGCGCGGCGGCAGGCGACGGCGCCGCGGGACGCGAGCGGCGTGGCCCGCTCGGCGCGCAACAGCTTCGTGGGCCTCGTGACGAACGTCGTCGAGGACAAGGTCATGGCCCAGGTTGAGCTCCAATGCGGGCCGTATCGCGTCGTGTCGCTCATGAGCTCCGAGGCGGTCCGCGAGCTCGGGCTTGAGCCCGGAAGCGTGGCGACCGCCGTCATCAAGGCCACCAACGTCATCGTCGAGACTCCAGGAGGCAAGGGCACGTGACGAGACCCCGACGCATCTGGTCCCTGCTGGCGGTCGCGGCCGCGGTGCTCGCTTTCCTGCTCACAGCGTGCGGCGAGATTCCGGCGTCGGGGGGTGCGGCGTCGTCGTTCGCTGCACGCGGCGTCACGCTCCGGGTCTTCGCGGCCGCGTCGCTCAAGGCGACGTTCACCCAGCTGGCCCAGGAATTCGAGGACGACCACCCGGGCACGACCGTGAGCATCAACGTCGGCGGATCCTCCGACCTCGTCTCGCAGCTCCAGAACGGCGCGCCGGCCGACGTCTTCGCTTCCGCCGACGAGGCCACCATGGCCAAGGCGACGAACGCAGGCCTCGTGAACGGCACGCCGCAGGTCTTTGCGACCAACGTGCTCGAACTCGCGGTCCCGAAGGGCAACGCGACGGGGATCCATTCGCTCCAGGATCTTTCGAGGCCCGGGGTCAGGCTCGTCGTGTGCGCGAAGCAGGTGCCGTGCGGGGCCGCGGCCCAGAAGGCGGCGCAGGCCGCGGGCGTCACGCTCAAGCCCGTGAGCGAGGAGCAGTCGGTCACGGATGTGCTCGCCAAGGTGATGTCCGGCGACGCCGATGCGGGGCTCCTATACATGACCGACGTGAAGAGCACGGCGGGGAAGGTCGACGGCGTGCCGTTCCCTCAGGCGACCGCCGCCGTCAACCGATACCCGATCGCAGCTCTCAAACAGTCCAAGGAGGCGGCCCTTGCCCAGGCGTTCGTCGACTTCATCGGCGGAGACAGCGGCCGGAAGGTCCTCGGAGATGCCGGCTTCGGCGCCCCGTGACCCGGCCCCTGCCGCTTCCCGCCCGCGGGCCGCGACCCGCGCGTATTCGGGCCTCCCGCGCTGGATCTACATCCCGGCAGCCGCGGGCGCGCTCTTCGTGCTCATTCCGTTCCTCGGGATCCTCGCGCGGGTCGACTGGCTCCACTTCGTTCCCCTCATCACGTCGGCGTCCTCGCTCACGGCACTCGGGCTGAGCCTCGAGACGGCCCTCGCGAGCACCGCCGCGTGCCTGGTCTTGGGGGTGCCGATGGCCCTCGTCCTCGCGCGGGGGCCGGTGCGCGGGCGCCGTTGGCTGCGCTCGCTCGTGCTGCTTCCGCTCGTGCTTCCGCCGGTCGTCGGAGGTCTCGCGCTCCTCTATACGTTCGGGCGGCTCGGCCTCGTGGGTCGCTGGCTCGACGTGCTCGGCGTCCACCTTGCCTTCACGACGACGGCGGTCGTCATGGCCCAGGCCTTCGTCTCGCTCCCGTTCCTCGTCGTGAGCCTCGAGGGCGCGCTGCGGACGGCGGGCGGGCGGTACGAGGCGGTCGCGGCGACCCTCGGCGCCGCGCCCACCCACGTCTTCCGGCGCGTCACGCTCCCGCTCGTCCTCCCGGGCCTGGCCTCGGGGCTCGTGCTCGCGTTCGCCCGCAGCCTCGGCGAGTTCGGCGCGACGCTGACCTTCGCGGGGAGCCTCGAGGGCGTCACCCGCACGCTTCCGCTTGAGGTGTACCTCCAACGCGAGGTCGATCCGGACGCCGCAGTCGCGCTCGCGCTCGTTCTCGTCGTGGTCGCGGCGGCTGTGGTCGGGGTGGCGTACGGACGGCGCGTGGACCGGGCGGCCGGCGCATGAGCTTCCGGATGCGGGCGGCGGTGGGGGAACGCGGCGTCGACGCGTCGCTCGACGTCGGGGACGGCGAGACCCTCGCCCTCCTTGGGCCCAACGGCGCCGGGAAGTCCACGCTGTTCGATCTCGCCGCCGGACTCGTGCGCGCGGATTCCGGCCGCGCCGAGCTCGATGGCCGGGTCCTCTTCGATGCGGCGTCCGGCGAATGGCTTCCCCCGCACGCGCGCGGCGTCGCGCTCCTCGCGCAGGAGCCGCTCCTCTTCCCGCACCTTTCGGTGCTCGACAACGTGGCGTTCGGGCCCCGCGCGTCGGGCGTCTCACGCACCGATGCCCGGACCGCGGCGGCGCATTGGCTCGGCGAGGTCGACGCCGTCGCCCTCGCCGAACGACGCCCCGCCCAGCTCTCCGGCGGGCAGGCGCAGCGCGTCGCCGTCGCACGTGCCCTGGCCGCGGAGCCCAGCCTGCTCCTCCTCGACGAGCCGTTCGCCGCGCTCGACGTGGCCGCAGCGCCAGCGCTCCGCCGCCTCCTGGGGCGCGTCCTCGCGGGCCGCACAGCGATCGTCATCACGCACGAGGTGCTCGACGCGCACCTGCTCGCGGACCACGTCGTTGTGCTCGAGGGCGGGCGCGTGGCCGAGGAAGGCCCGACGGCGGCACTCCTCGAGCGCCCGCGGAGCCGCTTCGCCGCGGGGCTCGCGGGCCTCAACTTGGTGCGAGGACCGGCGACGGCGGAGAGTGCCCTGTTCGTTGCGGGCCTCGGCGAGGTCGTCGGAGTCGTTCCGGCGGGTGACGAGGCGCCGTCGTCCGGCGACGACGCCGTCGCCGTGTTCCGGCCTGCCGACATCGCGGTGTTCAGGCCCGACGACGTGCCGCATGGTTCGCCGCGGAACGCATGGCGCGCCGTCGTCCGGGAGCTCGAGCCGCGGGGCCCGCAGGTGAGGGTGCACGCCGCGTCCCCGGGGACTGCGCTCGTCGCGGACCTCACCCCGGCCGCTGCCGCCGAGCTCGACCTTGCGCCGGGTACCGACGTCGTGCTTGTCGTCAAGGCCGCGGCGGTTGCGCTGTACGCGGCGTAGCTCGCCCGCCGCGCATGACTGGGCGAGTCAAGGTCTTGACCAATGTGACACGGGTCGCCAAGAGTGGGGGCCGTGTCCCCTTCACGAATCTTCGCCTTCGCCGCGTGCGTGGCCGCGGCACTCTCGCTTCTCGTCGGCCAGCCAGCCGGAGCGGAACCCGGCAGCCCGCCGGGAACTCCGCCCCTGCACTCCGCCGCAGACCAGCACTCGCCCCAGCATTTCAAGGACGTCATCGCGAATCTCTGGGAGTGGAACTGGCTCTCGGTCGCGAAGGAATGCACCAACGTCCTCGGGCCGAACGGGTATGCGGGCGTCCAAGTCGCCCCGCCCCAAGACTCCCTGACCCGCAGCGGACACCCGTGGTGGGAGGTCTACCAGCCTGTCGACTACAAGCTCACGAGCCGCATGGGCAGCGAGGACCAGTTCAAGGCGATGGTCTCGACGTGCCGAGCGGCGGGCGTCAAGGTCTACGTCGACGCCGTCATCAACCACATGACCGGCCAGGGGAACATCTCCTACGGGGGCGTCTCATACACCCACTACAGCTACCCGGATTACGGCTACGCGGACTTCCACCACTACCCGGCGGACTGCCCTGAACCGGACAACGGGATCCATGACTGGAACAGCTTCCAGGAGGTCACGCACTGCGAGCTCCTCGGCCTCGCGGACCTCCGCACGGAGTCGGACACCGTTCGCGCGACCCTTGCCGGCTACCTCAACAAGCTCATCGGCTACGGCGTCTCGGGCTTCCGCGTCGACGCCGCCAAGCACATCGGCCAGACGGACCTGGCGGCCTTGGAGAGCCGCTTGAACAACACCCTCGACGGCGACCGGCCCTACATGGCCCTCGAGGTGTTTCCGGGCAGTCCCGGACAGCTCGCCCCCGAGGCGTTCGAAGGCCAGGGCTCGCTGCTCGGCTTCGACACGGCCTACGAGCTCAAGTCCGCGTTCATGGGAAGCATCGCCTTGCTCAAGGGCTTCGGCGCGGGCCTCCTGCCCTCCGACAAGGAACTCGCGTTCGTCCAGAACCACGACACCGAACGCAACGGCTCGACCCTGAGCTACAAGGACGGGGCCACGAATTCGCTCGCAACGCAGTTCCTTCTCGCGAGCGGCTACGGCACGCCGCAGGTCTACTCGGCCTTCAAATTCGCGGGCGGGGACGACTCTCCGCCCGCTGACGCGAATGGGTATGTGACGGGCACCGACTGCTCGACGACGTGGGCGTGCGTTGACCGAGACCCCGCAATCCTCCATCTGGTCGCGTGGCACAACGCTGCCGCGCGCGCCGACGTCGCCAACTGGTACGACGACGGCGCGAACCTCGTCGCGTTCAGCCGCGGTGACAAGGCGTGGATCGCGATCAACAACGGGACGGCCGCGGGCACGATCGACGTGCAGACGGGGATGCCGCCTGGCACGTATTGCGACGTCATCAGCGGCAGTTCCGCGGGCGGGATGTGCACGGGGCCGACAATCACGGTGGATCCGCGCGGATTCGCGGTCGTGACTGTTCCCGCGAAGGGCTCGCTCGCGTTCACGCTCGGGGACCGGGCGCACGCGTAAGAGGGGCCGTTCCGGCCTGCGGGCTGTCCTGTACGCGTACACGAGGGGACGCGTCCGGAGCGTACGCGTTTCGCGGAAAAGCGGGGCCGCTGGCACGAACGCACGGCGGAAGATCCCCATAATTCCACGGATTAGAGGACGGACTAGCCTGTGTTCCGTCCCGTACTCGTACACAAAGGAACAGGTTCCTTCGTGTACGCGTACGGGACGGGACGCTGAGCCGCTCGAATAGGCTGGTGCGGTGACGGTAGAGCGTGAGCATGAGGTGGGCGTCGGCCCGTGGGAGGGGCGCTGGCCCGAGGGCGAGCACTGGGACCCCGACCTCCTCGCGCACGGCGACCGCCGCAACGTGCTCGACCGCTACCGCTATTGGAAGCACGAGGCGATCGTGGCCGAGCTTGATGCGCGCCGCCACGAATTCCACGTCGCGATCGAGAACTGGCAACACGACCTCAACATCGGCACGGTCGTGCGCACAGCGAATGCCTTCCTCGCCAAAGAGGTGCACATCATCGGACGACGGCGATGGAACCGGCGCGGCGCGATGGTCACCGACCGCTACCAGCACATCCGCCACCACGCGACCGTCGAGGACTTTGTCGCGTGGGCGCGGTCGGAGGACCTGCCGATCCTCGGCGTCGACATCTTCCCCGACTCCGTGCAGCTCGAGACGTACGAGCTTCCCCGACGCTGCGTCCTCGTCTTCGGTCAGGAGGGCCCGGGCCTGACGCCCGAGGTGCACGCGGCCGCCGAGGCCACGCTCTCGATCGAGCAGTTCGGCTCGACTCGATCGATCAACGCCGCCTCGGCCGCCGCCATCGCGATGCACGCCTGGATCCGCCGGCACGTCTTTGGGCAGACGCCGAGCGCCTGAATCGTAGCCCGACGATCCTTGACGCTGCCCTCGGCTGGGCTTACATTCGCGGCAGCTGGGTGCTCAGGACGGCTCTTGGACGAACCATCGCCCGCAGGGTCGCCCGATGAAAATACATCGGGGCAGGGTCTCCGTCCGGGCCAGCCCGGCGGCTGCGCGCAGCGGTGTCCCGCCAATCGGAATGAGGAAGGGCGAGACATGCTCACCAGAACGATGGCCAGCCTTGGCGCGAGTGGACTCTTGGCGGCCGCGATTGCAGCCGGGGCTGCGGCACCGGCCAACGCGACGACAACCCAGACGTGGCATTCCACCACGGTCGCGGACGTCATCCCAGTGACGTGCGACGGACCGGGAGCGAACACATCATTCTCCGGCACGGGCACCTCCGTGGCGCACCTGACGGTAAACAACGCCGGAGACAGTTGGTTTACCGAGACCCAGGAGGGCACGGTCACGCTCACCACGTTGTGGGGCGGCGTCTGGGGCACGTGGACCGGGCACCTCCAAGAGTGGTTCGGGTCCGAGGACAACAGGCAAAGCAGCGTTCAGCACGCGACGGTCAACTTCCAAGGCACGGGCGTGGCGGATCCGTCCAGGACTCTCGCCCTGCACGGCGCCTTCACCGCGACCGTCAACGCCAACGGGGTTCTCGTAGTGAACAACCTGACCGTCACCTGCCAGTGACGTCACCTCCGTGTGGGCGGGCTCTGGGACCCGCCCGCACGGCATCCAGGGGGCCCTATCGCTCCCTAGGCCCGACCCGCCGCGGTCATGCAGGCGCTCTCGCCGGGTTCAGCGCGCGGCGCGGAACGCCGGGCGGAAGCGCAGGGCCGACCACACCTCGTCGAGTGAGACCGCATTCTGAGGGCGGCTCCGGGCGCAGCACCCCGGTCCGCAAATGCCTAGAAGCCGATCGTGGGTGTGGCCCTCACGGCGTTGACAGCCCTATCTGCGATAACTTCGGCGTCACGTCCGGAATCAAGAATTGTATTCCGATCCGATTCGGAATCGACCATCACCGTCGTCACCGCGAGGCCGTCCGAAGCCGCGGTCGTCAACAGGGCGTCTACCTGGGCCGAGAAGCAGGAGTCGCTGGACTTCGAGCGGACGTCCATCGCCACCACGTGGTTGTTGGAGACGAAGTTCCCACCCCCCGCCATCAGCCGGATGATGACCGGTGCCGCGCCTGTCGGCCGGATGCGCTGGGAGTCGATGATCTGAGAGAAATGGTTGCCGACGACGGAGTTGTTGCTGCCGCTGATACGGAGAAGTCCGTTGAGGTCGTCCAGCCCGTTGTCGACTTCCAGGAAGGGCGTCCAGGGCTCATGGTCACGCAAGAAGTGATTCGTGGCCACGAGGTTCTCCGAGCTATTCGCCGCGAGAATCAGCATCCCAGGGTAGAACGAATGCAAACGGTTGTTGGTGACGCTTGAACGCGTGACGCCGTCGAGATGGACGCTGCTCGCACCCCGGGGGAAGACATTGTTAGCGGTGATCAGGAGCCCGCCATGGTTCTCGGCGTAGATCGAGCGGCCCTTGAAGCCTGCGCCGACCAAGTTGTCGGTGATCTTTGATGCCTGTCCCCATCCGCGCAGCTCAACGCAGCTTCCACATTCGGCGATGAAGTTGTCGTGAACGGAAAGCGCGTCCGCGTGGTAGGCAGTGAGAGCGTTCTCAAGGTAGACGAACCCCATGCCGGTTACCCGGAATGAGTCATTGGCGCTCGCGACGTAGATGCCGGTCTTGCCGTTGACGTAAGTGTTCTCGGGATGGAGGCCCGAGCCATCCGAGTTGAAGTGCAACCCGTCGATGCAGAAGTTGGAGAACTCGACCGAGCTGATGCGCGGACTCCCGCTTCGTTCAACGTAGAAGGCGGCTCCCTCGGATTCCTCCCCGTCTCCGCTGAGGGGAATGTCGACGAGAATGCGACTCCCTCCGGGCCACAGCTCATGCAAGTCGGGCCATTCGTCGTCGGGAACATTGAACCGGATGCTCGACGACGTAAAGCCGTGCCCCGAGCCGTGGATCCTGAAGAAGCTGACGTCGATCACCACCTGCGTACGAAGGGGGTAGTCCCCGGGCGGGATGTAGATCACCGCGCCCGGCTTTCCGCCATGGTTCGCATCGCTGCCGGTCTGCCGGTCCTTGATGTCGGCGATGATGCTGTTGATGACTTCACCGACGTCCTCAGACGGATTGCCAACGGGCCACGCAGTGACGTCGTAGTAGTTGTTGCTTGACATTGGTTGTTCCCTTTGCGATGTGGCGGAGTTCAGCCGAGCGGATAGGCCGTGCCTGCGGCGTCCCGGGCCGCGAGCGTGGCGTCGCCCTCCCGGGGCGCCGGGAACGCCAGAGCGCCGAAGGAGCCGATGATTTCAACGATGGGTCCGTCGACGACGACTCTCACCGCGCCGCTGCAGGGCATCGACCACCGTCCCAGGTCGGATGTCGCTGTCAGAGTGCCTCCCTCGGGCCCCCGGGTTCGCTCGAGCCGGAAAATGTTCCGGATCCCCTCGTCGAGGGACAGTCTCCCTCCGTGCGACCACTCGATGTCGAACGCGCCACTCACCGAAATCTCGGGCTTCTGAAGGGCAGCGAGCGGCTGGCCGAACCCCCGGCGTCCCAGCAGGCTCAACGGGAGGCGGATCTCCAGCCGGTCTCCGACGAGGGCGAGCCGATGCGGCAGGCTGTGCGCTCCGGCCCAGCCTGCGTCAGGGTCGGAGACGTGGCGGAGCCAGTAGATGATCCCCGGATTGCCGTCCTTGTCGCGGTAGACCGCGCCCGCATAGTAGGAGGGGCCATAGGTGAGCCGCCGCCAGGGCGTCTCTGCCACGAAGCGTCCGCAGACGATGTCACCGAGGGCGTAGGCCTCGTAGTGGGGCCGGATCGGCTCCCAGACGGAGACGAGCAGCGCCCACTTCTCCCCGACGCGGACGGCCTGAGGGCATTCCCACACCGAGCCGGTCCACACGCCGTCGGCCTCGCTCGAATGGCGTGAGGCGAACACGCCGTCGTAGCGCCATGCGGAAAGGTCGTCGGAGGCCCACGAATACGCGACCGCGGTCCCGTCGGGGCGGCCGGACCCCATGATCATGCGCCAGCAGGTGCCGTCGTGGAAGACCAGCGGGTCCCGAAACGCCACCGATTCCTCGCCTTCGGGGAGATCGGCGACGACGGGGCCTTTCACCCAGCGCTCCCAGCTGGCCTCGCTCCCGGGCGCGGGGCGCGCCAGCCGCGCCTTGCCGATCTCGGGGGCGTCGTCGTCGACCGAGGTGTAGAACATGGTGCTCTCGCCGCCGGGCCCGGACGCGATGCTGCCGGACCAGCAGCCGCCGTCGCCCTCTCCCGGTTCGAGGGCTACGGGCCTGGTCTTCCACGCCAGGAGGTCGTCTGAGGTGGCGTGGCCCCAGCGGCACTGCGGGGCCCAGTCGGTGGCTCCGGGGACGTGCTGGTAGAAGAGGTGGTATTGGCCGCCGTGGAACGTCAGTCCCAGGGGATCGTTGATCCATCCCGAGGGGGAGGTGAAGTGGAAGGCCGGGCGCGAGAGCTGTTGTCCCGAACCGCTGCCGTGGTCTACGGCGGCGGGGGTTTCGTCAGTCGCGGAATGTTGTGGCATGAAAGTCTCTCTCGTGAATCGTTTTGTTCGCGGCGAGGCTAGGCACTCCGCAGGGCAGAGCACCGCGGGTCACGGGCCTTCGGATCAGGTGGGGACCGATGGGCGGAACTCCCGAGGGGGCGCGACAGAGTCTCGCGTCACCAAGGGGCACGGCAGCAACGCTGAGACCCATTCGTGGTCGGATCGGTTCTCCCCGTCAGCAAGCATCTCGACGACGGTCTCGAGCGCCCAGGAGCCCATCTCGTAGTGGGGCAAGGCCACGGTAGTCAGCGCGGGGAAGAGGTTCGCCGCGATGATCTCCTGGTTGTCGAAGCCCACGATGGAGAGGTCCTCCGGGATTCTCAGGGAGAGCTCGGCCGCTGCCCGATAGGCGCCCATGGCCATGCGGTCGTTGTAGCAGAAGAGGGCCGTCGGTGCGGAGCGGGCGAGGATCTCTTTGGCGAGCTCGTAGCCTTCGGGGGTCTCCGACACTGTCTCGCCCACGAGCTTCCCGTCGTAGGGGACGTCGTACTCGGCGAGGACCTGCCGGTATCCGGCCAGGCGCCCGTGGGTCGCAGGGACGTCGTCATTGTTGTTGAGGAAGGCGATCCGCCGGTGGCCTGCCTCGGCCAGATGGCGGACCGCGGCAACAGCCCCGCCGACCTCATCGGGCACGACGGCGGGCAGCATGCCAGCGGTGTCTGTCGCGTCGATGAGAACGGCGGGCACCGCGTCGAGGTTCGGGGGGAGGGTGATTCTCCGGTGATACATCGTCGCGTAGAGGATGGCATCGACCTGCCGGTCGAGGAGGGCCTGCACGTCGGCTTGGTGCGCGGCGGCGCCGTCGCCCCGTTCAGCGCTGACGATGACTAGGGTGAGGCCGTGGGCGCGTGCGGCCTCCTGGGCCCCGAGGATGATCCTGCCCGCGTGTGGAGTGGTCGCGATCTCCTCGCTCAGGAGCCCGATCAGCCCAGATCGGCGGGTCCGCAGAGCCTGCGCGACCCTGTTCGGTCCGTAGCCGAGCGATTTCGCGGCCTCGCGGACACGGCTCCTCGTCTCTTCGGCCACGCGCGTGTGCGGCGTCTCGTTGAGCACATGCGAGACCGTCGTCACGGACACGCCCGCCATCTTGGCGACATCTCGGATGCCCGCAGTCTTCACGCGGATCCTTCCCCCGAGTTTCTCATCAGATCACATCCTTTCAGGGGACCGGTGTGGCGGGCGTCAGCCCTTGACCGCGCCGAGGGTCAGCCCAGCGACGATGTGTCGCTGGAGGAGCAGGGTCAGGAGGATCACCGGGACGGAGTAGACGACCGCAAGAGCGGTCATCGAGCCCCAATCGAGGCCGAACTGGGTCTGGAAATTGGCGATGACCACGGGCGTCGTCTGAGCCCGAACCGCTGTCAGGAGCAGGGCGAAGAGGAACTCGTTCCACGAGGCGAGGAAGGCGAAGATCGCCGTGACGGCCACCCCTCCGGACGTGACGGGGATGACCACCCGCCACAGCGCGCCGAGCCGGGAGCACCCGTCGATCTTGGCCGCCTCCTCGAGCTCGGAGGGTACGGCTTCGAAGAAGCTGGACATGAGCCAGATCGACAGCGGCAGGGAGATCGTGGTGTGTGCGACGGCCAGGGCGATCGAGGTGTCGGAGAGGCCGAGATTCCGGAAGATGGAGAGCATCGGCACGCCGACGACGATCGGGGGCACCATCCGGGTCACGAGTGCCGCGACGATGAAGAACCGTCCGAGCCTTGTGCGGAACCGGGTCACTGCGTACGCAGCGGGCAGGCCTAACGTGAGCGAGATCGCGGTGCTGAGCGTCGCCGTCACGATGCTGTTGACGAACGAGGCGGTCACGCCGCTGCGCGAGAGCGCGGAGACGTAGTTTGCGACCGTCCATTCGCTGGGCAGGAGTCGCGGGGGCACGGCGATGGTCTCTATGGGTGCCTTGAACGAAGTCAGGAGCATGTACACGAACGGGAAGCCGTAGAGCACCACGACTGCAGCGAGGATGATCCACAGAATCGTCTTCGAGCTCAGCTTGCGGACCTCGAGCCCGTTCATCGCTTTTCCTCGCTTCCGGGGCGCCAGATAGACAGGATCGCCGCGACGGCGACGGCGAGCATGGCGATCAGGTAGACAGTGCCCATGGCGCTCGCGAGGCCTGGGTCGCCGAAGCGTACCATCGTCCGGTAGATCAGCAGCGAGAGGGTCTCGGTGCTCGACTGCGGCCCGCCGTTGGTTTGAATGAGGATGACGTCGAAGGCCCTGGCGGCATCGATCCCGCGCACGATGAGCGCGACGGCGATGACCGGGCGCAGCAAGGGCAGCAGAATCCGGAACAGAATCGTGGAGTACCGGGCCCCATCGATGCGGGCCGCCTCGATCAGGTCCCCTGGGATGTTCTGCAGGCCGGCGAACAGGACGAGGGTGATGAACGAGGTGGTGAGCCAGATGTCCGGAATCGCGACAGAGAACAGGGCGATGTTCGGGTTCGACAGCCACTGGATATCCGTGCTCGAGTGCAGGACTCCGACTCTCGTGAAGAGCTCGTTGACGATGCCGAAGTTGTCGATGAGCAGGAACCGCCAGAGCAGGCCCGCCACGATCGGGGCGATCATCAGCGGGTAGAGGAACACCGTCCTGAAGACCCGCGACGCGTTGCCCAAGGCCGAGAACAGCAGCGCCACTGCCAGGCCGAGGACGAACTCGAGGGTCACGACGATGACGGCGTACAGCACGGTGCGCCACGCGGCATCGATGAAGTCCGCGTCCTGGAAGAGCCTGACGTAGTTCCCGAAGCCGACGAATTCGCGTGGGCCTCCGGCGATAGGGGCGATCTTGAAGAATCCATCGATGACGAACTGCAGGAGCGGCCAGCCGATGAAGACCGCCAGGAACGCCCCTGCGGGCAGCATCAGGAGTGCCGCGAACCGGCGGTCGGTCAGGCGGGTCCGGGATGTGCTTCCAGCGGGCCGGCGCGGGTGGCTGGTGAGGCCACCCGCGCGGTCCACCACTACTTGACTAGCGATTGGACCTGCTCCTTCGCAGCGTTCAGCAGGGCCTGGTCATCGGCCCCCGGCTGAAGCGACTTCTGGATCATCGGGACGAGCACCTTGTCCACGATCTGCTGCCACTTGGGCGTTGCCGGCCGCGGAATGGTGGCCGAGGCGTTGAGCGTGTCGATCAGCGGCTTGTAGTTCTCATAGCCGGCCTGGTTTTCGTACTTGGCGAGAGCGGACTTCCGCGCCACGAGGCCAAGGGTCGTCTGGGCGGACAGCTCGTTGTGGTCGTAGGCGAACTTCAGGAAGTCGTTCGCGGCCTGCTGTTGCTGGCCGGCTTTGGGCACCGAGAGGTACCACGCACCGGGGACGCCGGCGACGCCGCCAGGGCCAGCGATCATCTCGGCGACGCCGACTTTGCCGTTCACTGGAGCATCCTTGGGGATCGACCGGTATTCGTGCGCCCAGAAGAGCGACATGGCGGTCTTGCCCTGGTTGAACAGGTTCTGGGCTGCCGCCCAGTCGACCTGCGCACCGCCGGGAGGTGCGTACTTGGCCAGGCTGTCGTCGAACTGGAGAGCCTTGAGGCTGTTCGCGTTCCCGAGCGAGACGCTGGACCCGTCGGGGCTGACGACCATGGTCTTTTCCCCGGTCTGGGAGAGCATCGCGAGCCATTCGGTCTCGACGGCGCCTTTCACGTCCGTGCCGAACATGCCGTCCTTGGTGAAGAACGCGGCCGCGTCCAAGTACTGCTGCCACGTTGTGGGCGGCTTGAGGTCGTACCCGTACTTCGCTTTGAAGGCGGTCTGGTTGGCCGGATCGTTGAAGAGGTCTTTGCGGTAGTACAGGATTTCCGAGTTGGTCCACACCGGCATGCCGATGTATTTGCCCCCTACGTTGGCCTCATTCACGAGAGCCGGGAACAGGTCCTTCTTCACATCGTCCGTGAACAGGCTGTCCAGCGGGGCGACGGCGTCCTTGAACGCGGGCAGCCAGACGGCGTCCAACGCGGCGACGTCGAAGGAGACACTGCCAGAGGTGAACTCGCTGTTGAGCCTGTTGTACAGGCCGTCGTATGGCAGCTCGACGAAGGAGACCTTCGTGCCCGTTGCTTTGGTGAACTCGTCCGCGATCGGCTGCAGCTCGGCGTGGCCGCCGGCCTCCACGAGCACGGTGATGGTCTTCCCCGTGGCCGACGACGTGCTGCCGCCGACGCCGCAGCCGCTCATGGCCAACGCGGCAGCCGTGGCGACCGATGCGGCCACGGCGATTTTCTTGCGAAGCATCCTTACTCCGAATCTTTCGTGTCCAGATGGATCAGTGCTCTGGGTGTCCTGATGAATCAGCGCTCTGTATGGAATCAGTGCTCTGTGCGTTTCCCCGGGGTTGGGACTTCGTGCGAAAACGTCTTGGCAAAACGTCTTGGCAACGAAGCTAGGGGTGCCTGAAGAAGTGCGTCAAGTGCCAAACAGGAGCCAAAATTCCGGATCTGCAGCCAAACATTTTGGCTTCCCGACAGTTCTCGGAGGGCTTGGCCGCGACTCTGGGAGTGGGCCAGTCCCGCCCGCGGGAGAGCTTTGCTGCTCGACCGTGGGCCACGTTTCAGCGTGGTTGGCGTTCTTCGGCTAGTCCAAGTGTCGAAACGTTTACGGCCATAATTCTCGCGGGAACCATTGACATGAACAAAGGGTGACAGTAGCTTTTCGTCGAAACGTTTGCGTGACTCCGTCCGCCCGGGCGGCGCAAACGGCCCTCTGTTCGATCGAAGACGAACCGATTCATGCGTGGCAGCGCGCGAGGCGATTCAGACGATCGGGCAGTGCTTTCCCCTCGAGAGGAGAGTCTCCTTGAATCCTGCGAAGCGACCTGTCGCCCGGCGCAGCATCCTGCTCGGGATGGTCGCGAGTCTCGTGTCCTTCGGCGCCGTACAGCAGGCGCCTGCGCTCGCCCAGACGCCGCCCGCACCGGCGGTTCCCGACGCCGGGCACCCGGTTCAGCACGCGGACCATCCGCCGTACCACGCGATCGTCGGCGTCCTCTGATCGTCGCGTTGCTCGCCCTCGAATCCCACACCTCGAAAGGACCACCATGGCCAACACCGTCTACGACGTCACGACGTGGACCGGCACCCCGTACATCGACCCCCACACGGACATCGGAGCCGTGATCAACCAGATCATCGCGAATATCAAGGCCAATCAGACGACCCAGACGACGCGCCCCGGTGCCGTCATCTACATCCCGCCTGGACACTACAACCTCTTGACCCGGGTCGTCATCGACGTCAGCTTCCTCCAGATCAAGGGCTCTGGGCACGGCTTCCTCTCCGAGGCGATCCGCGACGGGTCGTCGACCGGCTCGTGGACCGAGACGCTGCCGGGCGCCAGCCATATTCAAGTCATGAACACCGACGGCAATCTCGAGGCCTTCCTCGTCTCGCGCACCGGCGATCCCAATGTGGTCGGTCGCCTCAATAGCATCGAGTTCAAGGACTTCTGCCTCGACGGCGTGACGGACAGCAAGCCGTATCTCCCCGGGAACTCCAAGATCGGCATTTCCGTGCAGTCGGACAACGACTCCGTGCGGATCGAGGGCATGGGATTCGTGTACCTGGCGCACGCGATCATCATCAAAGGCGCCGACGCCCCCAACATCACCAACAACTTCATCGCCGAATGCGGCAATTGCATCGAGCTGACCGGCGCATCCCAGGTCGCCAAGATCACCAACAACTTCCTCATCAGCGCGTGGGCGGGCTACTCGATCTATGCGGAGAACGCCGAAGGGCCGCTCATCACGGGCAACAGCATCCTGTGGGCCGCCAACATCACGATGAACAACTGCAATCGCGTGACGATCAGCTCCAACAAACTGCTGAGCAACTTCCCCAGCATGATCGCCCTCTTGGGGACATGCACCGAGAATCTCATCTCCGCCAACCACTTCCGACGGGTCTACGGGGACGGCACGTCCACCCGCTTCGACGACCTCTTCGGGCTCGTCCACCTCGAGGGGAGCAACAACACGGTCACGGGCAACATGTTCTCCTTCAATGTGCCAGCCGCGAACATCACGCCCGCCGGCGCCAACCCGACGATCGTTCTGGTGAAGAGCGGGGACGGCAACTACCTCGCGACCAACAACATCGTGAGCAATGTGCCCACCATGGTGGTCCTGGACGCGAGCACGACTGCAACACGGATCATCTACAGCGCAAAGAGCGGACAGTTCAACCCTTACACCACCAACTACTCCTTCATCGCTACGCCGTAACGGCGGACGGCGACAGGGCGGCGCGGTCCTTGCGGCCGCGCCGCTCTGCAATGACCTGCCTACCAGTCAATGACGACGAGAAAGGCCCGCACCATTGGTGAAGAAAACATGGAGGGCTGTCGCGGCGATAGCCATGGCCAGCGGAATCCTCCTGCCAACGCTCCCGGCTTCGGCCGGAACCACCTATACCGAGACCTACCGGCCACAATTCCACTACAGTCCGGCACAGAATTGGATGAACGATCCCAACGGGCTCGTCTACGCCAATGGGAAATACCACCTCTTCTACCAGTACAACCCGTTGGGAAGCACGTGGGGCAACATGTCGTGGGGCCACGCGGTGAGCACCGACCTCGTCCATTGGACTGAGCTCCCGGTAGCCATTCCCCAAGACGCGAACACCATGATCTTCTCGGGTAGCGCCGTCCTCGACACAGGCAACACGAGCGGATTCGGCACGAGCACGAATCCTCCGCTTGTCGCGATCTACACCGCGGTGAACAAGACCACGGGAAACCAATCCCAGGCCCTCGCGTACAGCACCGACGGCGGCCAGACCTTCACCAAATACGCGGGGAATCCCGTCCTCGACATCGGCTCGACCAACTTCCGCGATCCGAAAGTCTTCTGGTACGCGCCGGGAAATGAGTGGCTCATGGCGGCCGCGCTGTCGGATCAGCACAAGGTCACGTTCTACACCTCGCCCGATCTCAAGCAATGGACTCACGTGAACGATTTCGGCCCGGCCGGGGCGACGGGCGGGCCGTGGGAGTGCCCGGACCTATTCCAGCTTCCGGACCCCGCGAATCCAGGCCAACAGAAATGGGTCCTGATCGTGAATCTCAACCCGGGCGGGGTGGCCGGCGGCTCGGGCGCGCAATACTTCACGGGCAGTTTCGATCCGGTGCACGGGTTCACGCCCGACGGCGTCCCGCCCGTCGGGAGGGCGCTCGGGAGTTTCGATTCGGGCACCTTCGACGGCTGGACGGTCACGGGTACCGCTTTCGGCGCGGCCCCCGCGACGGGCACGCTGCCAAACCAGATGCCCGTCTCGGGCTGGTCGGGCGCCGGCTATGCGAGCAGCTTCAATGGTGGCGACGCCTCGACGGGATCATTGAGCTCGCCCAACTTCACGATCGATCACCGCTACCTGAACTTCCTCGTCGGCGGCGGAAACCACCCCTATGTCTCAGGATCCGTGACACCGGGCGGGATACCCGACGGGGTCACGTTCGCCGACTTCGAAGGCACGACCTATGGTGCGGGGTGGCAGGCTACGGGAGATTTCGCGGCCACCGGCCCAGCTGCCGGCACCCTGCCGAACCAGAACCCGGTCAGCGGCTACATCGGAAGACAGCTCGTCAACACGTTCACCAATGGCGACGCGTCGATGGGAACCATCACGTCGCCGTCGTTCACTATCTCCAAGCGCTACGTGAACCTGCTCGTCGGCGGCGGGAACCACCCGTGGGGCTCGCCGAACCCGACGTCCGTGAACCTCGTCGTCAACGGCCAGGTCGTGGCGACGGCGACAGGCCAGAACAGCGAACACCTTGATTGGGTCAGCTGGGACCTCAATGCCTACGCAGGCCAGGCGGCGACGATCCAGATTGTCGACCAGAACAACGGACCGTGGGGGCACATCCTCGTGGACCAGATCATGTTCGGCGACAGCCCCGTCTCGGTGGCCCAAGATACGGCAGTGCGGCTCGTCGTCGACGGCCAAGTCGTCCGCAGCGCGACGGGCCAGAACACCGAGCACCTCGACTGGACGACGTGGGATCTCAGCGACCTGCAGGGAAAGACCGCGCACATCGACATCGATGACAACAACAGCGGCACGGGCGGAGGCGCATGGGCCCACATCCTCGCCGACCAGTTCTCGCTTGCTGACGCCTCCGTGTCCTCGGCCCTGCAGACCACCCATTGGGTGGACTTCGGCAGGGACGACTATGCCGCCGTCACCTACAACAACACCCCGGACGGCAAGCGGATCATGATCGGCTGGATGAACAACTGGGACTATGGACAGTCGATCCCCACGTCACCGTGGCGGAGCGCCATGACGGTTCCCCGGGAGCTCACCCTCAGCCTGGTCAACGGCTCGGACGTCCTCGTGCAGAAGCCGATCGATCAGCTGGGCCAGCTGAGTGCTGGCCCGCCCGTCACCCAGCAGAACGTCTCCGTCCCGCCCGGCACGACGCCGCTCGCCACGAGCGGTGAGACGCTCGATCTCACCGCGACCTTCTCGCCCGGGACGGCGAGTTCCTTCGGACTCGAAGTGCGGACCGGGACGGGGCAGCAGACGATCATTGGCTACGACAACGTGGCAGGTCAGGTGTACATCGACCGGACCAGTTCGGGGAATGTGGGCTTCTCGTCGAACTTCGCGGGAGTCCAGCGGGCTCCACTGACGCTGAGCAGCGGAACGGTCAAGCTCAGGGTGCTCGTGGACTGGTCCTCCGTCGAGGTATTCGCCAACGATGGGCAAGCCGTCTTGAGCGATCAGATCTTCCCCGATCCCTCGAGCCAGGGAGTGTCTGCCTTCGCCCAGGGCGGGACGGCGACCCTCGTCTCGTTCTCGGCGACGCACCTGAACTCTGCATGGGGCTAGCGGGTCAGAGGAAAGAGCGGGCGAGCGTCGCGAGCCCGACGGCGATGTAGGCGAGCGGGACCACGCGTCCCGCTCGCCATCGCCGCTCGCCGCGCGGCCTCCAGACGGCGCGCCCCGCGAAGGACGCGAGAGCGCACCACAGGACGGTCAGGGCGGCAAAGCACGCGACGGCGGCGGCGCCGTCGGCCGCGTTCAGGTCATGGAAGAGGGGGACGTAGAGGGCCAGATTGTCCCCGCCGTTGGCGACGGTGAAGGCGATGACGGCGAGAGTCGAGTTGGCGCTGTGACGGCCGCTCGCGCCGTCGTCGTCCTTCGCGGGACGCAGCAGCGAGGTGAGCCCGATGACTATGGGAACGAGGGCGAGCCACCGGACCCACGACGACGGCGCACTCGCCACAGCGCGCGCCGCCAGGATCGCCGCTGCCGTAAGCACGCCCATGCCGACGAGCTGGCCGGCCCAAATCCTGAGGGTATTCCGGCCGCCCGCCGCCCGATCGACGGCGAAGAAAGCCGTCAGCCCCACGAAATCATCGAGGTTCGTTGCCGCAAACGTGCTTGCCGCGACGGCGAGAATTCCGATGTCCATGAGGCTGACGGCTCTTTGTCTCGGGGGTTAGCCCTTCACCGCGCCGACCGTCATGCCGGCGATGACCTGCTTCTGGAACACGGCGTAGATGACGAGCTGCGGCAGGAGCACGAGGGTGGCCGCGGCCATCATTCCACCGTAGTCCACCGTGTATTGGCCCTGGAACCGCGAGACGGCGAGCGAAACCGTCACCATATCCGGGTTGTTGATGAGGATGGACGCGAAGGGGAATTCGTTGAAGACGTAGACCACATTGAAGATGAGGATGGTGGCGATCACCGGCCGCATGAGTGGAAGGACCACCGTCCAGCACAATCGCGCCAACCCGGCTCCGTCAATGATGGCAGCCTCCTCGAGCTCGGTCGGGAATTCCCGGAGGAAGCCCGTCAGGAGCAGCGTGTTGAAGGGAATCGACACGGCAATATAGGGGAGGATCAGCGCTGCATAAGTGCCGAACACGCCGAATGCCAGATCGAGCCGGTAGACCGGGAACAGGAGAATGTAGACCGGCACCGCGAGGCCCGCGAGGAGATAGAAGCGAAGGCTCGACTGGACCTTTCGGCGGCGGAAGGTCATACGCGTGAGCGCGAAAGCGGACATGAACGAGACGGCCGTTCCGATGGTGACCGAGACGATCGCAATGAGCATCGTGTTCCCATACATCCGCAGCAGCGGGAGTGAGCCGATGACCTTGACGTAATTGTCGAGGGTCAGCTGGCTGAGCGAGAACGGGTTCCCGAGGATGTTCCCGCTCGGCTGGAAGGAGAGCAATGCAATCCACAGGATCGGGAGAATGATGAGGAACGTCACGAGGTAGGCGACGGCACCCGCAACGAGGGCAAACGGGCGACGGCGGGGCCTCGCCTTCCGGGGCGCAGCCACGGATTCTTCGAAACGGGTGGCGCGATAATGCTCGATGCGCTCGGGCATGGCCGTTCTCATGACGCCTTCCGCTCTCGGGATAGTGCGAGGTAGGCGATGGAAACGACCGCGCCCAGCACCGTGATGATGACGGCCAAGGCCATTCCCAAGCCGTACTTCTGGTTCGTGAAAGTGGTGAAGTACATGTAGCTCACGAGGGTTTCCGAGCGGTGGACCGGCCCGCCGCCCGTGAGCATGTAGACGAGTTCGAAGATCTTGAACACGTTGGTGATCATGAGGATTGTGACGATCGCGAACGTCTCGCGCATCATCGGAATCGTGACGTAGCGCAATTGCTGGAATCCCGTGGCGCCGTCGAGCTCGCTCGCCTCCATGACGTCGTGGGGAAGCAATTGGCGTCCGGCATAGAAGATCGTCATCGCGAATCCGATGCTGCTCCAGATGAAGACGAGGGCCACGGCGTAGGGCGTGAGAGTGTCGCCGCCGATCCACTGAACGGACGGCAGGCCCGCAAAGCCGAGAAATCGGTTGAGCAGCCCGATCTTCGGATCGAGGATGAAGACCCAGATGAGTCCGACGAGGATCGGGGCGATGATTGCTGGCCCGAAGACGAGGGCGCGAAGCAGGCCCGCGCCGGCCACCTTGCGGCGGAGCAGGAGCGCGAGGGCGAACGATCCGGGGACGAGGACCACGACGCCGACCACGAGGATGATGAGCGTGTTCTGCAGCGCTCGCCAGAAGAATGGATCCTGGCCGAGCGCACCGTAATTGTCGAATCCGATGAAGTCCGGGTTCCCGAAACCCCGGAATTTGGTGAAGCTGAATCCGAGCGAATAGGCGACCGGGTAGACGACGAACAGGGTGAAGAGGATCAGCGCCGGGGCGACCATCGCGAGGATCTTCCAGCGGGAGCTTATCCAGACCATTGGTGCGGACTTTCTGCTGATGGGGCGGATCACCGGTGGCCCGGCTCTGCGAGGAGCCGGGCCACCGGTGAGCGTACTACTTGGACTGGATGGCCTGCTGGACCAGGGCCACCGCCTGCTTGGGCGAGAGCTGGTTCTGGATGACGCCGTAGATGCTGTCGTACATCGCGTTGGCAACCGTAGTCGAGACGAGGAGGTCCGGCTGCGACTCGGGGCTCGTGACGCCTGACTGGGTCGCGGCGTCGAGCGCCGACTTGAGGGCGCTCTGCGCGGTCGCGTCGACCTTCGGCTTGTAGGTCGTCACGGGGGGCTGGCCGTTGTCGACGAGGAGCTGCTGGGCGGCGTCGCCGTAGTAGAAGGCGAGGAACTTCTTGACGGCGGCGAGCTTCGCGTTGTCCTTCGAGACCTTCGCGCTCACGACAAGCGGCGCCGACGCGACGTTCATGATGATGTTCTGGCTGCCGACCCCATCCTTGAACTGCGGCCCGGCCCAGAATCCAACGCTGCCGGCGACGGACGACTTCTGGATCGCGCTCGAGGCCCACACGCCGGCGTCGAGCATGGCCGCCTTGCCGCTCGTGAATTGGTCGACGGCCTGTTGGTAGGTCTGCGTGGAGACGTTCGAGGCGAAGGCCCCTGCGTCCCGGAGTTCGGCGATGTGCTCGTAGAGGTGCACGAAGTCGGGGTTGTCGTAGCTCTGCGTCCCCTTGAGGATGCCCTGAACCTTGTCGGCGTAGCCGAAGCGGTCAAGGTCCGTCAGGAAGCTCCACACGCTGAAGGAGGACTGGTTGGCTCCGTCGGAGATGGTGGTGATCCCCTTCTCCTTGAGCTTCTTGGCAACGGCGAGCAGCTCGTCGAACGTCGTGGGGACCTGGAGGCCGTTGTCCTGGAGGATCTTCTTGTTGTACCAGAGGCCCGTCAGGAGGCCCTGATAGGGGACGCCGTAGACCGCGTCGCCCGAGGTGAAGTTGGACACCGTGCTCTTGGGGAACTTGTTGGTGAGGCCGAGATCGCCCAGCACGGGGCCGAGGTTCATGACCTTCCCGCCCTGAAGCATCTCCTCGGCGTTGGACTTGTACACCCAGAACACGTCCGGCAGCGTGTCGCTCTGGGCTGCGATCGAGAGCTTCTGCAGATGCTCGGCGACGGCCTCTCCCGTGACCTCCACCTTGATGTTCGGGTTTTCCTTCTCGAAGGCCTGGACGATGGCCCACGTCGCGGGGTCGGCGGTCTTGACGTCGGGGTTCTGCATGGACAGCGAGATCGTGGTGGGGCCGTCGCTCGGCGACGAGTTCGAGGACGAGCAGGCCGCGAGGCCTCCCATGGTGGCCGAGGCAGCGATGACTGCTGCAGCGACACGGATGGTGAACGGGAAGGACACTTTCATCTCCTTTGACGAGCGTGAACGGCACCGGCCGCACGGGGGATTGGTGTGTTCTGTCGCCTGCGCGTTGGGGGGATTTTGGCAGGCAACTTCAAACTTTCAGACAAACGTTTTCGCGAAACGTTTGTCTGAAATTAGAACGCCCACCCCAGGATGTCAAGCATCGGGTTCGTCAGCTGTCCGACCTGCCGTAGCGTTCCGTGGATTCGCGCCATTCGATGCGCTGCCGCAGGCGCACAGTGCGCGGGCTCGCGTCGGGGGCCTTGAGCCGCTCGACGAGCAGGTTCACGGCCGCAACGCCCATGTCGAACGCGGGCTGCCGCACGGTGGTCACCTGTGGGTGGAACAGATCCGAGTTGTCGAAGCCGTCGAAGGCGGCGAAGGCGACGTCGCCCGGTGTCGACCGCCCGACCCGCCCAAGGGCCTGCAGGCTCAGCACCGCAAGGGGGGTGCTGCAGGCGACGACGGCGGTCGGCTCGCCGGACTTCATCACCCCTTCGAGCTCGTCAGCGACGGCCTGTGTGTCCTTTCCGGTGATGATCGCCTGATCGGCAAGCGAGAGGCGCGCGTCGAAGGCTGCGTCCGTGAAGCCGTCCATGCGCTCGCGCAACGTCGGTACGCGTGTGTCTCCGGCCACGAGCGCGAAGCGTGTGTGCCCCGACCCGATCAGGTGCGCGACGAGCTGGCGCATCGTCTCGCGGTTGTCGGCGCCCACCTGATCGAAGGGGAGTTCGGGGAAGATGCGGTCCAAGAGGATCGTGGGCGGCTTCTCGAGTTCGAGGGATTGGAGCAGGATCGGGTCCGACTGGGCAGCCCGCGCCAGGATGAGGCCGTCGACGCGCCGATTGAGCAGGGTCTGGACAGCCTTCTTCTCACGGTCCGCATCCTCGGCCGAGTTGGCCAGGACGAGCGTCAGCCCGTTCTCGACGGCGGCATGCTCAACTCCGTGGACCATCCCGGCGAACGCCGGCTCGCCGGCGTCCGAGACGACGAGGCCGATGCTGTCGGTGCGCGAGCGGCGGAGCGCCCGGGCGAGGGCGTCCTGGCGGTAGCCCGTGGCCTCGATGGCCGCGAGGACGCGCTGCCGCGTCTCGGGTTCCACATGTCTCGTCCCGTTCAGGACGTGGGAGACCGTCGAAACGGAAACCTTCGCCCGCCGTGCGACTTCGACCATCGTCGCCATTGCTCACCTCATCGTGTCGTGGCGCAACGTTTGCGCACGTGTCAGAAGTACCCTACATCCCCGCAGAGCCAGTGCAGCAAAGGGATTTCGCGCGACGCTTGCGTTCGGGAGGACATTCAACCTACGATCCAGTTCAAGCAAACGTTTCGATGACTCTGACGGCCTTGTCGACGGAGCCATCGCGAGCAAGGTGGAAGGACAACGGTGACCACACATCACACGCCCGCAGGGATGCTGGGCGATCTCACGAGGGCGCGCCGTGCACGGACCGCGCGAGCCTCGAGCTTCGACCAGACCGGGCGGAACACCGACAACTGGATCGTCATGCCGGGCGAAGAGCGCACGCTCGCCGACATTGAGGGCCCTGGCTACATCACGCACATCTGGATGACGCAGTCGTGCCGCATCCAGCCGGGCCCCGGCCAGATCGATCCGTACGTGGTGGGCGTCCCGATGCTCGAGATCCACAACGCGCTCGGCGTGAGCTGGGAAGTCGTGGACCCCGACTACTACCGCAAGGTCGTCCTCAAGATGTACTGGGACGATCAGGAGACGCCGAGCGTTGTGGCGCCCCTCGGCGACTTCTTCGGCCTCATGAATTCCCTCTCGGGCTCTTACGATTCGCTGCCGCTCTCCGTCTCAGCCAAGGAGCCAGAGCTCCACACCTTCGGCGGATCGGCAGCCTTCAACAGCTACTTCCGGATGCCCTTCGGCAAGCGGGCCAGGATCGTCGTCGAGAACCAGAACGACATCCCGTACCTCCAGTACTTCTACATCGACTACGAGCTCGTCGAAGAGCCCCTCCCCGAGGACGCCCTGTATTTCCACGCCCACTGGCGCCGCGCGCTGCCCAACCAGGGTTGGGGGCCGGATCTGCAGGCCAACAGCATCGAGACGACGGTCCCCAACCTCGACGGCGCAGACAACTACGTTGCCCTCGAGACGGAGGGCCGCGGCCATTACGTGGGGTGCACCCTCGCCGTCCGCCACTTCCAAGGCTCGTGGTGGGGCGAAGGGGACGACATGATCTTCATCGACGACGACACATGGCCCCCGAGCCTTCACGGCACCGGGATGGAGGACTACTTCGGGCACGCGTGGGGCATGCAGCACAATGCCTACCAGTTCAACGGGACGATGGTGCACGAAGAAGACGTGCCGGGCTTCCACCACAGCTACCGCTTCCACATGGCCGATCCGATCAGGTTCGAGAAGCGCATCAAGGTCAGCTTCGAGCATGGGCACGGCAACCACCTTTCCGACGACTGGTCCTCGACGGCGTACTGGTACCAGACCCTTCCGTCCCCGGTCCTCACGATCCCCGACGTCGAGGAGCGTCTCCCGCTCCGGCCGATTGACCGCGTGATCCAGGCCCCGCTCCCCGAGCTCAGCGAGGAGCAGCGGCAAGCCCGAGCCGCGGCGGCCCGGCGGATGGAGGATTTCGTGGCCCGCCGGGACGCCCTTCGCGAGGAGCGGCGCCGACAGGTCGATGAGTGGGAGCGCGGAAACGTCGAGATAGCCCGCCAGATCCGGGCCCGCTTCGATGGGAAGGCGAGCTGATGCGCCCCGCCTTCCACTTTGCGGCCGAGCGAGGCTGGATCAACGATCCCCACGGCATCACCGTCAAGGACGGCGCGTACCACCTCTTCTATCAATACGTCCCCGAGAGCATGGAATGGGCCCCCAACTGCCACTGGGGGCACGCGCGCGGCGCGGACCTCTTCTCCCTCCGCGGCCTCCCCGTCGCGCTCGCTCCAGGCGAGGGCGACGACGGCGTGTGGACAGGTTCGCTCGTCACCGACGGCGACGGCGGCACCCGCCTCTTCTACACGTCGACCGCGCAGCCCGACATCGGCATCGGCCGCATCCGAGTCGCGACGCCGAAGGACAGCGAGTGGATCGAGTGGTCCAAGGGCGACTTCGTCGCGGACGTGCCGGCGGGCCTCGACATCATTGCGTACCGCGATCCGTTCCTTGTGAAGGAACCAGACGGCTGGCGCATGTTCGTCGGGGCCGGCTCGTCTGATGGCACCGCCATGGCCTTGAGCTACACGTCGGCCGATCTCGCGGCATGGGACTACGAGGGCGTCGCCCTGAAGCGCTCGACCGAGGAGCGGGACCCCGTCTGGCTCGGGGCGCTCTGGGAGTGCCCTCAGATCTTCGAGATCGACGGCCGCCACGTCATGGTGTCCTCAGTCTGGGACGACGACGTGCTGCACTACGCCGGCTACGCCATCGGCGACTACGCCGAGGGCCGCTTCGAGCCGACCACGTGGGGAAGGCTCACGTACGGGCCTAGCTACTACGCGCCGTCGTTCTTCCGCGACGCCGACGGGCGCCCATGCCTGACCTTCTGGATGCGTGGCATCGCGGATCCCGAAGCAGGCTGGGCGAGCGCGCACAGTGTCCCGCATGTCCTCACCCTCGACGGCGATCGCCTCGTCGCGTCTCCGCACCCGGATCTGGTCAAGTACCGCGGCGCACCGGCCGGGCAGGGCGAGCTTCCTGGCCTCTCCGGGGACATCGCGTGGTGGCCTGCGCCGGGGGACGCGCTCCGCGTGACGTGCGAAGGGGAGACGGTCTTCGTGCTCAAGGCGGGTTCGGCGGCAATCGGCGCTATGACGGCGTCCGAGTCCCTCGAGCTTCCGTTTGGGGGAGGGGAAGTCAGAGTCGTCGTCGATGCACAGGCGATCGAGGTCTCGACGCGCGACGGCGTTCTCGGCTTCGGCGTCCGGCCCGGAGGGGCCACGTACGCGGTCGAGGCGAGCCACGCCGTCGCCTATCCGCTGTCGCATCCGAGCTGAGTCCGTGCTCCTGACCGGTTGAAAAATCCCAATCGGTTCGAACGACGGCGTGTCGGGCACCGGCGCGAATCCGCCGGCCAAGAAGCGGACTGGACCGCGGCCGAGCCTCAGGCCTCGCTCCGCAAATATTGCTCGTGCCGCGCATGCGCCGCACGGACCTTGGCCCGGATCGCGTCGACGTCCTTCGCCTTGTCTCGGTACCTCTTGTCCATCGCGAGGATCGCCCTCTCCTCATCGAGGAGACCCCGGTAGATGCGCTCGCGCTCGGCAGGATCGGCCGTGTACCCGAGGTCGAGGTAGTTCTCGGCATGGCGCCGGGCGTTGTTGATGGCGGTCTGCGCCTTGCCCGCGGGGCTCACGAGCGAGGCGACGACCGTCACGGCGAGGACGGCGACGATGACCGCGAGTGAAAGCCCCGTCGTCACTTCGAACACCGGGACAGCCTGGCCGCCGTTGATGAACGGGAGCGTGTTCTCGTGCAGGGCGTGCAGCACGAGCTTCGCGCCGATGAACGCGAGGATCGCGGCGAGCCCGTAGGAAAGGTAGATGAGCCGGTCGAGGAGGCCATCGAGCAGGAAGAACAGCTGCCGGAGGCCCATGAGCGAGAACGCCGTCGCAGTGAACACGACGTACGCGTTCTGGGTGAGGCCGAAGATCGCGGGGATTGAGTCGAGCGCGAAGAGCATGTCGGTGCCGCCGATCGCGACCATGACGAGCAGCATCGGCGTGAGGACTCGCCTGCCGTTCTCCACGGTGAAGAGCCGGTCGCCGTCATAGTGCGCCGACGTGCGGAGGAACTTGCGGGCGAGCCGGACGACGACGTTGTCCGCTTCGCCCTCGCCGTGATTGGGCTTGAGGAGCTGGCCGGCCGTGAGCAGGAGGATCGCTCCGAAGAGATAGAAGATCCACGAGAACGCGTCGATGAGCGCGACGCCGAGGAAGATGAACACCGTGCGCGCGACGAGCGCGAACACGATGCCGAAGAGGAGCACCTTCTGCTGGTCCTCGCGCGGCACCCGGAAGCTCGAAAGGATCACGAGGAAGACGAAGAGGTTGTCCACCGAGAGGGCCTTCTCGGTGATGAACCCGGCGAAGTACTGGCCGCCCATTTCGGTTCCGCCGAGGAGGAGGACGACGACGCCGAACAGCACCGCCGCGCCGACGTACACCGACGACCACAAGGCGGCCTCGCGCAGTGTCGGGGCGTGTGCCGTGCGGATGTGGAAGAAGTAGTCGAAGGCCAGGAGGCCGAGGATCACGGCGACCGTGATGGCCCAGATGACGGGGGAGGTGGACACTGAACGTCCCTTTCGCAGGCAGGCGTAACCGCCGCAAGTCTTTCCATCCACCGTTTCTGTTGCCCGGAAGACCGCTGCACCCGGCCAGGCTCCCGCGCCTGACGTGTTGACGTGTGCAGCGCGTGGGATACTCCCCTGCGCCCAACCAGCCTAACCCAGCGGGCTTCCAGGCGACGAAACCGCCGCCCCAAAATTCAGGGCAAACTCACAGCTTCTAGAAGCTCCTGCAAAGGTTGTTTCACAACTAGTCTCGCTCAAGTCGGGCACATCGCGCCTGTGAGGAGAGGGTTTATGGCCGTACAACAGCTTTCCCGTCGACTGACACTTCGTTCACTGGCAGCAGGAGTCGCCGTCGCCTCCGCCGTCGGGCTGGGAGCCGCGGCAGCCGCGGTCGCCTCGCCCCCCAGCCCACCGCCGTCGCACTCCAAGTCCTATCCAGGATCCGTGCCGCCCTGGGCGGGCTCGCGCGCCAAGACGGGGATCCCCCTCTCGAACACGACCGTCGAGGGCGAGATCTACTTCAACCTCCGCGACCTCGCAGGTGCGAAGGCCACCGCGGACGCCGTCTCGACCCCCGGCAGCGCAAGCTACGGGCAGTTCCTCGCGCCGCAGCAGTGGATCGACACGTACGCCCCGACGCAGGCGACCCTCGACGCGACCGTCGCGTGGCTCAAGGCCCAGGGCATGACCATCACGGGCATCCCGGACAGCCGCCTCTACGTCGTCTTCCGCGGAACCGTCAACCAGATCAACGCGGCGTTCAACACGGTCGAGCAGAGCTACAGCTTCCAGGGCCAGACGCTCATCGGCCCCGCGACCGCCCCGTCCGTCCCAGCGGAGCTCGGCGACGCGATCCAGTCAGTGTCCGTCGACCAGGGCAAGCTGCTCACGCGCCCCGCGAACGTGACCCCCGACTCGGGCGAGACGCCCGCGGCAACCGGCGCCATCACGCCTCCGGTCAGCGTTCCCTGCTCCCACTACTGGGGTGAGAAGACCGCGACGCTCCCCGAGGCCTACCAGACGACGACGTTCCCGACCTTCCTCTGCGGCTACACGCCGACGCAGCTTCAGGGCGTCTACGGGATCGCCCCGACGGGCACCGTGAACGCGACGGCGGGCGCAGGGCAGACGGTCGCCATCATCGATGCCTACGCGTCGCCGACCATCGTCGAGGACACCAACGCGTGGGCGGCCGCGAGCGGCGTACCCCAGCTCGCGCCGGGCCAGTACCAGCAGATCGTCCCGGACCCCCGCATGTTCCTCGACAAGGACCTGTGCGCCGAGCCGAGCGGCTGGCAGGGTGAGCAGTCGCTCGACGTCCAGGCCGTGCACGGGCTCGCCCCGGCCGCCGGCATCCTGTACGTGGGCGGCAACAACTGTGGCGGCGGGCTCGATCTCGCGATGTCGAAGATCCTCGACGGCCACCTCGCGAACATCGTCTCGAACAGCTACGGCAACGTGGGCGAGGCCCTCCCGCCGAACACGCTCATGGGCGAACAGAACATCCACCTCCAGGCCGCGGCCGAGGGTATCGGCCTCTACTTCTCGAGCGGCGACAGCGGCGACGAGAAGAAGGCGCTCGGCTACGCCTCGCCGGACTTCGCGGCGAGCTCGCCGTATGTCACGGCGGTCGGCGGCACGAGCCTCGCGGCCGGCAAGGACGGCGAGTACCTGTTCGAGACGGGCTGGGGCACGGCCCGCCAGCGCGTTGTCCCGAATGCGTCCGGCCAGCTCGTCTACGCGGGCTCGCTGCCCGGGCCGTTCCGCTTCGGCGCAGGCGGCGGCACGAGCGCGGTCTTCGAGCAGCCGGCCTACCAGAAGGCCCTCGTTCCGACGTCGCTTGCGTGCTCCACGACGTCCGCGAAGTGCTTCCGCGTCTCGCCGGACGTCTCGGCGCTCGCCGACCCCTACACGGGCTACCGCATCGGCTACAGCCCCATCACGAACGACAACGTCCTCAAGACCGGCTCGTTCGGGCTCTCGGATATCGGCGGCACGTCCCTCGCGTGCCCGCTCACGGCGGCCCAGATGGCCGTCGCGCAGGCGGCGACCGGCAAGGTGATCGGCTTCGCGAATCCGACGATCTACGCGGCCGCGGCATCGGGAGGCGCGCAGCGCGACGTCGTTCCGCCGTCGTCGCCCGTCTCCGTGGCCTTCTCGAGCACGGTGAGCGGCAACTCGTACCTCGTCGGCATGGATCACGACAGCTCGCTGTTCACCGCGCCCGGCTATGACAACGTGACCGGTGTCGGCAGCATGACCGAGGCGTTCGCGCAGCAGGTCGCGCAGCAGCACTAAGCCCTTCGGGGCTCACAGTTTGGGGGGACAGGGGGAAAGAGGACGACGACGGCGTAGCGGGCGCCGTCGTCGTCCTCGCCTGTGTCTGGGCTCGCTTCGGCGAGGAACGCAGCGCGCGGTCCGTCATGTGCTCGCGCGCACGTGGGCGGGCGACCGCGCTCTCGCTAGGATGTGAGTGGCCAGCACGCCTCCGCTCTGTTTGTTGCGCGGACTGAATCGAGGAGCTTCCATGCCTATCGCTACCCCTGAGAAGTACGCCGAGATGATCGACGCCGCCAAGGACGGCGGCTACGCGTTCCCGGCGGTCAACGTCACGTCCTCGCAGACGCTCAACGCGGCGATCCGCGGTTTCGCAGAGGCTGGCTCGGACGGCATCATCCAGGTCTCGACGGGCGGCGCCGCGTACTGGTCCGGCGCTTCGGTCAAGAACATGGTCACGGGCTCGCTAGCGTTCGCCGCGTTCGCCCGCGAGGTCGCGAAGGGCTACGACGTCAACATCGCGCTCCACACGGACCACTGCCCGAAGGACAAGCTCGACGACTTCGTCCTCCCGCTCCTCGCAGCCTCGGAGGCCGAGGTCAAGGCCGGCCGCAACCCGATCTTCAACTCGCACATGTGGGACGGCTCGGCGGAGACGCTCGAGGAGAACCTCCGCATCGCGAAGGACCTCCTCGCCCGCACTGCCGCAGCGAAGATCATCCTCGAGGTCGAGATCGGCGCCGTCGGCGGCGAGGAGGACGGCGTCGAGAACGCCATCAACGAGAAGCTGTACTCCTCGGTGGCGGACGGCCTCGCGACCGTCGAGGCGCTCGGCGCCGGCGAGAACGGCCGCTACATCACGGCCCTCACGTTCGGCAACGTGCACGGCGTCTACAAGCCCGGCAACGTCAAGCTCCGCCCCGAGATCCTCAAGGAGATCCAGGCCGAGGTCGGCGCGACGCTCGGCAAGGACCGCCCGTTCGACCTCGTGTTCCACGGCGGCTCGGGCTCGAGCGAGCAGGAGATCGCGGACGCCGTCTCCTTCGGCGTCATCAAGATGAACATCGACACGGACACGCAGTACGCGTTCACGCGCCCCGTGGCCGGCCACATGTTCTCGAACTACGACGGCGTGCTCAAGGTCGACGGCGAGGTCGGCAACAAGAAGACCTACGACCCCCGCGTGTGGGGCGCTCTCGCCGAGAAGAGCATGGCCGCCCGTGTTGTCGAGGCCGCGCAGCAGCTCGGCTCCGAGGGCAAGTCGATCAAGTAACGCGCATGAGCGACGAGTTCCGCACCAACCTTCTCGGCCCCGAGCCCGTGCGGCTCCCGGCGGAGTCCGACGTGTACCAAGGACTTGCGACCGGCCATACGGCGCGCGACCTCGTGGTGAAGCACCCGGATTCCTCGCTGCTCTGGGCGCTGCTCTCCGAGGACGCCTGGGCCGCGGGGAACACGGTCGAGTCGTACGCGTTCGCGCGGGTCGGCTACCACCGTGGGCTCGACGCGCTGCGCCGCAACGGCTGGCGCGGCGCTGGGCCGATCCCGTGGGAGCACGAGCCGAACCAGGGCTTCCTGCGTGCGCTCTACGGCCTGGGCCGCGCCGCGGCCGCGATCGGCGAGGACGGCGAGCCCGAGCGGGTCTCGAAGTTCCTCGCCGACTCGGATCCTGCGGCTCAGGCCGCGATCGAGTCACTCGGACGCTAGCAGGCAGCATTCAGGCGGGCCGCCCTTCCGGGGCGGCCCGCTTTTTCGTTGAGCGCCATGCAACGACACAACTTGGGGCCGATTCGGCCACTTTCGGGGCGTTTGCGCCTTTGAATTGTGGCGGAACGAACCCGAGCGGACTGTGGCTAGGCTGGCTCCATGGCTGTCATCCATCGCGCGTCTCTTGTTCCCGGCAAGCTTGAACTCGTCGACCCGTGGCTCGCCAGACAGCCGTGGGGCGGCGGGAGCGGGCAGCTCGAACGAGTCGGGAGCTATCGCTTCGACGATCCGGAGGGCGAGGTGGGCATCGAGGGCCTGTTCGTGACGCGCGGGGAGGCGGTGTTCCACGTGCTCCTCACCTATCGCGACGCGCCGCTTGCCGAGGCCGAGGGGCGGCTGGTCGGCACGATGCAGCATTCCGTCCTGGGGACGCGCTGGGTGTACGACGGCGCGGGGGACCCCGTCGCGGTCGCGGCCCTCGTCCGGGCCGCGCGGGGCGAGCAGGCGCAGGCCGTGCTCGAAGTCCACGACGGCGACGCCGTGGTCGGCGCCGTCGAGCCGGACGTCCACGTGCGGGCCATGGCGTCCGCCGAGCGGTCGGCTTCGGCGCCAGCGGACGCGGTGGCGGCGGAGACCGGTGCCGGGGACCCTGCCACCGCCGGGCCGGAGGTCGTGTCCGACCGACCGGTGTGCGAGGTCAGGTTCGGCGGAGCGACGCTGCGGATGGCTCGCGTGCTCGGCGCTGGGGTGGAAGGTGCGGATCAGCTCGTCGCGGACTGGCAGGGCGGCGAGGCGACCATGGCCGCCGTCCTCTGATCCCCGGACTTCGTGGCCGCGCCTCTTGACCGCGCTTCTGCGTGCCAAAGCCGCTTCTCCGTGACGGATTTACGCCGGAGAAGCGGCTTTGGGCAGGAGAAGCGTGCGCTCAGACGAGGGCGGCGGCGCGCCTGCGGCGGGCCGATGTGAGGGCGACGACGGCCGCGAGGAGCGCCGCCGACACGATCGCCGACCCCCCGAACAGCAGGAAGTTCATCACCGGGGGGATCGACTTGGTCGCGAGCATGAGGCCCGAGAGCTGCGGTGCGAGGACGGCGCCGATCCGGCCTACGCCGAGGGCCCAGCCAAGCGCCGTGCCGCGGAGCTCGTTCGGGTAGCGTGCCGTGATCGCCGCGATGACGAGAGACTGCGTGCCGTGCGTCCCAACACCAGCGATCACGAGCGCGCCGTAGACGTACGCACTGTTGCCCGCGGGGACCACGAGGAGCGACACAAGTCCGGCGCCCGCCAGGAATGCCGCGACAACGGACGTCTGGACCGTGCCGAAGCGGTCGCCGGCCCATGCCGTCACGATCGAGCCGGCCACGGCGCCGAGGTTGAGGGCGATCGTGAACGTGAGCGCGGGGCCGAGGTCGGCGCCGGAGTCGCGCATGATCTTGGGGAGCTGGGTGCCGAGCCCGTACCACGCGAACAGCGTGAAGAGCGTCGACGCGGCAAACAGGATGCTCAGGCCGAGGAACGGCACGCGGAAGAGGCCGCGGAAGCCGCCGCCCGCCGCCGTGGGTTGCGCCGCCGTGGGCCGCGCCGCCGCGGGCTGTGCCGCTGTGGGCCGCGCCGCTGTGGGCAGTGCCGCTGTGGGCCGCGCCGCTGGGAGCTCGTTCGCCGCCGGGGGCACCGGCGTCGTCCGTTCGCCCCGCGCTCGCTCGACGGCAGGTGCGGAAGCCAGCGTCTCGGGCAGGAAGCGCCAGCCGAGCGGCACGAGCACGAGCAGTGCGACGAGGGCGAGCCAGAACATCGACTGCCAGCCGAACGCGGGAATCATGCCGAGGCCCAGGACGGCGGCGGCCGTGCCGCCGAGCGGGACGCCGGACATCATGAGGGTGGCGATCGCGCCGCGGCGGCGGGCGGGGATGAGCTCGGCGGCGAGCGCGTTGGCGGACGGCACGAGACCGCCGAGGCCAAGGCCCGCCACGAGGCGGAGGGAACCGAACGCGACGGCACCCGGTGCGACGGCGCACAGCACCGTCGCGACGGAGAAGACGACGGCGCAGAGGAGGATCGCGTTCCGACGGCCCCACGCGTCGGAGAGCCTGCCGGCGAATACCGCGCCGATCATCATGCCGACGAACGCCATCGAGCCGATCGTTCCGGCGGACGCGGCGTTGAGGCCCCAGCCAGCCCGTTCGATGAGGTTGTTCTGGACGGTTCCGTAGACGATGAGGTCGTAGCCGTCGAAGAGGACCATGCCCCAGCAGAGGGCGACGGCGACGATCGTACGACGGCGCTCGGGGCCGGACCCTGGGCCCGCACCGTGGGCGCGCGCGGCCTCGTTGCCGTGAGCGGAAGTGGTGAGTGACATGCCATTCATGCTCTCGTGCCCCAGTTCACCTCGGCACTAGCATTCTGCTATGCAGAAGTTCCAGATCGTCAAGAAGCCTGCCTACGCGATCGAGTCGGTGGACAACGCCCTGCAGCTCATCCTCCTGCTTCACGAGCGCGACGCGCTCCGCGTCAACGAGGCCGCCGAGCGCCTCGGCGTAGCGCCGTCTACCGCCCACCGGCTCCTCGCGACGCTCGTCTACCGAGGCTTCGCGCTCCAGGACGAGTCCCGCAGGTACACGGCAGGCCCGGCACTGCGCGGCGCGACTCGCCAGGGCCGCCTCCAAGACGTCGTTGCGGTGGCGCATCCGTCCCTCGAAGAGCTCGCGGCCGCCGTGGGCGAGACGGTGAACTTCGTGGCCCGCTTCGGAACGAGCGTGCGATTCCTCGCGAGTGTCGAGTCGACCCAGCTCCTGCGCGTGGGGGAGAGGGCCGGGACGGTCCTGCCCGCGCGGCTTTCCTCAGGCGGCAAGGCGATCCTCGCGACGCTCGACGACCAGGCGCTGCACCAGCTCTACACCGGCCGCGCCGCGCAGCTCGCGGGGGACCAGCTCGGGGCGGACGACTTCCGCGCGCTCCAGGACGAGCTCGCTGTCGTACGCACGCGTGGCTACGCGCTCAACCTCGGCCGCACAGAGCCGGACATCGCCGCGATGGGCCGCGCCGTGGGGCCAGGGCGCGCGTGGCTCGCCGTGTCGATCAGCGCGCCCAGTTCGCGCGCCGACGTGCTCGAGCGGCCGGAGACGGTCGCGGCCCTCGCGGCGGCGTGCGACGCCGCGGCCGCGGCCCTCGTCGCCGAGAAGCTCAACAGCCCACACTAGATTCTGTTGGGCAGAATTGCTCCTATGCGAGATTGAGCGCGGCCCGCACTTCCTGGAGGACTTCGCGCAGCGCGTCCTCGGCGCCCTGGGCATCGCCGCGCACGACGGCGGCCGCCGCGCGCTCGTGTGCGTCGAGGGCCTCGCCGCGCGGGTGGAACGGCATGAGTCCCTGGCGCGTGCGGCTCGTGAGCGCGACGGCGATCATGCCGTCGAGAGCGGCGAACATTTCGTTGCCGCTGCTTCGGAGGATGAGCCGGTGGAAGGCGATATCGACAGCGAGGAAGGCTTCGAGGTCGCCACTCTGGCCAAGGGCGCGGAGCTGGGCGGCGAGGCCTGCGAGCTCGGCGCGCTGCGCGCCGCTTGCCCGGCGGGCAGCGCAGGCCGCAGCGACGGGTTCGACGCCGATGCGCAGCTCGGTGAGGGACGCGTACTGCTCGTCGCGTCGCGCCGAGGCGAGCCGCCAGCGCACGAGCTGGGGGTCGTAGACGTTCCACAGCGAGGGGTCGTGGACGACGATGCCCACGCGCCGCTTCGACGTCACGAGGTTCATGGTCTCGAGCACGCGTATCGTGTCCCGCGCGACCGTCCTCGAGACGCCGAATCCGTGCTGGAGCTCTTCGAGCGTGAGGCGCGTTCCCGGCGCGAGGCGGCCTGAGGCAATGTCCTCGCCCACGGCGTCGAGCATGCGCCGGTGGAGGCCTGCGCCGTCGCCCGTCGTCGCGGGCTCCTCGGGAGATGCCGTCGCCATCGCCGCCGCCCTTCCTCAGTGGTGACCCCCCGTAAAAGTATTATCTATCACATTCAAAGATGCTATTTTTGATGAAGCGGCGAGCCTCTTGCCGTGCTGTGCGCTTCTTCGGAAGCCGATGACGTCTTCTGGGAGGTTAGCCATGGAGTCCCTGCACATCGTGGTCATGGGTGTTGCCGGGTCCGGCAAGACGACCGTCGCCGCGGCCCTCGCCGATCGCCTCGGCTGGGTGCTCGCCGAGGCCGACGAGTTCCACCCGCCCGCCAACATCGCGAAGATGGCGAGCGGCGTGCCCCTCACCGACGAGGACCGCTGGCCATGGCTCCGCAGCATCCGCGACTGGATGACCGAGCAGGCGCGCGGCGGGCGCAGCACCGTCCTCACGTGCTCGGCGCTCAAGCACACCTACCGCGAACTGTTGGCCGAAGCCGAGGGTCGCGTCGTGTTCGCGCATCTCGACGGCTCGCCCGAGCTTCTCGCCGAGCGCATGTCCGGCCGGTCGGGCCACTTCATGCCGACCACGCTCCTGCCGAGCCAGCTCGCAACCCTCGAGCCGCTCACCGAGGGCGAGCTCGCGTCCGGCTCCCTGCGGCTCGACATCGCGGGCAGCCCGGAGGCCATCGCTGACGAGATCATCGGGTCGCTCGGCATCACGGACGCCTGATGGGGACGTGGCCACGCGTTGGCCGGGACGCCTGACCCTGTCAGCGGGTGAGCTTCCTCGGGTCGGCTGAGGGATCCGCGAGCGCGTCCGGATCCGGCACGATGCCGCGGTCGATGATCCGCCGGGCCGCCCGGACCACGAGCGGGAGGTCGACGGCGGAGCATCCGAGGAGGTGTCCGTCGGCGGCGAGCAGGAACGCGGCCTGAGGGACGCCGTCGACCATGCGCAGAACGGTGCGCGCGCCGGGGGCATGCCGCTCGTCGAGCGTTCCGACCGCCTCGACATGCACGCCGTGCCTGTCCGACCAGAGCCACGGCGCCCCGAACTGCGGCGGCTCCGCACCGAGCATTCCCGCTGCCGCGACTTGCCCCGAATGAACGGCTGCCTCCCAGTGCTCCGACCGGCGCGCGAGGGTGCCGTCCCCGGCGCGCCGGCGACAGGTGTCGCCTGCCGCGAAGACCGCTGGGTTCGAGGTGGCGCCGGTGTCGTCGACGATCACGCCGCCCTCGGCCTCGAGGCCGGCCGCCTCGGCGAGGGCCGTGTCCGGAAGGATCCCGATGCCGGCGACCACGGCGTCGGCGGCCACGGTGCTCCCGTCGGCGAACCGGACGGAGTACGCGGAACCCGGCGCGGCGCCGTCGTGCGCCTCGATTCCCACGGGCGCCCCGACAATGGTGCGGATGCCGCGCTCGGCGTGCATCGCGTGGAGCCGCCGAGCGAGCGCCTCGCCGACCGCGGGGACGAGCGGCGGATCGACGGGGTCGATGAGGGTCGCCTCCGCCCCGAGGACGACGGCGGCCGAGGCCACCTCCGCCCCGATGAGGCCCGCGCCGACGACGGCGACCCGCGCTCCGGGCGCGAGGGCGCGCCGGAGCGCGTCGGAATCCGCGAGGTCGCGGAGCGTGTGGGCGGCCTCGCCGCCCGGGACGCCCAGACACCGCGGGACGCCGCCCGTCGCGAGCAGCACACGGTCGGCGGGAAGCCGCCGTCCGCCGTCGAGCTCAACCGCCCCCTCCGCCGGCCGGAGGGCGACGGCGCGTTCCGGCACGAGCTCGATGCTCCGCTCCGCATACCACGCCTCAGGCGCGAGGCGGATCTTCGTGGCGTCCTCGGTGCCGAGGAGGTAGCCCTTGCTCAGGGTCGGCCGGTCGTACGGGAGGCCTTCGGGCGAGAGGAGGGTGATCGCACCATCGAAGCCGCGGCTGCGCAGCTCGCTGATCGCGCTGAAGGCGGCGACTCCGCCGCCCACGACGACGATCTGCCGCGCGGGGCCGCTCGCGCTCATTCGCCTGCCTACTCGGCTGCTTGCTCGCTCACGCGAGCGGCGTCCTCGGCATCGACGCCCGGGTAAAGCACGACGCGGCCGCCCGTGACCTCGACCTTGTGCGTCCGGGCGCTCTGGGTCGCGGGGAGGCACAGGACCCTGCCGGTCCGCAGATCGAAGCTCGACGAATGGAGCGGGCACTCGACCGCGTCCCCCTCGATCCAGCCCTCGGCGAGCGAGGCCTCCTCGTGGGTGCATGTGTCGTCGAGCGCGAAGAAACACCCGGTCTCGGTGTGGAAGACCGCGATCGGTTCGTCGAAGCCCGACTCCTCAGGCTCGATGACCCGCGCCGTGCCCTCCTCGATCTCGTCAGGGCTGCCGACGTCGATTCCCTCGCTCATGCTGTCCACTCTAGTCGTGGGGCACTGGCGGTGGGATCTCGAGCTTCTGAACGGTATTGCCCAGGTTCGTCCCGCTATTCGGGCCAGGTGCGTTTCGGGTCGGAGAGGATCCGGTCGAGTTCGAGGCCCGCCTCGTCGGAGCCCGCATCGGCGAGTCGCTGGAGCTCTAGCAGGTCACGAGCCGCGACGGCCCGGCGGGTCAGCAGTCGTCCGGCGTAGGTGCTTCCCTCGTCGAGCAACTCGTGGAGCTCGTCCAGATCGTCGCGGGCGTCGGCCAGATCCGCCAGGCGGTCCAGCGCCAGTTCGTTTCCCTCGTCCGCGAGCGCGCGCAGCGTCTCTCGGTCAGCAGATTCGGTCATGGAAACATCGTGCGCCGTCGACGCGGGCCGCTCAACTGTCGGGTCGCTCAACTGCCGCGCCGCATGACCGGCGCTGACCCGCTCAATCGTTGCCGGGCAGCACCTGTTGAGCGGGTTGGCACCGTTTGAACGCAGGAGGCGGCTGCCGGAGTCAGCGCATCCCGGCCGTAGAGCCAGTCCGTGTACGGGAAGCCGCCGCGGGCGTCGGCCGCCTCGAACAGCATGTTCCGGATCAGGACGGCGACCGGCTCGTCGACGTGCCACGACTCGCCCCACAGCCGCGCGGTCGTCTGGACGCGGCTCGTGCGGGGCTCGCGGGTCTCGTTGTACTCGCGCAGGGCTTCGACCCACGCGAGCCGCCGGTCGCCGTCGTCGGACGCCGGAAGGACACGGCGGCGGACGGCCTCGCCGAGCACGTGCGCATCCTCGAGCGCCTGGCACGCGCCTTGCGCCAGGTACTGCAGCATGGGGTGCGCGGCGTCGCCGAGCAGGGCCACGTTGCCGTCGACCCAGGTCGGGAGGGGGAGCCGGTCGAACATGGGCCACGAGCGCACGCGCCACAGGTTCTCGAGCGCCTTGCGGACCTCCGGAACGCAGTCCTTGTACGCCTCCTCGAGCTCGTCCTCGGTGCCCCACACCTCTTCGCCGCGGAGGAACGCGGGCGACTGGAACACCGCCACCGTGTTGAACATCTCTCCCTTCCGCAGCGGGTACTGGACGAGGTGGCAGCGCGGACCGAGCCACACGACGACGTCGTCCATGTCGGAGGCGTGCTTGACGTCGGAGATCGGCAGGGCGCCGCGGAAGGCGACATACCCCGAGGGGATGGGTTCGTCGTCGGACATTTGGGCGCGCACGACAGAGCGGAGGCCGTCGGCGGCGATGACGGCGTCGGCGTCGAACTCGCGGCCGTCCTCGGCGACGGCCGTTGCGCCGAACGCCGTGTTCTGGGTGCGGGCGACCGTGACGCCGTTGACGAGCTCGACGCCCGCCGCGCGGGCCGCGTCGACGAGGATCGCGTGCAGGTCGGCCCGGTGGGCCACGATGTAGGGCGCGACATAGCGCGCCTCGAACTCGCCCCGGAGCCTTTTGCGGAGCAGTTCGCGGCCTGTCACGGCGTCGCGGAACACGAGGTGCTTCGGCGCGACGGCGACCTCAAGCACGCGGTCCAAGAGACCCCATTCGGCGAGGAGGCGGGTCGCGTTCGGAGCGAGTTGGAGGCCCGCTCCGACCTCGCCGAATTCGAGCGCCTGCTCGACGAGCGTGACTTTGGTGCCGAGCTGGCGGAGGCGGAGGGCGGCGGCGACCCCGCCGATACCGCCCCCGATGACGACGGCGGTGGGCCGGGGGCTGGCGGGCTGGGTGGTCTGGGCGTCGCTCGACGTCGAGGGCGCTGCGGGAGTGGGGGAAAGCTGCGACATGCCACTCAGGATGAGAAGACTCCGTCCCGCCGAACAACGAGATTCTGGAGGGAGGAATCGCGTTCGAGGGTCACCTTCGGTGGGTGGGAACCCGCGGGAGGTGACCCTCCCGCCGGCTCCCAACCTTCCCAAGCTCAGGCCGGGTCCCTCGCCGGCGTGGGCCCCGAATGGGGCGAGACCCGCGGGAGGTGACCCTTGGACGGGAACGGGATATTCTGGTGTGCGGAATATCCTTGGCCCCAGAGCTCACGGCCCCGCAGTCTCGATGGTGACCCGGACAACAGCATCGAGCTGGCAAGGAGGCCATGATGAGCATCGACGGTGAGGTCACCCACGCGAGCTCCCACAACGCGATGGTCGCGAGCGAGCCCACGCCCGAGGAGGCCGCGGAGCTCGAGGCCATGTACGCGACCATGGCGCGGGAGAACATGATCCCGCTCTGGACCCAGCTCGACGAGCTCATGCCCATGGTCCCGACCCCGGCCGCCGTCCCGCACGTGTGGCGCTGGAACACGCTTCTGCCCCTCGCGGAGCGCGCGGGCGAGCTCGTGCCGGTGGGCCGCGGCGGGGAGCGGCGCGCGATCGCGCTCGCGAACCCGGGCTTCGGCGGGCGCCCCTACGCGACCCCGACCCTGTGGGCGGCGATCCAGTACCTCGGCGGCCACGAGGTCGCGCCCGAGCACCGGCACTCGCAGAACGCGTTCCGCTTCGTGGTCGAGGGCGAGGGCGTGTGGACCGTGGTCAACGGCGACCCGGTCCGCATGAGCCGGGGCGATTTCCTCCTGACGCCGGGCTGGAACTTCCACGGCCACCACAACGAGACCGATAGGCCTATGGCGTGGATCGACGGCCTCGATATCCCGTTCGTGCACGGGATGGATGCGGGCTTCTTCGAGTTCGGCACCGAGCGCGTCTCGGACGAGGCCACGCCGGACATCTCGCGCTCCGAGCGCCTGTGGGGGCACCCGGGCCTGCGCCCGCTGTCGCGGCTCGAGAACACCGTGAGCTCGCCGATCGGCGCGTACCGCTGGGAGCACACCGACCGCGCGCTCACGGAGCAGCTCGCGCTCGAGGACGAGGGCCACCCTGCGACCGTGGGCCAGGGCCACGCCGCGATCCGCTACGTGAACCCGACGACCGGCGGCGATGTCATGCCGACCATCCGCGCCGAGTTCCACCGCCTCCGCGCGGGCGTGGCGACCCGCACTGCGCGCGAAGTCGGTTCCTCGGTCTACCAGGTCTTCGAGGGCGAGGGCGCGTTCGTGCTCAACGGCGAGCGGACCGCCGTCGGCAAGGGCGACATGATCGTCGTGCCGTCGTGGGCCGCGTGGTCCATCGAGGCCGAGACGCAGTTCGACCTGTTCAGGTTCGGCGACCAGCCGATCTTCGAGCGACTGCACTTCAACCGCACGTTTATCGAAGGAGATACCAAGTGAAGCTCGCGACCCTGCGCCTGCCCTCTGCCGGGACCGCCGCGGAGACAATCGCCGTTCGCCAGGACGGGGACACGTTTGTGGAGATCCCCGGCTACGAGGACTTGGGCGCGCTGCTCGCCGCCGAGGGCTGGCGGGAGATCGCTGCGGCGGCCGACGGCGCCGCTCACCCCGTGCGCGGCGCGGACCTCGCGCCCGTGGTCCCGTCGCCGTCGAAGGTCCTGTGCGTGGGCCTGAACTACGCGAGCCATATCCACGAGATGGGCCGCGAGCTGCCGCAGTACCCGACGCTGTTCGCGAAGTTCGCCGAGACGCTCACCGGCCCGTTCGACGACGTCGAGCTGCCCGCCGCGGACCCGGCCATCGACTGGGAAGCCGAGCTCGTCGTCGTCGTCGGCAAGCGCGCCCGCCGCGTGTCCGAGGCCGAGGCGGGGGAATACATCGCGGGGTTCACCGTCGCGAACGACATCTCGATGCGCTCCTACCAGTTCCGCACCAAGGAGTGGCTCCAGGGCAAGCTCTGGGAGGCGTCGACGCCCGTCGGCCCGGTCATGGTCACGCCCGAGGAGCTCGACCGGAACGCCACGATCACCACCGAGGTGGACGGGGCCGAGATGCAGCGCGGCTCGATCGGCGACCTCGTGCATGGGCCCGAGTACCTCGTCTCTTACATCTCGGAGATGATCACGCTCAACCCCGGTGACCTCATCCTCACCGGCACGACCGGCGGCGTGGGCCGCGCACGCAAGCCCGAGGTGTACATCACGGACGGCCAGACGGTCACGGTCGCGATCGAGGGCATCGGCGAGCTGCGCAACGTCGCCCGCGCCCAGGCGGAGCTGCCCGCGGTGGCGCCGGCCGGCGTCGTCCTCCCCGTGGCTGCCGCGGGCGCAGCCACAAACACCGGGGCCTGACGTGGTCGCGCGCCACGACCTCGTCGAGGACGCGGAGGTTCGCGCCGGGCTGCTCACGGCCCGGCGCGGCACGGCGTTCTTCGCGCGCAAGCTGGGCGAACTCTCCTACGCGGACCTCGACGGGCCCTCGCTCCTGCCCGGGTGGACCCGCCGCCACGTGATAGCCCACGTGGGCTACAACGCGCGGGCGGTCGCGCGGCTCGTCGAATGGGCCGCGACCGGGGTTGAGACGCCCATGTATTCCTCGCCCGAGGCACGGAACGCCGAGATCGAGTTCGGCGCGACCCTGCCGCCGGTCGCCCTGCAGAACCTGTTCGACCACTCGGCGATCCACCTCTCGGTGGAGTGGCGCGACCTTCCGGCCGACCGCTGGGACGTCGAGGTTCGCACGGCGCAAGGGCGGCTCGTGCCGGTGTCCGAGACCGTGTGGATGCGCACGCGCGAGGTGTGGCTCCACGCCGTCGACCTCGACAACGGCGCCCGCTTTGCAGACGTCCCCGCCGAGGTTCTGCGGCCCCTCCTCGGGGACATCTGGGGCGCGTGGGAGAAACGCGGCGAGGCCGTCGGGCTCGCGGTTCGAGTGGCCGGAGGCGAGGACGCCGGGCTCACTCTCGGCGAGCCAGCGCGAGGGGTGACGGTTGTCGAGGGGCCGCTCGCCGCCGTCGTCCGCTGGGCCGCCGGCCGTGGTGCCGAGCCCGGCGCGCCTGTCACGGCGACAAATGGTGGTCGGCCCAGCGGGTTGCCTGCGGCCCCCCGCTGGATCTGAACGATCGGCGCGGGTGGGAACGGACACAATTCGGGGCCCCTCTTCCGTGTTTTCGCGGGATTCGGTCCCCGAATTGTGGTGTTCGACTCTGACCTCCGTCCTTCGCCGCAACGGTCGGCGGCGCAAGGCCGTCCCAGCGTCGCCCGGGGAAGGTGCAGTATGGGCGCATGGACGCCGTCGAAGCCCTCAACGAGATCGCCTTCCGTCTCGAGCGCGACCTCGCCCCGGCGTACAAGGTGCGGGCTTTCCGCAACGCGGCTTCCGTGATCGCGGGGATGACGGACGACGACGTCGCCGCCGGGGTGCGCGACGGGCGGCTTCGGCGGGTGAAGGGGATCGGGGACCGCACCTTCGAGGTGATCCGGCAGGCCGTCGACGGCCACGTGCCTGAGTACCTCCTCGCGCTGCGCGAGGGTGCTGAGCAGCTGCCCGGCAGCGAGCTTCACGGGCTGCTCCGCGGAGATCTGCACAGCCACACCGACTGGTCCGACGGCGGTTCGCCCCTCGAGACGATGGCGCAGGCCGCGAGGCTGCTGGGCCGCGAGTATCTCGCCGTGACCGACCATTCGCCGAATCTCACGATTGCACACGGTCTTACCCCCGAGCGACTCGCCCAGCAGGTGGACCTCATCGACGCCGCCAACGAGCGGGCAGGCGATGGCTTCCGCCTGCTCGCCGGGATCGAGGTGGACATCCTCGAAGACGGGACGCTCGACCAGGAACCCGAAATGCTCTCCCAGCTCGACGTCGTCGTCGCGAGCGTCCACTCCAAGCTGCGCTCGGACGCCCCGACCATGACGAGGCGCATGCTCCGCGCGATCGACGACCCGCACACCGACATCCTCGGCCACTGCACAGGCCGCCTCGTGACGGGCGCGCGGGGCACGCGCCCGGAATCGGAGTTCGACGCGGGGCGGGTCTTTGCCGCCTGCGCCGCGAACGGCGTCGCCGTCGAGATCAACTCGCGGCCCGAGCGGCAGGACCCGCCCGATGACCTCATCCGGCGGGCCGTCGACGCCGGCTGCCTGTTCAGCATCGACAGCGACGCGCACGCGCCCGGGCAGCTGGACTTCCTCCGCTACGGGGCTGCGCGGGCCGAGGCCAACGGCGTCCCGGCCGAACGTGTCGTGACGACGTGGCCGCGCGATCGGCTGCTCGAATGGACGGGTCGGAGGCGGTAGCGCTAGTGGATTCGCGCCTGCCATCTGCCGCACCGAAGACTCGTCATGGCAACATCGGTCACATGAAACCGAGCGAAGGTGTGACGCCCGGGCAATCGGCTCCTTCCGTGAGCACGGGAAGCCTCGTCGCTGCGCGGTATCCCCTCCTGGTCCGCACGGCGGGGATCCTGATCTGGCTCTTGAGCGCGGTGATGGTCTTCGTAACAATCCGCCATTTCGTGCTGGGTGGCGAGCTGGGTCAGGACTCCCACGCCTACTGGCTTGCGGCCCGGAGCTCCGAGCTCTACCGAGGCGTTCCCGGAGAGCGCGATGCTTATCTGTATTCGCCGGCGTTCGCCCTCGCGATCAAGCCGCTCGGGCTGTTGCCGTGGCCGGTCTTCCAGGTGATGTGGGTCGTGTTCGAGGCCGTAGTCGCGTGGTGGCTCGTCAAGCCGCTGCGGCTGAGGTGGGCCATCCCCCTCTTCCTGCTGTGCCTGCCGGAACTGATCGTCAGCAACATCTACCTGCTGCTCTCGGCCTCGGCCGTGCTGGGTCTGCGTCGACCCTCGGTCTGGTCATTTCCGATCCTCACGAAGGTAACCACGGGGATCGGTCTATTGTGGTTCGCGTTCCGCGGCGAGTGGACGCGGTTTCTCGAGGGGGTCGCCGCAACCGCGCTGATCGTCGGAGTCTCTTATGTCGTCGATCCCGCATCGTGGCGGGATTGGCTGCTATTCCTCATCGACAACAGGAGCGGGACGCCGGACGGCAGTCTGAGCTTCGTGCTGCGTGGCATCGCTGCCCTCGCTCTGGTGATCGTCGCTGCCCGCAAGGGGTGGCCGTTCCTCATCGCGCCAGCCATGGTGCTGGCATCGCCCGTCCTGACTGCCATCATCCCGTTCACGATTCTCGCCGCCGTCCCGCGCCTTCTTTCGCTCAGGTCGGAGGGTTCCAGAAGCGGCGTCCGGTTTCGGGTCGGGACACGCCCGACCGTCGAGCGGGCAAGGCGCAGGAGGTAGGCGAGCCGGTGCGGTCTCCAACGACGGGAGAAGCGTAAGGCGATGATCCGGCGTTCGGTGCGGCGAGGCTGAGTGTGGAAACCCACATCCTGCCGCGGCCAGGGCCTTGGCCTTCTTCGGCGTCGTCGTCCCGCGCAGCGGGTTCAGCCACCAGCCCTGATCCCCGGCCGCGGCGCCGTCGACTCGCGGACCACGAGCTGCGTCGCGAGCTCGACGCGGTGAGAATCGATCTGCTCGCCCCGCGACTGCCGCAGCACGGTGCGCAGGGCGGCGCGCCCCATGTCGTGCAGCGGCTGAGTCACCGAGGTCAGGGCCGGGACCGAATCCTCGGCGAGGGCAGTGCCGTCGAACCCCACGAGGCTCAGGTCCTCGGGGACGCGGATTCCCCGCCGTCGTGCCTCGCGGAGGACGCCGACGGCGATCGCGTCGTTGCCAGCGAAGATCGCACTGGGGCGCTCCTGCTCGGGCAGCGACAGCAATTTCGTGAGCCCCTCGACGCCGTGCTCGGTGCGGAACTTCCCATGGATCACGAGGTCCGGCAACACCTGGACTCCGCGCGACATCAGGGCGGACATGTAGCCGTGCAGCCTCGCCTGGTTGCACTCCGCCGATTCCGGGCCGCCAAGGTACGCGATGCGGCGATGGCCGAGGTCGAGGAGGTGTTCGGCCGCCGCTCGGCCGCCGGACCAGTTGGTCGCCCCGACGCTGATGACGTCCGCAGGCGGCGGGTTGAGCGGGTCGATGACGACGACGGGAATCCGCCGACGTCGGAACGACGCGAGGTGCGCGTCCGTGAGGCTGGACGTCACGACGATCATGCCGGCCCGGCCCTCGTCGAGCATGCGCTGCGCGCGGCGGCCGACGTCGAGCCGCGCGGCGGGCAGGCCCCCCGTGACGCTGAGCAGGACCTCGACGCCGGCCTCCGACGCGTAGTCGAGAATCCCGCTGAGCACGGTTGAGGCGTAGTTCGAGTTGATCGAGTCGAAGACGACGTCGACGACGCCGGTGCCGCTTGCCGTGCGCCGCTGGCCCGGCGACTGGTACCCGGCTTCCTCGAGCGCAGCGAGAACCTTGGCGCGGGTCTCTGCCGCGACATCCTCGCGCCCGTTGACCACTTTGGACACTGTGGGCGTGGATACGCCCGTGAGGCGCGCGATCGCGGCGAGCGTGGGCTTGCCGTTCGAGGGCGTGAGGGACATGCCGTTCCTGAACTCGGTCGTGGTGAACTTTCGAAACAATTTCGCTACCGAAAGTCTGGGGTGGCCCGAGGGGCTTCGTCAAGCCCGGGGTCCCGTTTGCGCCGCCGGGTCCGAGTCTCCCCTGTTGCGCCGTCACCTTTGAAGGGTGCGGACCCACCGGAGCTGACGGCGCAAGCGGTGCGGACCCACCAAAGGTGACGGCGCAAGCGGAGGGGACCCTCCGGAGGTGACGGCGCAAGAGGAGGCATTTCGTCAACGATCTAAACTTTTTCATCGAGACCCCTTGACCGTGATTCCCATCACGTCCTACGGTTGCAGGGCGGTCCGATAAGAATGCGAAATATTTCGACATCGGCCCCCGATCAACAGAAGCAATCCCGACCACGCCGAGGGCCATTCACTCTCACTGCTGAGGGCGATGGCCCCTCCCGGCCCGGGTGGGCAGCGACGACCCCGGAGGATGAACGGAAGACTATGAACATCACAAAACTGCGCACCGCCGCGGCCACGCTGTGCGCCGGAGCACTTGCCGTCACGCTCGCAGCCTGCGGTTCGGCCGGCCCCGCTGGCTCCGCGGTGAGCGCCGATTCGGCCACGATGTGGGGTCTGACCGGCGGCAACGAGTCCGTCCTGAAGAAGTCGATCGACTCGTGGAACAGCGCGCACTCGGGCGAGACCATCAAGCTCGACCTCTTCGCCAACGACGCCTACAAGACCAAGGTCCGCACGGCCGTCGGCGCCGGGCAGGGCCCCACGTTCATCTACGGCTGGGGCGGCGGCGTCCTCAAGTCCTACGTCGATGCCGGCCAGGTCGCGGACCTCTCCGACTACCTCTCCCAGAACCCGGACGTCAAGGACCGCTACCTCCCGTCCGTGCTCCAGAACGGCGTCATCAACGGCAAGACCTACGCGCTCCCGAACAACAACGCCCAGCCCGTGGTCCTGTACTTCAACAAGGATCTCTTCGACAAGGTCGGCGCGCAGCCGCCCAAGACCTGGGATGACCTCATGGCCCTCGTGCCGAAGTTCAAGGCGGCGGGCATCGCGCCGTTCGCGCTCGGCGGCCAGTCGAAGTGGCCCGACCTCATGTGGCTCGAGTACCTCACCGACCGCATCGGCGGCCCGCAGGTCTTCGCGGACATCGCGGCCAACAAGCCGAACGCGTGGTCGAACCCGGCCGTCGCCGAGGCGCTGACCAAGATCCAGCAGCTCGCCGACGCTGGCGGCTTCGTCAACGGATTCTCCTCGATCGCGGCGGACAGCAACGCCGACCAGGCCCTCGTCTACACGGGCAAAGCCGCGATGATCCTCCAGGGCGGCTGGATCTACCAGACCCTCAAGCGCGACGCGCCGGACGCGATCAAGAGCGGCAAGATCGCGTGGACCACGTTCCCGACCGTCGGGGGCGGCAAGGGCGACCCGACGAGCATCGTGGGCAACCCGTCGAACTTCTGGTCGGTCTCCTCGAAGGCGACCGACAGCCAGAAGAAGGCCGCGCTCGACTACATCAAGAGCGGCATGTTCTCGGATGAGAACACTCAGGGCCTCATCGACTCGGGCGCGGTGCCCGTGGTGAAGGGCATCGAGAGCAAGCTCGCCGCGTCCCCGGACAAGGACTTCCTGACCTTCGTGTACGGCATGGTCAAGAACGCCCCGAGCTTCACGCTCTCGTGGGACCAGGCGCTCAGCCCGGCCCAGGGCGACGCGATGCTGGCCAACCTTGACCAGATCTTCCTCAAGAAGATCACCCCCGAGCAGTTCGTCAGCACGATGAACGCGACGATCGGCAAGTAGCCATGGCTCTCAGCACCACTGCCTCCCGGCGGGCCCGCGAAACGGGCCCGTCGGGGTGGCTGGCCGTCCCGGCCCTTGTGTTCTTCCTCGTCTTCGCGATCATCCCGCTCGGGGGCGTCGTCGCGCTGAGCTTCACGAAGTGGGACGGGCTCGGCGAGATAACGTTCGACGGCGTTGCAAGCTGGGCGCGCACGCTCGCCGATCCGGTGACCGGCAACGCGCTGTGGGTGACGGCGAAGATCATGGTCTTCTCCTACATCGTCCAGACCCCGATCAGCCTCCTCCTGGGCGTGTTCACGGCCGGCCGGCAGAAGTACCGGGCTGTCCTCGCGGTCCTCTACTTCGTGCCTCTCCTGCTCTCCTCCGCGGCGATCGCGATCGCGTTCAAGGCCCTCCTCGACCCGAACTTCGGGATGGGGCCCGGCCTGGGCATCCCGGCCCTCGCGCAGGACTGGCTCGGCAACTCCGACCTTGTGCTGTTCGTGGTCGTGTTCGTCATCGCGTGGCAGTTCGTGCCGTTCCATACGCTCATCTACCAAGGCGGTGTGCGGCAGATCCCGGTCTCGTTCTACGAGGCAGCGCAGATCGACGGCGCGGGCCGGATCCAGCAGTTCTTCAACATCACGCTCCCGCAGCTCAAGTACACGATCATCACGTCCTCGACCCTCATGGCGGTCGGATCCCTTGCGTACTTCGACCTCATCTTCATCCTCACGGCCGGCGGCCCGGGCTATTCGACCCGCCTCCTGCCCCTGCACATGTACCTGACCGGTTTCAAGGCCAACGACATGGGTGCCGCGAGCGCGCTCGGCGTGATCCTCGTCGTCATCGGCCTCGCCCTGGCCCTGCTCCTGCAGCGCCTCGGCGGCAAGAACCGCTCGGCAAGCCAACTGGAAGGTGCCTGATGGCTTCCACGACGCAAGCCCCCGCGACCCCGGCAGCGACCACGCGCCGTCGTCCGCAGGCCAGCCCCCGGTCGGTGACGCGCGGCAGGGCACGGCCGAACTTCCTCGGCGGGCTCGGCGGCTGGATCTGGCTCGCCGTGATCATCCTGCCGATCTACTACGTGGTGATCACGAGCCTCAAGAATCAAGCGGGTTTCTTCACGTCGAACCCGCTTGCCCCGCCCACCGAGCCGACGTTCGCGAACTACCAGCTCGTGCTCGAGAGCGACTTCGTGCGGTACTTCGCGAACAGTCTCATCGTCACGGTCGGGAGCGTCCTGCCGACGCTGCTCGTCTCCTTCATGGCGGCGTACGCGATCGTGCGCGGCAAGGGCTGGTTCCTCAACTCGACCAACAAGCTCTTCCTCCTCGGCCTCGCGATCCCGCTGCACGCGACGATCATCCCGATCTACTGGATGATCACACGGGCCCACATGTACGACACCCTGCTCGCCCTCATCCTCCCCTCGATCGCGTTCGCGATCCCCATCTCCGTTCTCATCCTGAGCAACTTCCTCCGCGACGTGCCAAACGAGCTGTTCGAGTCGATGCGCCTGGACGGGGCGAGCGACTGGGCCATGATGTGGCGCCTCGCGCTGCCTTTGGTCCGCCCGGCCGTCGTGACCGTGGGCATCTACAACGCGCTCAATGTCTGGAACGGCTTCCTCTTCCCGCTCATCCTCACGCAGAGCCCGGACACGCGCGTCCTGCCGCTCTCCCTGTGGACGTTCCAGGGCGAGTTCAGCGTCAACGTGCCCGCGATCCTCGCCTCAGTGGTCCTCGCGACCTTCCCGTTGCTCGTCGTGTACGTCGTGGCCCGGCGCCAGCTCGTGAGTGGCCTGACCGCGGGCTTCAGCAAGTGATTCTCCGGAAAGGACAGACCGATGACTGAGAGGAATTCCATCACCGACACGAAGCCCCTGCGCGTCGGCATGGTGGGGTACGCGTTCATGGGCGCCGCCCACTCGCACGCGTGGCGCACCGCGCCGCGCTTCTTCGACCTCCCGCTCGCACCGCGCCTCACAGCAGTTGCCGGCCGGGACCCCGAGCGCGTCGCCGCGGCCGCGGCGAAGCTGGGCTGGGAGTCCGCCGAGACGGACTGGCGGCGCCTGATCGAGCGGGACGACATCGATCTCATCGACATCTGCACGCCGGGCAACACGCACGCGGAGATCGCGATCGCCGCGCTCGAGGCGGGCAAGCACGTGCTGTGCGAGAAGCCCCTCGCCAATTCTGTCGAGGAGGCCGAGCGGATGACGGCGGTCGCGGACTCCGCGGCGGCCCGGGGCGTCTTTTCGATGTGCGGATTCTCCTATCGGCGCACCCCGGCGCTCTCGCTCGCGAAGCGGCTCGTGGAGGCGGGCGAGCTCGGGGAGATCCGGCACGTCCGCGCGCAGTACCTCCAGGACTGGCTCACGGACGAGAACGCGCCGCTGACGTGGCGGCTCGACAAGTCCAAGTCCGGCTCGGGCTCGCTCGGGGACATCGGCGCGCACATCATCGACGCCGCCCAGTGGGTCACCGGGCAGGACATTGCGGGGGTCTCGGCGCTGCTCGAGACGTTCGTGAAGGAGCGGCCGATTGCCGGGGACTTCGTGGGGCTCGGCGGGCGTGGTGGCGCCGATGCGCCGAAGGGGCCGGTGACGGTCGACGACGCCGCGATCTTCTCCGCGCGGTTCGACGGCGGCGCTGGATCAGCGGGCGCCATCGGCGTGTTCGAGGCGACGAGGTTCGCCCTCGGACGGAAGAACGCGATGCGGCTCGAGGTCAACGGCACGAAGGGTTCGCTCGCGTTCGACTTCGAGGACATGAACTCGCTATGGGTGTACGACGCCGCGCAGGAGCCCAACGCGGGCTTCCGCCGGATCCAGGTCACCGAGCCCTCGCACCCCTACACCGGGCATTGGTGGCCGGTGGGCCACGGCCTCGGGTACGAGCACGCGTTCACACACCAGGTCGTGGACCTCGTCGAGGCGATCGCCGCGGGGAAGCAGCCCGCGCCGTCGTTCGCTGACGCGCTCCAGGTGCAGCGCGTCCTCGAAGCCGTCGAGGCGAGCGCCGCGGACGAGAGCCGTTGGACCAAAGTCGGAGGGAGACTCTGATGGGCCGGCCGATCACGCTGTTCACCGGCCAGTGGGCCGACCTGCCGTTCGAGGAAGTCGCGCGGCTCGCGGGGGAGTGGGGCTTCGACGGGCTTGAGATCGCGTGCTGGGGCGACCACCTCGACCCCGTCCGGGCCGCCGACGACGACGCGTATGTCCGCGACCGGCTCGACGTCCTCGAGCGGAACGGGCTGCAGGTGTTCGCGATCGCGAACCACCTCACCGGCCAGGCCGTGTGCGACGACCCGATCGACGTCCGGCACCGTGGGATCCTCTCGGCGGAGGTATGGGGCGACGGCGACCCCGAGGGCGTGCGTCAGCGGGCCGCCGAGGCCATGAAGGCGACCGCTCGGGCAGCCGCCCGGCTGGGCGTCCGGACCGTCACGGGGTTCACGGGGTCCTCGATCTGGAAGGCGGTCGCGATGTTCCCGCCCGTGCCGGAGGGCATGATCGAGGCCGGGTACCAGGACTTCGCGGACCGGTGGAACCCGATCCTGGACGCCTTCGACGAGGTCGGGGTGCGGTTCGCTTTGGAAGTCCACCCGTCCGAGATCGCGTACGACTACTGGACCGCGAAGCGCGCGCTCGAGGCGATCGGGCACCGGGAGTCGTTCGGGCTCAACTTCGACCCCTCGCACTTCATCTGGCAGGACCTCGACCCCGTCATGTTCCTGCAGGACTTCGCCGAGAAGATCTTCCACGTCCACGTCAAGGAGTCCGTGCGCCAGCTCGACGGTCGTAACGGCCGCCTCGGCTCGCACCTCGCGTGGGCGGATCCGAGGCGTGGCTGGGACTTCGTGACCGCCGGGCACGGGCACGTGCGGTGGGAGCCGATCTTCCGCACGCTCAACGCGATCGGCTACGACGGGCCCACGAGCGTCGAGTGGGAGGACGCCGGCATGGACCGGCTCGTCGGGGCCCCGCAGGCGCTGGCCCTTGTCAGGCAGCTCGCCAAGATCTCGCCCCCGGCCGCCGCGTTCGACGCCGCCTTCAGCAGCAGGTGACGGGACGCCGCCGCGGCGAGCGCCGCCGTCGTACGCGCCTCCCACGCCCGCCCCAGGGTGCGCCGTCACTTCCGCGGGGGTGAGCACCCCGCCGAAGTGACGGCGCAACCGGAGTTTCGCAACCAACCAAAGGACACCAGTGACAACCACCAAGAACGCGCTCGTGGTGCGCGGGGGCTGGGACGGGCATCAGCCCATCCAGGCCACGGACCTGTTCATCCCTTACCTCAAGGCGAACGGCTATGAGGTGCGGGTCGAGGAATCGCCCAAGATCTACGCGGACGCCGAATACATGGCCGGGGTGGACCTCGTGATGCAGTGCATGACGATGTCCACGATCGAGAGGGACGAGTTCGAGGGGCTCCGCGCCGCCGTCGAGAACGGGACCGGGCTCGCGGGCTGGCACGGCGGGATCGCCGACTCGTACCGCAACACCTCGGACTACCTTCACCTCATCGGCGGGCAGTTCGCGTGCCACCCGGGCAAGCATCCCGACGAGCGCACGGGCGAGCAGTCGGACAACTACGTTCCCTACACCGTCACCATGCTCCCCGCTGCGGCCGAGCACCCGATTACCGAGGGTCTCGGGGACTTCGACCTCGTGACCGAGCAGTACTGGGTCCTCGCCGACGACTACATCGACGTCCTCGCGACCACGACCCAGAAGGTCCGCGAGTGGGACCCGTGGCACCGCGAGGTCACGTCGCCCGCGATTTGGACCCGAGAGTGGGGCGCCGGGCGGATCTTTGTCTGCACCCCGGGCCACCGGGTCGAGGTCCTTGAGGACCCCAACGTTCGCACGATCATTGAGAGGGGCCTGCTGTGGGCAAGCCGGTAGGTGCAGGGAATTCGATAGCTGTCGGCATTGTGGGCTGCGGGAAGATCGTGGGCCAATACCTCGAGAGCTTCCGCCGCCTCGAGGACGTGCGGCTCGTCGCCGTCGCGGACCTCGACGCGGCGCGCGCGCAGGCGGTCGCGGACGAGTGGAACGCTTCCGTTTCGGTCGGGGCGGACGACGGCGGCGTGCGTGCCGTGAGCGTCGACGAACTACTTGCGGCGCCCGACGTCGATCTTGTCCTCAACCTGACCATCCCGGCCGCGCACGCAGAGATCGCGCTCGCGGCGATCGCCGCCGGCAAGGCGGTCTACGGCGAAAAGCCGCTCGCGGCCACGACCGCCGAAGCCAGGCAGGTGCTCGATGCGGCGCGGGAGGCGGGCGTCGTCGTCGGCTGCGCGCCGGACACCGTGCTCGGCACCGGGATCCAGACCGCGCGCAAAGCGATCGACGACGGCCTCATCGGCGCGCCCGTCGCGGCGACGGCCACGATGGTCACGCCGGGGCACGAGCGCTGGCACCCGAACCCGGACTTCTACTACGTCCCCGGCGGCGGGCCTTTGCTGGACATGGGGCCGTACTACGTCACGGCGTTGGTGACGCTCCTCGGGCCTGTTGTGTCGGTGATCGGGGCGGCGAGCCACACGCGCTCGGAGCGCGTGATCGGCTCCGGGCCGCGGGCCGGCGAGCACATTCCTGTGACGACGGACACGCACGTCACGGGGGTGCTCGTGCACGAGTCGGGGGCGCTCTCGACGCTCGTGATGAGCTTCGATTCCGTCGCGACGCACTCGGCGAACATCGAGGTGCACGGCTCGCTCGGCACGCTCGCCGTGCCGGACCCCAACGTTTTCGACGGCGACACTCGCCTGTTCCGTCTCGGAGGCGAGGAGTGGGAGACGCTGCCGGTTTCGGCCGGGTACGTCGGTTCGGGCCGCGGCTACGGCATCGCGGATCTCGCCCGCACTGCGCAGGGGGAGGAGCTACGGGCCAGCGGTGCGCTCGCGTTCCATGTGCTCGAGGTCATGGAGTCGCTGCTCGACTCGGCGCACAGCGGCGTGTCAGTGGCCGTCGCGAGCCGTGCCGAGCGGCCGGGCGCAGTCCCGCTCACCGATCTCGCGCGGGCCGATCTCGCCGCGGCGGGCCCGGGACAGCTTGGCGCGTGAGCGTCACGATCCGGGCGGGCGCGTACACCGCAGTCGTGGCCCACAGGGGCGGCGCGCTCGCCTCGCTCCAGTACGAGGGGCGCGATCTGGTCCTCCCGTTCGACCCCGGCAGTCCGGTTCCTGACTACCGGGGGATCGTCGCGGCCCCGTGGCCGAACCGGCTCGCCAACGGGCGCTACACGGCCGGCGGCCAGAAGCTGGCCGTGCCGGTCAACGAGCCCGAGCGCGGCTGTGCGCTCCACGGACTCGTATTCGGCGAGGACTGGAGGCTCACGGCGCACGACGGCGCATCCGCCACTTTCGCGCTTGAGCTCGCCGCGAGTGAGGGCTACCCGTTCGAGCTGCGGCTCGAGGTCCAGTACAGGCTGCGTGCGGGGGCGCCCGGCGATCCTGGGGGCCTCGACTGGTCCGTGAGGGCCGTCAACGCGGGCGACGGGCGAGCGCCGTACGGGGTGTGCCCGCACCCGTATCTCGTCGCCGGGCCCTCGCCGCTCGACACGTGGACCCTCGAGGTGCCCGCCGAACGGTTCCTCGAGGTAACGTCCGACCGCCTCCTGCCGCGGCGCACCCGGAGCGTCGCGGGGCACGAGTTCGACTTCACGAGCCCGCGACCGATCGGCGCCACCGCGATCGACCACGCGTTCACGGGCATCGGGTTCGACGATCTCGGCACCGCGCGCGTGGCGATTCGCGACCCGTCCGGAACCGGCGTTGCGATGTCCTGGGACACCGGCTGCCCGTGGGTCCAGATCCACACGGCGGACCGGGAGCCGCCCGGCCCCACGCGCGAGGGTCTCGCCGTCGAGCCCATGACGTGCCCGCCCAACGCGTTCGCGAGCGGGACGGATCTCGTGTGGCTCGAGCCCGGTAGAACGCACGCCGCTCGCTGGACGATTGCCGCGCTGGGAGCGTGACTCTTCGGGCTCGTCCTCGCCTCCCTGGCGATCTGCTTCCCACCACGGGTCGCGGCGGCGCCCAGAGACGGGTTCGTTCCGCCACAACTGAGAGCCGTTTAGCGCGAAAATGAGGGGTTCATCGCCTTGAGTTGTGGCGTAACGACCCGTGCCGCCTCTTACTCGGCCCGCGGGTCAGGGGAGGAGTTCGTACGGGGCCGCGAGGGCGCGGAGCAGCGCCCCGCCGGCCGCCCCGCGGAGGGCCGCCGTCGTGCCGAGCTCCGAGAACGCGACTCTGTCCGCGGGAACGAGTCCGGGAGCGAAGCCGTCGAGACTGCTGAGCAGGGCGGGCCTGATCCACGTGCCGAGGGCCGCGAAATGCCCTCCGAGGACGACCGCCGAGAGATCCACGAGGCGCCCGGCGGAGACGACGGCGATCCCGAGATAGTGGCCCGCGCGTTCAACGGCGCTCATCGCCTGGGCATCACCGGCGCCAAGGGCCGCCTGAAGCGCGGACATGCGCGCTGCCGTCGTGCTTCCGCCGTCGGTGATGCCCGCGGCGGCGAGGATCGCCTCCTGTCCGGCGACGGTCTCGAGGCACCCTCGGCCGCCGCACGAGCATCGCCTGCCGCCCGGTTCGACGACGACGTGCCCCACCTCGCCCGCGTAACCCTGCGGTCCGGCGAACAGCTCCGATCCGATCACGAGCCCGCCACCCACGCCGACCTCGCCCGAGATGAAGAGGTAGTCCCTCAAGGAGGCCCCATGCCCGTACCAGAGTTCCGCGAGGGCGGCGCTGTTGGCTTCGTTCGAGAGGACGACGCCGAACGGCGCGTCGGGTATGAGCCCTCCGAGCGCGGTAGACAGGTCCGCGTCACGCCAGCCGAGGTTCGGCGCCGTGAGGACGGTTCCCCGTGCGGGGTTCACGAGGCCCGGGACGGCGAGGCCGCCGCCGAGGAGCGTCACGCCGGCGGTCTGGGCCGCCTCGACGCAGCGACGCGCGAGCGCGGAGAGCTCGCCGAGGACGTCTTCGGCGTCGCGGCCGCGGTTCTCTGCGTCGGCGACTTCGTGGAAGCGGAGGGTCCCGTGCAAGTCCACGACTCCGACGGCGAGATAGTCCACGTTGATCTCCGCGCCGAGCGCTCCCCGCCGGGCATCGAGGGCCAGCCCGACCCCTGGTCGGCCGCGCTCGCCGTCGCGCGTGACGCCGAGCTCTTCGACGAGACCGGTTTCGAGGAGCTCGGCCACGAGGCTCGACACCGAGGCTTTCGTGAGGCCGGTCGCGGCGGCGATGTCGGCGCGCGTCGCGCGCGTGTCCGGCCCGATGTTCCCCAGGACGAGCGCGAGATTCTGTCGTCGGACATCGCCGACTCGACCGGGGGTCGTGCTAGCCGCTCCGTGCTCGCGCACGCTGGCACCTCCTGCTCTGTGGCTGGCCATTGACCAAGTTCACCACGACCCATATAGTTCAGAACACATACTAATTCCCGTTCCCCTCGGAACCTAGCCCAAAGAGGTGCTGACCATGGCTCTTACGCCGACTCCTGACCACAAGTTCACTTTCGGCCTCTGGACCGTCGGCTGGACCGGCAACGACCCGTTCGGCGTCCCGACCCGCGCGGCGCTCGACCCCATCGAGGCCGTGCACAAGCTCGCGGAGCTCGGCGCGTACGGCATCACGTTCCACGACAACGATCTCGTCCCGTTCGGCGTGTCCGCCGACGAGCGCGAGCTCATCCTCAAGCGTTTCCGCGCCGCGCTCGAGGAGACCGGCCTCAAGGTCCCCATGGTCACGACCAACCTCTTCAGCCACCCGGTCTTCAAGGACGGTGGCTTCACGTCCAACGACCGCTCCGTGCGCCGCTTCGCGCTCGCGAAGGTGCTCCGCAACATCGACCTCGCTGCGGAGCTCGGCGCCGAGACGTTCGTCATGTGGGGCGGCCGCGAGGGGTCGGAGTACGACGGCTCGAAGGACCTCGCCGCCGCGCTCGACCGCTACCGCGAGGGCGTCGACACCGCCGCCGCCTACATCAAGGAGAAGGGCTACGGGCTGCGCATCGCGCTCGAGCCCAAGCCGAACGAGCCGCGCGGCGACATCCTCCTGCCGACCGTGGGCCACGGCCTCGCGTTCATCGCCCAGCTCGAGCACGGCGACATCGTGGGCCTCAACCCCGAGACGGGCCACGAGCAGATGGCCGGCCTGAACTTCACTCACGGCATCGCGCAGGCGCTCTGGGCGGGCAAGCTCTTCCACATCGACCTCAACGGCCAGCGCGGCATCAAGTATGACCAGGACCTCGTGTTCGGCCACGGCGACCTCACGAGCGCGTTCTTCACGGTCGATCTGCTCGAGAACGGCTTCCCGGGCGGCGGCCCCCGCTACGACGGCCCGCGCCACTTCGACTACAAGCCCTCGCGCACCGACGGGTACGACGGCGTGTGGGCGTCCGCGGCCGCGAACATGTCCATGTACCTGCTCCTCAAGGAGCGCGCGGCATCCTTCCGGGCCGACGCGGAGGTCCAGGAGGCCCTGCGCACCTCGGGCGTGTACGAGCTTTCCGAGTCCACACTCGCGCCCGGGGAGACGACGGCGGACCTGCTCGCCGACGCGTCCGCGTTCGAGGCGTTCGACGCCGACGCGGCCGGAGAGCGCTCCTACGCGTTCATCCGCCTCAACCAGCTGGCCATCGAGCACCTGCTCGGCGCCCGCTGACCCGCCGAACGCACGGGGATCGAAGCACACTGGGATGAGGGAATCCGTATGCCGCTCGTAGCCGGAGTCGACAGCTCCACGCAGTCCTGCAAGGTCGTGATCCGCGACGCCGAGACCGGCGCGTTCGTCCGCTCGGGCTCGGCGCGCCACCCCGAGGGCACCGAGGTGCATCCCGACGCGTGGTGGGACGCGCTCGAGGCCGCCATCGCGGCAGCGGGCGGGATTGACGACGTCGCCGCGATCTCGGTGGGCGGCCAGCAGCACGGCATGGTGTGCCTCGACGAGGACGGCGCCGTGGTGCGGCCCGCGCTCCTGTGGAACGACACACGCTCGGCGGGCGCCGCCGTCGCCCTCATCAAAGAAGCGGGCGACGGCGACGCTGCCGCCGGCGCGCGCTGGTGGGCCGAGGCGACCGGGACGGTCCCGGTCGCCTCGATCACCGCGACCAAGCTGCGCTGGCTTGCCGAGAACGAGCCAGAGAACGCCGCGCGGACCGCGGCCGTGTGCCTCCCGCACGACTGGCTCTCATGGCGGCTCGCGGGCCACGGCCACAGCGGACTCGGGGCAGCATTTGATTCCTTGGGGACGGACCGCTCGGACGCATCGGGCACGGGGTACTGGTCGCCGTCGTCGGGCGAATACCTCCCCTCGGTCCTCGAGCGCACGCTCGGGCATGTGCCGGTTCTGCCTCGGGTGCTCGGTCCGCTGGAAGCTGCGGGCCGGACTCCCGCGGGCGCCCTCATCGGCCCCGGCGCTGGCGACAACGCCGGCGCCGCCCTGGGTGTCGGCGCCTCGGTGGGCGACGTCGTCGTCTCGATCGGCACCTCGGGGACGGTGTTCGCGGTAGCCGGCCGGCCGACGTCGGACGCCTCGGGACTCGTGGCGGGCTTCGCCGACGCGACCGGACACTATCTCCCGCTCGCGTGCACGCTCAACGCATCGCGCGTGCTCGACGCGACGGCCGCCCTCCTCGGGGTGTCGCTGCCCGGGCTCACGGAGCTCGCGCTCTCGGCGCCGGTCGGGGCCGAGGGGCTCACGCTCGTGCCGTATTTCGAGGGCGAGCGGACACCGAACCTCCCGGACGCGACCGGCTCCCTGCACGGCCTCACGCTGCGTAATTACACGCGCGCGAACCTCGCGCGCGCAGCGGTCGAGGGCATCGTGTGCTCGCTCGCGGACGGCCTCGCAGCGATGACCGCGCAGGGCGTCGCGGCCGAGCGGATCATCCTCGTGGGCGGCGGGGCGCGCTCCGCCGCGGTCCAGCAGGCCGCGGCCGCGATCTTCGGGCTGCCCGTGCTCGTCCCCGAGCCGGGGGAGTACGTGGCCGACGGCGCCGCGCGCCAGGCGGCGGGAGTCCTCCTCGGGCAGTTCCCCGAGTGGAAGAATGCGGGGGCAGCCACCGTCAGCGCCCCCCCGGCGCCGGGCGTGCTTGAGCGCTACCGAGTGGCCGCGTCCATCTCTTTTTCGAAGGAACGTGCATGAAGAACTGGGCAGGGAATCTCGAGTACGCCGCGTCGTCGGTGGCGAGCCCGGAGTCCGTCGAGCAGCTTGCGGAGCTCGTGGCTGGTGCCGGGCGGGTGAAAGCACTGGGCTCGCGGCACTGCTTCAACGACGTTGCGGATACGGACGGCGTGCAGGTCGTGCTGGACGGGCTGCCGCGGAGTGTCGAGGTGGACTCAGCCCGGCGGGTGGCGCGTGTGGCCGGCGGGCTCACCTACGGCGAACTCGGCCGCGCGCTCGAGGACCAGGGCTGGGCGCTGCACAATCTGGCCTCGCTTCCGCACATCTCCGTTGCCGGGGCGGTGCAGACGGGGACCCATGGCTCGGGGATTTCGAGCCCCGCACTGGCCTCGGCCGTGAAGGCCGTCGAGCTGGTGCGCGCGTCCGGCGAGGTCGAACGGCTCGAGGAGGGCGACGGCGACGAGTTCCTCGGGAGCGTCGTGGGCCTCGGCGCGCTCGGGATCGTGACGGCGTTCGAGCTCGCGATCGAGCCGACGTATCAGGTGCGGCAGCAGGTGTTCGAGGGGCTTCCGTGGGAGACGGTGCTCGCGGACTACGACGCCGTCGCCGGGGATGGGTACAGCGTCTCGCTCTTCACTGACTACGCCGGGGACGCCGTTCCTCAGGCGTGGCGGAAGGTGCGCGTCGACGCGGAGGCCGGCCCCGCGCCGTCGTCGTTCTTCGGTGCCGTGCCCGCGACGCAACCCCGGCACCCGCTGCCGGACATGGACGCCCTGAACTGCACCCAGCAGCTCGACGTACCGGGGCCATGGCTCGACAGGCTGCCGCATTTCCGGCGCGAGTTCACGCCCAGTGCGGGGGACGAGCTTCAGACCGAGTATCTGCTCCCGCGGGCTCAGGCGCCTGGGGCTCTGCAAGCCGTGCGCGGGCTCGCCGCGAGGCTCACGCGGCTCCTGTTCGTGTCGGAGATCCGGACGGTCGCTGCCGACGAGTTCTGGCTCAGCCCGTCGTACCGGCAAGACAGCGTCGCGCTGCACTTCACGTGGCGGCCGCTGCAGGCCGAGGTGGAAGCGTTCCTGCCGGAGCTCGAGGCCGCGCTGGCACCGTTTGGCGCGCGGCCGCACTGGGGGAAGCTGTTCGCGGTTCCGACTGCCGAGCTCGCCCGGCTGTACCCGCGCTTCGAGGACTTCCGCGAGCTCGTCACGAAGCGCGACCCGGAGGGCAAGTTCGGCAACGCGTACCTTGAGCGCGTGCTGGGCCCCATTCGGTAGACTTGGGTCGCAAGAGCCCCGGCACTCTTGCCGTGCAGCTGTCCGATTCCCGGAGAATCCGTCTGGGATCCGATACACGGAGGCGGCCGCGCGAGAGAGGCGGGGCTTTCCCATGTAAGCCGTCGGCCAGCCGGGCCGAAGGCGGTATCCCGGGGAGGAACCATGCCCGCAATCGTGATCGTCGGAGCCCAGTGGGGCGATGAGGGCAAAGGCAAGGCGACGGATCTGCTCGGCGGCCGCGTGGACTACGTGGTCAAGCCGAACGGCGGCAACAACGCCGGGCACACCGTCGTCGTCGGTGGTCAGAAGTACGAGCTCAAGCTCCTTCCCGCAGGCATTCTGAGCCCCAACGCGATCCCGATCATCGGCAATGGCTGCGTCGTGAATCTCGAGGCGCTCTTCGACGAGATCGACGGGCTTGAGGCCCGCGGCGGCGATACGTCGCGCCTCCGCGTCTCCGCGAACGCCCATCTCGTGGCCCCGTACCACCAGACGCTCGACAAGGTCACGGAGCGCTTCCTCGGCAAGCGCGCGATCGGCACGACGGGCCGCGGCATCGGGCCCGCCTACATGGACAAGGTCGCGCGCCTCGGCATCCGCGTCCAGGACGTCTTCGACGAGTCGATCCTGCGGCAGAAGGTCGAGGGCTCGCTGCGCCAGAAGAACGAGCTCCTCATCAAGGTCTACAACCGCCGCGCCGTGAGCGTCGACGAGACCGTGAACTACTTCCTGAGCTTCGCGGACCGCCTGCGGCCTCTCGTCATCGACTCGACGTACGAGCTGAACAGGGCGCTCGACGACGGCAAGGTCGTCCTCATGGAGGGCGGCCAGGCGACGTTCCTCGACGTCGACCACGGCACGTACCCGTTTGTGACGTCGTCGAACCCGACGGCGGGCGGCGCCTCCGTGGGCTCCGGCATCGGCCCGACGCGCATCGCGCGGTCGATCGGCATCATCAAGGCCTACACGACCCGCGTCGGCGCGGGCCCGTTCCCGACCGAGCTCTTCGACGAGATGGGCGAGTACCTCCAGAAGACCGGCGGCGAGTTCGGCGTCAACACGGGCCGCCCGCGCCGCTGCGGCTGGTACGACTCGGTCCTCGCGCGCCACGCCTCGCGCGTCAACGGCTTCACGGACTACTTCCTGACGAAGCTCGACGTCCTCACCGGGATCGAGAAGATCCCCGTCTGCGTCGCGTACGACGTCGACGGCGTACGGCACGACGAGATGCCCATGACGCAGACCGAGTTCCACCACGCGAAGCCGATCCTCGAGTACTTCGACGGCTGGACCGAGGACATCACGGGCGCCAAGACACTCGACGAGCTGCCCGCCAACGCCCGGGACTACGTCCTCGCCCTCGAGAAGCTCTCGGGGACCCGATTCTCGGCGATCGGCGTGGGCCCGGACCGCGATCAGACCATCGTGGTCCGCGACCTCATCGACTGATCAGAGGACCGCGAAAACGCGCGGACCATAAAGAGTTCAAAAAACTTACGCCACCGCGTAACCTTCCGAGGCCCTCACGCGATGACATGAGTGGAAGCCGGGCTGGAATCTGTCCCCCATCATGTTCCAGCCCGGCTTCGTCTATGTCCTACGAAAAGTGAGCCCACCTGACGCGACGCGCGCGGGAAGTGCCCTTAGACTGGGACAGCTATGGGGAGGACTCGACGGAGCGGGGGAGACGTGCGCGAAGCGCTCACGGATGAAGACCTCGTGGCGGGAGCGCATCCGGAGTCCGAGCTGTTCGCCCGCATCTACAGCACCCTCGCGCCGGCCGTCCTCGGATACTTCAACGCTCGCGGGGTCGAGGATCCGGAGGCCCTCATGCAGGATGTCTTCTTGAGCGTCCTCCCGCGCGTCGGCGGGATCACCGGCGGTGTTGCCGGGCTCCGCACCTTCGTCTTCTCCGTCGCCCACGCGCGAGCCGTCGACTACTACCGACGGATCGAACGGCGCCCGCGCAGCGTGGACTACGACCCGCTTCTCGATACGCGCGCGGTTCCGTCCGCCGAGTCCGAGGCTCTCGTACGCAACGGTCAGACGGACGCGCACCTTCTGATCGAGGCGCTCAAGCCCGAGCAGCGCGACGTCCTCATGCTCCGCATCGTGGGCGAGCTGAGCGTCGACGACGTCGCAACCGTCCTCGGCAAGACGCCCGGCGCAGTCAAACAGCTTCAGCGGCGGGGCCTCAAGGCCTTGCGCGAATTGGTCTCGGAAGGGGTGATGGCACCATGAGCAGTGAATCGACGCGGGATGCGGTCGCAGGCCTTCTGGCTGAGGCCGGGATGGCGCACGACGTCGCATTGGGCCGTGCGCTGGAATCCCTCCGTGGGCTGTGCCCGCCCGAGGCGCCCGCGCCGACCGGCCTCCTCGCCGAGCTCCTTGCCGCGGGTCAAGGCGACGCGCCCCGGGCTGTCGCCCCCACCCGTGCCGCGAACCGCGCGGCGGACGAAGCGTTCGTCAAGCTCACCGGCTCAGCGGACGCCGTCGTCGTGCGCTTCGCCCCTCGCAAGCGGCACCGCGGTGCGATGATCAGCGCCGTCGTCGTAGCCGGCGTCGGGCTGAGCGCGTCGGGCGTCGCTGCGGGAGGCGGCGTCGACTACCTGCCGGGGGTTCCACGGGCTGAGTCCCATTCGACCAGCGCGCCCGAGGCGCCCGCGGCCGAGCCGCAGCCGGCAGGCGACGGGACCCAAGCGGCGGGCGGGAACCCAGCTGGCGGGCCAGCAGTCGTGGAGCCTGTAGCCGTGGTCGCTCCCGCGACCCAGCCGCCGGCGGCCGCGCTGAGCCGCGACGCCCAGTCTCCGGCGCGAGGCCGCGGCGCTCACCGGGCCGGGCGCGAGGAGCCGCGCGCGTCCGAGCACCGGGAGAGTGGGCCTGATTCGGTCGTCTTGGCGCCCGCGGAGGTGCAGGCACAGGAGCCGGCAGCGCTCGCGGCAAGCGTCGAGGACGTCGTCGACCAGGCGCTCCCGCAGCTGAGGCTTGCGAGCATCACGGCCGCCGTCGTACGCCCCGCTGGCGGGCGGCACGCGGAGACGATGACGCTCGCCAAAGCCGGCGGCAAGCACCGTTAGGCCGGACGCCCCTCCGCGGGAACCTCGAAGGACGCGAAGACCTCGCTGACCTCGGACATCGTCCGCGTCATGATGGCGCGCATCGCAGTGTGGGCCTCGTCGGGGCTCGACCGCTGGATCGCCGACGCGACGTCCATGTGCAGCTGGAGGGCGTCCGGGTGGGGCCGTGAGGGCATGAGTCCGAGATGCGTGCGCCCTGAGAGGACTTCGGCGACGAGCGGATGCAGCGCCGCGAACATCTCGTTGCCGGACGCCGCGAGGATGAAGCGGTGGAACTCGATGTCCACCCGGAGAAATCGTTCGGCGTCCGTGTCCTGGCCCGCGGCCCAGAGCTCGCCGGCGAGCACGAGCAGCTCCGCGGTCTGATCGGCCGCGGCGCGGATGGCTGCGAGGCGTGCCGCCTCGGGCTCGACGGCGTTGCGCAGCTCGGTGAGGGCTCGGAGCTGGCCGAACCGCTCGGACGAGGCGAGCCGCCATCGGATCACCTGGGGGTCGTAGACGTTCCATTCGCTCGCGGGGAGGATTTGGATGCCGAGCCGCCGGCGCGGTGCGACGAGCCCCATCGAAGCGAGCACCCGCACGGCCTCGCGCACAACCGAGCGGGAGACGGCGTAGCGCTCCTCGAGCTCCTCGATCTGGACAACGCTGCCGGCGCGCAGTGTCCCCTCGGCGATGGCCGATCCGACTCCCTCGAGCAGCTTGCCGTGGAGGCCCGTCGGGTGGGGGGTGCCCGTCGCTGTGTGCGGGCCTGCGTGCGCCATGACGGCTCCTTGGGATCGGCGGCGATCGGGGTCTTTACATCATAGCTGTTGCACTCGTTGCCATTTTAGGTATGATCTAAACCGCATCTTGGGGAATCAGAACAGATGTAAACCACCCATCCAGGAGTGACTATGGCGTCAACTCACACCGCCTCGCTGGCAGGTGCCGCGTACGCCGGCTCTCAGCGAGAAAGGCCATGATGGATCAGGCGACTATCCGCCGGTTGTCCGACGAAGCGACCGACGTCCTGCTGAACAAGAACGGAACAGCGTCCAGCCGCCGCGGCGGCTGGATGATGATCGCGACCATCCTCATCGAGGCGTGGGACCTGTATGCCCTCTCCTTCGTGCTCGTGTTCATCAAGGCCGAGTACAAGCCGACCGATTTCGAGCTCGGGTTCCTGACCGCCGGCGTTCAGGGCGGCGCCCTGCTCGGGGCGATCCTGGGCGGCTACATCGCCGACCGGCTGGGACGCAAGCGGGTCTTCGTCCTGACGATGGTCCTGTTCATCGTGCTCGCGATCGCCCAGGGCTTCTCGCACAGCGTGTGGGACCTGATCATCATGCGCGTCCTCATCGGCATCCCGCTCGGCTCGGACATCTCCAACGGCTACGCGTACATCATGGAGTCGATGTCCAAGGGCGCCCGGGAGAGGATGGGCTCGCGCTGGCAGGGCATGTTCGGCATCGGCGAGGTCATCTCGATCGTCGTCATCACGATCATGTACGTCACCGGCATGGATCACGCGATCCTGTGGCGCGTGGCGCTGGTGATCGGGGCGCTTCCGGCCGTGTTCCTGCTCCTGGCCCGCCTCGACCTGCCCGAGACCCCGCTCTACCTCATCCAGCGCGGGAGGTTCGTCAAGGCCAAGGAAGTCTCGCTCAAGCTCTTCAACGAGCCTCTGGACATGCTCCCGAACCAGGACGTGCACATCGACAAGCCCAAGGTCGGAGACTTCCTCAAGGTCATCTGGGCCGACCCGACCAAGCGCAGGGCCTCGATCTTCGCCTGGATCTCCAACGCGTGCCAGGGTGCCGAGTTCACCGCGTTCGGCTTCTACCTCCCGGTCATCCTGATCACCGCCGGGGTCGGCGTCGCGTCGAACGCGAACCTCACCGGAACCAACATCGTCACCGCGGCGATCTACGTCCTGGCGACCATCTCGGGCTTCCTGGCCCCGGCCATGATCGCCAAGACCGGGCACCGGGGTGTCGCGATGTGGGGCTACGGCCTCGCGTTCCTCGGGCTCATCGCGGGCGCGTTCGCGCTCGGGAACAACATCCAGTGGCTCATCGTCCTGGCCGCGGCCGTGCTCATGTGGGGCCACTACTGGGACGCCTCAAACGGCATGACGATCGCCTCGATGGTCGCCCCGGCCCGGTTCAAGGCCACCGCCTCCGGCTTCGGCTACATCTTCGTCAAGGGAGCCTCGTTCTTCGGCGCGTTCGTCTTCCCGATCATGACCAAGTCGTGGGGCCCGGTCGGCGCGACCCTCGCGGTCTCCGTCCTGTCCCTCATCGGCTTCCTCTCGGCCAAGTTCATCCTCCCCGAGGTGTACGGCTACGTCGAGCAGGAAGCGGCTCCCGAGCCCTCCAAGCTCAGCGCCTGACCCAGCGCTCGCGGCGCCGGTTCCTTCCACGCGGGATGGTCCCTGTCAGGGGCCGTTTCCTCAGGGCGGAACCGGCGCCGCGGCGTTTCCCGCGGCTCCGAGCGCCGCGCGGCGTAGAGTGGGGGATATGGGACACGTCAACGATCCCGAGGTCATCGAACGGCTCATGGAGACGCCGGGCCGGTGGGCCGTCGTCGGGCTGAGCCAGAATCAGTGGAGGTCTGCGTACTCGGTCGCGGAGTTCATCCGAGACGAGCTCGGGCAGCAGATCATCCCCGTCAATCCGAGAGGCGAGGACGTCCATGGCGAGAGGGGCTACGCGCGCCTCGCCGACATCCCCGCGGAGCTTCACCCGATCGACGTCGTCGACTGCTTCGTCAACTCGCAGCGGGTCGGCGACGTCATCGATCAGGCGATCGCCGTGGGCGCGAAAGCCGTGTGGCTCCAGCTCGGGGTGATCGACGAGGAGGCGGCCGAACGCGCCAAAGCGGCCGGCCTCGACGTCGTCATGAATGCGTGCCCAGCGCAGGAAAACTGGCGGCGCGCCCGCAGCCGCTGAACGTGACTTGTTCTCCGCGCGTTAATGTGCTGGGCCTACGATTGATCTGATCCCCCCGCCGTCGCAAGGTGCTCCATGTCAGAACCCGTTCGCCCGCTTCCCACGCGCCGCGCCGCGTTGGGACTGATTGGCGCCGCAGCCGTCACCGGAGGCCTCGCGTCGTGCGCCGCGCCCGACTCGCGAGCGCCGAAGACAGAGGCGCCGACGACGGCGGAGTCCAGCGCCCACGTGCCCACCACCCCGGCCCCGGTTGCGCCGACCTTCGAACGGGACTACACGCTTCCGCCGATCGATGGCGGGCTCGTGCCGGTCATCACGCGCGTCACGACCAAGAATCCGATCGTCTTCCTCACGATCGACGACGGCGTCACGAAGAAGCCCGAGGCAATCGAACTCCTGAGGAAGTACAACTACCCGGTGTCCATGTTCCTCACGAAGAACTTCGTTCAGGAGGACCCCGAGTACTTCAGGCAGCTCATGCGGACTGGCGACTTCGTGGAGAACCACACCGTGAGCCACGACGTGCGCATGTCGACGAAGCCCTACGCGTACCAGTTCGCCGAGATCAAGGGCATGCAGGACTTCGCCCAGACGACCTTCGGCCGGCGTCCCACGCTCTTTCGCCCGCCCGGCGGCGCCTACTCCCCAACCATGCGGAAGGCCTGTGCCGATGCCGGTATCCGGGCGATCATCCATTGGGAGACCAAGTCGAATGCCGGCCACATGGACTACCAATACGGGAACTCGCTGCGGGCTGGGGACATTGTGCTCATGCATTTCCGCCCCGAGTTCGCCGCGGACCTGGAGGCGTTCCGCGCCGCGCAACTGGCGGCGGGGCTCACGGTTGTGAACCTCGAGCGCTTTCTCGGGGTCGAGTAGCGGACTACCCCCGCCCCGAACTCGGCACCCCGAACCCGGCCCCGGCGCCCGCGCACCTGACCGACCCCCGGGCTCCGCACCCGCGTTCCTATCCAGTTGATCTTTCCCAATCAGTCCTGGCCGCGGCGAGTCGCGGCCCGGCGCGCACTCGGGCCTCGAAGAAGTGGGCTGGAGCGCGGGACGGTCTCGTCCTGGCTCCCCGTCCCGGCAGAGCCGTTAGCTCCAGAGCCACCGCAGCGCGTCGGGGAGCAGCGTCCCGGCGTGGTTGGGGCTGTGGCCACCGTCGCCGAGGACGAGCCGAAAGTCGTAACCGGCCTCGGCGAGCGCGGCGGCGACGCGGAGGTTGTTGGCGAGCCAGTTTCCCTCGGGCTCGTTCCAGCGGAGGTCCCGATGGCCGGCCTGCAGAAAGACACGAAGGGGCTTGGCAGGGGTACTCGGGATCAGCTCGGGGTAAGGGTTGCCTCCCGGCATCTGCGAGAAGCTCGAGAGGAATCCGAGGACGCGGCGGAATTTGTCGGGCCGCAGCCATGCGGCCGTGAACGCGCAGTTGCCACCGCTGCTCCCACCGCAGATTCCCCACCCGTCGGCGTCGTCGGAGATCGCGTACCGAGCGGTGACCTGCGGGACGATTTCGGTCAGCAGGAATGTCACGTAGCGGTCGTCGAACGCGTCGTACTCCATGTTTCGGTTCTTCGGTTCCGATGCCCCGGCGTAGACCCCGGGGTCTACGAAGAGCCCAATCGTCATGGGGACCTCGCCCCGATGGACGAGGTTGTCCGTAACGATCCCCGCCCGTACCTCGCCCTCGGGGTCGAGATACCACCACCCGTCCTGGTACACCATGAGGGAAGCCGGCTCGGACGGGTGGTAGCCTGCGGGCACGTGGATCCAGAACTTCCTTGACGTGCCAGGGTAGACCGTGCTCTGCGTCCACTCGAACTCGACCGTTTCGCCGGCCGGAACGCCGGGGAGCGGGGCGGAATCTGGCCCGCGAAGGTAGTGGACGTCCGATTGATCGATCGGGAGCGGCTGGTAGGGCACCTCGAAGGTCACGAGAGGCACTCTAGTCCGAGGGCCGTCCTCTCTTCGCCGCGAGTTCGCTTGAGGGGGACTTCTCAGCGAGAAGCGAACTGTGATCGTCCAGGAAGGGACTTCACGGCCAGAAGGTGACTTCACGGCCCGAAGGTGACTGCGAAGGCCGCGATGTGAGATCATCTGCGTATGGATGCAGATATGCGGATATGCGGGCGTGACCCCGATTCGCAGTACGTTGACCTCGCGGTCGAGGTGTTCTCAATGCTCGCGGATGCGACCCGCGTGCGCATCATCCTCGCGCTGCGGGCGAACGAGGAGCTCTCGGTGAACCACCTTGCGGACATCGTCGACAAGGCGCCCGCGGCCGTCTCGCAGCATCTCGCGAAGCTGCGGCTCGCGAGAATCGTCACGGCACGGCAGGACGGCAAGCACGCGTTCTACCGGCTCGCGAACGAGCACGCGTCCCAGATGGTCTCGGACGCGATCTTCCAGGCCGAGCACTCGCTCGGAGGCGTTCCGCGCCACCACCACCCCCACGCTGATTCGATGAGGGAGGCCAGCGCATGAGCGCCGAGCACACGGCCCACACGCACGCGGACGGGGTCAGCGAGCATCCGCATGACCACGAGCACCCGCATGACCACGAGCACCCGCACGATCACGATCACAGCCACGACCACGGCCACGATCACGGGGATGAGCACGGCCACGCGCACACCCACGATCACGGGGATGAGCACGGCCACGCGCACACCCACGATCACGGGGATGAGCACGGCCACGCGCACACCCACGATGACGCGCACGGCCATTCGCACCGCCACGGTCACGGCCACGCCCACGGGCACAGCCACGGCACCGGCTGGAAGGCCGCCCTCTACGAGTTCTTCGTGCCGCACACGCACGACGCCGCCGACTCGATCGACGACGCCCTCGAAGCCAGCAAGGAGGGCGTCCGGGCGCTGAAAATCAGCCTCTTCGCGCTGCTCGCGACGACGGTGCTGCAGTTCGCCGTCGTCCTGTTCAGCGGTTCGGTCGCGCTGCTCGCCGACACGGTCCACAACTTCTCGGACGCCTTGACCGCCCTCCCGCTGTGGATCGCGTTCATGCTCGCGCGCCGCCCCGCGACGCAGCGCTACACGTACGGCTACGGCCGCGCCGAGGACCTCGCGGGCCTGTTCATCATCGCCGTCGTCGCCCTCTCGGCGATCGTCGCGGGGTGGCAGTCGATCGAGCGGCTCCTCAACCCCCATCCGCTCGGCAATCTGTGGTGGGTTGCGGCGGCCGGCATCGTCGGCTTCGCGGGGAACGAGGCCGTCGCGGTCTACCGCATCAGCGTCGGGCGCCGGATCGGATCGGCCGCGCTCGTCGCGGACGGGATCCACGCCCGGACGGACGGCTTCACCTCGCTCGCCGTCGTCGTCGGCGCGGTCGGCGTCATGCTCGGCTTCCCGCTCGCGGACCCGATCGTGGGCCTCGCCATCAGCGTCGCGATCGTGGTCCTCCTGTGGGGCACGGTCCGAAGCCTCGGGCGGCGGCTGCTCGACGGCGTCGACCCCGACCTCGTGCACCGCGCCGAGCACGCGCTCGACGGCGCCCCCGGAGTTCTCGACGTGCGTCGCCTTCAGCTCCGCTGGATCGGGCACCGCCTGCACGGCGCCGCCGTCGTCGCCGTCGCCCGCGACGCCACGGTCGGCGAGGCCGACGCGGTCCGCTGGGAGATCCGAGACCGCCTCGGCCACGCCCTCCCCAACGTCGAGGACATCACGATCCAGGTCGAAGCGGGCTGATACTCAGTCCGCCGTCACCTTCGCCCACAGATTGATGCCCGGATCGACGTCGTCTGAGTCGATCACGGCGAGCTCCTCGTCGGTCAGGGCAGGGCCGTTGAGGGCGTCGAGGTTCGTGTCGAGCTGCTCGACCGAGGACGCCCCGATGACCGCCGACGTGATCCGCGGATCCCGCAGCACCCACTGGAGCGCGAGCTGAGCCAGCTTCTGCCCGCGCGCGGCCGCGACCTCGTTGAGCCGCCGAACGCGGGCGAGGACCCGCTCGTCGAGGTGCTCGCTCGGGAGCGTCGAGCCCGAGCGGGCCGCCCGCGAATCGGCCGGAACGCCGCTGAGGTACCTGTCGGTGAGCAGGCCCTGTGCGAGTGCCGTGAAGACGATGCACCCCATGCCCTGGGCGTCGAGCTCCTCGAGGAGGCCGCCCTCGATCCAGCGGTTGAGCATCGAGTACGAGGGCTGGTGGATGAGCAGGGGCGTGCCGAGCTCGCGCGCAATCGTGGCGGCCTCGCGCGTCTTCGCCGCCGAGTAGGACGAGATGCCGACGTACAGCGCGCGGCCCGAGCGCACCGCGGTGTCGAGGGCCATCATCGTCTCCTCGACGGGCGTGTCCGCGTCGAAGCGGTGGCTGTAGAAGATGTCGACGTAGTCGAGGCCGAGCCGCTTGAGCGACTGGTCGAGGCTCGCGAGCACGTACTTCCGCGACCCGCCACCCTGGCCGTACGGTCCGGGCCACATATCCCAGCCGGCCTTCGTCGAGATGATGAGCTCGTCGCGGTACGGGGCGAAGTCGTCGCTGAGGTAGCGGCCGAAGTTCTCCTCGGCGCGGCCATACGGCGGGCCGTAGTTGTTGGCGAGATCGAAGTGCGTCACACCGCGGTCGAAGGCGCGCCGCAGGATCGCCCGCTGGGTCTCCTCGGGTCGGTCGTTGCCGAAGTTGTGCCACAGCCCGAGGGAGAGGGCAGGCAGCTTGAGCCCGCTCTTTCCCGTGAAGCGGTACTCCATGTGGTCGTAGCGGTCGTCTGAGGCGGTGTAGGCCATCGTCGATTCCTTCGTTCGCTCGCGTGTGCGGACCCCCTCGCCCACATTAGTCACCCGCTCCTTGCCCGGTGGAAACCCGGGCACGGCTAGGCTGAGGTCCATGGATGCCGATGCGGTGAGAGAGCTCTGCCTGTCCTTTCCCGGAACCTACGAGGACTACCCCTTCGGGCCTGAAGTAGCCGTCTACAAGGTGCGGCCCCCGGCCTCGGCGGGCTCCGCCGTCGAAGGCAAGATGTTCGCCGCGATGCGGCCCGAGGTGAGCCCACTCTCGCTGTCCCTCAAATGCGATCCCGCGCTCGCGGTCCAGCTCCGCGCCGCGCACCCCGAGATCACCGGGGCCTATCACATGAACAAGAAGCACTGGAACGGCGTGCGCCTCGACGGGGACCTCACGCACGGGGCGATCCACGACCTGGTCGAGGACTCCTACGACCTCGTCGTCGCGTCGCTGCCCAAGGGCCAGCGCGAGGCGCTTGGATGGTCGAGGCTCGCGCAATGACGCTGGACCAGTCCACGCTCGACCAGCTGTGGGACTTCCACGATCCCGCGGCGTCAGAGGCCGCCTTCCGCCATGCGATCGCCGAAGCGGCGTACGACGACGTCGAACGCGCCGAGCTCACGACCCAGCTCGGGCGGGCCATCGCGCTGCAGGGCCGGTACGAGGAGGCCGACGCGGTGCTCGACGACGTCGACGTCGGGCAGGACCCGACGATCGCCGTGCGAGTCCTCCTCGAGCGCGGCCGCGTGCTCAACTCCTCGGGCCACGCGGCCATGTCCGTTCCCCTCTTCGAGCAGGCCGCCGAGCTCGGCGAGCACCTCGGCGAGGAGTTCCTCGCAGCCGACGCGTTCCACATGCTCGCCCTCGCCGACGGCGGCCACGCCGAGTCATGGTCCCGGGCCGGCATCGAGTACGCGTCGACAGCGCACACCCCGCGGGTCCAACGCTGGTGCGTCTCGCTCCACGGCAATCTCGGCTGGCACTTGCTCGACGCCGGCGTGGCCCACCGCGCCCTCGTCGAGTTCCAGCTTGCCGAGCAGTGGGCGGTGCGGGCGGGCACGCCGGCGCAGGTCGCGTGGGCACGCGAGGGCATCGAGGCGAGCCGCACGGCGGGGGCTTAGCCTAAGGCGCCCTCAGGCCCGTGCGAGCAGCTCCTCGCCGACCTTGCCCCGCTGGTAGAACACCTCTCTCCCGGAGCGCAGCGGCTCCGTGAGGCCCGACTCGGCCAGAATCTTCAAGTGACTGCTGACCGTCCCGGCGGCGAGGTCGAGCGCGCACGCGAGCTGCGTCGTCGTCATCGGGACGTCGAGCTGGGCGAGGATCTGGGCGCGCGTGCGCCCGAGGAGCCGCGAGATGGGGCTCTCGTTCGTCTCGCGGACCTTCTCCCACAAGCGCCCGACGCCCCGCGGCGCGTACGTGATCGTCGGCACGAACGGCGCCGTGTTGAGGACGAGCGTGTTCGGCCACACGAACGCGTTCGGCACGAGGATGAGTCCACGCCCGGGTTCGGGCAGGGTCGTCACCTCGCAGCCGCGCGTGATTTCGAGACCGTCCGGCGTGGGCCGGACGCTCGGATGGAGCGTCTTGAAGACCTCCTGGATCCCGTGGCGCGCGAGCTCTTCGAGCCGCGAGTCGATGTCCGCGAGCAGCACCGAGCGCAGGCGCGGCCAATAGGGTTCGACGGCGGTGCTCCAGTACCACTCGAGCGCGTCGGCCACGCGGGCCACGCCGCGCGCGACATCCTCGCGGAACTCGGCGACGATCGGGCCGGCGTAGTCGGGGAGCTTCCGGTGGCCGAGGTACTCCAGGTCGCGGTGCCACAGCTCGGCCGGGATGTCGGCGAACGCCGCGAGTGAGTCCGAGAGCGTGTCTTGCCTATCGGGGGTGGGGGTAAGCGCGTCGGGGATGGGACCGTTCGCCGGCACGAGAGTGGTGAGGAGGCGGAGGTGCTCTCGCGACTTCGGATCGGGGGAGGCCGCGAGCCGCTTCTTGGCCTCGTCGATCCATGGCTTGTGCAGGGCCGTGCCCTGCTGGAGTGCGCGGAGGCTCGTGACGGTTTCCCAGATGGGCGAGGCCTCGAAGCGGACCCTCGTGAGGTCTTCGCTTGTGAGTCGGATGAGCATGGAAACAGCCTAGGAACGCCGGGGCACAAGGTCGAGGATTCGGGCAGGATCGAATCGTTTCCTCCGCGATCCGGTCTCGGCAGACTGCTTGCCATGACCACGAACACCTGCACCGCAGAGCCCACCGTCCGCTCGTACCGCCCCGCTCCTCGCCGCGTGGTCCGCCGCGCCCACGGCGACTCCTCTCGCGTGGCGGGAGCGTCGCCGTCGTCCGTTCTTCGCCGCGCCGCGGCCCTCGCGTGGTCCTGGCTCGCCAAGCACGTGCGCGAAGCCCGCGACCTCGACGCGCGGCTCGCAGCGCGCCGCGAGGAGGACGCCCGCTCGCTCGGCACGCTCACGCGCCTCCTGTGAGGGACGCGATTTACGAAGCAGGCGTTGCCGCTGGCACCTCCCTGCGCGACGCTTGGAACGTGAGCAACGGTGTCCTCGAGCCCCTGCGCCGGCGGCTGAGCCTGACCTTCGCGGGCCAGTCGGAAGGGATCCCCGCGTGGGAGCTAGCGCTCGAGGACGGCGACGACGCGGGCTACTTCGCCCCCGATTCGGTCACGTGGCGTGTGCACGGCGGGATGACGACGATCGTCGGCGGGATCCGCGCGCTCCTCACGCAGGCTCTGCATCCGGGCGTTCTCGCTGGCGTCCTCGACCATTCGTATTACCAGGATGACCCGCTCGCGCGCCTCGCCCGCACGATCCGCTGGGTCTTCACCGTGACGTTCGGCGACACCAGGGCCGCCCGCACCGCGTGCGAGCACGTGCGGCGGCGGCACGCCCCGGTTGTCGGGCGGTATGTCGACGGGCGCGGCGTCGAGCGCGACTATTCCGCGAACGATCCCGAGCTGCTCGAATGGGTCCACATCGCGTTCACCGACGCGTTCCTCGGCGCGTACGAATACGTCCGGTGCCCTCTCCCGCCGGCCCGCGCGGACCAGTACGTGCGCGAGTGGGCCGTCGCCGGGGAGCTCATGGGCGTCGAGTCGCCGCCGCGCTCGGTCGCCGCCCTCCGGGAACGGCTCGAGGCGTACGACGACGGCGCGCGCCTCGCACATTCGCCGCGCCTCGACGAGGTGGTCGGCTTCCTGCGGAAGCTCCCGCTTGACCCCATGCTCGTGCCGGGGTATCGGACGCTCTTCGCGGCCGCGGTCGATTCGATGCCGCACCGGTACACTGACCTGCTCGGTCTCGACCGGTCCTCGCTCGGGCGGGGCCTGCTCCCGCCGAAGCCCGCCGCGTCGGTCACTCTCGCCGTCGTCGGCCTCGCGCTCGGGAATCCGGGCCCGAGCGAGCAGGCGGCGCGGCGGCGCCTCGCGCGGCTCGGAGTCCTCTGACCCCGGCCTGGGCAGGGGAGAATAGCCCCATGTGGATCGCGTGGATCGAGGTGGACCTTCTGCTCGGGGACGTGCACTCGCTCAAGGAGAAGCGTGCGATTGTCCGTCCGCTCGTCGGCGAGCTGCGGCGGCGGTTCGACGTCTCGGCGGCCGAGGTCGGAGCCCAGGACCTGCACCGCCGCGCAGAGCTCGGTGCCGTGCTCGTCTCGGCCGACCGGGCGCACGCTGTCGAGGTGCTTGACGCCGTCGAGCGGTTCCTCGCCGGACGCCCCGAGCTCGAGCTCCTGAGCGCGCGTCGCCGCGAGCTCCGCAGCGACGACTAGCTCCCGTTTCATCGACTGCTCCGTAACTGTCGTTTTGAAACCTCATAACGACAGTTACGGAGCAGTCGCTTGGTGGCTGTGGATAACTCCCTGCAGCCCCTCCGGGAATCTGCTCGGATGGAGTCATGAAGACTCCTCGACGCCTCCCAGGACATCTGCGGGACCGACCGTTCACCGTTGTCGAGGCTGTGGCCTCTGGAGTGTCGAAGCGACGTCTCCGCCACCGGTCCTTGCAGACCCTTGGGCGCGGGATTCGGCTTCAGAGCACGACGGCGCGGCTCCCGTTGATCGTGAGGATCCGACCGTTCCTAGAGGTCAACGAACGGTGTGCTGCGTCGCATGCGACGGCGGCCGAGATCCACGGATTGCCGACGCGCCGGAAGCGGCAGGGCGAGCCCGAGGCATATCACGTAATTCGCCCCGAAGGCGCCGCTCAGCTCAAGCGGGCCCACGTCGTCGTCCACCGGGCGAAGCTGTTTGACGACGAGGTGACGTTCAGGCATGAGGTCCCTGTCACCACCCCCGCCCGGACGTGGCTGGACCTAGCGGAGAGATTGACCATCGACGAGCTCGTGGCCGTGGGGGATGCGTGCGTGCGGTTTCCATATCCCGAGCTCGAGGGCCGGGGCGAGCCATATTGCTCCATCGATGATCTCCGCCGGATCGTGGACCGGCACAACGGCAAGCGCGGGATCCGGAAGGCGCGGCTCGCTCTTGGGCTCATCCGCGTTGGCTCGGACTCGCCCCAAGAGACGCAATTGCGTCTTGAGCTTGTGCGGGCAGGCCTCCCCGCGCCGCAGCTCAACGTTCAGATCCTTGGTCGGGACGGCCGTCCCGGCCCGAAGCCGGACATCGCTTTTGTCGCGTACCGCGTGGGCGTCGAGTATGAGGGCGCGCACCATAGCGAACAGGATCAGGTGATGCGAGATATCTCGAGGTCCGAGCGTTATGCCGACGTCCGATGGTCCGAGGTGCGGATCTCGAAGCGGCACATGATCAACGACGCGAAGGCGGCCGTCGCGAAGGTGCGCACGGCCCTCATTCAAGCGGGCTGGCGCCCTGGTCGCAAAACGACTGCTCCGTAACTGTCGTTCTGAGCGCTCAAAACGACATTTACGGAGCAGTCGATGCTGTGGGCGGGGAATCTGTCAGCCGAAGTACTTCGGCAGCGTCCCCTCGTGCGCCTCGCGGAGTTCGGCGATCGGGAGGTCGAACAGGCCCTGGACCTCAAGCGAGGTCGCGAGGACGTCGACGACGCCGAGGCGCACCACCGGGAACTGGCGGGCGGCGGCCATGTCGTTGAACCGCACCTCCTCGGAGCGCGGGACGGCGACGACGGCGCGCGCCTGCGACTCCGAGAACAGCGCCGTGAACGCGTCCACGCCGTCGCGCGCGCACAGGTCATCGAGCGCCACGCGCGCGCCGACGCCGAAGCGCAGCACCATCTCGGACAGTGCCGCGGCGAGGCCACCCTCGGAGAGGTCGTGCGCGGAGTCGATCATCCCGTCGCGCGAGGCGTTGATGAGGATTGCGCCGAGCGTCTTCTCCGCCTCGAGGTCGAGCTTCGGCGGGAGGCCGCCGAGGTGCCCGCGCAGGTTCGCGAACTCCGAGCCGTCGAGCTCATCGCGCGTGGTGCCGAGGAGGTAGATTGCCTGGCCGTCCGCGTTCTGCTGCCAGCCCGACGGCGTGCGGCGAGCGACGTCGTCGAACTTGCCCAGGACGCCGACCACCGGGGTGGGGTGGATCGCCGTCGTGCCCGTCTGGTTGTAGAGCGAGACGTTGCCGCCGGTCACCGGGATGCCGAGTGTCTGGCACGCGTCCGCCAGGCCGCGCACGGCCTCGGCGAACTGCCACATGACCTCGGGGTCCTCGGGGGAGCCGAAGTTGAGGCAGTCGGTCACGGCCATCGGCACGGCGCCAGAGGTCGCGACGTTGCGGTACGACTCCGCAAGGGCGAGCTGCGCACCCGTGTACGGGTCGAGGTAGGCGTAGCGGCCGTTCGCGTCGGTCGAGATCGCGACGCCGAGGCCGGTCTCCTCGTCGACGCGGATCACGCCCGCGTCGTCGGGGGAGGCGAGGGCCGTGTTGCCGCCCACGTAGTGGTCATACTGCTTCGTGACCCACGACTTGTCGCACATGTTGGGGGAGGCCATGAGCTCGAGGACGGCGGCCTTGAGTTCGTCGCCGCTCTCCGGAAGCGCCTTGCCCGCGGCGGAGGTCCGGAACGTATCGGCCTGGACGCCGTCGAGCCACTCAGGCCGCTTGAACGGACGGTTGTAGACCGGGCCCTCGTGGGCCACCGTGCGGGGGTCCACGTCGACGATCGTCTCGCCGTCCCACGTGATCACGAGCCGGCCCGAGTCCGTGACCTCGCCGAGCCACGAGAACTCGACGTTCCACTTCTCCATGACCTTCTCGAACTCGGCCACGTGCTCCGGCGTGACGACCGCCATCATGCGTTCCTGCGACTCGGACATGAGGATCTCGCCCGGCGTCAGGGTGGGGTCGCGCAGCAGGACGTTCGTGAGCTCGACACGCATGCCGCCCTCGCCGTTAGAGGCGAGCTCCGACGTCGCGCAGGATATGCCGGCGGCGCCGAGGTCTTGGATGCCCTCGACGAGCGAGTGCTTGAAGAGCTCGAGGCAGCACTCGATGAGCACCTTCTCGGCGAACGGGTCGCCGACCTGGACGGCGGGGCGCTTTGACGGCTTCGTGTCGTCGAAGGACTCCGACGCCAGAACCGAGGCCCCGCCGATCCCGTCGCCGCCCGTGCGGGCGCCGAACAGCACGACGCGGTTGCCCACGCCCGAGGCGTTGGCGAGGCGCAGGTCCTCGTGGCGCAGGACGCCGACGGCGAGCGCGTTCACGAGCGGGTTCGCCTGGTAGATCGGGTCGAACACGACCTCGCCGCCGATGTTCGGCAGGCCGAGCGAGTTCCCGTAGCCGCCGATCCCGGAGACGATGCCGTGCACGAGGCGGGCCGTGTCCGGGTGGTCGATCGCGCCGAAGCGCAGCGGGTCCATGACCGCCACGGGGCGGGCGCCCATCGAGATGATGTCGCGCACGATGCCGCCGATGCCCGTCGCCGCGCCCTGGTACGGCTCGACGAACGAGGGGTGGTTGTGGGACTCGACCTTGAACGTGACGGCCCAGCCGTCCCCGAGGTCGGTGACACCGGCGTTCTCGCCGATGCCCACCATCATGTCCTTCTTCATCTCGTCGGTGAGCTTTTCGCCGAACTGGCGGAGGTGCACCTTCGAGGACTTGTAGGAGCAGTGCTCGCTCCACATGACCGAGTACATCGCGAGCTCGGCCGCGGTGGGGCGGCGGTTCAGGAGCTTGAGGATCTCCTCGAACTCGTTCTGCTTGAGGCCGAGCTCGGCCCAGGGCAGCTCGACGTCCGGGGTCCCCGCGGCGTGCTCGACCGTGTCGATGTTGAACTTCTGCGCAGTTGTCATGTCGCGGCTCACTTTGACTCTCCCACGAGCGTGCTCAGGACGGACGCGAAGAAGCCGAGGCCGTCGGTGCTGTAGGTTCCGTTGGCGTCGAGCGGGCCGAAGCCCGGCTCGACGGCGTGCTCGGGGTGCGGCATGAGCCCCACGACGTTGCCCGCCGTGTTGGTGATGCCTGCGATCCCGCGGCGCGAGCCGTTCGGGTTCCAGCCGACGTAGCGGAAGGCGACCCGTCCCTCGGCCTCAAGGGCGTCGAGCGTCTTCTCGTCCGCCACGTACTGGCCGTCCTGGTTCTTGAGGACGATGGTGATCTCCTGGCCCTCGCGGTACTCGTTGGTCCAGGCCGTGTGGTTGTTCTCGACGCGCAGGGTCTGGTCGCGGCAGATGAACTTGAGGTGGTCGTTCTTGACCATCGAACCCGGCAGGAGGTGCGCTTCCGTGAGGATCTGGAAGCCATTGCAGATGCCGAGCACGGGCAGCTTGTCGATCGAGTTCGCGGCGTCGACGATCTTCGCCATGAGCGGGGCGAAGCGGGCGATCGCTCCCGCCCGGAGGTAGTCGCCGTAGGAGAACCCGCCGGGGATGACGACGGCGTCCACGCCACGGAGCGCGGCGGGATCAGTGTCGGCGTGCCACAGCGGGACGGGCGTCGCGCCGGCGAGGCGCACCGCGCGGGCGGCGTCGCGGTCGTCGAGCGTGCCCGGGAAGGTGACGACGCCGATCTTGGCGTCGGAGAGCGGCGCGTTCTCGGGAGCCCCGAGGTCCGCGATGAGGGGTGTCTCGCTCATGCTCACTCGGCCTCGGCGTCCTCGGCGAGGACTTCCACGTTCACGACATCCTCGATGACGGGGTTCGAGAGCATGGTCGAGGCGGCGTTGCGGGCCTGCTCGAGGATCTCCTCCGTGACTTCGCCGTCGACCGTGAGCTCGAAGCGCTTGCCCTGGCGCACGCTGCTGAAGGCGGTGAAACCGAGCCGCGGCAGCGCCCCGACGATCGCCTTCCCCTGAGGGTCGAGAATCTCGGGCTTCGGCATGACATCGACAACGATCCGGGGCATCGAGCAGGCTCCTGTGCTTGGGGGTGAGTGGGCAAGCCACAGAAGTGCCCGTCTTACGCCGTGAGCGCTCCGCGAGCTTGCAACCCGATTCTACCGGAGCGCCCCGAGGCCGCAGGAATCGCAGCTAATCTGGCCATATGACTCTCGATCCTGGCGCGCGCTGCCCGTGCGGCACGGGGGAGACCTATGGCGCGTGCTGCGGCCGCTACCACGCGGGCCAGACGGCTCCGACGGCCGAAGCGCTCATGCGCTCGCGGTACAGCGCCTTCGCCGTGGGGGACCGGGACTACCTCGTCGCGACGTGGCATCCGTCCACGCGCCCCGCAGTGCTCGAACTCGACGGTCGAACGCAGTGGCGACGCCTCGACGTCGTCCGCACCGAGGCGGGAGGCCCCTTCGATGACCGCGGCGTCGTCGAATTCGAGGCGAGATATGCGGACGACGACGGGCGCGGAGTCCTGCGTGAGACGTCCCGTTTTGTGCGTGAGGGCGGGCGCTGGTTCTATCTCGACGCGGTCTGAAACCGACGCTGACCCCACGCTAGCCGAGGGCTGCCGCCAGCGGCGCGATCGCCGTCGTCAGCCGTTCCCGCAGCGCCGCCGCCTCAGCCGCGAAGCCGCGCTGTCGCTCGACATACTCGGCCTTCCCCGCCGCAGTCTCGATGCGGATGGGCGAGTAGCCCCAGTCGGAGAGGTCGTACGGCGAGGCCTGCATGTCCATCTCGCGGATCCGCTGCGCGAGTTCGAAGCAGTCCATGAGCAGCTCGCCCGGCACGGCGGGCCCGAGCTTGTACGCCCATTTGTAGAGGTCCATGTTCGCGTGCAGGCACCCGGGCTGCTCGAGGTGCCGCTGCATCTCGCGCGTTAGCTGGAGCTCGTTGAGAGGCACGGCGTCCGGCGTGTAGAAGCGGAACGCGTCGAAGTGCGTGCAGCGGATCCTGTGCTCCTCGATGACCCGGTCCGTGCCCTCGGGGCCGAGCCGCAGCGGGAGATACTCGTGCCGGATCCCGAACTTCTCCGAGCGGTACGCCATGGCCCATTCGTGCAGGCCGAAGCACCCGAATTGCGCGGGCCGCCGGGCCGTTCCGCGCAGGATCACCGCGCAGAAGCGGACGGTCTCCTCGCGCTCGGCGAGGTAGCGCTCGGCGTCAAGGACGACGGCGGGACTCCCCTCGCGCGTGCCCGCGGCCTCACGTTCGCCATCGGTGAGGGCCCGGTAGTACTTCCAGCCGAGCCGCTCGGCGGCCGCGTCCCCGACGAGCACAACCCCCGCGCCGGGATGCCAGCGGCCGAGCTGGCCGGGCTTGAGCGTGTAATACGTGAACAGGAAATCTTCGACGGGGTGCTTCTTCCGCGCGTTCCGCCGCGCGACAAACGGCTCCGCGAATCGGGCCGCCCGCTCGGCGTGGGCGCGGGCGCGCGCGAGCCACTCGTGCTCGAGGAGCACGGTGCGAGGGGCTGCGGCGGGAGCGGCCGGAACGGGCGAGGGCATCAGTCCATTATCCCCGGTTACCACTTGTTGCCGGGTGGGCCAATGAGCGGGACGGCAGCCTTCCAGTCGTCAACCTCGCAGCCGTTCGTGCGGCTGAAGCGGCGGGCGACGGGCGCGCCGTCGTCCGTTCCCGTGACGGTCGCGACGTCCGGGCCGCCGTAGAGCATCGAGCACGCCCGATCAGGCGGCGGGCTCGGCGGGAAGAGGACCTCGCGGTGGGCGGCGATGAGCGCGCACGCCGCCGCGGGCGTGGGATGAGTCGTCTCGGGGAGGGACGTGGCCCCTGCGCAGCGCAGATTCCACCGTTGCTCGGCCTGCCCCGGCGAGTGGACGACGACGATGGCGAGTTCCGCCGTCGGCGTCCCGGGAGAGGCGGGTGTTGCCGGCGGGGCGGAAGCTGTTGCGGGCGGCGTGGTCGGCGACTCGGGCACCGAACCGCCCCCGCCCGCGCATCCCGCGAGCAACATTGCGGCCGCGAGTGCTGCGGACGCGAGTGCTGCGGTCGCGAGTGCTGCGGCCGCGAGTGCTGCGGCCGGGAGCCGAGGGGAGGCGATGCTCATCCGCACGCATCCATCCTGACGCCCCACCCGGTGCGCCGTCCCTCACGCACATGACCGTCCCTCACGCACATGACCGTCCCTCACGCACATGACCGTCCCTCACGCACATGACCGTCCCTCACGCACATGACCGTCCCTTACGCACATGACCGTCCCTCAATCCCGTGCGCAAGGGACGGTTATGCCGCCGAGGGACGGTCATGCGTTTAGCCGACGCTTGTGCGCGCGGTCTCGGCGGCGTCCGCCTCCCGGCTCGCCTGCGCCGCGTCGACGAGTTTCATCATCGATCGGTGCAGTTCCTCGGCGTCGCCGCGCGATATGCCGAGCCTTGCCATCATCGTCACGGGCACGGCGAGCGCCTTCTCGCGCAGTGCGCGCCCGGCCTGGGTCAGCGTGACGTCGAGGGCGCGCTCGTTTCCAGGCTGGCGAGTCCGCGTCACGAGGCCGGCCTCTTCGAGGCGCTTGAGCAGCGGCGTCATCGTAGCCGGCTCAAGCAGAAGCGCGTCGCTCACGTCGCGGACGGTGCGCGGACTCCGCTCCCACAGCGCGAGCATCACGAGGTACTGCGGATGCGTGAGGCCCAGGGGTTCGAGCACAGGCCGGTAGGAGGCGATGACGCTTCGGCTAGCCACGGCCAGTGCGAAGCAGAGCTGGTGCTCGAGCAGCAGGTCGTCGGCGCCTCGCATCAGGTCCGCCCTGCCGCTCATCGCAACCTCCATTAGTTAGTACCCTAATAATCAGGGTACTATGGATTAACCGAAGGAAGGCAGGGACATGGCCCAGGAGAACTTCACGCAGCGCTTCATGCGGGCCACCGGAAAGCTGCGAGCCGTGTTCGGCCCCGCGCACCGCGGAACGACCGAGGGCGAGATGACGGACGCCAACAAGGCGCTGCTCGCGCAGCGCGAGGCCGAGGCCCAGCAATGGGAGACCGTCACGCGCCCCGACGGCAGCACCTACGTCGTTCCGAAGGACCCCGGCGACCAATCCCTGCGCTGACAGGCAGCGGACGACGACGGACGGCGACCGACGACGGCGCGCGGTCGCCACGAGATACGGGTGCTTCACCCCTAGAGCGGGCTCACCCCGGGCGTAAAATGGCCCAAGCGGGAAGGGGGTGATGACATGCCCGATTCGCAGAAGAAGTCCGAGGCCCCGAAGGAGAACGAGGACCAGAACGGCCATTCGGAGCAGAACGGCCACCGAGACGGAAGCTCCGTCCTGGACCGCTTCATGCACGTGACCGAACGCGCCGCGCAGATCTTCGTGAGCCCAGACCGCGGGGACATCGAGGCCCCGGTCGTGCACAAGCACGATGCCTACGAACAGGCTTCAGAAGACGAGTTGCGCACCTTCGAGGTCGAAACCGACTCGGAGGGCCACCACTACGCGGTGCGGAAGGACAAGCCCTAGACCCCTCGACCCAGCACGCGGGGCGAGGTCAGCGGCCCGTTCCGCCGTAGACCGTCGCCTCGATCTCGGCATCGAGGCCGAACGCCGTATGGATCGCACGGACGGCGGCGTCGAGCAGGTCGGCGCGCGTCACGACCGAGATGCGGATCTCCGACGTCGAGATCATGTCGATGTTGATGCCCGCGTCGGACAAAGCCTTGAAGAAGGTCGCCGAGACGCCGGGGTGTGAGCGCATGCCCGCCCCGATGAGCGAGAGCTTGCCAATCTCGGCGTTGTACTCGATGTCCTCGAAGCCGATCTCCTCCTGTGCGGCCTTGAGCGAGTGCAGGGCCGTCGCGCCCTCGACGATCGGGAGCGTGAAGGAGATGTCCGTCTTGCCACGGCCGAACGTCGAGACGTTCTGGACGATCATGTCGATGTTCGAGTTGGCCTTCGCGATGACCTGGAAGATCGCGGCAGCCTTGCCCGGGATGTCGGGGACGCCAACCACGGTGACCTTGGCCTCGGAGCGGTCATGCGCGACGCCGGAGATGATGGGCTGTTCCAAGGCGACTCCCTCGTTGATCGTGATCTTGTCTTCCGGGGCCGGGAGCACCCACGTCCCCTCGTGGTGGCTGAACGAGGACCGCACGTGCAGCGGAACCCCGAAGCGGCGCGCGTATTCGACGCAGCGCAGGTGGAGGATCTTCGCGCCGGACGCGGCGAGTTCGAGCATTTCCTCGCTTGAGATCGTCTCGATCTTCTTCGCGGAGGGCACGACGCGCGGATCGGCCGTGTACACGCCGTCGACGTCGGTGTAGATCTCGCACACGTCCGCGTCGAGCGCGGCGGCGAGCGCCACCGCCGTCGTGTCCGAGCCGCCGCGGCCGAGCGTCGTCACGTCCTGGCTCTCGCGGCTCATGCCCTGGAAGCCCGCGACGATCGCGATGTTGCCCTTGTCGAGCGAGGTGCGGATGCGGTGCGGGTCGACGTCGATGATGCGCGCCTTGCCGTGCGTCCCGTCCGTGATCATGCCGGCCTGCGAGCCGGTGAAGGACTGCGCCTTGTGACCGAGTTCGTGGATCGCCATCGCGAGGAGTGCCATCGACATGCGCTCGCCGGCTGAGAGGAGCATGTCCATCTCGCGAGCGGGGGCGTCCTCGGTGATCTGCGCGGCGAGGTCGAGGAGCTCGTCGGTCGTGTCGCCCATGGCCGAGACGACGACGACGACCTCGTGGCCCGCCTTCCGGTAGTCCACGATGCGCTGCGCGACTCGCTTGATGCCCGCGGCGTCCGCGACGGAGGAACCGCCGAACTTCTGGACGACGAGTTGCTTGGCGGGCAGCACAGGCGGAAGCGACATGCGGGGCACACTCACTCAAGAGGTAGGGAACGCGACAGATTCGCCCAACATTCTATCGGCACGCCCTCGACGTGACGCACTGTGTCACGGTTAGGCTGTCCTGACAGGGCAGCCGGCGGGGGTCGGCTCCGCACGAGTAGGGGTGACTGTCATGGGGGACGTCCGAGGCATCGCATCGCGCGGGCTTGCGCGCAGCTTCGGCGCGGTGCACGCCGTCGTCGGCATGGATTTCGATGCACAGGCGGGGCAGGTCACGGCGCTCGTTGGACCGAATGGCGCGGGCAAGACGACCCTCCTCCTCATGCTGGCGTCCCTCTTGGCTCCCGACGCCGGAACGATCCGGATCGACGGGTTCGACCCCGCCGTCGACCGGGACGACGTGCGACGGCGGGTGGGCTGGATGCCAGACACGCTCGGGGTGTGGGAGTCGCTCACGGCCCGCGAGATCCTCGTCCAGGTGGGGCGCTTCTATCGGCTCGGCGGGCAGGAGGCCGCCAAGCGCGCCGGTGAACTGCTCGACCTCGTTCACCTCGGAGATTTCGCGCATCAGCCCGCGCGCGTGCTTTCGCGCGGCCAGCAGCAGCGGCTCAGCCTCGCACGGGCGCTCATCCACCGGCCCACGACCCTCCTTCTCGACGAACCCGCGTCCGGCCTCGACCCGGCGTCCCGCGTCGAGCTGAGAGGAACGCTGCGTCGGGTCGCGGCGGACGGCTGCACGGTCGTCGTCTCCTCCCACATTCTGAGCGAGCTCGATGAGATTGCCGACGCCGTCGTGTTCGTGAGCGGCGGGCGCACCGTTCGCTCCCAAGTCGTTGACGCTCCACCGGGAGGGCGACGCTACGCGCTCGAGGCCCTCGACCTCGGCAGCGCCCGCGCCCTGCTGGGGGAGCTCGGCGTCGAGTTTGGCGACGAGGATGGGCGGCGGCCTCGGCTGAGCTTCGTGGTCGCCACGGACGACGACGCCGCGCGCCTCCTGCGCGAGCTCGTCACCGGGGGCGTCGCGGTCACGGCGTTCGCGCCCGCCGGAGGCGTCATCGAGGAGACCTATCTCGGACTGGGGGCTGACGAACGATGAGCGGTGTGCACGAAGTCCTCGAGCCGGGAGCGGCGCCGTCGCCTCGGCGGCCGCGGTCGGTCGGAGAGCGGGCGACGGCGGTGCGTGCCTGGGTGCGCGGTGCCTGGGACGTCGTGGTCCTCGAGGCGAAGCAGCGGCTTCGGTCGCGCGGCTGGTACATCATGCTCGCGATCTGGTTCGCCCTCATCGCCATCGTCACGTGGCTGACCTGGGCCGCGTGGGAGGCGCAGCACGCGGTGAGCCGTCGCTACGCCGACTACACGCCCGCGGGACCGCTTCCCAGCGCCGGCCCCGGGAGCATGATCTTCGAGGCCGTGCTCGCGTTCGTCATGTTCTTCGCGCTCGTCGTCTCGCCGGCGCTCTCGGCCAACGCCGTCAACGGCGACCGGGCCCAGGGGACCCTCGCGATCCTGCAGGCGTCGCTTCTGCGCCCCGGGCAGATCCTCGCCGGGAAGCTTGTGGCCGCGTGGTTCGCCGCCCTCGCGTTCCTCGTCGCAGCATCGCCCTTCCTGATCATCGGCGTCGCCGCGGGCGGCCTCTCGCCCGGCTACATCGCCGTCTCGCTGCTCATGCTCGCCGTCGAGCTCGGGGTCGTGAGCGCGATCGGGACGGCGCTCTCAGCTCTCGCGGGGCGGCCGCTCTTCTCGATCGTCGTGACGTATCTCGTCGTCGCCATGCTGTGCATCGGGACCCTCATCGCCTTCGGCTTCGGCGTTGCCCTGTCCCGCGGGACCGTCGAGGCGAATTCGCCGTCGTACGCGACGCTGTCGCACCCTGCCGTGCCGGGGCCCTCCTTTGCGCCGTCGACGGGCCCTTCCCTCGCGCCGTCGCCCGGGTACTCGAGCAATCTCAAGGTGACGCCCGCGCCCATGCAGGGGCCGCCGTCGTACACGTGCGTCGGGAGTCTGATCGACCAGCCCGCCGTGCACACCGAACGTGTCGCGTGGATCCTGTCGATGAACCCGTTCCTCGTTGTCGCGGACGCGATCCCGTACCCCGACCGCTCCGAGTCGAGCGTGCCGTATCCCCAAGGCGCGATCGAGACGATGAGCCAAGGGGCACGGGCTGCCATCGCCGGGCCGGAGGCGACGACACCGTGCGCGAACGGGAAGCCCAAGCCCGCGTATCTCGTCCAGCGGACTCCGCTCTGGCCGCTAGGGCTCGGGCTCCAGCTGCTCCTCGCGGGCGGTCTGCTCTGGGGAGCGCGGCAGGCGCTCGTCACGCCCGCCCGCCGCCTCGCCCGGGGAACCCGAGTCGCCTGAGCCGGCGGTGACGCCGTCAGCCGTGCCGGCCGCCCGCCGTCGTCAGCGGACGAGCTCCGGGTAGTGCCGCCGCGCGGTCTCGGGGTGGGCGCGCAGCCAGCCCTTGAGGACGTTCTGGCCGTAGGAGGCGAGCATCGGATTGGTCGGGTCGTCGGAGACGCCGCGCGCTTCAGCGGCGAGCTCGGCGGGGAGCTCGACCTTGTCGATGACGGCGTCGAGGCGCGGCGACCAGAAGAAGGGCACCGAGTAGCGGTCGACGCCGGCGGGCGGCGCCGTGACGCGATGGATGGTCGCCATGAGGTACCCATCGGTCGCGACCTCGAGCATCTCGCCGAGGTTCACGACGAGCGCACCGGGCGTCGGAGGAACGTCGATCCACTCGTCCTGCCCGTACGGCTTCACCTCGAGGCCGCCCACGGAGTCCTGGAGGAGGAGCGTCACGAAGCCGTAGTCCGCATGAGAACCGACGCCCTGGGTTCCGGCCTCGGGCACGACTCCGCCCCCGACGTAATGCACGAGCTTGCCCATCCACGCGGGCGTGCTCGCGAACGCCTCGTCGAAATGGTTCTCGGGGAGGCCGATCGCCACGGAGATCGCGGAGAGGAGTTCGGCCCCAATACGGGACATGAGCTCGGCCCAGTCCATGGCGGCCTTCTCGAGCTCCGGGAATCCTGCCGGCCATTGGTTGTGGCCCTGGAGGCCGAGGTAGGGCTGATCTGTGGGCACCTCCTCGAGCGGCGCGCGATCCGGTCCGTAGTCGATCTGCTCGCGTGAATCAGCTCGGCCCTGTGTGACTTCCTTGCCGAGGCGCGTGTAGCCGCGGAACTGGGCGGACGTGCGGTTGTCGAGGGCGAGGCGATCATCGAGGGGGAGGCGGAAGAACTCGGCGACCGTGTCGAGAAGCTCGCGGTCCTGTCCGGGCCGCCCACCGTAGCCGGTGACCTGGAAGAAGCCGACGTTGTGCGCGGCGTCGCGGAGGGCATCGAGGAAGTCGGAGGTGAAATGGCCGTTCGCGTCCCTCGCGGTGGCGAGGTCGAGAACAGGGACCGATGTGCGTGGTGTGCTCATGCCTCCAAGCATGCTCCTGCCCGCGGTGGGCGCGTAACGGTCCGTCACGTTCTCAACGGTGCTCTGGGGAGCCTGCCCGAGGTGGTGGCCTCAGTCTTCTGATCGCCGTCCGGTTTGGTCGAGACTGTCGCGGACGATCCGGCGGTAGAAGTCGTCGAGCGGTGATTGAGAGAAATCGGCGACGATCCAATCGGATTGATAGGCCTCGTCCCCCAGGGCAGTCGCGTAATCTGGACGTTTCACGAGACTCCTATTCACTGCGATCGATGGAAACGCCGTTCGTCGCGGTATTCAGTCGGACTCGGATCCCCACGTTTCATCCAAGACCCGCTTGACCCTGAGCCGGTCGGTCGCCCCCAGCGGGGCGTGGGAGAAATCGGCGACGAGCCAATGCGATTGATAGCCGTTGCTGCCCAATGACGCCGCATAGTCTTGCGCCTTGTCCTTCGAGTCGAACCGGAGCAGTGTGAGCCGGTCGCCCCGGTAGCCTTCCTTGCAATCGATCTTGTCGGGACCGCAGAGATTCTTGGTCTCGTCGTGGAGTCCTTCGACAGAGTAGGCCCAGTCAGCTGTTGCACCTGGGCCTACCACAAACTTGCTAGGACTAAGATTCCGCCTGGAGCCGTCGAGAAACGCGGTGATTATGGCGTTGGGCGCGACAACGACGATCGCAGAACCGGTGACGATGAGCGTAGTGACTGCAGCCACTTTGAAGGGGCGTCTCATTGGTCAGCGAGCTCTAGAAGTTCCAATTGCACCAGTCGCCGCCAGGGTGGCCAGCCATCCAGGATAATTCGACCGCCAGCGCTCCAGATCCCAATGGAAGCCTGCCCACCACCATGCGCGCCCGAAGGTCGCGTGGCAGTCGTACTGATGCTTGAGCGAAGGTTTGGAAGTGACAAGGGGCCGCTTTGTGGCGATTTCCGACCACCCTGCAGTTAGCATCACGATGTCGCCTCCGGAGGCTGAATACACCGTCCAGCCCCAACCACTGAACAGCATCGAGACTGTCCAATCTTCGTGTTCCCAGCCTCTGCGGTTGTACCAAGTCTCGCCCCACAGATCGATGCCGAACCATGGATCCGCTACGACCGGATAGGCCGTGGACGCTGCAAGATGGTCGACAACCTGAGTCAATGTATTCCCGCTGATCTCGTAGCGGGTTGGGACGTCGTTTCCGTTGGCGTCCTTTGCCCAAGCCGGAGCGATGCCGCCTACGAACCCACCCGCGGCGTCCAAGACAACCACCACGCCCCCGTCGATCTGGGAGACCTTTCCACCGTCGGGGACGGCAAGCTCGTACGTGTACCGAGCTGGCGCTGTGGCTCCGCTGATCACGGTTGTCACTTGAACGGAACCGTCATCCTTGACCACCGGCACGGTCTTCGAAGCGTTCTGGTTGTCGAAGGACACGATGCCCTGCTCGATGACCTTTGCCTTCTTGGCGTTGCTTGCGTAGGGCAGTTTGACCCGGACCGACTTCCCGGTGCTCGACTCAAGGGAGATGGCGTCGATCGCGCTGGTCGGAACCTTGACTCTCACTCCGTTGGCGGTGCCGTCTATGGCCTGGGCTCCGCCGTCGGTCGTCGGAATCGGCGCGACGTTTGACAGTACTTTCGTCGTGGCGCCTTGGGCGTGTTTCGTGACTCGCTCGAGCGTTGCTCGCGTAGAGCGATTGTCATCAGTTGCCTGTGCCTGCACCGCAATTGACAGCAGCATGCCAATGGCAATTGAGGTTGACGCTAGAATTCGCAGTTTCATCATGGTCCCCCAACCATTGTGCGGGGTGTTCTCGATTGATCGAGCCCCGCTGGTGCGAAGGTCCCCGTCAACCCATGGTCGCGTATCCTATTGAATTCGTCAATGCGCAAGCTCCATTTAAACCGGAGCCCCGGTGAGAGGTGTGACAAAAGTGCAATGAGCGCGTGCGAATTGTGACGAATATTCGTGATCGACGGAAATGCCTCGGCATTCGGGCTTCGCCCCGCCCTTCAGCGGCAGGCGAAGTCCGAATCGTGCGGCTCTTCTCGGCTCGCGCCGAATCAGCCCTAGCCGATCGCGCTGCGGCGCCCCTCGAACGCGCGCCCCAGGGTGATCTCGTCCGCGTATTCGAGGTCCCCGCCAACGGGCAGCCCCGACGCTAGGCGCGTGACCTTGATGCCGATGCTCTGGAGCATGCGCGCGAGATACGTCGACGTCGCCTCGCCCTCGAGATTCGGGTTCGTCGCGATGATGATTTCCGTGACGGCGTCGTCGTTGAGCCGCGAGAGCAGCTCGCGGATGCGCAGCTGATCCGGCCCGATTCCCGCGATCGGATTGATGGCCCCGCCGAGCACGTGGTACCGACCCCGGAACGCGCGCGTGCGCTCCACCGCGATCACGTCCTTGGACTCCTCGACGACGCAGATGACACTCGGATCGCGGCGAGCGTCGCGGCAGATCGAGCACGTCTCCTGCTCCGAGACGTTGCCGCAGATCTGGCAGAACTTGACGCGTTCCTTGACGGTAGTGATGGCGGCGACGAGCCGCTTCATGTCGTCCGCGTCTGCCTCGAGGATGTGGAAGGCGAGCCGTTGCGCGGATTTTGGTCCGATGCCGGGGAGCCTTCCGAGCTCGTCGATCAGATCCTGGACTGCGCCTTCATACACCCCACTACGCTACCGCTTGCCGCGCCCGATGGCGTGCCGGACGGGCATCAGCGCGGCGGAATCACCGTGCCATCGTGGGCGCGCTCCTCAATGAGCTTCCCTCCGAGGATCCGTTCGACGGCCGCCCGACCGAAGACGCCCGACGCCTCGACCGTCTCATCGTCGGCACTCGGGATGTCCTCAACGACCGGTTGGCTCGGCGCGGGCCTCTGCGGCCTTGGTGCCGCGACGTCGTTCCCACGTTCCTGCGCTGCCTTCTGCGAGAGGCGCTGGTACATGCTGAGCGGTCTGCCGCCGTGGTCCGGCGCCTGAGGGGACGGCCGCTCCTCGGCCGGCCCCTCCAGCGCGGACTCCGAAGGCTGCTGGGCGGCGGCCGGGGCGTACGACGGCGATGCGACCTCGCGCGCGGACGGCGCCTCAGCGTACGGCGCCTCAGCGGGCGACGCCCCTGGCCGCCCTGCCGCCGTCGTCCCCGACCCGACGTTCGACTCCGTTCCGACTGTCCAGACGCCCGGCGCCGACTCGCGCGCGTACGACCACGGGTCCTCGGCGGTTTTGCCCTGTCCAGGACTGCGCGAACCGCGTGATTCGTCGGACGACGGAGACTGACCCGTTCGCGGCGACGTTGCATCGCGGGGCGGAGACCCTGCTCCAGCGGGGGCACCAGCAGGCCCGGGGTGTGGCGTGCGACCACTTGAGGACGGTCGACGCCAGCCCTCATCCTCGGGGAGTGGCTCGTCCCACTCGGCCGGCGGCTCGTCGTCGGCGTAGGGGATGTCCGCGTAGGGGTCATCGGTGCCGGTGCCCGATGCGGACGTGGTTGGGGCGACGCGCGGTTCCTGAGCCTGCGACGCGGGAGCCGGAGCCAGGGCAGCCAGCTCGGAGCTGGCGGGCGGTGCGATGACCGGCTGCTCGGCGCGAGCCGGCGTAGCGGCCGCTTGTGCGGACGCGGCCTCTGCCTGGGCAGCCGCGCGGCTGTGCTGGGTCGAGGGGGGATTGGACTGGTCGAACGCGGGACGGGCTTGCTCAGATGCGTCTTGGGCCGGGGCGGGAGCAGGCGCGGGGGCCAAACCCCATGCAACATCCGCGGCGGACGGGGCCACCAGCTGGCCGATCGGCTCGGGGGCAGGGGCGCCGGCGGAGTTTTCGGGCGTACGGGGGCTCTGAGGCGGCTCAGCCGGCGCTTTTGGGCCCGGCTCAGCCCCTCTCGCGGCGGCCGGAGTCGGGCCGTTGCCGCCTGTCGTCGCATCGATCTGGACGTCGACGCCGAGTACTTGCTGGACTGCACGACGCACGTTGTCCGAGTGGTCGCCCCGCGTGAACGAACCGGCCGAGCCCGAGTTCGCGAAAGCGAGCGTGAGCGTGCGGCCGTCAAAGCCCGCGATGGTGGCGTTCTGGCTCACGAGGATCCACGTGAGGCGCTTGATGGACGTGAGCTTCTCAAGGATCTCGGGCCACGCGCGGCGGAACATCTCGACGCTGCCGGTGCCGCCGCCTGCCGAGCCGCCGCCAGGACTATTCGGAGCCTGAGACGCCGCGGGCGATCCCATCGGAGCAGGTTGTGGAGCCTCCGGGGCCGCCTCTCGCGGTGCGGCCGCCGGCTGCGCCTGGCCTGCTCCCGCGGCCTGGACCGGTGAGCCCGTGCTAGGCGAGGGAGTCGCGGGAGCCGGCGTCCTCGCCGCTGAGGATGCCGGCGCCGCAACTCGCGCCGCCGGAGTTGCCGCGGTCAAGGGCGCAGGAGCCGCGGAGGCCGACGCGGCTGGCTCGGCTGCCGGCGCCGCGGGTCCGGGGGTCGCCGGGGCCGAGGCAGCAGGGCCGTCGGCAGGCATGGTCGCCGGAGTCGAGGTCGCCGCTGTGCCAGATTCCGGCCCCGCGTGCTCGAATGCGAGCCGCCGTTCGAGGCGGTCGAGTCGGGCCGCGATGCCGTGGTCGCCGTCGGCTGCGGGAAGCATGAGCCGCGCGCACAGGAGCTCGAGGTGGAGCCGCGGCGACGTCGCGCCGGTCATCTCGTTGAAGGCAGCGCTCGTGACGTCCGCCGCGCGAGAAAGCTCCGCGGCCCCAATCGACTGCGCCTGGGTCCGCATCCGCGCGAGCTGGTCCGCGGGCACCCCGCGCAGGATCGACTCGGCCGCGTCCGGCAGCGCGCGCACGATGATGAGGTCGCGGAACCGCTCGAGGAGGTCCTCGACGAATCTCCGCGGATCGTGCCCGGTCTGGACAACGCGGTCCACCGCACGGAATACCGTGCCGGAATCGCCTGCCGCGACCGCGTCGACGACGTCGTCCAGCAGCGCGGCGTGCGTGTAGCCGAGGAGCGCGACGGCGAGCTCGTAGTCGATCCCACCGGTCCCCGCGCCGGCCATGAGCTGGTCGAGCACCGAGAGCGAGTCGCGCACGGAGCCGCCGCCCGCGCGCACGACAAGAGACAGCACGCCCGGCTCAACCGGCACGTGCTCTGCGGAGCACAGCTGCTCGAGGTACGCCATGAGCGGCTCGGGCGGGACGAGGCGGAACGGGTAATGGTGGGTGCGCGAGCGGATCGTGCCGATGACCTTGTCCGGCTCGGTCGTCGCGAAGATGAACTTGATGTGCTCCGGCGGCTCCTCGACGATCTTGAGGAGCGCGTTGAAGCCCGCTGACGTGACCATATGGGCCTCGTCGATGATGAAGATCTTGTAGCGGTCGCGCACGGGCGCGAACGTCGCCCGCTCGCGGAGGTCCCGCGCGTCGTCCACGCCGCCGTGGCTCGCGGCGTCGATCTCGATGACGTCGAGCGAACCGGACCCGCCGCGCGCAAGTTCGACGCAGCTCGGGCACACGCCGCACGGCTCGGGCGTGGGGCCCTTCTCGCAGTTGAGGCAGCGCGCAAGGATGCGAGCCGACGTCGTCTTGCCGCACCCGCGCGGGCCCGAGAAGAGGTAGGCGTGGTTGACGCGGTCCTTGCGGAGGGCCGTCATGAGCGGCTCCGTGACGTGCTCCTGCCCGATCACGTCCTGGAACGTGTCCGGCCGATACCGGCGGTAGAGGGCAGTCGGAGAACTCACAGAGAAACCCTATCAATCGGCGCCGACACGACGGGCCCAGTTATCCACAGGTACGGAAAGGCCCCTCATGCACCCGCCAGAGCCCACCTACCCTTGCTACCTTCCGGTCCTGGGGGAGTTCAGCAGGATGACGCCACATGAGGGGCTGGATTCCATCTTAGCTGAGTTCGGCGGCAGCCTCGAATTCGGCAGAATCAGCTTTCGGCGGCAGCCTCGAACCGGCGGGTCTGCGTTCCGCCGATGGCTCGAACCGGCGGGTCAGCTCCCAGACGTCGCGCCCGGCGCCGGGGTGTTCGCCTTCGGCTTTGCGGGCATGTCCTTGATCGCCTCCGCGAGTTTCTTGATCGCGGTGCCGTAGCTCCCGTCGAGGGCCCGGTCCTTGATCGTGTGGGCGTCGGCGACCTCGTGGTCCTCGGTCGCCCCGGCGAGCGTCCAGAGGTCCTGCCGCAGCTTCTCGGGGAGGTGCCGGAAAGCCGCCGAGTGGCGGAGGATGAACTCCCGCGCGGCAGTCTGCGAGTGGTCGCCGTACTTCTCGTCGTCCCCATCTCCGCGGATGATGACGGCGAGCAGGTGCCTCAGGGACGCGCGCGCCGGATGCTTGGCCGCAGCCTTCCCCGTGGCGGACGGCGAGGGCGACGGCGTCGACGCCACCGGCGCGATGAACGCGGCGGGTGCCACAACGGCGGAGCCCGTCGTGACGGCGGTCGAGCCGCCCGCGCCGACATCGGTCCCCAGATCGTCGAGGGACGTCAGCGTGTCGAGCGAATCCTCGGAGCCCGCCGTGTCGGAGGCGCCGGCGACCGTCGTCTGCGGCTGAGCGTCGCGAGTTTCGAGGGCAAGGGCGGTCCCGCCCCCCGCAAGGAGGACGGCGGCGAGCGTCGACGCCGCTCCCACCGTCCAACGGCGAGCGATGCGCCTCCGGGCGGAGGTGTCCAACTCTGCCTTCGTGATGTTCGGTTCCATGGCCAGTCCTTTCGTCCGTGGTGTGCCTGTGGTCGGTCCGGTCTTCGCGCCGGTCCATGTCCTGATGCTCGCAACGCTGGGCAAGGGCTGTGTTCGGCCAATGTTCGGGGAATGTAAAGTGTCACGATCAACCTCCACGCACCCGGCCGGGCGCCGCCGTCGTGCGCTTGAATGGTTCCGTGGAGAACTCGGGCGAGGGGCGCGGACTGGTGCTCGTGGTCGAGGACGAGCAGGCGATCGCGGATCTCGAAAGGCTGTACCTCGCACGCGCGGGGTTCGGCGTGCACGTCGAACGGGACGGGGCCGCGGCGCTCTCGCGGGTCCGCCAGCTTCGGCCCGTCGCGATAGTCCTCGACGTCGGGCTCCCGGGCCTCGACGGCGTCGAGCTCTGCCGCCGACTCCGCGAGGAGGACGACTGGACGCCCGTGATCTTCGTGACCGCCCGCGACGACGAGGTGGACCGCGTCCTCGGCCTCGAACTCGGCGCGGACGACTATCTGACCAAGCCGTTCTCGCCGCGCGAGCTCGTGGCGCGGGTCCGCAGCGTGCTGCGCCGCGCGGCAGGGCCGCAGGCCGCCCGCGTGCTGAGCGTGGGCCGCGTGCGCCTCGACCTCGGGCGGCGCACCGCGGAGGCCGACGGCAGGCCCGTGCAGCTCACGGCCATGGAGTTCGACCTGCTCGCGTATCTCATGTCCCAGCCGGGTCGGGTGTTCAGCCGCGAGCAGCTCCTCTCCGCGGTGTGGGGCCAGGCGGACTACGCGGGCGGCCGGACGGTCGACGTCCACGTCGCCCAGCTCCGCGCGAAGCTCGGCGACGCGAGTCCCCTGCGGACGACGCGCGGCGTCGGCTACAGCGTTTCGCCGGCGGGGTCGTCGTGAAGGCCTGGCTGCGATCGCTGTACGCCCGCGTCACGCTCGTGATCGCCGCCGTCGCCGCGATTGCAACCCTTGTGGCGGGGCTGGTCGGGGCACAGCTCATCCGGGCCGTCGCGATCGACGAGGCGCGCACCGGCCTCGCGCGACAGGCGCAGACGCTCAGCGCGTCCGGCTCGGTGACCGACCTCGTGTCGCTGCGCGAGCTTGCGGTCGGCGATGCCGGGCGGATCGCCCTCGTCGCGCCCGACGGCAACGTCACGGGCGCCGGGCGGCACTTCGTGAGCGCAGCGGCGGCCAAGAAGGTCCTCGCGGGGCAGCCCGTCTCGCAGACCGAGACGGTCAACGGCACGCCCGTCGTCGTCGAGGGGCGGCCCCTCCCGGCAGGCGGCGGGCTCGTGCTCGCCGAGCCCGTCTCGGCCGTCAATCAGGCCTCGTGGCCGCTCGTCACGCGGCTCCTGTGGGCGCTCGCGCTCGGGTTCGCGTGCGCCGTCGTCGGCGGGGCGCTCGTGGCTCGCTGGGTCACGAAGCCGCTCGTCCGGGTCTCGCGGGCCGCGCAGCGGCTCGCCGGTGGTGAGCGAGGCGTGGCGGTCGACGGCGGGGGGCCCACCGAGGTGCGCGAGGTCTCCGCCGCGCTCAAGGCCCTCGACGCCTCCCTCGCGACGAGCGAAGGGCGCCAACGCGAGTTCCTCCTCTCGATCTCGCACGAGCTCCGCACACCGCTCACGGCCCTGCGGGGCTACGCCGAGGCGCTCGCCGACGGCGTGATCCCGGGGGAGGACGTGCCGCGCGTCGGGCGGACCCTGAGCAGTGAGACCGAGCGGCTCGACCATTTCGTCAGGGACCTGCTCGAGCTCGCACGACTCGAAGCGGACGATTTCCGCGTGGACCTCCAGCCCCTCGACGCCGCCGAGATCCTCCCCGTCGTCGTGGACGCCTGGCGGGGCGTGTGGGAGCCCGCGGGCGTCGCAGTCCGTGCCGATGCCGTGGGGCCGCTGCCCGTCGTGAGCGACGCGCGCCGGCTTCGCCAGCTCGTCGACGGGCTCGTCGAGAACGCGCTGCGGATGGTGCCCGAGGGCTCGCCCGTGGTGCTCGTCGGACGCGCGGAGGACGGCGCCGTCGTCCTCGAAGTGCGCGACGGCGGCCCCGGGCTGAGCGACGACGACCTCGCCCGCGCGTTCGACCGCGGCGTCCTGCACGCCCGCTACCAGGGGGAGCGCCCGGTGGGGACGGGCCTCGGGCTTTCGATCGCCCATCGGCTCGCGGGTCGGCTCGGCGGCGAACTCGTCGCAGGGCGCGCGCCGGAGGGAGGCGCGTGCTTCGCGCTCCGGCTCCCGGCCGCGCCTGCTGCTTCTCTCGCCCCGGCTGCTCCCGTCGCTCCCACTGCTCCTGCTGCGGGTACCGCTCCGGGGCCGGGAGGCTCACATCGACCGGGAACGTCATGAACGCGGACCGCCATAGGGGTGCGCCGCGAGGAATGCGCGGACGACGGCGTCCCGTCCCCTTCGCGGGTAGATCGCCTCGATGTGGCTCTCGGGCCCTTCCTCGAGGAGGCGCCGATTCGGAGCTTCCTCGAACCTCGGGTATCCTAGAGTCTGCTCTGCACGAGTCTGGCCCCGTGGTTCTTCAACCCTGTGGTTCTTCAACCCGTGGTTCGGCTCCGAGCGGGCAATGGAGGATTCGCCTAGCGGCCTATGGCGCACGCCTGGAACGCGTGTTGGGTTAACGCCCTCGGGGGTTCAAATCCCCCATCCTCCGCGTTGTGTGAACGCCCCCGGTTTTCGGACCGGGGGCGTTCTCGTGTCCGTGGACATTCTGCTTCTGCTGCCGAAACCCGCTTTTCCGTGGGGTATATGGCACGGAGAAGCGGGTTTCGGCAGCAGTTGCTGGCGCTATGGTTGGTGCCGCTGTTTCCAGAGGCGAAAGCCCAAGTCAATGGCGAGCAGGAATGTGGCGACGAGAAGGGCGAGACCTCCGCTCACGATCAGGACCATCAAAAGATCGGAATGTCTCGAATTGTCTTTGATGTGCTCGACGGCGGCTCCGACCACGGCATCGGGATAGAATACTGCCACCGAAGGGGCCGCGAAAGCGAACAGAAGGGAATACGTGGCCTTGAGCCGTCTGTAGTGCCGCTTCAGGTGACGGATCAGGACCGAGCAGGCTCCCGCCGTTATTCCGGTCAGGAAGAGGAGGGCTGTCGCGTTTCCGATGTTCGACCCATCTTGGAACGAGAGGTAAGACTCGACAAGCCCCAGCCCGCTATATTGCGCAGTGACGACGAAGGCTCCATAGACACCCAGCATCCACGGGACAATGCCGGAGATCAAGATTGCTGCAGTGGCAATTCGCCCCTCCCTCACCAACTGTCTATTTAGTTCTACCAATTGCATGTGTCCTGCGGCGGCCAGACTCTACCAATCCGGCTTCGCCAATCAGGGACGGATCGACGCTCGTACTCGAGATCAAATGTCCCTGGCTCAGCAATTCCCCCCAGCACGTGACATTCCCACTGCTGCCGCATCGAGTCCGTGAACATCCACCAGGAATGCTTCTCCTTAAGAAGGTTCCAGCCCGACGTTAGGAATTGACCTGCATTGAAGACCAGGTCATGACGCCCCCAGATTGAAAGTTCAATGGATAGCTGGTTCATGCCGTAGGCCGAGTTCCAGTGCCACTCGGACCAGTTGAACAGCTGCCACCACGCGTAGTAGACCCGTGGGTCCGCGATAACGGGATAGGCGACGTGTTGCCCCGTGTGCTCCACAATCTGCGCGATGACGTTACCGTTGACTTCGTAATGGGTCTTGACCGGCGCGCCATTGGCATCGACCGCCCATGCAGGCGCGATCCAACCCTTTGAGGTTCCATTCCTGTCCCTCAGTGAGATCGATCCATCGCCGGTCTGTATAGGAGTCGTGTCAGCGGTCAGCTCCAGCCGGTAGTCGTACCTGACTGGAGCATGCCGATTGTTCAAGACGGTCAGGGCGCGGATGGAGCCGTCTGTGAGGGTCTGCACTCCGAGGTCCACTTGCCCGTTTGGATCGGTTAGTACGGTGGTTCCGTCGGCTGCGATCTGAGGGTCTGGCGCTACTGCAGGGCTTGGCAACTCGAGCGAAAGTTTGAGCCCGCCGTCGCCGCCGTCCAGGTTTGCTTTGGCCCTACCTCGGTCCTTGGTGATTTTGACTCGCCCGGACCGGACGCTGGCCTCGACCGATCCTGTATCGGATTTGGCCGGTCTTACGAGAGTTGTCTCGCCCTGTCCTGAACGTGCGAGACCCTTATTAATCGCGGTAGCCGTGGATTCGAGCTTGTGGTTCCCTGTGTCACCCTGCGGGACTGCTTGGGCGACGGATGCGGGTGCGATAAGGCAGAGGGCGATAACAGAAGCTGCAACTCGAAGTGTTTTCAATCCTTTATCTGGCAAAATCACTTGGTCCCCCAATCGATGCCGTGGGTTGCGAGCAGGTGCCCGCGTGAAAGTGACGGTACAGGTCAACGCCGGCTTTGGGGGCGGATTGACAAAAAACTGTCGCGAATTGCCTGTTGATATGGCGCGATTGTGCCTTTTCGCGGGGACCGGGCGTGGTGTTCGGCGGGTTGAGGGCGCGAAAATCCCGCATTTCGTCACAATTGCGGCAGGCTATGCGATTCCTGTGTGGTCGCTGGGAGTTTTCCACAGCGAGCCTCTCGCCATCGACAGCCGGCGGCCCACGATGGTACGGTGCGTAACGTCGCACACGAACCATGTTGGGGGACTACCCGTGGGCAGCACATTGGATGCTGTGCTCCAGGCCGCTAGGCCGAGAGGGCATCGATTCTTGATTGCCGCTGTTGCGGCCGTGAGTTCGCTGGTTATCAGCGTTGCCCCTGCGTTCGCCGACGCTGGCGGCGACTCGGTGAGGGCGGATCCGAACGCCGTGATCGTCTTCGAACACGCCGACGTGAGCTCGATTCCGGCCGGCAAGCACTCCGGCGTCGTACTTCTCGCGTCGTCGGACCTTTCCCGCCCGCCCCAAGGCAAGCTGTACGCCCCGCTCGAAAGCCTCGTCCCGACGTCGCCCTTCGGGTATCGCATCAACCCCCTCAATGACGAGCCCGGCGAATTCCACTGGGGCCAGGATTTCGGCGCCCCGTGCGGGACGCGCGTCTACGCGGCCGACGCCGGGATCGTCCGGGCCGCGGGCTGGCACCCGTGGGGCGGTGGGAACCGGGTCGAGATCGACCACGGCAATGGTCTCGTCACGACCTACAACCACATGCTCGACGCGGCCGTCAAGGTCGGAGACACCGTTGCCGTCGGGCAGGTGATCGGACTCGTGGGCTCCACGGGGAGCGCAACGGGATGCCATCTGCATTTTGAGACCATCCTCAAAGGAACCTACAAGGACCCGATGGAGTGGGGCTTCATTCCGATCGCGCAGCGCAATACGGTGACGGATCTGACCCTTACCGACTACACGCCGTCGGACGGCAAGACCCAGTCGGACCAGAACTGGGACATTCCCGGTCCGGTCAGCCAGCCCGCTCCCGGCGAGACGATTCGGAAAGCCCCTGCCCCCGCGCCCGTGCCGCCAGTGCCGCCGTCGGCTGCTCCGCACCCCTCTGCGCCGAGCACACCGACGCCGACGCCCTCGCCATCCAGCTCGCCCACACCGAGCCCGACGCATACGGCTCCGACCCCCTCGCCGAGCCCGTCGCCCTCGCCGAGCCCCTCGCCGTCGCCGAGCCCCTCGCCGACCCCGTCGCCCAGCGCGTGCCCGTCCCCGACGCCGACTGCCTCGCCGTCGCCGTCGGGAGGGCTGGTTTCGTCGATCGTGTCGCCTTCGCCTTCGCCGAAGGCGAGCCCCACGTGCTCATCGACGCCAAGCCCCTCGCCCTCGGGCCACTGAGCGGCGCGACTAAGCTGTCTGGGTGAGCCTGCACGATATCGCCCTGACCCTCAACGACGGAACCGAGACGACGTTCGGCGAGTTCGCCGGCTCGGCGGTGCTCGTGGTCAACGTCGCGTCGAAATGCGGCTACACGGGTCAATATGACGGCCTCGAAAACGTCTATCGCGAATATCGGGACCGCGGATTCGTGGTCCTCGGATTCCCGTGCAATCAATTCGCGGGCCAGGAACCCGGCACCGACGCGGAAATCGAGGAATTCTGCCGCCTCACGTACGGCGTTTCGTTCCCTCTCGCGGCGAAGGCGAATGTCCTCGGTCCCCGGCAGCACCCGCTCTACGCCGAGCTCGCGCGTTTCCCCGCCGACGACGACCTCGGCGACAAGGTCCGCTGGAATTTCGAGAAGTTCCTCGTTGATGCGGAGGGCCACGTCGTGCGCCGCTTCCGCTCCGCCGTCGCCCCCGAGGCGCCTGAGCTGCGCGCCGCGCTCGAGGCCGTCCTTCCGCTGGCCGCGGCCGTTCGGGCTGAATAGACCCGTGCCGAGCGGCTACGCCGCCCAGGCGCGCGCGACGGCTTCGAGCGCCTCCGCGTAGATTCCCGCCCAGTCCGCCTCTGGCTCGACGCAGGCGAACTCGAGGCTCACGAGCCCATGGACTTGGCCCCAGATGGCGATGACGGCGGCCTCCACAGATGCGGCGCGCAGCTCGCCGCTCCGCTGGCCCGTCGCCACGGCATCGCGGAGCGGGGCCATCGCGGCCTCCCCGACGGCGGACGACGGCGCCACCCCGCCGTCCGGACGTGCGGAAGAGCCGAACATGAGCCGATACAGCGCGGGGTGTCCGAGCGCCCATTCCCGGTATGCCAAGCCCAAGGTGCGGAGGCCGCCGTCGGCCGCTTCCCTCTGCGACTGGGCGAACGACGCGAAGCCGCCGTCGACGACGGCCTGGAGCAGCTCGGTCTTGCCGCCGAAGAGCGAGTAGATCGCCGTCGTCGATGTTCCCGCGCTCGCCGCCACCTCGCGGAGCGTCACGCGTGCCGGGCCTTCGCGGTCGACGAGTTCGAGGGTGACTTCGAGGAGCCGCGAGCGGACGGCGTCGTCGTGCACAACAGGTCTTGCCATGGGGTCAAGTGTATCGTAACGTCGTTACGTAACGTTGTTTTGAAACCCGGAGGGGGAATCCCATGGCGCTCGAAGTCTTTCCCGGCCGCTTCACCGCCCAACCTGAGGGCGGCGTGACGGTGTTCCTCATCGGGATGCGGGCCAACCGCTGGTGGAAGCTCGGCTCGGTCATGCGAGTCGCCGCTGCGATGCCTCGCATGCTCCGCTACCTCGCCGCCAATCCCGAGTCGGGGATGCTCGGCTTCCACCAGTGGCTTGGCCGCACCACCATCCTCGTGAGCTATTGGCGCAGCCCCGAGGACCTCATGCGCTTCGCGGCCGACCGCGACGCGCCGCATCTTGCCCCGTGGCGAGACTTCATGAAGACGGTCTCGGGGACCGGCGACATCGGCGTGTGGCACGAGACGTATTCCGTCCCGGCTTCCGGCATGGAGGCGGTCTACAACGGCATGCCCGCTTTTGGGCTCGCAAAGGCCACGGCCCACGTTCCCGTGAAGGGCGGTCTCAACACTGCGCGGCAGCGCTGGGCCCACGCGAGCGCAGACGGCCGCGAATAAACGCAGCCGCCGCGCATAACGCAGCCGGCCGCGCATGGCGCAGCCCGCCGCGCATCAGCCGGGAGAATCAGCGCTCGGCGAGCGCCGCGTCCCGCCACTCGTCCCGCCACTCGCGCAGGAAGGCGAGGCCGGCGTCGTCGTGAATCACTTCGGGGCCAAGGCCGAGGTACCCGGCGGTGAGGATCTCGTACGGCTTCTCAGGCACCCCGTCCTCGGGCCGCACGTCGACGTGGGAGACCTCGTGGTCGTTGTGGTGCAGCCAGTCCGCCATCGCGTAGTCGGTCCGCGAGTCGCCCATCGTGAACCACGCCTGGGGCACGATCCCGTCGCGGTGCAGCAGCTCGCACGCCCGGCTCGCGCCGAGGTCCTTGCCCAGGCGCACCGACTCGATGTCCGTCGAGATGATGGTCGGGTCGATCCGGTAGTCCACGGTGTCGTCCTCGCCGGGCACATGATGGTCGAGCCGGACGGCACCGAGCCCGAGGCGGCCCATGACGGACATGGCTTCTGCGTCGAAATGCTCCTGGATCGCGCGGTACACGTCGTTCGAGACCTCAATGTGCTGCTCGACCGAGACCATCGCGCGCTTTGTCTCGTCGAAGAACATGTGGTCGGAGTAGTAGCTCGAGACGAGGTCCCGGATCGCGTCAGAGAACTCGCTCGGAACCGCAAGCTCCCGGTCCACATGCACCGGCCCCGCGCCGGCGCCGGTGAACGAGAACCACGTCGCGCCCTTCTCGCAGATCGCGTGGACCCGCAGCCCGTCCGGCATCCCTGCGGCGATCATCGGCTCCATGACCTGCTGCGCGATGAACGCATCCGAACGCCCCGTGTTGAAGACGACCGGGATTCCGGACGCACCCAGCTCGAGCAGGAGCGAGATGATCTCAGGCCTTACCGCGCGCGTGACGGGGCTTGCGATGGGGCCGTCGACGTCGAGGAGGAGGGCAAACGGGGGTCGGGTCTCCATGCGCCTATTCTGTCAGCACGAGGCCGGGTAACCGTTCGGCCACAATCCGAGGGACTCCCCGGGGCGGCATGACGGCTCGGCGCGCAGTTGTCTACGCTGGTCGCGTGATCTTCAAAGCAGTGGGGGAAGGACGCCCCTATCCGGACCATGGGTACCACACGCCCAAGGACTGGGCCGCGCTTCCGCCACGCCCGGTGCGGCTCGACGAGCTCGTCACGACGAAGCGCACGCTCGACCTCGAGGCCCTTCTCGCCGAGGACTCGACATTCTTCGGCGATCTTTTCCCCCACGTCGTGCAGTACAAGGGCGTCCTCTACCTCGAGGACGGCCTCCACCGCGCACTTCGCACTGCCCTGCACCAGCGCACGGCGATCCACGCGCGGGTCCTGGACCTCGATTCCTGAGCCGGGCAGCGACCATGAGCCGCCGGCCCAAGGACCTCTCCGAGTATCACGGGCACCACGTCATCGACGGTGAGGAACTGCGCGCACAATTCGAGCGCGATACTGCGGCGCGCCGCAGATGGTGGACCTTCCGGCGCGTCAGGCACGGGATCATGCTCATCCTGCTCGTCGCGCTCGTCGTTGTCGGCGTGGGTGGCGCGTTTGCAGTGCTGGGCGGCTATCTCAAGATCCCGCAGCCGGGTGCCGCGCCGTCGCCCTCTCCGACGTGCCCCGCAGGGCCCTTCGACTACGCCGCGCCGGATTCGGTGCGAGTCCGTGTCCTCAACGCGACCGGCAAGGAAGGCCTGGCCAAGGGCGTCGCGGACCAGCTCGCCCAGCGCAAATTCGTCGTCGGCAGCGTGGACAATTCGAAGGCCGCCGGATCTGCCGCGGCCGTCGTCGTCGCCGGTCCGGCGGGGGAGAGTGGCGCCTTCACGCTTCAGCGCAACGTCCCGGGGAGCGTGTTCATGCCGGACGGCCGGGGAGACGCGACCGTCGATCTTGTCCTGCTTCCGACCTTCAAGGATCTTCGCGACCCCGGACTCGTCGACCAGACTCCCGGACCCCTTGTGTGCTCGCTTGCCTCGCCGAGCCCGGCGCCCACACCGGCGAAGTAGCCGCGCCAGGCGTCAGGCCCTGACCGGGCGCCGATCGTCGTCGAAACGCGCCCCCACGCCGAGCTGGATGAACCGCACGGTGGCGTCAGTGTGCCGATCCGGCGAAGTGGGCTCCCCCATGGGGTCCGACGAGGGCGACGCGTCCACCTCGCCGTCCTTCTGCCCGCGGTTCGCGCTCGCCGCGAGCGAGCCCAGGACAAGCTGAGCGAGCTCCTCGAGATCGGCCCGCGGGATGTACCCCTCGTCCATGCATTCGCGCAGGATGTCGCGGAGCACCGCGTTGAGCTCGCCAACGTGATCCCCGAGCTTCGCGAACGACGACGGCGAAAGCACCGCGCGCATCGCCGGTCCCGGCGGGAGATGGCGGCGCGAGAGGTCCTCGACCTGCGCCCGCACGTAGATCGCGAGCTTGTCGACGGGATTCCTGGCCGCGGCGAGCTGGTCCTTGAGCTCGGTGAGGAAGCGGCCGGTCTCGTCCAAGGCGTAGCCGATGAGCAGCTCTTCGAGGTCGGCGTAGTAGTTGTAGACGGCGGTGCGCCCGATGCCGGCTTGCCGTGCGACGTCGGTCATCGTGAGCCCTGGTAGGCCGCGAGTGAACAGGAGCTCGCCGAACGCGTCGAGGATGCGGCGCTGTGTGAGGGCGCGCTGGGCGGCATTCGACTCTGCCTGGATGCGGGGCATACTGCCATTTTACGTCGGAGTGTCACCAAACGCGTGCATCGGGGCCGTTCTGGTGGGGCGCGGTCGCGCTCCGGCCCGCTTCTTGGGCTCCGTTTTCGCGTGCCGGCGCGACACGCCGCGCTCCCGACCGATTGGGAAATCACAACCGGTCGGGAGCGCGGCGGCGCGAGGCGGCGGGAGGCGGGCCAAGCGCAGCGGCGGTCAGCCCTGGTTGCTGAAGGCCGCGTCGAAGGAGGCGGTGCTCGGCGCGAAGTCGAACTTCTTGAGCGCCGCGAGGGCCTCGGGGGCGCCCTGGAGGCGGTCCATGCCGGCGTCCTCCCATTCGACGGAGATCGGGCCGTCGTAGCCGATCGCAGTCAGTGCCCGGAACGAGTCCTCCCAGGGGACGTCGCCGCGGCCGGCGGAGACGAAGTCCCAGCCGCGGCGGGGGTCGCCCCATGGCAGGTGGGAGGAAAGGATGCCCGCGCGGCCGTTGCCCATGCGCATGCGGGTGTCCTTGCAATCCACGTGGTAGATGCGGTCGGCGAAATCGGTGATGAAGGCCACGGGGTCGATGCTCTGCCACATCATGTGGGACGGGTCCCAGTTGAGGCCGAACGCGGGCCGGTTCCCCACCGCGTCGAGGGCGCGCTTCGTGGACCAGTAGTCGTAGGCGATCTCGGACGGGTGGACCTCGTGGGCGAAGCGGACGCCGCATTCGTCGAAGACGTCCAGGATGGGGTTCCACCGGTCGGCGAAGTCCTGGTACCCGGCGTCGATGACCTCGCCGGGCACGGGCGGGAACATCGCCACGTACTGCCAGATGCTCGAGCCGGTGAACCCGACGACGGTCTTGACCCCGAGCGCCTTGGCCAGCCGCGCGGTGTTCTTGAGCTCCTCGGCGGCACGCTGACGCACGCCCTCGGGGTCGCCGTCGCCCCACACGCGGGAGCCGACGATCGCCTGGTGGCGGAAGTCGATCGGGTCGTCGCACACGGCCTGGCCCTTGAGGTGGTTCGAGATGGCCCAGACCTTGAGGCCGTACTTTTCGAGGATGCCGAGGCGCTCGGCGATGTACGCCTCGTCGTCCCAGCGCCATGCGTCGAGGTGCTCGCCCGAGACCGCGATCTCGAGCCCGTCGTACCCCCACTCGGCGGCGTACCTGGCCACCTCCTCGAGGGTCAGGTCGGCCCACTGGCCGGTGAACAGGGTGAAGGGGCGGGGCATCGGGATTCCTTCCGGGGGAGCGGGTGTGGGTGGGAGGACTTTCGTTCAGGGGTCACGTCCCGTGGGTCGTGACCCACGGGACGTGACCCCTGAACGGGCGGGCGGGTGGCTGGGTGGGTTTGGTTGCGGGGCTAGAGCTGGACGGTGAGCGACTTCGCCGCGGCGGATTCCTCGACGGCGGCGAGGACGCGCTGGACCTGCAGTCCCTCCTCGAACGACGGCGACGGGGCGGCCCCGTCGCGGATCGCGGCAAGGAAGTCGCGGATCTGGTGCGTGAACGTGTGCTCCCAGCCGATGATGTGGCCCTGCGGCCACCACGCCCCCACGTACGGGTGCTCGGGCTCGGTCACGACGATCCGGCGGAAGCCCTGCTCGGCCGCCGGCGCGGCACCGTCGAGGAACTCGAGCTCGTTGAGCCGCTCGAGGTCGAACGCGAGGGCCCCCGCGGAGCCGTAGACCTCGATCCGCAGCGAGTTCTTGCGGCCCAGAGCCACCCGCGAGACCTCGACCGAGGCCACCGCGCCCCCGGCGAGGGACAGCGTGGCCCACGCGGCGTCGTCGACCGTGACGTCCTCGACCCCGGACGGGCCGGGGCGCTGGCCCACGAAGGTGTGCAGGCGGCCCGAGGCCTCTGTGACGGTGTCCCCGAGCAGGAACTGGACCTGGTCGATCGCGTGCGAGGCGATGTCTCCGAGCGCCCCGGACCCGGCGGTCTCCTTCCGCAGCCGCCACGTCATGGGCGAGGAGTCGTCGGCGAGCCAGTCCTGCAGGTACGACGCGCGGACCTCGCGGACCGTGCCGAGCCGCCCGTCCGCGATGAGCTGGCGCGCGTACGCGAGCGCGGGCACGCGCCGATAGTTGAAACCGACCATGGACTGCACCCCGCGGGCCCGGGCGGACTGAGCCGCGGCGACCATGCGCTCGGACTCGGCCATCGAGTTCGCGAGAGGCTTCTCCACGAGCACGTGCTTGCCCGCCTCGAGCGCCGCGATCGCGATCTCGGCGTGCAGCCACCCCGGTGCGCAGATGTCCACGATATGCACATCATCCCGGGCGATCACCTCGCGCCAGTCCGTCGCGGACTCCGCCCACCCGTACCGCGCCGCAGCCTCGGCGACCTCGACGGCGTTGCGGCCCACGAGCACGCGCTGCTCGACCGCCGGGACGTCGAAGTACGCCGCGACATTCCGCCACGCCTGCGAATGGGCCTTGCCCATGAACGCGTACCCGATCGCGGCTACGCCCAGCGGCGCCGGGCCCACCCCGCTGCGGGGAGTGCTCATGCGAGCACCTCGTCGAGGGTCGGCTCCTCAGGGGCCCAGTCCTCGGGGAGCGGCGTGGACGACGGCGCCGAGCTGGCGACGTCGATGAACGTCCCCGAGTCGATGGACTCGGAGATCGAGACCATGGTGTCGAGAACGTGGTACGCGAGCTGGCCCGTGGCCCGGTGGGGCTGGTCGGCGCGGATCGAGCGGGCCATGTCGAGCACGCCCATCCCGCGTCCGTTCGCGGGCCCCGTGGTCGGGATGGCGGTCCATTCCTCGTCTCCGGCCCGGCGGATCTGCAGCTCGCCGTCGAAGTAGTTCGGGTCCGGGATGAGGAGCGTGGCCTCGGAGCCCGAGAGCTCGAAGTACCCGGCCTTCGCGAACGGGGACTGGAAGCTGTAGATGCCGTGTGCCGAGCCGCCGCCCTCGAACTGCACCTGGGCGCTCACGTGGGTGGGCACCTCGACGACGAACTCCTCGCCTGCCTTGGGGCCTGAGACGACCGTGCGCACGTCCTTCGACTTCGAGCCGACGGCGGCCACGCGGCGCGCGCTGCCGAACGTCTGGACGAGGGCCGTGAGGTAGTAGGGCCCCATGTCGAAGAGCGGGCCCGCGCCGTGCTGGAACAGGAACGCGGGGTTCGGGTGCCACAGGTCGGGGCCGGCGTACTGGAAGACGGTCTGCGCCGTGAGCGGGACGCCGATGTCGCCGCGCTCGATGATCCGCCGGGCCGTCTGGAGGCCCGCCCCCAGGAAGGTGTCGGGGGCGCACCCAAGCCGGATCCCGGCGTCGTCCGCTTCCGCCAGGAGCGCAAGCCCGCTTTCGCGGTCGAGGGAGAACGGTTTCTCGCTCCACACGTGCTTGCCGGCGCGCACGGCGGCCGTCGCGACCTCGACGTGAGCGGCCGGGATCGTGAGGTTCACGATGATGTCCACGTCCGGGTGGCCGAGCGCGAGCTCGGGGGCGCCGTGCTCGGCGATGCCGTACTCCTCGGCGCGGGCCTTGGCCGCCTCGGGGAACAGGTCCGCGATGACGTGGACCTTGAGGTCCGGGAACTTCGTGAGGTTGTCGAGGTACTGCGTGCTGATGTTGCCCGCGCCGATGACGGCGACGCCAACCGGACCGCGGCTCATCGAGCCACCTCCTGAGCTCCAGCGCCGGCCTTGAGGTAGCGCAGCGAGCCCGCGACGCCGTCGAAGATGTCGCCCGCGAAGCCGTCGAACTCGACGACGCCGACCTCGAGCCCCTTCGCCGCGGCGATGACGCCCCAAACATCGATCTCGCCCTGGCCAGCCGGCAGCTGGGTCGCCTTGAGCGCGTCGTAGTCGAGTTCTTCGAGGGAGACGCTGCCGAGGTCGCGCACCGGCCCGTCCTTGATGTGGATCGCGATGACGCGCTCGCCAAGCCGTTCGAGCAGCGCAGCCGGGTTCTCGCCGCCCATCGCGACCCAGTAGGTGTCGACCTCGAGGACGAGCTCGGGGTCCAGGAGCGAGGCGAAGTACTCGAGCGCGGTGGTGCCCTCGATCTTCGACGTGATCTCCCAGTAGTGGTTGTGGTAGCCGACGCGGATGCCGTGCTCGGCGCCCTTCTTCGCGGCGTCATTGAGGCGCTCCGCGATGGCACGCACCGAGTCCGCGTCCTGCCATTGCTCGGCCGGGATGAACGGGTCGATCACGGTACCGATGCCAAGGCGCTTCGCGGCGGCGAAGATCTCGTCCTGATCGGCCGAGAGGAGGGGTGCGTGGCCGGTCGGAGCCGTGACGCCGTTGTCGGCGAAGGCCTGGGCGAGCTCGTCGGCACGGGCCGCGAAGTTGTACGGCTCGACCTGGGTGTAGCCGATCTCGGCGAGCCGCCGGATCGCTCCCGGCAGATCGGCCTCGATCGCGTCGCGGACGGTGTAGAGCTGGACTGAATAGGACATGCGGAACAGTTTCCTCTTTGGGGTGGGTGGGAGGGTAGATGGGTCCGTGGAAGAGCGTTTCAGCGGCCCGCGAGGGAGCCGCCGATGCCGCCGACGCTGAAGTACTTGTTGAGGGCGGCGAAGACGATGATGGGTGGGAGCATCATGACGACGGCGAGGGCCATGACGGAGCCCCAATCGGTCGCGTTCTGCTGGAAGAAGGACTGCACGCCGACGGGGAGGGTGAAGACCTCGTTCGAGCGGAGGAAGACGATCGCGACGAGGTAGTCGTTCCACGCGAGGAGGAACGCGAAGATCGCGGTCGAGAGGACGCCGGGGAGGCTGTTGCGGAGCACGACCTTCGTGAACGAGCCGAACACCGAACAGCCGTCGATCCAGGACGCTTCTTCGAGGCTGGCCGGGATGGAGTCGAAGTAGGCGGCCATCATCCAGGTGGCAACCGCCATGGTCGAGGCGACGTAGACGATCGTGATGCCGAGCAGGTTGTCCGCGAGGCCGAGGTTCGCGAAGAGGATGAACAGCGGCACGATCGAGGTGATGATCGGCAGGGACTGCATGACGAACAGCAGCAGCGAGTAGCCCGAGACAGCCTTGGAGCGTCCGCGGGAGAGGACGTAGCCCGCGGGCGCGGCGACGGCGACGGAGACGACGACGGTCGCCATCGTGACCATGAGGCTGTTCCCGAGCCAGGTTCCGGCGAGGGTCTTGTCGAAGACGCTCGCGAAGTTCTCGAAGGTCAGCCCGGTCGTGGTGCTTGCCGCCGCGGGCGTGAAGGCGAGGACGACGACGGCGAAGATCGGCACGAGGACGACGGCGGTGATTGCGAGGATGAGCGCGAAGCGCCACCAGCGCCCGCGGAGGTCGGCTTCCGATACCGTACGGCGCTTCCGCGGCCCTGCGGTTGAAACGACTGCAGGCTCGGCGTGGGTGTGCAGGACGGTGCTCATTCGACGCTCGACTTTCGGATCTGGCGGTACAGGATGGTGGAGATGATCACGAGGGTGAGGGTCATGAGGAACGCGATCGCGACGCCGGGGCCTGTCTGGAAGTCCTGGAAGACCTTGCGGTAGGCATAGACGACGAGGGAGGTGGTGGCGTCGACGGGGCCGCCGCCGGTGAGGAGGTAGATCGTGGGGAAGTCGTTGACGCAGAAGATCGTCATGAGGATCCACGAGATGTAGGTCGAGCGGGCGGTCAGCGGCAGGGTGATGCCCGTGAACTGCTGCCAGCGCGTTGCGCCGTCCATGCTCGCGGCCTCGTAGACGGTGTTGTCCACGCTTGTGAGGGCGGAGGCGGACATCATCATCATGAACGGGAAGCTGATCCAAACCTTGAACACGCACACGGTGACCTGGGCGAGGGTGGGGTCGGCGAGGAAGAGCGGCGTGCCGAGGCCGAGGGCGTTGAAGAGGGCGCTCGTGGGGCTCCCGGGGGAGGCGACGAGCCAGTTCCACGACGTCGACGAGACGACGATCGGCACCACCCAGGGCAGGAGCAGGAGGACCTTGAAGAAGCCTCTCGCGGGGATCCGCGTGCGCAGGAGGAGCGCGAGGCCGAGCCCGACGGACCACGAGCCGAAGACGCCGACGATCGTGAACACGATCGTGAACTGGACGGCCTTCCAGAACGCGGCGGACGCGAGGACTTCGGTGAAGTTCGCGAAGCCGACGAAGTCGCCCGCCTCGATGAGGGAGCCGTTGTGGGTGGCCTGGATCGCGGCGTAGACGAGCGGGTAGCCGTTGATGAGCAGGAGGAGCAGGACCGAGGGCAGGATGAGCCAGAAGTAGGTCTTCGTGGTCTGCGAGCTCAGCCTGCTGGCACGGTTGCGGGCCGGGCGGCCCGGCCCGCCGGGGGCGAGGCCCCGGCGGGCTCGGGCGAGCCCCGTGTCAGTCGTGGTGGTCACGGGGTGCCTCCTACTAGGACTTGACGACGGACTTGAGCCCGTCTTCGAAGGCCTTGAGCGCGGTCTTCGCGTCGCCCTTGCCGGAAAGCACGGTCTGGGCGAACTGCGTGAGGGCCTGGCCGCCGTCGAGCACCGCGGTGTTGGCCGAGAGCTTCGTCCCGCGAGAGGCGAACGTCTTCGCGATCGGCTGCCATTCCTTGATGATCTTGACGTTGTTCGGGTCCGACGTGAACTCGGGGAGCTCGGTGATCGACTTGAACACGGGCAGCGCGTTCATCTGCTTCTGCTTCCAGAGTTCCTTGATCTGGCCGAGGTACGCGACGAGGAACGCCTCCGAGGAGTCCTGCGACGGGGTGTTCTTGTACATCATGATGTTGTTCGGGAACACGAGCGTGCCCTTGTCCCCGTGCGGCCCGGACACGACCGGGGCGACCTGGAGGTCGCCGGACGTGTCGCCCACGCGGTTGGTCAGGCCCGCCACGTGGAGGCCGTAGGCGCCCTTCGTCTTGTCCTTCCACTGCGCGTCGTGGTTGTCCTGCGTGTAGCTCACCGCGGCGGGGTCGATGATGCCGTTCGAGTAGAGCTCGTACAGGAACTCGATGGCTTCGATGTTGCGGTCGTTCACGACGTCGATCTGGCCATCTGTGCCCCACACGCCGCCGCCGTTGTTGACCATCGTCTGGACCACGAGGTGGTTGCCCATGAAGTTGCCCGCACCCGCACCGGTCACGAATCCGCCGGCGCCGATCTTCTTGAGCGCCTTGCCGGCCTCGAGGATGCCCTTCCAATCGGTCGGGGCCGCGACGCCAGCCTTGTCGAAGAGGGACTTGCGGTACCACATGACGCGCATGTCGAGCTGCCACGGGACGGCGACGTAGCCCTTGTCCGACTTGAACGGGTCGAGCACCCCGGGCAGGAAGTCGTCGTACTGGCCGTTCTTCTTGAGGGCGTCGATGACCTTGTCGGCGTACGCGATCGCGCCCTGCTGCTCGAACTGGAACGCCTGGAAGCCGCCACCCGTCGAGACGGCGGGGCCGGTCTTGGACGCGATCGCCGAGGAGAACGTCTGGTAGAAGTTGTTCCACTGGATGATCTGGTAGCTCGCCTTGAGGTTGCTGCCGGTCGGCGCGTAGCCCTCGACGATCTTCTTCGCCGCGTCGTTGTAGGCGGGCGTTCCCCACGGCATGTCCCAGAACTTGATCGCGTCGCCGCCTCCGCTCTTCGATGCGGAGCCGCCGCCGCATGCGGCGAGGGCGGGGACGGCCGCGGCTGCGGCCGCGAGGCCGAGAAAGCCCCTCCGGGAGAACGGCTGGCGGGAGAACGGCTGCCGGGACAACGGGCGCGAAGAGGTCATAGCTGGTCCTTCATCTTTGAGGGTGGGTGGGGCAGGAAAAAGCGCTTCGCTTCAGCCGAGAGCGGCGGCGGCGAGAGGGGTAAGGCGGTGAAGCTCGGCGATGTCGCCGGAGATGGTGTCCCCGGCGGCGATTGCCACGGCCCGCCGCCAGCTTGCGCGGCGGGAAGTTTCCCAGAGCGTCGGGAGGAGGCGTTCGCCGTCCCGAGCGACGACCCGGATTTCGGCCGGAGCGGCCGTGTCTGGGCTGGGCACGACGGCGGTGAGCCCGCCGTCGTCGGTCAGGATCCGCAGCCGCAGGCTTGCCGACGCGGCGTCCGTGACAACGAGTGAGAGGGCGAGCGGGGCGCCCGAGCGGGTCCCGCCCGCGAGGTGCCAACTGTTCGCGCCGCGGTGCAGCGAGCGCAGGGAGGCAGGCTCGCCGGCGACGCGGTCGACGGCGACGAGCACGTCGAGCAGCGCGGCGTCGAGGTCCGTGCCGCTCGGCACGGCGAGGGTTGCCTCGGCGAGCACGGCGCTTTCGCGCAGCGGCGCGGCGGCGTCGGCTGCGGCGAGGACACCCGGATTTGCGGCGAAGTCCCACGCGAGCACGACGCGCGGCGCGGTCTCACTCGCAAGGGCCGCGACGCCGTCGTCCGTCTGAGGCGAGCCGACGACGACGGCGAGCGCTCCGCCGTCGGCCGCCTCCATCGCACGCTGTGCCCACCCGGGCGAGCCGGCGACGGCCGCGAGCTGGGCGGGCCCGTCGCCAACCGGTGAGAGCGAAAGCGGCAGGGACGCGACGATTTCGGCGAGGCCCGCCGTATGCGTCGTGTCGACGGAAAAAGCGCTCATGCTGCGGCCTCCAGGACGTGGGCCCGCGCTCCGTCGGCGATCGCGAGGGCGAAGCGGAGGTCGTCGATGAGCGTCGCGGCGTCCGGGGCCTGCTCGGTTCCGCGGACGATCCCGGCGATCCGCCGCCACTCGCCCTCGTAGCCGTTGCAGCCGAAGGGGCCGGCGACCGTCGTCTGGTCGGCGGTCGTGAACTCGGCGACCGCCGAACCCGCCTGAACGTACGACGGCGTGAACGTCACCTTGAGGGTCGAGTCCGGGCCGATGGCCTCGAACGTCCAGTCGGGCTTCCAGGTCGCGTTCATCGCCGCGGTCAGCTCGATCGTGCGGCCGCCCGCCTGCAGGAGGAAGACGTAGCCGAACGGGCGGACGATCTCGGCATGGAGCACCTCGAGGTCGTCGAAGCGCGGCACGAAGCGGCGCACGATCGGCAGGTCGTGGATCGCGAGGCCCAGGACGCCGCCCTCGAGCATCGTGGCCACGACTGCCAAGTCGGAAAGGTCCGGCTCGGGGCGGGAGGGGTGGGTGAGAGGAGGGCGGGTAGGGCCGGGAGGGCGGGTGAAAACTTGAGTCGCGAAGTCCTCGAACCGGGCGTTTGGCGGGAGGACGACCGAGGAGCGCAGCGTGTGTGCGGTCTCGGGGAGGTCGCCCATGAGCTGCTCGGCGGCGAGCCAGCCCGGATCGAACGTGTGCATCGCGCCGACGACGATCGGCACGCCCGTCTCGTCGGAGACGGCAGCGATCTCTGCCGCCTCCTCGCCGGAGACCGCGAACGGCTTCTCGCACAGGACGGCCTTCTTGCCGGCTCGGCACGCGGCGATGACCTGCGTGGCATGGAACTTGTGCGGGCTGCAGATCGCGACGACCTCGACGCGCGGGTCGGCGAGCAGTTCCTCCATGGACGTCGAGTGGCGGGCTCCTGCGCGGGCGGCCACGTCGGCGGCGACTCCGCCGTCGACATCCATGACGTGCGCGACCGCGAAGAGATCCGTGAGCCGCGCGAGGCTCGGAAGGTGGATCGCCTGCGTCACCGGCCCCGCACCGAGGAAGCCGACGCCGATGAGCGGCGAGCCGTCCTCGGTGTGAGTCGTGTGGGGCATCGATGCTCCTGGGGTGGGTTCTGTAGCGCGGGTGGGCTTTGAATCGGGTGGGTTCTGTGGCTCGGGCGTTCCGTGTCGGTGTGAGCTGGTTCACTAGGAGCGTAGAGGGACTTTTGACGAGACGCAAGCAAAAGTTGTGAAGTCTGTGGTTGTCTTTTGATCTATGGCTTCGATTAAGCCCGTATGGGAGACTTTCGTCCATGGCAGATGACCGACGCGCGACAGCCCGGACGGCCGTCGAGGCCGCCCTCGGCGAGCCCGTTTCCGCTGCCATGTCACGGGCCGGCGATCTGTTCCAGCTCCTGCGCGACGGCAATCCGTGGACACGCGCCCAGCTCGCCGTCACGACGGGACTCGCCCGCTCGACCGTGGCCGGGAAGGTGGACCTGCTCCTCAACTCGGGCCTCATCGTCTCGGTCGGCGAGGCGGCGTCGAGCGGCGGCCGCCCGCCGTCGCGCTTTGCCTTCCACGCTCAGGCGCGCACGGTCCTCGCGGCCGACGTCGGCGCGAGCCACGTGCACGTCGCCCTGACCGACCTCAACGGCGACGTCCTCGCCGAGGAGCGCGAGGGGCTTCCGGTCACGGCCGGGCCCGAGGCCGTGCTCGGTCACGTTGTCGCCGCCGGAAAGCGGCTCCTCGCCGCGGCGCATCGGCCCGACCGCCTCCTCGCGGGCGTCGGGATCGGGCTCCCGGGGCCGGTCGAACACGCGACGGGCCGGCCCGTGAAACCGCCGATCATGCCTGGATGGGACGGGTTCGACGTCGTCGGACTGGTCCAGCGCTCGCTGCAGGTGCCGGTCCTCGTCGACAACGACGTCAACATCATGGCCCTCGGCGAACGCGCGGGCTTCTGGCCCGGCGTCGACGACCTGCTCTTCATCAAGGTCGCGACCGGCATCGGGTCCGGGATCATCAGCAGCGGCGAGCTCCAACGCGGCGCCGACGGCACGGCTGGGGACCTCGGCCACGTCCGAGTCGCGCGGGGCGAGGGGATCGTGTGCCGGTGCGGGAACATCGGGTGCCTCGAGGCGCTCGCGTCGGGCGCCGCCGTCGCCCGCTCCCTCGCGGCGAGCGGCGTCGCCGCCGGGAGCGGGCGCGACGTCATCGAGCTCGCCTCGCACGGCAACATCGCCGCGATCCAGGCCCTCCGGCAGGCCGGGCGGGACATCGGCGAGGTGCTCGCGACGTGTGTCAACCTGCTCAACCCGAGCGTCATCGTGATCGGCGGGTCCATGGCCGCGGCGGGCGAACACATCATGGCCGGCGTGCGCGAGGTCGTGTACCACCGGTCGCCGCCGCTCGCGACGACGAACCTTCGGATCGTCCTCTCCCGCGCGGGGGGCCGGGCCGCCGTCATGGGCGCGAGCCAGCTCGTCTCGCAGCACGTTCTCTCGCCCGCCGGGATTGAGGCCGCGCTCGCGGCACTCGTCGCGGCGGGGTAAGCGGGGCTCAGTCGGCGCGGATCCGGACCACCCTGTCCGCGCGGTGCGACATCGCCTCGATGAGCGCCGCGTTGGCCTCGTCCGTCCCGAGCGCCCACGCCGTCGCGGCCTCGCGAGACTTGCCGAACGCGACGTGGCGGGCGATGAGCCGCGAATGCCGCAGGGGCCTGTCGATCTCGAGGAACCAGCATTCCGTGAGGCACGCCCTGGCCCGCGGCCACGCCCCGGACTCGGCGAGGAGATAGTTCCCCTCGGTCACGACGAGCGGAACGTCCGGCCTCACAGGGATGCTCCCCGCGATGGGCTCCTCGAGCGACCGGTCGAAATGCGGCGCGTACACGACCTCGCCTGGTGCCTGGCTGCGCAGGCGCTCGAGCAGGCTCGCGTAGCCGGCGTCGTCGAACGTCTCGATCGCACCCTTGACGTGCCGCAGCCCGCGCTCGAGCAGGACGCTGTTCGCAAGGTGGAAGCCATCCATGGGCACGAGCACCGCGCGGCCCGGCCCGAGTTCGCGCACGATGCGCTCGCCGAGCGTGGACTTGCCGGCGCCAGGGGCGCCCGTGATGCCGAGGATCGCCCGCTCGCCTCGCGATGCGAGTGCCTCGGCGAGGGCGACGAGTCCGGCTTCCCTCATGGTGCTGTGCCGCATCTGGCGCCCTTCCCCGCTATGGTGCTGCTGGCCCGCAGCACCATAGCGGGGAAGAGGCACCCAAGAAGGGAAGCGGCACAGATCGGGGGTGTCCCGGCCACGTCTCAGCCGCCCCGCCGGGCTGTGAGCACCGCGTCGGTCAGGACCACCCGCTGCCCCTCGGGCCCCACCGCCTCGCGGCCCTCCGTCGTCGTCGCCTCCACGGACCACCCGCCAGCCCGCAGGCCGAGCGAGGCGGCGAGCTCCTCCGCCGTCGGCAGCTCCGCGCCCTCCCCGTGGGTCTCCTCGCCGGCGTGCCACGGCGGGAATGCCGCGTGGCCGACGACGACCAGGAGCCCGCCCGGCGCAACCGCCGCGGCCGCCGCGCGGAGGATCCGTGCGCGGGGGAGGTCGACGGGCGAATGCAGGAACTGGGCGGACACGAGGTCGTACTCGCCCTCGGGCTCCCACTCGGCAAGGTCTCGGCGCAACCAGGCGACGCGGTCGGCGACGCCGGCTTCGTCGGCGTGCTGCGCGGCGCGGCCGAGGGCGACGGCGGAGATGTCGATGCCCGTGACCGTCCACCCGCGCTGTGCGAGCCAGATGGCGTCGGCTCCCTCGCCGCACCCGAGCTCGAGCGCCCTGCCGGGAGCGAGCATGCCGACCTCGCGCACGAGCGCCGCGTTCGGGTTCCCGCTCCATACGCGGTCCCGCTCACGGTAGAAGCCGTCCCAGAACTCGGAAGGGCGAGGCTTGCTTTCGCTGTCCATGGACCACTCCTATCGACGGCGCATGCCCCGACGCAAGGGCTGCTTGGGCCCTTCCCCCGGGGGAGGCGGCTACGTAATCTCAAGGCTAGGAGGTGATCCGCCATGAATGCAGTGCAGGGAGACCGGATCGTCATCCGGGGCCGGACTGTCGAGTCCCAGGACCGGCACGGGGAGATCCTCGAAGTCAAGGGAGCGAACGGCGACCCGCCGTACCTCGTTCGCTTCGACGACGGCCATGAATCCGTGGTCTTCCCAGGTGGCGACTTCGTCGTGGAGAAAGCGGGCAGCTGATCGTGCGGGCGCTCGCAGACCTTGCGGAACTGCTGCGCGACCCTGGCCCATGGTGCACCGTCCACGCGGAAGTGAGCGCGGGGACGGTGACCGCCCACGAGGCGGCCGACCTGCTCGGCCAGACAGTGTCCAGCGCCCTCGGACGGGCTGGCGCGAGCGAGGCCGACGTGCGGGCGGCCGAGACCCTCGACTGGCCCGCCGCCGGCATCGGCGGACCAGCCTCTCGCTTCGTGCTCATCCGGGCCGGCGAGGTGGTGGTCAACCAGCTCGTGCCGGGAACCCCGAAGACCCTCGTCGCGGAGGCGGGGCCCATTGCGAACCTCGTCCCACTCGCGACGGTGCGCGGGGCCGACGTCGAATACCTCGTCGTCGAGGCCGAGCGGGCCGACGCCGAGATCGGCCGCCACCGTGCGTCGGCCCTCGGGCCAGCCGACCGCCGCGAACTGCACGGGGAGACCGACTCGCTCACGAAGGTCCCGCTCGGCGGCTACTCGCAGGGCAAATACCAGCACCGCACCGAGGAGATCTGGCGCCGCAACGGCGCAGAGGTCGCCGCCGAGGTGAACCGGCTCGTCGAGGACGGCGGTGTGCAGCTCGTGGTCCTCGCGGGCGACGAGCGCGCGCGGCTCAAGGTGCAGGGAGCGCTGAGCGAGCGCGCGGCGGGGCTCGTCCAGACCGTCGGCAAGAATGCCTCCGCGGGCGCCGACCGGGCGCGGTTCGAGCAGGAGGTGGACGCCGTCGTCGCCGGTGTTGCGGCGCGGCGCCAGCGCGAGGCCCTCGAACGGCTCGTCGCGGGCCTCGGGAGCTACACCGCGGGCGGATGGGCCGAGACATTGCGCGCCCTCCAGGAGGCGCGCGTCGAGACTCTCCTGCTGAGCCCCGAGGTCGCCGAGGGCCGAACACTGCTCGCGCTCGGCGCCGAGCCCTGGGTTGCGCAGGAAGAGTCCGATTCGCTCGGGGCGCCCGTGCTCGGCCCCGCCGCGGCGGCCCCCGCGCTCCTGCGCGCCGCCGTCCTCACGCGCGCGGACACCGTCCTGTTCCCGCCGGGCGCGCTCGACAGTGGTGAGGCAGCGGCCGCGCTCCTGCGCTGGTAACGTTCGGACCGTGCAGTACACGCGACTCGGACGAACCGGCCTCGAAGTCTCGCGCCTCGCCGTAGGCTGCATGAGCTTCGGCGATCCACAGCGGGGCAACCACCCCTGGAGCCTCTCCGAGGAGGAGAGCCGCCCGCTCATCAAGCAGGCTGTCGAGGCTGGCATCAACTTCTTCGACACCGCGAACGTCTACTCGGATGGCACGAGCGAGGAGATCGTCGGCCGCGCGCTCAAGGACTTCGCGGACCGCGACTGGGTCGTGCTCGCGACGAAGGTCCACGGGCGCATGCACCCCGGCCCGAACGGCGCGGGCCTTTCTCGCAAGGCGATCATGTCCGAGATCGACGCGAGCCTCCGACGCCTCGGCACCGACTACGTGGACGTCTACCAGATCCATCGCTGGGACCCGCACACGCCGATCGAGGAGACGCTCGAGGCCCTGCACGACGTCGTCAAGGCCGGCAAGGCGCGCTACATCGGGGCTTCGTCGATGTGGGCGTGGCAGTTCTCGAAGGCGCAGCATCTCGCGCGGGCCAACGGCTGGACGCCCTTCGTCTCGATGCAGGATCACTACAACCTCCTGAATCGGGAGGAAGAGCGCGAGATGTATCCGCTGTGCGCGGACGAGGGCGTGGGCGTCCTTCCGTGGAGCCCCCTCGCGCGTGGCCGCCTCACGCGCGAATGGGGGACGACGACGGCGCGCACCGAGGGCGACGCGTTCGGCCGTACGCTCTACCACGAGAGCGACAAGGCGATTGTCGACGCCGTGGGCCGGGTTGCCGAGCGGCGCGGCCTTCCACGCGCCCAGGTCGCGCTCGCATGGGTGCTCCGGAACCCCGTCGTCACGGCGCCAATTGTCGGGGCCACGAAGGCTTCGCATCTCGAGGACGCGATCGCGGCTTTGGAGATCGGGCTCGACGACGCCGAGGCCGCCGAGCTCGAAGGCCCGTACACGCCGCGGGAGCCTGCGGGATTCTGATCAGGTTCTGAAGCGGGAGCCAGGCCGCACGTCTACCGTGCGATCCAGCCCGCTGGCTGTCCGTCTGCGACTACAGGCAACGACCGGTCAGCCCGTCACGAGCTGGGTCGGCTTGATCCCGCTGACCATGGCCGGGTAGTAGCCCTCGGCGTAGCCTGTGGCCGTCGGGTGGAAGTTGAAGTCCGTGAGGGGCCCGAGGTTGAACCAGGAGTCGGAGGAACCGATCTCGTGCCCTGCGAATTTCGAGGTGACGTCCACGAACTGCGCCCCGGCCGCCTGCGCCTTCGAGGCGAGGATCGTGTTGAGCGCGTCCGTTCCGACGTCGAACACGGCAGCGGCCGCCGCCGACATGACGCCGCCGCCGGCCTGGACCGTCGTCGACTCGTCCGCCGTGGCGAAGAGGTGAGGGTAGCCGAGCCAGGCGACGTGCGCCTTCGCCGCGAAACCCTGGATGGTCGCGACCGTCCCGGCGACGTCGATCTGCTGCGCGGCAGCAAGGCCTGCATGTGTGGCCGCCTGGCACTGAAGTGCCTGCGGGGTTGTGTCGGCGGCGCAGATGGCGATAACGCCGCCGAAATTGACGTCGTTGCCGCCCGCAGTAAGGGTCACGAGACCGGTCCCGGCGTTGAGTGCACCGTCCGCGGCTGCCTTCGTGGCCTGCTGCAAGATGGTGGGCACGGGCGAGGCCGACGCCCCGACCTGGGCTCCCGCACACGCGTAGTCGCCAGCGAGGGACACCGATTTGAGGGCCGAGAACAGCGTGACATCGTCAGGTCGTCCGCCGATGAGGCACGCAGGGCTGCCGATGGCCGGGTTGAAGGCGGAGGTCGGAGGGAAGGCGCCCCAGCCGGCCGAGTAGGAGTCGCCGAAATTGACGTAGCTGACGGGCGCCTGTGCCGCGAGCGCGGGGGCGGGGGCGCTTGCGAGGGCGAGGGCTGTAGCAGCGACGAAGGCGACTGCGGTGCTGCGGAGGGCTGCAGGGAATGGCATGATCTTCTCCAGATGCTCTCGGGTGGAGGTGTCTCGGCCCGAGTTCCTGCGCCTCTTCTGGTGTCTCCCCTCGGTCGAGTGTAGGTCGATGGTCTGTCCTCGGTCCAAGGTTCGAGTTGACTCATGTAAGACCCCAGGTGGCCGTGGTCGTGGCGCTCATCTGAAGCATCTACACTGGGCCCGGTATTCTCGGTGCTTGGTGCGCGCTTGGCGCGTCTTTGGGGCGCGCGGCGCTTGGGACGCGGCGAACGGCGCAGGTCTTTTGGCAGGGGGGCAGCATGGGGCGAGGTCTCGTGGCGGCGCTGTGGGCGTTCGCCGAGCTCCTCATCACCTTTGCGCTCTGCGCCCTGCTCTTCGTGGGGTGGTATGACTTCTACAACCCGTGGGTCGTCGGGGTGCATCAGCAGGCGACCGCGGCGGAGCAGAGCCGCCTGCTGAGCCGCCAGATCGCGGCCTCCGCGGCGCCGTCGGCCCCTAGCCGGCCCGCGGGGCAGGCGATGCCGAGCGCTCCGGCCGGGTCGCCGTCGCCCGCTCCTTTGGGCGCGGCCCCTGCGCACGCCGCTCCTTCGAATGTGCCGGTCATGGCGGAGCCCGGACGCGTGGCTGCGCCCATCGGCGTCATCTATATTCCACGGCTCGGGGACGACTGGCGGCGGATCGTGCGCGAGACGGTGGACACCGAGCGGGTGCTCAATAGTGTGACGGCTGGGGTCGGCCACTATGAGGGCACGGCGATGCCCGGGGGGATGGGGAACTTCGCCGTCGCTGCGCACGACATCGGCTATGGCAACAGCTTCCTCAAGCTGAGCACCCTTCGGCTCAGCGACAAGATCTACGTCCAGACGGCCCAAGGCTGGTACACGTACACGTTCCGGAACTTCCAGTTCGTGCAGCCCTCGGCCGTCGACGTGATCAACGCGGTGCCGGCGGTTTCCAAGACGGCGACCACGGATCGGCTCATGACCCTCACGACGTGCTACCCGGCCGTCTTTCCGCCGCTCGAGCGAGCCATTGCGTACGCCGAGTTCGAGGGGTTCGACACCGCGGCGCCCGCCGCGCTCGCTTCGATCCTCGCAAAGGATGGCTCATGATCTATCGCGCCCTCTGGCGGCTCCTTCCGGGTCCGCCGTTCGTCCGCGTGCTCATCCTGCTCGGGCTTGTGGCGGGCGTTCTCGTCGTCTTCGACCAGTGGCTTTTCCCGTGGGTCGCGGCGACCTTCTTCGACGACGGAACAGGAACTGTCGGTGGCCCTCAAGGATGACCGCGTGGCTGACGTGACCGAACCGGCTGCCGAGTTGGGTGCGCGGCGCGCCCGCCCGAGTTGGGCTGCGCGGGTGCGGGGCGCCGTCGTCGCCGTGCTGGCCCTGGCCGGGGCCGTGGGCCTTGTTGCGACCCTCGCGAGTGGGCCTTTGGCTGGGCTGTTCAGGCCGCAGGGCGCGCCGCCGTCCCCCGTGCCGGCCTCGCCGTCCCCCTCTCTGTCGCCGAGCGCGATTCCGACGCCGGGGCTCGCGCGCTTCGATCCCGCGGCGTCGGACGGCGCGGTCCTGCAGCTTTTCGCTCGCGTCCTCAAGCAATCGGTCGACTCGGCGGGAGAGCCCGACGGCAAGGCTCTGACGGGCGCGCTCGCCGCGGCGGGCTTCGACCCGCGGGCCATGCAGCGCAGCGCCGACCGCACGAGCGTCGACCTTCCGGCGCCGAGCATTTCGGTTTCGGTTCGCGTCCGCGACACCTGTTTTGTGGGGCAGTTTGTCCGGGCGGAGCGAAGCGTCGTCGGCGAGGTGACGGCGCCGATTTCGACGGGAGCGTGCCTCATCGGCCAGACGGTGCCGGTGGGGTAGGGGTCAGACCGGCCAGGTGAGCCAGACGCCGAGTCCGTTGAAGACAACGTGACCGACCATGGCGGCGCCGAGGCGACTCGTCGCGGCAGCCGCGATGCCTGCCCCGACGGAAAAGATGAAGGTCCCGGCCGCGAGTGCGGCAAGTTCGGTGGGGGTCCGCGCGAGCAGCAGGACGTGGATGGCCGCAAACACGAGGGACGTGACGACGACGGCGACTGTCGCCCGGGCGAAAGCAGAGCGCGGCCGGAGCAATTCCGTGAGCGTGCGCTGGATAAGGCCGCGGAAAAAGAATTCTTCTAACAAGGGTGCAATTATTACGGGTGCGACCACCCCTGTGACGAGCGTCGACCCCGAGACGACCGCCCCCAATGTCGGTTGGCTTTCAAGACCTGTTGATCCGGTCAACAGGATCTGAAGATAACCATCTGCAGCTCGCGCGGCACAGGCCAGCCCGAGTCCCCAGAAGATGTCCATAGCGTGAACTCGAATGCCCAGATAGCTGACGATCTGGCGAAAACTGTTCCCTTTCATGGCCAGCGTGAGGGCCGCCAGCATTGGCAGCCAAGCGGCCAGATAAGCTAACAGGCCGCTGACGTGGGGATTGTCGCGGGGTGCCCAGTTTTCTGCGGCCAAACCGCATGCGAGCGTGGCAACGATACCCAGCCCGGCCCACGTCAACCGCCGGACTCGGAGGGCTGCAATCGTCTCCATCGATCTCCAAATCGGCCTGTTTTCGCGGGTGTCGTGTGGCAACATATGTGTGGTCGCCATCTGCGACTTTGTGACAAGAATGGGGAACTTCGTGGAGCTACGGGACTACATCCGCATCATACGCACGGGCTGGGTCCTGATCGTCGTGATGGCGCTGGTGGGGGTCGCTGCTGCGGCGGGCATATCAATTCTCATGAAGCCGCAGTTCAAGGCTTCGGCGCAGGTTTTCGTGTCGACGCAATCGGGCGGATCAGTGGCGGATCTTGTTCAGGGGAGCACGTTCACCCAGCAGCGTGTCAAGACTTACGCCGGACTTGTCACGACGCCGATAGTCCTACTCCCCGTCATTTCCACTCTGCACCTCTCTATGACGGCCGATGAGCTTGCAAAGTCCGTGACGGCGAGCGCTCCGCTCGACACGACGCTCATCCAGATCTCGGCTGTGTCGTCGGATCCCGTGCGCGCCGCCGAGATTGCCAACGCTACGTCGGAGAGCCTGACCAACGTCGTCCAGTCGATCGAATCTACGGGCTCGCAAGCCTCGCAGTCCTCGCAGGTCAAGCTGACGCGCGTCCAAGAGGCGCAGGTTCCCTCGACTCCGGTAACGCCGAACGTTCCCCTCAACCTCGGGCTCGGACTATTCCTGGGCCTAGCACTCGGGGTCGGGGGCGCGGTTCTGCGGCACGTTCTGGACAACCGGGTTCGAAATGAGCACGATATCGAGTCGATCAGCCCGTCGCCCGTTCTCGGTGGGACAACGTTCGACTCGAAGGCAGCCAAGCGTCCGCTCATCGTGCAGGACGATCCTCGCAGCCCCCGCGCGGAGGCATTCCGCGCCCTACGGACGAATCTGCAGTTCATCGACGCCGGCGGGGGCGCCCGGAGCTTCGTCATTACCTCGTCCATCGAGAGTGAAGGCAAGAGCAGCACGGCCTCGAACCTCGCTATTGCGCTCGACAATGCGGGCCATAAGGTGGTCGTCGTCGATGCCGACCTCCGCCGTCCGAAACTGGCCGAGTACATGGGCCTCGAAGGCGCCGTCGGTCTTACCGATCTCCTGATCGGCCGCGCGGAGATGGATGACGTTCTTCAGCCGTGGGGCCGAGGAGACCTCCATGTCTTGCCCGCGGGTAGCGTACCTCCCAACCCGAGCGAGCTTCTCGGTTCGCGCGCGATGTATGCGCTTGTTCGCCGCCTTGAACAGGATTTCGACTACGTCCTCTTCGACGCCCCTCCGCTGCTTCCAGTGACCGATGCTGCGATCCTGAGCAAGACCGCCGGGGGAGCCATCGTCGTGGTGGCCGCGGGGAAGACGCATCGCGGCCAACTCGGCGCGGCCGTTACCGCCCTCGAGAACGTTGGGGCCCGCGTCTTCGGCTTCGTCCTGACCATGCTGCCCGTCCAAGGTCCGCATTCCTATGGTTATCAGGCCTATGGGTATGGATACGGAGCTTCGCACGCCGAGGATGAGCCCGAGACCGTCAAGCCGGAGCGGTCGACCGCTCGCCGAGTGCGCGGAACGGTCGGGTAGACATGTCTGCGGACAACTTTCACGTCCTGTTTGTGTGCTCGGGGAACATCTGCCGATCCCCCATGGCCGAACAGCTGCTGAGAGCCCGAGGCGCCGGTTCTGACATCGGCGTTTCCAGCGCCGGCACCATTGCCGACGAGGGGGCTCCGATGACACGCGAGGCCGCGGAGCTCTCCCAACGGTATGGAGGAGACCCGTCCGGGCATCGATCCCGTCTGCTGACCTCAGAGGTCTTGATGTCCGCTGATCTGGTCTTGACGGCCACACGCGCGCAGCGTGCATCCGTCGCGCAGCTCGTCCCTCGGGCATCTCGGCGGACTTTTACCATCCGGGAGTTTTCGCGGCTCCTTCGGGCGATCCCCGGGGACGATCGCATCTCGCTCAGGGATTCGTTTGCCCTCGTTGAGGCTGCCCGGTCTAGGCGTGGATTCATCGAACCGCCCAACAACCCTGACGACGACGACGTCGAGGATCCGTACCTCCGGCCGATTGAGGTCTACGAGAGGGTCGCGGCCCTCTTGGACTCCGAGGTCAAGGCCATCGCAGCACACCTCGCGTTGGGAGGAGGGGTGCGGTGAAACTCCTAAGCGCGAATGGGGCGCGTGGACGGAGCTCGAAGATTTGGACGATTTCCGGCATCGCTGTTCTCTTCCTCGTGGATGTGGGGCTCTCGGGTCTGGCCTTTGCTGCGGCGCGCCCTGCCGTGAGCGGGACCGCTGGGCCTATTCCAACCTTCACTTCGGTGAACCAGCCGAAACCTAGTCCCGCTCCAAGCGCGCAGGCGACTCCGTCCGAGACGGCGAAGCTTGTCAACACCACAGCGGCGGAAGGATCCGGGTACCGTTTCCTCGCCGCGGTGAGCTCCACGGACGGGTGGCGATCCAGCGGCGGGTCGTGTGGGGGTTCCGCCGCCGTGATCGAGCACACGACTGATGGGGGGCATTCGTGGGTGCCCGTGCCGACGGACTCCCGCTCAATGGGGCAAATCCTGGCTATGGGCGTGACCGGGAACCGGGTGTGGACCGTTGCTGGTGGCGGGGCTAGATGTACACCCGGCTACTGGTCGAGCGCGACCGGAGCTTCCTGGGACACCTCTGACCAAGCCCTCGCGGCTGCTGCGTACATCGACTCGGATGGACATTCCTTGCACTTCGGCCAAGGGGCTGAAGCAGCGCCTTGCCAGGCCGCTCTTCGGCTTGCCGTTCGTCCTGATGGTTCTGCTGCGCTCCTGTGCGCGGATGGCCTGTGGAGCCGAGGGGCGTCCGCGCGCGCATGGACCCACGTCGCTGTGTCGGGTCTGCTCGATCTCGCCCCCGGGCGCACAGGATTCCTCGTGGCCTTTGCAGACCCTGAGAACTGCCAAGGCGTGGCATTTGGCTCACTCCCCAGCGGGTTCACTGTGGGGGCCGTGCCAAATCGCATTGGCTGCGCAGACGGCGCAAGGGCACCGGTTGCGCTAGCAAGTGTTGGAGCAGTGGTCTGGCTTTGGGCTAGTGAGACCGTTCAGCTATCACAAGACGGAGGTGCCACATGGAAGCGCTGAGTCTTGGGAAGCGAGTTCCGCTTGCCGGGGGTGTCCGAGACTGGCGTCAGTGGTTGAGCCGCGGCTTGGTGTTTACCGACCTGCTAGTGCTCGTATGGGTCATCTTTGGCGTCCAGATAGCGTGGTTGGGCTTCGACAGCGACAACGTGAGCTTCCAAGGGGCTTTGGACTCGCTCGCTGTGAATTACTCGACCGTCTCGTTGGTGCTCATCGTGGCTTGGATGGCCATGTTGGCCATCTATGACACCCGGGACGCTCGCGTCATCGGTGCCGGGCCAACCGAGTACCGGCTGATCGCGGACGCCTCTCTCCGCATGTTCGGCCTAGTAGCCATCGTCTCCTTTCTCTTTCAGATCAACCTGGCGCGCGGGTACATCTTGATCGCCTTCCCGTCGGGCGTAGCCGTACTGTGGCTCTCGCGATGGCTGTGGCGCCAGTGGCTGGGCGTGAAGCGTCAGACGGGGGAATTCTGTTCGCGGGTGCTCCTTGTCGGCACTCCGACTTCGGTCCGACACCTCCGCATTGAACTTGCCCGGCATCCCGAGGAGGGATACCACGTTGTCGGTGAGTGCTGGTCCGGAGTCGCTTCCGGGTCCGTTCAGGAACCGAGCGTTCCGGTCTACTTCGATCTCGATTCCATCGATCAAGCGATGGCTGAAACGCGGGCCGACACTTTAGTGATCACGAGTGCTGAGGAACTCACGCCAGAGACGGTCCGACGTCTTAGCTGGAAGCTGGATGGCGACCGGCAGCAACTCATCGTTGGTGCGAGCCTCACGGACGTTGCTGGTCCTCGTATCCACACGCGTCCCGTCGCCAGCTTGCCGCTCATCCATGTCGAAGTTCCGCGTTACGAGGGGCCCAGGCATCTCGGAAAGCGCGCACTCGACATCGTCGGATCGGCGGCTCTCATCATGCTTCTTGCTCCTTTGTTGGTGGTGCTTGCGCTTGTCGTCAAGCTCACGAGCGCGGGCCCTGTCATCTATCGGCAGGAGCGAGTCGGACTCAACGGCAAGTCCTTCATGATGTACAAATTCCGCTCTATGCGCGTGAATGCCGACGCGGAACTGGCACAGCTGCTCACGACGCAGGGGAAGGGCGACCGGCCCCTGTTCAAGGTCGACGACGATCCTCGCATCACGCCGGTGGGGCGTTTCCTCAGGAAGCATTCCCTCGACGAATTCCCGCAGCTATTCAATGTCCTTTTCGGAACCATGAGCCTTGTGGGCCCGCGCCCTCAGCGTCACGGCGAAGTCGCTCTCTACGACGAGGCCGCACGGCGTCGACTGCTGCTCAAGCCAGGAATGAGCGGTCTGTGGCAGGTAGGCGGGAGATCGACATTGTCTTGGGAGGATTCGATTCGCCTGGATCTGTTCTATGTAGAGAATTGGTCATTGACCGGCGATCTCATAGTCCTGTGGCGGACAATTAGAGCCGTTCTCGCGCCGGGAAAGGAGGCCAAATGACTAGCAATTTGGCAGCTCCGATTAAACGCAGAGTTTGGGTTGTCAATGGTGCCGCGAATCTGGTGCGTGCTGCGTCAGGGAGCCTCGAGAACCTTCTTCTTCCGCTCATCCTGCTCTGGCTGCTGCCAAAGGATCAATATGGTGCGTGGGCGATCGTCTTCTCGGTCTCGACCTACGTCACCTATCTCGACCTCGGGCTGCAGACGGCGGTTCAGACCAACGTCGCGCGATGGGCAGGGTCGAATGATCCGGTCGGCGCTGCCCGGATGGCCTGGACCGGCGTCAAGGTTGCCCTCATCGTCGGGGGTGTCGCCTTCGTCGCTCTGGCCACAGCTGCGAGAGCTCTCGGGAGTATCTTCCCTGATGTCCCCGCGGGATTCCTCCAACAAGCAGCTGAGGCCCTCGTGCTCTTGGCGGTTGGGCAGGTCGCCAACCTGTCGATCAACGTCTTGGCGTCGTACTATGCGGGGCACCAGCGGTCGGTCTTTCCTGCGCTGCTCATGTCATCTGCACGCTTGGTGTCACTCCTCTCCATCGTCGTGGTCGGCAGTTTCGAACAGCAACTTCCAGCGGTGGCCACCGCATATTCCTTGCCCTTGGTTGCGGGGTTCCTGACACTCCTGATTGCGTTTCTTCGAGAGTTGCGCCGCCTTGCGCGCGATTCGGATCGGGTCGCGCCGGTCGCCGTCGTCGGATCCCGCGTCGGTCACCTTCTGCGCTACTCCGGTCCTCTCATGATCTGGAACGTGTGCACTTTGGCCGTGAGCGCCGCAGGAACGGCAATCGTGGGCCGCGTCGACTTCGGCGCGGTGGTCATCTACTCCATCTCGACCATGTTCGTCCTTGCGATCGTTGGCGTCGATAATGCGGTGATGTCCCCTCTTCTCTCAGAACTCGGGCGCCTGGCCGTTGCAGGGGATCGATCTACGTTGGGGCGCACAGCCGTGAAAGCCACACGAATTAACTCTGCGATCCTCGCCATGCTCATTTGCATCAGTTGCGTCGTAGTCGCCGTTCTAGCAAACACTGGCCGCTTCACGGGGCAACGCACTGATGCGACGATCGTGGCGATTCTGCTGATCATGGCCGCCGCTATCCGGATCACCATGACGCCTCTCACCTTCGCATTTATTTCCACGGGAGACCACCGGCGCATCGTCGCTCAGCCGGTCCTCGACGCACTCATCAATTTGGTGTTGAGCATCGGGTTGGGACTCGCGTTTGGTGTGATCGGCGTCGTTGTGGGGGGTGTCCTCTCTGGAGCGATATCTGTCGTGTTGGGCATTTCATGGTCACGCCGCGCAGCTCGCTTCCGAGATATCGTGACGGCGCAAGACATCGTCCGCTCCGTGGGGGAACCCATGATGTGTATCTTGCCCGCAATTGCGATGACGCTCGTGGCGCCTGGGTTCGCCTTTCTCGGATCCATCGCCTCGATCATCATTGTCGCCGCAGCGTCATCGCTGAGCCTGTCGTTGGTCTGGTTCCGGTCCTTGCCGAGGGACGTGAGGACTTCGCTCGCGGGAGACCTGCTTAGACGACGGCGCATGGCCAAGACTTGACCTCCAACCTGCCAGTACGCCCCTCCTCCCACGCTGACGAGAGAGAGCCAATTTCATGATCGACACCGGCCACAGTGAATCACCCCGACGAGTCGTCCTCACAGGCGGGTTAGGCTTCATCGGGACAAAAATGGTCGACCGGCTCATTGATTCTCATGAGATTTTTGTGGTCGACAACCTTCATCCGCAGGTCCACCAAGACCGCCGTCGAGTCGATGAACTCCCCGAACGTGTGACGTTCCTTGAGGGTGACGTCGCAGATCCTTCGAACATGCAGGCAGTCGCGGCGTTCCGCCCGCATGTCGTCGTCCACCTTGCGGCCGAAACCGGGACGGGCCAGTCACTTCTCCAGTCCCGGAGGCACGCCGAGGTTAATGTCACCGGTACCGCCACTCTTCTCGATGCTCTCGCTGGCGCCGACGCGCTCCCCGAAAGACTCGTCATTCCCTCGTCGCGAGCCATCTACGGGGAAGGCGTCTGGACGCTGGCATCGGATGAGAACGTCTCTGCGCACGGGCTCCCGCGGGATCCAACCCGTCTTGCAAATGGCGAATGGCTGCCCACCGGCCCCGATGGCGAAGAACTCGGCTCTCCGCTGCCGAACAATGCCGCACGTTCAGAACCGCGCCCGGCCAACGTCTACGCGGCGACCAAACTTGCCCAGGAGAATGTCGCACGCGCCTGGTGTATTGGGCTAGGTGTTCCCCTTTCATTGCTTCGACTTCAGAACGTCTACGGAGCTGGGCAGGCTACGGGTAACCCCTACACGGGCGTGCTCACGTTCATGGCAAAACAGGCCCTGGCCGGAGAGCAGATCAACGTCTACGAGGGTGGGGGCATCATTCGCGATTTCGTCAACGTAGCGGACGTGGCCGATGCGCTGACGCAAGCCGCGCTCGACCGCACACAGGACAGCCTGACCGTGGACATCGGCTCAGGTGACGCTAAACCGCTTGAAGAAGTTGCCCGCCTGCTGAGCGAACTCGCTGGCGCCCCTGAGCCTCGGCTGTCCAACGACTTCCGCGCGGGCGACGTTCGAGCGGCCTATGCCGACATCGATGCCGCAGGCCACGCTTTGGGCTTCTCGCCGAAGGTTGGCCTGCGAGACGGGCTCCGCGAGCTTCTTTCTTGGGTCGGATCGGAGGTCTCGAAATGACTCGTGTGTCAGTTGGCGTGGTCACCGTGACCTTCAACAGTTCGTCCGTGCTCGACGACTTTCTCGCAAGCCTGTGGGCGCAGGAGGGCGTCAACGTGCGCCTTTACTCCGTGGACAACGATTCGCAGGACTCGACCGTTGACCGCCTCACCGAGGAGTCTTGTCACCATCCTGCGACCGTCATTGCGAACGATGCCAACTTCGGTGTTGCCGTGGGCAACAACCAGGGCATCGAGGCAGCGCTCGCCGACGGGTGCGACTGGGTGCTTCTTCTGAACAACGACACGATGTTTTCTCCAACGTTCATTGCCGACCTCGTGCGCGTGGCGAATCACCGCGGGCTCGACATCGTCTCCCCGCTGATCGAAGCTACGGAACCTCCTGGCTCGAACTGGTATTCGGACGGAGTAATTCAGCCGTTCAAGGCGATGAAGACCACACACCTCGGCATGGGAGACCCTCTCCTTCCGGCCAGTCACCCCGAAGTCGTGGCGGTCGATTACGCTTCGACTTGCGCCCTCCTCGTTCGGCCGGTCGTCTTCGAGACGGTTGGCCTCATGGATCCGATCTACTTTGTCTATGGCGACGACGTTGATTTTTGCATCCGTGCGAAGCGCGCCGGCTACCACTACACGGTAACCTCTAGTGCTGTTCTCACTCATAAGGCAAGCAGTCTCACCGGTGAATTCACCGGCGCTTTTGCCTCACATTGGATCACCCGAAACTGGGTTGTTGTCGCCCGCCGTCACTGCTCGCCCCTCCAACTGTTCGTCGGAAGCGTCTATATGGCTATGTGGGTAGTCGGCCGACTTGTTTTCCGTCGCGAGAGTCTCTCCGTGACCCGACGACGGATCAACGCAGTGCGAGAAGGATGGCGCCTCGACTTGAGGCCAGAGCCTCCGCGACTCTCCATCACTAAGGTCCAGGTACGAACAACAAAGGGGGAACCATGAGCAGTTCCGATGTTTTCTGGAAGATTTGGTCCGTCGCGGCCGCGTCCCGCCGATTCGCGTCATTCGGAAATCGAACGTGGATACGGAGGCCGATGATGATCGTGAACCCTCAATACATGTCCATCGGAAGCAACTGCTTCATTCGTGATGGAGCCCGCCTCGAGGTCGTCATTCGGCCTGGCGAGGAACCGGGCCGTCTCACGGTTGGAGATCGAGTCACGATGGAGCAGGACGTACACATTGTCGCGGGTGATTCAGTAATCATCGAGGACGACGTGGCGATAGCGCCGCGCTGTTTGATTGTCGATGCCACGCATCCTATAGGTTCACCCGGAGACGGAAACCGGGCACGAACACTCTCCAGCGAACCATCTTTCGTGCACTTGGAAAGGAGAGTGTTTCTTGGGGCAAACGTCGTTGTCCTAGCCAATGTGCGCATCGGGGCCAACAGTGTAATCGGGGCTAATTCAGTGGTCACCCACGATATCCCGGCAAACTCTGTGGCCGTTGGGGCTCCGGCTCGAGTCATCAGGAGGATAGAGTGATCAGGCGAAAACAACCTGACGATTTGGAGCAGCTGGTGATGGGGGTTCTGTGAAAATTTTGCACGTCACAGAATGCGTCGGCGGTGGGGTCGCGCGAGCTATCGATTGCATTCCTGGCTCGATGCCCAGCTGCGAGCACTTCCTCTTGAGCGTCCGGCCCGACGTTCAGACGCCATCGGGCAGGGGTTTCGCGGGTACAGCAATCCTGCCGGAAGGGCATATCAAGCGCATCCTCGCCATCCGGCGAACGGTTTCAGAACTCCGTCCCGATGTCATTCACGCACATTCGAGCTGGGCTGGATTCTATGTCCGAGCCATGAGTCTCCCCGGTCGAATCGTGTATCAGCCACACGGTTACGCTCTTGAACTCGGTGGCTGGTTACGTCGAATCGCTTTCACGGCCGCCGAGTGGATGCTTGCGCAAAGGCGGTCATCCGTCGCGGTTTTGTCGCCCCACGAGTTCGATATTGCTGGTCGCCTCAATGGCGGCGTGCGACGGGTCTTCGTGCCGAACGTGCCGACGGTATCCCCCCGCCCGGGTCGCGCGGTGAGTCGATCGCGTCGCGTGGTCATGGTTGGTCGCCTCGGCTACCAAAAGGACCCCGAATACTTCGCGGCTCTAAAGCAGTGCGTCGCCTCACAGGATGGCACTATTGAATTCCGTTGGATCGGTGATGGCGATGTCGTGCGAAGGCGTGATCTTGAGCGAGCTGGCGTCACGGTCACGGGGTGGCTCAACGATAATGACCTTGTTGAGGAACTCGAAGCTGCCGGCATCTACGCCCATACCGGCAGATACGAGGGCTTCCCTCTCAGCGTTCTCGATGCGGCCGCCTGTGGCTTGCCGGTAGCGGCGCGAGCCATTCCCGCGTTCGACGGCCTCCCCGTGGCGCAATTCGAGAGCCTCTTCGAACACGCCCAAGCGATCGTTGAGTTCTTCGCGGGCCCGGGCAGTGACAGCGACCTCGCGGCACGCAATGCTGAGCTGCTGAAGATCATGAGTCCCGTCGAGCAGGAGGCGGCACTCCGCCGACTGTACGATCCTTTCGCGCCAGCCGACGAATCTTTCGTGATCGCAACGGGTGCACGACTGTGAGGGACGGAAGGGCTATGCGTTGACCACTCTCGGAATAGTCTTCCTAAGCGCGTACGGACTCGCCTTGTTCGGCGGTCGTCGATGGGTGCTCCTCGTGTTGGCGTCGTCCATTGCGTTCAACGACTCCGCGGTGATCGTGCTCGGAGAAGCGACGATCTCGCCGTTCTATTTCGGCCTGATCCTCTATTCGATTTGCTCGTTCACCGCCTGGCGACGAGGTCCGGGTGCCCAATCCAGTGGATTTCGCGGCAGGGTAGTACTGGTTATTCTGCTCGTATATTGCACCTTCGTGACGGCAATCTCGCCAGCGTTATTCGCGGGCCTCGGCGTCATCTCAGCCACGAATGGAATCGATGAGCAAGTTCGATCTTTGACTCCGCTGACCTTCACGCTATCGAATTTTGCGCAAATTGCGTATCTGCTTCTGAATGTCATGTTTGTTTGGCGAAGTCAGCGTGACGGCACCTTTGAAGGCCGTCACATCGCCATCGGCCTTGCGATCGGTGCTATTGTGGCGTGCTCTTCCTTTATGGGAGACGTCTGGCCTCATGCGCTTTTTGACAATTCCCCTCGGGGTTTCTACACGATTGAGACCGGTCGGTTTCGTGGTCAATTCAGCGAGCCTTCACACCTCGGGGCATTCGCCGTCATAGCCACCATCTATTTCGGAGCTACCCTGGCTCGCACCAAAACGGTGCGCGGATTCGTCGGCTATGCAGTGCTGACTTTCATGGCAGTGGCACTTCTCTATGCTTCAGCTTCAGGCACGGCAGCTATCGGATTGGGCGCGGCAGTGCTGGCCATGTTGGCTATATCGCTCCGCGGACGCCGGTTTGGAGGTTCTACGCGCGTCCGACTTCCCGTCTTCCTAGGCGGCCTCGTTGCGGTGGTGATGCTGACGGTGCTGCTACCGAGCATCATCGACGTGATCAAAGCCATTGTCGACAGCAAGCTTGGCTCGACCTCGCTGACTAACCGCTCGCTCGTCGACCAGAATTCGATCGCTGTGTTGTTCAGGACGTTCCTGCTCGGGGCTGGTGACGGCAGTAACCGAGGTTCTTCGCTCTTATTGATGTTGCTGAGCCAGATAGGACTCATCGGAACGGCTCTCTTCCTCGTGGTTGCTCTGACGTCAATCTTCCGAGGCCTGTCGTCGAGGGCTAATGCGCCTGCGGCTCTGGCTCTCATCGGCTTCTTGTCATCGGCGTTCGTCTCCCTCCCGGACTTCGCTTCGCCGATCCTCTGGTCGCTGATCGCGGTGACGTATTCGACAGCTTTCGTGCGCCAAGAAGGAGGGGCCGCGCTGGGGGCGGTCCCGCGTGGTGTCGTCGACGAGCGCGTGAAATCGACCGGTTCAGCTCTCGAAAGTGAATTTGCTACGGTGACGGGATATGGCACGCGATGAAGATTGTTCACGTAACCAACGTCATCTCGCCGGACAAGCTGGGCGGGCTCGAGCGCTACGTTCGGGAGCTGGCCGCCGCGCAGGTGTCCGTGGGGCACGAAGTCGTCATAGCCAGCAAGAGCCTCACGGCATTGGTGCCGCCGAAGGAATTGGGCGAAGACGGCGTGGTCCTTAGAAGGCACTCGAGCCCGTCGAAGTCGTCGGTGTTATTTGCCCTAATGTACCCTTTCGTGATCTTCGCCGGGGTCCGAAAGATAATGCGCGAAGAGGTCAAGCGGGCTGATCTGACTGAGGGGCAGACCATTGTCCATGCGCATTTCCCAGTGCCTGCTCTTGCGCTTGCGGTGCTTCGCATTCCGTTCATTTACACGTTTCATGCGCCCGTCTATCGCGAGATGGTCGGCGAGCGTCAGGGTTCCTATGCTCTCCCCGGAATCGCGGAGCGCGTGGCTGTCTTTGGCATGAAACTCACTGAACGGCTAGTTCTCAATCGAGCGAGAATGATTCTCACTCTAAGCGACTTCATCGCGGGAGAAGCGCGAGAACTCGGCGTTCCAGCAAAGAAGATCAAAATCATTCCAGGCGGCCTGGACGAGGTGCGCTTTGCGTTGGGCCTGACCGGGGTCTCGGCGAGTGCGGTCTCCACCCCGTCCGGTCCTCGCTTGTTCGCCGCGCGCAGGTTTGTCGAGCGGACAGGTGTGGAGCAGCTTGTTGAGGCCATGGCGGCCGTTCGCGATGTCATTCCCGGTGTGACGCTTCGGTTGGCCGGCTCTGGCCCGCGTGAGGCGCAAGTGCGGGCGCTCGTCGAGAAGTTCGACCTCGAAAAAGTTGTGCAGCTACTGGGCAGGATCCCCGACGATCAACTCGTGTTGGAGTACAAGGACGCGACGCTGACAGTCACGCCCACCTTGTATCTTGAAGGCTTCGGGCTCTCCACCGCCGAGTCGCTCTCCGTTGGTACGCCGGCTCTGGTGACTCCTGTCGGCGCCAATCCGGAACTGGTGGCAGAACTTTCCCCCTCACTAGTGGCGGATGGAACCAGTGCCGCCGACCTCTCCCGCGCCCTCATTCGACTGCTTGGTGATTCCGGTTACCTCGAAGAGCTGCGCGGTCGGCTTCAATCCGGGTTCGCGAGTAGGTGGGGCTGGTCGAATGTCGTGAGGCAGATCACAGAGGTCTACTGGGGCCTCGGAGGGATATGAATCATGGCCCGTCGCTTTCGATTGCCCCGGCGGTGGAGACTGCCTGTCTTCGCAGTTGCGGTCCTCGCCGTGCTTGGTTGCGGGATCTGGCTTGGTGTTCGTGCCTATCTGGCTCAGCACGAGATGGCGGATGCCGAAAGGCTGGCCCGTGAGGTGCAGCAGGACATCGTCTCCGGCCGACCAGCCGAGTCTCGAGCAGCGGCGGCCCAGCTTGTCGCTCGCGTTGATGCGGCCAAGGCATATACGAGTGATCCCGTTTGGCGCGCCGCCGGCTTGATTCCTTGGGTGGGCGGCAACTTTTCGATCCCCACTCGCCTGGCCGAGGTTCTCTCCGACGTAGCTCATGGCGCCGTCGAGCCCGCAAGCTCGGCCGCGGCCGACTTCGATCTATCCAAGCTGAAGCCCGTCAATGGAGGCGTGGATCTGAAGGAGCTTGCGACTACGCAGACGGTCGTCGATCGTGTTGATTCGGTGTTGCGCAAAGCGCACGACGACGTGGCGCAGATTCGATCAGGCCTTGGGGTTATCGCTCCGCTTAGCGACGGAGTCGAACGGTTGACAGCCGAGCTGTCCAAGGTCAGCAATCAAGTGGAGGGTGCGAACCGGGCGCTTCAGCTATTGCCCCCGATGCTCGGCAATGATGGTGCACGAAACTACCTCATCCTCTTCCTCAACAACGCAGAGCTGCGCAGCACAGGAGGGATTCCGGGATCCGTGGCCCTGATCCACGTCGATCATGGCCATATCTCCCTGGCCCAGCAAACGGAGGCCAAAGGGTTTCCCGCCTTTGCAAAGTCCGTTCTCCCGCTGGCGCCGCAGACGGAGGGCCTATACGGGTCGATTACCGGGCGGTACTTCCAAGACGTGAACCTCACACCGCAGTTCGACGTCTCGGCGCGCGTGGCGGCTGAGATGTGGCGGCAGAAATATGGCACCACCGTGGATGGCGTGTTCTCCCTCGATCCCGTCGCGCTCAGTTTCGTGCTCAAGGCCACGGGGCCGGTGATGCTGCCTACGGGGGGATGGCTGGACAGTGAGAACGCCATTCGAGCGCTTCTCAGTGACGCCTATGCTCACTTTGACTCTGTTGCCGATAAGGACGGATTTTTTGCGTCAGTTGCGGCAGCGGTCTTCGCCAAGGTCGTGAGCGGGGGGTTCGACCCCAAGGCGATGGCCGCCCAGCTAGGTGCCGCCTCTGCAGAGCGGCGTGTTCTGGCGTGGAGCTCCCGCCTCGCCGAACAAGAGGTCTTTGAGGCCGCCGGGATTTCGGGAGATATCTCCGCCCGGGGAACGCCGAATGGGGGCCTGCGCGTGTACCTCAACGACGCCACCGGCGCCAAAATGGACTACTACCTTCGCGTGTCATACAGGGTCGGCGGTGTCGCGTGTCGAGCGGACGGGCGGCCCAACTGGGAGATAGAGGTCACGTTCAAGAACGAAGCCCCGGCGGATGCGGCACACTCGCTGCCTGAGTACGTCACCGGAGGCGGCTTGTACGGAGTCCCCCCCGGTGACATGAAAACGCAGGTCAATGCGTATGCGCTCCCGGGATCCGTCTATTTGGGGGCCCAGCGAGACGGCGCGCATATCGATCTGCACACCGACATGGATGCTGGATATGCAGTGGCGCAGACCGATCTCATTTTGGCTCCCGGCCAGTCATCGGTGCTCCGGTTCCAGTTTCTTGGACCCGCGGGTGCCAAGGTGGATCCTCCACTCGTCGTGACACCTACAGTTAACACAATAACAACTTCTCCTTTACCACTTTCCTGTGACGACAAGTTAGGCTAGGCTCCAGTCTGGTTGTACATGTCGAACCTCGGCCTCGATCCGACATCCATCTCTCGCTATAGAACTGGGGATATAGCTCATGAAAAAACTCCTCGCCGCCCTCTCCCTCGCACTTCTGACTCTTGTTGCCGTCCCGACGGTCGCCACAGCTGCTGGTTATGTGCCAAGCGGCAATGTCTCGGTGTCGGGAACCCCGACTCCGGGCGGCACCACCGCCGTTGGCTTTTCGGCAGGTTCCTTCACTTCGGGTGAAACCGTCACATACTCGGTGAGCGGCAACACGACTGCAACGCTTTCCGCCGTCAAGGCCGCGATCCTGACGACCTTCAGCAAGCCGGCCGCGGCAGACGGTTCCGCTTCCGTGAACGTAGCGCTGCCCTCGAATGCGTCCGGTACCTACACGCTGACCGCCACCGGCCAGACCTCGGGGAACGTCGGCACGGCGTCTCTGACGGTTGTTCCTCAGAACGCCCAGGGCAATCAGAACCAGAACGGCCAGGGGTCTGCAAGCCTCGCCAACACGGGCGCGACTATGCCGATTCTGCTCGTGTGGATCGGTGCCGGGGCACTCCTTCTCGGTGCAGCGATCGTCGGCACGCTGATGTTTGTCCGGAGGCAGAAGCGCAACGCGTAATGCATTTCCCCTCCCGTTGAGGAGATTTGTTCCGGATGCCGCCTGCTTGTCCTTGAGGGCAAGCAGGCGGCATCCGTTGTTATTGGACCGTTATTACAGAACGGTCATTTTGCTAATGTCCACGCGGTCCTTGACCTCAGCACCCGTCCGGACCGCACGCCTCGCCGTTGAGTTCGTCGGAGGCGTCTGTCGGATTCGCGGGGGAGTTGACCATGACGAGAGGATTCGACTCGCGCCACGCCGTGTCGAGCGCGCGGGCGAACAGTTCGGCCGGCTGAGCGCCCGAAACTCCGTACTTACTGTCGATCACGAAAAACGGCACACCCTGGATGCCGAGCATCTGGGCTTGGCGGATGTCAGCGCGCACCGCATCGCGGTACGTCCCGGCGTCGAGCGCGTCGGTGATCTCCGTTTCGGTGAGCCCGGCCGCCGTCCCAATAGCCACGAGCACCTCCCGGCTCCCGATGTCCTGCCCCTTCTCGAAGTGGGCTGAGAGCAGCGCCTCCTTGACGGCGTCGGCCGTGTTCTTGCCGCCGACGCCGGTCCCAGCGTTCCCCGAATCGCGGGCCTTGGCGAGGTGAATGAGCTCGTGGCCTGCGAAGGAATTGGCGACGACGACGCTGCCGAAGTCGTACGCGAGGCCTTCTCCGGCCGCCACCTCGGCGACGTGCTCGAACATCTGCGAGACGTGCGCAGGCTGCATGCCCTTGCGCTTGCTGAGGTAGTCGAGCTCGGTGCCGTCGTAATGCTCGGGGATGCTCGGGTCGAGCTGGAAACTGTGCCACGTGACCGTGATCTGGTCCTTGTGCGGGAACTCCGCGAGGGCCGTTTCGAAGCGGCGCTTGCCGATGTAGCACCAGGGGCAGGCGATATCGGACCAGATGTCCACGTTCATTGAATGTTCAATAGGCACAGTAGCTTCAAGTGATCGCGGCACGGCGGTATTCCCCTCTGTTCCTGCAGGCCGTCCCGGGACAGACTGTCAACGTGACGTTCGAACTCACGGAAGACCAGCGGGCCCTCGTTGACACGGTACGCGATTTTGCCACGGAACGGCTGGCCCCCCATGCCCTCGAATGGGACGCGGAGAAGCGTTTCCCCGTGGACGCACTGCGGGAGGCGGGCGAGCTGGGACTGGGCGGCGTGTACGTCTCGGAGGACTACGGGGGCGCCGGGCTCCTGCGGGCCGACGCGGCGCTCATCTTCGAGGAACTCGCCAAGGCAGATCCGACGATCGCCGCGTACATCTCGATCCACAACATGATCGTGTGGATGGTCGATTCGTTCGGCACCGAGTCACAGCGGGCCGAATGGGTTCCGCGGCTCGCGTCGCTGGAGGCCCTCGGAAGCTATTGCCTCACCGAGCCGGGCGCGGGATCGGACGCGGCAGCGCTCACCTCGCGGGCGACGCTCGACGGCGACCATTACGTCCTCAACGGGGTCAAGCAGTTCATCTCGGGGGCGGGTTATTCCTCGCTGTATGTCGTCATGGCGCGCACGGCCGAGGGCGGAAGCCGCGGCATTACGGCCTTCCTCGTGCCCGGGGACGCGCCCGGCCTCTCCTTCGGGAGCAACGAGAAGAAGATGGGCTGGAACGCGCAGCCGACAGGCCAGGTCGTCTTCAGGAACGTCCGCGTTCCCGTCTCGAACCGCCTCGGGGACGAGGGCATGGGGTTCGGCATCGCGATGAAGGGGCTCAACGGCGGGCGCATCAATATCGGTGCGTGCTCCCTCGGCGGCGGTCAGGCCGCGCTCGACAAGACGGTCGCGTACCTCAAGGAACGGACGGCATTCGGCGGGCGACTCGCGGACAAGGAAGCGCTCGTGTTCGAGCTCGCCGACATGGACATGAAGCTCGAGGCCGCCCGCAGCCTCCTCATGCGCGCGGCCGACGCGCTCGACCGGAACGCCCCCGATGCCGTACGCCTCTGCGCGATGGCGAAGCGCGTGGCCACCGACGCCGGATTCGAGGTCGCCAACCAGGCGATCCAGCTCCATGGTGGGTACGGCTATCTGCATGAGTACGGCATCGAGAAGATCGCGCGCGACCTTCGAGTGCACCAGATCCTCGAGGGCACGAATGAGATCATGCGCCTCATCGTGGGGCGGATGCTCGTGGGGGACTAGATGCCTCATCGCCAGATGTCCTCCGCGTAGGCCTCATCAGAATTCGAGTACCGGCAAGTATGGCGGGCGGCCGATGCGGCATGCGAGCGTATGTGCACCGGCGTGGAAATCGAACATTCGAATGGGGGCATCATGGGAAGACCGCTGGATTGGGGCTCCGGGGATCAGTTCCGGGAGTATGACTTGCCCATCCAGATTCGCGGGCTGCGGATGCCGCGCTGGGCGGGAGTGTCCCTCGGCGTGGGCCTTCTGGTGGTCGCTGTCGCAGCCATTGCTGGCTCGATCCTCGTCAACGAGCGCGACAGCACGATCATCGCGGCCTGGGCCGAGGCGCTCATCTTCGTGGGGGCGATCACGGCAGCGATCGTCGGCGCACTCCTCCTCTGGCGCGCTGGCGAGTGGGTGACGCTCACCCGAGAGGCTGCGATCGTTACGAAGGCGTTCCGCGCTCAAGACGGCGTGGACCGCACGCAACTTGAAGACTTCCACGCCTATCTTCACGAGTACGCCGCGCGCGGGGGAGTCCAGTGCAGGATGGTGCCGACCTTCACCGTCAGGGAGTGGGACGGACAGCTCCGAGACTTGCCGCTGACGTTCTTGGCCTACTGGAACCCCGCCGGGGGCACGGAAGCGCCGCTGCCGCCGCGCGCTGCGTACATCGAGGCGTGGGCGCGCACGGCCAGCAGCCCGTACTCGAGAACTGTGCTCGCAGGCAATGTGCCGTACGCGCTAGCTATGCACCGGAACTTCGCGCGTTTCGGCCTTCAGCGCCGCGCGCGCCTTGCAGCCGTCCTTATCCCACTGATCTCGATCGGGCTCGGCTTGGTGCTCGGCTTCGGGCTTGGCCCCGCCTCAAGAGTCCTTGGCGGGCACCACAGCTTCGACGCCCAGACGAACCGTACCGGCATCCGCGACTTGGACGACAAGCTCAATCCTGCCATGACCGGATACGAGTGGCGTGCGCGGCAGACCGCACCTGACACGAGGGATTTCACCTTCTTCCCTACCCTCCGGTCACTGCCGTCCGCGCCCTTTACGGTCCACTACTTCATTCGCGACCCCGCGCAGCGCGGCGCCGACCTCAGCGTTCCGGAACAGAAGTACGGCCGGATCGTCTCGCAAGGGATCATCTCTGTAAAGAACCCCACGATCGAGTTCGCGCTGGACCACGACGATACGGTCTTCTCATTCGAGATTTACGTCACCGACGACCATGGCCACACCACCTTCAACTCCGACCTCTATAGGAACATCGCTGGGAACCCTACGCCGCCGTCCTGAGGCAAGCGGCTCGCTGAGGGTGCAAGCACGCCGAGGGGCCGGACCGCGCAGCACCACTACGCGGCCCGACCCCTCAACTCTGTTCCCGATCGCCTGCCCCCGGCCTTCGGGGCGCGTGTTGCGATTCCGCGTGCCGGCGTCGGGAAGTGTTGGCCGTCACCCGCGGGAAGTTCCGGGTGGGTGGGCGGGAGAGACGAGCGCGGCTCAGGCCGCCGACATCGCCCGCTCGGGCTCGGGCAGCCCCGCCTCGTACTCGTCCTCCTTGCCTGCGTCCTCGCACAGGTACCGCGCGTAGGCCGGGAGGGTCAGGAACGTCGGGAACTCTGGCGCGAGGGCGACCTCCTCGAAGATCTCGTGGGCGTCGCGGAATCGGTCGCCGTCGAAGCGCTCGAGCTTCGCGAACTCCTCCTCGAACAGCTCCTTGACCCATTCGCGGGTGATCACCTCGCCGTGGTCCGTGATCGCGTGCGAGTAGATCCACTGCCAGATCTGCGAGCGGGAGATCTCCGCCGTCGCGGCATCTTCCATGAGGTTGTGGATCGCGACGGCGCCGCTGCCCCGGAGCCACGCCTCGATGTAGCGGACGCCGACCTCGATGTTGTTCCGGATGCCGGTCTCCGTGATGGTCCCGGCGCAGGAGCCGACGTCGATGAGGGCGCGGTCGTCCGGCACCACGTCGTCGCGGAGCCGGTCGAGCTGGTTCGGCCGATCGCCGAGCACCGAGTCGAACACTTCGCGCGCCACGGGCACGAGGTCAGGGTGCGCGACCCACGAGCCGTCGAAGCCGTCGTTGGCCTCGCGCGTCTTGTCCGCCCGGACCTTCTCGAACGCGATCGCGTTGGCCTCCGCATCCTTCCGGTTCGGCACGAACGCGGCCATGCCGCCGATCGCCATCGCGCCGCGGCGGTGGCACGCCCGCACGAGCTGCTCGGTGTACGCCCGCATGAACGGCTGCGTCATCGTCACCTGGCCGCGGTCCGGGAGCACGAAGCGCGGGCCCCGGGTCCGGAAGTTCTTGATGACGGAGAAGATGTAGTCCCACCGTCCGGCGTTGAGGCCGGACGCGTGCTCGCGCAGCTCGTACAGGATCTCCTCCATCTCGAACGCTGCCGTGATGGTCTCGATGAGCACGGTCGCCCGGATGGTCCCCTGCGGGATGCCGAGGAGGTCCTGGGCGAGCACGAACACGTCGTTCCACAGTCGCGCCTCGAGGTGGTTCTCGATCTTCGGCAGGTAGAAGTAAGGGCCTTTGCCGGCCGCGATGAGGCGCGCCGCGTTGTGGTAGAAGAACAGGCCGAAGTCCACGACTCCGCCCGCGATCGGCTTGCCGTCGATGAGCATGTTCTTCTCCGGCAGGTGCCACGCGCGGGGACGGACGACGACGGTCGGCCGCTCCTCGGCGGGGCGGAGCCGGTACTCCTTGCCTTCGGGCGAGACGAAGTCGATCCGGTCTGTGAGCGCGTCAATGAGGTTGATCTGGCCCTGGATGGCGTTGCGCCACGACGGCGTAAGCGAATCCTCGAAGTCGGCGAGCCAGACCTTCGCGCCCGAGTTGAGGGCGTTGATGGTCATCTTCCGCTCGACGGGCCCCGTGATCTCCACGCGGCGGTCCTCGAGGCCGGGCGCCGGGGGAGCGACGCGCCAGCTCGAGTCGTTGCGGATCCACGCCGTCTCGGGCAGGAACCGCGGGTCCTGGCCCTTGCGGATCGCGGCGCGGCGCTCGTGGCGGGCCTCGAGCAGCTCCTGACGGCGTTCGGCGGTGGCGCGGTGGAGCTTGGCCACGAACTCGAGGGCGCCTGAGGTCAGGACCTCGTGCTGGCGGGCCAGCGGCTGCGCGGTGAGGGTGATGCCGTTGATGGTAAATCCGTCAGAGCTGGTGAAGGTGTTCATGAGAGGTCTCCTGGAATGCGTGAAGTACGACGGCGGGTGAGAACTCGCGCGCGAGCCCCACCCGCCGTAGTCCGTTCTGTCAGTGGAACTGGCCCTCTTCGGTGGATCCCACGAGGGCGAGGGTGCTGGCGTTCGGGTTCAGCGCCGTGGAGACCAGGTCGAAGTAGCCGGTGCCCACTTCGCGCTGGTGCTTGGTTGCGGTGTAGCCGCGGTCTTCGGAGGCGAATTCGCGCTCCTGGAGCTCGACGTAGGCGCTCATGCCGTTGCGGGCGTAGCCGTGCGCGAGGTCGAACATCGAGTAGTTGAGGGCGTGGAAGCCCGCGAGGGTGATGAACTGGAACTTGAAGCCCATCGCGCCGAGCTCGCGCTGGAACTTGGCGATGGTGGCGTCGTCGAGGTGCTTCTTCCAGTTGAACGAGGGCGAGCAGTTGTACGCGAGCATCTGGTCCGGGAACTCGGCTTTGACCGCCTCGGCGAACCTGCGCGCGAGCGCGAGGTCCGGCGTGCCGGTCTCCATCCAGATGAGGTCCGAGTATGGCGCGTAGGCCTTCGCGCGGGCGATGCAGGGCTCGACGCCGTTGCGCACCTTGTAGAAGCCCTCCGGCGTGCGCACCGGCTGTCCCTCTTCGCGGAGGATGAACTCCTGGTCGCGCTCGTCGACGTCCGAGGTGATGAGCGTGGCCGCCTCCGCGTCCGTGCGGGCGATGATTACGCTCGGCACGCCGGCGACGTCGGCGGCGAGCCGAGCCGCATTGAGGGTGCGGACGTGCTGCTGGGTCGGGATGAGCACCTTGCCGCCCAGGTGGCCGCACTTCTTCTCGGACGCGAGCTGGTCCTCCCAGTGAACGCCAGCGGCGCCGGCCTGGATCATGGACTTCATGAGCTCGTACGCGTTGAGCGGGCCGCCGAAGCCTGCCTCGGCGTCCGCGACGATCGGAACCAGCCAGTCCTCGACGCTCTGCTTCCCCTCCGAGAACTCGATCTGGTCCGCGCGCAGCAGCGCGTTGTTGATGCGACGCACGACGGCGGGCACCGAGTTGGCGGGGTAGAGGGACTGGTCGGGGTAGGTGTGGCCCGAGAGGTTCGCGTCCGCGGCGACCTGCCAGCCCGAGAGGTAGATGGCCTTGAGGCCGGCCTTGACCTGCTGCACGGCCTGGTTGCCGGTGAGTGCGCCGAGGGCGTTGATGTAGCCCGTGCCGTTCTCGCGGCCCTCCGTCACGGCCTTCCACAGCTTCTCCGCGCCGCGGCGGGCGAGCGTCTGCTCCTCGGTGACGCGGCCGCGCAGCGTGACGACGTCCTCGGCCGTGTAGTCGCGCGTGATGCCGTCCCAGCGGGGGTTTGCGGACCACTCGAGCTTGAGGGCTTCGGCCTGCTGCTGGGGGGTTTGGGGCTGCTCGGTCATCGTGGTCTCCTTCGACTGATCACGGAGGGAATTCTTCGTGACATCAACTTTTCCGGGTCTGCAACCCCTCGACCAGATAAAAGTGCTGGAAAGAAACGCAGATCTTCACGTATCCTCAAGAAATGTCTGCTGCATCCTCGTGGGTCCGTCCCGAGCCGTCCGCCGCCCCGCGGAAGGGCGCGGAGGTTGACGTCATCAGCCTTGGCCGCCGCGTGCGCCACTTGCGCAAGTCCGCGGGGCTCACGCTCGACGAGCTCGGCACCGCCGTCGGCGCCGCGGCGAGCCAGCTGAGCCTCATCGAGAACGGCAAGCGCGAACCGAAGCTCGGCCTGCTGCAACAGCTTGCGAGCGCCCTCGGCGTCGGCGTCGACGCCCTGCTCGGGGCCGAGCCGCCGAGCCGCCGAGCGGCGCTCGAAATCGAGCTTGAGCGCTACCAGCGCAGCCGGCTCTACGAGTCCCTCAATCTGCCCAAGATCCGCATCAGCTCGCGGACGCCGCTCGATGTGCTCGAGTCCCAGCTGGGCCTCCTGCGCGAACTTGAGCGCAAGCTCAACGAGCAGGTCGCGACGCCCGAGGAGGCCCGCCGCGCCAACGGCGAGCTGCGCCGCATGATGCGCGAGCGCGGCAACTACTTCCCCGAGTACGAGGCCGAGGCGCAGAAGGTGCTCAAGGCCGTCGGCTACCCGGGCGGTCCGCTGAGCCAGCACCTCATCTCCGACATCGCGACGCACCTCGGCTTCACCCTGCATCACGTCGGTGACCTGCCCCATTCGACGCGGTCCGTGACCGATCTGAAGAATCACCGGATTTATCTCACGCACAACCAGCGCTCGGACCACGACCCCCGTTCGGTGCTGCTCCAGGCCCTCGGGCACTACGTTCTCGGCCACGAGACGCCCCGCAGCTACGGCGACTTCCTCGCCCAGCGCGTCGCGACGAACTACTTCGCGGCAGCACTGCTCCTGCCCGAGCACACGACCGTCGAGTTCCTCCAACAGGCCAAAGCCCGCAAGGAGATCTCGGTCGAGGACCTCCGGGACGCGTTCGCCGTGAGCTACGAGACGGCCGCGCACCGCTTCACCAATCTCGCGACCCGGCACCTCGGCATCACGACGCACTTCCAGAAGACCCACCAGAGCGGCATCATCTACAAGGCCTACGAGAACGACGGCGTCAACTTCCCCATGGACCACACCGGCGCGATCGAGGGCCAGCCCGCGTGCAAGGCCTGGACGAGCCGGGCCGTCTTCGACGTCCCCGACAAGTTCAGTTCCTACAGCCAGTACACCGACACGGTCAACGGCACATTCTGGTGCACTGCCCGGACCGAGCGGAGCGCGAACGGCGAATTCTCGCTGAGCATTGGAGTTCCCTACCAGCACGTCAAGTGGTTCAGAGGGCGGGAGACGACGGCGCGCGCGACCTCCCGCTGCCCCGATCCCGCGTGCTGCCGCCGCCCGCCGACCGGGCTGAGCGAGCACTGGGCAGGCAGCGCGTGGCCTTCCGCCCGCGCCCACTCCCACCTTCTCGCCGCGATGCCGCCCGGCGCCTTCCCCGGCGTCGACGAGACCGAGGTCTACGCGTTCCTCGAGGCCCACGCGGGAGGCTGAGACGCAGGCTGGTTTCGCCCGTCTATTAGGGGGAGGAGGGCGATTCTGTTGGAAACGTTACGGTCAAAACGCGCTTTTGCCCGTAACACTTTCGGGCAGCACTCCTCGGGACCGGCGGCCGCGGGCCGGCGGCCGCGGGCCGGCGGCCGCGGGCCGGAGGCAGGAATGTCGGTGGGCTCTGGAAGGCTCACACCATGGCCCGCCGAAACTCTGTTCCCGACCCTGCTGTATCCGCGCTCATGGAGCTCCTCGCGACGTCGCCATCGTTCCTCGAGATCGGTGGAATTGCCTTCGACGGGCTCAATCACGTCAATCAGCTGCGCGCACTGTCCGAGCGAGCCGGTTTGGCCGTTCCACGAGAACTGAGCGTCGAGGAGATCTTCGCCCTTCGTGGCAAGGAACCGCTCGACGCGCTCAGCCTTGACGACCCCGGATGGTGTCCGTCGCCGGGAATCTCGGATGTCGCTGCGGTGAGGCGGCTGCGTGAAACCCTCCGAGACGCTCTCTTCGCCTCGGGCGCTCCATCGGAGAAGATGGCCGCCAGGCGCCTGACCTCTGCGGCACGCGGATACCTTCTCACGCCGGCGCTGACTGATCGTGGCGACCTGATGGTGCAGACCTCGCAGAGCGATTTCAGCTCGCGATTGGCGGCACGGCTTGTTCCCGCGGCCATGCGCCTCGTTGCGGATGGGCAGATGCATCGACTCGGCCGGTGCGCCGAGCCGTGGTGCCGAAGCCCATTCGTTGACCGGAGCCGCAATGGCAGTGCCGCATACTGCGGCGCCAGATGTGCGTCACGCGCGCGAATGCGCCGACATCGAGATGCTGCGTGATGCGAGAATGCCTGCCGTGACAGAACAACAGACCACCTTCCCCTCCGAGGGCGTGCGCCCCAAGCCCCGCTTTGCCTCGATCGGTTCGCCGTACTTCGGCATCCTCCTCGCGGCGATGTCAGTCATCGTGATCCTGAGCAATATCGGCGCGTCGAAGGGCGTGATGTTCGGGCCGATCGTGACGGATGGCGGCTTCTTCCTGTTCCCGCTGGCCTATGTGATCGGCGACGTCATCAGCGAGCTCTACGGATTCCGCGTGGCACGCCGCGCGGTCGTGAGCAGTTTCGTGTTCTCGGCCTTCGCCTCGCTTGCGTACTGGGTCATCATCATCCTTCCGGGCTTCGACGACGACTACGGCCGCGCGAAGCAGGCGTCGATCGAGGGCGCGCTCGGGCCGGTCCCGCAGATCGTCCTCGCGTCGCTGCTCGCGTTCCTTGCGGGGCAGCTCATCAACTCGTGGATCATGGTGCGCATGAAGGCCCGCTCGGGCGAGCGGCGCCTGTGGGCCCGGCTCATGGGGTCCTCGGGCCTCGGCGAGTTCGTCGACACGCTCATCTTCTGCAGCATCGCGGCGCCGGTCATCGGCATCACGGACATCGGCTCGTTCGCGAACTACGTCATCGTCGGCTTCCTCTACAAGACGCTCGTCGAGTACGCGCTCGTGCCGGTCACGAGCACCGCAATCGGCTGGCTCAAGCGCCGCGAGCCGAGCTATCGCGCGTCAGGGGACGAGTCGCTGCCCGCCGCCTCGTGAGCAGGCCCAGACTCAGCCGGGGAAGAGTGTCCTAGGGATGTCCGGCTCGCCGTCGTGGTTGTCGTCGCCGTAGGCCCGCATCGCGATCCGACGGGCGATCTTCTCGTCCATCTCGTAGGGCAGGACGTCACGGAAGGCGCGGATCTCGCGCCTCGTGGGCTTCTCGCGTTCGGCGGACCCATTCTTGGCCGACTTTGCGCGCTTCCTGAACAGGCTCATGGGGACCTCCTCCCCAAACGTGGATCCCCATCCACTCTTTCACCATACGCTGGCCGGGCCTGAAAGCTAGGTCTGAGCAGCCACGACTCGAACGCGACCAATATGACCGAAACCCCCGTGCCGCGGGCCACAGCAAGTATCGTGGCCCGCGGCCGGGGCGCAGCGGCGCGCCGCGGCGGAAAGGTCCCGTACGCACCATGACGACAACACTCACGAGCACTGCGGCACAGACGCGCCGTGCGATCGCGAACACGCTCAAAGGCTCCGCCGGCAACCTCATCGAGTGGTACGACCTCTACGTCTACGCGGCCTTCTCGTCTTACTTCGCGACGTACTTCTTCAACTCCAAGGACCCCGTCCAGGCCCAGATCGACGCCTATCTCACGTTCGCGCTGACGTTCCTCATGCGTCCCGTCGGGAGCTGGTTCTTCGGGCGTTTTGCGGACCGTCGCGGCCGCCGCGCGGCGCTCACGCTCAGCGTGACCCTCATGGGCCTCGGCTCGCTCCTCGTCGCGATCCTCCCGGGCATCGCCCAGATCGGCGTCTGGTCGACCGTTCTCATGTACGGGTCCCGCCTCCTCCAGGGCTTCTCCGTGGGCGGAGAGTATGGGACGAGCGCGACGTACATGAGCGAGGTCGCGACCGCGAAGCGGCGCGGCTTCTTCTCGAGCTTCCAGTACGTGACCCTCGTGGGCGGCCAGGTCCTTGCGCTGCTCACGCTCGTCGTCCTCCAAGGCGTCCTGAGCGAAGGCGACCTCAAATCGTGGGGCTGGCGCCTCCCCTTCGCGATCGGCGCCGTCGCGTCGCTCGTCGTCCTGTGGCTCCGCCGCTCGATGGACGAGACCATCTCGAAGGAGCAGGTCCACGCGGCCGAGGCGCACGCTCGCGCTGCTGAGCCTGGCACGCTCAAGCTGCTGTTCACCAAGCACTGGAAGGCGTTCCTCGTCGTCGTCTTCCTGACGATGGGCGGGACCTGCGCGTTCTACCTGTACACGACGTACATCCTGAGCTTCATGAACAACGTCTCGCACATCCCGAAGACGCAGACCTCGGTCATCAACTTCTGGGCGCTCTTCGTGTTCATGCTGCTCCAGCCGGTCTTCGGCGCCCTCTCCGACAAGTTCGGCCGCAAGCCGCAGCTCATCGTGTTCGGCGTCCTCGGCGCCATCTTCACATGGCCCATCATGTCGACCCTCGCGGGCGTCAAGGACCCAACGATCGCGTTCCTGCTCATGCTCGCGGGCCTCGTCATCATCGTGAACTACACGTCGATCAGCGCACTCGTGAAGGCGGAGCTCTTCCCGTCCTCGGTCCGTGCCCTCGGCACCGGCCTCGGCTACGCCGTCGCGAACTCCCTCTTCGGCGGCACGGTGCCGTTCATCGGCGAGGCGCTGTCTAGCCACGGCCTCAAGGAGTGGCTGTTCACGTACGTCACGATCACGATCGTCATCTCCCTGGTCGTCTACATCTTCTTCCTGCCCAACAAGAAGAAGACCCCTCTCGACGAAGACTTCGGGGCGGCGTTCGAGGGTCAGACCGCCGAGCGGGCACGGGCGTAGTACCGTCCAAGCGTCTCGGCCTTGAACTCCCAGAAGGTGCCGTCCTCGATCGAGTGCCGGACGTCGTCGACCATCCGCACGACGAAGCGCTCGTTGTGGATCGAGATAAGCGTGTGGGAGAGGAGCTCCCTCGACTTGTACAGGTGCCGGATGTACGCGCGCGAGTAGTTCTGGCACGTGTAGCAGTCGCACCCGTCCTGGAGCGGGCCCCAGTCGCGGCGGTACTTCGCGCCCGAGAGGTTGAACCGCCCTTCGGCCGTGTAGAACGCCGAATTGCGTGCGACCCGGGTCGGTGAGACGCAGTCGAACGTGTCGGCGCCGGCCTCGATCGCGGAGAAGATGTCATCCGGCTCGGAGATTCCGAGCAGGTGCCGCGGCTTGTTCTCGGGGAGTTCCTCGGAGCACCAGCCCACGATCGTGCCGAGATTCTCCTTCTCGAGGGCGCCGCCGATCCCGAAGCCGTCGAACGGCATGGACGCGAGGTCGCGGCACGCCTTGCGCCGCAGGTCCTCGTATTGTGCGCCCTGGATGACGCCGAACAGGGCCTGGTACGGCTTGCCGCCGCGCTCGTCGGTGAGGCGGAAATGCTCGACGACGCAGCGCTCGGCCCAGCGGCGCGTCCGCTCGAGGGACTCTTCCTGGTAGCCGCGCGAGTTCTGGAGGGTCGTGAGCTCGTCGAACGCGAACATGATGTCCGCGCCGATCTGATGCTGGACGTTCATCGAGATCTCGGGGGAGAAGCGGTGCCGGTCGCCGTTGAGGTGGCTCGTGAACCACACGCCGTCCTCGTCGATGTGGGCGAGGCGCTCCTTGCCGGGCGCGACGGCGTCGTCCCGTCCGATGTGCTCGGAGCCCGCGACCACGCTCATCTCGATGACCTTCTTGAAGCCCGAGCCGAGGCTCATGACCTGGAAGCCGCCCGAATCGGTGAACGTCGGTCCCTGCCAGTTCATGAACTTCCCGAGCCCGCCGGCCTCGTCGAGGATTTCGGGCCCCGGCTGGAGGTACAGGTGGTACGCGTTCGCGAGGACGGCCTGTGCGCCGAGCTCGCGCACCGACTCGGGGAGCACGGCCTTGACGGTCGCCTTCGTGCCCACTGCGATGAACGCCGGGGTCTGGATCTGTCCGTGGGGAGTCGTGATGGTGCCGGTCCTGCCCAAGGCCGGGCCGCCGCCGTCGTTCGCACTCGACGCGCCGGGCAAGCGCGTGTTGACACGGAAAGAGAACTCGGATTGGCGAGGATGGTCGGCAGGCACGATACAAGTGTGCCGCACAGCGGAGACACAGCGTCGCCATCTAAGGTCGTGGGAAAGCAGGAGGACACGATGGTGCATGGGGGCGGCGCACGCCGGCGCCGGAGACGGCTTCCGTTCGAGCGGCTCCTTGGGCGCTCGGTGCGCGTACGACGGCGGCGCCTCACCGTGATCGCCATCGGCGCCGCGCTCGTGGTCACCCTGGGGACGATCGGCCTCACCTCCCTCGGCGCCGGGGCCGTCCGAGCGTCCGCGAACGGACGCCGCGAGGCGACGCCGCCGTCGGCCGAGACACCCGTTCGGGCCACGCCTTCGGCGACGGCCACGCCTTCGGCGACGGCCACCCCGACCCCGTCGCCGACCGTGCCCCCGTCGCCGACCGTGCCCCCCTCGCCGACGGCGACCCCGTCGCAGCCCTCGCCGACGCAGCCGCCGCCGTCGTCGTCCGTGCCCTCGTGGCAGGACCTCCCCGCGCAGGCGCAGCGCATTGTGTCGCAGTTCCTCGCGGACCAGGGTGCGGCGGGCCTCGCCGTCGCCGTCTCGACCGGCGGTGCGAGCGGCGGTGCCGGGACCGACTACCTCGCGACGCTCGGCGACGCGGCGCAGGGCGTCGAGTGGTCGGCGGACACGCGCTCTGCCTACCGGAGCATCACGAAGAGCTTCGTGGGCACGGTCGTGCTCGAACTCGCGGGCGAAGGGAAGCTCGGCCTCGACGACCCGATCTCGCGCTACGTCCCCGACCTCGCCTCGGCACAGTACGACGGCGCCCCCGCGGGGAACTCGATCACCGTCCGCATGGCCCTCGAGATGCGCACAGGCGTGCCCGAGTTCTCCGGGACGGAGGGCTTCTCGGACCGGCTCTCGGACGACTACACGGGCGCGTTCACGGACGATCAGCTCCTCGGCTACGCCCTCGCGGAGCCCCTCGACTTCGCTCCGGGGCGCCAGTACGAATACAGCAACACGAACTTCGTGCTCCTCGGCAAGGTCGTCGAGGCCGTCACCGGGAACGGGTGGGATCGCGAGGTCCAGTCGCGGATCCTCTCGCGCCTCGGCCTGCAGTCCGTCGCCTACTCGGGATCGGGCGATCCCGCGGCGGGCGATCCATCGCGGCTCGTCGCGACGCCGTACGAGATCGACGGCCAAGAGGACCTTGAGAACGTGGCCCAGGTGAGCCCGTCGCTCTACGGGGCGTCAGGAGGCCTGTTCGGGAACATCGGCGACCTGCTGCGCTGGGGCCGGGCCCTCGGCTCGGGCGAACTCGTCCCGGCAGCCCTCCAGCAGGCACGGCTCACGGCCATCTCGAATCCTCAGGCTGAAGACCCGGGCAGCCCCGACTACGACGCGTATGGCCTTGCGGCCGGCGAAATCGACGGCTGGTGGGGCCACACGGGAACGGGTCTCGGCTACGAGTCGCTCACGATGTACAACCCGAAGACCGGCATGACGATCGCGATCCTCATCAACACCCAGCTGCCGAATCCCAACGGGCCGGCCATCCTCTTCAAGCAGCTTGAGGGCTCGCTCGACGCGCTCGCGTAGCCTCTTCGCCGGGTCGCTACTTCCGGACCGAGTCAAACTGGGGTACAAAAGCGACGAGGCACAAGCGTGCCTCCGCACGGCCGCCTTTGTCTGGCGCCTCACTCGGGTGCCGGGAATCGGCGGCCTGACGGGCTGACAAGGAGGTCTCATGTCCGACATACCCACCCGCGACACCCCGACGCGCGGGCCCGCCCGGCCGCTTCCGTACGTGCTGGCGGGCATTCTGCTCGCGGTCGCGATCGTTCTCCCGCTCGTCCCACAGCTCTACTCGTTCGACGCCCCGCGGCTCGGCGGGATGCCGTTCTTCTACTGGTACCAGCTGCTCTGGGTGCCCATCTCGGCGGTCCTCAGCAGCATCGCCTATTGGCTCACCGTGTCCGAAGACCGACGACGGCGGAACGCTCTGCAGAACAACGCGCCTGATGCGGGAGCGAACGGCGGTGAGCAGGCATGAGCCGCGAGATCAACTGGGTCGCACTCGCCGTCGTCATCGTCCTGTTCGCGGTCGTCGCGGTCATGGGCTTCATGGCGGCGAACTGGCGGCGATCGAAGTCGGCCGAAGGGCTCCACAGCCTCGACGAATGGGGCCTCGGCGGGCGCGGGTTCGGAACGTGGATCACGTGGTTCCTGCTCGGTGGCGACCTCTACACGGCGTACACGTTCGTCGCCGTCCCGGCGGCCATGTATGCCACGGGCGCCGTGAGCGGCTTCTTCGCCGTTCCGTACACGGTCGTCCTGTACCCGATCATCTTCATCATCATGAGCCGCCTCTGGTCGGTGTCCCATCGCCATGGGTACGTGACGGCCGCCGACTTCGTGGGCGGGCGCTACGGCAGCCGCTGGCTCTCCCTCGCCGTCGCCCTCACGGGCATCGTCGCGACGATGCCGTACATCGCCCTGCAGCTCGTGGGCATCAAGGCGGTCCTCACGGTCCTGGGCCTCGGCAGCTCGAGCAATCCGCTCCTGACCGATCTGCCGCTCATCCTCGCGTTCGTCGTCCTCGCGGCGTACACGTACACGTCGGGCCTCCGCGCCCCGGCCATGATCGCGTTCGTGAAGGACATCCTGATCTATCTCGCGATCATCGTCGCCGTCATCTATCTGCCCATCAAGTTCGGCGGATGGGACACGATCTTCAACGCGGCGCAGGCCAAGCTCACGACCCCGAGCCCGACCACGGGCAAGCCACCCGGGGTGTTCATCCTCAGCCCCACCAACTACTCGGCGTACTGGACGCTCGCGCTCGGTTCGGCCATGGCGCTGTTCATGTACCCGCACTCGATCACGGGGGTGCTCGCGTCGAAGGGCCGCAACACGATCCGGCGCAACGCCGCCATCCTGCCGCTGTACTCCCTCATGCTGGGCTTCCTCGCGCTGCTCGGCTTCGTGGCGATCAGGGCCGGCACCAAGCCGATCGACCTCGACGGCTCCACGAATCCGCAGCTCGTGATCCCGCAGCTGTTCCTCGACGCGTTCCCCTCGTGGTTCGCGGGGATCGCGCTCGCCGCCATCGCGATCGGCGCCCTCGTGCCCGCGGCCATCATGTCCATCGCCGCTGCGAACATGTTCACGCGCAACATCTACCGCGACTTCTTCCGCCCGGACGCGGACCCGAAGACCGAGGCGAACGTCTCGAAGATCGTCTCGCTCGTCGTGAAGGTGGGCGCTCTCGTCTTCGTCATCGTGATGGACCAGACGACGGCCATCAACCTGCAGCTCCTCGGCGGCATCTGGATCCTCCAGACGTTCCCCGCCGTCGTCGCGGGCCTGTACACGCGCTGGTTCGACCGCTGGGCGCTGCTCATCGGCTGGGCCGCGGGCATCCTCTTCGGAACCGTCTCGGCGTACAACGTCGTCAACCCGACCACGAAGGCCCACTTCGGCGGGTCCCTCTCGCCGATCCCGGGCACGGACATCACGGTGTACATCGCGGTCACGGCGTTCGTGATCAACCTGATCGTCGCCGTCGTCCTCACGCTCGTGTTCCGCGCGCTCAAGGTGCCGCAGGGCGAGGACAAGACGCGCGCCTCCGACTTCGGCGCCGACGAGACCGATCCCAAGGTCGCGCAGCTCGAGAAGGTCCAGGGGCTCAGCGGGCCGGGCGGCGCCCCGCCCGTGGTCTAGCTGGGGTTCCGGGCCGGGGCATCCGGGCCGGGTTCGCCCGGCCCGTAGCCCCAGCCGAACCTGCTAGCGCCCGACGGCGTCGAGCTCGATCCGGATGCGACGGTCGAGCTCGGCGTCGTCGAACGCCTCGGAGCCGCCGTGCGCGCGGAGGTGGAGGAGCGTGGCGAGCCGGAGGACGCGCCAATTGCGCTCCTCGGCGTCGTCGCCGGCCTCGTCCGCGCGCGAGACCTCCTTGTCGTACAGATTCGGCTCGTTGAGCGTGCGCTGCCGCACGCGCGCGGCCATCTGCGCCCGGAACGGGTCGGCCTCCGCGGTCTCCGGCCCCCGGAGCAGCTCCGAATAGGCCGCCGCACGCTCTCCCTGGCCGCGCTCGCGGGCCAGATGCGCTGCGAGCGCGAGCCCTGACTCGACAGAGGACCATCGCCCCGGGTTCCCGTCGAACGGGATGACAGCGAGGAGGTCCGCGACCTTGAGCGCGTTCTCCGCGTCGTTCTGCCCGACGAAGAGCTCGTAGGCCAGATCGCGCAGGTCCTGGAGGCACGCACCCGACTTCGGGTTGATGCCCCTCGCGAGCCGCTCCGAGAGCTGATGCACGGCGCTGCGGCCGGGGTGGACCGCGTCGATGTGCCGGATGAGGTCCTCGGGGGTGCCCTCGAGCTTCGGGATGAGGCGGAGCGCCGCGGACGGCGTGGACGTGCCCGGGCGCGCCTTCCCGGGAACGACGACGACGTCGCCCGTGTCGAGCGTGATCGTCGTCGCCTTGCGCTCGGGCACGTCGGGGACGTGCAGTGCGAGCTCGGCCCACGAGGGTTCGGCGACACTGCCTCCGGCGCCGCCGTCGGCGTCGTCGGGGATTTCGTGCTCCGCGATGCCGCGCTCCTCCGCCGACTCTCCCGTGCGGAGCGACGCGTCCGCGCCGTTGCCGGCCGCAACGTCGGTGGCCGCGACGTCACCGACTGCAACGTCGCCGACTGCAACGTCGCCGGCTGTGGGGCCGGCGAACAGGAGGTCGGCGGGGCGGCTCGGTCTCGGAACCGCGATGCTGACGCTCGTGCCGTGGGCGACGCGGAGGTTCGTGCTGTTGTCGAGCGCGATGAAGTACAGGGCCGGACGGCCGTAGTCGTCGACGACCGCGTCGACTTCGAGGATCTGCGCGGTCGTCTCGCCGTCGGGCAGTCGCAGCCGGTGCCCGGGGCTCAGCTCGGATGCCTCGATCTCGCGCAGGTGTTCGGGCGAGTGGGCGGCGTGCCCGAAGGGCTGGAGTTCTGGGCTGTACTGCATCGCGGAGTCCTTCAAGTAGCTGTCGGTCCGCGGCCAGTCTATAAACGTACGGTAACGGCTGGGCCGAGGCGCGCCACGGGCGGGTTCACGGATGGGACCCGTGCCCGCACTACGCGGAGACGCCCGCGAAGGCCAGGGCCTGCCGCACGAGCTCGCCGCGACCGCCCGCGAACTCGCCCTGGACGCTCGCGCTCAGGACGTCGGCGGGGGACATCCACGTGAGCTCGAGGGCGTCCTGGCGCGGCTGGCATTCGCCCGTGACCGGGATGACGTACGCGAGGGCGACGGCGTGCTGCCGCTCGTCCGTGAACCCCGTCTGCGAGGGCGACGGGAAATACTCGACGACGGTGAACGGAACCGGGCTCACGGGGAGCTGCGGCAGCGCGAGGGGCCCGAGGTCCTTCTCGAGGTGGCGCAGCAGCGCGGCCCGGATCGTCTCCTTGTAGAGAACACGGCCCGAGACGAGGCTGCGCACCATGTTGCCTTCGTCGTCGGCCTGGAGGAGCAGCCCCACTTCGTTGACGTAGCCGAGGGGGTCGAGGCGCACGGGGACGGCCTCGACGTACAGCATGGGCAGGCGATTCCGGGCTTCGTAGAGGTCCTCGGGGGAGAGCCAGCCGGGATACGGGTCGGGTGTGCGCACTGCCATGTCTACTGTTCTACCGCATAGGGCTCTGTTGCCGCATGGGTCACGCCGATGACGGCGATGCTGCTGCCGTCGGGCGCCGAGACGGTGAGGCCTCTCGACGTGGCGCTCACGCGAGCTCCCGTCGCGGCGAGCCGATCCGCGAGCGGCGCGAGGTCGCCGTCGTACTCGAACGCGAGCCCTCCGCTCGCCGCGGCCTCCGCCGCCGCGACGACGAGGACGCCGCCGTTCTTCGCGACGAACTCCGCGCCCTCGCCCACGGTTCCCGACGCGTCGCGGGGCCGCGCGCCGATGGCCCGGAGCGTGGCCGCCGCGCCGAGGACGTCCGGCGTGAGCCAGGCCATGCGCACGGTGAGGCGCGGGTCGGCGTCGGCGGACGTCGCGCCGTGCGTGGTCGGATCGGCGCGGAACGAGAAGCCGTCGGGACCTTCGATGCGAACCCACGGCGCGTCGGTGCGTTCGGCGCCGAAGGGAGGCTCGTCGCCGTCGTGCACGAGGGCAGCCGCTCCGCCGTCGTCGACGGTCCGGCGGGCGAACGTCTCGGGATCGCGGACCTCGACGGCGAACGCCACCGAGTGCCGCGGCTCGTGCGCCTCCCGGAGCGCGACGCGGCCGTGCCCGGCGTCGAGCACGAGCCACGGGCCGTGGGCGTCCGCGCCGCCGTCGGTCACGACGAGCCCGAGGGCCTCGAGCAGGCGCCGCATCTCGGGAACGCGGGGAGTCGTGATGATCGGCCTGACGCGGAGCACAGGGCCTCCTTGGGGCAGCGGGTGGTCGCGTTCGAGTGTAGTCCGGGTGAGCGGGCGCGGGCCGGTGGGCGGGCGGTAGCCTAGGCCCATGGCCCCAGACCTTCCCGAGCTCCTCCTGGCGGACGAGCACGCGTGGCGCGCTTGGCTCGCCGAGAACCACGCGACGAGCCGCGGCGTGTGGCTCGTGCAGCACAAGAAGGGCGGCGACGTCACGGAGCTCAAGTTCGAGCAGGCGCTCGACCACGCCCTGTGCTTCGGCTGGGTCGACGGGCAGATCGGGCGGCGCGACGAGGGCAGCTACGTCACGCGCTTCACGCCGCGCGGGCCGAAGAGCAAGTGGTCTCAACGGAACGTCGAGAACATCGAGCGGCTCGAAGCCGCGGGCCTCATGACGGACGCGGGCCGCGCCGTCGTCGATTCGGCGAAGGCCGACGGGCGCTGGGAGGCCGCGTACGCGGGCCAGGCGACCGCGGAGGTCCCAGCCGACCTCGCCGAGGCGATCGCGGCGAACCCCGAGGCGCAGGCCATGTTCGACGTCCTTACGTCCGTGAACCGCTATGCGCTCATCTACCGGACGCAGTCCGTCAAGAAGCCGGAGACGCGGGCCCGGAAGATCGCCGGGTTCGTGGACATGCTCGCGCGCGGCGAGACGATCTACCCGCAGACGAAGACGCCCTAGATGTCCGAGCACGTTCCCGAGGCGAGGCTCCATGCCACCGTGAAGGGCATGGTCCAGGGCGTGGGCTTCCGCTATTGGACGCGGGGCGAGGCCGATCGCCTCGGGCTCGTCGGGAGCGCGGGCAACCGGCTCGACGGGACGGTCGAGATCATCGCGGAGGGCGATCTCGAAGGCGTCGAGCAGCTCCTGCGATGGCTCCAGTCGGGCGATACACCCGGGCGCGTCGACGGCGTCGAGGCGAGCATCGGCCCCGCAACGGGGGAATTCAAGCGCTTCTCGCTGTGGTAACCGCGCCTGGGTGACGGATCAGACCCAGCCGCGCAGATAGTCGAGCTGCGCCGAGACGGAGGCTTCGGCCGCACGGCGCACGGAGGGATCGACGTCGGCGTAGACGAGGTCCGTGACGGCGCCGACGGGGGCGTCAGCGCCGAGCCGCGCGAGGGCGTCGCGGATCTGGTCGAGCCGCTCCTCGCGGTGCGCGATGTATGCCTCCACGATGGCCGCGAGATCGGGCAGGACCGGCCCGTGGGCAGGGAGCACCGTCACGGGCTTCCGGGCTGCGTGGGCGAGCGCCTCGAAGCGGCGCATCGACGCGAGATAGTCCCCGAGCCGGCCGTCCGGATATCCGATGACGGTCGTGCCGCGGCCGAGGATCGTGTCACCCGTGAGGACCGAGCCGCCGTCGCCGTCGTCCGGCACGTGCAGCGAGATCGAGTCCGCGGTGTGCCCCGGCGTCGAGAGGACGACGATCCGCACGCCCGCCGCCTCGATGACCTCGCCGTCGACGACGGCAGGCGCCTCGATGCACAGCGCGGGATCGAACGCGCGGACGGGCGCGCCCGTGAGCCGGTGGAATTCGGCGGCGCCCTCGGTGTGGTCGGGGTGATGGTGCGTGAGGAGCACGAGCTCGACGCGCCCGGCCGCGGCGAGCTCCCCGAGGTGGGTCGCCTCGAGCGGCCCGGGGTCGACGACGACGACGGCAGTACTTTGTGGGCTCTGCCCACGCGCCGCGACCACGTACGAGTTCGTCCCGTCGAGACTCATCGGCCCCGGGTTGGGGGCGAGACGGTATCGAGTGAGCTCGGAGCTGGTGACCCACATGCCGGCAAGCCTACTCAGCGAGCGTGCTCGGCTTCGAGGACGGCTCGCCCACGGGGAACGCGACGCCCTCGCCGATGACCTTGAGCGCGAGGTCCATGCCGCGACGCGACATCGCGGCGTTCCAGTGGCGGATCGTGATGACCTCGCCGCCGCCGGGCACCCGGGGATCGAACGGTCCGACGCGTTCGGCAAGCTTGATCCGCACCGACGATTCGGGCCCGAAGTAGTCCCAGTCGAGGACCGTTCCGTGGATCGGGGATTCGCTCGCGACCCGGATCTGTTCGGGGCGCAGCATGATCTGCACGTGGCCCTGCGTCGTGGGGTGCCGCACCGGGACCGGGCCGAGCGAGCACATCGCGAGACTGCCCTCGAGCCACGCGTCGAGGATGACGGCGTCGCCGAGGAACTCGGCCGTCGCGCGGTCCGCGGGGCGCGTGTAGACGACGAACGGGTTCCCGATCTGGGCGAGCTTCCCGCCGCGCATGACGGCGACCTGGTCGGCGAAGCTCAGGGCCTCGGCCTGGTCGTGGGTCACGAGGATCGTGGTCACGCCGGCCTTCGCGAGCACCCTCGCGATCGCGCGCCGGGTCGCGACGCGGAGGCCAGCGTCAAGCGCGGAGAACGGCTCGTCGAGGAGCATGACCTCGGGCTCGCGCGCCATGGCGCGGGCGAGGGCGATGCGCTGCTGTTGGCCGCCGGAGAGCTCGTGGGGCCGGCGCCTCGCGTACGAGCCGTCGAGCGCGACCATCTCGAGCAGCTCCTCGACGCGCGTCGCGACCGCCTTGCGGCCCCGGAAACGGCCGCCGAAGGCCGCCTTGTCGAGCCCGAACGCGATGTTCTGGCCCACCGAGAGGTGCGGGAACAGCCCGCCGTCCTGCGCGACGTACCCGATGCTGCGACGATGCGCGGGCACCCAGGCGTCGCCCGCGACGGCCTGTCCGTCGAGCACGATCCGCCCAGAGTCGGGGGCCTCGAAGCCCGCGATCAGGCGCAGGAGCGTGGTCTTGCCGGACCCCGAGGGGCCCACGATCGCCGTCGTCCCTCCCCGGGCGACGTGCAGGTTGATGCCTTTGAGGACCGGGTTCGTCCCGCCGCCGCGGCCGAACGTCTTCGTGACGTCCTCGATCTCGAGGTGGTGGTCCGCCGTGTCGGCGATCGACCGCGCGACGCGCGGCTCGGGGAGCCGGGATCCGGACGCGGGGGTGGGGCTCTGTTCGGTCACTGGCCGGCCGCCTTCTTGGACTGCTGGAACAACAGGTAGGTCATGGGTGCGGAGAGCGCGATCATGAGGAGCGCGTACGGTGCGGCCCCAGCGTAGTCGATGCCGTTCGAGAGGTTCCAGAACTTGGTCGCGAGCGTCATAGTCCCGGTCGGCGAGAGCAGGAGCGTGGCCGTGAGCTCATTGACGACGGCGAGGAACACGAGCGCGGCACCGCCCGCCGCCGCGGGGGCCGCGAGGCGGAGCGTCACGCGGAAGAACGCCCTGAGCGGCGGGCGCCCGAGGGCCTGGGCGGCCTCCTCGAGCTCTCGGGGGGCCTGGGCGAGGCCCGCGCGGAGGCTCACGAGCGAGCGCGGAAGGAACAGGAGGACGTACGCGAGGACCAGGAGCGGCGTGGTCTGGTAGACGATCGGGACCGCCTGGAGCGCGACCGTCACGAACGCGAGCGCGAGGACGATGCCCGGCATCGAGCTCGTGACGTAGTTCGCGAGCTCAAGCGTCTTGCTGAGCCAGCCCGGGAAGCGCACCGCGAGCCACGCGAGCGGGAAGGCCGCGGCGGTCGTCGCGAGTGCCCCCAGCAGGCCGAGCCAGAGGCTTTGGCCGAGGGCCGTCGCGAGGGTCGAGAGCGAGTCTTCGGCCCAGATCTCGACGCCGCCGGCCACGAGCCAGCGCCCGATGATCCAGACGGGCACGCCGAGGGCGAGGAAGGCGACGCCGAGGAGCCCGAGGTGGGCCGGGACCTCCCACGCGCCGAGCCGAAGCCTGCTCGGCGCCGCCTGGACGCCCGAGCCGAGCTTCGCGTATCGGGCGTTGCCGCGGGCCCGCGACTCGATGACGAGCATGACGAGGCACAGGGCGGCGAGCACGCTCGCGAGCATGTTGCCCGCCGCGCCGTTGAACGTCGAGCGGTACTGCTCCATGATCGCCGTCGTGAACGTATCGAAGCGGATCATCGCGAAGGCGCCGTATTCGGCGAGGAGGTGCAGGCCCACGAGGAGCGCGCCGCCAGCGATCGCGATGCGCAGCTGGGGGAGGACGACCCGGAAGAAGACGCGCACGGGCCCGAGCCCGAGCGATGCGGCCGACTGCTCGATCGCGGGATCGAGGCGCGAGAGCGACGCGGCCGCGGGGATATAGACGAGGGGGTAGTACGAGAGCGTCGCGAGGAGGACGCCGGACCCGAGCCCCTCCATCGACGGCACGGCCGAGACCCACGCGTACGAGTTGACGAAGGCGGGGATCGCGAGCGGCGCCGCGAGGATGACGGCCCAGGCCCGGTGGGCCCGCAGAGTGGTGCGTTCGACGAGCCACGCCCCGCCCACGCCGAGGACGAGGCACAGGGGCACCGTGAGGAGCACGAGCCACACCGTGTTGCCCAGAAGCTCGAGGACGCGCGGCCGGACGATGAGGGCGACGGCGGAGTCCCACCCGGTCGCGATCGTCATGGCGACGACGAAGCCGAGCGGGACGAGCGAGAGCGCGCCGACAAGCAGGCTCAGGACGATGACCGGCCAATGCGCGAGCCATCCGCGGCGCCCTCTGGCCATCGGCCCGAGGCTTCCCGGCGAGTTCCAGGCAGCCCGCAGCGGGCGGAAGCGAGTGCTTCCGCCCGCCGTGGCTGTTCCGTGCGCCGACGTGGCTTTCGCCTGGAACGAGGATTGCAGCAAGGCCTTAGAGCAGTCCTGCCTGGGTCATGAGGTCGGTGACCTTCTTCGAGTTGAGCTTCGCCGGGTCGACCGCGGGGGCCTGGAGATCCGCGAGCGGGGTGAGCTTCGGGTTCGCCGCGACGTTCGAGCCGATCGGGTACTCGTACGAGGACCCCGTCTGGAGCACCTTCTGGCCCTCAGGACCCGTGATGAACGCGAGGAACTTCTGGGCCGCCGTCTGGTGCTTGCTCGACGCGAGGACGCCGCCCCCCGAGACCGAGACGAACGCGCCCGGATCCTGGTTCTTGAAGTAGTACAGGCCCACGTTCTTCGAGTTCTCGCCGGTCTTCGCCTGGTCGCCGAACCAGTAGTAGTGGTAGATGACGGCCCCGTCGATCTCGCCCGCGTTGACGGCCTTCATGGCCGTGCTGTTGCCCTTGTAGGCCTTCGAGTTGTCCTTCATGGCCTTGAGCCAGTCGAGCGTCGCGCCCTCGCCCTTGAGCTGGAGCATCGCGGAGACGATGGCCTGGAAGTCGGCGCCCGACGGCGACGCGGCCCAGCGGCCCTTCCACTCGGGCTTCGCGAGGTCCATGAGGGACTTCGGGAGGTCGCTGTCCTTGAGCTTGGTCTTGTTGTACGCGAACACCGTCGAGCGCGCAGCGATTCCGACCCACTTGTCCGACGACGGGCGGTAGGCCTGCGGAACGTTCTTTTCGGCGTCGTCGCCCGGGTCGCCGAACAGCCCGGCGTTCTCGACGGCGGTCATCGCCGGGGAGTTCTCCGTGAGGAAGACGTCCGCGGGGGAGTTCTTGCCCTCCTGGATGATCTGCTGGGCCATCTCGGGGTCTTCGCCGTTGCGGAGATTGACCTTGATGCCCGTCGACTTCGTGAACGCATCCACCCACGCCTGCGTGAGTTCTTCGTGCTGCGCGTTGTAGACCGTGATCGTGTCGTTCGCGCCGCCGCTCGCGCCGGAGCCGCCGGAGGACGTCGACGTGCCGGTGGCGGCGCCGCCGCCGCACGCGGAGAGGCCGAGGGCGGCGACCGCGGCGAGCGCGATGCCGGCGAGGGCCTGGGAACGGATCTTCATGGAAGGTCCTTTCGTGGCATTCGGGGGCCAAACACGGTTGGCCCGAGGGTGCGATGAGGCTTTCGACGTCGACGGAGGCCGTGCTGTGAGCGAGGGCGCACGCATGACCTCCGAGGACGACTGTAGGTTAGCCACACCTAACCATGGGTCGATTCCGGCTCAATTGTGGTGCAAATCACCTCAATTACGCAATTTTGATGTTCCCTAATTACGTCCGGTTGGCCTCTGACACGGTCCAGGCCGCCTCGAGGGTCATCCATGCGGCGAGCCGGGCCGAGAGGACCCGGCTCTCCCGCCACGCGGCCTCCGCCCACGCGTTCTGCGCCGTCGCGAGGACGAGCCGGCCGGCGGTCGCGCGCGTCTTGTCGGGGAGGCGGGCGTCACGTGCCGCGAGGGCGAGGTATCGCGTGAGGATCCCGCGGAACAGGGCCGGGTCCCCGGCGGTCCCGTCGGACCGGACGACGCCGTCGCGCGCGAGGCCGCGATCGATCGCTGTGACGAGCTCCGCGGCTCGCGCGAGGTCGCGCCGCGCGTCGGGCGTGCTGGCCGATTGGGCGCCGGCCGGTGGGGCGCCGGCCGATGGGGCGCCGGCCGGTTGGGCGCTGGCCGGTTCGTCGTCGCCGAGCTCGAGGAGTGCGCCGAGGACCGGACCCTGGCTGTATGTCCACACGTCCCGGTTGAGTGTGGTCGTCGCACCACGGCCGTCCGCGTCCCGGCGCACGTCGATGCCGTCGAGGAACAGGCCCGCCGACGTGTCGAACAGCTTCTCGTAGAGCCACTCGACGAGGGCTTGCGCGCGGCGCCGGTCGGCCTGGGTCGCGCGCCGCGCGAAGAACAGGGCCGCCGGGCCCGTCGCGGCGGTGTTCTTGTACGTCCGGCTGGTGTTCCACCACATCCCGCCGCCGAGGTCTGGGGTGTCGCCCGCGACGAGCCGCCGGCCGAGTGCCTCTGCCGCGCTCCTCGCCGCACCGAGCCCCACGCCGCGCATGTGTCGAGAGAGCTCATCGGCGCGCCGCGCCGCAAGCGCGAGCCACGCCATGTCGTCGAAGAACATGTTCGCGAAGGACCCGAAGTTCCGGAATCGGATGGTGCGGATGAGCCGCCGTGCGAGCGTGAACGACGGCGGCTCCGCGCCCGCAGCCGGGGGGTCCGTGGCGTGTTCGCGGGCGGCGGCGTCGACGAGGCAGTCGAGCAGCTGCGCTTGCCACCAGTAGTGCCACTCGCTCCACGGGAGCTGCGGCCTTGCGCGCGGGAGTTCGACCCAGCCGAGCCAGGTGCCCGGGATTCCGAGGAGCCGGTGGCCGAAGTTGCCCGTCACGGCCGTCGCCGCGGCTTCGGCGCGCGCGGCCCACTCGGCGGTCATGGCTCCACGGTAGCCACAGCGGGAGGCGTGGGAAACTCACCATCTCTTGGCTGGGCCGCCCGGTCCGACGACGGCGCGCCCCCGATGACACGCCGTCGTTCGCGCATCCCCTGCTTCGGAACGTGGTGAAAGTCCGTCCGTGACGGGCGTCACGCGAGCCGCTAGACTGAGCTCAGTTAGCCGTCATTAACTGAATGGAGGAGCGATGGAGCTCAGAGGCGCGACGGCGCTCATCACCGGCGGGGCATCCGGCCTCGGGGCAGCGACGGCGCGGCGACTGCACGCGGGAGGCGCCGGCGTCGTCGTCGTCGATCTTCCGGGGGAGCGCAGCGAGGAGGCGGGCCGCCGCCTCGTGGCAGAGCTCACCGCGCAGCCGGGCGGAGCCCCCGCCGCGTTCGCGCCCGCGGACGTGACGGAGGAGGGGCATGTGCGCGCCGCCGTCGCCCTTGCGGCCGGCGAGGGCCCCGGTGGTGAGGGAGGGTTCGGGCCGCTGCGCGTCGTCGTCAATTGCGCTGGGATCGCGACGCCGGGAAAGGTCCTCGGGCGCGACGGCGTGCTGCCGCTTGAGGAGTTCGAGCGGGTGATTCGCGTCAACCTCATCGGCACGTTCAACGTGATCCGCCTGGCCGCGGAGGCCATCGCGCGGACCGAGCCCGTGAGCACCGAGGTCGGCGGACCGGAGCGCGGGGTCATCGTCAACACGGCGTCGGTCGCGGCGTTCGACGGGCAGATCGGCCAGCCGGCCTACTCCGCCTCGAAGGGCGCCGTGCACGCCATGACGCTCCCCATTGCGCGCGAGCTGGCCCGCTCGCTCATCCGCGTCGTGACGATCGCGCCCGGCATCTTCGAAACGCCCATGATGGCCGGCCTCTCGCCGGAGGCCCAGGAATCGCTCGGGAAGCAGGTCCCGCACCCGGCCCGCCTCGGGCGACCGGCGGAGTACGCGAACCTCGTCGCGCACATCGTCGACAACGCGATGCTCAACGGCGAGACGATCCGGCTCGACGGCGCCATCCGGATGGCTCCGCGATGACCGCCGTCGTCGGCGTCGAGCTGCCCTCCGCCGATTATTACGACGTCGAAGCGCTCCTCGATGTGCGCGAGCGGGCCAAGCTCGCCGAACTGCGGGAGTTCCTCGCCGCCGAGGTCGCCCCGAACGCGCAGGGCTGGTGGGACCGGGAGGAGTTCCCGTTCGGCCTCCTGCCCAAGCTCGGCGCGCTCCAGCTCTCGGCGCCGCATCGAACGCTGCCCGGCCGGCCCGCCTATTCGCGGCTCTTCCATGGACTGGTCATCGCGGAGCTCACGCGCGCGGACACGTCCATCGCGACGTTCTTCATGGTCCACCACGACCTCTTCGTCGAGGGCCTCCACGAGTTCGGCACGCCCGCACAGCGCGACCGCTACCTCGCCGACGCCGCCGCCCTGCGCACGACCGGCGCCTTCGCCCTCACGGAGCCCGAGCACGGCTCCGACGTCGCGGGCGGGCTTGCCCTCACGGCACGCCGCGACGGCGACGGCTGGGTCCTCGACGGCGCGAAGCGCTGGATCGGGAACGGCACCTTCGCGGATCACTTGCTGGTGTGGGCCAGGGAGTCCGGGGCCGGCGACGGCGGGACGCCGGGTGCGGTGCGCTGCTTCATCGTCGCGGGCGACTCGCCGGGGCTCACGCGCACGAAGATCGAGCACAAGATCGCGCTCCGGACCGTCCAGAATGCGGTCCTGACGTTCGACGGCGTGCGGGTCGCCGAGGCGGACCGGCTCCCGGGCATCTCGTCGTTCGACGAGGCGCGCACGATGCTCCTCAGCTCGCGCCTCCTCGTTGCGTGGCAGGCCGTCGGGCTCCAACTCGCGGCGTTCGACGTCGCGCGGAGGTATGCCGTCGAGCGCGAGCAGTTCGGGCGGCCCATCGCGTCGTTCCAACTCGTGCAGGGTCAGCTCACGCACATGCTCGGCAACGCGACCGCGTCGATGGCCATGCTCGTGCAGCTCGCCCGTCTGCAGGAATCGGGCGAGGCGACCATGCCGCGCGTCGCGCTCGCGAAGGCGTGGGCGACGGCGCGGGCGCGAGAGACGGTCGCGCTGGGTCGCGGGATACTGGGCGGCAATGGGATCGTGACCGATTACCGCATGGCCAAGATCTTCGCCGACGCCGAGGCCGTCTACACGTACGAGGGCACCTTCGAGGTCAACACGCTCATCGCGGGCCGGGATGCGACGGGGATCTCGGCGATCCGCTAGCGCAACGTCGATGGTTCGAATCGTTCATAACAAAAAACCCAAAATCTATTGCTTCTCGTAATGATTGCGTCTAGCGTGAGACGCATCACAAAGCGAGAGGCCACGATCACATGCATGTCATCGACATCACTCCTTCTGCCGACGGAACGGCGATTGTTCTGCACGGAGGAGCGGGTGGACGCACTGCCGAGCTGACCCCCGACGAGCACAGGGAGTATGCCGCGGGACTTGAGGTCGCATACCGGGCAGGGCGGGCCGTCCTCGACGCGCACGGGTCCGCGTTGGACGCCGTCTGCGCGGCGGTTGAGCAGCTCGAAGACTCACCGCTCTTCAATGCCGGGCACGGGGCGGCGCTGAACGCGCAGGGCGAGGCCGAGCTCGATGCATCGATCATGGCGGGAACGGGCAGGGCGGGCGCCGTCGCGGCGGTCCGCCGAGCCAAGAACCCCGTCTTCGCAGCGCGACACGTCATGGAGAACACCCCTCACGTGCTGCTCGTCGCGCCGTCGTCCGAAGTGATGGCAGAGTGGGGTCTCCAGGTCGTCGACCCGGAGTATTTCATCACCGATGCGCGGAGGCGCCAGCTCGAGACGGTGCTTGCCGGTCGGCTCGAGCCGACCCGTCATGGAACCGTGGGCGCCGTCGCGCGAGACGCGGCCGGGCACCTCGCCGCGGCGACCTCAACGGGCGGGATCGTGGGCCAGCACGAGGGCCGCATCGGGGACACCCCGATCATCGGCGCCGGCAACTACGCCCGCGACGGCATCGTCGCCGTCTCGTGCACGGGCATCGGCGAGGCGTTCATGGAAGGCGTCGTCTCGCACGAGATCTACGCCCGCTTGCGCTTCGGCGGCGTATCGCTCGCCGAGGCCGTTCGCGGCACCATTGTCGACGAGCTGGACCCGCGCGCGGCCGACGGCGGTGTGATCGCCGTCGGCGCCGACGGCCGGGTCGTCGTCGCCCACAATTCAACCTCGATGTTCGCTGCGTACGAGCGCGACGGCGCTCTCGTCACACTCACCTGAGACCCCCGCCATGATCAGAATCAAGAAGGAAATCTTCGACCGGATGGAGGAGCTCTCTCCTTCGGAGCGGAAAGTCGCGCGTGCGCTGCTCGCCGACTACCCAAGCAGCGGGCTGGGGAGCACTGGGCAGCTCGCGCGAGCCGCCGGGACGAGTGCGCCGACCGTGCTCCGTCTCGTCGCGAGGCTCGGCCTCGGCAGCTATGCGGAGTTCCAGAAGCACCTGCGCGACGAGATCATGCACGACCTGAATGCCCCGGTGCGCCGCGCGGAAAGCGAGGCGCCTCGCGAGGATCGCACCGACGTCGGCCGTTCCCTCGCGGAACGTCGCGATCTACTCGACCGGCTCGGCTCAACCGTGTCCGGCTCCGAAATCGAGCGAGCCGCACGGCTCCTGGCGAGCGAGCCCAAGGCTGTCCTCATCTCGGGTGGCTATTACTCGCGCTTTCTGGCGGAGATCCTCGCGCGGCAGCTCGACCAGATCACCCCCAACATCGATTTTCTCCCGGACCCTCTGGGGTACAACGTCGGCAAGTTCTATGGCGCCAAGCGGAACACCGTCGTGGTGCTCTTCGACTTGCGGCGATACCAGCTCGAGGCTGCCCAGGTCGCAGCTCTGGCCAAACGGGAGGGCGCGTCGCTCATCGTGATCACCGATGAGGAGATTTCACCCATCGCCGACAAGGCCGACGTCGTGCTTGCGGTTCCCGTCGGGGGGATTCCGTTCGACTCTTTCGCACCTCTCATGGTCCTCGTCGAAGTGCTCGTGGAGGCTGTCCTTCGCGCGGCGGGCCAGAAGGGGATCGACCGCATGAAGCTCTGGGAGGACCGCTCCTACCTCGAGCGCACCCCACATCCGCAGCCGGACGAGGCCGCATCCCCTTCGCAGGAGGCATCATGACCATCCCTCGCGTATCGCTGCGCTCAGTCAACAAGCACTTCGGCGAGCTGCACGTCCTCCGCGACATCGACCTCACCGTGCTTCCCGGGGAAGTCATCGTGGTCGTCGGTCCCTCCGGCTCGGGGAAGTCCACGCTCTGCCGAACCATCAATCGCCTCGAGGCCGTCGACTCCGGAGAGATCCGCATTGACGGCCAGGAAGTCCCGGCCGAGGGCAAGGATCTGGCCAAACTCCGTGCCGACGTCGGCATGGTCTTCCAGTCATTCAATCTCTTCGCCCACCGGACAATTCTCGACAACCTCACCCTTGCTCCGACGAAGGTCCGGGGGATCGAGCGTAAGCAGGCCGAGGAAGAGGCCATGCGGCTCCTGGAGCGCGTCGGCATCGCCAACAAGGCACACAGCCGTCCCGCCGAGCTCTCCGGCGGGCAGCAGCAGAGGGCGGCCATCGCGCGGGCCCTCGCCATGCACCCCAAGGTCATGCTCTTCGACGAGCCCACGTCCGCCCTCGACCCGGAAATGGTCAACGAGGTGCTCGGTGTCATGACCTCCCTCGCCGCCGAGGGCATGACCATGGTGGTCGTCACCCACGAGATGGGTTTCGCCCGCCGTGCCGCAGACCGCGTGGTCTTCATGGACCACGGCCAGATCGTCGAGGAAGGCGTACCTGAGGCCTTCTTCGATGCCCCACAGACGGACCGCGCGCGATCCTTCCTCGCGTCGGTCCTCACGCACTAGCCGCTCATCCCCCTACCCACATCCCCTCTCCGCCCCCAACCCGAAAGGTGGCCATGTTCACCACTCCCATCACGCGCCGGTCGGTTCTCGCCGGTGCTGTCGTGACCGGATTCTCCGCCGCGTTGACCGCCTGCTCCGGTGGCTCCGTGACCCTCCCAGGTGCCTCTTCGGCATCAAGCACGGCGAACGATGCGGTCTTCAAGAACGCACCCATTGCCGATGCGAGCCTCATCCTCTCGGGCTCGACGATGGACACCATCAAGAAGCGGGGGAAGCTCGTGGTCGCGACCGCGCTCGACGCCCCGCTTGTGTCTCAGCAGGACCCCGCGAACCCCCAGAACGTCAATGGCTTCGATGCCGACCTCGCGAAGCTCCTGGCGATCTACATCCTCGGCAAGCCGACAGTCGAGTGGGTCCCTTCGGCCTCCGAGAGCCGTGAGGCACTCCTCTCGAACGGCACGGTTGATGTGGTCTTCTCGACGTACACCATCACGACGAAGCGCGCCGAGCAGATCGCTTTTGCAGGCCCGTACTTCATGTCGGGACTCGCCGTCGCGGTCAAGTCGGACAACACGACCATCAAGGGGATCGACGACCTGGGCGGCAAGAACGTCATTGTCCAGACGGGCACGCCGTCCGTCGCCGAGGTCCCGCAGAAGCAGCCGACCGCCAAGCTCACGCCGTTCGCGACCACGCCTGAAGGCGTTCAGGCGCTCACGCAGGGCCGTGGCGACGCCTACGTTCAGGACTACGTCCTGCTCGCGAGCCAGTCGTCCTCGAACAAGGACATCAAGGTGGTTGGTGCACCGTTCACGAGCGAGCCTTACGGGATTGGCCTGAAGCACGGCGACGCCGCGTTCAAGACGTTTGTCAACACGTGGCTGACCACGATCGAGAAGCAGGGCCTGTGGGGCCAGGTCTGGAAGAACAGCCTCGGCTCGGTCGGCGACACGCCGATGCCGACCGCGCCGTCCATCGGTTCCGTCCCCGGATCCTGACCGAATACGCCGACAGCGCCAGCGGAGTGACCAGATGAATGCATTCTTCGAAGACCTCGGATCCTTGGCCGACGGCCTCGGCATGACGTTGCTCATGCTGCTTGCCGCCGGAGCGGGATCGATCCTTGTGGGCGCCCTTGTGGCCGTGGCGCGGATCAGCCCGCTGCGCGTCCTGCGGGGAGCCGCCTTCGTCTACGTGCAGTTCTTCATCAACGTCCCTCTGCTGGCGCTGTTGATCCTCGCGGTGTTCGCGCTGCCGGCGGCGGGATTCATCCTGCCGATCGTGCCGACGGCGATCATCGTCTTGACGACGTACGAATCGGCCTACGTCGCGGAGGCGCTTCGAAGCGGCGTCAACACCGTGCCCCAGGGGCAGATCGAGGCGGCGCGGGCGCTCGGACTCACTTTCGGCCAGTCGCTCCGCCTCGTGATCGTCCCGCAGGCGTTCCGCGCAGTGGTGCAGCCGCTCGGCAACATCATGATCGCGCTCGCCATGAACACGTCGCTCACGGCTGTTGTCGGCGTGGTCGAGCTCACGGCCCATGTGAACAAGGTCAATCTGGTCTATGCGCAGCCGGTCCTGTTCTACACGACCGGTGGCCTTGTCTATATGGGCATCGCACTCATCATCGGCCTGCTTGCGGGCCGCTTTGAACGGAAGCTGGCGATCGTCCGATGAAGACCAGGAACACCGCTCGCTCGGCCAACAGCATCGTCCGGATCTATGACGAGCCCGGTCCGAAGACCAGGCGGAACATGAGGATCGGTTCGGTCGCAAGCCTCCTGGCCCTCGCCGTGCTCGTGTTTGCCGGGACGGCGCAGTTCGCCGCCCATGGCCAGCTGGACCCGGCGAAATGGGCCCCGTTTCTTTCCGGAGCCGTCTGGGCCTATCTCGGTGAAGGCCTGCTCGGCACCCTCCAATCGGCCGCGGTGGTGGCCGTGCTGGGAGGGATTCTTGGCCTGTTCCTCGCGTTCGGGAGGATGAGCCGGTCCACGCCGATCCGCTGGGTCAGCTCGCTCTACGTGGAGGTGGCGCGGACGGTGCCGGTTCTGCTGCTCATCTACCTCATGCTGTTCGGCCTTCCCCAGCTCGGCATCAACGCGCCGACACTGTGGAAGATGGCGATCCCGCTCACCTTCACCACCTCCGCGGTGTTCGCCGAGATCCTGCGCGCAGGAATCACGAGCCTCCCCGCCGGACAGATGGAGGCGGCCTTGAGCCTTGGCCTCAGCCGAGGGCAGGCCATGCGCCTCGTCATCCTGCCCCAGGCCGCGCGGAACGTCTCGCCGTCGCTCCTCACGCAATTCGTGAGCCTTCTGAAGGACACAACTCTCGGCTACATCGTCGCCTACACAGACTTGCTCTACCGCGGGCAGCTGCTCACGGCGTATCTCAACCAGCTGATTCCGACGTACATCGTCATCACGCTCGTGTACCTGGCGGTGAGTGGAAGCCTCACGGCACTCGCCACGCATCTGCAGAAGCGGCTCGACCGAAAGCCGCTTCCTGCCGTTGTCCCCGCCGCGCTCCCGGCCCTCGAGCATTCCGCCCCGTAGCGCGAGATAGGGTCATGCTCGGCCATGAGCGGTTCCGGGCCGGGCGGCGTTACCTCGGAACGCTCAAGGCTCAGGCACCGGCGTCGGGCATCTTCTCTCCGGCCTCGACGGCAAGGTCGAGCGAGTTGTCCTTGACCGGCATGGGGCACGTCCCGTACGGCGTGAACGCGCTCGGGTAATTGATGGCCCTGTTGAAGTCGAGGATGACGGTGCCGTCCGGGCGGGGCTTGGCGGTCGTGACCTTGCGCCAGTCGTCGGTCGTGCGGCCGTTCGTCTCGTCGTGGAACGTGATGGTGAGATCCCCGAGCTTTCCCTGCTCCGCCTGGAGCCGGTACTCGTGGCCGTGCCGGTGGAACACGACCTCGCCCGCGGAGAGGTGCGTTCCCTCGACGAGCGGGTTCGCCGTCGAGATCGGCATCTTGTGCGGTTCGGGATACGGCTCCCACTGGGCCTCGATGACCCACTCGGGCGCGTAGTCGTAGACGGGTACTCCGCGGAACTCGGTGAGCGTAGGCGATTGCGAGTCGCGCGTCCGGATTGCGTAACGGCCGCCGCGCATCGCGAGCTCGACGACGATGCTCCCGTAGCGGACCCAGTCGAGTGACTCGTCCTCGGTCAGGTGCGCGCTGAACGTCCCGTTGACCGGATCGCCCTCCTCGTCGAATACGAGCCCCTCGTCCGCGCGGGCCGTGAGCACTGCGGTCTCGAGACCGACAGACTCGGAGGTGGACCACAGGCCCGGCACGAGTTCGACCGGCGACGGCGTGGCCTCGAGCCATTGGAACGAAGTCAGCGTGAGCCAGCCGTGTTCCTCGGCCAGAGCGCTGTTGCGGTTGTCGCGGAAGCGCTGCCAGCGGGCGAGCTGCTGGGCGTCGTGGGTTTCGCTGGGAGCAATGGGCGTGGCGGGCATGGCGTCGGTCATGCACACAGAATGCCGCACGGGGGCGGGCTATTCCCAGACCCCGGGGCCCAAACGTCGGTGCCAAACAAGTCCGTCCCGGGTGCGCCTCGACCGTCCCTCGGCGGCACAACCGTCCCTTGGACCCCGGCGGAAGGGACGGTCATGCCGCTGAGGGACGGCTGTGTGGCGGAGGGGACGGCTGTGCCGCTCCGGGACGGTCATGCGGCGGGGTGGGCTCCCTGCCGCTTCCGCGCGAGGCGGAGATACAGCTTCGTCATTCGAGGGACGACGACGTAGACCGCCGCGGGCACGATGACGATCGTGAGCGCGAACGCGCGGAGGACCGGGTGCCATTCGGCCATGAGCGGGCCGAGGGTCCAGAGGCCGATCGCGACGAGAGGGAAGATCGCCGACCACGTGATGAGCGCCCGTTCGTGGACGCTCGGTCCCGAGATGGGCGCGGGCGATGCGGGCTGGACGGGCGATGCGGGCTGGACGGGCGTCAGGCTCATGATCACTTCCAACTGTCTAGTTGCGATTTCCATTCCACGCTAACCCCTCGCCATGCCAACTGCAACCGTTTAGTTGGAAATTCCCTGGAGACGGGCTAGCCTAGGGCCATGGCCTGGGACACTGAGCGGACGCGCGCGCTCCTGCTTGCGGCCGGCGCGACGGAGTTCAGCCAGCACGGGCTCGCGGGCGGGCGCGTCGACCGGATTGCCGCCGAGGCGGGCGTCAACAAGGAGCGCATCTACCAGTACTTCGGCAACAAGCAGGGACTCTTCGATGCTGTTGTCGTCTCCGAGCTCGGCAGGGTCATGGATGCCGTTCCGATTCAGGGAACGGGGGTGGATGCCGTGACCGATTACGCGGGAAGGCTCTTCGACTATCACCTTGCGCGGCCCGATCTCGCCCGGCTCGTGTTCTGGGAAGGGCTCGAGCGCGGCGAGGGAGCCGTTGCGCTCGCGGAGCGCGCGCAACGAAGCCGGGACAAGGCCGCCGCGGTGCAGGGGATGCTGCCCGGCGTCACTGCCGCGGCGGCCGCCGAGCTTCTCCTGACCATCGTGACCCTCTGCGACGCGTGGCCCACGATCCCCCAGCTCGACCGACTCATCACAGGAGGAGGCGAGGGCCGGGCCCAAGCCAGGCGGGCCGCCGTCGTCCGTCTTGCCCGCCTCGCCGCCGAAGACGCGCTCGCAGGCGTTCAGGGCGGGTCTTAGGCGCGCCCGCTCGCTTCGGTGCTCCGCGCCCGCAATGGGGCTGCGGACCCGCGGCACCGGTGCTGGGAAGGGCGCCCCCTGCGGGGAAGGGCGCCCCCTGCGGGGAAGGGCGCCCCTTGCGGGGAAGGGCGCCCCCTGCGGGAAGCGCGTGTGGCCCCTCGCGGGCTACGCGTGCCGGGCCTCGAGCACCGCGGCGACGCCGAAGGCCCCGAGAACGGTCCCCGTCACGCGATCGATCCAGCGCCGGAACGTCGGGCCCTCGAGCCACTTCCGGAAGAAGTGCGCGGCCGCGACGATCGCGATGAACCACACGACGGCCTCGGCGTTGCTCACCACCGTGAGCATGAGCCCCATCCACACGGGCGGCACGCCCGGCACGAGGAACTGCGGGATGACGGCGATGCAGAACATGCCGTACTTCGGGTTGAGCAGGTTCGAAACGAGGCCCTTGGCCCACGTGCGGCCGAGCGGTTCGTAGCTCAGGTGGGGAAGCCCGCGGACTGGCTGGCCGCCGTCGTCCGGTCCGGCGCCCTTGCGGAAGGAGGCGCGCCAGAGGCTCACGCCGAGCCACACCATGTACGCCGCCCCGGCGATGCGGAGAACGTCGTAGGCAACGGTCGAGACGGTCAAGAGCGCCGAAACGCCCGTCGCGGCCGCCGCGCCCCACACGAAGGCCCCCGAGATCATGCCGAACGCGGCCATGTACGCGTGGCGGCGACCCTGGCTCAGGGTGTAGCGCAGCACGAGGGCGGTGTCGGTCCCGGGGATCACAGTGATGAGCGCGGCGAGCGCCGCAAAGCCCAGGAGGGAGTCTTGGAGCGTCACTTGTCAAGGATAGGGCCCGCCTAGAGTGGGGCTGTGCCCAGCTTCCGCGCCGTCCTCCAGATCACGGGCCTCCGCCCCGGCAACCCGCCCGAGCGGGTCATGCAGGCTGCCCAGGAAGCCCTCGCCTCGCGTCACCTCGTCGAGGCGACGAGCCTCGACATCGTGCGCGGGGTGCCGCAGATCACCTTGCGCTTCCTCGTCGAGGGCGCGTCCGACGACGACGAAGCGGCCCTCGCGCGCGAATCCGCCTATGCGATGCATGACGCCGTCGAGGAGGTCGCGACGACGGGCGTCCTCCGGGTGCTGCGCCGGCGGCGGGGGAAATGGCTCCCTGTCTAGTCATCGACTGCTCCGTAACTGTCGTTATGGACGCGCAAAACGACAGTTACGGAGCAGTCGATGTGGATTACGCCGCGGCCGTGAACACCTCGGCCATGTCCGGCGTGAACAGGACGAATTCGACGAGCTGGACGGCTTTGGTCTCAGCCTCGCGGATGGCGTCGATCGCGGTGCGGGCTACGACCCGCGCGTCCCATCCGTAGACGCCGGCCGAGATCGCGGGGAACGCGATCGAGGCGGCGCCGAGCCGGTCGGCGAGGGCGAGGCTCTCGGCGAAGGCCGACTGCAGCAGATGCGGGCTGCGCTGGCCCGCGTGCCAATTGGGGCCCACGGTGTGGATGATCCATCGAGCGTGAAGCTTGAACCCGGGTGTCGCGACGGCTTGGCCGACGGGGAGCCCGTCGCGGTACTCCTTCGCACGCAGTTCTCGGCATGCGGCAAGGAGCTCGGGGCCCGCCGCACGGTGGATGGCGCCGTCGACACCGCCGCCGCCGAGGAGCGAGCTGTTGGCGGCATTGACGATCGCGTCGACGTGACGCGTGGTGATGTCACCCGTGACGATGTCGATCTTCATGGCTCCAGTGTGGCCCACATCTGAAGGCCCGCCAATGGCGCGGCCGGGGGCCCGCGACGTCCGCGACGGGGGCTGTCAGGCGGTCGGCTGGACCGCCGGCGGGGCCTCGCGGAGCGTAAGCCTGCTGCGGAATTCGGTCTCTTCACGCGTGAACGGGTCGCGGAACCGGATGGCGCGGGCGAGGAGTTGGAGGGGACGGCCGTAGTCGTCGGGGGCCTTGTCGAGGAGCACGGGGTAGAAGGGGTCGTGCATGATCCCGGCGCCGAGGCCGGCCATGTGGACGCGGAGCTGATGGGTCTTGCCGGTGCGCGGTTCGAGCCGGAAGAGCGCGCGGATCCTGGGCGAGCCGTCTTCGCCCGGATGTGGCGCCGTGCGCACGAGCTCGATGCGCGTCTCGGCGTTCGGCTCGCCCTCGACGACCTCGGCGAGGAGGTAGTCGCGCGACTTCATCATGCGGTTGCGCACGACGACGGGCGCGGCGAACCGCTCGAGGGGAGCTCCGCCGTCGCACGCTGCGCCTGGGGACCCCAGCAAGGAGACGCACTCGTACTCCTTCTGCACGGCCCGTCGCTCGAACAGCACCTGGTACTTACCGCGCGTCTCGGGGTTGACGGCGAAGAGCAGGACGCCCGCGGTCATGCGGTCGAGGCGGTGCATCGGCACGAGGTCGGGGAGGGCGAGCTCGTTGCGGAGACGCACGAGCGCGGACTCCTGGATGTAGGCGCCGCCCGGCGTCGTGGGGAGGAAATGCGGCTTGTCGACGACGACGAGGTGGTCGTCGCGGTGCAGGACGGCCAGCTCGAACGGGATCCGCTCCTCCGCGGGAAGCGTCCGGTAATACCAGATGAAGGTGTGCTCGTCGAGCGGGGTGCCCCGATGCAGCGGCAAGCCGTCCGCGCCGACGATCTCGCCGTTGTCGAACCTCTGGAGGATCCCCTCGGGGTCGATGTGGCCCCAGCGGTGCAGCATGTAGTCGAGCGCGGTCTCCCATGGCCCCGCCGCGGGCAGGCGAAGGCGCGTCGCGTTGACGCCGTCGCGCACGGGAAGGGGGGATGACACGCTGTTAAGGATATCTGGGGTGCGCACTCCCAGCATGCGGACCCCGCGCGCGATGCGGCGGGGGCTGCGGTATTGTCAAGCGCTGGAATGTCCTCCGGCTCACAGTATCCGGCGTCGCGTACGAGCCCCGATCCCTGTGGAGTGCCCGCATGCCCTTCTCCGACGTGACTTCTGGCCCCGGCCCCGCCGCCGAGCTGCGGGCGGACGTCCGCCGCGTCTCGACGCTCCTCGGCGAATCCCTCGTACGGCAGCACGGTCCCGAGCTCTTGCGCCTCGTCGAGGAAGTGCGCCTCCTGACGAAGGAGTCCAAGGAGGCGGCGCGCGGCGGGGCGGGCGCGCTCGGCCCGTGGAACGCGGCCGACGTCGCCGCCCAGGTCCGCGAGCTCCTCGCCTCCCTGCCGCTCATCGAGGCGACCGAGCTCGTGCGCGCGTTCGCGTTCTACTTCCACCTCGCGAACGCCGCCGAGCAGCTGCACCGCGTCCGCGAGCTCGGATCGCGCGCCGAGGACGAGGGGTGGCTTGCCGCCGCCGTGCGGGACATCGCGGAGCGGGCCGGCTCGCGGTCGCTTCAGGAGGTCGTCGACGAGCTCGACGTGCGGCCCGTCTTCACGGCCCATCCGACCGAGGCGTCCCGCCGATCGGTGCTCGACAAGCTGCGCGCCGTCTCGAAGATCCTCGCCGTCCCGTCCGCGGAGGGCACAACGCTGCGCCGCCGTCAGGACCGCCACCTCGCCGAGATCATCGACCAGATGTGGCAGACCGACGAGCTGCGCCAAGTCCGCCCGACTCCCGTCGACGAGGCCCGCAACGCCGTCTACTACCTCGGGCAGATCCTTTCGGGGCCGCTCCCCGAGGTCCTCGACGACCTTGCGGGCCTCCTCGCCGAGCACGGCGTGACCCTCCCGGCGTCGTCGTCGCCCCTTCGCTTCGGATCGTGGATCGGCGGGGACCGCGACGGCAACCCCAATGTGACGCCCGAGGTGACGCGCGAGATCCTTGCGCTCCAAAGCCAGCAGGCCGTGCGGATCGCGGTGCAGCTCGTGGACGAGCTCATCAGCATGCTCTCCAACTCGACTGCGCTCACGGGGGTCGAGCAGGAGCTCCTCGACTCGATCGACGCCGATCTCGCGAAGCTGCCGGGCCTCGACAAGCGCGTCCTCGAGATCAACGCCCAGGAGCCGTACCGGCTCAAGCTCACGTGCATCAAGGCGAAGCTCCTCAACACGGGCCGCCGCGTCGCGGCCGGGACGCCGCACGAGCCAGGCCGCGACTACGCTGCGACGACGCAGCTCGCGGAGGACCTCGCCGTGCTCGACCGCTCCCTCCGCGAGCACGCGGCGCAGCTCGCGGCCGACGGCGTGCTGGCCACCGTGCGCCGCGTCGTCGCGTCGTTCGGGCTGCACCTCGCGACGGTCGACATCCGTGAGCACGCGGACTACCACCACGAGGCCGTCGGGCTGCTCCTGGACCCGCTCGCCGAGCTCTCGCGGCGCTATCTCGACCTCCCGCGCGCCGAGCGCCGCCGAATCCTCGCGCTCGAGCTCGGCAGCCGCCGTCCGCTGTCGGGCCATCCCGTGGAACTGCCCGGCCACGCCGCGCGGGTGTACGAGACGATGCGCGTCATCCGGCAGGCCCGCCGCGTGTACGGGCCCGACGTCATCGAGACCTATATCGTGTCGATGACGCGCGGCGCCGACGACGTCCTCGCCCCCGCGCTCCTCGCTCGCGAGGCCGGCCTCGTGCGGCTGCACGGCGAGGCGCCGTACGCGCACATCGGCTTCGCGCCCCTCCTCGAGACGGTCGAGGAGCTCCGCGCGTCGGCGGAGATCATCGACCAGCTGCTCTCCGAGCCCGCGTATCGCGAGATCGTGCGGCTGCGCGGCGACGTGCAGGAGGTCATGCTCGGGTACTCGGACTCCAACAAGGAGTCCGGCGTGCTCACGAGCCAATGGGAGATCCACAAGACCCAGCGCAAGCTGCGCGACGTCGCGGCCCGTCACGGCGTCCGGCTGCGGCTGTTCCACGGCCGCGGCGGGTCCGTGGGCCGAGGCGGCGGGCCGACGTACGACGCGATCATGGCCCAGCCGAACGGCGTCCTCGAAGGCGAGATCAAGTTCACCGAGCAGGGCGAGGTCATCAGCGACAAGTACTCGCTGCCCGAGCTCGCGCGCGAGAATCTCGAGCTCTCCCTCGCCGCCGTCATGCGCGGCTCCGCCCTTCACCGCACCCCGCGTACGACCGTCGACGAGCGCGAGCGCTACGGCGAGCTCATGGACCTCATCTCCGACGCGGCGTTCGTCCGCTACCGGAAGCTCATCGAGGATCCGGACCTGCCGGCCTACTTCGTTGCGTCGACTCCCGTCGAGCAGCTCGGGCAGCTCAACATCGGCTCGCGCCCGTCGAAGCGCCCCGACTCGGGGGCCGGGCTCGAGGGGCTGCGCGCGATTCCGTGGGTCTTCGGATGGACGCAGTCGCGGCAGATCATCCCGGGCTGGTTCGGCGTCGGCTCCGGCCTCCGCGCCGCGCGCGAAGCCGGGAAGGACGCCGAGCTCCGCGAACTCCAGGAGCGGTGGCCGTTCTTCCAGTCCGTCATGTCGAACGTCGAGATGATGCTCGCGAAGACGGATCTCGACATCGCCTCGCACTATGTGTCCACGCTCGTCCCGCCCGCGCTGCACCACCTCTTCGGGGACATCCGGGCCGAGTATGAGCTCACGGTGATCGAGCTGCGCCGGCTCACGGGAGAGGATGAGCTTCTCGACGCGTCACCCACCCTCAAGCGCACGCTCGAGATCCGCGACCAGTACCTCGACCCGATCAGCTACCTCCAGGTCGAGCTCCTGCGCCGCATCCGCGAGGCCGGCGACGCTGGGGGCCTCCGCGAGGGCGAGATCGACGAGCGCCTCCAGCGCGCGCTGCTCATCACCATCAATGGCGTCGCGGCGGGACTGCGCAACACTGGCTGAGCCCGGCTGAACTGCCCATCGATCCTGCGGTTCTCCGGACCTTGATGTCCGCTGTGGCCCGGGCCAAGCTGGTCTCAGGTGGTCCACGGGCTGCGCCGTCACGGTCGCGGGGTGCGCGCGCCGCGAACGTGTCGATGCGAGCGAGGGGCCACCCCCAGGCCTTCAGGCAGGAGAGGGAGGGCGGGTTGTCATGTCAGACATGACCAAATGGTTCGAGGGGCGCAGGACCCCGTTCGACCTGATCGAGCGGCTCTTCGAGGGCGACGTCGCGTCCGGGGCGATCAAGGTCGAGCAGGTGATCGACGGCGACGCCTTGGTCGTGCGCGCCGAGCTGCCTGGAATCGACCCCGAGAAGGACGTCGACGTGAGCGTCTCGGGCGGCGAGCTGCGGATCAACGCGCATCGCGAGGAGAAGATCGAGTACAAGGAGCGCGGGAGCTACCGATCCGAGTTCCGGTATGGCTCGCTGTCGCGCACGCTTCCGCTGCCCAAGGGGGCGAAGGAGGGTGACGTCACGGCGAGCTACAAGGACGGCGTCCTCGAGGTCCGCGTGCCGATTCCGGTTCAGCCCGCTGGCGCGGGCACGAAGATCGAGGTGAAGCGGGGGTAGTCTCCGGGGCGCGGCGTGTGGCAAATTCGGGGGCGCGTCACAGTCCACTCACTGGCAGCAGCCGTACGCTGGCAGTGTGGCGGCGTGGGGGCCGTGGCCGCCTCGGTCTGAAGTGGAGGTTGCGATGATTCGCTTCGCAGGGCCGGGTATGGGAGTCGTGTGGCTCGCGATTCTGCTGGTCCTGATCTTGGCCGTTCTCGTGGTAATCACGGTGCGCCTGTTCGTGATGCAGCCATGGCGGCCCTCAAGGCAGGTTCCCCTTGGGGCTGTCCCGCCCGGAGCCGTCCCGCCCGGGGCAGTTCCTTCAATGCCGGGGCACGCGCCCACCAGCCCGCATCCCGGGTCCGCGCGCGAGATCCTCGACGCCCGGCTTGCGCGGGGCGAGATCACTCCCGAGCAGTATCGGGAGCTTCGGCAGACGCTCGAGGGCTAGCGGCGGTCGCTGGGTTCATCGTGTCGTCGAGTCCTCGGGGTGCCGCGCACTCGCGACGACGAGGGAGACGTTCTGCCCGCCGAAGCCGAAGGAGTTGCTGAGCACGGCCTGTTGAGGGAGGTTGCGTCGTTGGGTCGCGACGTCGAGGCCGATGTCCGGATCGACGTCGGCCGCGGTGAGGTTGCGGGTCGGCGGAACGACACCGTGTTTGACACTAAGGACCGCAATGAGGGCCTCGATCGCCCCCGCAGCCCCGAAGAGATGGCCGAGCGCGGCCTTGGGCGCGGTCACGGTCGCGTGGCCGAAGACTTCCCTGATCGCGCGCGACTCGGCCGCGTCTCCTACGGGCGTCCCGGTGGCATGGGCATTGATGTGGCTGATCTGGTCGGGCGCAAGTCCGGCTTGCGCGAGCGCCTTCCGCATCGCCGAGATCTGACCGCTGCCATCCGGAGCGGGGGCAGTGATGTGGTGCGCGTCGGCCGCGATGCCGGCTCCGGCCAGTACTGCGTGGACCCGTGCGCCGCGCGCAGCGGCGTGTTCCGCGCTCTCGAGCACCAAGACCGCGGCGCCTTCTGCGAGGACGAATCCGCTGCGGTCCGCGGCGAACGGTCGTGACGCCGAGGCCGGCTCGGCGGTGTGTCGGGACAGCGCCTGGGTCTGCTTGAAGCCGGCGACGGTGATCGGGCTGATCGCAGCCTCTGTTCCGCCAGCAATGACCACGTCTGCCTCGCCAGCGCGGATGAGTCTGGCCCCCATCGCGATCGCCTCGGCGCCGGAGGAGCAGGCGGAGACGGGCGTGTAGACCCCGGCCCGCGCGTCATACTCAATGCTGATCAGCGCGGCGGCGGCGTTGGGCATGAGCATCGGGACGGTTCGTGGCGAGACGCGTCGGGCACCGGAGCGCTCAAGAACGTCGTCTTCCTTCAAGAGGGTCTGTACGCCGCCGATTCCGGTGCCGATCGCCGAGGCGAGTCGCTCCGGGTCGATCTCAGGGGCACCGGCGTCAGCCCATGCCTCGGCCGCCGCGACAAGAGCCGCCTGCTGCGAGCGGTCCAGGCGCCTGGCCTGGGCCGGGGACAGCCGCTCGGCCGGGTCGATCGCCATGGTCCCTGCCACGGTGCCGGCGAGTTCGCCGTCCTCATGCCCGGGCAGGACGTTGCCCCGGATGCCGGACTCGCCAGCCAACAGGGCTTCCCAGGTCGATCTGACGTCGCCTCCGAGCGGCGTGATCGCGCCAAGCCCGGTCACGACAACCTCATTCCCGCGCATCCCCGTCAACCGCCTCTCTTGTATGACATACAACTGTCCCTACTTTTGTATCACATACAATTGGGGGGTGGCTAAGCGAACCGAACCCGAGACGCAGACCTCGACGCTCGAACGCGGCCGCGCGACGCGCAGGCGGCTCATCGAGACCACGGCGCGACTCGGCAAAGAGCGTCATGGAGCCCAGCTGAGCGTCGCGGAGATTGCGGACGCGGCCGGGGTGTTCCCCAACCAGATCACCTACTACTTCGGCTCCAAGGACTCTCTGCTCGTGCATGCCGCTTTCCTTGGCCTGCTGCACGACACTCGGCGGATCGAGCGGATCGGACGCCAGGCCCCCGACGCGGCGACCTTCCGGCGCAACATCGCCCGCGCGGTCCTCGCCCTGCCGTCGCTCCCCTCGGTCGCGGGAGCCCTCGCGACCGGAATCGCCAAAGCCGAACTCGCCCCCGTGGTCGATCAGCACCTCCACCTGCTGTTCCGCCAGTCGGAGCGCTTCGTGAGCCGGCTCATCGATAGCCGGGGCTGGAGCCTCGGGAGGCCCGTCGATGTCGAAGCCAGGACATTCTGGAGCGCGGCGCTCGGCGCCGCACTCCTCGCACGCGCAGGGGTGCACGGCACCGGAGCAGACCTCGACCTCGCCGGGACGTTGACGGTCCACGACGAGGTCGACACCGTCTGAGTCGCAGTTCGCCCCTTTTGCAACAGCAAGCCGCGCCATCCGGCTCAGTCTGGCGAAGCGCGCCAGGCAACGGACGATCATTTTGGTCTTGACAAAAAGATTTGTCGGTAGTCATGCTGGAGGCATGCAAGACGTCGTCGTGATCGAAGATGCGGCCGCAGCCGCCGCGAGCCTCGACCCGCTCCGGGCGAGGCTCCTGCGGGAGCTCGCAACGCCGTCGTCCGCGTCTGGACTCGCCGCCAAGGTGGGCCTGCCCCGGCAGAAGGTCAACTACCACCTGCGTTCCCTCGAGGAGCACGGGCTCGTCGAACTCGTCGAGGAGCGCCGCAAGGGCAACGTCATGGAACGGGTCGTCCAGGCAACGGCCGCCGCGTACGTCATCTCTCCGGTGGCGCTCGCTGCCGTGCAGCCCGACCCCGGGCGCTTTCGGGATCGCTTCAGCGCCTACTGGCTCTTGGCCCTCGCGTCGCGGATGGTCCAAGAGGTCGGGCGGCTGCTCGTGGGCGCGACGGCAGAGAAGCGGCAGCTTGCAACTTTCGCGATCGACGGCGAAATCACCTTTGCGTCCGCGGCCGCCCGGGCTGCGTTCGCGGAAGAGCTCGGAGCAGAAGTGGCGCGCCTCGCCACGAAGTACCACGACGCCGCGTCACCGGGCGGGCGCAAGCACCGGCTCGTCGTCGCGCTCCACCCAAGCCTCAAAGAATCGACCGACAACGCAGCACCGAACGAGGAGATCCAGCCATGAGCCACGAATTCGAAATCGTCCAGGACGTCGTCATCAAGGCCACGCCCGAGCAGATCTGGAAGGCCGTCACGGACGACACGCCCGCGTGGATGTTCCCGACGGCGCAGTGGCCGGCCGTCCGGACCGTCGACGAGTACCCGACCCACCTCGTGACCCGCATGGAAGGCCCCGACGGGTGGTACAACCAGCTCGAGCACGTGCTCACGCCCGGCCCCGACGGCACGCGCCTCCACTATGTCCACTCGGGCGTCATGACTGATGACTGGGAACAGCAGTACGACGGCGCCGCGAACCACACCGTCTTCTACCTCCACACGCTCGGCGAGTACCTCGCTCACTTCGATGGGCGCCCTGTGGCGTTCAGCGACGTGCGCGGGCCCGATGCGTCGGAAGCCTCCGATGCGTTCGAGAAGTTCGTCGCCTACCTCGGGCTTGAGGGTGCTTCAGCCGGCGACGTGCGTGCGCTCGAGCTGCCCGGCCTGGGCCGGGTGGAGGCGACCGTCGATTTCCGCAACGCCAACTTCCTCGGCCTGCGGACCCGGGATGCCCTTGTGCGGGTGTTTGGCCGGAACGCGTTCGGCGATCGCGTGGGCCTTACGGTCCACGACTTCTCGGTCGACGCCGCAACGCCGGACGAGCGGGACGCGCGGGGCGAGGCCAACACCGAGGCCTGGACCGAGTGGCTCGCGGGCGTCTACGCGTAGTTCTCGCTCGGAATTGTTGGATTATGCCGGGTTGCGGCAGTCGCAACCCGGCATTTCCCAACAATTGCGGGTCTCGAGCGGGGTCTCGAGCGCGCCAGGAGCGCGTCACGAGCGCGGCTGGCAGCTCGGGCAATAGTAGATGTCCCGCTCGCGCTGTTCGACCGGCCACGTATCGGGCCCCGACTCGGCGGGCTCTCCGAGTGTCGCGTGCTCGATGCGCGTGCGGCACCGGCGGCACGGCTGGCCGGCCCTGCCGTACACCCATGAGTCGCCGCGCGGCCCGTAGCCGCCTGTCGTGTTGCGCGCGGCGCGCGAGCGGTTGACGTCGAGCAGCCGATGGGCCATCGCGACGAGGCCCGGGAGGTCCTTGACCGCGGAGACCGGCGCGGCCGGGTGGATGCGGGCAAGGAAGCACAGCTCGTTGCGGTAGATGTTCCCGATCCCGGCGAGATTCCGCTGATCGAGGAGCGCGAGGCCGATCGCCCGGCCGGGGCGGGAGCGGAGGTTGGCCTCGGCGAGATCGGAGTTCCAATCAGCCCCGAGGAGATCCGGTCCGAGGTGGCCGACGACGAGCCCTTCGTCCGCGGTGGGGATGACCTCGAGGATGCCGAGGGAGAAGCCGACCGCGCTCACACCGTCCTCGGCCCTGAGCACTACGCGGGCGGTGTGGGCGGGTTTGCGCCACCGATCCGTCGGCCCGTAGACCTGCCAGCTTCCCTCCATCATGAGGTGCGAGTGGATGCTGAGGGGTTCGGGTGCCGCGAGGCGGTGCAGGAGGTGCTTCCCGCGGGAGACGACCTCGAGGACGGTCCACCCCGCGAGGTCGAGGGTCGCGAGTGCGGGGACACGGAAGTCGCTCGCGGCGAGCCGCTTTCCCGCGAGGCCGGAGTGCACACGGGCGGCCGTCTGCCAGACGCTGTCCCCTTCAGGCACGCGATTCCCCGGCCGCGGTCATCTCAGGCACGAATCCGGATTCCGCGCGGCGTCGAGTAGGCGCCGGCCGCGGTGAGAGCGTGGGCGAGCGGCGTGTCGAGGAGGTCGCGGCCGTTGACCTTTTCCATGACGAGCTTGTCGACCGCGCCCGAGCGGACGACGCCGACGAGGGCCGCCGCCGCGGGTTCGAGCAGGCCCGGGTCGTCGGCGAAGGCGAGCAGCGTCTTGCCTCCGCGTTCGACGTAGAGGATGAGCGCGCCGTCGACCGTCACGACCAGCGCGCCCGCCTTCCGGCCCGGCCGGTGGCCCGTCGCGGCGCCCGAGACCTCGGGCCACGCGAGTGCGGCGCCGTAGGGGTTGGCGGGGTCGGTCGCCGCGAGCGCGAGCCCCGCGCGGGGCGCTGCGGAGCCGCCGGGGGTGCCCGCCTCGGGGGTGGGGTCGGCGTCGTCCTTCGCAAACGAGCGCAGGCGGTCCACGGTCGCGGGGACGGCGAACTGGGCGGCGCCGAGCCGGTCGACGAAGTAGCCGCGCCGGCACTTCCCGGCCTCTTCGAGCCGGGAGAGCACCTTGTAGAGGAGCCCAAACCCGCCCGGGACCTCCTCGGCCATGACGGATCCGCGGGTGAGGACCCCGTAGCGGTCCATGAGGAGCTCTGCGAGGGCGTGCGCCTTGATGGTCGGATCGAGGTCGACGCGCGGAACCGCCGACCAGCGCCCCCCAACCATGGGCGGCGCAGCGGCCGACGGCGCGTCGAACCCGTGGCCCGCGACGGCACCGAGATGTCCCATGCCTCCCATCGAGGCGAGCCGGCCGCCGCGCAGCGCGTGAGGCGCGCGGTAGGAGCGCGCACTGTACGAGCGCGTGCGCGGGGTACGGGCGGCCTGTCGGTGGGCCGTGTGCCCGGCGTCAAGCATCGCGCGGACGGGTGCGAACGTATCGCCGGTCACGCGCCCGGCCCAGGCGAGGTCCCAGAGCGACGTGACGGCTTCCGCCTCGGTGAGCACCGTGTCCATTCCGCCCGCGGCCTCCGCGACCTGCCGGAAGAAATAGCCTCCGCCGCCCGCGAGGAACGCGAGGACGCGCTGCTGCGCGGCGTCGGGGGAGAACTCCTGGTCGGGCGCGAGCGTGAGCGCCGCGGTCTCCGCGAGGTGAAGGCTGATCCAGCCGTCGTTCCCGGGGAGGGACCCGGCGCCGGTCCAGAGGACCTCCCCGTTGGCCATGAGTTCGTCGAGGATCGCCGGCGCGTAGTCCGTGACCCGGCTCCGCAGGACGAGGGCCTCCCATGCGCTCGCGGGGATGGGCACGCCGGCAAGTTGGTCGACGACGGTGAGGACGCCGTCGTGCCCCCTCAGGCCGTTCCGCGCGGCTCGCTTTTCGCCGGGGCCTTCGGCGGGGCTGACGTGCTGCCACGCCGCCAGGAAGCGCGCGAACGCGGGTTGGTCGACGGGCTCGACGTCGGCGCGGAGCGCGGCGAGCGAGCGGCGTCGGATCCTGCGCAGGACCTCGGCGTCGCACCATTCTCCGGGGCTCCCTGCTCCGAGCGCGGGAGCGTCCCCGCTCGCGGGACGGAACGTGCCTTGGATGACGCGCCCGTTCGCGGCGAGGCGCTTGAGGGTCGAATGGACGACGGCGACGCCCAAGCCCAGACGGGCCGCTGCCTCCCCGGCCGTGAACGGCCCGTGCGTGCGCCCGTAGCGGCCGACGAGGTCGCCGAGGGGATCGACCACGGGCTCGATGAAGGCCAGAGGAACCCCAATAGGGAGGGGAACCCCCAGGGCATCCCGCAACCGAGAGGCATCCTCGATGGCGGCGTAGCGCTCAGAGCTGGCGATAGAGACCACGAGGGCCCGCCTGCTGGCGACCAATTCCTCGAGCTGGGCGGTCGTCACGGCGAGGTGATCCCCGCCGTCGTCCGAGGAACGAAGCCGCTCCGCGACCTCGGCGGCAGACAGCGGCCCCAGAAGCCTGAGCAGGTCCGCCGCTCCTTCGAGTCCGGACAGCTTGCGGTCGTCGGCGAGCCGCTGCAGCTCGCGCTCGGTCTGCTCGATGATGCGCGCGTCGAGGAGCTCGCTCAGTTCGGCGCGGCCGAGGAGCTCGTTGAGCAGGGTCGAGTCGAGCGAGAGCGCAGCGGCGCGACGCTCTGCAAGCGGCGAATCGCCCTCGTAGAGGAACTGGGCCACGTACCCGAAGAGGAGCGAGCGCGCGAACGGCGAGGGCTGCTGCGTGGTGGTCTCCACGAGCCGGAGCTCGCGCCGCTGCACGGCGCGCGCGACGTCCTTGAGCGCCGGGAGGTCGTAGACGTCCTGGAGGCATTCGCGCACGGCCTCGAGGATGATCGGGAACTGCGGGAACTTCTTCGCGACGTCGAGCAGCTGCGACGCGCGCTGGCGCTGCTGCCAGAGCGGCTGGCGTTTGGCGGGGTTCTGCCGGGGGAGCAGGAGCGCGCGAGCTGCGCATTCGCGGAACCGCGCCGCGAACAGCGCGGAGCCGCCGACCTCGTCCGTGACGATGCCCTCGAGCTCGTCGGGCTCGAACACGAACAGCTCGGCTCCGGGCGGCTCGTCCTCCATCATGGGCACGCGCAGCACGATCCCGTCGTCGGCCGCCATCGCGGAGCCGTCGATCCCGTAGCGCTGGCTCAGCCGCTGCCCCACGGCGAGGGCCCACGGCGCGTGGACGGGCATGCCGAACGGGGAGTGGAGCACGACGCGCCAGTCGCCGAGCTCGTCCTGGAAGCGTTCGACGACGAGCGTCCGATCGCTCGGGACGACCTCCGTGGCCTGCTTCTGCTCGTCGAGGTACTGGAGCAGGTTCCCGGCGGCGAACGGGTCCAGCCCGGCGGCTTCGATGCGCTCGAGCGCGCGCTCGCGGTCCGCGCCGGAGACCTCGCGCTGGAATGCCCCCAAGGCGCGGCCGAGCTCGACGGGCCGCCCCACGCCGTCGCCCTTCCAGAACGGGAGCTTGCCCGGCTGGCCGAACGCGGGGGAGACGAGCACGCGGTCGTGCGTGATGTCCTCGATCTTCCAGCTCGTCGCGCCGAGCGCGAAGACATCCCCGACGCGGGACTCGTAGACCATCTCCTCGTCGAGCTCCCCGACCCGCCGGCCTCCTCGGGCGGCCTGGGCCGCCGTCGTCCCTTCCGCCTCCGTGCCCACGATGTACACGCCGAACAGCCCGCGGTCCGGGATCGTGCCGCCCGACGTCACGGCGAGCCGCTGCGCTCCGGGCCGCCCCTCGATCGTGCCCTCGGTCCGGTCCCACACGATGCGCGGCCGCAGCTCGGCGAACTCGTCGCTCGGATACTTGCCGGAGAGGAGGTCGAGGGTTGCGTCGAAGGCCGAGCGAGGCAGCGTCGCGAACGGCGCGGAACGGCGGACGACGTCGAACCACTCCTCGACGTCGACCGGGCCAAGCGCGGTGGCCGCGACGGTCTGCTGAGCAAGGATGTCGAGCGGATTCGCGGGAATGTGCAGCGCCTCGATCTGTCCTGAGAGCATGCGTTCGACCGTGATCGCCGTGTGGACGAGGTCGGCGCGGTGCTTCGGGAACAGCACGCCCTGGCTCACCTCGCCAACCTGGTGGCCCGCGCGGCCCACGCGCTGAAGCCCGGACGCGACCGAGGGCGGCGACTCGACCTGGATCACGAGGTCCACGAGGCCCATGTCGATGCCGAGCTCGAGGCTGCTCGTCGCGACGACGCAACGCAGCCTGCCCGACTTGAGGTCGTCCTCGATCTGCGCCCGCTGCTCCTTCGACACGGAGCCGTGGTGAGCGCGCGCGAGCACGGGATCCGCGCCCGCCGTCTGCCCAGCCTGCGCCATCATCTCGGCCGGCGTGCGCGTGGGCGCCCGCGAGGCCCGTTCAGGGGTCACCTCCCGTGGGTCACGACCCACGGGAGGTGACCCCTGAACGCCGGAGGGCTCCGGAGCGACGGGTTCGTCCCACACGTTTGGCTGCATCCGTTCGGCGTAGATCTCGTTGAGGCGGCCCGTGAGTCGCTCGGCGAGACGGCGCGAGTTCGAGAACACGATCGTGGAGCGGTTCGCGAGGATGAGATCGACGATCTTCTCTTCGACGTGGGGCCAGATCGACGCCTGTGGCTGCAGGCCGGACGCGGGCCCCATGTCGTGCGCGGCAGCCGCACCCTGGAGATCGCTCATGTCCTCGACGGGCACCGTGACCGTGAGTTCCCACGTCTTCGTCGCGGGTGGCGCGACAATCTCGCACGGTGCCTGCCCCGCGAGGAACTGGGCCACGAGCTCGCGCGGCTCGACCGTGGCCGAGAGGCCAATGCGCTGCGCGGGCTTCGGCAGGAGCGCGTCGAGGCGCTCGAGCGAGACCGCGAGGTGCGCGCCGCGTTTCGTGCCGGCGACGGCATGCACCTCGTCGACGATGACGGTCTCGACCCCCATGAGCGTCTCGCGGGCCTGCGACGTGAGCATGAGGTAGAGCGACTCGGGTGTCGTGATGAGGATGTCCGGCGGGTTGCTCAGGAGCGCCCGTCGGTCCGACGCGGTCGTGTCGCCCGAGCGCACCCCGACGCTCACCTCGGGCACGGGCAGGCCGAGACGGCGGGCCGTCTGCGAGATGCCGATGAGCGGGGCACGCAGATTGCGCTCGACGTCCACGCCGAGAGCCTTGAGCGGGGAGATGTAGAGGATCTTCGTGAGGTTCTTGGGCGTACGACGGCGGGAGCCGCCCCGCGCGGTCCGGGCACCGCCGCCAACGGCTTCCTGGGCCGCGACATCGGTGAGGCTCAGGCCCGGAAGCGCCCCGCCGTCGTCGTCCGTCCCGGAGGCCGGCGCTGAGGCGGCCGCCGCGCCGTCGTGCCGCATGAGCCGGTCGAGGGACCACAGGAACGCCGCGAGCGTCTTGCCCGAACCCGTCGGTGCGACGACGAGCGCGTGGCGGCCGGACGAGATCGCCTCCCACGCCCCGGCCTGGGCGGGGGTCGGTTCGCGGAATGCCCCGAGGAACCACTCTCGCGTCGCCACGCCGAAGCGCCCGAGGACCGCGCCCGCTTCGGGGGCGGCGGGGGCGTTGCGGGGCGTCATGGGACCATCATCCCGCACCCCACCGACAGTTTTGGAGGCGCTAGCCGGGGACGTCAGCCGTCCTGAGGACATTCACGGAATGCGGCGCCAAACCCCGCCACGCTTCTTCAGGATCCTCAAGCTTCCGCGGGCGCCAGCCGAGTGGATCTCCGTCGCATCCGACTTCTGGCGGCGCTCGACGTCCTCGATGGTCTCGTCCCGGTACTCGGCGGGTCGACGGACATCGTCAGGTATGGGCTCCCCAAGCATTTCGAGCAGCTTCACCTGTCCGCGTGCGGCTGCCATCTCGGATCGATGAATACCCATCTCTTTGCGTCCCGCTCCGTGGTCAGCTCTTGTCTCGCCTTCTCTGTGTAGATACCGAGGACCTGCGCAGTCAGACGAAACGTGCCCACCATTCCCTCCGAGCTGCAGCCGTTGTCTCCCTGGTAGACGTTTGAGGCGTCGGGAATGTGAGGCGCTGACGGGCGCATCACACCGGAACGCGGTCGCTAGGGCACGCGTGCGCGCTACATCGGCTGGAACGCCCTGAGGGTCAGGAGGTGGATCGACGTCTCGCTGCAGGCGTTCTCGGACTGGGGGATGAAGAGGGAGCCGTAGTCCTCGGGCGGGTAGATCCGCAGGCCAGCGGCCGGGACCTGCGTGCAGCTTCCGGCGTACACACCGGGCTGCGTGTACCCGAAGTCAGCCGCGCCGGCCTGGCCTGGATTGAGGACGACGTCGACGACGGGCACGGAGGCGTCGCGGTCAGCCGGGGCGCCGATGGGCCCGCCGTTCGGGCCGTCGGTGAGCGAGAGGCCCGCGAAGCCGCTCAGGAGGCACGGGGTCGAGCCCGTGTTCTTGAGCACGATCTTGGCGTAGACGTGGCCCGCCGCGCCGCCCGCGCCCTGACCGAGCGAAGCGCTCAGCTGGGTCGAGAGGCACCGGGCAGGTCCCGCCGCGCCGGACCCGCTCGGCGATGCAGGCCTCGAGCTCGCCGAGGCGGACGGGCTCGACGAGGCGCTCGCGGACGGCGACGCGCTCGCGGTTGACGTCGACGCGGGGGTGTTTCCGCACGCCGCGAGGCCGACGGCGGCAAGGAGCACAGTGGCGGCAAGGGCCGGGAGACGCAGAGTGCGGGTCATAGTCCCACCATTCACTCCAGTCCCACAAGCGTCAAGAGGCGCCACGCGTTGACGCCGGAACGTTAGGAAGCCGCGCCCAGATCACGGACCTCCACATCGAGTGTTTGGATGCTGTTGTTCCCCATGCCCTGCAGATTCCACGGGGCGTCCTCGGGCTGGACGTTGCCCGCGGCATCGTGGGCGCGGCACGCGAGACGATGCTCGCCCGCTGTCGCGACCCACGGGCAGGACCACTCCTGCCACGCGTACGGCCCGACAGGCGGTTCGAGCTGGGCCGTGGCCCACACGCCGTCGACGCCGACCTCGACCTTCGTGATGGGCCCCGTCCCCGACCACGCTCGCCCGCGCAGCATCGTCGGCCCCGCGTCGACGGTCCTGCGCCGCGTGAGGAAGTCCGGGACGCCTGGCGGAACCATGAGCGAGCGGACCCTGACGCGCTCGACGCGAGTGCCGCCGTCGTCCGCGTCCGCCTGATAGCGGTAGGCGACCGCCTGCTGGTAGCCCTCGAACGGTTCGGCGACGGCGTTGATCGAGCGGAGCCACTTGACGCTCGCCATCCCATACCACCCTGGTACCACGAGGCGGAGCGGGTAGCCGTGCTGGGGCGGGAGCGGGGCACCGTTCATCTCATACGCAAGGAGGACGTCGGGCGAGCTCGCCTCCGTGATCGGCAGGCTCCGCGCGAAAAGGTGTTCGACGCCGTCCTGGAAGCCGCGGTCTTCGCCCTCGAACACGAGCTCGAGGGCCTCCGGCTCGAGACCGGCCTCGTCGAGCAGTGGAGCGAGCGGGGTCCCGGTCCACTCAGCGGTTCCGAAGCCGCCGAGGTCCCATGGCTGGCTGATCGGCCGCGGCTCGAGGCGCGAGCGGCCGTTGCCGGCGCATTCGAGCGTCACGGTGAGCGTCCGGCGCGGGCGACGGCGGAGGTCGCTCAGCGTGAACTCGAGGGGATGGGCGACGGCGCCGCCGAGCCTCAGCCGCCACTCCACTGGGTCCACATCCGGAACGTCGAAGTGCGTCAGGATGTAGTGCAGGCCAGGCGGGCTCACGGGCCAGCGGAGCGATTCGAGCGGCGCCTCGTGGTTGCGGGCCGCAAGGTGCAGCTCGTCGCGCGTGAGGGGACCGGTCGTGGGGGAGACTGCGGGCGACCAGTTCGCCGGTGTGGTGGCTTGGGTCTCTGGCACGACCGACGTCGCGTGGTGCGGCCGGTGCTGGGCGGTGATTTTGGCTCGCATGCAGCCAGTGTGGGCGCGCCCGGCACGGTTCACAATGGCGTGGCGGCCCGCGGCTCAGGTGCCCGGGGCGGGTTTGCCCTTCGAGGCTTCGGATCCGCCGCCAGGCGGTGCGTCGCCCATCTGGGTGTTGGCCGGCGGACGACGCGCGGCGAGGCTCGCCGCCGTCGTCGTCATCCCGATCGTCACAAGCGCCCCCAGGAGCATCGCCGCGTCCTCGCCGGGAGCCAGCACGCCGAGGCTCCGGCCGATCGTCGCAGCAGCGACCGGCACCCCGAGCTGCGCGGCAGAGGCCGCGGCGAAGGGGAGCGGCAGGCCGGCGAGCCGGGACGCGGCGTGGGCAAGGATCGCGCCCGCGCCGAGCAGGACGCCCAGGAGGATCATCTGCGGGTGGCCGCCGAGTTGGCGCAGATCGATTGACGCCCCGAGCCACACGAAGAAGACCGGGCCGAGGAAGCCGTCGTTGAGCGCGAACAGCTGCCGGGCGAGTCGCCGCGGCTCGCCGACCGCGGAGACCGCGAGGCCGAACGCGAACCCCGCGAGCATGATCGAGACATTGAACGCGAGGGCGAGCCCGGCGAGCGCGAACAGGATGGTGAGCTGGATCCGCAGCTCGAGCGCGAACTTCCGGTTCTCCGAGACATCGTGGAGCCGCTGCCGCGAGCCATTGGCCTCGACGACCCTCAGGAGCCACCAGACGATGACCGCGCACACCGCGACGGCAACCGCGCCGATCGCCTTCGGCCCGGCGTGGGAGGGGTCGATCGCGAGGGGCAGCGCGACGATCGCCGCGACGTCCGCGAGCGCCACCTGGGCGGTGAGTTCGAGGACGGAGGTGCCCTTGAACTTGAGGGATTCGATGATGGGCAGCACGAGCGCGGCCGACGACGACGCCATGAGCACCGCGTAGAGCGGCGCGTTCGCTGATCCGAACAGCAGCGCGACGGCCACGCCGAGCGCAATCGCGACCGCCGCGGTCACGACGACCCGCAGCGCGCCACGGCCGATCGCGGTGCGGATCGTGCGATCGCGCACGGGAACATGTGTGCCCGAGACGAACATCATGAGCGCAAAGCCCATATCCGCCAGGAATTTGAGCGTCTCATTGTCCGCGTTGACCCACCCGAGCAGCGATCGGCCCACGATGACGCCGGCCAGCAGCTCTCCGAGGACGAGCGGCAGGTGCCACATCCGCTTGGCCGCGAGGAGCGGCCCGACGAGCGCGACGAGGCAGATGAGCGAGAGCTCGATGAAGCTCACGTCAGGGTCTCACTCGCCCTTCAGCGGGAAGTCGGCGAGCTTGACCGGAATGTCCGTGTTCTCGTCCGTGTAATAGCTCGCGCAGACGCGGTGGTAGCCGTCCGCGATCTGGAGCGCGTCACCGTTCGCGAGGTTCCCACGGACCAGCAGGATGGGGGAGAGCTTCTCTCCCTTGTGGACCTTCACGAGGTCGGAGCGAACGTGGGCGTTCGTCTCGTCGAGCAGGTCCAAGCGCGATGCCCTGAGGATGTCCTTCGCCTTCTGATGCGTCACGGGCGCCTTCTTGAGCGCCTTGACGATGTCTTTGACTTCGTCCTCGGTGGCGAGGAGGTTCAGATAGGAGGCGGCTGCCGGGTAGTCGTGCTCTTCGGGCTCGTCGAGCCATGTGACGGACATGGTGGTTCCCTTCGGTGAGGCCTGCGCGTCCGGGGACGCCTTGAGAGGTACCGCGTGGCCGCATCATACGCCCCGTCGAGGTTCGAAGGCCCGAACCCCCGTGCCCGGAATTCAGTGGAGGCCGATGAGCAGCATCTGGCTTGTGCCCGGAATACAGGTCTGGAGGAAGATCGGGGGATATCCGCCGGCGAACCCTGCCAGGACACGTTCCGATGCGCCCTGCGGGACGACCATCCGCTGGAAGGCTGTGAAGGTTCCGTACCCCTGGACCGTGACGGTGGTTCCGGGCTGGATCCAGCTCATCCTGTTCCAGCCGCCGCAGTAGTCGTGTTCGGCGATGCTGACCGAGACCGTGACGGGCGTGAAGTGGACGGGACCCTGGCAGGCGTTCACGGCGGCCTGTCCGCCGGCCCCGACGACGGGGATGAACACGGTCGCCGGCGGCTCAGCCGCGGGCGGTTTCGGTGCCGGGGAGACGACGGCGGGGGCCTGGCTCCCTTGAGCGGTCTCCTGAGCGGCTTGGGCCGCCGCGGCCTGCTCGGCCTGAGCGGCCTGAGCGGCTTGAGCGGCTTGAGCGGCGGCTTCCTTCGCTGCTGCCTCTGCTGCGGCCTGCTCTGCTGCGGCCTGCTCTGCTGCGGCCTGTGCAGCAGCGGCCTCCGCCTTCCGGCGCGCGTCGGCGGCGTCGTCCGCCAAGCGGACCCGGGTCGCCTCCCTGGCTACCTGGGCGAGAACCTGCTGCTCGCCGAGAGCGTCTGGCGCTGCCGCACTGGCTGCGCTAGGTGGCGGCGCCGATGCGGGGACCGCGGCTGATGATCCCCCGACGATGAGGAATGCGCCGACCGCTGCAGTCGCGACGAGGGGGCGGAGGAGGGCTGAGACCGGTGCCATCGTTGAACCTCGGGTTGGCCGTGCGACACCGGCTTCTCATCCCAAGGTGTAGGACCGCACGAAGGCGGTAAAGGACGACGGCGCGAATTGCGTCCTCATCGCCCGGCAATCGAGTGGTGGGCGGGCGCTCATGAGGCGCCGTTGCGTAGTCGTGCCGCGAGGACCAAGTAGACGCGACGTACGAGCTGCGCAGCAACGCGTCGGCGTCGTGGGCCCGGCCGTGCTGGGGCGCTCGCTCGACCGAAGTCCCCTTATGGGCATTTAGTGCCCCAAACGTCTCCAACCGCCGCCGTGCTCGACGCCAGAAGCCAAGACGCCAGACGCCTTCTGTCAGATAAGACGGCTCGAGGGCGTCTTCTGGGCCACAAGCCGTCTTCCGCAGGGCGATCCCTGGGGCCAGAACGAAAACGCCCCCGGTTCGGAAACCGGGGGCGTTCTCGATGTCCTAGGACATCACATGCGCGGTGGTGGAGGGATTTGAACCCCCGTTGGCTTTTACACCAAACATCATTTCGAGTGATGCACCTTCGGCCGCTCGGACACACCACCAGCAGGCATCTACTTTACCGGGATGATGGCGCGAGTCCAAACCGAGGGTTCGTCCATGCCGTCGGAGGGCTGTCGTGGGGCTGTCGTGGGGCTGTCGTGGGGCTGTCGGAGGGCTGTCGTGGGGCTGTCGTGGGGCTGTCGTGGGGCTGTCGTGGGGCTGTCGTGGGGCCGTCGGAGGGCTGTCGGAGGGCTGTCGTGGGGCTGTCGTGGGGCCGTCGGAGGGCTGTCGGAGGGCTGTCGTGGGGCCGTCGGAGGGCTGTCGCGGTGGCAGCAGACGGGCCGGTGACTAGTCGGCGACGGTCGTGGGAGCCTGGCCCTAGACCCCCGAGGGCGCCGGCTCGGAGGGGCTGGTTCCGGCGTAGGCGGCCTCGGTCCACAAGTGCATGAGGGCGTACGCACGATAGGGGCGCCACGCTTCCGACCGTGTCTCCGCCTCGTGGGGGCTGACCCCGCCGAGGGCGCGCCGTAGCACGAGATCGCCCGGCGTGAACGCGTCACGGTCCCCGTACCGCACCGCGAGATAGTCGACCGTCCAGGGGCCGATTCCCGTCACCGCCAGAAGGGCCTTGCGGCCTGGGGTTTCTCCCGATTCGGCCCATAGGCGGGACATGGAGGAGATCGTGCGTGCGCGGGCAGAGGTCAGGCCGACGGCCGCGCGGAGTTCCTCGGTATCCGCGTCGGCGAGGACGGCCGCTTCGGGGAAGCACCGCAGGCCGCCGGGCCCGTCTGTTCCGTATGTGGCGACGAGCCGCCCCGAGAAGGTGCGTCCGGCCGCGAGTGAGACTTGTTGCCCCAGGACGGTCGTGACGGCGGTCTGGAACCGGTCTGTCGTGCCGATCACCCGAAGGCCGGGCCGGGCCGCGAGAAGAGGGGCCAGGAACTGATCCCCTGACAGGAAATCGCGGACGGGCTCCAAATCGGCATCGAGGTCGAACCATTCGCGCACGAGGGCTACGAGGGATGCGGGGACGCCTAGATCCGTCTGGGACCCAGCCCTCGACAGCTCCGTCCTTGACCGCTCAGTCCCCGTTAGCCCAGCCCTCGAAAGCTCAGCCCCCGATTCGGCCCTGAGCTCAACGCCATGGGCGTCGGGACGAATAGTGACGGCGCACGGGCCCGACGCGAGGCTCACGAGCCGGGAATGGGTCCCGGCCTCACGGTCCGTTCGTTCGGCCCCCGGGATGGTGTGTGCCGCGAGGCTCCCGAGCACGGCCTCGGGGTCAAGGCCTCCCGGAGCCTCGACTCGGACGATCACGACCACACGCCCGACGTTCCGCGTCGGTGGCTGTCCACGAGGTGGGTGTCGATGATGCCGATCGCTTCCATGAGCGCGAACATCGTGGTGGGACCGACGAACGAGAAGCCCTTCTTCCGTAGCGCCTTCGAGAGGGCGGTCGACTCTGGCGACGTGCTGGGGATCTCGGACAGCGTGCGCGGCGCGGGAGTCGCCTCTGGCCGGAACGACCAGACGAACTCGACCAGCCCGCCCTCGTTGCGAAGAGCAATCGTGGCTTGAGCGTTGCGTATGGTCGCCCGGATTTTGGCGCGGTTCCGGATGATTCCCTCGTTCAGCATGAGGCGCTCGACGTCGTCCTCGGTGAACGCGGCCACGACATCCGGATCGAAGCCCTGGAAGGCCTCGCGGAACGCAGGGCGCTTCCGCAGGATCGTTGCCCACGAGAGGCCGGCTTGGAACCCTTCGAGGCTGATGCGCTCGAAGAGCCCCTGCTCGTCACGAACGGGCATGCCCCATTCGCTGTCGTAGTACTCGCGCATGAGGCCGTCCGTACTGGCCCACGTGGGCCGCGCGAGTCCGTCGTCACCGAGCACGACCCCGCCCACCACATCCGGCTCTGCCGTCCCCGGCTCCGTTGTGGTGTTGGTTGCTGTCACATCCGTCATCGGTCCCCCGCCCCTCTCATGTTCCGCCGCGCTCTGGTTCGCGCAGTCCCGTAACGCGCAGTGTGATGTTGACTCTTCCCGTGTCGAGGCCGCAACCGGGCGGCGAGGTGTTCGCGATGACCCTCGTGACGCCGTGGTAGGCGAGTCGAGACGGTCCGCCGAAGACGAAGAGGTCTCCCGACGCGAGCTCGACGTCCTCATAGGGACGCCCCCGACCCTCGGAGTTGCCGAAGCGGAAGGTGCACGTGTCCCCGAGGGAGAGGGAGACGACGGGATCCCTCGACAGTTCGTCTCGGTCTTGGTGCATGCCCATGTGGGCGGACCCGTCGTAGTAGTTCACGAGGGCCGTGTCCGGCGCATACGCCTCGGCGTCCGCGCTTCCGCCGTACGCGTCCGCGACGGCAAGCCGACCGACGCGGATCATCCACTCCGGCATCGGGAGCACGCATCGCCCGTTCACATCGGTGGCCTCGCGCGTGTACCTGTACGGCTGCCAGTGCCAGCCGAGGCACACGGTCTTGACCGACATCTCGTGCCCGCGGACCGAAGCCGATCTCAACGGGACCGGCCCGGCGGCCCACTCCCGGAAGCGGTCGGCGATCCACGACTGCTGCTCGAGTGTGAGCCATCCTGGGACGTGCACGGCACCCGGCGCGAGCTCCCGGCGCGGGCGTGCGATGAGGTCGTCGCCGAACAGCGTGCTCATGCGGCGGCGGCTTCGAGACGCAGGAGAGACGTCTTCGCCTCGAGCCCGCCGATGTAGCCGCCGAGGCTTCCGTCCGAGCGCACGACGCGATGGCACGGCACGACCACGGGCAGCGGATTCGTTGCGCACGCGCTGCCTACCGCCCGTACCGCCCGCGGGTTGCCGACAGCCTTCGCGACGTCGGCGTAGCTCTCGGTCGCTCCGAGCGGGATGGCCGGAAGATGCTGGAGGACGGTCCGCCGGAACCCCTGCGAGAGACTCAGATCGAGCGGGAGATCGAACGAGCGCCGCCTCCCGCCGAAATACTCGTCTACCTGTCGAGCCGCCTCGGCGAGGCGCCCCGGAACCTCGAGGATGCGCGGGCTCAGGCGCTCGGCGAGCAGGCTCAAGACGGCGTCGTGGCCCTCTCGTTCGTAGGCGACCCGGACAAGGCCCCGCTCGGTTGCGACGAGCAGGAGCCGGCCGACTGGCGTATCGACGAACCGGTACGCGATGTCGAGGAGACCCTCCCTCGAGGCCCGGTCCGCGAGCTGGGCATGGAGCCGGCCGAGGACGCCGGGATCGACGGACACAAGCTCGGGTGCGAGCGCGAGGTCGATGGGTCCAAGCGCAGCGCTCTTGCCCGCCAGGCCTTCGCCCACGAGCCCGTCGTTCTGCTGAGTGCTGATGTTCGTGTGCGCGGTCATGCGCTTTCTCCTTCGGTGTGAGCGGCTGCAAAGGCCGCGCGGAGAGATCTGATGCCGTCTGAAGCGGCTCGGCGAGCGGCCGCCGGTGACCCTCCGACGATCTCGGCGATGTCGTTGAAGGGCAGATCGGCGAGGAAGCGGTAGGCGATGACTCGGCGTTGCTTGTCGGGCAGCTGGGCCACGCTGGCCCAGATGCCGTCGCCGGGCCGTTCGGCGCCCGGAATCCCGTGCGGCGAGTGGTCTTCGGGAGGCTGAGCAACAGGGCTGGGTCTCCGCCGGCCCGCTCGCACGGCGTCGAGGCTCTTCCGATGGGCGATGGTCACAAGCCACGCCTCCGTGTTGGCATCGGCGGGAAGGTCGGGATAGGCGCGCAATGCCGCGAGGAACGTCTCCTGCCAGACGTCTTCGGCGTCGGCGGGCCCGACCACCGCGCGACACACCCGCAGGACGGTGGCGCCGTGGCCTTCCACGAGCTTTTCGAAGGGCTGTTTCATGTCCATCACTGTGTAGACGATGCGCAGGCCAGGAATGTGAGGTCGGGGCCGTGAGAATTCTGCGCGGTCAGAACAGCCGCGCCTCCTTCGCCTCGGGCGGCTCCTCGAGCTCGAGCAGGAACCTCTTGCGCCCAAGCCCGCCCGCGTACCCCGTGAGGCTCCCGTCGCTGCCGACCACGCGATGGCACGGGATCACGATGCTCAGCGGATTGTGGCCCACGGCCTGGCCGACGGTCTGCGCGAGCCCTCGCCCGCCGAGCCGGTCGGCAAGCGCTCCGTACGTTGTCGTCCCGCCGTAGGGGATGTCCAGCAGCATCTCCCACACGGCGAGCTGGAAGTCATTGCCGCGCGGCGCCGTCGTGAGCTCGAAGCTGCGCCGTTCGCCGGCCAGGTACTCGCGGAGCTGCCGCGCGGCGTCGTCGAACAGCGGATCCGCCGATGGCGAGCCGACGCGCTCCCCGAAGCCCGCGTCCTTCGGGAGGGTCCAATGGCCGGGGAAGTAGATCGCCGTGAGCGCGTCGCCCTCGGCCACGAGCGTGAGGGGCCCCAAGACCGTCTCCGCCTCGGTGTGCCGCATGGCTCCATTCCACCACGCCCGGGCCGCGGGCCGGCTACCGGTGGGCCGCGAAGAATTCCCGGAGGAGCTCTCCGCACTCGTCCTCGAGGACGCCGCCGTAGACCTCGGCGCGGTGGTTGAGGCGACGCTCGCGAAGGATGTCGAAAACGCTCCCGGCCGCTCCAGCCTTCTCGTCCCACGCACCGAAGATGACGCGCGGGATCCGCGCGAGCACGACCGCCCCAGCGCACATCGCGCACGGCTCGAGTGTCACGACCAGCGTGCAGTCCTCGAGCCGCCAGCCGTCGCCGGCACGTGCCGCGGCGCCGTCCTGCAACGCCCGGGCGGCTGCTCGGATCGCGACGAGCTCGGCATGCGCCGTCGGGTCGCCGAGCGCCTCCCGCTCGTTGTGGCCGACGGCGAGCACATCGCCGTCCGGCCCCACGACGACGGCGCCGATCGGAACGTCTCCCGTCGCGAGCGCGGCGCGCGCCTCGGCGAGGGCACGGCGCATCCAGGCTTCGTGCCGACGAGCATCGGGCTGCGGAGCGGGCGCGGACATGCTGTCAATGATAGGTTCGAGCCCGGCGTCGCCCGCTCACAGGGCAGCGGCCCAGAGTCCGACGACGGCGACGATCACCCCCGAGGACACGAGCAGATGGACCCACCGCGGACTCGGCCAGCGCGCGGCGAGCCATAGTCCGAACAGCACCCCAGTCGCTGCGGTGGAATATGCGAGCAAGGAGACCATGAGCGTCTTCATGACGCCACCTCCTTACCGAGGATGGCCACAAGTGTACCGCCGAGTAGGTCTCGCGGTAGAGCCCCGGGAAGCTTCCTGGCCCCGCACCCCCGGATGGTAATTTGGCAGCCATGCGCACACTCGTCGTCGACCACCCGCTCGTCGCCCACAAGCTGACGGTCCTGCGGGACAAGAACACGCCCAGCCCCGTGTTCCGCCAGCTTGCCGAGGAGCTCGTGACGCTCCTCGCCTACGAGGCGACGCGGGAGGTGCGCACCGAACCCGTCACGATCGAGACGCCCATCACGACGACGACGGGCGTCGCCTTCACGAAGCCGACGCCCCTCGTCGTGCCCATTCTGCGGGCGGGCCTGGGCATGCTCGAAGGCATGACGAAGCTCGTGCCGACGGCCGAGGTGGGCTTCCTCGGCATGGCCCGCGACGAGGAGACCCTCGACATCATCACGTACGCCGAGCGCCTCCCCGAGGACCTCACGGGCCGGCAGATCTTCGTCCTCGACCCCATGCTCGCGACGGGCGGCACGCTCAGCGAGGCGATCAAGTTCCTGTTCCGCCGGGGCGCGAGTGACGTCACGTGCATCTGCCTCCTTGCGGCGCCGGAGGGCCTCGCGCGTCTCGAGAACAGCCTCGGCGACGCGAAAGTCACGATTGTGCTGGCCTCGATCGACGAGCGGCTCAACGAGAAGGCCTACATCGTGCCGGGCCTCGGCGACGCGGGCGACCGCCTCTACGGGCTCGCGAAGTAACCCGCCGCCGGACGGCGGAGGCGCCGGAAGCGGCGCTCAGGGAAGCGGGAGCTGCTGTCCCCACCCCAGGTCCGGCCGCGGAAGCTCCGACGCCCCCGGGATCGGAAGCGATGGAACCCCGAGACTCGGACGCGGGGGCTGACGGTCCTGCGGCGAGGTCGGGGCGGGCGTTGCCGACGCGGGATGCGCGCTCGAAGAGGTCGTGCTGCTCGGCCGCGGGCCGGGTGTTCCGGTCGACGACGGCGCAGGCTGGGCCGGGACGGCGGGAGCCTTGGGGGCGGGGTTCGAAGGCGACGGCCCGGCATGGCCCGTCAGGACGCGCACAACGGTCGAGACCCCGTCGCCCAGCGCCCCCCGAAAGCCCGGATCTGCGGCCGCCGCGGCGGCGGTCCCCGCGCCGAGCGCCGCGGTGAGCGCGACGGCGGCGGCGAGGGTGCGCCGTCGTCCGCGTCCGGCCGGCGAGCCATGCCGCGCCGCCGTCGACGCCGCCGAACGGCGGTAGACGTCGAGCGAAACGGGGGCGGGGGCGGCCTCGCCCACGAGGAGGCGGGCGACGTCGGCGCGCGGCTCCACGGGGCCCGGATGCGCGAGCGCGCGGAGCCCCTCGAGCAGGGGGCGGAGCTCGGCGGATTCGGCCGGCGCAACGTCGGCGAGCAGGCGCTCGACGACGAGGCGGTCTTCGGGGCTGGGGCGCGAATTCATGAGGTGCTCTGTTCTGCGAGGAGCGCGGTGTTCCTGAGCGCGTCGAGGGCTCGGCGCTGAAGCTGTTTGATGGCGCCCGGCGTCCGGTCCATGATGTCGGCGGTCTGCTCGATCGAGAGATCGGCCACGACCCGGAGGAGCAGGACCTCGCGGTGGTCTTCGGTCAGGCCGTCGAGAAGGCCGACGACGCCGGCGCCCGAGAGGGCGAGGTCTTCGGCGGACGCCGTGGTTGTGCGGGGATCGATCTCGGGCTCATGGGGCACGAGCGCTGGGGTGCGCTCGCGGCGCCGGTAGAAGTCGACGGCCCGGGAGTGGGCGATCGTGAAGACGAGGGCCTTGGCGCCGTCGAGCCCGCCCGTCACGCCGCGGCGCTTCGGGGGCCCGTGGTCCGACGGCTCGGCACCCGAGCTGATCCTCGTGTACAGGGCGAGGAAGACGTCTTGTGTTACGGCCTCCGGGTCCTCGACGCCGCGCGCCCGGAGGTAGCCGAGCACGGACGGAGAGAGCAGTCGGTAGGCAGCGGTAAAGAGCTCGGCCTGCTCGTCAGGGTCCCCTGAAGGACTGTCACGACAGGTCTTCTCGCGCTGCGTCAACCGATCAGCCTTTCCGTTCTGGCCTGCGCGAGGGACCTCGGTGCGTGCCCCGCGTGCCGGTCTCAAGCCGGCCGTTGGGGGCCCGGCGACGGCCGGACCCCCGAAACGACTTGCCAGACTACCCGTCCCGACGGCGCGGGCCTTACTTGTGAAGGACGGTCGCGGCGTCGTCGGCGACCCCGGCGGCCGGCGCCGGAAGCGCCGGGGCCTGAACGGACGGGACGTTCGGGAGCGAGGGGGCGGACGGAAGTGTCGCCGATCCATCCGCATCGACCGAGACGTTCGCGCCCACCTGGGCCGAACCGGCGGCGGCACCCGACTGCAGCGTGGCCGAGCAGAACGACGTGACGTTGGCCTGACCGTGGGCGGCGGCGGCGAGGTCCGTGAGGCCGGTCGAGCCAGCCGTCAGGCCGCCGTGCACGAACGTCTGGCACAGGTCTGCGAGGGACACGCCGCCCAGGCTCGGCGCGCTCGGGAGCGAGGCCGGGGCGGAGGGCAGAGTGGGGGAGGACGGAACGGCCGGGGCGGCCTTGTCCGCTGCGGCGGTGGCGTTGGCCACGGCCGAGCTGACCTTGGGCGACGGCGCGCCGATCAGGTTGTGGGCCGCCTGCTGGGCGGAGTCCGGGAGAGCGTTGGCATACGCGGCCGTGCCGGCACCGCCGACGGCGAGGGCGCCGACGGCGAGGGCGCTGGCGGCGAGCTTGCTCGAGGCGATGACGCTGAAGAAGGACATGGGGGCTCCTGACGAGGGGGTCGAAGTGGTGGGAGGGCCGCCGCGGTCGGCCCTACGTCGCCTTAACCGACCCGGTACGTGATGAGGTCACGCGGATCCGGAAAAAATCTTCTGCGGACACGAACTGTCCGCAGCCCGTCCGCGAAACCTACCCGCCGCCGTCGTGCGCGCCTAGCGTTGTGGGCATGGATTGGAAGCTTGAACTTGTGTTCGTGCCCGTCTCCGATGTAGATCGGGCCAAGGATTTCTACGTTAATAAGGTGGGCTTCAACGCCGACTACGACGAGCGCGTCAACGAGAACCTCCGCTTCGTCCAGCTCACGCCTCCCGGCTCGGGGTGCTCGATCGCGATCGGTGAGGGGCTCAACGACGCCCCTCCCGGCACAGCGCCGAGCCTTCAGCTCGTGGTCAACGACATCCAGACCGCCTACGACCACCTCAAGGGCAACGGCGTCGACTGCAGCGAGATCGACATCCAGGACTGGGGGCACTTCGTGTACTTCCAGGATCCCGACGGCAACAAGTGGGCCGTCCAGTACATGCCGTACAAGCAGAACGCGTAAGCAGCAGTCCCCTTCTCGCTCGGGGAGTTCTCTTCAGTGGAACTTCCCGAGCGAGAAGGGGACTTCGATTCTTCTAGACGGTATGGAGTGACCGCTCCGCTTCGTGAGTGGTTGCGGGCCGGGGCCTCGCTCACGCACATTCGTGGGTTACCGGGCAGAGTCCCCTGCCCGGCCTATCCGACATGCGTGGGAGGCCCCGGTGTTCATTGAGCGTACGAGTGTTGGGCTGGATGTGCACGCCCGTTCGGTTGCCGCGGCGGCGATCGACGGCGTGACCGGCG
>NZ_JAVFJJ010000008.1 GCF_030908245.1 Sinomonas sp. ASV322
CTGATATGGAGTAGTCCGCTGTCAAGTGGGCATGGCGAGGCGCCGCCGGGAGGGAGTCCTGGCGGCGCCTCTGTGCTTCGCGTGGCGGGCGCCGGCGAGCGTGTCGTTGGGCGACGCGCGGTCAGGCTGATATGCGCGGGTTGGCTACCGCAGGGCGGTGGTTCGGCTGGAGTCGGTCCGCGTGTCTAGGAGCGAACGTTGGCCCCAGGAGGGGGTCTGTTCATAGTTGCGCCGCGGGTGGCTCCACGCGCTGCCGCCGGCACCTTGCGCCGTGGCGAAGCGGCCTTCGGGAGTCAGTCGTCGTCCATGACTGCCAGGGACCAGCACCAGCCGGCCAGCTCGCGGGCGACGGCGACGTTGGCCACGGTCGGGCGCTTGCGCCGCTCGAGGAACCGCACCCACCGGGCGTGCAGGCGCTGGTTGCCCTCGTCGCCGCGGGCCCGTGCCGCGGCCGGGGCGAGCTCCCACCGGTCCCGAAGGGTCTTCCCGACCGCGTAGCGGGCACGGTGGTGCCAGGCGGCCTCGACCAGGAGGCGGCGGACGTGGGCGTTGCCGGTCTTGGTGATCGGCCCCTGCGCCCGGGACGCGCCCGAGGAATGCTCGGACGGGGTCAGCCCGACGAAGGAGCCGATGGTGGCCCCGGTGAACCGGTGCCAGTCTCCGATCTCTACCGCGAGGGCGAACCCGGTCAGCGTGCTGACCCCGCGCAGGCAGCCCAGGCGGTGTACGGCCGGGGCGAACTCGCTGCCCGCAGCGAGCTCCTCGATCGCGCGGTCGAGCCGGTCGCGGCGGGCTTTGACCGTCAGCACGGCCTCGTAGTCGGAGTCGAACGCCATCCGGGTCGCCCTCGAGCCCAGCGCCGGGGCCGCGTCCCTGCGCAGCCACGTGTCATGGGCCCCGGTCCAGGCATCGCCTCCGTCGTAGACGATCCCGTGCCGCAGCAGCAGCTTCGAGAGCCGGTGCCGGGCCCGCATCAGGTCCCCGCGGCAGTCCTCCCGCGCCCGCACCAGGTCACGCGCGGACTCCTGCTCCACGGTCGGGACCGCCACCGGGGTGACCTCGTCCAGGCGCAGCAGCCTCGCCAGGTGCACCGCGTCCCGGGCATCGGTCTTCACCCGGTCCCCCGACGGGCGCTGGAGCCGGGACGGGGCCGCAACCACGCACCTGACCCCCCGTGAGGTCAAGGCCCGCCAAAGCCCGAACCCCGTCGGGCCGGCCTCATAGACCACGGCGACCGGGCCTGGCAAGCAGGCCAGCCATGACCTGATCGCCTGCTCCGACGGGGCAAGCCTGGCCTGCACCAGCTCGCCGGTCACGCCGTCGATCGCCGCCGCGGCAACCGAACGGGCGTGCACATCCAGCCCAACACTCGTACGCTCAATGAACACCGGGGCCTCCCACGCATGTCGGATAGGCCGGGCAGGGGACTCTGCTCGGTAACCCACGAATCTGCGTGAGCGAGGCCCCGGCCCGCAACCACCCACGAAGTGGTGGTCACTCCATACCGTCTAGCGATGCGGTCGCCATCAGGGACGTGACGGCCAGCGCCCGTCGGCGGAAAGAACCGGAAAGGATCGAACATGTGAGGCCAGGAAGATTACGCACAACGGACACGCCACATTCCCCTCATACATGGAGCTTGCCTAGCGCCTGAACGGCACGACGCGACGGATCCTTCACCCATCCCGGGGCGGCCGATAGGGGGTCAGCAGAAATCGAGTACTACACGCGCTGATTCCAAGTAGCCACTGACGAAAGCGAGTACCCGTCGGCGCCATCCAGTCGATGGAAATATTGTGACCGTACTTCGCGACCGCTAGGATGCGCCCGCCTGGACGCAGCAGCTCGACCCGTGTAGGGCACTCGTGCCCCGAGTGGCATACGGTTTCACGGGCGACCTGCCGGCGTTCGAGAACGCCCTAGCGCGAGATGCCTCGTGCGGATCGCGTGACGACAGCCTCTTCTGCGGCTCCAGTGGGTCGGGCCCAAACTGCGTGAGTTGCCGGTACAAGGTGGCCGTCGACCAATCGACCGCTTCGGCTGGATCAGCGGAATCGAGGGCTTACTCAGAAACGAGACGTCGCCACCTCTGATCGCTGGGTCTTCGGCCGTTTTCCCGGATTGAGAGCCGCCCAAGCCGCAGCAACCGGCGGGCTGTCTCCGGCCTGAAACAATCTCATTCAGTCCCGATCGGGCAGCGGCTTGACATTGGCGTACTGAGACCGCGCTCGACCGAGTGCCACGGGCGCGCAGCGGCAGCGGCAGCGGCAGCGGCAGCGGATGACGCTCGATCCCACCATTGACCGAATGCATGGTCGACAACACCGTCGCCGTCATCCCGGGAGGCCCCGACGTCTGCGCCCATCTCCGGATCCCCGCGCTTGAGAAGTAGTCGGGAGCATTCTGAGGCGACATGACCGCCGTCCCGTGAGCCGCCGTCGTCGGCCATTCAATGGAGGCAACACGCTTCCGCACCGCAACCGCCGAGGCGGTGCCCGGCCGACGGCTTGAACACCAAGCCGAAGTACGTTCGGGTCAACGACAGTGGGCCTTCCGCTGGCGTTGCCGGAGGGCTTTGCCTAGGCGTCGGCGACGGCGGCGTTGAGGATCGCCGGCAGGAGGCCCGGGAACCTCGCTTCGAGGTCGCCCTCCCTGAGGGTGACGAAGCGCGCGGTTCCTTCGATCCGAGTGTTCGTGATGCCGGATTCACGGAGCACCTTGAAGTGGTGTGAGCGCGTGGCCTTCGACAGTCCGAGGTCGAAGCTGCCGCACTGCCGCTCGCCGTCCACGTGCAGAGACCGGACGATCTCGAGACGGGCGCGATCACCGAGGGCGTGCATGACGTCGGCGAGGGTCAGGTCCTCGACGCCCGGCTGCTCGAGATCGCTCGCTTGGGTGGTCACTGGACCAGTATAGGACTGTTTGACACTCATCGAACAATCAGAGTATGTTCGACACCTATCGAACCTGCGACGTGACCCTCGGGCCACAGGAGGTGCCGCATGCGAAACGTGCCCGCTCCGATCTATCCGTTGATCGCCGTCCTCTCATGGGGCGCGATGTTCCCGCTAGCGGCGATCGCGCTCCCCCATGTCGATCCGTTCAACATCACGGCCATCCGCTACGGGGTCGCGAGTGTGATCTTCGTGATCATCCTTGCTACAGCCGAGGGCCGGGGTGCCTTTTCGCTGGAAGGGCAGGGCTGGAGGCTCTTCGCCCTTGGCTCGCTGGGATTCGCCGGGTTCAACCTCCTGGCCTGCCTCGCACTGATCTGGTCGCAGCCCCAGGACGTCGCGGTGATCGTGCCGACGATGCCGCTCGTGACCGTCCTCGTGCGATGGGTGCGCGGCGGCGGGCGGCCCTCGCCCATGATTCTGTCGGCATCGATCGCCGCGCTCTTCGGGGTGTTCCTGGTCGTCACGAAGGGCGACGTCACCAGGCTCTCCGGCGGCCTCGGCGACGCACTGACGTTCGTCGCCGTGGTCTGCTGGGTGATCTACACGATGTCCGCCGCGAAGTTCCCCTCATGGTCAGCCCTCCGCTACACGGGCCTGACCGCGCCGCTCGGCACCATCACGATCCTGGCCGTGACCGCCGTCGCGGATGCGTTCGGCTGGCAGCGGCTCCCGGCGCCCGCCGACGTCGCGGCGGCCTGGTGGGAGCTCGCGTTCATCGTCCTCTTCGGCGCCGTCGCCGCGGTCCTCGCGTGGAATCACGGCGCCAGGCTGCTCGGCGCGGCCAACACCGCGCTGTTCATCGTCCTCGTCCCCGTCGTGACCCTCGCGATGCGGATCGCAGGCGGTTACCAGCCCGCACCCGCCGAAGTGGCAGGCATCGCCGTCGTCGTCGGAGCGCTCGTGGTCGCCAACCTCAGCGGCCGACGAACAGCATCCCGACCCGTTCCGGCGCCCGCAGCGGACTGAGTCCGCGCTTCAGGCGGGGAGAGCCGAGGCCGTGCTCGCCTTGACCCGGGGCCGCGACTTGTAGAGCTGCCGGGTCGAGACGATGTGGATGGCCAGGATGAGCGGCACCGTGAAGGTCGGAATCAGGGCGAGCGGCAGCTGCGCGATCGCGTGGTTCACAGGCGTCACGTCCACGACCTGGAACCCCGTCAGCGCCCCGAGAGTAAGCGCCACGACGAGGTCGAGGATCCCCAGAGCCTCGAGCCACATCGCCCCACGGTAGCTCTGCCCCTTCGCGACCCGCGCGGCGATGAACGGCGCCGCGACGCCCACGGCGATGTCGCCGAGACCGGCCGGGAGCGCGAATAGCGCGGGTACCTGCCCCAGGAACATCGCGAGGACAAACGCGAGTCCGGCGACGCGAAGCGCGTTGACGAGGATGAGGCTGCTCGTCATTCCGGGCGCCTCGAGCGCACGGGCCACGAGGGGGATCCGCGTCGCCGCGAGGAGGCCTCCGAACGCGAGCACGAACGCGACCGCGAGCCATGGCGGTTGGCCGGCGGTCCTCCCGCCGTACAGGCCCGCCGCGGCGAGCGCGGCCGACGCCACCAACCCGCCGGCCAGAAGCACGGCCGCGGTCCCGGCCAGAAGCGCCGAGCGCCGTCGTCCGGCGCCTTGCTGCACCGCGCCGCGGTACAGCAACATGCACGCCGCGGCAGGGATGCCCACGATCCCGACGAGCGCGATCGCCCACACGTACCAAGGGAAATCACTCATGACCTTCACCTTTACTATCTAAGAGATACTGGTTTGTAGATAGTAGTTCCAAGATAGTAGACTCTCAAGGGTGAGCCGCAACGTCCGCACGTACACGCACTTCTGCCCCGCCGCCCGGACGCTCGAGATGATCGGGGACCGGTGGTGCCTGCTCGTGGTCCGGGATCTGCTCACGGGACCGAAGCGCTTCACCGACCTCACCGATCGGCTCGCCGGCATCACCCCCAAGACCCTCACCCAGCGCCTGCGGGAGCTCGAGGAGGAGGGAATCGTCGCCGTCGACCGCGAACCGGGCCGCCGCGAGGTCCGCTACCGGCTCACCCCCGCGGGCCTGGAGCTCGAACCGCTCATCGAGTCGCTCAGCTGGTGGGGGGTGCGCCATGCATGGCGGTGGCCCCAGCCCGGCGAGCCGATCCATTCGGAGCATGTGGTCCGCGCCGTGGTCCAGGCCATCGAGCGGACGACGGCGGACCGCGCACCGGCCCGCTGGATCCTCCGCTTCCCGGACGGCGCCTACCTCGTGACGTGCGACGGCGGGACGTGGGCCCTTGCGGTTGCCGCGCCGGAGGAACAAGCGGACGTCGCCGTGACCGCGACCGTGCCGGAGCTCGCCCGATTCTTGTTCGGGGCGGAGGGCGGGGCGCCGGACGGCTTCGATATCGACGGCGATGCCTCGGCGGTTGAGAGGTTCCGGCAGCTCTCGCGCGCGCTCGCGGGGGTCGTCGGCACGCCGGGGTGAGCGTAGGGCTACGCCCCAGGCAGACCCCCGAGGAAGTCGAGGATGAGCGGGTTGGCCTCGTGCGGCGCTTCGAGCGGGACAAGATGGGCGGCGCCAGGGATTTCGACATGACGGGCGTGAGGTAGCTTCTGCGCCATTCGCTGACTGTGGAACGACGGCAGGGTGCGGTCTTCCCGGCCCGACACGATCAGAGCGGGCACCTTCACTTCGGGCAGCGCGCCGAGGACCGGGGCTCGATCGACGAGCACGGACCGCACCGTCGCGATGAAGCGACGGCGATCCCACCCGAGGAAGTGTTCCGCAAGCTCGACCGCGAGCGCGGGCTGCTGTCGCCGAGTCCCGGGCGCGAGCAGCGCCTCCACGATCAGACGGGTCGTCACCCGATCGAGCGTTCCGATCGCGAGGAGTTTCGTCAGGAGCGTCGCCCTCATCCGCTCGAACCGTGCACCCTGATCGGCCGATGTGTTGAACAGCACCATTCCGCTGACGCGCTGAGGCGCGAGCAACGCGATCCTGGGCGCGACGAACCCACCCCAGGACGTGCCGAAGGCGACGACCGGCGCGCGGACGTCGGTTGCGTCCATGATCTGGACTGCCGCCTCCGCGCACTCGTCCATCGTGAAGCGACGCCCGGGGCCGGGGCTCCGCCCGTGGCCGGGCGGGTCGAGCGCCAGCGTCCGCCAGCCCGCTTCACGCAGAGGATCGATCTGATGCCGCCACATGCGGTGATCGGTAAACAGACTGGGCCAGAGCAGCGCGGTGGGCTGGTCCAGTTCGCCCCGATCGTCAACGTACAAGGGGCCGAGAATCGTGTTCACGGTTGTCATGATGGTCTCCCGTTCCGGTGGTCTGGCCGGCGGTCAGGCGGGGACGAGGTCGTGGCGGGGCGCGGGGTTGTGCATGCCCCAGAACGTGGCCTTGTGGACCGTGCGGGCGGGCACTCCCGCCTCGGCCAACTGGGTGCCGACTGCGGCGACGAAGTCCGGTCGTCCGGACAGGACCCAACGGGCGGCGGGTCGGCTGACCATCGTGCGGTCGACGGCGGCTTGCAAGCCTTCGCGGTGCGCGTGATGTTCGGCGTTGCCGTTCGTTGCGGCGGCGACCTCGTCAAAGAAATGCGGGGCTCCAACGTGGAGCAGGGTTGCGTTCACGCTCCCGTGGGACCGGGCCATCGCCAGGAACGGAGTGATGCCGATGCCCTGTGCGACGAAAACCTGGGATTCGGCGGGATCGACGGCCGGCAGGGAACCGATCGCCCCGACGGCGTGCACACGGTCTCCCGGGCGCAGCACCCCGAGTGCCCGCTTGAACCGGCTGCCGGAGCGGAGCATGGTGGCGATCGAGATCCGCCCGGTCCGATTGTCGGATGCGAAGGTAAACGGCTTCGCGCCGCCGCCCGGAACGACGATCAGGCCGCCCTGTCCGGGCCGGAACGATAGCGGCTGCGCGGGAAGGAAGACGAATTCGACCGCGTCGGTGGCGGACTCGATGATGGCCTCGAGGGTCAGAGCCGTGAATCGCATGGTGGTCTCCTCATCGCTGTTATCACTGCTTACTGTTAGCATTGATTACATGATGACTGGAGAGGTTAGCAGTGTCAACAGCCAGTGCGGCTAAGGCCCCGAAGCCACTCGCGGAGAGGCTCGTGCAGGAGGCGATCGCCATCGTTCGCGAGGAAGGCGGCCCCGACTCCGTATCACTTCGTGAGGTCCAACGACGCGCGGGAGTCTCGCCCGCGGCCGCCTACCGGCACTTTCGCGACCGGGAGGCGCTGCTGCTCGCGGTCGCGCAGGAATCCGCCGGTCTCCTCGCAGACCACCTCGCCGCAGCCCTCGCCGCAGCACCAGCCCCGGTCGACGCATCAGCAGCTCGAGCCCGGCTCCTCGCCGCGTGCGAGGCCTATGTGGAATTCGCGACCCGAAACCCAGGCCTGTACCGGGCCGTCTTCTTCAGCGGAGAGCAGATCGATGAGCTGCTTTCTCCGTCCGAGCGGGCACGCGGAAGCGCCGGCGACGGGGGCTACAACCTCTTGGTCGCCACGCTTCAAGACCTCGCGACCGCAACCGGCGGCGCGGCGGTCAACCAGTGGGACCCACTCGTCGTCTGGTCATGCTGCCACGGCTTGGCGATGCTCCGCCTTGATGCCGCACTCCGCGCCCTGTCCGAACAGGACTTCTCGCGGGCGCGGGACCGCGTTCTCCACACGATCGCCGGCGCCGTCCCGCTTGAAACCCTCACCCACGGCCAGCCCGCCTGAAAAGCGCGGGCATTGCGCCCCCAACGCTGTTCGTCCCCTTGCCGATGGACGACGACGGCGCCAACTCGCGCGGCGGGCGGCGCCGTCGTCGTCCGTTCTGCGGAGACGACCGACCGGAGACCGCCGGCAACACGCGGCCGTGGTCATCGCGACGATGACCGCGGCCTTAGGCGTCCCTCCGCACTGGGGCGCGGAGGCGCCGTCGTCCGTGGACCACGAGGTAGGCGACCGTGCCGATCAAGGGGAATATCACGATGGCGATCGCCCACACGAGCCGCACGGCGGGAGGCAGTGAGGGATCCCTGAGCGCGAGCACGATCACGGCAATCTCGGCGAGAAGCAGGATCAGGCCCGGCAGAGCCGCAAGCGCCATGAGCCAATAGTTCGGCGCCAAAGGAGAGGGCGCCTCCACGGCCATGAGAAACACATGCCCCATCTCGACTCCCCCAATGCGACGGACCGCGAAAAGCTCTAGGCCGCTCAGGCTACCGTCCATTTCTCCCCCGCAGAAGCCCTTCAGCGCGCCGTAAGCGGCGGCTACGGCGCACCCGTCGCCTCGGCTGACGAGAGCTGGCCGTTCCTCAAGCGGCGCCACATGGCGGACGAGCTATCTCGGAACGTCAGCTCGGCGCAGTAGTCGATGTTGCGGAATATCGGTTTGAGTCCAGCTGGCGAAACGGCGGTCAGCATGTCGTCGCCTTTGTCTTTCGGATCAAGGAAATAGACGCCTGGCGGAAGAACCTTGAGAGTCAGACTAATCGCATCGATATTCGTTCCATTCTGAGTGACGCCGCGCGGACGACCAACGGCGACGTCATAGATGGGATCGTGAGACGTATTCGCAATCGCAACTCCCCATGGCCCCTGCCGGCCGTTGGACAACCGGATGGCGGGCCACGTCGACACACGAAGAGCCTGCCCGCGCAGCCTCTCCTGCCGCCTCTCCTCGTCCCGCATTCGCTCGACGCCAAGCTGCTGTTCGGCGGCCTCGGCGGCTTCTTGGCGTGGCCCGTCGAGAGAGCGACGAAGATCAGCGCGGCGGCTGTTGCCAGACTCCCGACGGCCTGAAAGATGTCAACCAAAGTCATAACTATCCCCCGATGCTTATTTGACAGGCTGCGTGGCAACTATGGACTTCATCGGGAGCGGATTTCAAGTCAATGACAAAGCCAGAACAGATATTCAGTGACAATATATCCTTGCCCAAGGGCGCATTTGTCCGGTCAAGGGCAGGGACGTCATGGCGGCGATTCGATCGTGGCGTGCCCGTAGATCGCGGAGTCCGCCCGCAGCAAGGGGCGAGACCCAGCCGAAACGCCGGCGCGGCGCAGGGTGGCGACGGCGTCGCCGACCAGGCGCGTGACTCCGTCGTGGCGATCACCGCGCACGAGGAGGCGAACGACCACCTGCTCGTGCAGATCGCCGCGACGGCGCCCGCGGGCTACCCAGTGTTCATCGGCTAAACGCCCGGTCGGGCGGTCAGCGGACCCCAGCCGGCCATCGCGGAGGCGACGACACCTTCGAGCTCGTCGCGCGTGGCGCCGTCGCGTGCTTGGATCGACAGCCCCTGAACGACCGTGGCGTAGTAGCGCGACAGTGCGTCGAGATCGGTGGATGCGGCGAGGTCGCCCTCGGCGACACCGCGCTCAAGGCGTGCGCGGATCGCCGCGCGCTGTCCGCGCCGACCCTCGGCGAGGAACTCGCGCACAGCGTCGTTCTCGATGGCCCCCGTGGGTGCGGCGAGGACGAGCATGCAGTAGTGCGGTGACTCGGCGCCGGTGATCTGGTCAACCGTGGCGTGCAGCATCCGCTCGATCGCGGTTCGAGTCGACGGCGTATCGGTGAGCGCCCGCCGCGGCGGAGCGCCCGCGGTCGCGGTGTAGAGCGCCATCACCTGCCGGAACAGGTCCTCCTTGCTGCCGAAGCACGCGTAGATGCTGGCCGATGCGATCCCCATGGCCTGAGCGAGGTCGGCGAGCGACGTGCCCTCGTAGCCGCGCTCCCAGAACACGTCGAGCGCCCTGCCCAGCGCGTCATCGGGGTCGAACGTCCTCGGCCTCCCGCGACCGGCCATCCGCATCCTCCTGATTTGTTTGTCAGTCGATCAAGTTTACCTTGACGCGCTTTCGGACGGGTGGGACCATTTTTTTGGTGATCGACAAACAAATGGAGAGAACAATGAATGGAGCTTCCACAATGCGCGCGCTGCGTCAGAAGACGCTCGGCGGCCCTGCTGATCTGGGACTCGTCGGCGACGTCCCCGTGCCGGCTCCGGGGCCCGGTGAGGTCCTCATCCGGGTCGCCGCCGCTGGAGTGAACTTCGTCGACATCTCGCAATCGCGCGGAACGTTCGCAGGCGGGCCGCAGCCGCCGTACCTAGCGGGGATCGAAGCCGCCGGGGAAGTGGTCGCGGTCGCCGACGACGTGACCGGTCTTGAACCCGGCGCGCACATCATCGGCGTCGGAATCGGCGGGGGCGCCTTCGCGGACTACGCGGCCCTGCCGGCGGCGGCCACCATCCCGATCCCGGCGGGCTGGGCCGACGTACATGCGCCCGGGCTGCTAGTCAGTGCGCCGACGGCACTTGCCGCGTTGCGGCCACTCGGCCAGCTCGAGGCGGGCCAGACGGTGCTCATCCACGCGGCGGCAGGCGGGACGGGCCAGCTCGCGGTGCGGATGGCGAAGCACTACGGCGCGACGGTCATCGCGGCCGCATCCCCCGCCAAGCACGAGACCGTGCGTGCGCTCGGCGCCGACCACGTCATCGACTCGTGTGCGCCCGGCCTCGCCGACGCCGTCATGCGGCAGACCGGCGGCGCGGGCGTAGACCTCGTGCTCGAGTCCGTCGGCGGGGAGACCTTCGAGGAGAGCCTCGCCGCTGCGAAGCGGGTGACTGGCCGCGTCGTCGTATTCGGGCTCGTCGCGGGCGAGGCATCCCTCACCAACTGGGACCTCGTGTACCGCCACCAGGTGCAGGTGATCGGGCTGAACATCGGCGTGCTCATCCAGCGCGCCCCGCAGATCTTCGGCGCGGTGATGGGCGAGCTGTTCGAGTTGATCGCCGCCGGTGTCGTGCCGCCCGTGGACCCAAAGATCTACCCGCTCGCGGACGGACCCCGGGCCCTCGCCGACCTCGAGGCACGTGCGACCACCGGGAGAATCGTCCTCGTCCCATAGACCCGCCTCGGGGATCGAGGCGATCGAGCTCGCCCTGACGGACTACGAGGCGCTGTCCGGCCACCCGATGATCGACGACTGCCACGTGCACCCCGCTGACCGGGGAACTGATCCCCGTGGTCACGATCGTGACCGACAACGGCGGCCCGTTCCGCTCGTTCAGCTTCGAACGGTTCATCGTCTCGCTCCGGGAGCTGCGGCACGATTGGGGATGTAGTCGGGGTGGGCGCGTCATTGGCTGGGTAGGGGTCGAGGCCTTCCGGACGGCCCCAGCGAAGCGATCAGCCGCCGCCTCGACTACACCCTGAAATGCGATGAGCCCATTGCCTCGGACCCCACCCATTGGAAGGATGAGGCCGTGGCATACGACGAACTGCTGGCGGACCGGATCCGAGGCGTCCTGATCGGCAAAGCCGATTTCACCGAGAAGAAGATGTTCGGCGGCCTCGCGTTCCTCATCGGCGGCAACATGGCCGTGAGCGCAAGCGGGAACGGCGGCATGCTCTTGCGCGCGGAGCCCGAAGCGAGCGACGAACTGTGCGCGACCACCGGCGTCGAACGCGCCGTCATGCGCGGCAAGGCCATGGACGGCTGGCTCCGCGTGGCCGACGAAGCAATCGACACGGACGAGGACCTCGAACGCTGGGTGCAGGTCGGCATCGACTACGCGAGCTCACTCCCGCCCAAGTGAGGCCGACAACCGACTTCACCCACACGTGACAGCACCGTTCCCGAGTGGTCGAATAGTGGCACGGGAGGGCCTTGGCGGATTGATGACATCCGAGGAGCCCCCATGGACACGACCCCCGAACCATCGGAGGCCGTCGGGCCGCTCGACACCGTCGACCTTGAAGACCGGGTCAAGGCAATCTACGAGCAGGTAGCCGACTATCCGTTCCAGGAATTCCATTTCGAGACGGGGCGCAGCCTCGCAGAGCGTCTCGGCTATCCGAGAGACGGCCTGGATCGGATTCCCGAAGAAGCCGTCGACTCCTTCGCGGGCGTCGGCTATTTCCACGACCTCGCAGACTTGAAGCCGGGTGAGCGCGTGCTCGATCTCGGGAGCGGCTCCGGCACCGACTCGTTCCTCGCCGCCTTGGCCGTCCGTCCGGGGCTCGTCGTCGGCATCGACATGACTCGCGCCCAAATCGCGAAGGCACGCCGGCTCGCCCACGATCGTGGAAACGTCGAATTCCGCGAGGGCCACATCGAGGAGCCCTCGGTCGAGGACGGATCCATCGATTGCGTCATATCCAATGGGGTGATCAACCTCGTCCCCGACAAGGGGCGAGTCTTCGCCGTGGCGGCCCGGGCACTGCGGCCGGGCGGACGCCTCGCGATCGCGGACATCGTCACTGACGCGGAGATGCCGGAGACCGTCACGTGCGACGCGTCCCTCTGGGCCGCGTGCATCGGCGGCGCGATGCAGCGAGGCCTGTTCGTCGAAACCATCGAAGAGGCCGGTTTCCACATCGAGACGATTCGGCCCAACGAGGCGTATCAGTTCCTGTCACGCCGCGCACAGAAGGCAACCGCAAAATACGGGGTGACGAGCATCAGCCTGCTCGCCCGCAAGGCCTGAGCTGTCGGTCGCCGCGTCGGGTGCGTCGCGTCGTTGTTTTCTAGTATTCACAAAATTATGAAACCTGCGTACACTCACAGCCATGGGAACTGTCATCCAGACTGTTGATCTCCACAAGAACTTCGGCCGCGTCAAGGCCCTCGACGGCCTCGACCTCGAAGTGCATGCGGGCGAGATCCACGGCTTCCTTGGGCCCAACGGCGCCGGGAAGACAACGACCCTCCGCATCCTGCTAGGCCTGGCCCGCGCGTCGTCGGGCAGCGCAACCGTGCTGGACCGCGACCCCTGGGCGCATGCCGTCGAACTCCATCGCCGCATCGCAAGCGTCCCTGGGGACGTGAACATCTGGCCAAACCTCTCTGGCGGCGAGACAATCGACCTCCTTTCCCGCCTTCGCGGCGGCACCGCCGACCACGCCGCGTACAAGCAGCGCAAGGCCCGCCTGTGCGAGACCTTCGATTTCGATCCGACCAAGAAGGGCCGGGCGTACTCGAAGGGCAATCGGCAGAAGGTCGCGCTCATCGCGGCCCTCGCGACCGACGCCGAGCTGTACCTCCTCGACGAGCCGACGAGCGGGCTCGACCCCCTCATGGAGGCCGTCTTCATGCGCGAGATCAAGAGGATCGTGCACGAGAACAGCGCCACCGTGCTGCTCTCGAGCCACATCCTCTCCGAGGTCGAACACCTCGCCGACCGCGTGAGCATCATCCGCTCGGGCAGGATCGTCGACGGCGGCACGCTCGACTCCCTGCGCCACCTCACCCGCACGGAGATTTCTTTCTCAACAGACTCAGTGAACACCGTCGACACCCGCGCCCTCGCCCGCCGCCCCGAAGTGCACGACCTCGCCGTCGTCGACGGCAGGGTCAAGTTCGGCGCGGACTCCGACCGCGTCCACGAGGTGCTCCCCCTGCTCGGAGCGCTCGGCGTCAAGGGCCTCCTCGTCTCGCCGCCGTCGCTCGAGGAGCTCTTCCTCCGCCACTACGGAGTGACCGTCGCCCCGCGCGTCGGCGAAGCCGACAACGCGACACAGCACGACGGCGCCACTCGCCGCCAGCGCCACCCCGCGCCGGAGCGGGAGGGAGCCTGAGATGAGCAAATTCCTGGTCCTGTACCGGCAGCGGCTTCGGCGCGACCGGTGGCAGCTCGTCATCTGGATCCTCACGGTCGGCCTCCTCGCGTTGCTGTCCGTCACGACGATCATCAAGACCTACGGCGACGAGCCCTCCCGCGCCGAGGTCCTTCGCCTCGCGACGGCGACCCCCGCGATCCTCATGCTCCGCGGCCTCGTCCGCGGCGCGAGCGTGGGCGCGTTCGTGTTCTTCGCGCTCTTCGCGTTCATTTCGCTTCTGGCCGGGTTCATGAGCACGTTCCTCGCCGTCCGGCATACGCGCGCCGAGGAGGAGACCGGTCGTGTCGAGCTCATCTCAGCGACCCCCGCGGGACGCTGGGCGCCGTTGGCCGCGACGGTGGTGCACGGACTCGTCGCGAACGTCCTCCTGGCGGCCACCCTCGTCGCGGGGCTCACCGTGGGCGGGCTCGATCCGGGCGGCTCACTCGTTGCCGGCGCGGCGGCCGGCGCCGTTGGCATCTCGTTCCTCGGCGTCGGGCTGCTTGCGGCTGAGTTCATGAGCACGTCCCGGGGGGCGAACGGGATCGCGTCCGCGCTCGTGGCGCTCGCGTACCTCCTGCGAGGCTTCGGCGACTCGACCGGCAAGGTCAGCCCGGACGGCCTCACGATGACCGCCGCATGGCCGAGCTGGCTCTCCCCCATCGGCTGGGGACAGCAGACGTTCGCGTACACGGGCGACCGGTGGTGGCCGATCCTACTCCCGCTAGCGCTCGGAGCCGCGTGCATCGCCGTCGTCGTCGTCCTCATGGCTCGGCGCGACGTCGGCGCGAGCGTCCTCGCCGGCCGGGTGAGCCGTGCCGACGCGCGGCCGAGCCTCCGTGGCCCGTTCTCGCTCGCGCTCAGGCTCCAGCAGGGGGCAATCATCGGCTGGTGCCTGGGTGGCCTCGCGGCCGGTCTCCTCGCGGGGGCGCTCGGTTCGGCCGTCCAGTCTGCCATGAACGATGCGCCGTCCATCACGAACGTCATTCGTGCCATGGTGCAAGCCCAGGGCACGTCCATGACCCAACTGGTGATCTCGGTCCTGTTCGAGTTCGCCGGGGTGCTCGCCGCGGCGTGCTGCCTCCAGGCCGTCATCCGGCTGCGGCAGGAGGAGACGACCGGCACGGCCGCCTTCGTCGTGTCGGCGCCGCTGAGCCGCGTTCGTTGGCTCGCGAGCTTCCTCGCCTTGGGCGCTGCCTCGGTGGTGCTCGTCATGGCGTTCGCCGCAGTCGGCGCGTGGGTGTCCCTGACTGCGTCCGGGGATACGTCGAGCGCGGTCTCAGACGTGTGGCAGACCGCAGTCGACCAGCTCCCCGCGGCCCTCATCTACCTTGGACTGCCGTCAGCCGTGTTCGTCCTGTGGCCGCGTGGGACCATGCCGCTCGGCTGGGCAACGCTCCTCCTCGGAGTGATGATCGGCATCTACGGCGGCATGATCGGCCTGGACAAGAGCATCCGCGACCTCTCGCCGTTCACTCACACGCCCATCCCCTCGAGCACCGGCAGCGACTGGGTCGGCGGATTCTGGATGCTCGGGATCGCGGCGGCGCTCACGTTCGTTGCGCTCGTTGCCATGCGGCGCCGGGAGGTAGGGTCAGCCTGATGGACCACACGCCCGCTCCCCGGATGCCCGACGGCGCGGAAGCCTCGGCGGCCGTTCTGGCCGCCGCAGGCTTCCCCAAGATGCCCGCGCGGGCGCTCATGGCGCTCGTCGTCTCGGACGACGGCTCCCTCACGGCCGCCGAGCTCGGCGACATCCTTTCGGCGAGCCCGGCCGCCGTCTCGGGTGCCGTGCGGTACCTCCAGACGATCGGCTTCGTGCACCGCGTCTCCCAACCTGGCAGCCGGCGCGACCGCTACGCGCTGCCCGACCACGCGTGGTATGTCGCCTCACTCCGCCAGAACCCCGTCTACGACCGCCTCGCCGACCTCGCGGCGGCGACGGCGGAAGGCCTCCCAGAGGGCTCGGCCGCCCGCGAGCGCGTCGAGGAGATGGGCGGCTTCTACCGCTTCCTCGTCGCCCGCGTGCCGATCCTCCTCGACGAATGGGAGCACGCGAGGGTCCAAGCTTCAACCTGACGCAACCCGTTCGTTACCTGGCGGTGGCAGGCTCCCGGCTGGGGGACAGCAGCACTGGAACCCACAAGGGAGTACCGCCCATGTCAGGCTTGAACCGCCGTCGTTTCCTTCAGCTCTCGGCCACCGCCGCCGCGGGCACCGCCATTTCGGAGATGCTCGGAGCGAGCATCGCGCGCGCCGCGTCCATCCCGGCGAACCGCGCGACGGGCTCGCTCAAGGACGTCGAGCACGTCGTCATCTTCATGCAGGAGAACCGCTCGTTCGATACCTACTTCGGCACGCTCAACGGCGTGCGCGGCTTCGGCGACCCGCACCCGGCAGTCCTGCCGTCCGGGAAGAACGTCTGGTACCAGAACAACGGCACGCGGGACATCCTCCCGTACCACCCGACCGCGCCCAACCTCGGCATGCAGTTCCTCGAGGACCTCGACCACTCGTGGAAGCTCACCCACGAGGCGTTCAACAACGGCAACTACGACAAGTGGCTCCCCGCCAAGTCGGAGGCCACGATGGCGTTCTACGAGAAGAACGACATCCCGTTCCACTTCGCCCTCGCAGACGCGTTCACGACCTGTGACCAGTACCACTGCTCGATCCTCGGCCCGACCGACCCGAACCGCTACTACATGTTCACGGGCTACACGGGCAACGACTACAAGGGCGGCGGCCCGGACATGTGGAACGCCGAGGTCGGCTACGACTGGAGCACATACCCCGAAGAGCTCGAGAAGGCCGGCGTGAGCTGGAAGGTCTACCAGGACGCCGGAACGGGCCTCGTCGGCCCCGACTGGGGCTGGACCGGGAACGCGTACATCGGCAACTACGGCGACAACGCCCTCCTCTACTTCCACCAGTACCAGAACGCGAAGCCCGGCAGCCCGCTCTACGAGAAGGCCGTCACGGGCACCGACGCCGTCCACGGCGACGACCTCTTCCGGATCTTCCGAGAGGACGTCAAGTCGGGGAAGCTGCCCCAGGTCTCCTACGTCGTCGCTCCCGAGGCCTACACCGAGCACGCGAACTGGCCGCCGAACTATGGCGCGTGGTACACGGCGCACATCCTCGACATCCTTACGTCCAACCCGGACGTGTGGAGCAAGACGGCGTTCTTCATCATGTACGACGAGAACGACGGCCTCTTCGACCACATCGTGCCCCCGCACCCCAACACGCCGCAGATCCCGGGCGCCTCGACGGTCTCGACCGAGGGCGAGTGGTACGACGGCCGCATGACGGCCTCGGGCCACAAGGATGTCCCAGGCCACTTCGGCCTCGGCGTGCGTGTGCCCATGATCGTCGCGTCCCCGTGGAGCATGGGCGGCTGGGTCTGCTCCGAGACGTTCGACCACACGTCGATCGTCCAGTTCCTCGAGGCCCGCTTCGGTGTCAAGTCGCCGAACATCTCCGCGTGGCGTCGCACGGTCTCGGGTGACCTCACGAGCGCGTTCGACTTCTCCTCCACGGGCGGTCCCGTCCCGGCCATGCCGCCGACCGAGCAGTACAAGCCGATGGACCAGAACCGCCACCCGAACTACTACCCGGTGCCGCCCGCGGTCAACGCGATGCCGAAGCAGGCCCCGGGGACGCGCCCGTCGCGTCCGCTCGGCTACGCGCTCGACGTCGACGCCTCGCTTTCCGGGGGCAAGCTCGCCGCCCGCTGGACCAACGCGGGCGCACTCGGTGCGCACGTCCAGGTCCGCTCGACTCTCCTGCCGGCCGGCCCGTACTCGTACACGATCGGTGCCGGCGCCTCGCTGTCCGCTTCGTGGGCGCTCGGCGCCGAGTACGACGTGCAGATGCACGGCCCGTCCGGCTGGTTCCGCCGCTTTGCGGGGACGACGGCGGCTGCGGACATCCGCGTCTCCGTCGCCCGGGATGGGGCTGCTGCGCACGCGCAGTTCCGAATCGAGAATGCGGGTTCGGCCGCCGTGTCGCTCAAGCTCGTCGACGCGTACGGCGCCGGTTCGCAGACGCTCGCGCTCAACCCGGGCCAGGCGAAGACCGTCGTGGTCCCGACGCAGGGTGGCTGGTACGACCTCACCGTCACCTCCGCGGATTCGAAGCTCGTTCGGGTTCTGGCTGGCCGCCTCGAGAACGGCCACGCGCTCACGAGCGACCCGCAGCTCGGCCGCTGACGCCTGGGGGCGGCGGCTCCCCCGCGCCCGCCGTTTCGGCCCCGGCTTCCCGCTGGCCCGCCTTTCGGCCCCGGCGCCCGCGTTCCTGACCGGTTGTGATTTCCCAATCGGTCAGGAACGCGGCGCGTCGGGGCCGACTCGCGTCCGGCGGCCCTAGAAGTGGGCCGGAGCGCTCGGTACCGTGGCACGTGGACGACGGAACCACCTGAACGCGGGAGGGCACATGGCGCGGATCGCCGTCATCGGCGGGCACGGCAAGATCGCGCTCCTGCTTGAGCCGCTGCTCGCGGCGCGGGGCGATGTCGTCACGGCGATCATCCGCACCCGGGAGCACACGACGGACGTCGCGGCGACGGGCGCCCATCCGGTCGTCGCGGACGTCGAAACGCTCGACACGACCGGCATCGCCGAGCTCCTGGCCGGACACGACGCCGTCGTATGGTCCGCCGGAGCCGGCGGCGGCAACCCGGCCCGCACCTACGCCGTCGACCGCGACGCCGCGATCCGCTCGATGGACGCCGCGGGGCAGGCCGGGGTGAGGCGCTACGTCATGGTCTCCTACCTCGGGGCGCGGGCTGACCACGGGGTCCCGCCCGAACACTCGTTCTTCCCCTACGCGGAGGCGAAGGCCGCCGCAGACGAGTACCTGCGCAGCAGTCCCCTCGATTGGACGATCGTCGCACCGAGCACTCTCACTCTCGGCCCCGGTACCGGCCGGATCGGGCTCGCCGATCACACGAATTCGTCGCGTGTGAGCCGAGAGGACGTGGCCGCCGTCTTGGCCGCGGTCCTCGAAGCCCCGGGGACTATCGGGAAGTTCGTCGGCTTCAATCAGGGGCAGACGCCCATCGCCGAAGCGCTCGCCTCGTTCTGACGACCCAGGAGGAGACATGGGAAAGCTCATCTACGCCGCGATCACGTCCGTGGACGGCTACATCGCGGACCGCGCTGCGCAGTTCGGGTGGGCCGTGCCCGACGACGAACTCCACGCCTTCGTCAACGACCTTGTCCGCCCGGCCGGAACGTTCCTCTACGGGCGGCGCATGTTCGAGGTGATGAAGGTGTGGGAGGACCCGTCGTTCGCCGAAGGCGGCCCGGCGCCCGTGGCCGACTTCTCGAAACTCTGGCGCGCCGCGAACAAGATCGTGTACTCGGGCACGCTCGAGGGCGTGGACACGGCGCGGACACGGCTCGAGCGACGATTCGATGCGGACGCCGTCCGGGAACTCAAGGCGAGTACGACGGCGGAGCTCGCCATCGGCGGCGCGGGGCTCGCGGCGGCGGCGTTCGCCGCGGGGCTCATCGACGAGGTGCACCTCTTCCCTGCGCCGGTCTCTGTGGGCGGCGGCACTGCGTCGCTGCCGGACTTCCGCGTGAACCTCGAGCTCGTCGAGGCGCAGCGCTTCGCGAGCGGCTTCGCGCACCTGCACTATCGCGTGCGGAACTGACGACGCCGAGAGCCGGACAACCCGACGATAGGCACTGTGTCGCCCTCCCGATGCGACGAAACGTGGGCGGATCTTAGGCGGCCTGAGGGGCGCGTGGGTGCGATCATGGTGCCCATGGGCACCGTGACGGACTACCTGGAAACGCTGTCTGGACCGAACAGGGAGACTCTCGAACGAGTCGTCGCGATCGCGCGCGAGATCGCCCCCGAAGCGGTCGAAGGCACGAGCTATGCGATGCCCGCCCTCCTCATCGAGGGCAGGGGCCTTCTGAGTACCCTCGAGACGAAGAAGCACCTCGCGATCTACCCGTTCAGCGGAAAGGTCCTCACGGAGCTCGCCGACGAGCTCGAGGGCTTCGACCGGTCTGCCGGAGCTCTTCGCTTCTCGGCCGAACACCCAGTTCCGGACGCGCTCGTCCGCCGCATCATCGAGCTGCGCCTAGCGGAAATAGAGGCCAAAACGCGCCGGAAGTAGGGCAGTCTCGCGCCAGCGGCTGGACTCCCAGCTCGTTAGCCGCTACGTCACTTTGGCGTGGTCTAATTCTGGGGTGCCCAAGCCGGCACTAGGCGCAGAGAGCAGGAAACATGGCTGACGCGAGCGTTCCCGAGGGCCAGTACTGGTTCGTCGGATCGTTCTACCCCGATCGTGATCCCCAGGACCAGACGGAGCGGTTCATCGCCGACGGGATCTGGGAGAACGGCTTCGAAGACCGCGACCTCGACACCGTCAAATCCATGAAGGTGGGCGATCGGATCGCGATCCGGACGACGTCCGTCCGCAGGAATGGCCTCCCGTTCGATCCCCGTGGGCATGCGGTACCCATCTTGGCCGTCAGGGCGGTTGGTGTTGTCACGGCGAATCCGGGCGACGGCCGCAGCGTGGGGGTCGAGTGGACTCGTCTCGACAATCCCCGAGAGTGGTACTTCTACACGGGCCGCCACACCATCTGGAAGGTCACGCCGAGCCACTGGATGCGCGAGGCGCTCATCCGCTTCGCCTTCTGGGGCGAGGACCAGGACACGGAACGCTTCCGCAACGACCCCGCGTGGGCGAAGCGATTCGCCGACCACGATCCGAAGCCGGAACAGCATTTCGGGTGGACCGCGTTCTACGAGGAGATGGCGACGGCGCTGCTCGCCTACCGCGACAAGCGTCCGAAGCTCCTGGCCCGCCTGCGGGAGATGCAGGAGCGTCACGAGGAGCTCAGCTTCCTCATGGACCGCGATCGCCGCGACAATCCCATGCCGCTGCGCGACATCTGCCCGTTCACGGTCATGGGCACGTTCAATCGGGGCGCAACGCCGGCAAAGCGCACCGAGATCGCAGCAGACTGGGCCGAGTTGCTCGGCGTCAAGGCGCCCGCCCCGACGAGCTTCGACGGCATCCCGCTTCTGAACAACCAGAACTCGTGGTTCTTCCCGACTGCTGGGACGCGTCAGAAGGACGATATCGACAGCCTGTGGGACGTCTTCGAGGCAGCCATTGCGGCCACGGATACGAGCGAAGACCACGAACGGCTCCGCTTCGCCCAGGCCTACAGCCGCGCGAGGGACATCTATCGCGTCGGCACGAAGCTCACGATGGGACTCTTCTGGACCCGGCCGTGGAACTTCGTGCCTCTCGACGGCCGTTCTCGCCAGTACCTCAAGACCGAGCTCATGCTCGACCAGGACTTCTTCGCGGCCGACGGCGCAGCGTACGCGCAGCTCCTCGACACCCTGGCATCCAAGTTCGAAGACCCGCAGTTCGCCGTCCATTCGTTCCCCGAGCTCTCGTGGACCGCCTACCTCGAGCGGGACGGCCGCGCGGCCCAGCCCGAAGCGGTTGCAAGGCCCGAGACCGAGGACGACGACGATCCGACCCCGATCTCGCCGCAGGCCAGCTACACGGTCCACGACATCGTCACGGACGGCTGCTTCATCGCAGAATCGGCGCTCAACAGCTACCTCGCGCGCTGGCGGTCCAAGAAGAACCTCATCCTGCAAGGCCCGCCGGGAACAGGCAAGACCTGGCTCGCCCGCCGCCTCGCGTATGCCCTCATCGGCACGAAGGACAACAAGTCGGCGCTGCGCGCGACGCAGTTCCACCCGAACTCGAGCTACGAGGACTTCGTTCGCGGCTGGCGGCCCGGCTCGGACGGAAAGCTCACCCTCGTCGACGGTCCCTTCCTCGAAATGGTCGAACGGGCGAACGCGAACCCCGACGTTCCGCACGTCATGCTCATCGAGGAGATCAACCGAGGCAACCCCGTGCAGGTCTTCGGCGAGCTCCTCACACTCATCGAGGCGGGCAAGCGCTCGCCCCGCGAATCGCTCCAGCTTGCTTACCCGCGCTCGGGCTCGGAATCCGTTCACGTTCCGAGCAACCTGTACATCATCGGCACGATGAACCTGGCCGACCGCTCGCTCGCGATCATGGACTTGGCGTTCCGGCGCCGTTTCGCGTTCGTCTCACTCGAGCCGAACGTGAACGACGCGTGGCAGGAGTGGATGGCCAAGCGGCACAACGTCGCATCCGAAGACCTCGAGCGCGTGCGGCATCGCTTCGAGGCGCTCAACGAGCGCATCGCGGAAGACCCTGGGCTCGGCGGCGAGTTCCGCCTCGGCCACAGCTTCGTCACGCCGCCTGCGGAAGAGCACGTGGCCTCCTTCAACGATTGGTTCCGGGGCGTCGTCGACACGGAGATCGTGCCGACGCTCGAGGAATACTGGTTCGATGACAACGCCAAGGCGGTGGCCGCCACCGAGGCCCTCCTGGATGGCCTCGCGTGACGTTCCCGGTCTGGACGACGACGGCGGAAGGGGACGGCGCCGTCGTCGCCGGCGGGGTGGAAATCACCCTCCGCAACGTCTGGCTCCTGCTCCTCTACGCCTCGGAGTTCTATCGATCGGGGCCTGAGGCCTTCGATGGCATCGAAGAGTATCCCGAGAAGCTGCCCGAACTCCTCGCCGAGCTGCTCGTGGCGAGCACGGAGGATCGCCTGCGGCGCCCCCTCACGCCGTCGTTCGCCCCCGCGGCGCGGGACCTGAGCCGCGTCCGCGGGGGGATCGACACACTCCGGACCGAGTCGCACCAACTGCTCTCGCGGGGGCTCGTCGCGTGCCGGTTCGAAGAACTGACCGTGGACACGCCTCGAAACCGCATGATCCGATCCGCGCTCGAGGCCATTGCTCCCCTCTGCGCCGAAGAAGACCTCGCGCGCCGCTGCCGTTCGCAATCGGAGCGGCTCGCGCGCCTCGGAATCGGAGTCCTCAACCGCCGCGCGGGCGAGCGGGACGCCCACATCCGCATCACCCGCAACGACGCCCGCGACCGCTCCGTGCTGCTCGCAGCCAAGCTCGCGCTCGAGCTCGCACTCCCGTCCGGATACTTCACGCCGGGGCACGGCCGCGGGAACATGTCCGAGCGCCAGTTCCAGCATCTCTTCGAACGGGCCATCGGCGGGTTCTACATCGCGCACGGAACTGCACGAGGGTGGACCGTGCACCGAGGCCGCAAGGTCGATCTCAAGACGAGCGACGCCACGTCCGGCCTCAGCGCGGTTCTGCCGCACCTCGTCACAGATGTGTGGATCGACGACGTCGCGCGCGGCCGGCGCCTGCTTCTCGGCGCGAAGTTCATGCCGCCCGTCGCGAGTGGGCGCCTGGCCCGCGAAACGCTCCGACGTGGGCACCTGCTCGAGCTGTACGCCTACGTGCGTGCGCAGGAGTCCCCCGCCGATGCGCTCTCGCCCGAGGCGGGAGGGCTCTTGCTGTACCCGGCGGTGGGCGCCGCGCTCACCGAGTCGTTCGTCACGGCCGGGCACCGACTCGGGGCGGCCACGGTCGACCTCTCGCTCTCCTCCGTCGATGTGCGCGATCAGCTCATCGCCGCCGTCGCCCCCTACCTCGGCTGAACCCATCGCTCACTCCGTCCGGCACTGGCCGAGCAGCTCGCCCGCCCGGCGTCGCTCTTCATCCGTCATGCGGAGCCCGTAAGCCGCCTTGATCTCGACGATTCTCACCGCGTACTCGCAGCGGAAGGACTTCGCAGGAGGGAGCCACGTCGCGAGGTCGCCGTCGCCCTTTTCCTGGTTGGCTGGACCATCGACGGCGAGCAGATTGGCGGGATCGTTGGCGAATTCGCGGCGGCGTTCCGCCGTCCACTGCTGTGCGCCCTTCTGCCAGGCATCGGACAGGGGCACGACATGATCGATTTGCACGTCGCTTGATCGCTCGCCGCGCCTGAACTCGATAGAACGTGTCGTATACGGGTCGGCGAGAATCCCCGATGCGACCATGCAGCGCGCCGGACCAGAGACGAAGGCGACGTCGAGGAGATCGCGAGCCAGGATATCGTTCCGCGTGTCGCAGCCGTTGCGGTCGACGTCGTCCCACGCCGGGCCGAACCTTTCGCGCGCATACCCGGTCTTCGGCGCACGCCCTGCGACCTCGATGCGCGCGAGATCAGCCTTCGCCGCCTCGAGGCGCGCGGCCGGAACGTGGCCGATCTGCGAGGCAGCCCACGGTGCAGGCGAGGCCAGACCGGGAGGATCGACGATCCCCACGAGCCATGACGCGGCCACGACGAGCAAGAGACCGACGACAAGACCCGCCAGACGCAGGGCAAGCCGTGGTGTCCGGAGTCGTGGTCGCCCACGAACTCCGTGCGTCGCTCGCTGCAGCATGGTGACCCCTAAGAACAGTGAAGGCGTGTTGCGTTCACCGTAGGCAGGTCACACGGCAGGGGTCTCGCGGGTCGGGGCGTATGTGGAAACACGCCGCTCGGCGCTTCTGTGGAGGAGTTACGGAACCAAGGGGGCCTACCGCAACTGTCCCCTCGACTTCAGAGGACAGTTGCGGGAGAGCCGTCAGGAGAAGGTCACGTCCTTGGTCGCGTGGTTGTACACGATCGTGACGGGTCCGCCGTCGTGCTTGAGCTCGTGGTTCGCGCCGCCCGGGAAGCCGAATGCGCCGTAGTTCTCATCCCACGAACGGTCGATCGCGATCTTGAACGTGTACGTTCCGGCAGGGAGGTCGACGGTGCGGCGCCACTGGGCTGCCTCAGCATCGAGGCCCATCTGGACGGCGTCCAGGCTGGGCTCCCAGTCGGATTCGGCACCGAGAGCTGCGCCGAAGTCGCCCGCGATGGCAACCGACTGCGGCTGATCCGAGACGAGGGGCTGCTCCTCGGGCTGCGCGGCTTCGCGCGCCTCGGCGGCCGGTGCCTCGGCGGCGGCCGCCTTCTTCGCGGTGCGCTTGGCCGGCGCCTTCTCGGCGGTGGGCTCCGAGGCCTTCTTGGCCTTGGTCGGCGCAGCCGGAACTGCGACCTCGGCCGGAATCGGCGTGCCCTCGGCGAGGGCTTCAGCGAGCGCATCGACGGTCGGGAAGGCGACGAGGGCGCGCAGGCCGTCGTCCGTGATCGACCAGCCAGAGCGGCCCTTGACCATCCACCCAACTTTGGCGAGCTTGGCGGTCGCGGTCGTGAGCGCCTTGTGGCCGCGCGGGATCCCCCCGGAGAGGAGGAACGCCTCGTGCTCGTCGAACGGAACCTGCTTCACCGCCTCGGCGAGCACGACCCCCGCGTTGGGGTTCCCCCCCGCCCAGCGGGCCTCTGCGAGCCCGTCGAGCACGGCCTTGAGTCGGGCTTCCAGCTTGTCGGATGCGTTCTTCGCCATCCCATCCCCTCTTCTATGCATGGATGTCCTTGCCCACCAATGGTCGCGGGTTACCCGCGAGTCGGGGACAAGGTGACCGACTGTGACGCACGGTCGTGACATCGAGCGGTCAGTTTACTCAGCGTGGACGATGCGGGTTTCCGGAGAGTTAAGGCTTCGCGACGATTCGGTACGAGCTGCGAGGCCAAAAATGTCGGAGGCAGGTGGTGTCATGGATCCAAGAGCGAATGAGGGGGTCTCGTGTTCATTCTCGACAGCCAGGATCTTGTGTTCTCGGCGACCGACGTCGTGACTGCGGCGAAGTGCGAGTTCGCGCTGCTGCGTCGGCTCGATGAGAAGCTCGGCCGCGTGCCGAAGCTCGTCGTCGAGGATCCGATGCGCGAGCGGGCGTCCAAGCTCGGCGATCGGCACGAACAGGCCGTCCTCGCAGACTTCCGCGCGGCGTATGGGATCTGGTCGCCGGGCACGAGCGGGGGCGTGGCCGAGATCGCTGAAGCGGCCGAGATGGACCGCGCGGTCCTCGCCGCGAAGCACGAGGAATCGCTTGCGCCCCTGCGAGACGGGGCTGACGTCGTCTACCAGGCGGGCTTCTTTGACGGTGAGTTCCACGGGCGCTCGGACTTTCTGGTCCGCCAGCCCGACCGCCGGTACCAGGTCTTCGACACGAAGCTCGCCCGTCATGCGAAGGTCGAGGCGTTGCTCCAGCTCGCCGCGTACGGCGAGCAGCTCGCGAAGGCCGGCTTCGAGCCTTCCGACGAGGTGACCCTGATCCTCGGCACCGGAGACCAGGCATCCTTCAGCCTGCACGACCTTCTCCCCGCATATCGCGAACGACGGCGACGCGTCACCGAGCTGACGTCCGCTCACCTCTCTCAGGGCGAACCTGCCGTCTGGGAGGCACCGGGGGTGGCTGCCTGCGGCCGATGCGAATACTGCGCCGTTCAGGCCGCCGAGCATCGGGACGTCCTCCTCGTCGCGGGCATGAGCCTTTCTCGGCGGAAGAAGCTGCGCGAGGCGGGAATCAGGACGATCGACGAGCTGGCCGCGTCACGAGAGCAGCAGGACGACGCGACGCTGGCTCGGCTGCGCGAGCAAGCGCGCTTCCAGAGCGGCGTCGAAGCGGGCGACGGCGGAGCGCTCGCCCCGGCTCACGGGGAGGAACCCGAGCACGAGGTCCGTTTCAAAGTGCTTCCGACCCACACCATCGCCGCCCTCCCCCGATCCAGCGCCGGGGATGTCTATTTCGACTTCGAAGGCGATCCGCTGTGGCAGGACCCCGAAACGCGTGTGTGGGGCATCGAGTACCTCTTCGGGGTCCTCGAGCCACCCGTGGAGGGAGCCGCGCCCGTGTTCAAGCCGTTCCTCGCCCACACGATGGCCGAGGAAAAGGCCGCGTTCCTCGACTTCGTCGACTACATCGAGGACCGCCGGAACCGATTCCCGGACATGCACGTCTACCACTACGCGTCATACGAGAAGACAGCCCTCCGCCGACTCGCCCAGCGGCATGCGGCGGCCGAGACGGTGATCGATGCGTGGCTGCGCGAGGGCCTCCTCGTGGATCTCTACGAAACCGTGCGCCACAGCATCCGCATTTCGGAGCGCTCCTACTCGATCAAGAAGCTCGAGCCGCTCTATATGGGTGCGGAGCTGAGAACGGCCGAACTCCAGAGCGCCGCCGGGTCCGTGGAGATGTATGCCTCCTTCTGCACCGCGCGGGATCTCGCGCGAAGGGCTGCTGCCGATGGAGACTTCGCCGAATCCGAGGCGAGGGGCGCCGAAGCCCAGCACGTACTCGACCTCATCCTCGAGTACAACAAGGACGACTGCGTCTCGACTCTCCGGCTCGACGAGTGGCTCAGGGAGCTCGCGGCCACCCATCCGGGCGCCCCACCCGTAACCCCACGCCACCTTGAGCCGCCGCCCGACGCCGATGCCGAGCAGGCCGATGGGCCGCTCCTCGAATATCTCGCCCAGCGCGGCGAGCACGGAACGACCGCCGACGACGGTCGCGCACAGGCAGACGACGTCGCCCTGGCTCTGCTCGCGGCGGCTGTGCAGTACTGGCCCCGAGAGAAGAAGTCCTACTGGTGGGCGCATTTCGACCGGCTCGAACGCCCACTCAGCGAACTCGAGGGCGTGCGGAACGCGTTCGTCGTCCGCTCGGCCGAAGTGCTCAGTGGCTGGCAGCGGGACAGGCAGACGCTCGCGCGCACCGTGAAGCTCCGCGGCCAGATCACGCCGGGATCGGACTTCCGCGAGGGCAGCTCGTGGTTCCGCGAATTCGCGCAGCCTCTCCCGGCGCCGCTCGAGCCGACGGACGGGCAGGGGCTCGGCCGGAACGGCTGGAACGGGACGATCGTCCTCGGGATTGGGGCAGAGGACGGCGACGACGTCCTGACCGTGAGGGAGAAGACACGCAAGGGGGTCGAGCCCTACGACCAGCTGCCGGTGGCGCTCACGGAAGAGCCGCCGCTCGGGACCAAGAGCATCGAGGCAGCCCAGGCCGAACTCGCGCGCCTCGCTGCAGATGCCCTTCCCGCCATGCTCGAACAGCCCGCGGTAGACCTTCTCCGGCGGCTCCGACCACGCACATTGGGCGCTGTGCCCCTGCCCGAGGCTGACGGGCCGGGAACGCTCCCTGACGCGATCGAGGCGGCAGTCCGCGTCCTCGATCGCTCCTATCTGGCCGTGCAAGGCCCGCCCGGCAGCGGCAAGACCTTCGTCGCGAGCCGAGTCATCGCGCGGCTCGTCCAATCCGGATGGAAAGTGGGTGTGGTCGGCAACTCGCACGCGGTCGTCGAGAACGTCCTGTGCCGGGCCATCGACGACGGCGTCCCCCGCGGCCTCGTGGCCAAGAAGCCCAAGGACGGCCCGCCCGAGGCGGCTCCGCTCCCCTGGCCTGTGGAGAACCAGAGCAATGAGGCGGTCGAGGCCCTGCTGAGCGGGTCCCGAGGCTGCCTCGTCGGAGGAACGGCGTGGACTATGACCGGCGCCTCCGTCCCGCCGGGCTCACTTGACTTGCTGGTCATTGACGAGGCGGGACAGTTCTCGCTGGCAAACACCATCGCGGTGAGCCGTGCAGCGTCGCGGCTCCTCCTGCTCGGCGATCCGCAGCAGCTGCCGCAAGTCAGCCAAGGCCAGCACCCCGAGCCTGTCAATGAATCGGCACTCGGGTGGCTCGCGCAGGGCCACGCCGTTCTCCCCGCCGAGTTCGGCTACTTCCTCTCGGAGTCGTGGAGGATGTCGCCCTTGCTGTGCGAGGCGGTCTCACGGCTCTCCTACGCTGGCCGGCTCCGATCCGCTCCGGCGGCACGAGAGAGAACCCTCGAGGGCGCCCCAGCGGGGGTCGAGACTGTTTTCGTCGACCATTCGGGCAACGCGACGTCGTCGAGGGAGGAGGCCGAGGAAGTCGTCCGGCGGGTGAGACAGCACGTGGGGCTCCGGTGGACCGAGGACGCCGTGACACGCTCTCTCGAACCTCAGGACGTCATCGTCGTGGCGGCCTACAACGCGCAGGTCAACCTCATCCGCGAGGCCCTCGACCGGGCGGGACTCCACGAGTCTCCCGTCGGGACCGTGGACCGCTTCCAAGGGCAGGAAGCCGTTGTCGCGATCGTTTCACTGGCCTGCTCCGACCCCGGAGAAGCGCCGCGCGGCATGGAGTTCCTGATTAACCGCAACCGCATCAACGTCGCTGTATCGCGCGCTAAGTGGCGGGCCGTCGTCGTCCGTTCGCCGGGGCTCACCGTCTATCTGCCGTCGAAGCCCGAGGCCCTAGAGGAGTTGGGGGCCTTCATCGGACTCTGCGGCGGGTGATCCGCGTCGGGGCGCCGTCTCAGAATCCGCCCTGTTCGAGTGCGAGGTTGACGGCCACCACCGTCACGATCGTGGCGATGACGAGCCCCAGAACACTGAGCCCGATCCCCAGGAGAGGAAGGAGCTTCCGGCCCATGCGACGGACGAGGGCGATGATCGCGCAGACCACAGACGAAATCGCTAGGAGGAACGAGAAGAGCGGAATGATGCTCAGGAGCAGAGCGAGCCCGCCCAGCACGACCGAGACGATCCCGAGAGTCTTGCTCTGGCTTGCGGGAAGCACAACGACGCCGTCCTGGGGTGTGTACCGCGGCGGGGCCGAGTACTGGGGTGGCGCCGTGGGTACGTGCTGCTGAGAGGACACGTTCGGCTGCCGGTCAGGCGTGGGTGGCGGAGTCGTGCTCATGGAAATCCCCCTGTTGGAATCACGGATTCATGGGCCCCCCGGGCGGGTGCCCACGGGTCTCAGCCCATGAGGGATCCTTGCACTGCCGGCCACCACTGATCCGCCCAATGGCCGCCACGGATGCCCTCGAACGCCCGCACGGAGGCCGTTTTCGGCTCGACGGAGCCGATGATCCGTGGTCGTAGGAGGCGTCGTCTCAGTGGTACGCCACCCTCTCCGCAGCGATCGGGGCCCCCGCGGTGCAGCGCGAGGGCCCCGATCGCCCGGAGACAGACACGAACCTTGGGGTCAGGCGTGCCGTCCGCGGCGGCGGTCAGCGAGGGCGGCCAGACCAGCCCACGCTCCGAGCAGGATGCCCGACACGAGCAGCAGGTTGGAGGCGAGGTAGTCGGGAGCCGGCGCGTATGACGCTGTCTGGGCCGAGAGGGTCACGTCGCCGTTCGCGGGGGCGGGAGTGCTCGTCCCCGGGTCCCCAGCGACGACAATACTCGGCGACGGCGTGATCGTGTGGGTCTGCGTCGGAGACGGCGTCGCCGCGGGCGTCACCGTCTGGGTCTGCGTAGGCGACGGCGTGATCGTGTGGGTCTGCGTCGGAGACGGCGTCGCCGCGGGCGTCACCGTCTGGGTCTGCGTAGGCGACGGCGTGCTCGTGTGGCTCTGCGTCGGTGTCGACGAGGGGGTCTCGGTCTCCGTGGGCGTCGGGTTGCTCGTCTGGGTCGGCGTCGGGTTGCTCGTCTGAGTCTGCGTCGGAGTCGGGCTAGGGCTCGGCGTCGGGATTTTGCAGCCGGCAGCCAAGATCTGCGCGCCGGTCGCTGTACCGAACTGCGTCGTCAGATTCTGCCCAGCCACGTGGTGCGTCACGCCGTCCTTGACGTAGTCGAATGCCGGCCAGATGTCGTTTGGCGTGCCGTCGGTGCCGTCGTGGTCGATGTGGCCAGCCTTGTAGAAAGCGGCGACGCTGGTCGTGAGGTCGACGAACGGGTTCGAGTCCGATCCAGTGCCATGGCAGAACTCGATCTTCTTGGTGTCGAAGTTGTCCTGTTTGCCGTCGCCCGCCACGGCGAGCGCGGGGCTCGTGGCGACGCCGCCCGCCAGGAGGCAGCACGCGGCCGCGAGGACGAGCCGGCGCACCGTCCGACGGGAGGGTGAGGTGAGGGAGCGCATGATGTGGTCCTTTCGGGATGAACGGAAGAGATGGGTGCCTGGGAGAAATCGGGAGAGCCGCCTCATGTGCATTGACCGCAGCGGAAGGTCACGAGCACGATCTGGCCGTCGGGGTCGAGGTAGTTGCACGAGAAGGCGACGACGGTGCACGGCTGGTTGCCGAAGGTGAACGCCTTCGATTTGTCGACGACCTGCCGGCTCTCGAGGGAGCACTGGGTGACGCGCCCCTGGCGATCAGTGACAGACGCGGCCTGCCCCACTGCCCATCCGGCGAAGCTCAGCCGGTTGAAGGGGAAGGTCTCGTCGTTGCAGAGAGGGACGCCCGCGTGGCACGTGTGCCCGGCGATGACCGCGGGGCGCACGCCGGCGTTCCCACCCGTGTCGACGAGCCAATGCCCGACGGGATCGAAATGACGCGAGTCGAGCGGGGGGTCGACTGGCTCCTTCGGATCCCAATCCATGGGAACGACGTCCACGGAGAGCCCAGCCGCCGGCCATGAGAAGCCAACGGGAGGGCCGGCAGGCGAGCCGGGCACAGCTGGGGGTGCCGTGGGCAAGGAGGTTCTGCCGGCCTGCGGCGACGCGGCGCTGGGGAGGGGGCGCGTCGCCGCAGGCCCGGCAGGCTGGGACGGGGAGGACGACGGCGGGGGCGTCGCCGCGAGGGGGTCGGAGGCGGCGGACCGCCCTGTGGCCTGCGCACCGGATGAGAGCTCTAGCCCGGTTCCGGCAAGGGCCAGAAGGCACGCACCAACCAGGACGGCCGAGCGGACGGCATCCGCGATGCCGCGCCTGGACCTGACCCTGCGCACCCCAATCCCCTTTCGCATTCCGGATTTCCGGAATTCCCCGTGGGATTAGTGCAGCAGCTATCTATTCGACGGTTCTAGATCCACCGAAAATGGACTTTCAATGTTCGCTCGGCGAGACCGCAGGCGAAATCCTCCCGACAATTCTTCGGGAGAACTCCACTTGTAAACTCCCCCGGTCAGGAGGTAGTCGCGGGTGCAGATCTCCGGACGAATTCCTTCGCGGCATCCTCGACGCTCAATCCGTCGCCCGGATCGCACAACGACATGAAAAGTCCGAGGGCAGCCGTTCCCAGGAGGGACGCCTCGTGTTCGGGGTCGAAGATGCGATCCTCCTGGCCAGCCAGAAGCCGGATTCCGAGGCCCTCGGCAAGTGCCTGCAAGATCATGGCGACGTGCTCCGAATTGATGCCCGGACGCATGCGCAGGGCGAATCGCTCGGTCACGCGCTCGTGGAGGTCGACGAGGGTGCGGCACATCGACTCGATGGCCTCATGGAGGACGTCGGCCGCCACGTCGTCATCCGCGGAGGCCGCAGCGAGCAGCTGAAGGCGGAACGCTGGAAGATCGACCATGAGCCGCATGCCGCGGTAGGCGACGGCATGGACGGCGCGCGCGAAGTCGTGACCGGGGGTCGTGAGTTCCTCGGCCCATTGCGCGATCGTCTGCTCGAAATGACGGTGCCGCACGGCGAGCGCATAGGAGATGAAGTCGGCAAGGAAGTCCTGCTGGCCGACCCAGCGGTCGCGGAACTTTGCCTCGGTCGGGACGAGCTCCGGCCACGTCTCCTGGGTGCGCCGCAGGACGCGTGGGCGCGAGAGGAAGGCGAGCGGGAGGGCGTCTTCATCCGCCGCGTCGAACGAGCCTCCCGTGTACCGCTCTTCGACGAGAGTGAGGGCAGATCCGAGAAATGCGCGCGTCAAATCCGAATTTGCAAGCCTTTGGCGAGTGGCTGAACGAATTCTGTTAAGTCGCGTTACAGTATTTGATAGGTCGAGATGAAATTCGTCACGGGAGCGCGCGTGCGCCGCCGTATCGACTGCATACCCCATGTGAGCCTCCCCATTGTTTTACCGAGACATTTGGAGGATACACAGACGACCTAATCATGACGCCATTCCGGGCACATTCTTTGAAGGATAGCTAACGCCAGAAATTCTATCCGAGAGCACGTTCTCAGCGCTCGAACAGGCCCTTCCCCACAAAAGGAGCAAGACGCCCGCGCTGTTCGGGCGTGAGGCGCAAAAGCCTGCCCGACGGCTCGTCGACAAAGGCCAGTGCCGTCGTCGCGCGGACACATTCGTGGCCGTCGACGGGATCGTGGATCACGTAGTCGAGAGTGAGGGCCGCCGCCTTGAGCCCGCTCACCCACACATCGACCTCGGCGGGGACGTTGCGGTAGTCGAGCGGCTTGAGGTAGCGGACCCGGTGCTCGACGACGAGGGCAAGGGTTCCGTCGGGAACGTCGGAGAAGAGGGGAACCGCCGGATCGATGCCTGAGGCTCCGGTGCCGCCAGGAGGGCCGAAGGCCGCGATGCGCGCTTCTTCGAGCATGCGCACGATCTGCACGTTGTTGATGTGCCCGTAGGCGTCCATGTCGCCCCATCGCATGGGGACCTGGACTCGCAGGCGATGGCCGCCGTCGTCCGTCTCCGCCGCTCGCGAGGCACCGGCCTGTTCCGCTGTCGTCATGCGGTCCGGTCTATCACACGGCGGGCCACCCGAGGCCCCGCCAACCGGGGTCGTGCCCGGAGCGCTAGGTGCTCCGCCGGCTCGCCACCCTCGGGGCCTCGGATTGGTCCTGGCGGCGGGACCCGAGCACGGTGCTCGGCCGCCCCGGCCGTTCGTTGCCTCTAGCCTACGGAGAGCACCTTGCGCGACGGTGTCGCCAGTGTTTAATCTGCGTTACTCGGCGGGGCCTCCGGGGCCCTGCGTGATCTACCGGGACGCGCTGGAGACGATCGATGCGGTCGCCCACCGGTGGTCAGAGCTTCCTGAGGTCGATCGGCGGGAGACCGTGCCACTCCGCGCGCATCCAGTCGAGCGCGGAGCGGAGGACTGCCTCCGCACCCTGGGTCGAATCCGCGAGCGCGCGGAGCGCGAACCCCGGCACAGCAAGGCGCGTGACCCCCACGAGCGGGCCCGCGGGAGGCGACGGACACCGCGCGGCGAGCAGCGCGCGGAGGGCGACGACGGCGCCGTCGTCCGCGCGCGGGTCGACGACGAGGAGCGAGCCGACGTGAGTTCGGCCGCCGAGCATGAGCGGGCCCGCCCCGCCCTCGCCGGGCCTGATCAGGAGGTTGTCCGCGACCGCAAGCCGCCCGCCCACCCGAACGCGGGTCACGAGCGAGACCTCGTCGAAGCGGAACGGCTCGCCGTCCGGGGACCATCCGTGGGTGACGACCTCGGCGAGCGCGAGCGACGCGTCCGGCGCCATGTCCACGAGCGTGTCCTGGCGGTAGCTCGCGTCGCGATAGGCGATGAGCGAGTCCGGCACAGACTCGAGCCGCGAGCGGGGGCCCAGCTCGAAGCGCTGCGTGGCCAGCGCGGGGCCCTGCGGGGTGCGGTAGACCTTTGTCGCGGATTGGGTCGTCAGGAGCGCCGACGCGCCCTCCTCGACCATGATCTCCGTCGCGTAGGCGTCGCCGCCGAGGTAGCCGCCACCGGGGTTGACGACCGTGAAAATCGGCTGGCCCGTGGCGTCCTCGTTCGGGCGGGCGGGCGGGGCATACGGGCGGGCGGGCGGGGCATAATAGGCGCGCAGCACGCGCAGAGACCCGACGTGGAACTGCTCGACGGCGGTGCTCCGCCCGCCCCGGCGCGCGATCCGGAGGCGAAGCTCGCCCGTCAGGGGAGGCGCCGCCGTCGTAGGCTCGCCCGGCTGCGCGTCGGGTCTCCCCGGCTGCTCGGCAGGTCTCCCCGGCTGCGCCGTCAGATCAGAAGGGTGCGCACCCGCCAGAGGTGACGGCACAAGATGAGGGGACCCGCCAGAGGTGACGGCGCAACCTGACAGCGCCGTCACGCGAGGTCCGTCATGAGCACGTCGCGGCGGATCCAGTCGAGGACGTACTCGAGCCCGTCGTCCGTCTTGAGGTTCGTGAAGCAGAACGGCCGCTCGCCGCGGAACGCCTTCGAATCACGTTCCATGACGCCGAGATCGGCGCCGACGAACGGCGCGAGGTCCGTCTTGTTGATCACGAGCAGGTCCGACTTGATCATGCCCTGCCCGGCCTTGCGCGGAATCTTCTCGCCCTGCGCGACGTCGATGACGTAGATCGAGAAGTCCACGAGTTCGGGGCTGAAAGTCGCTGAGAGGTTGTCGCCGCCGGATTCGACGAAGATGAGCTCGAGGTCCGGGTGGCGCTCCTTGAGGTCCTCGATCGCGGCGGTGTTCATGGACGTGTCCTCGCGGATGGCCGTGTGCGGGCAGCCGCCGGTCTCGACCCCGACGATCCGGTCCTCGGGCAGCACCCCGTTGCGCGCGAGGATCTTTGCGTCCTCGATCGTGTAGATGTCGTTCGTGATGGCGGCCATGGAGAGCTCGCCGATGAGCGCGCGCGTCACGCGCTCCACGAGTTGGGTCTTGCCGGCACCGACGGGTCCGCCGATGCCGATGATCACGGGGTCAGTCACGGGGAGCCTCCTAGCTCATGAACATGCGCGCACGCTGGTGCTCGTGCCGCATCTGGTGGATTTCGAGGGCGGGCGCGGCGGCGCCGAAGGTCCGCTGGTCCGCGGCACGGGAGCGGTCGACGGCGGCGGGCACCTTCGCGCGCAGGGCGGCGAGGACGCGCTGGCCAGCTAGCTGTCCGAGGGGGATCGCGCGAACCGCGTTGTAGGCGAGCGACGTGAGCGTCGAGTAGAGATAGGCGCCGACGAGCGTCTCCTCGTCGAGGCCCTGGCCGGCGCCCGCGAGCGCAAAGGCGATCGCGTAGTGGCCCGCGCAGGCGCCGCCCGCCGTCGCCCGCGTGTACGCCTCGACACGCTCGGACGGGAACGAATCCCGCGCGATCTCGAGGAGTCGACGGCCCATCTTGAGGCTCGCGCCGCGGATCTGGGCCGGGACGAGAAGGGCCGTGAGCTCGGCGTCGAGTTCGACCAGCTCAGCTGCGGTCTCGGCGCGGCACGCCCGGCGGATGGCGACGGCGTCGGTGTGCGTGAGCTGGGTCGCGAGGAAGCCCTCGAGCCACGCGAGGAGCGTCGCCTCGTCGTCGACCTCCCCGGTCTCGAGATATGCCTCGAGACCGAACGAGTGGCTGAACGCCCCGGTGGGCAGGGCGGAGTCGGCGAGCTGGAGAAGTACGGTGAGGGCGGGCGGGGAAGACGCAGCGAGGGCGGGCGGGGACATAGACGCAGCGAGGGCGGGCGGGGACATAGACGCAGCGAGGGCGGGCAGGGACATAGACGGAGCCATCAGTGCGTGTGTTCGGCGTGGCGGAACGGCACGGCCATGACGCGCTCCTCGCGCGTGTACGGGACGCCGTGCCGGTCGAGGAAGTCCCGCACGGTGTGGTCGTACTGGCACACCATGACGTCCTGACCGGCCGCGCGGCCGAACTCGCTCTCTGCGCCGAAGAACTGGGCCTGGAGATGCCGGTTCCCGAGCGAGTGCGCCGTAAAGAGCGCCTCGCCGACCGTGCGGGGGGCGATGACGAGGACGTCCGTGGCCTCGACGGAGACGACGATGAGGTTGCCGCGCGTCGTCCCTTCGGGAGGTTGGGCGGCGAGGATGTCCCCGTCGCGCAGGTCCGCCGCTCCGGGCGAGAGCCGGATGCCGATCTCCGTCCCGTGGTCGGTGCGGACCCGCTGGATGCGCTTTGCGAGGTCCGCGCTCGGCAGGACGACCCGCTCGCGATGGTGACCTTCGTACGCGCCGGCGGCGTCGGCGTCGTGCAGGTTGCCGAGGATTTCGGTGACGATCATGGGGCTCCCCAGACTCAGAACAAGAAGTAACGCTGCGTGAGCGGCAGGGTCTCGACGGGCTCGCACGTGGCCAGTTCGCCGTCGACCGTGACCTCGTAGGTCTCGGGGTCGACCTCGAGGTGGGGCGTCTCGCCGTTGAACGGAAGATCCGCCTTCCGGAGGGAGCGAATCCCACCGACCGCACGGATCTGCTTGCGGAGGCCGAGTCGCTCGGGCACGCCGGCCTCGATTGCAGCCTTCGACAGGAACGTGATCGACGAGCTCTCGACGCTTCGCCCGTACGCGGCCCAGGCCATACGCAGGGTCTGCGGCTGCGGCGTCGGGATGGACGCGTTGGGGTCGCCCATGACGGAGTTCGCGATCGTGCCGCCCTTGACGACGAGGTCCGGCTTGGCGCCGAAGAACGCCGGATCCCACAGCACGAGGTCGGCGAACTTGCCCACTTCGACCGAACCCACCGAGTCCGCGATGCCCTGCGCGATCGCGGGGTTGATCGTGTACTTCGCGACGTAGCGCTTGATGCGGAAGTTGTCCGCGGGGCCCGCGTCCGCGCCGCCACGGGCCGACGGCGCGAGCGCCCCCCGCTGCGCCTTCATCTTGTCGGCGAGCTGCCACGTGCGGGTGATGACCTCGCCGATGCGCCCCATGGCCTGCGAGTCGCTCGACATGATCGAGAAGACGCCGAGGTCGTGGAGCACGTCCTCCGCCGCGATCGTCTCGGGGCGGATGCGCGAATCGGCGAACGCGACGTCCTCGGGGATCTGCGGACTCAGGTGGTGGCACACCATGAGCATGTCGAGGTGTTCCTCGGCCGTATTCCGCGTGAACGGGTTGGTGGGGTTGGTCGAGGACGGCAGGACGTTCGGCTGGCCCGCGATCGCGATGATGTCCGGCGCGTGGCCGCCGCCTGCGCCCTCGGTGTGGAACGTGTGGATCACGCGGCCGCCGATTGCGGCGATCGTGTCCTCGAGGAAGCCGCACTCGTTGAGCGTGTCCGTGTGGATCGCGATCTGCACGTCGTACTCGTCCGCGACGCGCAGCGAGGTGTCGATCGAGGAGTGCGTCGCGCCCCAGTCCTCGTGGATCTTGAGGCCGATCGCGCCCGCTTCGATCTGCTCGGCGAGCGGCTCCGTGCGGCTCGCGTGGCCCTTGCCCAGGAAGCCGAAGTTCATCGGGAGCCCCTCGGCGGCCTCGAGCATGCGCGAGATGTGCCACGCGCCCGGGGTGACCGTCGTCGCCTTCGTCCCCTCGGCCGGGCCCGTGCCGCCGCCGATCATCGTCGTGATGCCGGACGCGAGCGCCGTCGGCACCTGTTCGGGCGAGATGAAGTGGATATGCGTATCGATGCCGCCCGCCGTGAGGATCTTCCGCTCCCCCGCGATGATCTCGGTCGACGCGCCGACCACGATGTCCACGCCGTCCTGCACGAGCGGGTTGCCTGCCTTGCCGATGGCGAAGATGTGCCCGTCGCGGAGCGCGACATCCGCCTTGTAGATGCCCGTGTAGTCGACGATGAGCGCATTCGTGATGACGGTGTCGGGGACCTCAGGCCCCTCGCCGCCAGAGTCGCCGCTGCGCGTGACCCGCCCGTTCTGGCCCATCCCGTCGCGCAGCACCTTGCCGCCGCCGAAGACCACTTCCTCGCCATACGTCGTGAGGTCGCGCTCGACCTCGGCGAAGAGGCCCGTGTCCCCGAGGCGCACGCGATCGCCCGTCGTCGGGCCGTAGAGCTGGGCGTACTGGGCCCGCGGGATCGCGCGGTTCGGCAGCGGCTCGCGGCTTCCGGCCGGACCAGCGGACGACGGCGGGACGTCGCCTCCCGGGGCGACCTCGGCGCCACCCGCGGTGACCTCGGCGCCACCCGGGGCGACCTCGGCGCCACCCGCGGTGACCTCGGCGCCACCCGCGGTGACCTCGGCGCCACCCGGGGCGACCTCGGCGCCACCCGCGGTGACCTCGGCGAGAGTGTCGAGCGGCCCGTCGGTGAGGTTCCGCAGCCCGTACACCTCGCGCGCGCCCCCGAGCGGGACGAGACGAACCGTCTTTCGATCGCCGGGCTCGAAGCGCACCGCAGTGCCCGCGGGGATGTCGAGGCGTCGGCCCCGTGCGGCGTCGCGGTCAAAGTCGAGCGCCTTGTTCGCCTCGGCGAAGTGGTAGTGGGAGCCGACCTGGACGGGACGATCGCCCGTGTTCGTGACGTCGAGCTCGGTCACGGGTCGGCCCGCGTTGAGCACGATCTCGCCTGCGGCGGGGATGGTCTGGCCCGGAACGAAAGCGGGGACCGGCAGGTTCTGGTCTTCCATCGCGGACTCCTAGCGGATCGGCTCGTGGACGGTCACGAGCTTCGTGCCGTCGGGGAACGTGGCTTCGATCTGGACGTCGTGGATCATCTCCGGCACGCCCTCCATGACATCGTCGCGGGAGAGGATCGTCGTGCCCCAGCCCATGAGCTCGGCGACCGAGCGGCCGTCGCGGGCACCCTCGATGAGCTCGTAGCTGATGATCGCGACCGCCTCGGGGTAGTTGAGCTTGAGCCCGCGCGCCTGCCGCCTCCTCGCGAGATCGGCGGCGACGACGATCATGAGCTTCTCCTGTTCGCGCGGGCTGAGCCTCATGCCTTCTCCTCACGTAGGGACGACGTCATTGGCGATGCTAGGCGGCTCATGTTACCCGCGTGTTTCTGGGAAACCCGCGGGAAGGGCCGGACTGCCAAAGAGACTCTTGGCATGCACACGTTTGCATGCCAGCATTTTCGCTATTCCCAGTCTTTGGACTGCGCACTCGAAGGAGAGATCTATGCACGTGCTCGACTGGCTCGTCCTGGGCGCCTACTTCCTCGTCATGGTGTGGATCGGCTGGTTCGCCAAGAGGCGGGTCAAGAACGCGGCCGACTTCTTCACGGCCGGCGGGAAGATGCCGTGGTGGCTGTCCGGCATCTCGCACCACATGTCGGGGTATTCGGCCGCGGTCTTCGTCGGCTACGCCGCCCTCTGCTACACGACCGGATTCGCGGTCTACGTGTGGTGGGCCATCAGCATTACCCTCGCCTGCCTCGTCGGTTCGTGGCTCTTCGCGCCGCGCTGGGCCCGGCTGCGGCAGCGGCTCAACGTCATCTCACCGCTCGAATACCTCTCGATCCGGTACGGCCTGCCCGCGCAGCAGGTCCTGGCCTGGTCCGGGACGGCGCTCAAGATCTTCGACGTCGCCGCGAAGTGGGCCGCGAGCGCCATCCTGCTGAACGCGTTCGCGGGCGTCCCGCTGCTCTGGGGCGTCATGATCGTGGGCGGGGTGACGCTGATTTACTCGACGATCGGCGGACTGTGGGCCGACGCCCTGACCGACTTCGGGCAGTTCGCGATCCAGCTCGTGGCCGGGATCGCGCTGCTCGTGGCGACGATCGCGAAGCTCGGCGGCGTCTCCTCGATCGTCGACGTGTGGGGCAAGCTCCCGGCGTCGCACTCGTCGCCGTTCGCGGGGAACCTCACCGTGGGCTTCTTCCTCGCCTACTGCCTCATCAACACGGTCTCGTACAACGGCGGGACGTGGAACCTCGCGCAGCGCTTCATCTCCGCGCCCACGGGCTCGGCGGCGCGGCGCTCGATCCTGCTCTCTGCGGGGCTGTACCTCGTGTGGCCGCTCGTCTTGTTCTTCCCGATGTGGGCCGCCCCGGTGCTCCTGCCGAACCTCGCCCACCCGGACGAGTCGTACGCGCTGCTCACGCAGAGCCTCCTGCCCGCCGGGCTCGTCGGGCTCGTCCTCGCCGGCCTGTTCTCGCACACGATGGCCATGACCTCGTCCGACGCGAACGCGATCGCCGCCGTCGTGACCCGCGACATCATCCCGGCGTTGCGAGGAAAGCGGGCCCCGCTATCGGGCCGCGTCGAACTGGCCGTGGGACGCCTCGCCACCTTCCTGTTCATCGGCCTGTCTATGGCCATCGCGCTCACGTCCGATTCGTTCGGCGGCGTCCTCGGCCTCCTCATCACGTGGTTCGGAGCGCTCGTGGGTCCCGTCGCGATCCCGATGCTCCTCGGAATGCTCAAGCCGTTCCGCCGGTGCGGCTCGGTCGCGGCGCTCGGCTCGTGGGCCGCGGGGCTCGTGGTCTTCGCGATCACCAAATACGTCCTCGCGGGCCAGATTGCGGCGCTCGGCGCCAACGGCGCGGCCGTGAGCGTCGCGGCGCCGATCCTCGCGTCCGTGCTCGTGTTCCTCGTCGCGGGACTCGTCGTCCCGCAGGGCATGCCAGCCTCGGACGCCCTCATCGCCTCGCTCGACGCCGACCTGCCCGAGGCGGAGGCGCGGCCCGGCGGCGCCGGCGAACCTGTCGGCACGGGGGCGCGCGCATGACGGTCGACGCGCGGGATCACCTTGAGAACGTCGTCCTGCCGTGGTGGGACCGAGAGGCGGCGGACGACGCGCGGGGCGGCGTCTTCACGTGCTTCGACAACCGCGGCCGTCTCCTCTCCCAGGACAAGCTCACGTGGTCGCAGGGGCGATGGGCGTGGCTCTGCGCCGAGCTCTCGCTCGACGCCGAGTCGGGCAACCTCTCCGTTGATCCTGAGCTGTGGGCGGCGCGCTCGAACGCGACGGCCGGCTTCGTCCGCAACCACGCGCTGCGGCCCGATGGAAGTACACGGTTCCGGGTCGCGGGCGACGGCGCGGCGCCGGCCGAGCCGGGGAACGCCGAGCCGCGGAGCGGCGAGCCGGGGAACGCCGAGCCGCGGAGCGGCGAGCCGGGGAACGCCGAGCCGCGGAGCGCCGAACGGATGAACGAAGAGAGCGTCTTCGCGGACCTCTTCGCGGCGCTCGGCCTCGCGGGGGCCGCGGGCCTCCCCGGCCCGGACGACGGTCACCGCGCGTCGCTGCGGGCTGACGCCGCGGCGATCCTCGCCTCCGCACACGCCCGGATCTCCGCTGGAACGGCCCAGACCGAGCCATATCCGGTTCCCGCGGGTTTCACGGACCTCGCCTCGCCGATGCTCCTTCTGCACGTGGCCTCGGAAGCTCAGCGCGCCGGCGTGGCCGGCGCGCGCGAGGTGGCTGCGGCGGCCCACGAACTCCTCGTCGGCCGCCGGGGCATGCTCGGCCCGGGCCGCTGGTGGGAGTACCGCCCCTCCGGCCTCGCGGACGAGGACACCCTGGTAGCCCGCCACGTGACCCCGGGCCACCTCCTCGAGCTCGCGTGGATGCTCGTGCACGCCGAACGAGTGGACCGTTCCCTCGCCGCGCCCGGCTGGCTGCCGGACCTCGCGCTAGCCGCCCTCGAATGCGGCTGGGACGCCGAGCACGGCGGCATGCTGCGGTACGCGGACCGCGCCGGTGGCCGGCCCGAGGGCCGTTCGCTCCCCGGTGACCGGTACGAAGCTCTGGTCCGCGAAACGTGGAGCACCAAGCTCTGGTGGGTCCACGTCGAGGCACTCTACGCAGCGCGGCTCTTCGCGGAAACGACGGGCGACCCACGCTTCGCGCGCTGGGCCGAGCGGCTCGCGGACTACACGTTCGCGACGTTCCCCGACCCCGAGGGCCGCGAGTGGATCCAGATCCGCGACCGGGCCGGAGGCCCCCTCGACGCCGTCGTGGCGCTCCCCGTCAAGGACCCGTTCCACATCGCCCGGGCCCTCCTGCTCCTCAACCGACTCGACGCCAACGCGTCAGCGACCCTTCGATGAACACAGAACCACCACTGAAAGAGACCATGCGCATTCATTCCTTCCCGACGCCCCTCGCCCTCGGACAGGCCTGCGGGGCCCAGGCAGCGAGCCTGCTCGCGGAGCGGCTCGACTCCCCCGGAACCGCGCGCGTCATGCTCGCCGCCGCACCGAGCCAGCAGCACACGCTCGAGGCGCTCCGCTCCGCCGATCTGGACTTCTCCCGCATCGAGTTCTTCCACATGGACGACTATCTGGGCCTCCCCCTCGCGGCGCCGCAGGCGTTTGGCAACTGGCTCGACCGCGTCCTGTTCTCCCATGTCACGCCCGCGGCGTTCCACCGTATCGACCCGAGCCGCGACCCCGAGGCGGAGGCCGCCCGCTACAGTTCAGTCATGGGCTCCGACGACTTCGACGTGACCCTCTGCGGCCTCGGCGTCAACGGCCACCTCGCGTTCAACGATCCGCCCGCCGATCTCGACGACCCGCTGGCCGCCCGGCCGGTCCGGATGGACGAGGCCTCGCGCCGCCAGCAGCTCGACGAGGGCCATTTCCCGACGCTCGAGGACGTCCCGACGGACGCGATCACCGTGACGATTCCCCGACTCCTTCGCGCGCGCCACGTGCTCGTCTCCGTGCCCGGCGCCGCCAAGCGCCAGGCCGTCCAGGACACGCTCACCGAACCGGTCTCGGGGGCGCACCCCGGCACGGCGCTCCGGAACCACCCCGAGGTCGATCTCTACCTCGACGCCGAATCGGACCCTCGATGACGGCACCCGCCCGCGGAGCCGTGCGGGGCCGCGACCTCGCGACGGGCGGCCTCCTCGAGATCGAGCACGACGGCGGGGTCATCAGTTCCGTGCGCCGGCTCGGCTCGGGCGCGTCCGACGTCCCGTTCCTCGCGCCGGGCTTCGTGGACCTCCAGGTCAACGGCTTCGCAGGCCACGACGTCAATGGACCAGACTCGTCCGCCGAAGAGGTCGCCGCCATCACGGCGGCCCTCGCCCGCACGGGTGTCACGACGTGGCTCCCCACGATCATCACGGCGAGCGAAGAGCAGATCGTGCACAGCCTTCGGGCCGTCGCGGAGGCCCGCGCGGCCGACCCGACTGTGGCGGCCGCGATCCCCGGGGTCCACGTCGAGGGGCCGTTCATCTCCGAGGTCGAGGGGGCTCGCGGGGTCCACGACCCGGCGCAGATCAGGCCGCTCGATCCCGCCGAGGTCCGGCGCTGGGAGACGCCCGGCGCGCCGCTCGAGATCCTCACGGTCTCGCCCCACGGGCCGGACGCCCCCGAGCGGATCGCCGAGATCACGGCCCTCGGGATCTCGGTCGCGATCGGCCACACGCACGCCACGGCGGACGAGGTCCGCGCGGCGGCGGACGCTGGCGCGAGCCTCTCGACCCATCTCGGCAACGGCATGCCGAGCCTCATCCCGCGGCATCCCAACGCGATCTGGGCCCAGCTCGCCGACGATCGCCTCGCCGCGGGACTCATCGCCGATGGCCACCACCTCCCGGCGGACACGCTCACGTCGATGCTGCGCGCCAAGCCCTCGCAGGGCGCGTTCCTCGTCTCCGACGCGACCGCCCTCGCGGGCTGCGCTCCGGGGACGTACACCGCTCCGGTGGGCGGCGCCGTCGTCCTCGATGCGGACGGAAGGCTCTCGGCGGCGGGGACGGGCTATCTCGCGGGGGCCGCCCTGGGTCTTGCGGAGGGCGTCCGCCTGGCCGCGTTGGCCGCCGGGATCGGGCTCGCGGCCGCGGTCCGCCTCGCGACCATCAATCCCGCGCGCCAGCTTCGCCGGGCCCGCCCCGGGCTCGGGTCCCTCACCGTCGGCGCCCCGGCGGACTGTGTCCTCCTCGACGGGACGGGCCACGTCGTCGAGGTCGTACAGGGCGGGCGAACCGTCGCATGACTGCCGCGCTCGGAGCGGACCGGGGGCGCGCGTGAACCGCTACAAGGCCCCGACGATCGTCCAGCTCGCAAAGCTCCTCGGCGTCGCGCCGTCGACCGTGTCCCGGGCCTTCACGGACCCCGGCAAGCTCCTGCCCGAAACCGTGGACAGGGTGCGGCGCAAGGCGAGCGAGATCGGGTACGTGCCGAACAATCACGCGCGCGCTCTCATCACGGGCCGCTCGAGCATCGTCGGGCTCATCGTCCCGGACATCGCGAACCCGTTCTTCCCGCCGATCCTGCGTCAGGCCCAGCGCACCGCGGAGGAGCAGGGGCTCTCGCTCATCCTTGCGGACTCCGACGGCGATCCGGAGCGCGAGCTGCAGCTCGTCGGGAGGATGACGCCGCAGGTCGAGGGCCTCGTGCTGGCGGCGTCGCGCCTCCCGGAGAAGAGCCTCGTCACGATCGCGGAGCGGCTTCCCACCGTGCTGGTCAACCGCGACGTCGAGGGGATTCCGCGGGTTCTTGTGAGCGCCGACGAGGCCCTCGACTTGGCCGTCGCAACGTTTGTCCGCGATGGCCATCGGAGCCTCGCGTACGTGGGCGGGCCCCCGGAATCGTGGTCCAACGCGCAGCGGGCCAGCCGGGTCGAGCGGTCCGCGCGCGAGCACGGGCTCCCGATGGCACGCTTGGAGGCACCCGGCGGAACCTACTCCGAGGGCTTCGACGTGGCGCGCGCGGTGACCAGCGCGGGGGCGACCGCGGTCATCGCGTTCGACGACGTCATCGCCCACGGCCTCATTTCGGGCTTCCAGGCCGCGGGCCTGAGCGTGCCGCACGACGTAAGTGTGCTCGGCTGTGACGACACCCTCTCAACGACCACGTACCCGCCCCTCTCGAGCATTTCCCTCGACCTGCGGGGAGCCGGCCGCTTGGCTGTCGAGACGCTGCGGGCATCGGCTGGCCCTTCTGCCGCCGCGCCCGCGCGATTCGAGCTCGAGGGAAAGCTCGTGCTCCGGGGCTCGACCGGTCGAGCCCCGGAGCGGTAACCCGGCTTCTCGACGGGGACAACGCCCCGGCCCGCCGCGGACAATGCCGCGACGGGCCAGAGGGGATGGCTGCGGCGGACTGCCGCGGGGGCTCAGGCCTCCTGCGAACCGCCCACCGAGGCTCCGCCGCCGGGCCGAGCGCCAGCCGCCGCGGCGCCGGCCGTGGCCGCAGCGGCCTCGGCGTCGAGATCTTGGCCGCCCGCGAACTGGCTCATGTACAGGCGGTGGTACGCGCCGCGCCGGTCGAGCAGTTCATCGTGGTTGCCCTGCTCGACGATCCGGCCGTTCTCCATGACGAGGATCGTGTCCGCGTCGCGGATCGTCGAGAGGCGGTGCGCGATGACGAACGACGTGCGATCCGTCCGCAGCGCCCGCATGGCCTTCTGCACGAGCAGCTCGGTGCGGGTGTCCACGGACGACGTCGCCTCGTCGAGGATGAGCAGCGACGGGTTCGAGACGAAGGCGCGAGCGATCGTGATGAGCTGCTTCTCGCCCGCGGAGACGTTCGTGCCCTCCTCGTCGATGACCGTCTCGTAGCCGTCCGGAAGCGCGCGCACGAAGCGATCCACGTACGTCGCCTTCGCGGCCGCCATGACCTGCTCCTCGGTCGCGTCGAGGTTGCCGTAGCGGATGTTGTCGTAGATCGTGCCGCCGAAGAGCCACGCGTCCTGGAGGACCATCCCGACCTTGGACCGCAGCTCGGCCCGCGAGAGGTCGCGGATGTCCACGCCGTCGAGCGTGATCCGGCCCGACTGGATCTCGTAGAACCGCATGACGAGGTTCACGAGCGTCGTCTTGCCAGCTCCAGTCGGGCCGACGATCGCGACCGTGTGGCCGGGCTCGGCCGTGAGCGAGAGGTCCTCGATGAGCGGCTTGTCGTCGGAGTAGGAGAAGTACACGTTCTCGAACGTGACGTGCCCGTCCGTGACGTCCGGGAGGTGCTTCGTGGCCGTCTCCGGATCCTGCTCCTCCGCGTCGAGCAGCTCGAACGTGCGCTCGGCCGAGGCCACACCGGACTGGAGCATGTTCGCCATGCCCGCGATCTGGCCGAGCGGCTGCGTGAACTCACGCGAGTACTGGATGAACGCGGTCGCGTCGCCGAGGCTCATCTGCCCCGCCGCGACGCGGAGGCCGCCGATCACGGCGATCCCGACGTACGCGAGGTAGCTCACCCAGTTCATGATCGGGAAGATCATGCCCGAGACGAACTGGGCGCCGAACGAGGCCCGATACAGCTCCTCGTTCTTGCCGTCGAAGCGCGTGACCATATCTTCCTGCCGGCCGAAGACGGTCGCGAGCTCGTGGCCCGAGAACGACTCCTCGATCTGGCCGTTGAGCGCGCCCGTGTTCTTCCACTGCGCTTGGAAGAGCTTCTGGCTCCGCGCACCGATGACGCCCGCGACAACGCCCGAGAGCGGAAGCGCGATGAGGGCGATGAGGGCCAGCTGCCACGACACGATGAACATCATGACGACGATGCCGAGCACCTGGAGGAGCGACGACAGCAGCTGCGAGAAGGCCTGCTGGAGCGCCTGCTGGATGTTGTCGACGTCGTTCGTCACGCGCGAGAGCACGTCGCCGCGCTGGCGCGTGTCGAAATAGCCGAGCGGGAGCCGGTTGAGCTTCGCCTCGACCTCGCGGCGGAGGCCGGCGACGACCCGCATCACGAGCCGGTTGAGGATGTACCCCTGCGCCCACATGAAGATGCCCGCCACGAAGTACATGAGCAGGATCACGGCGATGAGGAACGTGAGCTCGTTGAAGTCGATGCCCTTGCCCGGCACGAGGTTCATGCCCGAGAGCATGTCCGCGAAGTTGCCCTGGCCCTGGGACCGGAGCCTTTCGATGACCTGTTCCTTCGAAACCCCTGCGGGCATCTGCTTGCCGATGACGCCCGCGAAGATGACGTCCATCGCCTTGCCGAGGATCTTCGGCGCGATGACCGTGAGGACCACGGAGACGGTGATGAAGACGACGACGATCCCCATCCTCCCCGCCTCCGGCTTGAGCAAGCCCATGAGACGCTTCGCGCTCGGGCCGAAGTTCTTGGCCTTCTTCGCGGGCATCGAGCCCCAGGCCCCGCCGTCGGCCTCGGTTGGGCGGTACTCCTCCTCTTCGACCTCGTCGTGGGGAGCGTGGCCTGCGGGGTTCTCGGCAGCGGTTCCAGCAGTCGCCGTCTTCGTGTTCTTGCCGTGCGTGTTGTCGGTGCTCATGCGATCTCCCCCACTTCCGTGCCGATCGTGCCCGCCACACTCTCGGCCTCTTCGGCCGAGATCTGCGACTGGACGATCTCCTGATAGGTCGGCGACGTCTCGAGCAGCTCGTCGTGCGTGCCGCGGTCCACGATGCGCCCGTTCTCGAGCACGAGGATCTGGTCGGCGTCGACGATGGTCGAGACGCGCTGGGCGACGATGATGACGGTCGCATCCGCCGTCCGGGGCCGGAGCGCGCGCCGGAGCTTCGCGTCCGTCGTGACGTCGAGCGCCGAGAACGAATCGTCGAAGAGATACACCTTCGGCTGGGCCACGAGCGCCCTCGCGATGCAGAGACGCTGGCGCTGGCCGCCCGAGACGTTCGTGCCGCCCTGCGCGATCCGCGAGCCGAGGCCGTGGGGCTTCTCACGGACGAAATCCGAAGCCTGGGCGACGTCGAGCGCCTCCCACAGTTCGTCGTCGGTCGCGTCCTGCCGCCCGAAGCGGAGGTTGTGCTCGACCGTTCCCGAGAACAGGTACGGGCGCTGCGGCACCATGCCCACTCGGGACGTGATCTCGTGGCGGTCGAGCTGCGCGACGGGCACGCCGTCGAGGAGCACCTCGCCGTCGGCCGTGTCGAAGAGCCGCGGGACGAGGTTGAGGAGCGTCGTCTTGCCGGAACCCGTCGCGCCGATGATCGCGAGGGTCTGGCCTGGGCGGGCCGTGAACGAGATGCCGCTGAGGACAGGCTTCTCGGCGCCCGGGTAGCAGAACGAGACATCCCGGAACTCGACGACGCCTTCCCGGCGCGCGGGCGTCACCGGGTTCTCCGGCTCGCGCATCGAGGGCTCGACGTCGAGGACCTCCCCGATGCGGTCGGCGCACACCATGGCGCGCGGGACCATCATGGCCATGAACGTGCCCATCATGACGGCCATGAGGATCTGCAGGAGGTACTGCATGAAGGCCGTGAGCGAGCCCACCTGCATGTCGCCCGAGTCGACGCGGTGCCCGCCGAAGAACAGGACGGCCGCCGTCGCGAGGTGCAGGAAGATCATGATGACCGGGAACATGAGGACGAAGATCGAGCCGACCCTGACCGAGACGTCCGTGAGGGCCTTGTTCGCCTCGCCGAAGCGCTCCTCCTCGTACGGCTCGCGCACGAACGCGCGCACCACCCGGATGCCGATGATCTGCTCGCGCAGAACGCCGTTGATGCCGTCGATCTTCGCCTGCATGCCGCGGAACAGCGGCATGAGCAGGTACACGAGATAGCCGACGACGGCGAACAGGAGCGGGACCGAGACCCACACGAGCCACGAGAGGCCAGCATCCTCGCGCAGCGCCATGATGATGCCGCCCACGCACATGATGGGCGTCGAGACCATGAAGTTGAGGCCCATGAGCAGGACCATCTGGACCTGCTGGACGTCGTTCGTCCCGCGGGTGATCAGGGTCGGCGCGCCGAAGCGCTGGACGTCCTGCGTCGAGAACGACGAGACCTTGCGGAAGACGCCGCGGCGCAAGTCGCGGCCGAACGCCATCGAGGTCTTCGAGCCGAAGTAGACGGCGAGGATCGCCGCGATCACCTGGGCGAAGGCGACGCCGAGCATCATGCCGCCTTGGCGCCAGATGTAGTCGGTATCGCCCTTCGCGACGCCTTGGTCGATGATCTGGGCGTTGAGGCTCGGGAGGTACAGAGTCGCGATGGTGGTCGCGAGCTGGAAGACCGCTACGGCCAGGATCCATGGCCAATAGCGGGCGCCGTAGCGCTTGAGCAGAGTGAACAGCATCGGTGTCCTTTGGGTCAGGCCCGAACTGGGCGACGCTCACCGGATCGCTCGTGGAGCAGACCGCTGGGCGGACTCCACGTGGGCAGGCTCGGTGGAGCAGACTCCAGCGTAGACCCGAGTTCTCGCCGGGGGGATCCTCCGCAGGGAGTAATCTGACAGGCTGCGGACAGGATGTGTCCGCAGCCTGTCAGAAGAGGCCCCAGCCTTCGCAAGCTCAGGCCGGATCCCTCGCCGGCGTGGCCCCAGTCAGCTACCCGGCGCTGTGCCGCCCCCGCGTCGCGAGATAGAACGCGGCCTCCTTCTGAAGCTCCCGCTCGGCGTCGAGCTCTGCCTGAATCCGCGCGAGCTCCGCCGCCGTCTCCGCCTGCTGCCGGGCCGCGGCCTCGTGCTTCGCGGCGAGCTCCTGCTGCGCCGAGAGCTGGTCTGCGAGGCGGGTCATGAGGCTCGCAAGCTGGCCCTGCTGGCCCGCGAGGAGCCGCTGGGTCTCCTGGAGCGCGGCGAGCGTCTCCGCCGTCGTAGTCGGACCAGCCAACCCGGCCTCCCCGGGCTCGGCGAGGAGCAGCTGGAGCTCGGCGTCGAGGGCGGAACCTTCTGCCGTGCGGGCGGCGAGGGCCGCGCGAGCCGCGGCGCGCCGCGTCGGACTCAGCGGCGCACCGCCGTCGGCCCCATCGGACGACGGCGAGGCGGGCGCCTCGGGTGCCTCGCCGTCGTCGTCCGTCCCTCCCCCGGCGAGCGCCGCGGACGGTGCGACGGCCGCCACGGGCGATTCGGCGCCGTCGCCCGCCGCCTGCGAGGCCGGCCGCATGCGCTCGGTGATGTCCACGGTCCGGCGAAGCGGGACCTCCTTGATGAAGAGGACCGCGAGGAACGCGACGACCCCGACGATCCCGGCGATGAGGAAGACGCGGGCCGAGGCGTCGCCGAACGCGCTGCGGACGATGTCCGCGATCGGGGCCGGCATGTCCTTGATGTCGAGGCTCGCGCCGCCGCCCGCGAGCGCCTTGATGCCCTTGGCCTGCAGGCCCTGCGTGATGAGCTCGCTCGAGCGGTTGTTGAGGACGGCGCCGAGCACCGAGACGCCGACCGCTCCGAAGACCGAGCGGAAGAACGCGACAGTCGAGCTCGCGGCGCCGATGACCCCGACCGGAACCGTGTTCTGGACCGCGAGGACGAGGTTCTGCATCGTCATGCCGAGGCCGACGCCCAGGAGGAACGAATACACGCCCGTGATGGTGAGATCGGTCGAGTGGTCGATCGTGCCGAGGAGGCCCATGCCGCCCACGATGAAGACCGTGCCCGCCACGAGGTAGCCCTTCCACTTGCCGAAGCGCGTGATGAGCTGGCCCGTGACGACCGAGCCGAGGAAGTTGCCCGCGATCATGGGGAGCGTCAGGAGGCCGGCCTCGGTCGGTGTCGCGCCGCGGGCCACCTGGAAGTACTGGCCGATGAACGACGACGACGCGTACATCGAGACGCCCACCGCCGCCGACGCGATGATGCTGAGCGCGGTCGTGCGGTTCGCGACGATCTTGAGCGGGATGATCGGCTGCGCGACCTTCGACTCGACGACGATGAGCAGGATGATGCCGACGAGCGAGCCGCCCACCATCGCGGCCGTCTGCCACGACCACCAGTCGTAGTAGTCGCGCTGGCCCGCGAACGAGACCCAGATGAGGAGCGTGCTCACGGAGGCCGTGAGGAGGACCGCGCCGAGCCAGTCGATCTTCGCGGTGCGGCGGACGTGCTTGAGCTTGAGGGTGGCCTGGATGACGATGAGCGAGATGATCGCGAGCGGGACGCACACGAAGAAGGTCCAGCGCCAGCCGAGCGGCGAGTCCACGATGAAGCCGCCCAGAAGCGGGCCGCCGGCCGTGCCGACCGCCATGACGGCGCCCATGTAGCCCGAGTAGCGGCCGCGGTCGCGCGGGGGGATCATCGTGCCGAGGATCGCCTGGGCGAGCGCAATGAGGCCGCCCATGCCGATGCCCTGCACGACGCGCGCGGCGATCATCTGCGGGATGTCCTGCGCGAGGCCGGCCACGACTGAGCCGATCACGAAGATGACGATGTTGAGCTGGGTGAGGAGCTTCTTGTCGAAGAGGTCGGCGAGCTTGCCCCAGATCGGAACCGTCACGGCGCTCGCGAGGAGGGAGGCCGTGATGACCCACGCGAAGTCGGTCTGCGTGCCCTTGAGGTCCGCCATGATGGTCGGGAGGGCGTTCGAGACGATCGTGCTGCTCAGGATCGCGGTGAAGAATGCGGCGAGGAGGCCCGAGAGGGCCTCGAGGATCTGGCGGTGGCTCATCTGCGGAGCCGGTGCATCAGCGGGCAGCAAGTGGTTCCTCCTTCTGTGGATCGCGGCCGTGGACGAGGGGCGCGGCGGCGCGATGGCCTGCCGTGCGGAGAGTGTCGGTGAGGCGCCGGATCGAGTCGCCGCACGCCGCGGCCTCCTCCTCGTCCCAGCCCGCGAGGAAGTCGAGCAGGAGCGCCGTGCGGGCCTCCTCGATCTCGGCGAGCTTGGCCTTGCCGGCCTCCGTGAGCTCGAGCAGCTGGGCGCGGCGATCCTCCGGATCGGGCGTGCGGGCGACGAGCCCGCGTTCCTCGAGCTCCGCGACGTGTCGGCTCAGCACGGGGGCGCTCACGCTGAGCTTCTCGGCAATGTGCACCGCGCGGCCGCCGACTTCGCTGATCATGCGGAGCACTCCGGCTTCCGCCGACCCGACGTTCGTCGACTTGTGCTCGTGGGCGACGCAGCGCAGCGTGCGCTGGAGGTCGAACACGCTGTGGATGAGCGCCCGGGCTGTCTGCGGCTCTACCGCCATGGCTACTTCCCTCGATTGATTGCTTATAGCAACTATATATCTTGGAGGTTGCTTAGGCAAACTAACGTGACGGGCGACGGAGAACCAGCGCCCCTTAAACGTTCAGGGGTCACGTCCCGTGGGTGAGAACCCACGGAACGTGACCCCTGAACGGCGGGAGGGCGGGACAGACCGGCGGTGCCGCCCTACTGCACCTCGAGGTGCGTCGGCGCAAACATCTTGAGCTGGGTCTCGACGACGACGACGTTCGGCCCGTCCGCGGCAAAGCCCGCCTCAAGCGCCTCCCGAACGCCCTCGGGCGCCACGCGGCGCGCCGGGACGCCGAAGGACTCCGCAAGCTTCACGAAGTCGGGCCGTGAGAGCTCCGTCGCGGTCGCCTTGCCGAACGCGCCGATCATGTACTCGCGCAGGATCCCGTACCCGCCGTCGTCGACGATGAGCCACGTGACGGGGACGTTGTGCTGCCTCGCGGTCGCGAGCTCGCTGATCGAATACATCGCCGAGCCGTCGCCCGAGACGGCGAGCACGCGCGAAGGCCTGCCCGTCGTCTCCAGCCCCACGGCCCCGCCGATCGCGGACGGGAAGCCGAAGCCGAGGCCGCCCGCGCCCTGCGCGGAGTGGAACTGACCCTCACGGGAGTCCCAGCAGCTCCAGCCCCAATACGCGGCGATCGTCATGTCCCAGAACGTCTGCATGTCGTCCGGCACGGCCGCGCGGATGTCCTCCATGAAACGCAGCTCCTTCGCGAGGTCCTGCGACTCAAGGCGCGCGCGGACCGCAGCGAGCGAATCGGCCACGAGCTGCTCGGGGGTCTTCCCGTGCCAGTCGGGGGCGAGGGTGACTCCGCCCATGGCCGCCTCGAGGGCGCCGTCGATCGCGGCAAGAGCCTGGCCGGCGTCGGCGCGGATGCCGAGGCCAGGCCGGTTCGACTCGAGGACGCGCGGCTCGGCGTCGATCTGGATGATGCGGCCGCGGGGCTCGAACGTGAAGTAGTTCGACGTGACCTCGCCGAGGGAGGAGCCGACCACAACGAGGACGTCCGCGTCCTCGAGGACGTCGGTCATGTGCCGGTCCTCGACCCACGACTGGAGCGAGAGCGGATGCGTCCACGGGAACGCGCCATTGCCGCCCGGCGTGCAGATCACGGGCGCGTGCAGGCGCTCGGCGATCGCGAGGAGCGACTTCTCGGCGCGCCCGCGGCGCGTGCCGCCACCCGCGATGATCGCGGGGCGTTCGGCCGCAGTGAGCCACTTGACGGCTTCGCGCACGAGCTCGACGCGCGGCGGGTTGTCCGCGGCGACGGCGAGCGCGTCCTCGACCGGCGGGACCACGATTGGATCGAGGAGGACGTTCTGCGGGATCTCAACCCACACCGGGCCCTGCGGCGAGGAGATCGCATCCGTCCACGCGTCCTGGATCGCGGACGGGATGCCCGAGGCGTGCTGGATGAGCCGCTGGCTCTTCGTGACGTTCGCCGCCGAGGCCTTCTGGTCGTCGAGCTGGTGCAGCATGCCCTTGCGGCGCGCGCCGAGGCCCTCGAGAGGGATCTGGCTCGCGATCACGACCATCGGGACGCCCGTCGCGTAGGCCTCCTGGAGCCCGGCGAGCGAAGTCAGCGCGCCGGGGCCGGTCGAGAGGAACAGCACGCCGACTTCGCCCGTCGCGCGCGAGTAGCCGTCCGCCGCGAACGCCGAGTTGTTCTCGACGCGGCTCGAGACGAACTTGAGATTCCCGCGGCCCATGGCGTCGAAGAGGCCGAGCGCATGCTGGCCCGGGATTCCGAAGACCGTCTTCGCGCCGAGCGCCTCGAGCGTCTCGACGACGAGGTCGCCGCCGTTGCGGTACTGGTCGCGCTGCTCAGCTGCCGACTGCATGGTCATCGAGCCACCGCCGTCGTCCGCTCGCCCTCGGTGAGGGGAGCGCCAGCCTTGGGCTGCTCGCTCAGGAGGGACACGAGGTCGTAGGCGACGTGGCTTGCGGCGACGCCTGTGAGCTCGGCGTGGTCGTAGGCCGGGGAGACCTCGACCACGTCGGCGCCCACGAGGTTGAGGCCGCGGAGGCCACGGATGATCTCGAGGAGCTCGCGGCTTGTGATGCCGCCGGCTTCGGGCGTGCCCGTGCCGGGAGCGTGGGCGGGGTCGAGGACGTCGATATCCACCGAGACATAGAGCGGACGGTCGCCGATGCGGTCGCGCAGCTTCGCGACGATTTCGCGCACGCCCTGGTAGTAGACGTCCGAGGAGGTGACGATGCCGAAGCCGAAGCGCCGATCGTCCTCGAGGTCCTTCTTGCCGTAGAGCGGGCCGCGCGTGCCCACGTGGCTCAGGGCATCGGTGTCGAGGATGCCTTCCTCGACGGCGCGGCGGAACGGCGTGCCGTGCGTGTACTCGGCGCCGAAGTACGTGTCCCACGTGTCGAGGTGGGCGTCGAAGTGGAGGAGCGCCACGGGCCCGCCAGCGCGCTCCGCAGCGGCGCGGAGCAGCGGGAGGGCGATCGTGTGGTCGCCGCCGATCGTGAGGAGGCGCGAGCCGCCGGCCGTGAGGTCGAGGGCGTTCTGCTGGATGGTCTCGATGGCCTCGTTGATGTTGAACGGGTTCACGGCCATGTCCCCCGCGTCGGCGACCTGGGCCTCGGCGAACGGCGAGAGGTCGAGGGCCGGGTTGTAGGGGCGCAGGAGCCGACTCGCCTCGCGGACGTGGTTGGCGCCGAAGCGGGCGCCGGGGCGGTAGGAGACGCCGGTATCGAACGGGACGCCGACGACGGCGACATCCGCGTGCGCGACCTGATCGAGACGCGGGAGCCGCGCGAACGTCGCGGCTCCGGCGAAGCGGGGGATGCGGGACGAGTCAATGGGGCCGAGTCGGCCGTTGTCCTCGATGCGCAGCTCTTCCATGAGTGCCCTCCAAAGCGTGAATCGGTTGTGATTCACACTACAGTAAAGTTGCCTTTTATGCACCCGATGTTTCCACATAGCTGACACAGCACGGCCCATGGACGACGGCGGGACCCCGCCGCGCGGGTCGGCCGGGACTTTGTCACGTGGAACACAGCCGTTAAGGATCCATAAAAACTGCCGGGGCAGGCCGTACACGGGGCCTACGCTCCCTCCTGAACGCTGAAGGAGCTGCACGCATGTCAACACTCACCCGGCCGCCGGCCGACCCGTCGGACCGCACGAGGCCGGCCACCCCTGGCTTCCGCCGCTGGCTCCTCGAAGGCATGCCGGAGGGGGCAGGTCAGCACCAGGGCCCCCACGGCGTCCCGAACGAGCACCACACGCCGCAGTCCTGGTGGAAGGTCATGTGCCTCACGGGTGTCGACTACTTCTCGACCCTCGGCTACCAGCCTGCCATCGCGGCCGTCGCAGCCGGACTCCTCTCGCCCATGGCGACGGTCATCCTCGTCCTCGTGACTCTCTTCGGCGCCCTGCCCGTGTACCGCCGCGTCGCGAAGGAAAGCTTCAAGGGCGAAGGCTCGATCGCGATGCTCGAGCGGCTCATGCCCCGGTGGACGGGCAAGCTGTTCGTCCTCGCGCTCCTCGGGTTCGCGGCGACCGACTTCATGATCACCATGACGCTCTCCGCGGCCGACGCGAGCGCCCACCTCGTCGAGAACCCCTATGTTCCCGACGCGTTCCACGGCCAGCAGATCACGATCACCCTCGTGCTGCTCGCGGCCCTCGGCATCGTGTTCCTGCGCGGCTTCCGCGAAGCGATCAACGTCGCCGTCGTGCTCGTCGGCGTGTACCTCGTACTCAATGCGGTCGTCGTCGTCGTCGGCCTCGGCCACCTGTTCACGGACCGCGGGGCCGTCGTCAACTGGTGGTCAGCCCTCACGGCCCAACACGGCGACCCGCTGGTGATGATCGGCATTTCGCTGCTCGTGTTCCCCAAGCTCGCGCTCGGGCTCTCGGGCTTCGAGACGGGCGTCGCGGTCATGCCCCAGATCAAGGGCGACGCGCGGGACACCGAGGAGAAGCCCGTTGGACGCATCCGCGGAACCCACCGGCTCCTCACGACCGCTGCGCTCATCATGTCCGCGTTCCTCATCGCGACGAGCTTCATGACCATCACGCTCATCCCCGAGGCCGAATTCCAGCCCGGCGGGAAAGCCGACGGACGCGCGCTCGCGTTCCTCGCGCACCAGTTCCTCGGCGACGGGTTCGGGACGGTCTACGACGTCTCGACCATCGCGATCCTGTGGTTCGCGGGCGCCTCCGCCATGGCGGGCCTGCTCAACCTCGTGCCGCGCTACCTGCCGCGGTACGGCATGGCCCCCGCGTGGGCCCGTGCCGTGCGCCCGCTCACGCTCGTGTTCACCGCGATCGGGTTCATCATCACGTGGATCTTCGAGGCCAACGTCGACGCGCAGGGCGGGGCGTACGCGACTGGGGTGCTCGTCCTCATGACCTCCGCGGCCATTGCCGTGACGCTCTCCGCGTGGCGCAAGAAGCAGCGAACGCTCACGTGGGCGTTCGGATTCATCAGCGCCGTGTTCCTCTACACGACCGTCGCGAACTCGCTCGAACGGCCCGACGGCATCCGGATCGCGGCGGTGTTCATCGTCCTCATCGTGATCGTGAGCTTCGCCTCGCGCGTTCGGCGTTCCTTCGAGCTCCGCGCGACGCTTGTGAAGCTCGACGAGCAGGCACTCGAATTCCTCGCCGAGCTCGACGAGGGGCCGATCCGGCTCATCGCCCACGAGCCCCAGCGACTCGACTCGGAGCGGTACCGGAATAAGCTCGTCCACGCGCGTGCCGCCAACCACCTGCCCGAAGACGCGGAGATCCTGTTCATCGAGGTCGTCGTGGACGACAGCTCGGAGTTCGAGCAGGAACTCGACGTGCGCGGGATCAAGCGCCACGGGTTCAAGGTCCTCGAGGTCCACTCGAACAACGTCCCGAACACGCTCGCGGCCATCCTCTTGCACTTGCGGAACGCGACCGGGCTCATGCCGCACATCTACTTCCGCTGGACCGAGGGAAACCCGGTCATGAACCTCACGAAGTTCCTGTTCTTCGGCGAGGGCGAGATCGCCCCCGTCACGCGCGAGGTGCTGCGCGAGGCCGAGCCGCGCGTGACCGAAAGGCCATGGGTGCACGTCGGCTAACCCAGGCGCGGGGCCCCTCACTCGCGCTCCCGCCCAGTTGTGTTTTGCCAATCGGTCGGGAGCGCGGCGCGTCTTGGCCGGACGCCCAAATCGGAATGTCAGAAGTGGGCTCGACCGCTCTGGCCCCGCGGCGTCCAAAGCTCCTCCACAGAATCCAACGCGGCGTGTCGCCCACATAGCCTGACACTCAGCCGCTCGTGCCGACGCGAGCGTGAGCTGCTGATGAGATGGACCCTCTTCAGATCCTCGGCTCACTCGGCGGCGTGGCCCGCACCGCAACACTGATCGAGGCCGGACTCAGCCGGACGGACCTCGATTACGTAGCCAGGCGTGCCGCGCGGCCAAAGCGGGGCGTCTACGCCCTCGATGGCTGCCGCCGAGACTTCCTCTCTGCCATCATGCACAACGCGGTCATCACGTGCGCGTCAGCTGCACGCGACTATGGCCTGTGGCTCCGAAAACCGCCCCATCAGGACCATCTCGGCTGCGATCACGGGCATGGGGCAAGTCGGGGAACTGGCGGCATCAGACCCGTCGTGCATCGTGGTCTTCGGTACCCTGCACATCACTCGCTCCCGCTCGCAGCCTTGGAGGACGTGCTTCTCCATGCCCTTCGCTGCCTTCCTGCCCAAGCCGCGGTACCGCTTGCCGCCTCCGCCATCAGGCTGCACGGGCTCCGCATCGCTTTTCTCGAGGAAGAGCTCACCGCCCAGAAAAGCGGCCGCTCGCTTGCGACCCTCCGCGCGGTCGAGCCGCGGGTTGAATCCCTCCCCGAGGCCGAAGCGCTCCTCCTCCTGATCCCCCTCGCCAAGGAACTCGGCCTTGACGTTGAGCCGCAGGCGCTCATCCCCGGCATCGGTCGGGTCGACTTCCTCATCGGAGGATTCCTCATCGTGGAAATCGACGGGGTCGCCTACCACTCGGACCGGGATTCAGTGCGCAGAGACCGGCGGCGAGACAACTCGGCCACCCTGAGGGGATACCTGCGCCTTCGCTATCTTCCCGAGGAAATCTGGAACGAGCCGGACCGGTTCATCGCAGAGGTCCGTGCCGCCCTGACCGGTCGGGCTCTCTGAGCCGGCATGCCCGTGCTCTGGCCCGGTTGTGGATTCCCAATCACTCGGAGCCCGGCGCGTCGCGAGGGCGCGCCGAGAGGGCTGGCTCAGAAACGGGCCCGAACGCGACGGCGGGGGCCGGAACCAGAGCGCGACGGCGGGGGCCGGAACCCGAGCGCGACGACGACGGCGTGGCTACCGGCTCGCGGCCGGGACCAGGACCCACAGGACGGTCGCGGGCTCGTCCAATGGGTTGACCCACGTGTGCGGCTCGCGGCCGGGGAATGTGAGGGTGTCCCCCGCCTCAAGCTCATAGCGGTCGTTCGTCATGACGAGCTGGAGCCGGCCACGCACGACGTGCAGCACGTCTACGTCGCAGTCGACCGCATACAGCTCGGACTCCCCCGCGCCCCGAGGCTCGATCTCGGCCTGGATGATCTGGAGGCGCCGCTCGGACCGCGCCGTGAGCAGCCGCTCGACGATGCCCTTGCCGCCGAGCGAGATGCGGGGAGCCTCGGCGCCGCGCGTGAGATGCGTCTCCGGCGTCGCGAAAAGCTCCCCGATGGGAAGCGAGAGGACTTGGCAGAGAGTCACGAGCGAGGCCACGCTCGGCGAGGATTCGTCACGCTCGACGCGGCTCAGGAAGCCCTTCGAGAGGCCCGCCGCCTCGGCCACCTGCTCGATCGTCATGCGCTGCGCCTCGCGCGCCGCCCGAATCCTCGAGCCGATCGCCACAGACACATTGCTCGGCTCGACCGGCAGGGCTTTCATATGACGCCTCTCGAACTCATGCAGGTCAACGACTGTTAACCTGTCGGCTACATCACACCGAGTCTACAAGACAACAGTCGATGCACGAGAGGAATCGTCGTCGGGCATGCTCAGCACCGCGACGCCGCTGAATGCACCGCGCGCGAGGTCGTCGAGCGCCCGGTCGGCGTCTGAAAACGCGTAGGGCGTCACGGCGGCGCGGAGTCCGAGCCGCGCCGCGAGTCGGAAGAGTTCTTCCCCGTCCCGTCTCGTGTTGGCGGTCACGGATGTGAGGCGACGTTCGCGGAAGAGGTGCTCCGCGTAATTCAGCTGAGGGATGTCGCTCAGGTGGATTCCCGCGACAACGAGCGTGCCGCCCTGCTCGAGGCCAGCGAGGGCGGTCGGGACAAGCTCCCCGGCCGGCGCGAAGAGGATCGAGGCGTCCAAGGGGACGGGAGGCGCCGCGTCGGCCGGCCCCGCCGAGGCCACGCCAAGATCCAGCGCGAGCCGCCGCGCGTCAGCACCTCGGGTCATGACGTGCACTTCGGCACCTTGGGCGACGGCGATCTGCGCCGTGAGATGGGCGCTCGCCCCGAAGCCGTAGATGCCGAGGCGCCCGCCCGGCGGAAGATCGGCGCGCCGCAACGCCCGATACCCGATGATCCCCGCGCAGAGGAGCGGCGCGGCCTGTTCGCTCGGCAGGCCCTCCGGGATCCGGTACGCGAACACTTCCGCAACGGTCGCGTAGAGGGCGTAGCCGCCGTCGGCATCCCAGCCCGTGAACTGGGCGTCGCGGCAGAGGTTCTCGCGGCCCGAACGGCACCAACGGCAGGCTCCGCACGTGGCACGCAGCCACGCGATCCCCACTCTGTCGCCCAGCTCGAACCGTGCTGCATCCTCGCCCAGCGCGACGACTCGGCCGACGGCCTCATGCCCCGGGATCACGTGTGGCTTGTGTACGGGCAGGTCTCCCTCAGTGACGTGGAGATCGGTCCGGCAGACGCCGCACGAGTCGATGCGGACGAGGACGTCCCCTCCGCCGGGCTCAGGCACGGGCCGCCGGACGCGCCGGATTCGCCCGGCACCACCAATGGCTTCCCAGGCGGGCATGGTCCGCGGGACCTCATTCATACAAGACCTTCGCGACACGGACCGCGGCACACTCTTAAGACGTATGCTCAATCACATTTAGTCTACTAGACAACACCTGTTGCATGACAGGCAAAGACGACGAGCGTGAGGCGGCGCCCGTCGCTTGATCGGGGCCTGACCGGAAGGCAACGCACGACGACGGCGAGCGGCCCGCGCGGGCTGCTCGCCGTCGTCGTTCGCCAGGGCAGAAAGTTCAGGCGGGCCGAACTCTCGGGCGTGGGTGAACCGGCCGAAAATCAGCGCAGATCCGGGCTAGAGTGCTGTGGGCAAAGGCGCCCGGAACGCTCCCACAGCATGCAGGAGAACCATGCCCCAGCCCGCGGACCATCAGCCCGCAGAACCCGCCCTACCCCGCCCCCAGCCCACCGCCGCAGACCATCGGCGCTGGCGCCAGTACCTCGCCGACGAGAAGGCCGAGGCCGGCATCTACCGCGCCCTCGCCGAGCGGCGCGACGGCGAAGAGCGCGCGATCCTCCTCGGGCTCGCCGAGGCCGAGGGCCGGCACGAGGCGCACTGGAAAGGGCTCCTCGGGGATCAGATCGGCAAGCCGCGACAGGCATCTCTGCGCAGCCAGCTCGTCGGCTTCCTCGCGCGGCACTTCGGCTCCGTGTTCGTGCTCGCGATGGCGCAGCGCGCCGAGAGCCGCTCGCCCTACTCCACCGATCCCTTCGCGACGCAGGCGATGGCGGCCGACGAACGCATCCACGAGGAGGTCGTGCGCGGGCTAGCGATCCGCGGGCGGACGCGCCTCTCGGGCTCGTTCCGGGCGGCCGTGTTCGGCGCGAACGACGGCCTGGTCAGCAACCTTTCGCTCGTGACCGGCATGGCGGCGTCCGGGGTGTCGAGCCACGTCGTGCTGCTCTCGGGCGTCGCGGGCCTCCTTGCGGGCGCGCTCTCGATGGGTGCCGGCGAATACATCTCCGTCAAGTCGCAGCGCGAGCTGCTCTCGGCGTCACGCCCCACGCAAGTGACACTCAGCGCCGCCCCGGCCCTCGACCTCGACCACAATGAGCTGGTGCTCGTCTACAAGGCGCGAGGCATGAGCCAGGAGGCTGCCGAGCACCGCGCGGCCGAACGGCTCGGGTACTTCACGTGCGACTGCGATCCCAGCCTCTCGCTCCGCCCCGAGAAGGCCTCCGAGGAGGACGAGCACGAGGCGATCGGCTCGGCCTGGCAGGCGGCCGTGAGCAGCTTCAGCTTCTTCGCGTCCGGCGCGATCGTGCCCATCATCCCGTTCCTGTTCGGCATGGTGGGCGTCCCGGCACTCGCCGTCGCGGCCGCGCTGGTGGGCCTCGTTCTCCTCGGGACCGGCGCGATCGTCGGCCTGCTCGCCGGCGCGTCGCCGCTGTGGCGCGCGATGCGGCAGCTGCTCATCGGCTTCGGCGCCGCGGCCGTCACGTACGTTCTCGGCTGGGTGTTCGGCGCGACGATCGGCTAGCCCAGGCTGATGCGTGGGCAGTCGCTTCAGCGGCCAGCACCTAGTTCCGGGCCGCTCGTCGCGGTGGCCAGGTCCCGCGCCGCCTCGATGACGGCGTCCACGCGGCGCGGGCGGCGGGTCCCGGGCGCGACGGCGGCGGCGACGGCGTTAGCAGGGGTGTCGTCGGCCACCCGCACCATGGCGACGCCCGACGCTGCGAAGAGATGCTCCGCGCCGCGCCACACATTTGTGACACTGTAGGCCCGCCCGCTCGCGACGAGGCCCCGGATCGTCTCGGCCACGACGCTCCTCCACCGCACCCGCGGTTCGATGCCCGCCGAGCGGAACATCGCGAGCACGCGCTCGGCGCTCGGCGGGACATCGAAGAGCACAGCGTCCTCGTCCGCGAGATCCGCGAAATGCGCTGACTCCCGCCCCGCGAGCGGATGGTCCGGGGAGAGCAGGAAATGCGGCCGGGATTCGGCGATCGGGAGAAGGTCGACGCCGGGAACGGCTTGGAGCGAGTACACGAGCGCGGCGTCGAGCTCGCCTCCCGCGACGGCCCGCTGGAGTTCCTCGGCTGCGCCCTCGGTGAAGTCGAGCTCGATCTCAGGCCAGCGCTCGCCCACCTCGGCAATGAGGCGGGGCATGAGACGCGGGCTGATCGCGATCATGCAGCCAACGGAGACGCGCCCACGCAGCTCCTCGAAGCCGGTGCGCACCGCCCCGGGAATCTCAGCGGCCTCGGCAAGGATCCGCCGGGCCCGAACGCCGAGCGCGTGCCCCGCTTCAGTCGGCACGACGCGCTTCGAGCGCGTCCGCAGGAAGAGGTCGACGCCGATTGCCCGCTCGAGCTGCGCGATCGCCATGGACGCGGCCGCTTGCGAGATGTTGCTGCGCTTCGCGGCATCCGTCACGGACCCGGCATCAAGCACGGCGACGAAGTACTCGAGCTGGCGGAGCGTGAATTCAGATGCCATTGATTCTCCTGATAAGCCTCCTCGAATTGATTGATTATACAAATGTTGTGGGTCGCACCACACTGGAATCCAGTCAGAACCGAAGGAGTTTCCATGGCTTCCCGCCTCGCCCCGCACGTCGTCACCCTCGGCACCGCCGGCGGTCCCCGCTGGTGGGCAGCCGCAGACTCGGGCGAACGCACGGGGACCTCGACCGCCGTCGTCGTCGGCGATTCGTTCTATCTCGTGGACTGCGGCCAGGGCGCCGGCCGCCGCATAGCGCAAGCTGGGCTGGACCTCGCGAACCTCCGAGCGCTGTTCATCACGCACCTTCACTCGGACCACGTCTACGACCTCGCAGGCCTCGGCATCTTCGGCCTCTACGCCCTCCAGGACCGCGCCGGCGACCCAGTGCGCATCATTGGACCCGGCAACCGAGGCGCGCTGCCCCCGGTTTCGCCGCGCGCCGTCGTCGCCCCTTCCCCGCTCGCGCCCACGAACCCGACCCCCGGCACAAAGCGGACGTTCGAAACGCTCATGGCCGCGCACGCCACCGACCTCAACGACCGCATCCTCGACAGCCTCAAGCCGAGCCCCCTCGAGGTCTTCCGCGCCGAGGACATCGAGATCCCCGACGACGTCGGCTACCACCCCAACGACAACCCGACCCCGGACATGGCACCGTTCGAGGTCTACAGAGACGAGCTCGTGACGGTCACGGCGATCCTCGTCGAGCACCCGCCGGTCGCGCCCGCGTTCGCGTTCCGCTTCGACACCGCCGAAGGCTCGGTGACCATCTCCGGGGACACGAGCTTCACGCCGAACCTTGTGACGCTCGCCGAGGGCACCGATCTCCTGCTCCACGAGGCCATCGACTTCGAGTGGGTCGAGCAGCTCTACGGCGACAAGACCGACGACGCCTCCAGAGCCGCGCGCGACCACCACTACAAGTCGCACACGAGCGCCCGCGACGCCGCGAAGGCCGCCGAGGCCGCCGGCGCGCGCCAGCTCGCGCTGCACCACCTCGTTCCAGGCCACGCGCCCAGCCGCGTGTGGGAGGAGGCCGCCGAGCACTTCTCGGGCCGCTTCGTCCTCCCCCGTGACCTCGACACCATCCCGTTCGGCTCTCAGCGCTGAGAGAAAACCCGTCAGGAGAAGCACTGTGACCGCCACCCAGCTCCGTTCGGGCGCGCCGAACTCCCTCAACACGAAGGACATGCGCCGGATCCTCGGCTCGTCCTTCATCGGCAGCGCGATCGAGTACTACGACTTCATGCTGTACGCGACCGCGGCGTCGCTCGTGTTCGACAAGGTGTTCTTCTCTAACCTCGGCCCCGGCTTCGCGCTCTTCGCATCGTTCGCGACGCTCGCGGTGGGGTACATCGCTCGGCCCCTCGGCGGCGTCGTCTTCGGACACTTCGGGGACATCCTGGGGCGCAAGAAGATGCTCGTGCTCTCGATGCTCATCATGGGCTTTGGCACCGTCGCGATCGGGCTATTGCCTACGACGGCGCAAGCCGGCATCGCGGCGCCCGTCACTTTGGTGGCGCTCGCCTCGTCCAAGGAGTCGCCGTCGGCGGCGAATGGGGCGGCGCCGCGCTCATGGCGGTCGAGCACGCGCCTGCGTCGCGGCGCGGGTTCGCCGCGGCGTTCGCGAACGCGGGCGGGCCGGCAGGCGCGATTCTCGGAACGCTCGCGCTCTCGCTGTCTGCGGCGGTCTCGGGCAAGGAATTCCTCGTGTGGGGCTGGCGCGTCCCGTTCGTACTCAGCGCGCTGCTCATCGCCGTCGGCCTCGTGATCCGGCTCAAGGTCTCGGAGACGCCCGCGTTCAAGCGGCTCGAAGCCGCGGGCGAGCAGCGGAGGGTCCCGCTCCTCGACGTCCTGCGCAACAACTCCCGCGCCGTGGTACTGGGCCTCGCCGCGACCACCGCGTTCTACGTATGCCAGGCCATGACGACCGTGTGGGGCGTCTCGGTGGCGGTGGCGAGCGGGGCCGACAAGAACGGCGTGCTGAACATCAAGGCGGCGGCAGCCGTGCTGACGCTCGTCGTGTGCTTCTACTCGGCGCGGCTGAGCGACCGGATCGGGCGCAATCGGGTGCTCATCGGGGCCTCGGTGCTCGGCGCGGCGCTGGCGTACCCCATGCTGTGGCTCATGACGAACGGGACGCTGTGGGGCTTCGGCGTCGCAATCGTGCTGGGCAATGGGCTCGTGCAGGGTTTCCTCTATGGCCCGATCGCGGCCTACGTCGCGGAGCAGTTCCCCACGCGGAACCGGTACACGGGCGCGTCCCTCGCCTACCAGGGGGCGTCGATGCTCGGTGCCGGGTTCACGCCGATGATCGTCGCTGGGCTGAGCCTCGTGGCCGGCGGGGGCGTATGGCTCATCGGGGTGTTCTGGGTCGTGATCCTCGCCGCGGGCGCCGTGGCCGTGAAGGTCACGCCGGAGGGCAAGGGCCGCGAGCTCGACTGAGCCCGCCCCGCCTGTGAAGGGTCTGTCCACGGCCCCGCAACGCTATGCGAGCACGGCAACCGCTTCCTCGACCGAGTCCACGAGATGCAGCCGGCCCGCCATGCCGTGCTCGCGCGCTAGGCTCGCGAGGAGCGGCCACGCGGGCAGCTCCTCGGTCCAGTACCGGCGCCCGACGAGGACCATCGGCGTAATCGTCTCGGGCGTCCCGTAGTAGTTCTCGCACGCGTCCTGGAAGACCTCCTGAACCGTGCCCGCGGCACCGGGGAGGAACACGACTCCCCCGGTGCTCTTCTCGAGCAGCACCGCCTCGCGCACGGCGTTGGCGAAGTACTTCGCGATATGCGTCGCGAAGAGGTTCGGCGGCTCATGGCCGTAGAACCACGTCGGGATGCCGAGGCTCGGCGCCCCGTGCGGATACAGCTCGAGGACCGCGAGCGACGCGCGGGCCCACGCCCCCACCGAGGGCCGGAAGCGGGGGACGACGGCGAGGCGGCCGAGCGCTTCGTCGAGGGCTTCTGCAGGGCCAGCCGAGAGATAGGCGCCGAGGTTGGCGGCCTCCATCGCGCCGGGCCCTCCGCCCGTGGCGACCACGAACCCGGCCGCCGCGAGGCCGCGCCCGAGGCGAGCGGCGTCGTCGTACGTCCTGCTGCCGCGCGGGCCCGCGTGGCCGCCCATGACGCCCACGATCTTCCGCCCTTCAAAGGGCCCCGACAGCGCGTCGAGGAGCGATTCGCCGATGTGGTGGTCGTGGAGCGCGGCGGACAGGGCGCCTTCGACGCCCGCACGGCCCTGCTGCCGCGTCCACGCGTAGATCTGGGCGTCGGGGGTCCGCTCGTACGGCTCGGCCTCGACCCCGCGGTAGAGCTCGGGGCCGGTGTAGAGCGAGGGCCGGTACGGATCGAATGGCAGGCCCGGCAGAGCCGGGAACACGAGCGCGCCGCGCGCCCGCAGCGATTCCTCCATGCCCGGCTGGAACGTGCCGCCGAGGAATACCGCGCCCATCGGGTCCATCGCCTTGAGCTGAGCCGAGCGGCCGCGGAAGTCGATGGACTGGAGCTGCCAGCCCGCCATGCTGTGCGCTCCCGACGCCACGAGCTCGTCGAAGCGCTCGAGCGATTCGACCTCGAGCGTCCGCGGCATGGGGCCGAGCGCGGGCGTCGCATTCATGGGGAAAGGTTAGCCACCGCCGAGAACTTCCGCGCACGCGGAGGCAGTTCCGACACAAATCAGAGCCGGATCAGCCCGTTCAAGGTCCAATCCGGCGGCGAATTGTGGAGTTATGAACCTCGAGCGTCGCAAGGGCCGCTCGATGGACTTGCCTCAGAGCTGAACTGCAGGCACCTCGACCCGCACGGGCCGCCCGCTCTCGAGGGACTCCTGCGCGGCGTCCGCGACGCGCGAGGCCGCGACGGCATCCTCGGGCGTGCACGGGTTCTCACGCTCGCCGAGCACGAGCTCGACGAACGCCGCGAGCTCGGCCCGGTAGGCGGCGTCGAAGCGCTCGGCGAACGTCTTGTGCGCCTCGCCCGCCGGGAACGCGACGCCCGGCTCGGCCGAGCGGAGCGCGGTCTTGTCGTCGAGACCCACCATGACGGAGGACTTCGAGCCCTGCACCTCGAGCCGCACGTCATGGCCAGCCCCGTTATAACGGGTCGCGGAGACAGTGCCGACGGTTCCGTCGTCGAACGTCAGGACGGCGAGCGCGGTGTCGACGTCGCCGGCCTCGCCGATCGCGGGATCGCCGTTGTTGGAACCCTTCGAGTAGACCTCGACAATCTCGCGTCCCGTAAGCCAGCGGAGGATGTCGAAGTCGTGCACCGAGCAGTCGCGGAACAGGCCGCCGGACGTCGCGATGAACTCGACCGACGGCGGGAACATGTCCCCCGTCATGGCGCGGAACGAGTGGATCCAGCCAATCTCGCCGGCGTCGAGGCGGCGCTTCACCTCGAGATAGCCCGCGTCGAAGCGGCGCTGGTGTCCGATCTGGACGACGCCTCCGCCTTCCGCGATGTACTCCAGGACGGGCAGCGAGTCCGCGACCGATCCGGCCACGGGCTTCTCGCAGAAGACGGGGATTCCCGCGTCGACGCCCGCGCGGATGAGCTCGGGGTGCGTGAGCGTCCCGGTCGCGACGACGAGCGCGTCCACGCCCGAGCCGACGAGTCCGGCCGCGCCCCCGGGCACGAACTCGGCGCCGACTTCCGCGGCGACGTTGCGGGCGTGCTCCTCGGCGACGTCGGTGAGCTTGAGCCGAAGCTCCACGCCGCGGGCCGCGAACTGCTCGCGGAGGGCCGCGATATTGCGCGCGTGCATGACGCCGATGCGACCGACGCCGACGAGGCCGAGGGTCACATGGTTCACAGGAAATCGATGGTTCACAGGAACTCCATGGTTCACAGGAAATCGATGGTTCATGGGGCACTCCTTTGTGACGGGATAGTCCAGGAAAGTATGGGAACGTTCCAAGGATTCCTTTAGAGTATCCCCGGGAGGGATCAGGCGGTCAAGCTTTGTCCTGACAAAACTGGCATCACGAGGAGGCGGCGTGGGGAGAGCTGGGTCCAAGGCTGCGACTATTGTCGACGTCGCCGTGCTGGCCGGCGTGTCGAAGTCCGCGGCGTCCCTCGCGCTCCGCGGTACGGGCTACGTGAGCGAGGTCAAACGACGGGCCGTGCTCGACGCCGCCGCCGAGCTCGGCTACCGCCCCAATGCGGCGGCACGCGCCATGGGGGCCCAGCGCAGCGGGATTGTGGGCCTCATCCTCGACGACCTCCGCAATCCGTGGTTCGTCCCCGCCGTCGAAGGCCTCTCGGCTGGCCTGCATGGCGAAGGGCTCCGGCCCCTGCTTGGGGACTGGCGGCTCGAGGGCGCCCCGCTCGTCGAACGCTTCCTCGAGCTGCGCGTGGAAGGCATCGTGCTCGTGGGCACGCTCGACGGCGCCGAACCGGCGCTCATCGGCGTCGCACCGGTGCCAGTGGTCCAGGTCGGATCGCCGCGCGCCCAGGCTCCGGGAGCCGCCGTCGTGACCAACGACGACGCCGAGGGCGCCCGCCGCGTCGTCCGTCACCTCGCGGCGCTAGGCCATCGAAACATCGCGCACCTCGGCGCGCCGGGAACTGCCGTCGGCGACGCGCGGCGGGCAGGCTTCGAGGAGGAAGCGCGGCGGCTCGGCCTTGCGCACCGCACGGTGGCTGCCGGCCTGACCGAGGACGCCGGCTACCGGGCCGGACTGGCGCTGCTTGAGGCACCGGACCGGCCCACCGCGGTGTTCGCCGTGAACGACATGGCCGCCCTCGGCGCCTTCTCGGCCGCCGAAGAGCTAGGCCTCTCAGTCCCCGACGACGTCTCCCTCGCCGGCTACGACGACACCCCGACTGCGCGCCTGCGGACGGTGGGGCTCACGAGCGTGGACAACGCGAGCGGCGAGGCGGGGCGGGTCGCGGCGGGGCTGCTGGCTAAGGCGATCGCCGCGGGCCCCGAAAGCGTGACCGACGCGGTACTCCTCGAGCCCGAGCTCAAGGCGCGCGGCAGTACGGCGCCGCCTCCCGCCGTCGTCCGCTAGGTTGGGCCCGTCCACATCGAGCGGCGCGATCGGGGCCTCCATGAGCTGTATCAGTTCGTAACGCCACAACTCGTGGCTCTTGGGGGCGTGTTTACCCCTTTCCGGGCCGTGAGTTGTGGCGAACGGAACCCTCAGCCGCCGAACGCTGCCCGGAAGGCCTTGAGCGCGTCGTCGGCGTCGCCCGCCGCGTACGCCTCGAGCCCGATCGTGCCCTCGTAGCCGAGCCCCGCGAGCGCTCGGTGCACTGCCGCGTAGTTGATCTCGCCCGTGCCGGGCTCGCAGCGGCCGGGGACGTCAGCGACCTGGATCTCCCCGATCCAGGGAAGGCACTCGCGCGCGAGTTCTATGAGATTCCCCTCCCCGAGCTGCGCGTGGTACAGGTCCAGCATGAGCCGCGCGTTCGGGTGGTCGACGGCGCGCACGAGCGCGAGCGTGTCCTTGGCCCGAGCCAGCGGAATGCCGGGGTGGTCGAGGACCGTGTTGAGGTTCTCGAGGCAGAACGTGACGCCGTGCCGCGCGCCGAGCTCGCCGAGGCGCTCGAGGGTCCGCGCGGCGGTGAGCCACATCGTCCCGTTGGAGCGCCAGTGCGGGCGGGCTGCCCGGCCGTCCACGAGCTCGGCCGGGTGCACCACGAGGCGTTCGACGCCGAGCTCGAGCGCCGTCGGAATGAGGGCTTCCGCGGTGGCCACCACGAGGTCTGCGGTGTCAGGCTCGACGAGCGAGCCCGCCGAGTAGCCGGTCATGGACGAGAAGCGCGCGCCGGTAGCCCTGAGCTCGGCGAGGTCCTTCTTCCGCGAGTCCCACAGCTCGACGTCGAACCCGGCGTCGTGGATCCGCCGCACGCGCTCGGCGAACGGTAGGTCCGTGAAGACCATCTCGGCGCAGACCGCGAGCCTCATGAGCGGGCCTCGGCACCGGCCGCCGAGGCACCGGCAACGGCCGCGGTCGCGCCGGACTGGGCAGATTCGATGCACGCGAGGGCGACGGCGAGCGCTCGCCGCGCGTCGGCGAGGCCGGGCGTGAGGGGCACGCCGTGGTCTGGCTCGGCGGCGCCGTCGCGGCGGGCGCGGACGTGCTGCGCGAAGTCGGCGAGCTCCGCCGTGTAGGCGTCGGCGAAAAGCTCGATGTTGAGGCGCGGGGTCTCGGCCGCGAGCCCCGAGGCGCCGTAGCGAACGGCCGCGGTCTCGGTCGCGCGGCCCGCTTGGACCATGCCGGCGGAGCCGAAGACCTCGCCGCGCACGTCGTAGCCGTAGAGCGCGGAGAAGTTGGCCTCAGCGACGGCGATCGCGCCGTTCGCATAGCGGACTGTCACGACCGCCGTGTCGAGGAGGCCCGCATCCTTGAAGCTCGGCTCGACGAGGGCGTCCGCCGTGACGTGCACACTGACGGGCTCGGCGCCGGGGTTGAGCCAGTTGAGCGCGTCGAAGTCGTGGATGAGTGTCTCGAGGAAGATGGTCCACTGAGGGATGCGCCCGGCGTGGGGGATGCTGCCGCTGCCTGGGTCTCGGGTGACCGAGCGGAGGAGCTGGGGCGTGCCGACGGCGCCTGCCGCGACCTCGCGGCGCGCGGCGAGGAAGTCAGCGGCGTAGCGCCGGTTGAAGCCGATCTGCCACTTCACACGTGCCTCGGCGACGGCCTCTTCGACGCGTGCGAGCTCCTCAAGATTTACCGCGCCGGGCTTCTCGCAGAAGACGTGCTTGCCTGCGCGGGCGGCGTCGATCGAGAGCTGGGCATGGAAGCGCGCGGGTCCGGCGATGACGACGGCGTCAATCTCCGGGTCCGCGAACAGGTCAGCCGGGTCCGGGGTCACGCGGGGGACACCGAGCTCGGCGGCGAGGGACCGCGCGGCCTCGACCGCGGGGTCGGCTATCGCGACGAGCTCCGCGCCCGGTATCCGGAGCGCGAGGCTGCGGGCGTGGTAGGCGCCCATCCAGCCGGCGCCGATGAGGGCGATTCGCGCCGGGGCGGGGCGGGCAGAATCGACAGGAAGGTAGGTCAATGGAAGTCCTCTCGGAACGTACTAGAACGATCTAGTCGAGATGAGTATGGCAAGTGTCGCACGCCACCGCGGCCGGTGTCTATATCGTTCTAGTACTGTCGGTGACAGGATCCCGGACGGAGAGGAACGCCATGGCCAAGCGCCCCACGCTGACGGATGTCGCGGCTGCTGCGGGCGTCTCTCGCGCGCTCGCCTCGATCGTGATGCGCAACGCACCCGGCGCGAGCGACGCGACCCGCGAGCGCGTCCTCGCGGCCGCGTCAGCCCTCGGCTACCGGCCGGACGCGCGGGCGCGCCTTCTGCGTAGTACCCGGAGCCATCTGCTCGGCGTCGTGTTCGACGTCGACGGCGCCTTCCACACCGAAATCGTCGAGGCCCTCTATCCCGCGGCGGCGGCCCGAGGATTCGACGTGATCCTGAGCGCCCGCGGCCCGCGCCGTCCCGAGGACGAGGCCGTCCGGTCCCTCCTCGACCTCGGCTCCGAGGCCCTGCTCGTCCTCGCCCCCGATTCCCCAGCCGAGGTGCTCGCGGGACATCCCGCGCCGATCATCTCGATCCTGCAGCCGCAGGCCGATCCGCGGCTCTCGAGCGCGGCCACGGACGAGGCGGCCGGGATCGCCCTCGCCGTGGGGCACCTGCGCGAGCTCGGGCATCGGCGCATCGCCCACGTCGACGGTGGTTCCGCCGTGGGTTCCGAGGCGCGCCGGGCCGCCTATGTGCGGCTCATGGAGGACGACGGCGCCGCTCCCCTCGTGCTTCCCGGCGGCCCGTCGGAAACCGACGGCATGGCGGCAGCGCGGACTCTTCTGGCGCTTCGGACCCTGCGCTCGCCCGACGCCCTGCCGACCGCCGTCGTCGTCTTCAACGACGACGCCGCCCTCGGCTTCCTGCATATCTTGGGCGAGGCGGGAATTGCCGTCCCGAAAGCCCTCTCGGTGGTCGGGTACGACGACTCGCGGCTCGCCGCCCTCGCCCATGTGAGCCTTACGAGCGTGCGCCAGGATCCGGACGCGCTCGCGGCCGCAGCCGTCTACGCGGCAGCAGCTGCCTTGGACGGGCGCCGCGCACACACGCTCGTGCCGCCGTCGCTCACCGTGAGGTCGAGCACGGCGCCGCCACCCGTCGTCGACCGCTAGCGCAACGCCGCCACCCGCTTCCGAAACCGTCGTCCCCAACTTCTCCCCGGCCCCGGCGCCGGGCTCCCCAAGTTCAAGCTTCAATCCGCGGCGTGTCGCCGGAATCGCTCGGCAAGTGGCGGCGTCTTCGGCCTGAAGTCGGGGAACGCCGCAGCGACGCAGCGCAAGACCTGGGGAACTCGGCGGCGGCGGATCCGTCGTTACGCCTCGGCGAGCACCCCTGCGGCCCGTGCGGCCTCAAGCAAGACGCCCGCGGCGACCTCGAGCCCCTCGATACGGCCGAGGGAGACATCCTCGTGCTCGATATTGACCATCATGTCGGCGTCCACGTCGTACAGGGCGCGGAGGAAGTCGGCCCAGTAGGCGGTGTCGTGGCCGCGGCCGAGGGCCACGAAGTCCCACGCGGAGTCCTTGGGCCACTCGTTGGCCCACTCGTCGCCCCCAAGGTTGGTGCGTGGCTCATCCGGGGAGAGGCGCCGGAAACGGTTGTCGAGCACGCCGTAGAGCTTCGCATTCTCAGTGTTCACCCGGACGTCCTTTGCCGCGGCGTGGAACACGAGGGGCCCGAGCTCGCGGACCACCGCGACGGGGTCCATCTGCTGCCAGAACAGGTGCGACGCGTCGAGCTCGACGCCCACATGGGTGGCCCCCGTGAGCTCGACGAGCTTGTAGACGTCCGCTGTGTTGAACACTATGTTCTGCGGGTGCAGCTCGAGTGCCACCTTCACACCGTGGTCGGCGGCGAGCCGATCGGTCTCGCGCCAGAACTTCGCCGCGATGTCCCACTGGTAGTCGAGCACGTCGAGAGCAGCGGAGTTCCACGCGTTCACGATCCAGTTCGTCACGGTCGCGCCGGGCTCGCCGCCCGGCAGGCCGGACATGGTCACGACCCGGTTCTGGCCGAGGCGCTCAGCGAGGCGGATGGAGCGCCGGACATCTTCGGCGTGCTTCTCGCCGATCTCGGGCTTGGGGTGCAGCGGGTTGCCGTTGCAGTTCAGGCCCGCGATCGAGACCCCGGTGCCCTCGAAGACCCCCAGGTAGTCGTCGCGCGCGGCGTCGCTGACGAGGATGCCGTCCATGGTCGGAACGTGGACGGCCGGCAGGAATCCACCCGTGTTGATCTCGATCCCCGTCAGGCCGAGGCCTGCGATGACCTTGAGCGCCTCCGGCAGCGGACGGTCGTGGAGGACCGCGTTGTAGGCACCAAGCTTCACAGCGAGACCCGCTTCCCGTTGTTCTGGGCCGACACGGCCACGGCGTCGAGGATCTCCATGTTGCGCACGCCCTCGGCGAACGTCGCGCAGCGCGGGAGGGACTCGGACTCGGGCAGGCCCGCGACCTCCTCAAGGAACGCGCGGGCCTGGTAGCCGAACGCGTCATTCTGGCCGAAGCCGACGCTCGGCGCATCCATCGCGAGTCCTCCCGCGATGTACGGGTGATCCGGCCCGAGGATCACCTGGCGGAAGCCGTTCTCCGAGGCCCGACCCTCCGAGAGGAACAGGCCGATCTCCGACGGGCGGCGCTGGTCGAAGAACGCCGCACCCTTCTCGCAGAACACCTCGAACATGAGCGAGTTGGCGTGGCCAGCCGCAACCCGGGAGACAGAAAGCGACCCGATGCACTGGGCGAACTCGGCGGAGAAGGAGGCAACGTCGTCGTTCTCGACGAGTTCGAACGTGTCGCTCACGGCCGCGTGATCGTGGCCCATGACCGCGCCGAGCGGGAGCGGCCGCTTCGTGATCGCCGTCGAGAGCTGGCCACCCGAGACGGCCTGGATGTCGCCGCACAGGAACTCGCCCACGTACGCGAGGTGGCTTCCGACATCGGCCAATGCCCCCGAACCGGGCGCTCCTTTGTAGCGCCAGCTCATCGGCGCGTCGGGGCTGCAGCCGTAGTCGGTCCAGTACCGTCCGGAGAAGTGCAGCGGCCGGCCGAGCGTGCCGTTCTGGATGAGCTCGCGGATCGCCGCAATGCCGGGAGTGCGGCGGTATGTGAAGCCGATCCGGGCCAGCGTTCCGCGGGACTCCGCGGCCTGCGCGGCGTCGTCCATGGCGCGCGCATCGGCGAGGGAGTCGGAAAGCGGCTTCTCGCACAGCACGTGCTTGCCCGCAGCGAGGAGGCCCTCGACGACCTCGCGGTGCAGGGAGTTCGCGATGACGACGCTCACGACGTCGATGTCGTCCGCCTCCGCGATGGCCTGCCACGAGGCGTCGTGACGCTCGTAGCCGAAGCGCCGGGCCGCGGCCTGGCCGAACTCGGCGTTGACGTCGCCGATCGAGACGAGGCGGATCTCCGGGAGACTGGGGCGGTACAGGGTGCTCGCGGTGCGGTAGGCGGCCGCGTGGGCCTTGCCGGCCATGCCGGCGCCGATGACGGCAACGCCGAGGGACTCGGGCATGATCTCTCCTAAGGGCGGGAGGGGTGGGTGTAAAGGAGCTGGAGGTGGAATTTGGAGCGCTCCACACATCGAGGATAGGGAGGGGAGTTTGTCCTGTCAATAGTCCAGCGACGCCGACGACTACACTCGGCGGGAGTGCCATGATGGTCGCGTGGCTGCTGATCCTCGCCCGACGATCTACGACGTCGCGCAACGCGCCGGCGTCTCGAAATCGCTCGTCTCGCTCGTGCTCCGGGACGCCCCCCACGTGAGCGACGCTCGCCGCCAGGCCGTCCTCGCCGCGATCGAGGCGCTCGGATATCGCCCGAGCCGTGCCGCGAGCGTGCTCGCGAGCCAACGGACGCGGGCCGTGGGCGTGCTCATCGACGACTTCCACAACCCGTGGTTCGTCGAGCTCCTCGCGGGCCTCCGGTCCATCCTCGACCCGGAGGGATACACCGTCAGCGTCGCGGACCTCCAGCTCGAGGCCGCTTCGGGGCGCAACCCGGTCGATGGCTTCATCGCCCAGCACGTCGATGCGCTGGTCCTCGCCGCCGAGCCCGACGAGGGGCTTCTGCGCGACGTACCGATGCCCGTCGTCGTCGCCGGCGTCCGTGAGCTCGGCTCCGGCGCGCTCCCCCAGGCAGACATCGTGGCGGGCCACGACGACCACGGCGGCGAGCTTGCGACGCGCCACCTCCTCGCCCTGGGCCACACCGCCGTCGGGCACGTGAGCGGGCGCGGCGGGCCGGCGGCCCACCGGCGGCGCGGCTACGAGCGCGCCATGGGGGCCGCGGACCTCGAACCATTCGTGGCCGGGACCGCCGGAGGGACCTCGGAGAACGACGGCTACGCGGCCACCGCCCGGCTCCTCCGCGAGCACCCGGAACTCACGGGTCTCGTCGTCGCGAACGACGTCATGGCCGTGGGCGCCCTCGCCGCGCTCAGCGAAAGGGGGCTCTCCGCGCCCGGGGATGTCGCCGTCGTCGGCTATGACAACTCGCCCCTCGCCGCCTACCGCTATCTCGCACTCACGAGCGTCGACCCCCACAGCCGCGAGATCGGCGCTGAAACCGCACGGACCCTCCTGGCCCGGCTCGAGCACCCGGACGCGCCGCCGCGACGAGCGCTCCTCGAGCCGTCGCTCGTGGTCCGCGGCTCGACGGCGCCTCCGCGGAGCACCGGAGTCGACTGACCTCCGCACCCCATCGACTGCTGGGCAACTGCCGTTTTGGGGGCCGAGAACTGCAGCTATGCAGCAGTCGATGCGGTCTTGCGTGCAAGCAGACGACGACGGCGCGGCGGGCTGGGTGCCGTGCCGCGCCGTCGTCATGGGCTGGCCACGCGTCGGGAGCGACCCGGCCGGGCGTTGGGCCTTTTCGACACGTGGCCACCTCTCGCTTCACGCGTGGCCAGCTCTGGCCGGGGTCAGGCGGTGGTGGAGTCGATGCCGACAGCCTCGGCTTCAGCTTTGGCTTCGGCGAGGGCGTCTTTGTGGCCGCCGAGCTGTTCGAGTTCGTGGGCGAGTTCGGCGAGCTCGGCACCGCCGGCCATCTGGGCCGTGAGCTCTTCGAGGGTGATGTCCTTCTTGTCGTAATAGCCGATCGAGCGTCCGCGCTTCAGGAGCAGGAAGCGGTCCCCGACGGGGTAGGCGTGGTGGGGGTTGTGGGTGATGAAGATGACCCCGAGGCCGCGGTCGCGGGCCTGGAGGATGTAGCGCAGCACGACCCCGGACTGCTTCACGCCCAGGGCCGCAGTGGGCTCGTCCAGGATCAGGACCTTGGCGCCGAAGTACACCGCGCGGGCAATCGCGACGCACTGGCGCTCGCCGCCGGAGAGCTGGCCGATGGGCTGCTCGACATCGCGCAGGTCGATGCCCATGTCGGCGAGCTCCTTCTTGGTGATCTCCTTCATCCGGGCCACGTCCATGCGCCGGAACGGGCCGGCGCCGGTGGTGAGCTCGGAGCCGAGGAAGAAGTTCCGCCAGATCGGCATGAGGGAGACGACGGCGAGGTCCTGGTAGACCGCGGCGATCCCGGAGTCCAGGGCCTCGCGAGGGCTCGAGAGCCTGCGCTCTTCGCCCATGATCGAGAACGTGCCCGCATCGTGCTGGTGCAGGCCGGCGATGATCTTGATCAGGGTCGACTTCCCGGCGCCGTTGTCCCCGAGCACGCACGTGACCCGGCCGTTGTCCACGGCCATCGTCACATCGCGCAGAGCGATGACGTTCCCATAGTGCTTGCCCACCGAGTCGAGCTTGAGCAGGTGCACCGCGCGGTCGGTGAGCGGGTCGGTCTCGCCCTTCAGGAGGGTCTCGTTGGAGATGTGCTGTCCCATGATCCCTACTTCCTTTCGGCGCGGTTCTTGACGATGAGGTTCACGATCGTGGCCAGCAGGAGCATCAGGCCCAGGAAGAACTTGAACCAGTCGGGGTTCCACTGGGCGTAGACGATGCCCTTGTTGGCCATGCCGAAGATGAAGGCCCCGATCGCCCCGCCCACCGCGGAGCCGTAGCCGCCGGTGAGCAGGCAGCCGCCGATCACGGCGGCGATGATGTAGAGGAACTCGTTGCCCACGCCCTCCCCGGACTGGACGGCGTCGAACGCGAACAGGTTGTGCATTCCCAGGAGCCAGCCGCAGAACCCGACCCCCATGAACAGCCCGATCTTCGTCGCGGTGACCGGGACCCCGACGGCGCGGGCGGCGTTCGCGTCCCCGCCCACCGAGAAGATCCAGTTCCCGACCCGGGTGCGCAGGAGGATCCACGACGCGATCACCACGAGCACGACCCAGTAGAGGATCGGAATCTTGAAGTCGACGCCTCCCACGACGAGCTCCGAAGCGAACACTGCCTTGGCCGCGGCGAATCCGTCCATGGTCGCGATCGACGGCGAGGAAACCGCCCCGCCGATCAGGCGGGTCAGGGCCAGGTTCAGACCCGTGAGCATGAGGAACGTCGCCAGGGTCACGATGAACGAGGGCAGCTTGGTCTTGGACTGGATCCACCCGTTGACAAGCCCGATGGTCAGGGAGACGACGAGCGCGAGGCCCACCCCGACCCAGACATTCAGCGAGAAGTACCACGAGAACAGGGATGCGGTGAGGGACGACGTGATGACGGCGACGCCCGCGGAGAGGTCGAACTCGCCGCCGATCATCAGCAGCGAGACCCCGACGGCCATGATGCCGATCGTCGAGGAACCGTAGAGCACGGTCGCGAAGGCATTGGGCTGCAGGAACGTGCTCGAGACGAGCGAGAAGAAGATGAAGAGGACGACGGCGCCCACGAGCGCGCCCACTTCGGGGCGTCCGAGGAGCTTCTGGAAGGGGCTGCGACGCCCGACCCGCTCGTCTGCGATCGGCGTCGGGGCCGAGGGCAGTGTTGCTGTTGCCATGGGAAGGACTCCTTGTCGGGCGGGCCGCGCGGCGGGCGCCGCGCGGCCCGGTTCCTTGGTCTAGCGGACGCCCTGCTGGGCGAACTTGAGGACAGTGGACGCGTTGGCCTTGTCCACGATGGTCGGTCCGGTCAGCACGGGCTGACCACCGCCGAGCTTGAAGCCGCCGCGCTTGTTCTGCCATAGCGCGTCGACCGACATGTAGCCCTGGAGCCATGGCTGCTGGTCGACCGTGAAGATGACCTTGCCGTCCACGATGTCCTGCGCGAGCTCGGCATTGAGGTCGAAGCTCGCGACCTTGGCGCTGCTGCCCGCATCGGTGACCGACTTGAGCAGCGTGATCGTGATGGGGGCGCCGAGGCCGATGATCACGTCGGCGTCCTTCGAGGCCTGGAGCTTGGCCGTGGCCGTCGACTGGACGGAGGTCATGTCCTGGCCGTTCACGTACAGGATCTCGGTGCCCGGAACCTTGGCCTTCACACCCGCGCAGCGGTTCTCGAGGCCTACGTGGCCCTGCTGCTGGATCACGCAGATGGGGTGCTTGTAGCCGCCCTGCGCGAGCTTCGTTCCAACGGCCTCGCCCGCGAGCTTCTCGTTCGAGCCGAAGTGCGTGAAGGCGCCAAGCTGAGCCGAGACGTCTTCGCCGGCGTTGAGGCTCACGACCGGGATGCCGGCATCCGTGGCCTTCTTGACAACATCTTTGAGGGCGTCCGGGGTCGCAAGCGTCACGGCAATGCCGTCGACCTTCTGGTCGATGGCCTGCTGGACAAGCTGGGCCTGACGCCCCGCCTCGGGGTCGTTGAGGTACTGCAGGTCTACATTGTCCTTCGCCGCGGCCTCTTCGGCGCCCTTGCGGACGATGTCCCAGAAGGTATCGCCAGCGGCCGCGTGGGTGATGAGGGCGACCTTGATCTTCGGGGTGGAGGCGACCTGGCCACCACCCGCGCCTGCTGCGTTGTCTGCCGGCTTGCCGCCCTGCGAGGAACACGCCGCGAGGGCGAGCATCGGGACGGCGAGCGCCGCGACAGCCATGCGACGCCAAGTGAAAGTGCTCACGGGAATCTCCTTCGATCCATACGGCCCCGCCCGACAGCTGCGTCGCGGTCTCGGGCCTTGGCTTGATCTTGGGTGATCTGCCTCACGCATGTCAATACTTTGTCCATACATAAGCACTTTATTATGGAACGATCTAGTGGAGGCCGACCCGTTTGTCAGGTGCCGCATACATGGGCGACATGTCGCAAGAAGCCACGAAATCCCTGACGCCTCCCGCCAGGGAGTGCTATGATCTGCGCAAGATATTTGTCCTATCAAATAAACAAACGGACGAGGGCGCCCGCCCACCGCCCAGCCCAAGGAGGGGTCATGGCGACCAGCCTCAACATCCCTATCGATCGGTCCTCCCCCATCCCGCTCTACCATCAGGTGGTCCAGGGCATCGAGGCGATGATCCGCACCGGTGCCCTTGAGCCGGGATCGAAGCTCGAGAACGAGATCGAGCTCGCCGCCCAGCTCAACCTGTCGCGGCCGACGATGCGAAAGGCCATGGACGAGCTCGTCCGGGCCGGCCTCCTCGTGCGCAAACGCGGCGTGGGCACGCAGGTCGTGGCGAGCCAAGTGCGCCGCCACCTCGAGCTCTCGAGCCTCTACGACGACCTCTCCCAGAGCGGCAAGGAGCCCACGACGAAGGTCCTGGCCTTCCGCCATGGCCCCGCCGAGGAGGAGGTCGCCACGACCCTCCAGCTTCCCCCGGGGATCGGCGTCTACCACTTCACTCGGCTCCGCTCTGTCGGGGACAAGCCGTTGGCCCTCATGGAGAACTGGGTGCGGGACGACGTCGCCGAGCTCACGGAGGAGGGCCTGCGGGCCCACGGCATGTACCAGATCCTGCGCGAGGCCGGGGTGAACTTCCGGCTCGCGAACCAGCGCATCGGCGCTACCGTCGCGGACGTCTACCAGGCGGATCTGCTGCAGACCTCGCCGGGTGCCGCCCTCGTCACGATGGAGCGCACCGCCGTCGACGACACGGGCCGCAACGTCGAGACCGGACGGCACGTCTACCGCGCCGACTCCTACAGCTTCGAAATGACCCTCGTCCAGCGCTGAGAACGCCACGTTCCGGCGCCGGGATCGAACCACGGAAAGGAACACCCGCATGGCAGAGTGGGTCTACCCCCTCGGTAGCGCCTCCGACGGCGCATGGCAGGTATCGCTCGGCGCACACGACAGCGCGCTCGCCGTCGACGGCTGGGCGCATACCGGCATCAAGGTCGCAGAGCTGGCCCCGGGCGCAAGCATTTCGCTCGCAGCGGCCGGCGAGGAGCGCATCGTCGTGCCGCTGACCGGCGCCTTCGAGGCAACGGTCGACGGCGACACCTACCCCCTGCGCGGGCGCGCCTCCGTCTTCGCGGGCCCGAGCGACGTCCTCTACACGGGCATCGGCAAGGCCGTGGAGATCTCCAGCCCGCAGGGCGGACGCGTCGCCGTCGCCCTCGCCCCCGCCAAGGCCGCATACCCCACTCGGCTGATCCGCGCCGAGGAGACCCCCCTCGAGCTGCGCGGCGCCGGAAACTGCTCGCGCCAGGTGCACAACTTCGGCACGCCCGCCGCCCTCGAGGCCGACCGCTTCATCGTGTGCGAGGTCATCACCCCCGCGGGCAACTGGTCCTCCTACCCGCCGCACAAGCACGACGAGGAGAAGGAGGGCGAGACCAACCTCGAGGAGATCTACTACTTCGAGACGCGCCTCGCCCCCGGCTCCCCCGTCGGCGCAGGCAATGCCGGCGCGGCCGACGTCGCCGGCCAGGATCCCGTGGGCTACGCGCGCGTCTACGCATCCGACGAACGGCCCATCGACGTCAGCGCCGAGGTCCGCACGGGCGACGTCGTGCTCGTCCCCCACGGCTGGCACGGCCCCGCCATGGCCGCGCCCGGCTACGACCTCTACTACCTCAACGTCATGGCCGGCCCCGGCCGTGTCCGCGAGTGGCTCATCAGCGACGACCCGCACCACGGCTGGATCCGCAGCACGTGGGACGCCCAGGCCGTCGACCCGCGCCTCCCGTTTACGTCTTAATCGTCCAGGGGTCACCTCCCGCGGGTGCCAACCCGTCCAGGGGTCACGTGGCGACGGACACCGCCTCGCGGACGGCCGCGCCGTCGACGAGGCTCCTGAGGATGTAGTCGGCGACATCGGCGCGACGCGTGCTGTACCCCCGCGGCAGGTTCCTGCCAATCTGCACGCGGTACGCACCGCCCGGGCCGTCGAGAAGCCGGGACGGGCGAACGATCGTCCAGTCCAGTCCGGACGTCCGGACGACATCCTCCATCTGCCGCAGGTCGACAAAGTTGTGAGCAAGGATCCGCTGGAGAATCGGCTTGGCGACGTACCGCGTGAGGAAGTCGTCGGCGTCGTCGACCACCATGCCGCTCGCGCTCACGACGGCGAGTCGGCGCACCCCCGCACCGTTCATCGCCTCGACGATGCTCGCGACCCCCGCCGAACAGACCGTGGTCGGCCGCCGGATCTCCCGGTTGCCGAGCGCGGACACAACCGCATCGGCGCCGGCCAGCGCGGGCTCGATGCTCGCCGGATCCATGACGTTGCCACGAACGACGACGACGCCCGGCACCGGGGAGAGCCGCGCCGGATCACGGACGACGGCGGTGACGTCATGGCCGGCCGCGGCAGCCTGGCGGACAACTTCAAGGCCTGTACCGCCGGTTGCGCCGAAAACGGTGATTCTCATGGCAATCCCTCCGAGTTGGTGAGCACTTACTAACTAGGTTTTCGGCTACCATGGTGAGTGAGTAATTACTCACCTGTCAAGACTGCAGCACTCGGAGGCCCCGTGGACACTCGCGGCATGATGCTCGACGCCGCCGCGCACGTCATGCGCACGAAGGGCCTCGCCCGCGCGACGACCAAGGAGATCGCCCGCGAATCAGGGTTCTCCGAGGCGGCCCTCTACAAGCACTTCCGCGACAAGACGGATCTGTTCCTGGCCGTGCTGCGCGAGCGCACGCCGGGTCATCTCCCGGAGCTGCTCGCCAACCTCGTCGAGACGCGGGGCCGAGGGGACCTCCGTGCGAATCTCGTGAAGGTCGCGCGGACCGCAATCGAGTTCTACGGCGAGACGTTTCCGATGGCAGCCTCGATCTTCTCCGAGCCCGCACTCCTTGCCGCGCATCGGGAGGCGCTGATCGGGCGGGGCGCGGGCCCGCAGCACGTGCGCGACGCCCTCGCGCGCTACCTCGCGGACGAGAAGGCAGACGGTGCCCTTGCGGCTGACGCCGATCCCGAGGCCGCGGCTGCCCTCCTGCTCGGCGCGTGCTTCATGCAGGCCTTCCTCGGGAACTTCACAGACAACGCGGGGCCGAGCCCTGAAACGCTCGTGGACACCCTCCTCGCACGCCAGTCCATTGAGGGACGCAATCCTTGAGGGACGCCCCACCCCGTTCAAGAGTCAGGTCCCGTGGGTGACAACCCACGGGACCTGACTCTTGAACGATGAGGCACCTCACAAGAGGTGACCCTCCCCACCGGCTCCCAGCCTTCGCAAGCTCAGGCCGGGTCCCTCGCCGGCGTGGGCCCAGAACCGTGGGACCGCTACGCGCGGCCGCCGGCTGCCGCGCTCCGGACGTACTCCTGCATCGTCCGGAGCTGGTAGCGCGAGACTTCGGGCGCGTTCTCGTCTTCAGCGAAGACGCTCGAGACCATGACGGTGTCGTCGCTGTCGAGGAAGCCGATCTCGCCCAGGCCGCCGAAGAACTCGTCCCAGTTGACGTCGCCGTCGCCGATCTTGAGGTGCTGGTGCACCCGGACCGAGTTCCCGGGCGGGTTGGTGATGTAGCGCAGCCCGTGCGAAGCGTGGTGGTTCATAGTGTCCGCGACATGCACCACGCGGAGGCGGTCGCCAGCGGCCCGCATGATCTCAAGCGGGGCGTCCTTCATGTGGAACGTGTGCGACGCGACGTATACCATGCCCACGTTCGGCGAGTTGAGCCCGCGAATGACGCGCAGCGCCGCGAGGCCTTCCTCGACGAAGTCGTCGGGGTGCGGGTCGATCGCGACGTGGACGCCCTCTCGCTCGAAGATCGGCAGGAGCTCCTCCATGGACTTGTAGAAGCAGGCCTCCGACTCCTCGGGCTTCTCCGGGCGGCCAGAGAACTCGGTGTTCATCTGGTTCGCGCCGAGGTCCACGGTGATCTGGATCGCGCGCTTCCAGTACCGCACGGCCGCCTCGCGGGCCGCCTCGTCAGGTCCGGACCAGCGCAGCACCGGGAGCACCGAAGCGACCTCGACGCCCGCGTCCGAGCACGCCTTGCGGAACTGCCGGACGAGATCGTCGTCGGCCTTGGGGTGCGTGAAGAAGGGGATCACGTCCCGGTGCGGGGTGAGCTGGAGGTACCGGTACCCGAGCTCGGCCGCAAGGGCCGGGAATTCTAGGAGCGAATGCGAGTGGTGGAATGGTGTGGGATCGAGAGCGATCTTCATTGCGCGCCCTCGTTGTACAGCGCGGGCTTCTCGTGCAGAACCACCGCGACCTTCTCGCCGCTCTTCTGCGCCTCGACGCCGGCCTCGCAGCAGGCCGCGGTCGCATAGCCGTCCCAGGCCGACGGCCCGCCGAGCTCGCCGCGGAGGGCGGCGTCGACCCACGCCTGGACCTCGGCGTCGTACGCCGCGCCGAAGCGCTCGATGAAGCTCGGGGGCACGGCGCCGCCCCATCGTCCCGCACTCCGGACGTACGCACCGCCGTCGCGCCCGATGTTCACGATGCCCTCCTCGAAGGCGGCCTCGGTGGACACCTCGTAGCCGAACTGGGCATTGACGAAGATCTCGACGTCGGCGAGCACTCCGGAGGAGGTCTCGATCAGAACGTGCTGCGGATCGTGCTGGCCGTTCGGCGCCTTCGACGAGGCCTTGCCCAGGCGGACCTGCACCGAGGTGATCTCCTCCCCGGTGAGGTAGCGGATCACGTCGAACTCATGCACCACGGAGTCGTTGATGAGCATCTCATTCGTGAAGCCGGCCGGGGTGCTGGCGTTGCGGTGGCGGCAGTGCAGCATGAGCAGCTCGCCCAGCTCGCCATTGAGGATCAGGCCGCCGAGCTCGGCGTACTCGGCGTCATAGCGGCGCATGAAGCCCACCTGGATGCGCTTCCGGCCCGCGGCGACCTCCGCCTGGACGATCTTCCACGCCGACTCGGCGTCGGGGGTCAGGGGCTTCTCGCACAGGATCGGGATATCCAGGGGAAGAGCCTCGAGGAGAGCCGCCTCGTGCAGGAAGCCGGGCGTCGCGATGACGACGGCGTTGATGTCGCCGGAAGCGTAGGCTTCGGCGGCGCTCGTGTAGGCCTTGGCCCCCGGGATCCCGGCGATCGCGGCGTTGGCGCGGTCCACGTCGATGTCGACGACGGCGGCCACTTCGGCGCCGTGGATGCGCGTGTGCAGGCGCTTGATGTGGTCCGCGCCCATCATGCCGGCGCCGATGACGGCGACGCGCAGGTTGTCAGTCATGTTTGAACCTTTCACAACAGGTCCGGCATTCACCGGAGGTCAGGAGACGCGGGTACGGGAACCGCACGAGAGGAGGTAGTTGCGGGTGCGCTTGGCGATCGGGAGCGGGACGTCGAACGCGACGGGGTACATGTCCTGCTCGACGATGCCGAACATTGGACGGTCGAGCTTCTCGATCTCCTCGATGACTTCGCGGAGGTCGGGAAGGCCGCCCGGGGGTTCGGTCATGACGCCCGCGGTGTTCGCCGCAGCAAATGTGAGGTTCTCGGCGCGGACCTTCGCGAGGATGTCCGGATCGACCTGCTTGAGGTGCAGGTAGCCGATGCGCTCGGGGTACTTGCGGATGAGGTCGGCGCTGCTCGCTCCGCCGTATTCGGCGTGGCCCGTGTCGAGGCACAGGTTCAGGAGCTCCGGGTCGGTGTTCTCGAGCAGGCGCACGATGTCGTCCTGCGTGAGGATGTGGGAGTCCGCGTGCGAGTGGAACTGCTGCTTGAGGCCGAACTGCTCGCCAAGGCGGCGACCCAGCTCGTCGTGGCCCGCGAAGAGCGAATCCCATTGCTCGGGCGCGAGGACCTCGTTCTCCACGGCCTCTCCCGTGACGTCGTCGCGCCACATCGCGGGGATGACGACGATGTGCTCGCCGCCCATCGCGGCCGTGAGTTCGGCGACGCGGCGGGCCGGCTCCCACGCCTCTTCCCACTGGTCGCGACCACGGTGGAACGCCGTGAACACCGTGCCGGCCGAGACCTGCAGGTCGCGGGACTTGAGCTCGTCCGCGAGGCGCGACGGGTCGTTGGGCAGGTAGCCATACGGGCCGAGCTCGATCCACTTGTAACCAGCCTCGGCGACCTCGTCGAGGAAGCGCTCCCACGGTGTCTGCTTCGAGTCATCGGCGAACCACACGCCCCACGAGTCGGGGGCCGTTCCGATGATGAGCTTGTTCTCGATATCGGTCATCGGATGCCTTTCAGTGGGTCGTGGAGGGGAAGTTGTAGGAGGCGCCGGAGTGCTGTTTGGGTTCGGGCCAGCGCTGGGTGATGACCTTGCCTCGGGTGTAGAACGAGACCCCTTCCTCGCCGTAGATGTGCTTGTCTCCGAAGAGCGAGCTCTTCCACCCGCCGAACGAGTGGTAGGCCACCGGGACCGGGATCGGGACGTTGATCCCGATCATGCCCACGTGCACGCCGCGGTGGAACTTGCGGGCGTTGGACCCGGAGGAGGTGAAGATCGCGGTGCCGTTGCCGTACGGGTTGGAGTTGATGAGCTCGATGGCCTCCTCGACGGTCTCGACCCGGACCACCGACAGCACGGGGCCGAAGATCTCCTCGGTGTAGGCGGCCATGTCCGTGCCGACGTTGTCGATCACCGTCGGGCCGAACCAGTAGCCGTTCTCCTTGCCGGGGACGGTGAATCCGCGCCCGTCCACGACCAGGTCCGCCCCGCCGTCGGCCGCCGCGGTGACGATGCCCTTCATGCGTTCCTTGGACGCGGCCGTGATGATCGGGCCCATCTCCGCGTCGGGGTCGGTGCCCTCGGCAACCTTGACGGCCTCGGCACGCTCGGCGACCTTGCCCACGAGTGCGTCGGCGACGGAGCCGACCGCGACGGCGACAGAGATCGCCATGCACCGCTCCCCGGCGGAGCCGAACGCGGCCGCGGCGAGGTGGTCCGCGGCGTTGTCCAGGTCGGCGTCCGGGAGGATGATCGCGTGGTTCTTCGCCCCGCCCAGGGCCTGTACTCGCTTGCCATTCGCGGTCGCGGTGGCCTGGACGTACTTCGCGATCGGGGTCGAGCCGACGAAGGAGATCGCGTCCACGTCGGGGTGGGTCAGGAGCCCGTCGACGGTCTCCTTGCCGCCGTGCAGGACCTGGAAGACGCCGTCCGGCAGGCCCGCGGCCTTCCACAGCTTGGCCAGGAGCATCGAGGCGGAGGGGTCGCGCTCGGAGGGCTTGAGGATGAACGTGTTGCCCGTGGCGATCGCGACCGGCGCCATCCACAGGGGAACCATGACCGGGAAGTTGAACGGCGTGATGCCGGCGACCACCCCGACGGGCTGGCGGTAAGAGAACACATCGATCCCGGTCGAGGCCTGGTCCGAGTAGGCGCCCTTGAGCAGCTGCGGGATGCCGCACGCGAACTCGACGACCTCGAGCCCGCGCCCGATTTCGCCCTTCGCGTCCGAGAGAACCTTGCCGTGCTCGGAGGTCACGAGCTGGGCGAGCTCGTCGATGTGTGCGGCAACGAGCTCGCGGAACTTGAACAGGACTGCCGTGCGCTTGGCGAGGGAGATGTCGCCCCACGTCTCGGCGGCCTTCTTCGCGTTCGCGACGGCTGTCTCGAGATCGGCTGCGTCCGCGAGGCGCAGCTCGCCGGTCTGCTCGCCCGTGGCCGGGTTGAACACCGGCTGGGTCCGCTCGCCGACGCCGTTGGTCTCTTCGCCGTTGAGGAAATGCGGGATGGTCTTGATCGTCATGGATTGCTCCTTTGCAGGGGAAATGTGGCAAGCGGGCGGGCATGTCGGCCAAGGGCGGACGACGACGGGCCCCACCCGAGTGGGTCAGCCGAGGAAGGGCTTCTGCTCCGCCTTGTGCGCGGTGTAGGTGCGGTAGGCGTTCTGGGTGGATTCGAGCTCGGAGGCCCCCGAGACGGGGACGTCCCACCAGGACTCCGAGGACGGGGCGTCGATGAGCGGATCGGACTCGATGTGGATCACGATCGGCCCCGAACCCTCGGGCGCGGCCTTGGCCTTGGCGATCGCGGCCTGGAGGTCGGCGATCGCTTCCGGCCCGGGCTCGATCCGGTACACCGTGACGCCCAGGCTCTCGGCGTTGGTCGCAAGGTCGATCGGAAGCTTCTCGCCGTCGTCGAACGTGTGGTGCTCACGGTCGAGCGTGCGGTACTTCGTGCCGAAGCGCTGGGAGCCGAGGGACTCCGAGAGCGACCCGATCGAGGCGTAGCCGTGGTTCTGGATGAGCACGACGATGAGCTTGATTCCCTCCGCGACCGCGGTGACAAGCTCGGTGTGCATCATGAGGTACGAGCCGTCGCCGACCATGACGACGACGTCGCGCGGGTCTTCGCCCCGACTCACCGCATCCAGCGCGGCGCGCTTGACCCCGAGGCCGCCGGGGATCTCGTAGCCCATGCAAGAGAACGCGTACTCGACGTGGTAGCCCCAGGGGTCGCGGACGCGCCACATCTTGTGCAGGTCGCCCGGGAGCGAGCCGGCGGCGCAGATGACGACGTCGCGCCGGTCCATCGCGCGGTTGACCGCGCCGATGATGGCGTTCTGGGACACGAGCGGGGAGTACCGCTCATCGAACGCAGCGTCGACCGTCGCGTCCCAGCGGGCCTTCTCCGACGCGACCACGCTCTCAAGGTCCGCCCCGACGCGGTAGCCCGACAGCGCCGTCGTCAGCTGCACGATTGCCTTGCGGGCGTCGGCGACGATCGGCAGCGAGGTGCCGTGCTTGTAGGCGTCGATCGCGGCGACGTTGATGTTCACGAAGCGCACGCCCGGGTTCTGGAACGCCGTGCGGGACGCGGTGGTGAAGTCCTCGTAGCGGGTGCCGATGCCGATGACGAGGTCCGCCTCGCGGGCGAGGGCGTTGGCCGCCGTCGTGCCCGTGGAGCCGATCGCGCCGAGCGCCTGGGCATGGTCCCACGGGAGCACGCCGACGCCGGCCTGCGTCCAGCCGACCGGGATCCCCGTGGCCTCGGCGAACTCGCGCAGCGCGTCCTGGGCGAACGCGTACAGCACGCCGCCGCCGGCGACGATGAGCGGGCGCTTCGCGGCCCGGATCGCCTGCGCGGCGCGGGCAATGTCCTCGGCCTCGGGCTCGGGGCGGCGGATGCGCCACTCGCGCTCGGCGAGGAACTCCACGGGAACGTCGAAGACCTCGGCCTGGACGTCCTGCGGAAGGGCGATCGTCACGGCTCCGGTCTCGGCCGGGTCCGTGAGCACGCGCAGGCCGTGCAGGAGCGCGGAGAACAGCTGCTCGGGCCGGTTCACCCGGTCGAAGTACTTGGACAGGGGCCGGAAGGCGTCGTTGACGGTGATGTCGTAGCCGTGCGGCTGCTCGAGCTGCTGCAGCACCGGATCGGCCGCGCGGGTCGCGAACGTGTCGGAGGGCAGCAGCAGGGCCGGGAGTCGGTTCGCGGTCGCGAGGGCCGCGCCCGTGAGCAGGTTCGACGAGCCGGGTCCGATCGAGGTCGAGACCGCGAACGTCTGACGGCGGCGCGTGTGCCGGGCGTAGCCCACGGCCTGGTGCACCTGGGCCTGCTCGTTGCGCCCCTGGTAGTACGGCATGAGCGACGGGTCGGCGACCTGCCACTGCTTGAGGGCCTGGCCGACGCCGGCGACGTTGCCGTGGCCGAAGATGCCGAACATGCCGGGGATGAGCCGTTCGCGGTACTCAGTACCGCCGACGCGGTCGACGGTGTACTGGCGGCCGAGGAACTCGACGAGCGCCTGCGCGACCGTCATCCTGCGGGTGGTGCTCCGAGAGCTGCTGATGGTCACTGCGTGGCCTCCTTGCTGTCCCGTCCCGCCGGGGAGATCTCTTCAGTGCGCAGCAGCGATGCCGCCGCGGCGACGGCCCCGGCGACGTCCCCGTCGGCCGGGTACAGCATCGTGCGTCCCACGGTGAGGCCCTGCACCCCTGGGAGTGCGAGGGCCTTGCCCCATTCGGCGAAAACCTCGTCCTGATGCCCGGCCGGGTCCCCGCCCAGGAGCACGGTCGGCATCGTGGTGGAGGCCATGACGCGCTCCATCTCGTCCACGACCGGCAGCTTCATCCACGTGTACGCGCTCGTCGAGCCGAGGCCCGAGGCGATCGCGATCGACTTGATGACCGCGTCGGCCGACAGGTCGTTCTTGACCTTGCCGTCGACCCACGAGGAGAGGAACGGCTCGACCATCGCCACGAGCCTGCGCGCGGCGAGCGAGTCGATGGCCTTGGCCGTGGCCTCGAGGAACGGGGCCGTGGCCGGGTCGCCGAGGCAGATGCGCGTGAGCATCTTCCCGCCGTCGGCCCCGAGGGCCGCCAGGGCCTCGGCGGTGTGGCCCGTAAAGCGGTCGTCGAACTCGTTCACGAAGCCGGCCAGGCCGCCGCGGTTCATCGACCCGAAGACGAGCTTGCCCTCGAGTGCCCCGAGCAGAAGCAGGTCGTCCATGATGTCCGGGCTGGCCAGAACGCCGTCCACGGCCGGGTTCGCGAGCGCGATCCGGAGCCGGTCGAGGAGCTCCCGCCGGTCCGCCATCGCCTCCGGGCGGCCCTGCGCCGCGAGCGCGCCGCGGGCCGGGTGGTCCGCGGCGACAATGAAGTTCTGCTTCCCGAGCACGACGCCGGGGTGGCGCCGGCGGGCCTTCGCAGCACGGCCGACGGCATCCGGGTCCTCGAGGCGGACCTTGGTGAGGTGCTCGTAGCGGCGCGGGTCGTCGTCGAACGCGCCCTTCGCCAGAGGCGTCTGCGCACTGGAGGGAGTGGTCGTCGTCACCGGGCCACCGCCTCGGGGACGAGGCGGCCGCGCTCGGCGAGCAGCGAGGTGACCTCGGCCGGCGTCGGCATCGCATCGGCGCACGAGAGCCGCGAGGCGACGATCGCGCCCGAGGCGTTCGCGTAGTCCAGCACCTGGGCGAGCGACCAGCCGGCCAGGAGGCCGTGGCAGAACGCGCCGCCGAACGAGTCCCCGGCGCCGAGGCCGTTGAGCGTCGTGACCGGGACCGGGGCCGAGACGACGCGCTCCGTGCGGGTCTTCGCCATCACGCCCTCGGGCCCGAGCTTCACGACCGCGATCTCCACGCCCGCCTCGAGCAGGCGGTCCGCCTGCTCGTCGGGGGTGCCGTGCCCGACCGCGACGGCGCATTCCTCCTCGTTGCCGATCGCGACGGTCACGTGCGGAAGGACCTTCGCGACCTGCTCGCGGGCGGACTCCTCCGAATCCCAGAACATCGGCCGGTAGTCCAGGTCCAGGACCGTGAACTGCCCCGCCGCGAGCCCGGTGCGGGGCCGCGCCCCGTGCGCCGCGATGTGCGCCGCACGGCTCGGCTCCTGGCACAGGCCCGTGACCGTGGACCAGAAGATCCGCGCGCTGCGGATGGCCTCCAGGTCGAGCTCCTCGGCCCTGATCTGCAGATCGGGCGCGGTCGGGAAGCGGCCATAGAAGTACAGCGGGAACTCGTGCTTCTCCGGCAGGATCGCACAGAACGTCGCGGGGGTCTGCAGGCCCGCCACCGGGGTCACGAACGCATCATCGACGCCGAACTTCTGCAGCTCGCGGTGCAGGTACACGCCGAACGGGTCATCGCCCGTCCGCGTGATCACAGCCGTCCGACGACCGTGCCGTGACGCCGCCACCGCGACGTTGGACGGTGACCCGCCCAGATACTTGCCGAAACTGCTGACGTCCGCCAGGCCGACGCCGATGTCATTGGGATAGATGTCGACGCTGATGCGCCCCATCGTGAGAACGTCATAGGTCACGATAGCTGTGCCTTTCCTGCTGGAGCCCGGAGGTCCGGGCCCTCTCGCTGCCTGTGGCGGCGGCCACAGGCCAACTCTCCTACAGAATTAATGTCCTGTCAAAGGTTTGTACTGACATGCTCAGCGCGCCGGAATGGCAAGCTCGCCTGTCAGGTATTGCGCGCACCCGAAGCCGAACGACCAGTCGTCCGCGCCATTCTCGACGTATCCGATGAAGACATCCTCGCCCGGCACGCCCACGTCGCCGAGCTCACGCGCAACCGACGCAAAGAGCGCCTCCTTGGCCTCCCGGGTACGACCACCCTGAGTGAAGATCTGGATCATGACAACCCCGCCCGTACGCTCGAAGCCCAGCCCTGCATCCTGGGCCACGATCTGGCCGGGCGCATGCTCGGTGAGGATGTGGAAGTAGTCCCGCTCAGGAATCCGGTATTCGGCGAGGATCGCGTCGTGGATGGCGCGGCTGATGCGCGAGAGCTGCTCCGGGCTGCGGCCGGCGTTGACGTCGATGCGGACGAGAGGCATGGAGGGCTCCTGGGAAGGAAGAGTTTGTACTGACAAACTCAGAGTATCGATCTTCGGCGAGCGAGACAAGACTTTGTCCTAACAAAGTCTCCGGAAGGGGGCTCCCCCCACGGAATAGGATTGATCCGATGCGCATTCTCCTCATCCGCCACGGGCAGACGCCGTGCAACATCACGGGCCAACTCGACACCGCCTTCCCGGGAGCCGGGCTCACGGAACTCGGCCATTCCCAGGCCGCCGCCCTCCCGCGGGCCTTCACCGAGCACCGGATTGCCGCCGTCTACGCCTCGAAGCTCATCCGAACGCAGCTCACGGGCGCACCGCTCGCCGCCGCGCATGGGCACACGATCGCCGTCGTCGAAGGACTCGAAGAGATCTCCGCGGGCGACTTCGAAATGCGCAGCGACCCGCAATCCCGCGGCGCCTACGTCGAATGCCTCCTCGACTGGATCCGCGGCGACCTCGCGCGCCGCATGCCGGGAGGCTGCGACGGCCGCGAGTTCCTCGCCCGGTTCGACGCCGCACTGGCCACCATCGCGAGGTCGCACGCCCCGGAGGAGACTGCGGTTGCCTTCAGCCATGGGGCCGCGATTCGCGTGTACACGGCGATCCGAAGCGGGCTCGACGCCACGGCGGGCGCCCAGCTGCAGATCATGAACACGGGCGGCGCGCTCCTCGAGGGAGACCCGGCCCAGGGATGGAAGCTGTCCGCGTGGTACGCCGAGCCGATCGGCGGAGCCGGGCTCGACGGCTTCTCGGCGCAGGATGTCACCGGCGCGACGAGCCTCGCGGAGACCGCGGTGACCGCCGAGGGGAAAGCATGACCGATCGAAAGGCGATCTTCCTCGACGTCGACGGGACCTATGCCCACCACGGGATCGCTCCCGTCGCGCACGAAGACGCCGTGCGAAACCTCCGGGCGGCGGACCACCACGTGCTGCTGTGCACGGGCAGGCCGAAGTCGATGCTCTCCCCGAAGCTCCTGGCGCCCGGATTCGACGGCCTCGTCGCCGCCGCGGGAGGCTATGTCGAGTTCGACGGCGAAGTCCTCGCCGACCGCCGGTTCCCGGCGGACGTCGCCGCGCGCGTCGTCTCAGTGCTCGACAGTCACGGCGTCGCCTATGTCCTCGAGGCCCCCGAGCGCGTTTACGGGCCCCTCGGCGTGGACATTCGCCTCGAGAGTCTGCTCGCGGGGCTCTTCCCCTCGACCGGCGACGGCGACCAGAAGGGACAGCTCGACATCCTGGCCGCGCTCGAGATGTCTGCGGATCTCAGCGCCGCGTCATTCGGGAAGGTGAGCTGCTTCGGTTCGCCTGTTCCGGTCAGCGAGCTCGCGGCGGAGATGGGCCCCGGCGTCGGGGTCGTTGCCTCGTCCTTGGCCGGCATGGACGGCTCGGCGGGCGAGTTCTACCAGCTCGGTGTCCACAAGGCGGTCGGGATCCAGGCGGTCGTCGAGCATCTCGGGATCGGCAGGGAGGACGTCGTGGCGGCCGGCGACGGACTGAACGACGTCGAGATGCTCGCCTACGCGGGCGTCGGCATCGCGATCGACGGCGCCCACCCGGACGTCCTCGCCGCCGCGGACTTCGTGACTCCCGGCCCCGACGACGCGGGCCTCGTCGCCGCGTTCGCGAAGCTGGGCCTCCTCTAGCCCTTCCCCGGTCGTGCGGCCTCGGATGCCGCCGCGCGACCTTCCCCTCGCGTCCCGCCCGGCCGCGGCCCGTCGTCGTGCGTTCGAACGGCAGCGAGCCCGCACACTGCCATCGCCACGACGGCGGCGAGCACGAACACGAACGGAGCCGTCCATCCGCCTGCGGCATCGCGCAGGAAGCCCATGAGGATCGGCCCGGCCGCGGCGAAGCCGTAGCCGACCGACTGGATGAACGCCGTCATGCGCCGGTTCTCGTCGAGCGAGCGGGCGCGCTGGATCACGACCGTGAAGACGACCGTGAACGTCCCGCCCTGGGCGATGCCCCCGAGGAGCGCCCACAGCGACCACAGCGCGGGAGCCGCGAGAAGGCCCAGCGGGAGCGCGATCCAGCACGCCGCGACGAGCACGAAGAGCGGCTGCGCGCCCCACCCGAACGCGCGGGCGAGGGCGGGCACGAGCAGCGGGCCAAGGATGGCGAAGACCTGGAAGAGGCTCGCCGCGTACCCCGCCTCGGAGGGCGTCATGCCGCGCGTCTGCGTGAGGAACGTCGGAAGCCACAGCGTGATCGCGTAATAGCCGAGGTTATGGAGCGCGAACGCCGCCGTGAAGAGGCGCATCATGCGGCGGTTGGCTGGGCTGAGCGTGGGCGCGGGCACCTTGGGCAGCGGGCCCGTCTGGGTTCCCGGCTGGCCCTGGGCGGCACGCAGCTCCGCACGACGACGCGCGGCCGCCCTCGCGAGCGGGCTCGGGAAATCTGCGTCGGACCACCGCGGGCCGTCTTTCGAGGGAGGGAAGAGGAAGAGCCACGTGCCCGCCGCGATCGCGGTCAGGCCGAGCCACGAGACGAGCGACCACTGCCACCCGACCGCGTCCGCGAAAGGTGCCGTAAGCGCCGAGGCGAGCGTAGTGCCCACGTTGACGGAGGCCGTCGTGATCCCCGTCATGAGCGCCGCGCGGTGCGGGAAGTCGCGGCCTACGAGGAGCGGCGTCACGACGTTGACGATCGTCATGGCCACGCCGATCACCACCGTTCCGGCGATCGCGCCCGCGGCCCCGCCGAAGGAGCGGAGGACGATCCCGGCCGCGAGCCCCCCGAAGAAGTAGAGATTCGCGTGGTTGATCCCGATGCGGCCGATGAACCATGCCGCCGCGGGGGTCACGAGGCCGAAGCACAGCACGGGGATCGCCGTGAGCAGGCCGGCAACGGTGGCGTTCAGGCCCGTATCGCGCTGAATGCCTCCGAGCACGGGCCCGAGACCGACGAGCGGGGCGCGGGCGTTGAGCGACATGAGTCCGACGGCGAGCAGGGCCAGTGCCGCGGCGCGGCTGATCCGGCGGGTCACGGAAGTCCTTTCGACGGAGGTCAGGCTGGGGCGGGGGCGCGAGTTCCAGCCTCTCACGCCACGACCGCCCCTCGGCGACATGACCGCCCCTCGCACCGTGCTGCAAGGGACGGTTATGCAGCCAACAGACGGTCGTTCCGCGAGGGGCCGGTTATGCTCTGGCCCATGACCTCGGACTCGACCTCGTCCCAGACCGCAGCCGTCGTCATGTCGGCACACGCGCGTGCGTCGGCCGATCCGGACGCCCGCGCCGCGGTGGCGACCGACCGCTCGGGTTACGTGCCCCCTTCGCTGCCGGACGCCGTCGTCCGCTGTGAAACCGTCGACGACGTCGTCGAGGCCGTACGCCTCGCACACACGCATGGCATCCCGTTGGTGCCGCGCGGCGCGGGGACGGGTCTCGCCGCAGGCGCGAGCGCGCACGCAGGGCAGGTCGTCATCGATGTCTCACGCATGAACCGGATCCTGAGCATCGACCCTGTCGAGATGATCGCCGTCGTCGAGCCCGGCGTCCTCAATGCCGAGGTCAACGCGGCCGCCGGCGAGCACGGGCTGTTCTATGCGCCCGACCCCGCGAGCACCGCGATCTGCTCGATCGGCGGCAACGTCGCGACGAACGCGGGCGGAATGTGGTGCGCGAAGTACGGCGTCACGCGCGAATCGGTGCTCGGGCTCCGGGTGGTGCTCGCGGACGGTCGCGTGCTGCGCACGGGCCGGACCACGATCAAGGGCGTGACCGGCTACGACCTCAACGCGCTGTTCATCGGCTCGGAGGGAACGCTCGGCATCGTCGTCGAGGCGACGCTGCGCCTCCGGCCGCGGCCCGTGCGAACCGAGACCCTCGCGGCGTACTTCGCCGATGTCGAGGCCGCGGGCCGCGCAGCGTCCGCGATCACGGCGGCGAGGATCCAGCCCTCGATCCTCGAGCTCATGGACGGGCCGACGCTCGATGCCGTCGACCGCGCCGAAGGCACGCGGCATCGCGAGCTCGGCGCGGCGTTCCTCCTCGCGCAGACCGACGGCTACGGCGCGCACCTCGAGCTCGACGAGATTGCGCGGGCGATCGAGCCCTTCGCGACGACCGTCCGCCGGGCGGCCGACGACGACGAAGCCGCCGCGCTCGTCAAGGCGCGGCGGGACGCGATCCCGTCCCTCGAGAAGCTCGGGCGCGTCTCGATCGGAGACATCGCGGTGCCGCGAAACCGGCTCGCCGAGGCCTTCGCGGGGCTCGAGGAGATCTCCCAGCGCACGGGCGTGCGGATCTTCAGCATCGCGCATGCGGCCGACGGGAACCTGCACCCGATGATCGTCGTCGACCCAGAGGAATCGATCACGGAGGGCCCGGCGAAGGTCGCGCTGGGCGAGATGTTCCACCTCGCCCAGCGGCTCGGCGGCACGCTCACGGGCGAGCACGGGGTCGGGCTCCTCAAGCGCGAGTGGGTCGTCGAGGAGCTGGGCGGGACGTCCATCGAGCTGCAGAGTGCCATCAAGGCGGCCCTCGATCCGACGGGGATCCTCAACCCGGGGAAGGCGCTTTAGACCAAAGGATGGTGGGACACCATCTGATTAGCTTCTCGTGCCGTTCCCGTACACACTGCCCCAGTTTTCAACGCTGTATGAGAGACCAAAATACGGTGGGCCCCATGGCCAGGTCACTTGCCAGCGATACAGCAGATCTCGTTCAAATGCATTACCGGCTTCAGCACAATCTTGATTTCCAATGGAAACCACGGACGAATAATTGACAAAGCACGAGTGGTATCCCTGATAGCCGTCATAGTACTCGCCGACCCAAGCCTTCCAGCCGTTGTAGTAGAAAGTACCGTTGTGGGTTACCGTGTAAACGCCGGCCGTCGTATACCACGAGAAATGCTTGGAATACACCGCACCGAGGGCCGCAGCCTGCAACAAGCCCTCTCGCTGCTTGCCGGTCAACGACCTGTCCGCGCGAATCTGGCCCATCGAAACTCTTACCGCCTCGGTTGTCCTCGAAACAGTCGTGATATGACAGTCAATTCCAGATACGTCCAACCCGGCAATTTCAGCCTGCCCACGAGCCTTCACGCAGTCAGGAACAATCACGGTCCGCACATTCTCCGCGGACCCAAGGGACTCGGCGACGCTTGGGCCGGAACCTGCCCAAGAACGACGAGGCCAGCGACAAGCACTGCCACCAGTTCAACTGATACGAGTTTCATCAGAAATTCCTTCCAATTAAAGGAACACGCAACCCAGCACGCGCCCGAAACCGTACCGGAATACCATCATCGACCACGCATCGCCTGAACCGACTGACTAGACAACTCAAATCCACTGTGGTCATAATGAGCATCGAACACAACGGAGAATGAGTTGGATTGGGGGACACATGGAACTGTGGCAATGGCTGCCGATCGCGTTGAGCGCTGCTGTGGGTTTGGCATGGACAGGCGCTATCGTATGGGCGACTTTTGACGTCTTGAACGCTCCGTTGTCCACTACGGCACGCCCGCTTTGGATTCTCGTCCTTTGGGCTTTCCCAGTCGTTGGCCTGGCGATCTGGCTGTACGCTCGATCGAGCCACGACATATCGCGATGAAGCGCTAGATGATGATCTGCACCATTCAACCCCCACCTTCGGCGACTAGTGAATGAGAACCTAGTCGCGTGAATGGTTAGGGTCAAGTACTTAAATGTGGAGAACCCTATGATTGGCGCGATTCTTAAGTGTTAGACCTCAAGTATGCGTCGAGTCTCAGTGGTGTGACCCATGCGCCCCTACGTAGTGCCCGGCTCCCCCACCACTCTCGGGCATCCGCGGCCCGGGGCGATTTCCGCAATCGGTAACATCCAGCGCCTCCCGCCCTCGCCGGGTCCCGCCTACCATCGAAGGCACCCGACGGAAGGAACCGACCATGCTGCCGGAATCGGTCCAAAAGTTCATCGACGCCGAGATTGCCGCGAACCCGACAGACTTCACCGACCTCCGCGCGGTGTATCTCAACGGCACTCTCAAGCCGTCCCCTGAGCAGAGCCACACCGACGGGCTCGTAGCGGTCAGCCGGCATGTGCTCGAAGGCGTCGGTGCGCGGGTCGACGTCGTCCGCGCCGTCGACTACGACATCCCGCCCGGCGTCTACCCTGACATGCGCGAGCACGGGTGGGCGACGGATGAGTTCCCGGACCTGTACCGCAGCCTCATCGAGCCGGCGGACATTGTGGTCCTCGCGACGCCGATCTGGCTCGGCGACCAGTCCTCCGTGACCCGCAAGGTCGTCGAGCGGCTCTACGGGTGGTCAGGCGAGCTCAACGCGGCCGGACAGTGGTCCTACTACGGCAAGGTCGGCGGTGTCATCGTCACGGGCAACGAGGACGGCGGGAAGCACTGCGCCGCACAGCTGCTCTATGCGCTGAGCCACATCGGCTTCACGATCCCGCCGCAGGCCGACTCCTACTGGAACGGCGAGGCTGGCCCAGGGCCCTCCTACCTCGATGACAACCGCGGCGCCCAGAACCACTGGACCACTCGCAACACCGTGTTCGCGGCGTGGAACATGCTGCACACGGCCCGGCGGATCAAGGACGCGGGCGGCATCCCCGTGTACGGGAATGTGACGTTCAACTGGGACCTCAGCAGGCAGGACCACCCGAATCCGGAATACCGAGGGTGAGCGTTCCGACCTGGGCATCGGTGCCGCTTCCCCGCAAATGTGCCGCGGGTCCGCGGCACCTTTGCGGGGAAGGGCGCCCGGTGCTGGGGTCACGCCTCCAAGGAACTCTGAATCAGTGGAACTGGACGGTCAAAGGCGTGTAGCCGCTCCCATTGTTTGCGTAAACGTACCCGTTGTCGCTCGACCAATATGACAGCTGGGCATTCGTGTAGAGCGACGTGAGAACGTTTCCGTTGAGGGTCCAGCCCGTAGCACCGATCCAGTTGTAGAAGCCGACGTAGTTGTACCCGTCGCTCACCGAGAGGTATCGGGAGCTGTCGGCGGCGTTGCGGTAGTACAGGACGTTGCTGTAGACGTACGGCTCGAGCGAAACCGCCGCATTCTGGGAGGACACGACGCACCACTCGCTGCCGTTCTCGCCGAGCCAGCCGATCGACGCCCCCTTGGCGAAGAGTTCGAGCTGCTGGGCGGAGCCGGCGGCAACGGCGGCGGTCGCGGCCTCGAAGGACGTCCGTTCAAAATTCTCGCCGAACGTGCCAGCCGGAATTTCGGGCGCTTGAGCAGACATGACAGACTCCATTTCTGTAGTTACACCACTGTGATGGACGGCCGCCTGCTCCAACCCCCACATTAAACTCCACTTGACAGAATCTTACCAAAGATGACTGGAGCAGAAAATTTCACTGGCCGCGTTGATCATGTCAAACGATGGCGCTGGGATCAAGGCTTTCGTGATCCCTTTAATGAATCCGGTAATTTACTATCAGAAGCGGTGGGCCTCCGCGAAGGTGGCGCGTCCAGCTCCGCCGTGTGGGCTGAACCGGACGCGCCCACGCGCGCTCGATCCGACGGCCGGATGGTCGCCGATCGCGCGGCGCGCGGCACGAGCAACTACTTCCGTCCCCAGTGCGGTCGGTATGCAACGTGCGTTTCACACCTTAACCGGTTCAGAGGACGGTTGTGCAAGTTGGGGCGACGCATTATTTCGACGTGTGGACTATTCGGAGATGTCCTCGGCCCACAGGGCCGGGTGCTCACGCTGGAACTGCTCCATGAGCGCGACGCACCGCGCGTCGTCCAGCACCTCGACCTCCACCCCGCGGGAGCGCAGGAGCCCGAGCTCGCCGGGAAACGTCCGCCCCTGCCCCACGACGACGCGCGGGATCTTGAACTGAATGACCGTCCCCGCGCACATCGCGCACGGGGCGAGCGTCGTGTACAGAACCGTGTCGCGGTATGTCCGCTGCCGACCGGCGGCCCGCAGCGCGGACATCTCCCCGTGCGCGATCGGGTCGCCGCGCTGCACCCGCTCGTTATGCCCGACGGCGATGACCTCGCCGGCCCGGACAAGCGCGGCCCCGATCGGAATCCCGCCGTCGCGGAGACCTGCCCGCGCGGCCTCAAGCGCCGCCTCGAATCCGGGATCGCTCATGACTCCACCTCCGCCGGCCGCAGCATGACCTTGACGGATCGTCGCTCATCCATCGCAGCGTACGCCCGCGCGGCGTCCTCGAGCGGCATGACGGCGTCGAAGACGAGGCCGGGCTCGATGGTCCCGGCGAGGACGTCGTCGAGCAGTTCGGGAAGGTACGCGCGCGTCGGCGCCGCGCCGCCGCCCACGGAGATGTTCTTCGAGAAGAGCACCCCGATCGGCAGTTCGGCGCCGCCGGCCGGCACGCCCACGAACCCGAGGCTCCCGCCCGGCCGCACGCAACGGAGAGCCTGGTCCATGGACTCAGAGGTCCCGACGCATTCGAGCACCGAATCGGCGAGCACGCCGCCGAGCAGCTCGCGGACCGCACCGGCGGCCGCCTTGCCGCGCTCCGCGACGACGTCGGTCGCCCCGAAACGGCGCGCGATCTCTGAGCGGTCCTCGTGCCGTGACATCGCGACGATGCGCTCGGCGCCCAGACGCCTCGCGGCGAGCACACCGCACAGTCCCACGGCGCCGTCGCCCACTACCACGACGCTCCGCCCGGGTCCCACGCGGGCCGCGAGCGCGGCGTGGTGCCCCGTGCCCATGACGTCGGAGAGCGTGAGAAGGCTCTTGAGCAGGGGCTCGCCGGGTTCGGTCACGCCGGAGACCGGGACGAGCGTCCCGTCAGCCATCGGAACGCGCACGCGCTCGCCCTGCCCGCCGTCGACCGCGAAGCCGCGATCGTCCAGGCCTCCCCACGAGGCGCGTCGGTCGCACGCGACCTGCACGCCATTGCGGCATTGCGGGCACACGCCGCACGAAACAGCCCATGGCGCGACCACGAAGTCTCCCACCGAAACCGTCGCGACGTCGTCGCCGACCGCTTCGACGACGCCCACGAACTCATGCCCGATAGGGTGCGGTTGCGTAGTTGGCCGCACCCCACGGTAGGGCCAGAGGTCCGATCCGCACACGCACGCGGCGACGACGCGGACAATCGCGTCCGCGGGGGTGCGAAGCACGGGATCGGGTCGGTCCTCGACGCGGATGTCGCGGGGTCCGTGGATGACGACGGCGCGCATGCTGCCTCCTGTCGGTCTCGGCTGGCCGCTCGGCCCAAGTGTTTGAACCCAAGCTACCCCGGTCTATGCTCGGATCGAGGTGGTCAGCATGCTCCAGCCCCTGCTCGATGACGGTCGGAAGCTCTACGACGCCCAGGCCTGGATGGAAGCCCTCACGGCGTTCGAGCGGGCCGAGCGCGACGCGCCGCTCCCCGCCGCCGACCTCACCCGCTACGCGTTCAGCGCCTACCTGATCGGCCGTGAGCAGCAGTGCATCGACCTCTTGGGCCGCGCGTTCCGGGGCTTCCTTTCCGAGAACGACGGCGCCGCTGCCGCCCGCACGGCCTTTTGGCTCGCCGCGACGCACGGCACACGCCGCGACGCGGCCCGCTCGGAGGCGTGGGGCCGCCGCATGGCCGGGATCGTTGACGACGAGGGCCTCGACGCGGAGCGCGCGCTCGTCGCTGCAGGCCTCAGCCGACTCGCGCTCGAGTCCTCGGATCCGGCGGACGTGAGACGCGCCCTCGACCTCTCGCGCGAGGCCATCGCGATCGCGCGCCCGGCCAAAGACACGGACACCGAGGTGCTGTCGCGGCTCAACGCGGGCTGGGCGCTCCTCCGCCTCGGGAGCACGTCGGAGGGCCTCGCCGAGCTCGACGAGGCGATGGCAGCCGTCACGTCCGGAGAGGTGCAGATTCCCCTCGTCAACGGAATCGCCTACTGCTCGGTGATCTCGGCGTCGCTGCAGGCCTCCGACGTGGCCAGGGCGCGCGACTGGACGACGGCCGCGACCGACTGGTGTGCACGGTACCCCGACCTCGTGCCTTTCCGTGGTGTGTGCCTCGTCCACCGTTCCGTCGTGAAGATGCTCGACGGCGACTGGCAGGGCGCGCTCGATGAGGCCGTGACGGCGAGCAAGCGGCTCCTGCCCATCGACACGGGCCTCGCGCGCTACCAACTCGGCGAGCTGCACCGCCTGGCGGGCAGGTTCACGGAGGCCGAGGACGCCTACCGGCTCGCCAACGCGGCCGGACGCCGCCCCGAGCCCGGACTCATGCTCTTGCGCCTCGCGCAGGGACGGATCGACGCAGCTGCCGTCTCGGCGCGGCGGCTCAACTCCGAGCTGAGCCTGCCCGGAGAACGCGCCGAGTTCCTGCCGGCCTACGTCGAGGTCATGTCCGCGGCGCGCGATGCGGAGGCGGCCACAGCCGGCGCCGAGGAGCTGACCCGGCTCGCGGAGTCCAGCGCTTCGCCTTTCCCGAAGGCCCTGGCTCTCACCGCCGTCGGTGCGGCTCTCTGCGCGGCCGGGGAGGCGGCCACCGCCGTCGCGACCCTTCGCGAGGCCTCGCTCGCGTGGCACGACCTCGGAATGCCCTACCCTGAGGCACGGACGCGCGCGGCCCTCGGCCGCTGCTACGCCGCCCTCGAGGACGACGACGCCGCCGCCCTCGAGGTCGAAGCCGCCCGCGCCACGTTCGAGCGGCTCGGCGCTGCCCCGGACCTCGCGGCGCTCCCTGGCCACGCGCCGTCGTCCTCCGGTCCCCTCACGGCGCGCGAGCTGGACGTCGTGCGGCTCGTGGCCAAGGGCCTCACCAACCGTGCCGTGGCCGAGGAACTCGTGCTGAGCGAGAAGACCGTGGCCCGCCATCTCGCGAACATCTACACGAAGCTCGGCGTCGCCTCACGCGCCGCCGCGACCGCGTACGCCTACGACCACGGGATCGTGGAGCGCGCGTAGGGTTCCGTTCGCCATCATTCGGAGCCCATTCGGGTGAAAAGTGACACTTTGCGCCGCGAAATGTGGCGAACGATCACGCCTACACGAAATTGCGCACGTCCGTCCGCGGAAACCTGCATGATCCGCCCGAAGCCGGGCCCCTTTCCCGGGCCGTACCGTCGAATTGACGGCCCGGACGGCGGGCCACCGAGGTGATGGAGCGCATCATGACGAACACCGAGCCCCTCGCACAGCACACCACTTCGGACGGCCGCGACCGCGTCGAGACGGCGATCATCGGTGGCGGGCAGGCCGGGCTCGCGACCGCCTACTGGCTGACGCGGACGGGGCACGACTGCGTCGTGCTCGAGGGCCGCACAAGGATCGGCGAGGTGTGGCGCGAACGCTACGACTCGCTGCGCCTCTTCACCCCGGCGCGCGCGAACGGCCTGCCGGGCATGCCGTTCCCGGGCCGCCGCTCTGCCTACCCCACGGCGAAAGAACTCGCGGACTTCCTCGAGTCGTATGCGGGCTTCGTGGGCGCCCGCGTGCGCATGGGAGTGCGCGTGACGTCGGTGGACCGCGACCCGGAAGGCGGCTTTGTCCTCGAGACGAGCGCCAGCGAGCTGAGGGCGGACAACGTCGTCCTCGCAATCGGCACAGACGCAGCCGGAAAGGTCCCCACAGTGGCCGCAGAGCTCGATCCGGGCATCCGCCAGCTGCATTCGATTGGGTACCGCAACCCGGGCCAGCTCCTTCCGGGTCCCGTGCTCGTCGTCGGCGCAAGCCAGTCGGGCGCGGACGTTGCGTTCGAGGTGGCTCAGTCCGGGCACGAGACGTGGCTCTCAGGGCGGCATCCAGGCGAGATTCCCGTCAACGAGCGGGTCTTCGGGCGAGTCATGGGGTTCGCGGCAAACCACATCCTGACGCTCAAGACGCCCATCGGACGCAAGCTGCGCCCCAAGTTCCGCGCTGGCGGCGCACCCCTGGTGCGTACCAAGCGCGCCGACCTCGACGCAGTAGGCGTTCGGCGGACACAGGCCCGCACGGTGGGCTCGGTCGACGGCAAACCACAACTCGACGACGGCACCGTCCTCGACGTCGCCAACGTCGTGTGGTGCACCGGCTTCCGGCCGGACTATTCGTTCGTGCGCCCCCTGCGGATCGGCGACGACGGGTTCCCCGCCGAGACGGAGGGCGTGGCCGACGGCGTGGAGGGCCTGTTCTTCGTGGGGCTCCTCTTCCAGCGGGGCTTCACGTCGCACCTCGTCGGCGGCGTGGGCCGGGACGCGAAGTTCATCGCGGAACGCATCGCCGAGCGCGCGGTCTCCCGCGCTCTCCAAACCGTTTGAGGGTCACCTAACGCGCGTCCCACCCCGTTCAGGAGTCACCTACCGCAGGTCCCACCCACGGAACGTGACCCCTGAACGAGTACGACGGCGTCCGGCGCCTTCCCCTGGAAAGGCACCGACCGCCGTCGTACTTCGGACTAGCTCGTCGGGGCGCCGGTCTTCGGGTCGAGCTGGAGCGCGGGCTGCGCGTTGCCGCCGAAGTCGAACATGCCCTCGATCGAGCCGGCCTTCTCGTCGAACGAGCTGTCGCCGATGCGGCCGGTCTTCCAGTTGTCCTCGATGAACTTGAGGACCGAGCTCTGGTCCGTGAGGGTGTGGTCCACGAAGTTCGCCTTCGCGAACGGCGACACAACGAGGAGCGGGAGGCGCGGGCCGTAGCCGCAGCGGCCCTGGTAGCCACCGCTCGGGTCGCCCGTGCCGCACTGGCCCTCGGCGCCGTAGGAGTCCTCGTCCGACTTCGAGCTGTTCACGATCTTCGAGGCCTTGTGGTCGTACCAGCCGTCCGAGTCGTCGTACGCGATGACGACCGCCGTGTCCTTCCAGTCCGGGAGCTTCTGGAGGTGGTTGATCGTCTCGACGAGGAACTGCTGCTCGTCGATCGGGTCAGAGTACGCCGCGTGGCCGTCCTGGTAGCCCGGGGCCTTGAGGTAGCTCACGGCCGGCATCTTGCCCGCGTCCGCGGCGGTCCAGAAGTCGGTGAGGTCGTACTGGTGGTTGGCCTGGTCGGTCGAGCCGATCAGATCGGTAGACGTCGGGGCAAGGTGGTGCGGGTTCGCCGTCGACGCGTAGTACTGGAACGGCTCGTGGTGCGCGATGTAGTCGTCCTTCGACCCGAACGGGAGCGCGCCGTCCTTGCCCGTTCCGCCGAGGGCCACCCCGACGTTGTGCTTGGTGCCGCACACGGCCTTGCCGTCCTTGGTCTCAGTCGGCTTGAAGCCTCCCTCGAACCAGCCCCACGAGACGCCCTTGGCGTTGAGCAGGTCGCCGATGTTCTTGTTGTCGCTGCTCAGCTGGGCCTGGTCGCGGGTTGAGCAGTCGTCACCGAACGGCTGCGGGTCGCCGACGATCGTCCCCTGCTTGTTGCCCGCGTTCTCGAGGACCTCCCCCTTGGGGAACGGCTTGTCGCCGGGCATGAACTCCTTGACGACGCCGTGGGTCTGGCCGGCAACGAGGTTGAGCGCGCCGGGGGTCGACGGGCCGAACGTCGTCCCGTACGAGTTATCGCTCATCGCGAAGTGCTGCGCGTAGTTCCAGAGCGCAGTGACGGAGTTGCCGTCGTAGTAGTCCATGACGAGCCCCTTGGGGCCGTACAGGGGCGCCTTGCAGCTGGTTCCCTCAGCGACCTCGGTGTGCTCGACGAACTTGTCCATCTTGCCCGAGTTGAAGGCTTCCTGCTCGTCCTTGTACTCGTGGTCCTGGTCGCACGTGACCTGCTGCTTGGCGCCACCGAGGCGAACCGGCTGGGCCGCGTTCGGGTTCTGCGTGAGAAGGGCCTGAGAGAGCCCGTCCACGGACGGCGTGCTGCTCCCGGCCTTGAACGGCGTGCCGTCCGTGTTGGCGGCGTTCGGGTAGGTGCCGAAGTAGTGGTCGAACGAGACGTTCTCCTGGAAGATCACGACGAGGTGCTTGATCGGCGTGTTCGTGTCTACCTGCGAGGCGGCCTTGAACGCCCCAGAGGCCGACGACGCAGTGCTCGTCGAGCTGGCCGGGCCACCGCACGCGGTGATGGCGACGGCAAAGAGCGCAGCGGCAGCGGCGGCCGCATAGTACTTCCGTGTCGAAACACCGGAGATTCGCATCTGGGATCCCTGTCCTTGAATCGGCGCGAACAACCGCTCCCAATGAGCGATCTGGCCCGAAACGTAAGCACGGAAGGTAACGACAAGGAAAACAAGAAGCCAACGCCCGAAACGTCGGACATTTATGGCGCCGACCGCTCGTCCAGTGCCCGGAACCGGCCCCGAACGACGACGGCGGCCGGTCGCCTTCCGCGGAAGGGGTCCGGCCGCCGTCGTACTCCGTTGCGAAATCAGGGGCCCAGCGAACCGGGCCCGGCGAACTCAGAGGTTCGACTGCGCCTCGTGCGTCGGGTAGACCGTGCGCAGGAGGTGGGCCGTCTCGGACGGGGTCTTGCCGACCTTGACGCCCGCGGCCTCGAGGGCCTCCTTCTTGGCCTGGGCCGTGCCGGAGGAGCCGGAGACGATCGCGCCGGCGTGGCCCATCGTCTTGCCCTCAGGCGCGGTGAAGCCGGCCACGTAGCCGACAACCGGCTTCGTGACGTTGTTCTTGATGAACTCGGCCGCACGCTCCTCGGCGTCGCCGCCGATCTCGCCGATCATGACGATCGCCTTCGTCCCCGGATCGGCCTCGAACGCGGCGAGGGCGTCGATGTGCGTCGTGCCGATGACGGGGTCGCCGCCGATGCCGATCGCGGTCGAGAAGCCGAGGTCCCGGAGCTCGTACATCATCTGGTAGGTCAGCGTGCCGGACTTCGAGACGAGACCGACGCCGCCCTTGCCCGTGATGTTCGCGGGCGTGATGCCCACGAGCGCCTCGCCCGGCGTGATGATGCCGGGGCAGTTCGGGCCGATGATGCGCGTGATCTGGTTGCCGTCGGCGTCCTTCTTGGACTGCGCGAGCGCCCAGAACTCAGCCGAGTCCTGGACCGGGACGCCCTCGGTGATGACCACGACGAGGCCGATCTCGGCCTCGATCGCCTCGACGACGGCGTCCTTCGTGAAGGCCGGCGGGACGAACACGATCGACGTGTCCGCACCCGTCTCGGCCATGGCCTCCTTGACGGAGCCGAAGACCGGGAGCTCGAGCTCGGCTCCGTGCTGGTCCGCGTGCTTGACGGTCGTGCCGGCCTTGCGCGCGTTGACGCCGCCCACGACGTTCGTCCCGGCCGCAAGCATGCGGGCAGTGTGCTTGGAGCCCTCGCTGCCCGTGATGCCCTGGACGATGACCTTGTTGTTCTTGTTCAGGAAGATCGACATTGTGCGTCCCTTACTTCGCAGCGTTCGCGAGCTCGGCCGCCTTGTCGGCGCCCTGGTCCATGTTCTCGGCGAGGGTGACCAGCGGGTGGTTGGCCTCGTGGAGGATGCGGCGGCCCTCGTCGACGTTGTTGCCGTCGAGACGGACGACGAGAGGCTTGTTCGCCGAGTCGCCGAGCTTGCCGAGGGCGCCGACGATGCCGTTGGCCACGGCGTCGCACGCCGTGATGCCGCCGAAGACGTTGACGAAGACGCTCTTGACCTGCTCGTCGCCAAGGATGATCGAGAGGCCGTTGGCCATGACCTCGGCCGAGGCGCCGCCGCCGATGTCGAGGAAGTTGGCCGGCTTGACGTTGCCGTGCTTCTCGCCCGCGTACGCGACGACGTCGAGCGTGGACATGACGAGGCCCGCCCCGTTGCCGATGATGCCGACCTCGCCGTCGAGCTTGACGTAGTTGAGGTCGAGGGCCTTGGCCTTCGCCTCGAGCGGGTCCTCGGACTCCTTGTCTGCGAGCTCCTCGTGCTCGGGGTGGCGGATCGCGGCGTTCTCGTCGAGCGAGACCTTGCCGTCGAGCGCGATGATCTCGCCCGATCCGGTCTTCACGAGCGGGTTGACCTCGACGAGCGTGGCGTCCTCATCCTTGAAGACGTCCCACAGCTTGACGATGACGCCCGCGACCTTCTCGCGCAGCTCGGGCTCGAAGCCCGCGGCGTCGACGATCTCGGCCGCCTTGGCCGCGTCGATGCCCGTGCCGGGATCCACCGGGATCTTCGCGAGCGCCTCAGGGCGCTCGACGGCGAGCTGCTCGATCTCCATGCCGCCCTCGACCGAGCACATCGCGAGGTAGTTCCGGTTCGAGCGGTCCAGGAGCACGGAGAAGTAGTACTCCTCCTCGATGCTCGCGCCGGCCGCGATCATGACCTTCTTGACCGTGTGGCCCTTGATGTCCATGCCGAGGATGTTCTGGGCGTACTCGAATGCCTCATCGGGGGACTTCGCGACCTTGACGCCGCCGGCCTTGCCGCGGCCTCCGACCTTGACCTGCGCCTTGACGACGGTCACTCCGCCGATCTTCTCGGCAGCAGCCTTGGCTTCCTCAGGGGTGTGCGCAACGATTCCGGCCAGCACGGGCACGCCGTGTGCCTCGAACAGATCGCGCGCCTGATATTCAAACAGGTCCACGGTTCAGTGTCCTCTACGTCGAAGTAGTTTTGACTCGAAACACCGTGGTTCGCCGCGGGAGCTCCCCCGTCGGCGGGCCCAGTGCTCCAAGGGGAAACTCTAGCCCCTCCCCGGCGGCCCCGCCCCACCGCGACCAGATTCGTGACTAAGCGCACAGCTCTACGGCGTGTAGAATCCGCGCTCTCCCGGCCGCCCCTCGGGGCCTAGGACACCGCCGCCTCGATGACGGCGACGCTTTCCGCGAGAGGATCGTGAGCACCGAACTCCGCTCGGATGGCTTCCACTCTCTGCCTCAGGCCGCCGTCCGCGAGGACGCGCTCGACGGCGGAACGGATCGCCTGGGCGGTGGGACTCTGCGTTTTGAGATCGATCCCGAGCCCGCGATAGGCAAGCCGGGCATTGACGTCGTTCTTGCCTTCGTTAATTCCCGCAGCAACGACGGGCACCCCGTGGCTCAACGCGAGCATGACACCGCCAAGGCCGCCGTTCGTCACGTAGACATCCGTCTCCGGCAGCGCGTCGTAGAAGTCGACGAAATCCTCGATGACCACGTTGTCCTGACGAAATCTCCGCCGCAGTTCCTCGGTTCCCTTGCCTCCCGTCGCAACCACGAGCTGCAGGCCATGGTCTTTGAGCCCTTCGATCGCGGGAACCATGAGCTTGTTCGGGTCCTCATTGTCGATGGTCCCTTGGGTGATGAGCGCGCGACGGCGGTACTCGCCCTTCGGAACAGACGCACCACTCTTGGCATTCGGGTCCCGCCAAGGCATGAGGGCACCGACGTGCCGAACCTTGGGATTGGTGCGCTCGCGGGGGAAATCGAAGCCGGGCGTCCCGATCTGGATGATCGAGGTCGCGTATCGATACGGCTCGTCCGTAATGACCAATCGGCGATCGAATTCGAGGCCGTACCCGGCGAGGATCTCGGCGTAGCGCTCCTTCCCAGGCCTCATGACGAACTGATTGGAGGCGATGCGTGCCGCCCGGTGCTTGATCCGGTCGAGCGGGCCGCGAGCCGGCTGGAAACCGAAGAACAGGGGCGGAACAAGCCTGTCGGTCTCCATGTCCCCGATCACGATAACGGTCACGGTCGGCACCTCGGTCTTCTCCGCGAACAGCCGCTGGGTGTAGACGGCCCCATCCTGAACCAGGACGTCGTAGGGAAACTCGCTGCGGATTTCCGTCAAATCGTCGAAGAAGTTGCCGACGTTGTCCGCGAAGAAACTCCGCGCATCGAACCTGATAAGCCGCGGCCCGCTCAGGCGCAGGCGCTCGGGATTGACCTCATTGATATTCGCGGCATTGATCTCGACGGCCCGTCGATAGGGAAAATGCCGAATTCCCATCCTCGCGAGCTTCCCCGCGAAGTAGTTCCCCGTATAGAACGCGACCTCATGTCCCGCCTCCTTCGTGGCCATCGCGATGCCGGTGAGCGGGTTGAAGTGGCCCTCTTGGGTGAGGCTTGCGAAGAGCACTTTCATGGCGACCGTCCTCTGGTGCGGTGCCCTCGGGAACGCGCAGGGCGGGAAAGCGGACGGCACTTATCGTAGATGCGCCCTTCCCCGCGAGAGAAGAGGACGACGGCAGTCAGCTCGAACGACGGCGGTACGCCCGACGGCGGCTCAGCTCACCTTTGTGAGGGGCGCGTAGCGGAGGAGGAGCCGCTTTTCGCCCACCGAGAAGGTCACCTTCGCGACGGTCTTGTCCCCCGAACCCTCGACGCCGATCACAGTTCCGTCGCCGAACGCCGTGTGGTTGACCTTGTCCCCGACCGAGACGGAGATGACTTCCTTCTGCGGCTGCACGCGGTTGGCCCGAACGGACGCGGGCGGCGACGAGATGGCGTCGAACTGCGCGTTCCGGCTGACACCCGCACCCCACGAGGAACCGCCGTACCGTGACGAGAAGCGGTCCCCGGCGGTTCCCACCGCGGGCGGCCGCGCCGAGCCCTCGCGCTTCCACTCGATGAGCTCGGCCGGAACCTCCCCGATGAATTGGCTCGCGGGGTAGTACTCGCTCTGGCCCCACAGACTCCGCACCTCGGAGCGCGTGAGGTACAGCCGCTCGCGGGCTCGCGTGAGCCCCACGTACGCGAGTCGACGTTCCTCGGCGAGCTCCTCGGGATCCGTCGCGGACCGCCGGTGCGGGAACACGCCGTGCTCGAGGCCCGTGAGGAACACGATCGGGAACTCGAGCCCCTTGGCCGTGTGCAGCGTCATGAGCGTCACGACGCCCTGCCGTTTCGCCTCGGCGACGGCCGCCTCGACCTCGGCCGGCGACGCCCCCGGCGCGTCCGGGATCTGGTCCGCGTCCGCGACGAGCGAGACCTGCTCGAGGAATTCGGACAGCGTCCCTTCGGGGTTGTCGCGCTCGTATTCACGCACGACGGCGACGAGCTCGGCAAGGTTCTCGACCCGCGACTCGTCCTGTGGGTCCGTCGAGTTCCGCAGCGCCGCAAGATAGCCGGTCTGTTCGAGGACAGCTTCGAGCGCCGCGACCGCGCCCGACCCCGTCGCGACGACGGCGAGATCGTCGAGGAGCTTCACGAAGCCCTTGACTGCGTTGACCGAACGGGTCGCCATCGCGGTGGCCTCGTCGGCTCGGCGCATCGCGGCCATGAACGAGGTGCGGTCCCGCTCGGCGAGCGCGGCGATCGCGCCCTCCGCCCGGTCCCCGATCCCGCGCTTGGGCTCATTGATCACGCGGCGGAGGTTGACGTCGTCGTCCGGGTTGACGAGCACGCGCAGGTAGGCGAGCGCGTCCTTGATCTCCTTGCGCTCGTAGAAGCGCGTGCCGCCCACCACCTTGTACGGCAGCCCGACCCGCATGAGGATTTCCTCGAGGCTGCGGGACTGGGCGTTCGTGCGGTAGAAGACGGCGACGTCGCCGGGCCGGTAGTCGCCGGTGTCGACGAGCCGATCGATCTCGCCCGCGATGAACCGGGCCTCTTCGTGCTCGTTCTCCGCCGCGTAGCCGATGATCTTCTCGCCGTGGCCCTCGGCCGTCCAGAGCGTCTTCTCGGGCCGGTTGGGGTTGCGCGAGATGACCGCATTGGCCGCAGAGAGGATCGTCTGCGTCGAGCGGTAGTTCTGCTCGAGCTTGATGGTCCGCGCGTTCGGATAGTCCTTCTCGAATTCCACGATGTTGCGGATGTCCGCGCCACGGAACGCGTAGATCGACTGGTCCGAGTCACCGACGACGGTCAGCTCGGCGGACCCCGGGCCCTCGCCGACGAGCTCGCGCACGAGCGCGTACTGGGCGTGGTTCGTGTCCTGGTACTCGTCCACGAGGACGTGCCGGAAGCGGCGCCGGTAGCCGTCCGCGATCGCGGGGAACGCGCGGAACATGTAGACGGTCTGCGCGATGAGGTCGTCGAAGTCCATCGCGTTCGACTGCCGCAGACGGTCGGCGTAGCCCTTGTAGACCTCGGCGACGCCGGACTCGAACGGATCGTTCATGTTGGCGCGCGCGGCGAAGTCATCGGCATCGATGAGCTCGTTCTTGAGCGCCGAGATCTTGTGCTGTACGGCCTTGGGCGCGACGCGCTTGGGGTCGAGCTCGAGCCCCTTGTGGACGAGGGTGATGAGACGGAGCGAATCGGCGGAATCGTAGATCGAGAAGTTCGAGTTGAGGCCCACGGAAGAGGCCTCACGGCGCAGGATCCGCACACACGAGGAGTGGAACGTCGAGATCCACATGCGCTTCGCGCGGTCCCCGACGAGCGACTCGATGCGCTCGCGCATCTCCGCGGCGGCCTTGTTCGTGAACGTGATCGCGAGGATCTCGCCGTGGTGCGCTCGTCCCGTCGCGATGAGGTACGCGATGCGGTGTGAGAGGACACGGGTCTTGCCGGAGCCCGCGCCCGCGACAATGAGGAGCGGACTGCCCGCGTGGATCACGGCTTCGCGCTGCTGCGGATTGAGGCCTTCGAGCAGCTCTTCCGCGGCCGCGGACGGGACGATGGCCGACGGCGGCACGAACGACGACGACGCACCCTCCGGATCGCTCGTGGCCCAGGCTGGGGGCGCCATGCCCGCATGCGGCGAAGAGTCGTCCGGCTCTTCCGCGCCCCCGGGCGTGCCGGGCTTGGGCAGATCAGCGTAGGGGTCGAAGAGCATCTCCATGGTGAAACTATTTTAAGGCCCCACCCTGACATTCCTGCCGCGCGGGCTGACGCCTACCCCTCGCGCGGCTCGCTGCCGGGCTCGCGGCGGACCCCGTAGTGGTGGCCCTCAGAGTCCGTCTGGATGTCGATTCCGTCGAGCTCTTCCGAGTTCTTGACGTCCTCGGGGTTGTGCCCGTGGGCCTCAGCCTCAAGCGGATCGCGGTGCGCCGCGGGTCCGTAGACGCTGCGGAGATGGCCCATCGTTCGCATGAAGCGCCCGACCCCGGTGTGCGGAGCCCCCTGTTCGCCCCCCGACTCGCCGGATGCCCGGCGCTCACGGGCCTCGCGGCGCTCACGGACCTCGTCCTTCCGGTCCTCGTCCTTCCGGAGCTCGTCCTCAAAGGGAGTGTCGTCGTCGAGCCGCGGCTCGCCGTCGGTCGTGGATTCGCCCATGGATGGTCCTCTCCTCTCAGTCCTTCTGCGCCTCGACCGTTTCGCTGCTCGCGAACACCTTCCGGGTCATCTCGAGCACGCGGTTCCTCGAAGACAGCAGCTCGACGAGGATCGTCTCGAGGCGCGACGCGACGCCTTCCTCAAGCCATTCGCGCGCGTAGATGGCCAACGGCTCATATGCGGCGAGCGCCCCGTAGAGAATTTCGAGGGCGAGCGGGAGCACCGCGACGTCCATGATCGCGTTCTCTGTCTTGCGGAGCACCAGATGGGCCTCGTGGTCGAGGCCGTCGGCCGCGTGGCCCGGAGGAACGGCGACGTTCCGCTCAAGATCGGCGAACACGTCTTCCAGAACGGCCGCGTGGGCCCGTGCTTCCTCCTGCAGATCACGCACGAGGGCGTTGACCTCGCGGCGTTGGGCGTGCTGCTCAAGGGTGCCAAGGGTCACGATCGCCCGGCGGCTCGCGCCGCGCGCGATCCCCAAGCGGTAGACGAAGAGCTCATGGGCTTCGGTGAAATACTCGAACACAGCGACCTCGCTTTCCGCCGCACTGCCGCGGTCGCGATTGCCCAGAGCCCCAGGCCCTGACCAATGCTGTCCGTGCCGGACAGTGCCTGGGTCAATTTTCCCCCGCTGTCACGCGGCGGGGCAATGCCTCGGGCCGCCGGGTGAGAAAGCAGCTCTTGCCGCGCCGCCGCTCAGGCCTCGACACCCCGATGCTGTTCGGCGACATCCGCCGGGTTGGCCTCGGCGACAACGACCTCCTCGCTATCGATGAAGGCGTCCTCTTCGTCCCACACCGGAAGGTCGGGCTCCACCGAGTAATCCAGTGACGGGTCCTCGTCCTCGCTGAGGCTGTGAGCCGGGTCCTGACCTTCGACGCTGACCATGGTGTCCTCCTTGCATGAGGCCTGGCGGATGTCCCTCAGGATTCCTCCAGCACAGCACCGCGGCGAAGAGAGGTCAAGGCCTCCTGCGCCTCGACGGAACGCCGGCCTACGCGAACTGCACTTCGGCGAGGGCCTCGAGGATCTCGCCCACCGCCGTCGCCCCGCCCGCCGCGAACCACGTGAGTCCGTTGATGACAACCGTGCCCGTGGCGCCGCCCGCGCCCTGCACAATCGCCTTGCCCGGCAGCCAGTCCCACTGGGGGCACGAATGCTGGAACCACGCGCCGATCTCGCCCTCGGCCACACGCGCGAGGTCGCACGAGCCCGAGCCGAGGATGCGGATCGACGCCGCCTTGATCGCGGCGTTGTGCCACGGCATCGCGGAAAGGGGCTGCTCGAGCCATTTCGGCTGGATCGACGTCGCCGTGCCGAGCAGGGCGAGCTTGAGGTCCTCCGGACCCACGAGGGGCTCACCGTTGAGAGTCGCACCGGCGGCGGCGCCGCCGACCCACAGCTTGTCCTCCTGGGGCTGGAAGATGGCCCCGAGTTCGACGGCGGGGTCCGCGTCGCTCGTGTCGGCCTCCCCCCGCAGCGCGATCGCCGAGCACCAGTAGCGCGAGCCCGAGAAGAAGTTGTACGTCCCGTCGACCGGATCGATGACCCAGGTGCGCCCCGACGCCGACGGAACCGACGCGCCTTCCTCGCCGAACACGCCGTCGTCCGGCCGACAGCGTGCGAGCTGGTCGACGACGTACGCCTCGGCGGCCTTGTCTGCGGCGGTCACGATGTCGGAGACGGACGTCTTCCGCTCGGCGGAAAGCCCTTCGGTGCGCATGCGAAGCGCGAGGCCGCCTGCGTTGCGCACGAGCGCGGCGGCGAGGGTGGCGTCGTCGAGGGCGGGATCGAGGGCAAGGTCTTCGGTCAGCTCAGGCACGCACCAAGCGTAGCGATAATGAAGTTATGTCCAAGACCCCCGCCCAGCGTGCGCGCAAGCATGGCGAGCGCGCCGCCGTCGCCCATTCCGGGCGCGCCCCGCTGCCCGAGCCGTCGAAGCGGAAGGCGCAGCCGGGCGAGGGGAATCCCAAGCTCATCGTCATCGCGGCGCTGGGCGCGACCGTGTTCATGTTCTGGTACTTCCACCTGCTCGCGCTGGCCCAGATGACCCAGCTGTCCAGTGGCCTCGCGATGCCGGACTCGATGCTCGCCGGCTTCTCCCCCGCGTACGTCGAGCAGCTCCGGGGCGTGATGAGCGGGGACGCACTCGGCCAGCTCAGCTACGTGCACAAGACCGCGGGCACGATCTTCGCTCTCGCGTTTGGTCTGACGTTCGCGCTCATCGTGGGCATTCTCGTGCGAAGGCGCGCCGCGCGCTGGGCGGGCTTCGCGCTCGTCGGCGCTTTCGTCGTCGTCCGGGTGTGGGGCTACATCGCGATCGACGGCGCGCTCGGCAGCCAGCCGTTCAACGCTGGGCAGGCGGTGCTCGCCTCGGTGCTCGTCGTCGTCGGCTGGGCGCTCTTCGCCGTCGTCGTGCTCGGGGCCGCCGCCCTCGGCGTGCTCACGTGGCGCGCGAAGCGCCAGCCGCCCGCTCGGCTCTGATCGCGGCCCGCGTGCGCTGGGCGCCGGCCGCGATCACCGCGCCCATGACGACCATCCCCAGTGTGATCGGGTAGACGATGCCCCGTTCGAGGGCCCCGGGGAGCGGGACATTGAGGCGCGTCACGACGAGGATCACGGTCGAAGCGCCAGCGACGACACCGAGGGCCATGAGCACCCATCCAGCCCGAGTGCGCCGCCGCCACTGAAGCCCCAGGACGATGAGCGCGGTCGCACCGCTCGCGAAATAGGCGAGCGCGCCCGTGCCGTGGAGCCATCCGATGACGTCCTCCTGCACGAGCCCCACGACGATGAGCCCCGCACCGCCGATGCCGAACAGGACGCGCACAGCGAGAGCCACGAGATGCCCTCGGCGAACCGCCGGGTGGCTGCGCGTCCCCGCGCCCGCCATCGCCGCGGTGAGACGCTCGTGGGCGCGCACGGCGGTTCTGTGCGCGGCAACCCGGAGGACGGTTGTCGAGATGAGCAGCGCCGCAATGATGAGCCCGGCGCCCTGGAGCACGAGCGAGCCGTCGAACAGCCAGTCGAGCGGCGAGCACACGTAGCGCCCGTAGTGGACGGCGCAGTGCGCCGCGCCGAGGTCGCTGATGACGTTCGTCGCGTAGCTGTAGACCTCGTGCCCGGCCCACGCGATCGCCCCTGCGGCCTCCGCGACGAAATACTGGATCACGCTCACCGCCGACCACGCGCCGAGATAGTGGCGGACATCAGCCGGGGCGGGGAACGGATTCCGGGAACGCACGAGCCCAGCGTAGCCATGGCACGCCCCGGGGGCGTACGGATCGTGTGTTGCGAAACGATATGCTTGAGAGCGTGCCCGGCACGCCGGGCGGGCCCCCGTAGCTCAGTAGGATAGAGCGGCCCTCTCCTAAAGGGCAGGCCATCGGTTCGATTCCGGTCGGGGGCACTTGTCGTATACGGTCTCGGATCTGAGCGCGTATCTGCGCGGCGAGTGGGCTGTCGAACGCACGATGCTCGACCGCACCAGCGGCGAGCGCGGCACCTTCTCCGGCACGGTCACCTTCACCGGATCTGCCAGAACGGCCAACGACGACGACGGCGCCCTCCTCCAGCACGAGGAAGGCACCGTCCGCTGGGGTGCTCATGCGGGTCCCGCGACGCGCTCGTACGTATGGCGCCCCGGCCCCTCGCCCGAGTCCATGGACGTGTTCTTCCCCGACGGGCGCTTCTTCCACTCCGTGCAGCTGGGCGAGCTGTCGGCGCAGGATGCCAGCGGCCTCGCCGGGCCCGGCTCACGCGCCGAGCATTGGTGCGACCCCGACACGTACCGCGTGGCCTACACTCCCGTAGGACCCGACGAACTCCGCTACGCATGGGACGTCACGGGGCCGGCGAAGAATCTGCTCCTCACCACGACGTTGCGCCGTCAGATCCGAAGGGTCTGACCCGCGGACCTGACGGCGCAACGCTGGCCTAGACGCCCTTGTTGTAGACGTCAAGCCCGAATCGGCTCAGGCCTGGCGTTCCCGCGTACCCGAGGTACGGCAGGTGGAACAGCTCCTCCATGCTCGCGAGGAAGCTGTAGTGGTTGTAGGACGTGGTAGACCACGTGTTCGGAGCCACGAAGGGCGAGACCATGAGCGCGCCGGTCCTGCCACCGCCGGGGCCCGTGAGGCCAGGCTGCGCAGCGTTCGGGCCAGGGCCCTCGCCGCAGCAGGCCGAGGAATCCGCCTGCGGTCCGTCCGACTCGTCGAAGGTGATCATGAGGATGCCGTCCTGCTGGAACGCGGGCGAGTTCATGATGACGGGAACCCACTGTTTGAGCCACGCGTCCGCGGACTTGAGCCCGCCGGGCTGCCCGTCGACGCACGGCGCATCGTGGCCGTCGTTGCACAGGTTCGGAACGATGAAGTTGAAGTTCGCCGTTGTCGCGGCCGAGGCGAGGTTGCCCTTGAGGGCGGACAGGTCGACGTCGTTCGCAGCGCACGAAGGCGAGCCCGTGATGCTCTGGAAGTAGACGAACGGGTTGTGCCGGGTTGCGTATTGGTAGCCCACGTGGGCCGTCATGGTCGGGTCGGCTGCGCCGATCGCCGGGTGGTTGCACGGCGTGCCCATGTCCTCCATGTAGCCCTTCCACGTGAAGCCTGCTCCCGTGAGCTGGTCCGCGAGGGTTGTGACGTTGGAGGGGTACACGCAGCCGGCTCCGATGGCCTGGCCCAGCATCGCGGTCCCCGTCTGGACGAACGGGGTGTAGACCGGGCAGTCACCCTGGGTCGCGGAGTTCGGTCCCTGCCCCGAGATCTGTGCGAGGTAGTTGTCGAGTGAGTTGTGCCCGATCCCGTAGTAGTTGTTGAGCAGGACTCCCTGCTGGCGCAGCGTCTGCGAGAGGTAGGGAGCTGGCGAGTTCGGGCCAAACGTGCCGTCATAGCTCTTGTTCTCGAGCTGGATCACGAAGACGTGCGCGCTCGACGGAAGGTAGTTCACGGCGGGATCGTCCGCCTCGGCCTTTCCAGAGCTGGTACGGACAAACAGCGTGGCCACGAGGGCGGCCGCGGCTATGGCGGCGAGAAGGATCGCGATGGGCCGACGGCGGAAGGCTGCGGCGAGCTTGGTGCGGATCATGAGAGCTTCCATCCTTCCGCGATCGCGCGGTTCTTGAGCGGGTGCCATTCGTCCTCGGGGTCGCCGCCCGGGAGGGGCGTGCACGCCGCGCCCGCAACGTACGTCGGGACGAGGAACGTCGGGGCGGAAAGGTTCGGGGCGCTCGAGAAGTCGAGGACTTCGGCGATGTTGGTGGCGTTCGCATCACGCGGCGTGAGCGCAGGAAGGTTCCAGCGCCACTCGATCGCCTTGAGGATGGACGTGTGGTCATACAGACCCGACGCCACGGCACCGCGCCGTGCGTACGGCGAGACGAGCATGGCGGGGACGCGGAAGCCCCGTCGCGACGTCGTCTGGCTCACGTCGGGAGCCGTTGCCGGCGCGACGTGGTCGTAGAAGCCGCCCCACTCGTCGAAGTTGATGATGAGCAGCGTCTTCGACCAGGCGGGGGACTTCGTGACGGCGCTGTAGATCTCGTTGAGGAAGAGCTCGCCCGAGCGCACGTCGGCATGCGGGTGGTCGTCGCCGGACGTGCCCGTGCCCTCCTCGACGAACCGCGGGTCCACGAAGCTCACGGAGGGCAGCGTGCCCGCGGCGCAGTCGCTCAGGAACGTCGCGTACGGGGCCGAGATGGGCATGTACTTCGTGCCCCACAGGGCAATGAACGGCACGTCCGAGTAGTAATACTTGCCGCTCACGCCCGCGGCCGCGAGGCGGTCCCAGATCGTCGGAATCGTAGCGTTGACGCTCGAGTTGTGGATTCGATCGGTCTGGGCGGCGTGCTGGTAGAAGCGGTTCGGGTACGTCTCCGCCATGACGGCGGCGAAGTAGTTGTCACACACCGTCCACGCGGGGGCAGCCTGCGCCCAGAACGCGAGATCCGAGGACGTGTAGTACCCGACGGCGAAGTCGTCGTTGTCGCCTGCACGGAGCCATCCGTCGCACTTGCCGTTGTTGAACGCGATCAGGCCGCCCTCGTAGGAGTGGTCCGGGTCGGGATGGCTGCAGCCTTGGTAGTCCGACAGGTGGTGCGTCCCGTGCGGGATGCCGTAGCGGTCGATGAACGTGAAGCCGTCTTGCTTCCCATTGGCCCCGGGGAGCCATCCGAGGAAGTGGTCGAACGAACGGTTCTCCATCATCACGACGACGATGTGGTCGATTCCCGAGCTGGCGGGGTTGGGCAGTGCTGACGGGACGGCGCTGCGGGCGTGAGTCTGCGGCACGGCACCCGGGAGTGCGGCAGCGCCGACCGCGGCCAGCGCCGATGCCGAGAGGAAATTGCGGCGGGGGATTGTCACGCTCAACCAAGTTACCCAACGGTAAGTGGCAAAACGACGGATGTTCCTGAGGGTTCATCTCGCGTTTGAGGAACTCCCATGGAGTTCCCAGCTACGGCGGGGAACTGGGAGTTCCCTGAGAGTCGCTACGAGTGTCGCGCCGCCTCGAGCGCCGGGATCACGTGGTCCGTGAGGAGCGGCGCGAGGTCGCCGGGCAGTTCGGCGTCGAGATCGAGCCACCGGAGTTCTGCGATCTCCGCGGACGCGGTGATCTCGGCCGGATCGTGCACGCCGGGCGCGCTGAAGACGGTTGCGTCGATGTCGGTGCCCGCCTCGTTCGCGGCCCGCGCGACCCAGAACCCCACGAGCTCGAGATCGCCGGCCGCGACGCGGATGCCGACCTCCTCGGCGAGCTCGCGGCTCGCGGCCTCAGCGGCCGTCTCCCCGGGCTCAGGCTTCCCGCCGGGATGCATGAACCGCTCGGTCCCGCGCTTGCGCACAGTGAGGAGCCGGCCATCGGGCGAGAAGACGCAGACGGCTGAGACGACAATGCGGTGAGTCACCCCTCGAGCCTAGCCGCCGCGGGGTCCTCGCCTGGCCCGAGTGCCTCAGCGCCGGCGGCGCAGCCCGAGTGCCTCAGCCAGGCGCCATCCCGCCGGCGCGGCCGCTCAGCTCGCGAGATCGGCCCCGGCGTCCTCGGCCACAGCGACGGCCTCGGCGAACTGCGTGTTGTAGAGCTCGGCATACCGCCCACCAGCCGCGAGCAGGTTGATATGGGTTCCCTGCTCGACGATCTGACCGCCCTCGACGACGAGGATCTGGTCCGCGGCCCGGACCGTCGAGAGGCGGTGCGCGATGACGAGCGCCGTGCGGCCCTCGAGCGCTTCGGCGAGCGCGGCCTGCACCGCTGCCTCGTTCGTCGAGTCGAGCGACGCCGTGGCCTCATCGAGGATGACGACGCGCGGCTGGGCCAGGAGCAGGCGGGCGATGGTGAGACGCTGGCGCTCGCCCCCGGACAGCCGGTAGCCCCGCTCCCCCACCACGGTCTCGAGGCCATCGGGAAGCGCGCGGACCATGGGCTCGAGGCGCGCGCGCCGGAGCGCGTCCCATAGCTCGTCGTCGCTCGCGCCAGGGCGGGCCAGCCGGAGATTGGACCCGATCGATTCGTGGAACAGATGCCCGTCTTGGGTGACCATCCCCACCGCCGAGCGGAGCGAGTCGAACGTCGTGTCCCGCACGTCGGTGCCGCCGATGCGCACGGACCCCGAATCGACGTCGTAGAGCCTCGCGATGAGCTGCGCAGTCGTCGACTTGCCTGCTCCCGAGGAGCCGACGAGCGCGACGGTCTGGCCCGGCTCGACGCGGAAGGTGAGCCCGTGCAGGACCTCTTCCCCGCCGCGCGCGTCGAGCACGGCGACTTCCTCGAGGGACGCGAGCGAGACCTTCTCCGCGGACGGGTACGAGAAGCGCACGTTGTCGAACTCGACCGCGACGGGCCCGCCCGGAAGCGGCCGCGCGTCGTCCTTCTGCCGGATGAGCGGCACGAGGTCGAGAACCTCGAAGACCCGCTCGAAGCTCACGAGCGCGCTCATGATGTCGACGCGCGCGTTCGAGAGCGAGGTGATGGGCGCGTAGAGCTTGGTGAGCAGGAGAGCGAGGACGACGACGTCGCCCGCTGCCATGGAGCCGCTCACCGCAAGCCACCCGCCGACGCCGTAGACGACCGCGAGCGCCAGGGAGGAGACGAGCGTGAGCGACGTGAGGAACGCGAACGCAAGGACGGCGCTCCGCACGCCGATGTCCCGCACGGCCTTGGCCTTGAGCGCGAATTCCGACGACTCGTCGTCGGGGCGCCCGAAGAGCTTGATGAGCGTCGCGCCCGGGGCGGAGAAGCGCTCGGTCATCTGGTTCCCCATGGCAGCGTTGTAGGCCGCGGCCTCGCGCCGCATGTCCGCGATCCTGAGGCCCATGCGGCGTGCGGGGAGCAGGAACAGCGGCAGGAGGAGCAGCGAGAGGAGGGTCACGAGCCAGGACTTCTGCACCATGACGGCCACGGTCAGGATGAGCGAAACGCTGTTGCTCACGATCCCGCTCAGCGTCCCGGCAAAGGCGGACTGTGCGCCAATGACGTCGTTGTTGAGGCGGCTCACGAGGGCGCCCGTGCGCGTGCGCATGAAGAACGCGATAGGCATCTTCTGCACGTGGTCGAACACCGCGCGGCGGAGGTCGAGGATCACGCCCTCTCCGATGACCGATGATTGCCATCGGGCGAGGAGGCTGATGCCGGCGTCGGCGATCGCGAGGAGCGCAATAAGCACCGCGAGGAACGCGACCGGCCCGAGGCCTGACCTGGCCACGATCGCGTCGACCACCTGGCCCGCGAGGACCGGGGTCGCGACCGACGTGATGGCGCCGAGGATCGAGACGAGCACGAAGACGAGGAGCCGCCATCGGTAGGGCTTTGCGAACGCGAGGACCCGCTTGAGGGTGGCCCGGTTGAAGGGGTTCGCCCCTTCCTTGGCTTTCCCCATCGCGTGCATGTAGCCCCATGCAGCCCTGTCCATGCTCATGCGTGCACACCGCCTTCCGTACCAGTAAGGGTAGGCGCGGGGTCCGACAATTCCGGACGGGGTTCACCGTGGGCTGACGCCTTGGGGCGCATTGGGGTCCGCGGGAAAAGGCCGGGAACGTGAAACGCCCGCTGGCTCGCGATTGGGGGGTGCGCGAGCCAGCGGGCTTACGAAAAGCATAGACCACTGTGCTCGGGTCGTAAAATCAAGGCGTTCGACACGCCGAAAGCCCGCCGCAACGCCCCGAGAGAGGAAGGTACCGAATGTCCGTCTCAGCGGTCGCCTTCCAGCGCTGGATCGGCCAAGTGGCCCCCGGGGCAAGCACCGCGGACGTGTGCCGCCTCTCGGGCGTCAAGCGCAGTACGCTCGCCCAGCAGCTCGTGCGGGGCAAGGTCGCTGAGGCGACCGTCGTCGCCGTCGCCCGTGCCTACGGCCGCAATCCCGTCCTCGGCCTCGCCGAATTCGAGCCCTACCACGAGCTCGCAGCAAGCATCGCCCCACCGACCGATGCCGAGGTGCTCAGCCAGACGCCCACGGCGCGCCTGCTCGCCGAGCTCCTTGCGCGGGTCGGCGGCGGCCCCCGGCACGCGGCCGCCGCGGCGGGCGACGAGGGCTCGGCGGTCCGGCAGTGGGTCGAGGCCATCGACGACGGCGAGCTCCGCCAGCGCGTGAGCGCGGCGGCCGGGATCGCGCCCCAGAACTATTCCGCCCAGCTCAGCGCGAATCGGCTCGCGCCGGAGCTCGCGGTCCGCACGGCGCGCGAGGCAGGAGTCGGACTGCGGAACGGACTCGTCGTGACCGGCCTCGTGACCGCGGCCGAGGCCGGCTGGCCGTCCACGGCCGTCGAGGACGCGCTCGAACGCCTGAGCGATGCCGAGCTCGCGTTCCTCGCCTCCGAGCGGCTCGCGACCCTCGCCCGGGCGCTCAAGCGCCAAGAACACGATGACCGCGCGGCCCAGAGGGCCTGGGACCACCTCGCATGATGTGGCTTGCTTGGGCCACCTTTGCCATCGCCGCTCTGCTCGCGGCGACGCGGCTGCCGGCCGCGATCCGAGGACGTAGCCGAGCCCTGTTCGTACTCTTCGCGCTCATGGCGATCGCCGTCCTGCTGAGCATCCAGGGGCCCTATCTCGCGCTTGACGAGCTGCTCGGCGGCAAGAATTTCGCCAACCTCGTCATCCGGTTCACCCTCTTCGGCCTGGCCCTGCTGCTCGCCCTGCGCGTCGCAGCGGCCTTCGGTGCCCACCGCGCCACGAAGATCCTCACGGGGCCGTGGGGCCTCGGCGCCCTCGCGGCGTGTTCGGCGCTGCTCATGGCCTCGTTCGTCCTCGCGGGCCCAGCCCCGTCCCAAGTCGGGTTCGCAGGCCAGAACGATTGGTGGACCGCCGTGTACGGGACGGTCGGCCGGCTGTACCCGACCTTCACGGGCGTCGTGCTCCTGCCCGCTCTCTCGAAGGCGGCGGCCTCTCGCGGACGCCCCTCGCTCCGCATCGCCGCGGGACTGCTCGGGGCCGGCTACGTGCTGCTCGCCGCCACGAATATCATCACGGTCCTCCCACCCGCGGCGCTTGCCATGGCACAGGTCCTCAACTACGGAACCATCCTGCTCGTGTTCGCGGGGCTCACCCTCGTGTGGGCGTCGTCGCTCGTAGTCCGCCTTAGGGATGAGAGGCACTCATCCCTAAGGCGTAAAAAGTCCATACACTAGAGGAATAGGTTCACATTTTCATTAGCCCGTGCCAGAATCACGAATGTGTGAAACGACCTGTCAGGGGGATGGGCGGTTCTTCATTGGGGGGATGAGTGGTGGTGGCCTCCGGGCGACCACCACTCAGCCATGTCAGCGGCTACCCGAAGGCCCTGTCACCTCCGCGGCGGAAGCGCAGGGTGACAAGCTGGAAAGGCCGGAGCACCATCAACGCCGTCCCGCCGGCTCCGAGCTCGATCTCAGCACCCACCGAAGCGTCCGCCGGCGCGAGCGGCCTTTCGAGCAGGTCCACGGCCTCGACCCCCACCACGGCGAACTCCGGCGACACGGCCACCGAGGCGCGCTCGCCGAGAGATTCGTAGAGCCGCACGACGATATCCCCCGAGCCGTCCTCCGCGAGCTTGACGGCCTCGACAACGACCGCGGGATTGCTGACGACGACAAGCGGCTTTGATTCGCGGGCACCGCGCACGACGCGGGGCTCCAGGTTCGTCCGGTATCCCTCCTCGACCGCGTCGGCAATCGCCGCGCCGGGGCGCACGGTGACCACGAACTCGTGCCGCCCCTGATCCGTCTCTGGATCCGGGTACAGAGGTGCCTTGAGCAGCGAAAGCCGCAGCGTCGTCGTCGTGCCTCCATCGGGGCGTACCGCCCGGGTGACGTCGTGCCCATAGGTCGACGAGTTGGACACCGCGACGCCGTAGGACCCCTCCCCCACATGGATCCATCGGTGGGCGCACGTCTCGAAGCGGGCCCAATCCCACGAGGTGTTGGTCGCGATCGGCCGGAAGACGTGGCCGAACTGGATCTCGGACGCCGACCGTTCGGCGCGGACGTCGAGGGGGAACCCGAGCTTGAGAAGCTTCTCGCGCTCGTGCCAGTCGACGGCGGTCTCGATCCGGAGCGACTCCGCGCCCCGGGCCAGGACGAGCCGCTGCGTGACCGCCGAGGCGCCGAACTCACGACGCACCTCCACCGCGGCACCACCCTCGGGGTCAGCAACAGCCCCGACGGACACGGCATCCGTGAGCTGCGTGACGTTCCGGCGATAGAACGGATCGAGGTCCCACGAGTCCCACTCGTTCGGCGTGTCACGGTGGAGCTCGAGCAGGTTCCCGGCCGCGCCCGGGGCGATCGCCTCCCGCCCGCTCGCGACGTCCCGGAGCGAGACGATGAGGCCCCGCGCGTCGATCTCGGCCCGCACAAGGCCGTTGTCGAGGACCCAACGACGGGCCGCGCCGTCGTCCAGCCCGCGAAGCTCGGCGAGCGCCGCGGGCCGCGCGGGACGGACGACGGCGCCAACCCCGAGAGCGGGCACCCCCGCCCGCGCGTGGGGCGCGGCATTGAGCACGAGCTCAGTTTCGCCGCGGCCGACCACCGCACCCACGGCCCGCGCGATGATCTCCTCGAGCTCGCGCGCGACGGCCTCGTAGTTGCGCTCGGCATCGCGGTGCACCCACGCGATCGAGCTTCCGGGCAGGATGTCGTGGAACTGCTGAAGGAGCACGACGCGCCAGAGCCGCTTGAGCTCCGCCGCCGGATACGGCACCCCCTCGCGGACCGTCGCCGTCGCGCACCACAGCTCGGCCTCGCGGAGGAGGTGCTCGCAGCGCCGGTTGCCGCGCTTCGTGCGCGCCTGCGACGTGTACGTTCCGCGGTGCTTCTCGAGGTACATCTCCCCCGCCCAGACGGGCGGATCGACGTACTCGGCCTCCGCGGCGGCGAAGAACTCGCGCGGAACGCCGAGCTCGACGCGCGGAGACCCCTCGAGGTCCCGCGCCCGGTGGGCCGCGGCGAGCATCTCCCGGGTGGGGCCCCCACCGCCGTCGCCATAGCCGAACGGCACGAGGCCGAGGCTCGAGCGGCCCTTCTCGCGGAAGTTCTTCTCCGCGTAGGCGAGCTCGGCGGCGGTGAGCTCCGAGTTGTAGCTGTCACCGGGCGGGAAGTGCGTGAAGACCCGGGTCCCGTCGAGGCCCTCCCACAGGAAGCTGTGGTGGGGTATCCGGTTCGTCTGGTTCCACGACGTCTTCTGCGTCAAGAAGTAGCGCTCCCCCGCGGCCCGCACGATCTGCGGCAGCGCGGCCGAGTAGCCGAAGGAATCCGGCAGCCAGCACTCCTCGCACTCGACGCCGAGCTCCTCGAGGAAGAAGCGCTTGCCCTCGACGAACTGGCGGGCCATAGCTTCGCTCCCGGGCATATTCCCGTCCGCCTCGACCCACATCCCGCCGACCGGAATGAAACGGCCCTCCGCGACCTTCTCCTTGATGCGTTCGAACAGCTCGGGGTACCCGGCCTGGATCCAGGCGAGCTGCTGGGCCGACGAACACGAGAAGGTGAGTGCCGGATCCTCGTCCATGAGAGAGACGACGTTGGAGAACGTCCGGGCGCACTTCCGCACCGTCTCACGCACGGGCCACAGCCACGCGGAGTCGATGTGGGCGTGGCCGGTGGCCACGAGTCGGAGCGCACTGGCGTTTGCGGGGGCCACGAGCGCGGCCTTGAGTGCTTCCCGGCCGGCGCCGATCGTTCCGAGCACGTCATCGGGGTCGACGGCGTCGCAAAGGCGCTCGAGCGCCCGGAGGATGTCGTAGCGGCGAGGCCTGTCCATGGGCAGTTCGTGCATGAGGCCACGAAGGCTGATGACGTCCTGGAGGAGTTCCCACGCCTCGACGTTGCGCTCGCCGAGCACCATCGGGCCTAGGCGATACAGCGGTTCGCGGCTTGCGGTGGCCGGATCGCCCTCTCTCGTGGGGATGAACTGCCATCCCTGCGTCATGTCCGGATTCGCGGCGGCCTCGAGGTAGAAGACGACGGCGGGGCCCCCTCCGAGGGCCGCGAGCGGAATGTAGCGGTTGCGCGGGTTGACGGCCTTGATCGGAACGCCGTCCGCCGTCCAGGCTTGGCCCTCGCACTGGAATCCGGGGAGCTGGCCGGTGAAGCCGAGATCGATGACCGCCTCGACCGCGAAGCCGTCATCGCCCCATCCCGTGGGGACCTCGCCCGAGAGCCTGAGCCATGTGGTCCCCCATGCGGGTCCCCACGCATCGCCCTCGGTCGCCCGCGCGTACTCCTGGCCGAGGGCCTCGGCGGCGGGCACGGGTTCCCCGGGCGCGTCCCAGCGTTCGACGGCGAGACGCACGGTGCGCCGATAGACGGCAGGTTCTAGGCGATCCCGGACGAACCGGTCGATGCGGGCCTCGGTGATGAGGCGGTCGTCGTGCACGGATGCTCCGATCGATCAAATCGGTTGATTAATGTTCCACCAAGTTACTCCTCCGTATGAGAGACGGGAAGCGATTGCCAGACCTTGCCTTCCCAGAGGTGCTGATGGTCATGAACCAACCCGCAACCACGGGCGCCCTGCCCGTCGCCGTCGCCCAGGCCATCCCCGGGGCCGAGGTCGCTCAGGTAAGTCGGATCTGGCGGTTGGCGTCGATGTAGAGCAGGTAGATCCCATTGCCTTCGAGGACGAACATTCCGTGTTCCATTGCCGGGTCCCCGCGAAGGGGATGGAGGCGCCAGGTTCGTAGGTGACGATGTCGACGTGCATGTCGTGTGCAAGATCGTTCGGGTCCGCGAAGCGCGTGACGGCCCAGCTACCGTTGGTGCCTTGTGTGTGGGTGGCCTGGACGTCCTGATGGCGGGTCACGAAGGATGTTGCCGTATGTCCCTTTACCGGTTCGTAGGCCTTGCGGATCCAATGGAAGCCTGTAGCGGCTTCTGAACTGTTCTTCACGGACCGATGGTGCTCGAGCGACTCGACAAGGCAACGGGCGAGGTCAAGGGCGGGATCGAGACCGCGAACTTTGCCGCGTCGAGGTGCTCCTGAAAGTCAGTGATAAACACTGCCGGATCTCACAGGCACAGCCGGAAGTCCGGATCTCGCGACGATAGGCGGGGTCTCATTGAGACGGAGGGCCCGATCGGCGACATTAAAGAGTGTGGACACCAGAGCCGGAGCGTCGAGGACACGCCAGCGAACGGGCGCACACGCTGACGCGCCAGGTCGACTGGGGGCGACGGACGACGCCGCCTTGCTGGAGCGGATCGTCCTCCGGCACGAGTCAGCACTCGCCGAGGCGTACGACCGCCACATCCGGCCCGTGGGCTGGTTCGCGCACTCGATCCTGCCAGCGCACCTCGTCGACGATGCAATCCAGTCCACATTCCTGACCCTGTGGAACAAGGCAGAGCGGATCCATCTCGTAGGCAACTCGCTCCTTCCTTGGCTGATCGGAGTGTGCCGGCAGCACTCGCGCTCACTGCTGCGCAAAGAGGCCCGTCACGTCCACGAGGAGATCGAGGACACCATGCCGGCCGGGGCCGATGTCGAGGCAGCGGCCCTGCGCAGGCACCTTCTGGCTGCGATCGAAGAGCACGTGGCGCATCTGGGGGATCTGGACGCGCAGATCTACAGGCTTTGCATCCACGAAGAGATGTCCTACGAGGATGCCGCCGGCCGGCTCGGTGTGAGCACCTCCACAATCCGCAATCGACTCTCCCGCCTCAGGGCCGGCCTCCGCCGCCGGTTCGGCGGGGACTGAAAGGACGGCCCGCCATGAGTCCTGTTCCCGACCCGCCGGTCCCCACCGGGCCGGAGATTGCCCGCAACCGCGCCCGCCTGCTCGAGTCCGTCGCCGCCCGCCCCGCGCCTCGCCGCGGCCGTCGGATTACTGCTTGGGCTGTCGCCGCCGCGATGGTCATGGGCGGCGGCACAGTCGTGGCGATCGTTCTCGTCCTCACACCGCACGAAGCTGTCCCTGGTGCCATCAGCACCGGGGCTGCGAGCAGGGGCGCCACGTCTGCCAATGCTTATGATGCATACGCCAGCATCCCGAGTGACCAAATTCAGCACATGGAAGCCGACGCCGACGTCCTCTGGAACGCGGGCGACCCGTATTACGGATACAACAAGTACCCCATCGTGGTCCGCGCGCACATCGACTCGATCGACGGCGGACGGACCTTCAGTCCAATCTCGGGGCAATACGTATTCCCGCAGACCATCGGGAAGATGACGATCCGCGAAGTGTACAAAGGAGCCCTAAAGCCCGGTGACTTGCTTGACTACTCGCGCGCCGGCGGAACCGTGACCTACGACGAGTACTGGAACAGCCTCAATCAGGCGCAGAGAGACAAGATCCTCGGCCTGAACAGCGGACAGAAGCCGACTGACAAGAAGTATGTCCAAGAAAGATTCACTGACGACATCGACATTGAAGTCGGCAAAGACTACATCGTATTCCTCCTCCCGCAGACCTCCAAAGACGGAACACTCCACGAATATTCGATATCCGGGTATCAGTATGGTCTCAGAGAAGCGAAAGGATCCGGCGCGGAGACGACCGTGCTCAACAATGAGACCAAAATCTGGGAGAGTCTCAGTAGCCTAGTCAAGCTGCCCTAGCCGCCTAGCCGCAGCTTTCCATCGGGGCTGGTTTGCTGGAGGCGTGGCGTATCGTCGGCGCTACGCGCTAAAGGCGGCCTTCGATGCCAGGACCCTCTGTGGGGAGGCAAAGGAGCGCCAGGCGTCTATGGGTGCAAGCGCTGGATCTCCGATCGCGAGTGCGGGGAACCCCAGGGGTCCGCACATTCCAGCCCGGGGTGCTCGCCGTTCGCAAAGACCCACGAGAAACAGTGCGCGGCCGCGGCCCCGGTAGGGGTGACGTGGTGCTCCTGTGCCGCTAGGTCCGACGGGACGCGGGTCCGATGTTTAGGCTTCGCTGCGCTGGTCGCCCCGTCCGGTGCGTGGCCGGTCTTTCGGTTCCCCGACGGTGCGGCGCGCCTGCTTCCATTCAGAGCGACGCAACCCTGAAAACGGTATTTCATACACCATGATTCGGGGTCTCGGAGGGCCAGCATTGCTACACATTCCACCAACTTGCCCGCATCCTTGTCGCGGAAGCGACAAATGCGGCCAAGCGGATGTCTACATTGTCACAGGCTTTTCGCGGATATTCGAGAGACCTCTTGTGCAGATAGTGCTGCGGGGTTAAGGTGCAGGCATCACTAGCCGCGATTGGGGCGCCAGGGGATGGTGTTTCGCCGGCTTCGCACCTTTTGGAGTCTGTCATGCGGTTGTCCCGCGGGGCGATTTCGTGCGCCCTTTTGCCGCCTTGTTCCACTCCGCCTCGCAGGGCACGGCCGGGCTGACTGGCGGTAGCCACCCCGGGCCTTGCGACAAAATCCGCTGCCCCTAGAGGCCAGGCGGCCAAGCCGATGAGTTTTCGGCGCAAACCGTCTTCAAGGTGGTCTCGTTCTGCACTCCCGTACATGAAATTGGTCGAGCACACAGACGAGAAGCCACAAATTCCCAGAAAATCCGAACAGACCAACTCGAATCAGCCAGGGGGAAATCGTGACCCAAAAATTGAGACGACTCCTTTTCGCATTTCTGACCGCCGCAGTGCTAGCGCTGGTCCCCGCGACGAGCGCACATGCCATGACCCCAGTGTTCGGGCACAGATACCAGAACGGGGTGGGAAATGTCGTTGCATGGATAAACTACTCCTCGGGTGCCGGGAACTGGCAATGGTACATCACGAATGCGACGAACAATTGGATGTACCCGGGCTGGTCCAATCCGATCTATGTGAATTATGTCAGCAGCAATGTTGGCTCAAATCTCGATTTTCATTCGAATAACGATGCATATTTCGGCGGAGGAATGACGATCATAGCCTGGACGACATTCTTCTCCAGCACTGGCGCACCTCTCGACCCGACACTGTCGGACTGGTATTACGCGGAGGTGCACATAAATAATGACGTCTACAGCTCGCCGAGTATCAGCAATGACATGGCCTTGGGGACGACAATCCATGAAGTTGGCCACGCCCTGGGGTTGGCTCACTACAATAGCAACCCTTACAGCATCATGTGCCAGACCTCATATGGCAGGGTCGTGCAAAGGGTCCAGCAGGTTGATAACGATTCCATACTTTACCTGTACTAAGTGGGGTAGGGATTGCGGGCGAAAGTCCATGCGGAACGGACCCAGCCTTGAATGTGGTTCCTTGACAATTCATCTTTCGGGGAGGTTTACAGTATGAACAGGCTGAATGTGGGGGCCATGGTCACGGCCTTGTTGCTTCTTGTCGGGTTATCTTCTTGTGCATCCGATACGACGCGGTCGGCAGATCATGAGTCAAGCCAGTGGGTCGGGCAGGCCGCTGGAAGCAGTTCCCACGATGCGTACGCCGGCATTCCAAACGGCGAGATTGAAAACGCGGGTGGCGACGTTGACTTCCTTTGGGATGCGAAGGACCCGTATTACGGATACAAAAAGTATCCCATCGTGGCGCGCGCACACATCGACTCAATCGATGGTGGGCGGACTTACAGTCCGATCTCCAACCAATACGTCTTCCCCCAGACGGTCGGAAGGATGACGATCCGTGAAGTCTACAAGGGGTCGATAAACTCTGGTGATCAGCTGAACTATTCACGGCTCGGTGGAATCGTAACCTTTGATGATTACTGGAGCAGTCTCAATCAGAGCCAAAGGGATAAGATGCTGAACCGGAACGGAGGCCAGAAGCCGACGGCCAAGAAATACGTCCATGAAAAGTTCATTGACGACATCGACATTGAAGTCGGTAAGGAATATGTTGTTTTCCTTATCCCGCAGTCTGCCAAAGACGGCACACTAAGCGAGTATTCGATATCCGGCTTTCAATACGGCCTCAGGGAGGCAAAGGGTACGGGCGCTGTCACAACCGTGCTCAACAATGAGAATAAAACCTGGGAGAGTCTCGGTAGCTTTGTGAAGTTACCCTAACGTTCGGTGCCGGGTGGCGTGTCGGAGTACATCGGATTCAGCTTCGACGGCTCGTTAGCGCGGGGTTCACCGTCACCCGGTGCGGCGATCATCTCGCACAGGAAGAAGCGCGTCGGGGTCGTCGACCGCTTCAGGCCGGCCGACGTCTGGGCTTCCTTGGTGTCTCCGCGGTCATCATCGCCGGGACGGTCGGTGCGATCTTCGCGCGGCTCGGGCCGCTCGTGGATCGCGTTGTCGACCAGAAGGGCCGGCACCGGCATTCGCGAGCCAGACAACCGGGCGTATGTGCCGGTCGTAGGCTTCGGCTAACGCGGCCTGATGGCGGTACCCGATCGCCCCCAGCAGGTCGGCATCACTTTGCTGTGCCGCCCTGCCGAAGACCGCACGTCGGCGTCCGGGCCCGTTCGCTGGCCTGTCATCGGCGCCCCCGTGCTGCTGTCCATACCCATGTATGTCACCCGAACCGCCAACCGTCACAACACCGCCCGCCGAGATGCGCGGGCGGCCGCTGCACCCTCACGGAGCTTCGGATGCCCTCCTCCATGGGTACGTCCGGAGCAGCAGAGATCGGCCAGGAGTTCGCACGGTTGTTCCGGGACGGGGAGGTATCGTGACATTCCACTGGGGCCAGACCGGGCGCGTTGGCGCGCGGCGACAGCATCGGCCCCTGCGAGAGCGGGGCTCGTGGACATCCATGGAAAGCCGACCGGTCGGCGGTCGCGGCCGGACGCAGTGCACGCCGTCGTAGTGCACGAGGGCGACTGGTGGGAGGTGACGATCCCGGAGCTCGAGCTCTCGATGTCGACCCGGGACCCGGAGATGATCGAGGCCCACGCGCGGAGCTTGGCCGCATCCGTCCTGGCCGTCCTGCCGAGACGAATCACGGTCGCCGTGCGATACGCACAGTTGTGACCAGGGTCCGATTTGCCCCTTGTTCGCGCGAGGGCCCATCAAGACCGGGGGTGGGCCTTGATGGGCCGTCATCATTCGCACCACTGATCGGGGGATCAGCCAGGGCGGCCCAGCCTACACCTCGGGTCCGGCACGGAGACGGCCGGCACTGAGGCTCGATTGTTCGGTGGGTGCGCCTTGGTCCAGGTTTCGCCGCGCCCGCGTCACGATGCGCTGCGTCTGTGCCGTAGGGCTTTCGGCGATCCAGCGGTCGCAGAGGGCCAGAACCCAGTCGGGGCGCGTCGGGGCGACGTCGTTGATCCAGTTCGCGACGGAGTCCTGGGCGTAGCGGGACGTGTCGGAGCGCAGGGGCTCGAGGAGGGGCAGTCCCTTCTCGGGGTGCTGCTTGAGCTCCGTCAGGTGCGCGGCTCACACGCCGCGCGGACGCAGGGTTTCGCTCGCGGAGCGCCGGATCCGTTCGGACGGATCGGCCGTCCACGCGCGGAGCAGCCCGACGCCCCGGCCGAGCTCAGTAGCCAGCCGCGGCCGGACCGCGAGCCAGGCCCACTCGCGCACCGCGAAATGCTGGTCATCCGCCAGGGGCCGGATGCGCGCGAGCAGCTCTTCGACGGGCGTTGGGCCGTCGGCCGCGATCGCGAAGCACGATGCGGCGGCCGATGCCCCCGCCGATGCAGAGGCAGTGCGCAGCCGGCTTGCGTCCCAAACGTCGTCGCACAGCTGACGATTCGAACACTCACCGCCACGCGTTGGGTCAAAAAGGTCAGGGGGTCAGGAGAGGAAGCGTTCCTGACCCGCGTAGACGTTGAACCCCGTGCCACGGCTGAACCCCACGAGGGTCACCCCGGACTCCTCGGCGAGTTCGACGGCGAGGCTCGAGGGCGCGCTCACGGCCGCGAGTACGGGGATCCCCGCCATTGCGGCCTTCTGCACGAGTTCGAACGACGCGCGCCCCGACACCTGCAGCACGGTCCCCGCAAGCGGCAGCAGCCCTGAGCGCAGGGCCCAGCCGACCACCTTGTCTACCGCATTGTGCCGCCCGACGTCCTCCCGCAGGCAGAGGAGCTCGGCCGAGGTCCCGCCGTCGCCCACTCTGAAGAGCCCCGCCGCGTGGACGCCGCCCGTCTTCTCGAAGAGCGCCTGCGCCTCCCGCAGGCGAGCGGGCAGGCCGGCGACGAGCTCGGGGAGAAGGCGCACGCCGTCGTCGGCCGGGCTGTGGTGACCCGCACGCCGAACGGACTCGATCGAATCGGTCCCACAGATCCCGCATGAGCTCGAGGTGTAGACGTTGCGGCCCGTCTCGGGGAGGGCGACGTCGGGGCGCAGCTGTGCCTGCACGACGTTGAACGTCTGCACCCCATCGGCGTCCTCTCCCCCGCAGAACCGCTCGGACACGAGCTGGCCTGGCTCCCACACGACGCCCTCGGAGACGAGGAAGCCCGCGACGAGATCGAAGTCGTCGCCCGGCGTGCGCATCGTGACGCTGTAGGAGAGGCTGCTCGCCCCACGACCGGCGAGCCGAATCTCCAGCGGTTCCTCGACCGCGAGCACGTCCTCCTTATGGCGCACAGGGTGCTCGCTGTCGAGGACGTACTTGTGCACCTTGCGGCGCTGGCTCAGTCGTCCCATGCCTGCCTCCTCCGTCAGTTCAGTCCGCGTGCGGCACGAAGCGCACGGTGAGGGCCTTGAAGCCAGGTGTGTTGGACTCGCGCGCCACGAGGTCGCGGTGCACGAGCGCGTTCGCCTCGGGGAAATACGCCGCGGCGCAGCCTCGCGCGGTCGGATAGCCGACGAGGCGGAAGCGGTTCGCCCGCCGCTCCTCGCCGCGGAAGACGCTCACGACGTCGACGAGCTCGCGGTCCGCGAAGCCGAGGGCCTCGAGGTCGGCGGGGTGCACGAGGATCACGCGCCGGCCGTCGGAGATCCCGCGGTAGCGGTCGTCCTGGCCGTAGAACGTCGTGTTGTATTGGTCGTGGCTCCGCACTGTCTGGAGGACAAGGTGACCTTCGGGCGCCTCGAGGTACTCGAGCGGGCTCACGGTGAACTGCGCGCGTCCGGCGTCCGTCGCGAACGTGCGAGTGTCGCGCGGCGGGTTCGGCAGCTGGAACCCGTTCCTCTGCCGCACGCGGCGATTGAAGTCCTCGAAGCCCGGGATGACGCGGGAGATGTGGTCGCGGATCACGTCGTAGTCCTCGGCCATCGCCCTCCAGTCCACAGCGTGGTCCTCGCCGAGGACCGCCGCGGCCATGCGCGCCACGATGACGGGTTCCGCGAGGAGGTGCTCCGAAACCGGCTCGAGGCGACCCTGCGTCGAGTGGACCATGGACATCGAGTCCTCGACCGAGAGGAACTGCCGCCCCGATGGGTGCTTGTCGTCGCGGTCGGTACGGCCGAGCGTCGGGAGGATGAGGGACGTCCGGCCGTGCACGACGTGCGAGCGGTTCGGCTTCGTCGAGATGTGCACCGTGAGGCCCGTTCGCCGCATGCCCGCCTCGAGCGCCTCGGTGTCCGAGTTCGCCTGTGCGAAGTTGCCGCCGAGCGAGACGAAGACGTCGACGGCGTCGCCCTCGAACGCGTGGAGCGTCTCCGTCGAGTCGAGTCCGTGCTCTCGCGGCGAGGCGATGCCGAACTCGGCGTCGAGCGCCGCGAGGAACTCCTCCTTGGGCTTCTCCCAGATGCCCATCGTGCGGTCGCCCTGCACGTTCGAATGCCCGCGCACGGGGCACGCGCCCGCACCGGGCTTGCCGAAGTTCCCCTGGACGAGCAGGACGTTGACGATCTCCCGGATCGTGTCCACGGAATGCGGCTGCTGGGTGAGCCCGAGGGCCCAGCACACGATCGTCGCCTTCGAGGCCGCGAGCAGCTCCGCCGTCCGCTCGATCTCAGCGCGCGCGATCCCCGTGGCCCGCTCGGTCTCGTCCCAGTCGATCGACGCGCGGGCCTCGGCGTAGGCCTCGAACCCTTCCGTCTGCGTGTCGACGAAGGCGCGGTCGACGACGGTGCCCGGCGCCCGGCGCTCCTCCTCGAGCAGCAGATGGCCGAGGGCCTGGAACAGGGCGAGGTCGCCGCCGACCTTGATCTGGAGGAACTCGTCCGAGATCGTCGCGCCCTGGCCGACGTAGCCAGACACGGTCTGGGGGTCCTTGAAGTGCAGGAGGCCCGCTTCGGGCAGCGGATTGACGGCGACGACCTTGCCGCCGCGGTCGCGGCACTCCTTGAGCGCCGAGAGCATGCGCGGGTGGTTGGTCCCGGGGTTCTGCCCGACGACGAACACGAGCTGAGCGTCGTGGATGTCCTCGAGCGAGACCGTGCCCTTGCCGATGCCGATCGTCGGGCTCAGCGCCGAGCCGGACGACTCGTGACACATGTTCGAGCAGTCCGGGAGGTTGTTGGTCCCGAGGCTCCGCGCGAAGAGCTGGTACACGAAGGCTGTCTCGTTCGCGGTGCGGCCGGACGTGTAGAAGACGCAGCGCTCGGGCGATGACGCGTTGACGTGCTCGGCGACGAGCTCGAACGCGTCGCCCCACGAGATGCGGCGGTAGCGGTCGTCGCCCGGACGGAGCACGACGGGCTCTGCGATGCGGCCCTGTTTGCTGAGCCAGTAGTCCGTCTTGTCCTCGAGGGATTCGATGGGGTGGGCGTCCCACCATTCGGGCGTCACGGTGTGGACCGTCGCCTCCTCCGCAACGGCCTTGGCCCCGTTCTCGCAGAATTCCGCCGCCTTGCGGTGGCCGTTGGACTCGGGCCACGCGCAGCCGGGGCAGTCGAAGCCACCGCGCTGGTTGATCCGTGCGAGCGAGCGGGCCGTGCGCACGGGCCCTGCCTGCTCGAGCCCGCGCTGGAGCGCGACGGCGACGGCGGTCAGGCCCGCCGCGGACGTCTCGGGATGGCCGACTCGCAGGGCGTCCTCGTCGATGTCCTTCATGCCAGGCCCGTTCCGTATGACTCACAGCTCATGGGTCCATCCTGCCCCTCGCGGCCCGTCATTTCGAGCCGACCCCGGAATCGCCCGCCTCCACGGCGTCAGGCGTCGAGGCCGCTCCAGTCCACGGGCTCCTTGGATCCCACCGCGCGGCGCTTGGGCTTCGCTCCCGTCTTCGCGGCGGCGGGCTCGACGAGCGGCCGGCCCCACGGCAGCGCAAACGCCTCGACGGGCTCGCCCAGTTCGACGCCGTGGGGCGGTATCACCATGACGCCGTCGGCCCGCGCGAGCCCGCGCAGCATGCCCGATCCGCTCGCCCCGGCCGGGGACGCCATGCCGTACATCCGGCGGAACGGAACGAGGCGCGTCCGCTTGAGCTCGGGCTCGAAGGCGGCGCCTGACGGGAGTTCGACGGCGGCGAGCGGCGCGCGTCCGGACATCGCCGCGAGCAGCGGCTCGGCGACGGCGAGGAACCCCATGACGGCGGCGAGCGGGTTCCCCGGGAGGCCGACGAAGAAACGCCCATCCGGCAGCTCTGCGAGGACGGTCGGATGACCCGGCCGCATCGACACGCCGTCGACGACGAGCCGTCCGCCGAGCTCCGCGACGATCTCGCGCAGGTGGTCCGACTCCCCCTTGCCCGTGCCGCCCGTCGTGATGACGACGTCGGCCGGCGCGCCGCCGGGCCCCGCGCCAGGCTCGTCTGGTTCGCCTGTTGCGGTGCCGCCGTCGTCGGCCAGCGCGGCACGCCATTCCTCGGCGTCGTCGCCGATCTTCCGCTCGTCCACGACCACGCCGCCGAAGCCCTCGATGAGCGGCGGGATGAGGAAGCTGAACACGTCGCGCACGCGGCCCGGCTCGGGCACTCCGGACTCAACCACCTCGGAGCCCGTGCGGACGAGCCGCACGAGCGGGCGCCCCTCGACGGGGAGGTCGTCGAGGCCCGCGATCGCGGCGAGGGCCAGCTGCGCGGGCCCGAGTTCCGTTCCCGCGGGAAGGAGGAGGTCCCCGGGCTGGGCCTCCTCGCCGCCGGGACGGATGTCCGCGCCGCCGGACGGAGCCCCTGGCGGAGCCGCGGGGCTCAAGCGCAAGTGCGGAAGGCCGTCGTCGTCCGGTCCGATCTCGCCGTGTTCGCGGCGAAGGACCGCCCGTGTGCCTCCCGGCAGCGCGCCGCCGGTCACGATGGGGCTCGCCTGATGGGCCGAAAGGGGCTCACCCGCCTCAACGAGGATCCACGGCCCCGTTCCGCTCACAGCCCAGCCGTCCATCGCCGACGACGAGTAGTGCGGCATGGGCGAGATCGCGAGGACGTCCTCGGCGAGCACGCGCCCGGCGCACCGCGCAAGGGGCACGCGAACCGGCGGAATCCGCGAGCCGGCCGCCGCCGCAGCCGCGCGGGCCTCCGACCACGAGTGGTGCAGGGGGTGCGGCGCGCTCGGGGCGCCGCCCGTCATTCCCCGGTCCCAGCCTGCTGGGCGCGGGACTTCGCGAGGCGGCGCGCGACGTCGATCGCCGACTCCATCGCGGCCCGCTCGGTCGCCTGCCCGCTTCCCGCCGCGTAGCCGGCGGCGTAGGCGGCGAGGAACGTCGTGAGCGGCGCGGCAGGTCGGACAATGGCGTGGGCGGCGACGCCCGCGAGGCCGAGGACGGCGTCGATGTCCACCTCGAGCTCCCCGAGTTCGAGGGCGTCGGCAAGCTCGGCGCTCCACGCGCGCAGGACGGCATCGACGTCGGACTGTCCGGGCTGCGCGGTGGCCGGCTGCACGGTGTTCGGCTGCGCGGCGTTCCCCGATTCGGGCGCTGACTCGGACATCTCGGGCTCCTCCGCTGTGCTCGGCGTTCCCGGACCTTCCGGGCGTCGAATGCCCCAGCGTTCTGCTGCGGGCCACGTGTCGACATCGTCAACGAGGCCCGAGGGAAGCCGCAGGGGCTGCACAGCCAGCCTAGCAATGAGGTGCTTCACGGGGCGGTCGGCGAGCCCGCCCTGTGACGCAAGTTCCACGAGGGCACGCTCGAGCGGAGCCCGGCGGTAGACGCCGAGCAGCGGCTGGAGCCTGCCGTCGTTGTCCTCCGCCACGATCGCGTCGGCGCCGGGCTCCGCCGCTGCCGCGACCCGCAGGAGCTCGAGAGCCTCCGCGGCGCGCGGCACGTCGACGGCCAGCACCGCGACCCACGGGCGCGTATCCGCCGTCGGCGGCCCTTCGCCAAGCGCGGCGATCCCCGCGCCGAGTGCGGCGACGGGGCCCCCGAACCGCGGTTCCTCGAGCACGAAGCGAATGCCTCCTGCCGCTCGGGCGGCGTCGGCGGGGTCGGCCGGCTGGCCGTCGCGAGGTCCGACGACGACGACTCGCCCCGCCGCTTCGACGGCCGCGAGCGTGCGCGCAAGGAGGGTGGACCCCTCGAACACCAGCGATGACTTGGGAACGCCGCCGAGTCGGCTCGAACGCCCGCCCGCGAGGATGACGGCGTCGAACGCGAGGCGCGGCACCCCGCGCCCGGGCGTGTCTCCGTTCAGGCTGCGGACTCCGGCGCGAGGAACGGACTCCACTGCGCCACCGGCTTCTCGAGCTCCTTGATCTGCCACACCGTCCCCAAGGGCGGCTGAGGCGTGAAACGGAGCTTCCAGCCCATCTCGGCCGGCGTGTGATCGCCCTTGACGTTGTTGCAGCGGAGGCAGCACGCCACAAGGTTCTCCCACGTGTCCGCGCCGCCGCGGGACTTCGGGAGGACGTGGTCGATCGTATGCGCCGTCTTGCCGCAGTACGCGCACTGATGCCCGTCCCTGCGCAGCACGCCGCGTCTGCTGACGCTCGCGGTGTGAGTGCGACGGGGTCTGATGTATCTGTTGAGCAGGATGACGGACGGGCGTCCGAGCACATCACGAGGACCGACGACCGGATCGTCGTCTTCCACCACGATGCTCGCCTTCCCGGCGAGGACAAGGACGAGCGCCCGGCGGAAGCTGACAACCGCCAGTGGTTCGTATCCGGCATTCAAGACGAGTGTGCGCATGCGCGTTCCTCTTCACGGCCGCACCCGGTCAGGGGCACAGGGCCGGCTGCCCTGTGCGTGGCCGGGCTGATCGACACTCTTAGAGTACTGAACCGAATTGCGGTTCCACGAACGGAGCCTCCCTCCGGCGCAACGTGTAGGCGATTGTTCACCCGCGAGACACCTCAGGAAACGCGTCCGGACCGGGCGAGATCTGGCCACGCGTCACTGAGGGTGGGCGCGTGGCCACCTCCCGCCCAACCCGTGGCCATGTCGCGCACAAACAAGCGCAGCGCCCCTCCCGAAACGGGAGGGGCGCTGCAGGTAAGCCGTGGCGGGGCTGGATCAGCCGCCGACGCGGATGAAGACGGGGCCCGAGCCGACGTTCACGCTGTAGAGAACGGTGTTGCTGCCGTTCCAACCGCCGTGGACGGCCATGCCGTTGCCCACGTAGACGGCGATGTGGGCCATGCCCATGCCACCGTTCTGGTAGTAGGCGAGGTCGCCCGGCTGAGCCTCAGCTGCGCTCACCTGACGGCCGAGCGACAGGTAGCCGGCCGGCCAGCCGTGGTAGTAGATGCCGACGGCCGCGAGCGCGTTCGTCACAAGGGCGGTGCAGTCCTGGTGCACGCCGAGCTGCGCGTACGCTGCAGCGGCGATCGCAGCACCCATGCCGCTCGATGCCACCGGCTTCGCGGCGGCAGGGGCGGACGCGGCGAGGGCGGTGTTGCTCGAAGCGGTGCGGACCGTGTTGCTGACGGTCTGGACCGGGGCGGGGGCGGCCTCCGACTGGACGGCGGGGCGCTCGAAGCTCACCTGAGCACCGGCGTCGGCGGCAACGTTGGTCTCGACGGCCGTCTGGACCTCGAGGGCGGTGGGGGCGGAAGCGTCACGCTGCGTGGGGATTTCCGCAGCGTTCGCGGCAACGCCGCTCGTGAGCACAAGGCCGGACGCGGCAGCAAGGACCGCAGCCTGACGGCCCATGCCACTGGCGTTCTCAGTCACAGCCTTGGCAATGACGGCGATGGAGGAGGTGTTCTCGGCGCGGTGCCGAGCGATTCCAGCGCGAGTGGACATCTCGGGTGTTTCTCTCTTTCGTCGCCGCGCACCATGGGGGTCTCGGTACGCGGTTGAGGGCGCGGCTACTGGGGGGAAAGCCGCGCGAGCCTCTCGGTCAGGGTCAGCGGAGCGTGTAGAAGGCGGAGCTTTCGTTGTGGGTCGACTTCGCCTTCTGTGACGAGCCCGCGCGGTGGGCGCGGACGGCGCCGGAGAGGACCGAGGCATGCTCGCCAGCCTGACGGCCGACGATGCCTGCGTTACCCGACGCGGCCTGCACAGCAGCAATCAAGCTGCTGCGGACCAGCACGGACCGGTGACGCGCAATGACGTTGCGTGACGACACAGAGGTAGCCTCTCCCAATGCCTGCGAGGTGAGCTGTCGGGTTCGGACTGGAAGTATCCGGCCTCCCGGTGCGAACACCGGGCTGCTTTACCCCAAGGCCCTCCGTGAGGAGGACCGAAATTGGTTCCCCCGCCCCTGCCAGACGGTTGTGCGAACGGATTCCGGTCGGTGGCAGAGCTAGGCAATCCAACCGGATGTTCCAACTTGGTTGGAGTTGGAACAAGAACGAGCGTAGCCGACGTAGAACGAAAAGTCACATTCGGATCACAGCCGCCGCCAAAATCATCACGAACGGGCTACAGCGGATGCCGACCTTGCGCTCAGCGCCACCCTGCCGGGTCGACGACCTCACCCATTGCCGTGATCGACGACGATACGGGCCCTGGAGTCGCACGTCGGGATCGAGGACTCGGCCGATGCCCGGGCGAGAGAAATCCATGCGGCCGTCTGCGGGGGTGCCCCAAGCGGTTCCGCCTCGGTCAAGCTCGCAGGCTCCCTCCTCCGCCTGCGAAGTTAGCTGTCCGGCTCGTGGGCAGAGTGATGACTCAGCGCACGGAAGAGGCCGCGCCAAGGTGCGGCGCTTTGTCAAGGATACGTCGGAGGACGCCGTTTCGTGACCCTACCGTGATCTTTAGTGAGACAGGTCTCGCAAGTGGCCTATCCACATTCATCCAAGGAACGGAATAAATGTGCGAAGCCGATGTTCGATCGTGTGAGAAGGGTCGGAATGTGTCGTCAGCCGATCGAGACGAACACGTGCGCCGCGACCTCGACCGGGAGCTCAAGCGCGCCGTCGACCTTGGGCGTGCGCACGGAGATGTAGTCGCCGACCCGCTCGAGGGCGATCTTCGCCCCCGGTCGGATGCCGCCCTCATCGAGCTGCACCAGAAGCTCGGGATCCACCTGGATAGGCTCGGCGAGCCGGCAGACGACGACGCGCGAACCCGGCGCGTACTCGCGCATCGCTTCGACGAGCGTCACGACGCCCTCGCCGAATCCTTCGGCGGGCTCGCCGCCGAGCGCCTCGAGGCCGGGAATCGGGTTGCCGTAGGGCGATTCGCTGGGCTTGCCGAGCAGCTCGTAGAGGCGGCGCTCGACTCGCTCGCTCATGACGTGCTCCCAGCGGCAGGCCTCATCGTGGACGTACGCCCAGTCGAGGCCGATGACGTCCGAGAGCAGTCGCTCGGCGAGGCGGTGCTTGCGCATGACCTCAGTCGCGCGCTTGCGGCCAGCGGCCGTGAGCTCGAGGTGCCGATCGCCCGTGACGACGACGAGGCCGTCGCGCTCCATGCGTGCGACGGTCTGGGACACGGTCGGGCCCGAATGGCGGAGCCGTTCCGCGATGCGCGCACGCAGGGGCACGATCCCCTCCTCCTCGAGTTCGAGGATCGTGCGGAGGTACATCTCGGTGGTGTCGATGAGATCAGTCATGCGGTCAACGGCTCCTCGGACGCGAATCAGCGGGCTCCACGGCCAGCAAATCACGGGACGCGGTGCGCACAGCCAGTTTAGCTTATTTTGAACTGCTCAGATTAGGGTCTGCCTGTCGTCGTTCTCCACGAATTCGCACGGCGCCGAGCCGGTACGGCAGACTGTTTTGGGGCGGACCGCGCCGCCCTCGACGTCGCAAGGAGCCTTGAGTGAGCGAAACGACCCAGCTTGACATCCCCGCCGACCTTCGCCCCGCCGACGGCCGCTTCGGCGCGGGCCCGTCGAAGGTCCGCAAGGAACAGGTGGACGCGATCGCGGCCGCCGGCTCGACGCTCCTGGGGACGTCACACCGCCAGGCGCCCGTCAAGAACCTCGTCGGCTCGGTGCGCGACGGCCTCACGTCGTTCTTCGGTGCACCCGACGGCTACGAGGTGATTCTCGGCGTCGGCGGTTCGACCGCGTTCTGGGACGCCGCGGCATTCGGCCTCGTGCGCTCGAAGGCCCAGCACCTCTCGTTCGGCGAGTTCGGCTCGAAGTTCGCCAAGGCGACGGACAAGGCGCCGTTCCTCGAGCCGTCGAGCATCCGCACGTCCGACCCCGGGACGCGCCCGGATCCGGTCGCCGAGACGGGCGTCGACGTCTACGCCTGGCCGCAGAACGAGACGTCGACCGGCGTGGCCGCGCCCGTCCGCCGCGTCGAAGGCGCCGACGAGGGCTCCCTCGTGCTCATCGACGCGACGAGCGCCGCGGGCGGCCTCGACGTCGATGTCGCCCAGAGCGACGTCTACTACTTCGCGCCGCAGAAGAACTTCGCGTCCGACGGCGGCCTGTGGCTTGCGCTGTTCTCCCCCGCGGCGCTTGAGCGCGTTGAGGAGATCAAGGCGTCCGGCCGCTGGATCCCCGACTTCCTCGACCTCAAGACCGCGGTCGACAACTCAAAGCTCAACCAGACCTACAACACGCCGAGCCTCACGACGCTTGTGAGCCTCAACGCCCAGGTCGAGTGGCTCAACGCCCAGGGCGGCCTCGCGTGGGCCGCGAAGCGCACGGCCGACTCCGCGAGCCGCATCTATTCGTGGGCCGAGGCCTCGGACTTCGCAACGCCGTTCGTCGCGGACCCGGCCGAGCGCTCGAACGTCATCGCGACGATCGACTTCGACGAGTCCATCGACGCGGCCCAGGTCGCCAAGATCCTCCGCGCCAACGGGATCGTCGACACCGAGCCGTACCGCAAGCTCGGCCGCAACCAGCTCCGCATCGCGACGTTCGTCGCGATCGAGCCCGACGACGTCACGAAGCTCACGCAGAGCATCAACTACATCGTCGGGGCGCTTCGCGGCTGACGCCACCGTTCAAGGGTCAGGTCCCGTGGGTGCAACACCCACAGGACCTGACCCTTGAACGTTTACGGACTCACGTTATGTGACCCCTGGACGTTGGTCTGAAAGGGTCAGTCGATCTCGTCGTCGATGTCGGTGATTCCGGCGGCCTCGGCGTCGGCGGCCTCCACGGCCTCCTCCTCGGCCGCGGCGAGCTCATCGTTGTCGAGCTCGTCCTCGTCGAGTTCATCTTCGTCGAGATCTTCCTCGTCGACGTCGACCACGCCGGCGGCTTCGTCGTCGTCGGCCTCTTCTTCGAACTCCGCGGCTTCGAGCTCTGCCGCGGCCTCCTCTCCCGGCTCGCCGCTGTCCTCGGGGCGGACGCGCTCTGACCACGGCACCCACTCGGGCGCGAGGACCGAGTCCTCGCTCGGCAGGAGGCCGAGTTCGCTCACCGTCACGACCTTCGAGCGGGAGACCCGGGCCACGGTGACGAACCAGTGCCACCCCCGGTAACCGGGCCGGAGGCTTTCGAAGAGGTGCGTCACGAGGCGCTCGCCCTCGCTCTTCGCCGCAACGTGGGCGCCGATCTGCGCGGCGTCAACCGCTTCGAGCAGCGCGGCGCGCGCGACGTCGACGGCGCCCGCGAGGAGCGCGTCCGGCTTTCCGGCGCGCCACACGGGGACGCCGGGCCGGAGCATGCGGGGGGCTCCGTCGTGGGAGGTCACGGTGACGTTCATGCTAGGCGTCGAGCTGGTCCGCGACGCGGCGCAGGGCCGCGGCAATCGTCGAGGCCTTCTCGGGATACGTGCCCCTCGAGAGCTGGCCCGAGAGGTCGTCGAGGACGCTCACGAGGTCCTGGACGATCGGCGCGAGTTCGCGGGCAGGCATGCGCTTGGCCTTGGACACCGACGGAATCTTCTCGAGGACGTGGACGCCAAGTGCCTGCGGGCCACGCTTGCCCTCCGCGACACCGTACTCGAGCCGCGTTCCGGTCCTGATCTCCCCGGCGTCAGCAGGCACGGCGCTGCCTGGCAGGAAGACCTCATGGCCGTCATCGCCGGCGATGAACCCAAAGCCTTTCGCCTTGTCGAAGAACTTGACCTTGCCTGTGGGCACTGCCCTGACCCCAATCTGTCTGGTAACAGCGAACGGTTCGTCGCCGCAGAGAAAAACGGGCGCCGGTATTGGCGCCGTCACCTCTAGGTTACTGTGTTCCGCCGTCGCCGTGGCGCGGTGTGAAGGGGGCTCCGCGGGAGATGGCGGGCCCGTACGGCAGTTCCCGTCGGACCGCCGAGGGCAGCGCGCTCTCCGCCAGGTCCGTCCACCCCGCTCCCCACAAAGAGGCCACGACGCGGGGTCTGTCACTCTGCCGCCGGCCCGCGGCCGTACATTCATATTGGGTATCTGCTTGGCTGAAGTTCGTCCGTAAATGCGGAACCGGCCAGATCCGTGGGGGCCGATGAGCGCTTGGTGGACTGCGTCGACGGGCAGGACGTAGCCGGAGGACGCCGCTTGGGCCGCCGCCAAATGAGTGCTCGCGGTCCGAGAGAATCGTTCCGTGGAGAGCGCTGCTTACGTAGATTGCAGGCATACTGCGTGGGCTTCTGGTCCGACTCGAAAACCGGATCTCGGCCAAGGACCTGTTCTTGATCTTGAGTTCATCGATGCGCGGACGGACTGCCCAGATGACAGTGGTCCTGGTCGCCATGGTCAGATGGTATCCAACAGATATCACAGGGCGAGAACCCGAGGGCGTGGAGCCCCAGCCTGACGTGGCGCCCTCCGCTACATGCCCGGTTCGCCCTGACGGGGAGCGGTCGGGCGGTCGAAGCGCTGCCCGGCAGGGTTCGGGGACAGGAGCATGAAGACGAGCACGGTGATGCACCCAAGGTACGGGATGAGGAGGGGGAGCATGAGCCATCCGCTGAGGTTCGCGTCGTGGAGACGACGAGCCGTGACCGAGAGGCTCGGCACGATCGTGCCGAGGAACAGGGCCAGGAGGGCATAGCCCACGATCGCGAAGCCCGTGCCCGCGGAGCCGCGCGACGCGCCGTCGAGGACGAATGGGAGCACTTCGAGAACAAAACCGACGACGGCGTAGGCCAGCGCCACCCACCAGTACTCGGCCCGGCTCGCCCGGCCGTGGAACACTGCGTACTTGGCGAAGAACCGCACGATCGCCTGTACCGGGCTCGCCCCATAGAACGGCGCCCACAGCGGCGGCTCGCCCTGCGTCGGTGCCGCATAGGCCCGGTCCTGCGGATGCTGCGGATAGCTCATTGCGTAATCCCCTGTAGCGAATGATGTTCCAAAAGGGCACATCCTAGCCGACCCGCAAAACGGCACCCCAACCAGACACGGCCCGGTCCGAGCCTGCGTCCTCCTGCCGCCGCGGACTCAGGCGTCACCGGGGCCGGCCCCGAGGACCCGGGCGGCGGGGCCGCAGGTTGGGTGCCCGCATGCACCGGAGTAGCCGGCCCCGCCACCGCCGCGAGCGCCAGGGAAACTGGCAGGAGGAAAGCCGAAAAAGGGCGCAGAAAATCGCCGCGAGAGAAACCCAAGGAAGCCCCCCAAAGGTGCGAAACGACGGCACCGAAACCCCTTGCCCCGAACTCGGTGCCGATGACAAGGTCAATCTAGATCCAGAGAATCGATATGACAAGATTAATTCTTGAATTTGTTCTATTTCGAAAAAGACACGAGCCCCGTCGCAGCGTCCACCTATGACGAGGCCTTCCCCAACTGCCACGCCTTATGCGGCCGGGCCCACATCCGCCACGCGAACATGCGCCCACCCCCGCCATGGCAAGCCCGCCCTCATGCCCTTCCTGCCGGGCCGACTCCCGCGCAGCCCACCAGCACGCCACGACCGAAGTCGCCGAGCCCCCTCCCCGACAGAACAAACCGGATGGAAGGTATTGACATGAGGGAGGCGGCGCGCATAGTCTCAAGCTGTTGCGCAGCATTGCGGACCAGCGAGGCAAGATTGCAATGCGTCAATTTCACTGCGGTCACGACATTAAGTCCTGATTTCGAGGAATGCTGGATTAGGGCCGATATTCCAGTCGGAGCGCAGCCGACAGATTCGGATTGCCCAATCTGAAAAATTCGACGTGACCGACTTTGCTCGGGAACTTGCCGTGCCGCCACGCATCCGGGGCATCGCTTCCTCGCCATCCTGGCCTGCCGAACCCTAGTCTCAAACGGTCCACCGGACAACTCCCACATGTCCCGACGCCGCCCGCCGGAGAACAACCCACCACGAACGCGCCGGTCACTGTTAGGTTTGGTGTCATGGCGCCAACATTCCGCCGCGCTGCCTCATGGGGCGGCGCCGCCGTCGCGGTCTTCTCGATCGCCATGGTCGCGCTCGCCATAGGGCTCGCGGCGGTGGGGCAGACGCCGCCTGGCTGGATGGCCGCCGTCGTCCTCTACGGGCTGCCGCTCGCGTTCGCACTCATGGGAGCCGCCCTCGTCGCGGCGTATGTCGAGAGGAGGAGACGCTAAGGGCATGTCGTCCATCCGCGCACTCGCCGAAGAACTCGCCGCCCGGGGAAACGATTCCCTCCGCCGGCTTTTTGCAGCCCGGTCGGATCTCATCGCGCCGGGTGTCCCCGACTTCGCGGCGCTTGCCGCGCGAGCGTGCGCGAGGCTGAGCCTCCAGCGCGCGCTCGAAACCCTCTCGAAGCCCCAGCTCGAAGTCCTCGAAGCGCTCGTCCTCACGACCGACGAGGACGAGGGCCGCAGCGGAAGCGCCGTCGAGCTGCGGCACGCCGTGGGCAGCGCGACGCTCGGGACCCTCGACTCGATCCTCGCCGAGCTCTCCCAGCTCGCCCTGACCTACCGCGCGGACCCGCCGGACTCGATCCACTCGGCCTCGGGGAGCCGCCGCCGCTACTACCAGCCCGTGGCCCGCGTCCGCGAGGTGCTCGGGAGCTACCCCGCGGGCCTCGGCCGCTGCTACACCGAGCTGACCGCGGTCTCGGCCTTCTTCGCCGAGCGTGCGGCGGGCATCGTCAATGCGATCCCCGCCGCGACACCGCAGCAACAGCAGGTCGAGCACCACATCGCCGCTGCGTACGCGCTCGAACGGTGGGCAGGGCTGCCCGAGGCGCTCGACGGCGCCCCGAGCCGCACGCGCGAGGTCCTCGAGAAATTCACGAACTGGCCCGTCGGCGCGGTGCCGCACGCCGAAGCGCGCGTGCGCCCCGGCCGGCGCACGGAGAACCCCGTCGACTGGCTGCTCTCGCACGGCCTCCTCGTGCCGATCGACGACGAGCACGTCGAGCTCCCCCGGCCCGTAGGCCTCGCGCTGCGCGGCGGCCGAATCGTGCCCGAGCTCTCGCTCGAGCCCCCGGCACCGCCCACGGCGACGACGAGTGTCGCGCTCCGGCGGAACGCCGCGCTCGGCGCGATCGGCGAACTCCTGCGCCTCGTGAGCGGCCTCGCGGTCGACGCGGCCGAGCGCCCCATCGAGACGCTGCGCGCGGGCGGCGTCGGCATACGCGAGCTGCGGCGGCTCACGTCGGGCCTGCGCGCCGAGGCCGATCAGACCGTGCTCGCCCTTGAGCTCGCGGCCGCCGCAGGCATCATCACGCTCGACGTCGACACGTCGACCTGGCGAGCGACCGCGGCCGAGGAATGGCTCGCCCTCTCCCGTCCCGACCAATGGCTCCTCCTCGCGACGTCGTGGCTCGACACGGCCCGCGTCCCCACCCTCGCGATGTCCTCGGAGGGCGGCGCGCAGCTCGCCCCGCTTGCGGGCGAAGGCCAGCGCCCCGACGCCGCGGCCGTGCGGCGCCGGATCCTCGAAGTCGCGGCGGAGCTCTCCGCAGAGGCGGACGCGCCCGAGGGCCGGGCCTGCGTCGTCTCGCCGGGCGACATCCGGGCTCGGTTCGAATGGGCGCAGCCCCGTCTCGCCCGGCGCCTGCGCGGGCTCCTTGAGGGCGTCCTCGCCGAGGCGGCGATGATCGGCTTCACAGGCTCGGATGCCGTGACCCATGTCGGGGCGGCGGTGCTGCGCGGCGACTTCGACAGCGTCCGGACCCTTCTCGAAGAGATCCTCCCGCCGAGCGTGGATCGCATCCTGCTCCAGGCCGACCTCACGGCCGTGGCGCCGGGCTACCTTGAGCCGGCCCTCGCGCGGCGGCTCGCGCTTCTGGCCGATGCCGAGGGGCGCGGCCCCGCGACAATCTACCGCTTCTCGGCGGCGAGCCTCCGTCGCGCCCTCGACGCGGGCGAGGACGCCGCATCGATCTCCGAGTTCCTCGTGCAGCACGCGGAGACGGGCGTCCCGCAGCCCCTCGCGTACCTCGTCGACGACACGGCGTCCCGCTACGGGAGGATCCGCGTGGGCCGCGCCGGCTCCTTCGTTGCGGGCGACGACGAGGCCACCATCGCGGGGCTGCTCCGCGAGCCTGCCGCGCAGCAGCTCGGCTTCACGCAGATCGCGCCGTCCGTCGTCGTGAGCAACGCGACCCCGCAGGAAGTCGCGACCGTGCTCCGCGAACTCGGGCACGCGCCCGCCGTCGATTCCTCCCTCGAGCCGGTCGTCCGGCTCCGGCGCGTGCGGGGCGCCGCGGCACCCGGCCTGCCCACGCCTGCGCCGCGCCCCGCCGTCCCGAACCCGGACGACGTCGAAGCGCAGCTCAACATCCTGCGGAACCAATCCGCGGTGAGCAGCAACGGGGACGAGGTGGCCCCCATGCTCGGCATCGAGACGCTCCAGAAGGCCATCCGTCTCAAGCGGGCGGTACGCTTGAACATCGTCGACGCGCTCGGCAACTCGACCGTCGAGGAGCTCCGCCCGGTGTCGATCTCGGCGGGGCGCGTGCGCGTGTTCGACCCAGAGCGGGAAACCGAGCGCGTCCTGAGCGTGCACCGTATTATCGACGTCGAACTCGCCTGATCAGCCAGGCAGGATCGGCGTCGAGCCGGCCCGACAAACGCGTCGGGCCCGCGAGGCGGCCCGTCAGCGTGGCGTGCCGCGAGCTAGGAGTAACCAGTGTCGGATGGCCCGCTCATTGTCCAGAGCGACAAGACGATCCTGCTCGAAGTCGACCACGGGCAGGCGACCGAGGCGCGGCACGCGATCGCGGCGTTCGCCGAGCTTGAGCGCGCCCCGGAACACATCCACACCTACCGCATCACTCCGCTCGGGCTGTGGAACGCGCGCGCGGCAGGAATCGACGCCGAGAAGGTCCTCGACACCCTCCTGACCTATTCGCGGTTCCCGGTCCCCCACTCGCTCCTCGTCGACATCGAGGAGACGATGTCCCGGTACGGGCGGCTAAGACTGGAAAAAGACCCCCAACACGGACTCGTGATGCGCACGGACGATTACCCCGTGCTCGAGGAGGTCATGCGGGCCAAGAAGATCGCTCCCCTGCTCGGCCCGCGCATCGACGGCGAGACCGTCGTCGTCCATTCCTCGGAGCGCGGGCAGCTCAAGCAGGCCCTGCTCAAGATCGGCTGGCCCGCCGACGACCGCGCCGGCTACGTGGACGGCACGCCGCACCCCATCGCGCTCGAGGAGGAGGGCTGGGCGCTGCGCCCCTACCAGCGCCTCGCGGCGGAGAACTTCTGGGCCGGTGGGAGCGGCGTCGTCGTCCTCCCGTGCGGCGCGGGGAAGACGATCGTGGGCGCCGCAGCCATGGCGCAGTCGTCGACGACGACGCTCATCCTCGTGACGAACACGGTGGCCGCGCGGCAGTGGAAGGACGAGCTGCTCCGGCGCACGAGCCTCACGGAGGACGAGATCGGCGAGTATTCCGGCTCCGTCAAGGAGGTCCGGCCCGTCACGATCGCGACGTATCAGGTGCTCACCGTCAAGCGAGGCGGCCTCTACCCGCACCTCGAGCTCGTGGACAAGAACGACTGGGGCCTCATCGTCTACGACGAGGTGCATCTGCTCCCCGCGCCGATCTTCCGCATGACCGCGGACCTCCAGGCCCGCCGTCGTCTGGGGCTCACGGCGACGCTCGTGCGCGAGGACGGTCGCGAGGGCGAGGTCTTCTCGCTCATCGGACCCAAGCGCTACGACGCGCCATGGAAGGACATCGAGGCGCAGGGCTACATCGCGCCCGCCGACTGCGTCGAAGTCCGCGTGGACCTCCCCCGCGACGAGCGCATGGCCTACGCGATGGCGGACGACGCCGACAAGTACCGCCTGTGCGCATCGAGCGAGACGAAGACGGCCGTCGTCGAGCAGCTCGTGCGGCGGCACGCGGGAGAGCAGCTCCTCGTGATCGGCCAGTACATCGACCAGCTCGACGAGATCGGCGAACGCATCGGGGCGCCGGTCATCAAGGGCTCGACGAGCGTCAAGGAACGCCAGCGGCTCTTCGACGCGTTCCGCGCGGGCGAGCTTCACCGGCTCGTGGTCTCGAAGGTCGCAAACTTCTCGATCGACCTCCCGGAAGCCTCGGTCGCCGTGCAGGTTTCGGGTTCGTTCGGCTCGCGGCAGGAGGAGGCCCAGCGGCTCGGCAGGCTCCTGCGGCCGAAGGCCGATGGTCGCTCGGCGCGGTTCTACGCCCTCGTGGCCCGCGACACCCTCGACCAGGACTTCGCGGCGAAGCGCCAGCGGTTCCTCGCCGAGCAGGGCTACGCGTACCGGATCATGGACGCGGGCGACCTCGCGAAAGACTGACGCCCGGTCGCCGGTCGATTCGCATGCTGTGAATTGTGAGCTGCATCACAGATCCGTCGTAGAATCGTGACCAGCGGACCGGCGAGGGGCGCCGGCCCGAACCATGCTGGGGGCTTCGCCCGTTGCACCCGCGGGACGTAGGGCGACGCCACCCGCGGCGACCCGATCTCGGCAGCTGGGGGCCCGGCCACGGCGGCACGACCGCCGGGGTTAGCTATTCGCATGCCCGCGAAAGCAGTCCCATGAAACTCATTCGTCGCACCCGCTGGGGTGCGCTCCTCGGCGTCGGCGCGCTCGTCCTCTCGATCGCCGCGCCAGCTCAAGCCGACACCCTCAAGGGGAGCCCCTTCGATGCCGGCAACGGCTCTCTCACCACGAACGTCGCCGGCGAAATCGACTGGACAACGCCCAGTTTCGGCGTCAACTGTACGGACGTGACGTTCACCCACTTCTGTCGCGACGACCTCCCCTCGGGGAAGAACGACAACTCCTTCGGCAACGGGACCAAGGAAGACGACCAATCCCCAACCGTCGTCACGGGCGCCATTCCGCCCAACAAGAGCGACCTCACGCGCTTCTTCGCCAAAGTCGAGACTGAGAGCAACGGCCAGGACTACGCGTACCTCGCGTGGGAGCGGCAGAACAACCCGTCCGGCACCACGAACATGGACTTCGAGCTCAACCAGAGCGCGACGGTCGACGCCAACGGCATCCCCGTCCGCACTGACGGCGACGTCCTCATGGACTTCCACCTTGCCAACGGCGGCACGAGCCCGACGATCATCTCGTACCGGTGGAACGCCGCAACAGGCTCATGCCAGGCAGCCACGGCCCCGCCGTGCTGGGGACCCGGAACGACGATCACCAACTCGGGCGGCCAGATCCTCGACACCTTCCAGGCGTCGGTGAACACCGCCGTCGGCCAGGCCAACGACCCGTTCCCCGGTACGGTGCTCACGACCGCCCCCGGCGCCCTCGACCCGTTCACCTTCGGCGAGGCCGCAGTGAACCTCGAGCTTGCCAACATCATTCCGGCGAACTCGTGCTTCACGCTGAACAACGCCTACCTCAAGAGCCGTTCCTCGGATTCGTTCACCTCTGAGATCAAGGACTTCATCCTGCCGATTCACCTCGGCTTCCAGAAGTGCGGCTCGATCATCATCCAGAAGAAGACCATCGGTGGGGTCGGGACATTCAACTACACCGACACGTCAACCGCGACCGTGATCCCCGGCTCGTTCAGCCTCACAACGGCCACGGCCGGAACGCCCGTGGGCACCACGATCATGCCCGTGAACAGCACCGATCCCAAGGCGCTCCGTGCTGGCACGTACACCTTCACCGAGGGCGCGAAGACCGGGTTCGACCTGACCGGCCTCTCGTGCTCGTCCGCGAACGGGACATCGTCGACGTCGACATCGGGAGCCACCGCAACGGTGAACCTGACCCCCGGCGACACCGTGACATGCCTCTACGTGAACACCGCCCGCGCGGCGCTCCACGTCAAGAAGGTCACGAACCCGAACCCCGACACGACGAACGCGAGCTTCGGCTTCACGGGCCCCAACAACGATTCCGCATCGCTGATGAACGGCCAGACCTTCGACCGGACGAACCTGCTCCCGGGCTCGTACGTGTGGACTGAGACTGCCAAGACGGGCTGGGACCTCACGAATGTGGCCTGTGGGACCGGCGGCACAGGAAGCGTCGCGAACCGTACCGCCACCTTCAGCCTGACCCCGGGCTCCGACGTGACGTGTACCTTCACGAACACGCAGCGCGGCACGATCACCATCCACAAGCAGGATGACGCCAATCCGGCGGTCCCGCTCGCCGGTGCCGTGTTCACGCTTCTCGATCCTCAGGGGAATCCGCTGCCGGCCGGCACCGCGGACAGCCTGACGTGCATGACCAACGCGAGCGGCAACTGCTCGTTCACGGACGTGCTGCCGGGTTCGTACCTCGTGCGTGAAACAACGACCCCGCCCGGATTCACGACCGCGGCTGACCAGTTCGTGACAGTGGCCCCCGGCGCGACCGTGACGCTCACGTTCACGAACCCGCGCCAGTTCACGATCATCGTCCTGGTCTGCAAGAACGCCGATTCCTCGCTCTACCCGAGCCAGGTGACGGTGGACGGCTCGACGCTGACCTCGCTCGGCGCTGCTCCGGCCGGGCTCACCTCGGCCCAGCTGTGCAGCCTCGGCGGCGCATCGTTCAGCCCGAAGGCTGTGGGGAGCCACCCGGCCAGCGTGCTGATCCCGCAGTGATCTCCGGCCTCCACACCAGCTGAGACGAACCGTGAGGGCTCCGCGAAAGCGGGGCCTTCACAGTTCGTCCATCAATTTGTGAAAGACCTCTGGTCAGAATTTGGGTGTGGCCCTACCATGAAGGGGCTGGGAATCAGACTGCGTCGGTTTCTGGGATCCCTCGCCGGGGCATCGACGCTGCGAACGGCGCGTCGTCACCGTGCACCCATGATCAAGGACCAGCCATGCGCAAGCTCTTCCTCGGTGTCTCCGCTCTCCTTTTCCTCGACACGCTCCTCCAGCTCTACTTCGCCGGCTTCGGAGTCTTCGGCGAACACGTCGTCGGCGGCGACGAATCGTTCACTCCGCACTCGATCAACGGCCAGTTCGTTCTCCGGGGCCTCGCGCTCCTCGCGATTCTCTTCGCGGCCCTCGCGAAGGCGGGGAGATCAACGATCTGGCTCACGGTCGGAATCTTCCTCATGACGTACGTCCAGCTCATCGTCTTCATCCTCGGCGGGATCCTGAGCGGCGGAAGCCGCGAGCACCCGAACCTGCCCGGAGCGTGGATGGTGTCCGTGCATGCCGTCACCGGTCTCCTCATCATCTTCATGACGTACTGGCTCTTCCGCCGCGCCCGCAGGCTCGTCCGGACGGGGAGCGCCCGGAGGGCCGGCAAGCGCCAATCCGTCTCGACCTCGGCCTGATCTGCCTGCAGGCCGAGCCCCATGGCACCGTCCGCGATCCTCGGCATCGACCTCATCGTCGCGGCCGTGTGCGCGGCCGTGTGGATCGCTGCGCTCGCCGCCCACCTCATCGGGGCGCGCGCGACGGCGCCGGGCTGGCTTCCAGCCTGGGGCTGCACGGCCGCGGCGGCGGGCGGATTCCTGCTCGCCGCGGCCCGTGCCGCACTCCTCGCGGGAGGCCCGCCCGCACTCGTCGGCGACCGGCTCCTCGGCTTCCTCGCCCTCACGGTTCCTGGGGCGGTCATCGGCGCGGGCGGGCTGGCCCTCGCACGGCGCCCACGCGGCGTCGCGCGCAGCATCGTGCCGGGGGCGCTGACCGCGGCCGCGGCCATGACAACTGCGGGCTTCGTCGCCGTCCTCACGCTCGGCACGCCCGCGGGCTGGCTTCCCCTCGCGGTCCTCGCGGTGCTCCCGGTGGTCGGCACCGCGTGCGGCAGCCTCGCCTTCTCCCGCGGCTGGCCGCACCGCGCGACGATCGCGGTCGAGGCGCTCGGCGTCGCGGTCCTCGCGGGCTCGCTCGCGGTCTCGTGGATGGACAGCCGCGCCGAGCCGCCGTCGTCGTTCACCGCGACGGGGCACCATGCCGCGACCGCCGCGGCGGCCACGGCGCCGCGAAGCGTCGAGACGCTCCGCGGGCCCGCACCGACCGGACGCTTGCGCGAATTCACCCTCCATGCGCGGACCCAACGGGTGACGCTCGACGACGGCACGAGCGTCGACGCCCTCACCTTCGGCTCGCTGCCCGGACCCGAGCTGCGCGCGACGCAGGGCGACACGATCCGTGTGACCCTCGTGAACGACGACGTCGCGGACGGCGTGACCCTCCACTGGCACGGCTACGACGTGCCGAACGCCATGGACGGCGTGCCCGGCGTGACCCAGGACGCCGTCAGGCCCGGCCAGAGCTTCACGTACGAGTTCCCGGCCGCACAGGCGGGCACGTATTGGTACCACACGCACCAGAACGCCTCCGTCGATGAGCCCAAGGGGCTGTACGGCGCGCTCGTGGTCATTCCGGCGGACGTGCCCACGGCAGAAAGTGCGGCCGGCGTCGCGGACCTCACGGTGCCGATCCACACGATCGGGGGCGCGACACTCTTCGGCCCGCACGCGCAGCCGTGGACCGAGCTGCTCCCGCCCGGGACCGCCGTCCGCCTGCGGATCATCAACACGGACCAGATCACGCAGCGGCTGAGCCTCGCCGGGGCCTCGTTCCGGGTCGCGGCGGTCGACGGCGCCGACCTTGCCGGGGGCGCGGAGCTCACCGGCACGGTCCTTCCGCTCGCGGGGGGAGGACGCTACGACGTCGTCCTCACGATGCCCGACCACCCCGTTCAGCTCGCGCTCGACGGCGCGCGCTCGGGCGGGCTCACGCTCGCGCCGCCCGGATCGCCGTCGCCCGCTCCGCGCTTCGCCCCGGGGCCCGAGCTCGACCTCGCGACGTACGGTGCCCCCGCAGCGACCGCCGCCGTGCCGCCGGCCGATCTCGCCGTGACGTACACGCTCGACCATCTCATCCGCTTCGTCGACGGGATTCCGCGGTTCGCGTACACGGTCAACGGTGCGGTCTACCCGAACATCCCGCCACTCGTTGTGCGCGAGGGCGACCACGTGCTCATGACCATCGTCAACCGAAGCGACGACATCCACCCCATGCATCCCCACGGGCACCACGTGCGCGTGCTCTCGATCGACGGGCAACCCGTCGTCGCCGACCTCCGCATGGACAGCCTCGAGGTCAGGCCGGGCCACGTGTGGACCGTCATGCTCACGGCTGACAACCCGGGGATCTGGATGGACCACTGCCACAACCTCGCGCATGCGCGCGACGGGATGATGTTCCACCTTGCGTACGACGGCGTGACGTCGCCGTTTGGGCACGGCGGCGCCTTCGCGAACCGTCCGGAATAGTCACAGCTGGCTTGCATGGGCCGTGCGCCACGGCGGCACACAGCTCACAGGCGACCTCCAGCAGATTCTCAGAAACTGGGAGCACGATGGGAAGGTGAAGAAGACCGGACCCGAAGCCAAGCTCCTCGTTGTCGACGACGAGCCGAACATCCGCGAGCTCCTTTCGACATCCCTGCGCTTCGCGGGATTCGAGGTCGTCGCCGCGAGCAACGGACGCGAAGCACTCTCGGCCGCGGAGGAGCACGCCCCCGACCTCATGGTGCTCGACGTCATGCTGCCGGACATGGATGGCTTCACCGTGACGCGCAAGCTCCGGGCCTCGGGCCGCTACGTCCCGGTCCTTTTCCTCACGGCCAAGGACGAGACCGAGGACAAGGTCCAGGGCCTCACCGTCGGCGGCGACGACTACGTCACGAAGCCGTTCAGCCTCGACGAGGTGGTCGCGCGCATCCGCGCCGTCCTGCGTCGCACGCAGCCCGTGCTCGACGACGACGCCGTCATCCGGGTCGACGACCTCGAGCTCGACGACGACGCCCATGAAGTCCGCCGGGGCGGCGTGACGATCGACCTCTCCCCCACCGAGTTCAAGCTCCTCCGGTACATGATGCTCAACCCGAACCGCGTGCTCTCGAAGTCCCAGATCCTCGACCACGTGTGGGAATACGACTTCAACGGGGACGCGTCGATCGTCGAGTCGTACATCTCCTACCTCCGGCGCAAGGTCGACGCGAACGGTCCGAGCCTCATCCAGACGAAGCGCGGCGTCGGCTACGTGCTCAGGACGGCGGAGAAGCGCTAGCGTGCTGGATCCGAGGTGCTGAACCGCTGGAAGCGGGCGTCGCTGCGCTCGCAGCTCGTTGCCATCATGATGGTCCTGCTCACGGCGGCCATCGTCTTCACGGGCGCGGGCACCCTCACCCAGCTTCATACGTTCCTGGTCTCCCAGGTCGACAGCAAGCTCAAGGACGCCCTCGACTACACGCGCCAGAATCAGGACATCAACCTCCTCACGACGCCCAATCCGTTCCTGCCGTCCGACTACACGCTCGTGCTGTACACGGCAGGATCGCCGCCTCGGATCTACGCGGCTCCCGCCACGACCCGCGCGCGCCCCGACGTGCCAGCCCTCTCGCCGGACCAGGCGCAGCAGATGCAGCTCACGCAGACGATCCTGCAGGCCAACGGCACCGACCACGACTCGGACTGGCGCTACATCGCGATCCCGGTGCGGATCACGACCACGGGCGAGCGGGCCGCCATGCTCATCGCGCTGCCGCTCACGAACGTCGACGAGGCGATGAACCACACGCTCCTGCTGGAGATCGGCGTCGGGGTGCTCACGCTCACGCTCGTCTTCTTCGTCGCGTCGTGGACCGTGACGCGGGCGTTCCGGCCGCTCCGGCGCGTCGAGAAGACGGCCGCCGCCATCGCTGCGGGCGATCTCTCCCAGCGCGTCGACGAGGAGGCCCCCGGGACCGAGCTCGGGCGGCTCTCGTCCTCGCTCAACGCGATGCTCGCCCACATCGAGCGTGCGTTCCGCGACCGGACGGAATCCGAGGCGCGCATGCGCCGCTTCGTCTCCGATGCGTCGCACGAGCTCCGCACGCCGCTCGTGACGATCCGCGGCTTCTCCGAGCTGTACCGCCACGGCGCGCTCGCGACGACCGAGGACGTCGGCACCGCGATGGGCCGCATCGAGAGCGAGGCGAAGCGCATGGGGACGATGGTCGAAGACCTCCTGACCCTCGCGCGCCTTGACGAGCAGCGTCCCGTGCTCCTGCGGCCCGTGGACCTGCTCCCGCTCGGGCACGACGCCGTCGTCGACACCCAAGCCGCGGCGCCCGACCGCACGGTGCGGCTCGTGGGCCTTTCGTCCGGACAGCGAGCGACGGCCGCCCCTGCGCTCGGGGACGAAGGCCGGCTGCGGCAGGTCGTGGGGAATCTTGTGGGCAACGCGCTCCGCTACACGCCCCCGGGCTCACCGCTCGAAGTGGCCGTCGGCGTCACGGCCGACTCCGGGCGCCCCGCGTCCGTCCTCGAGCTGCGCGACCACGGGCCGGGCATCTCCGAGAGGGACGCGCCGAAGATCTTCGAGCGCTTCTACCGCGCCGACACCTCGCGCACGCGCGAGACGGGCGGCACAGGGCTCGGCCTGGCCATCGTGGCGGCGATCGTCGGCGCGCACGGCGGCACGGTGCGGCACCGCGCGACGCCGGGCGGGGGCGCGACGTTCGTCATCGAACTCCCGTTCCAGCCGATTCCCGAGACGCCCCCCGAGCCAGCCGAGCCCCCGCGCGCTGTCCCGGGCGAGGCCCGCGCTCCTCAGGGCGAGGCCGATGCCCCTCAACAGGACCGGGTCCGCTGAGTCGTCCACATACGACGACGACGCCGCGCGCGGCCGCGGTCGGCGCCCCTAGGCTCGTGGTGACGGAGGGCAGGGGGCCCTCCCGCATCACGGAGGGCGGAAGCAATGGCGGTGCTCAAGGCAGATACCGAACGGATGAGCGCGAGCGCGAACAAGGTCGCGGCAACGGTCGAACGCGTGCGGGCCGAGGCTCGGAGCCTGTGCCTCGACCTCGAACTCCTCGCCGAGTGCTGGCAGGGCGAGGCGGCGACGAGCTTCCAGGCGGTCATCGCGCAGTGGAACCATGCGGAGGCTCAGGTCGAGACCTCGCTCGACTCGATCGGCGTCGCGCTCCAGCACGCGAGCGTCGGGTACCAGGACGTGGAGGGCCGCAACGCGCTGCTCTTCCGCTAGGCCGTTCGCGGCGGCGTGATCGGCGCGGGCGTTCGGCTCTCTGGCGGGCCGCTCCCTGGCGGGCCGCTCCCTGGCGGGCCGTTCCCTGGCGGGCCGTTCCCTGGCGGGCCGTTCCCTGGCGGGCCGTTCCCTGGCGGGCCGTTCCCTGGCGGGCCGTTCCCTGGCGGGCCGTTCTGTGTCGGACCGTTCTGGCAGGATGGATCGTATGACGATCACTGCCGCCGCAGACGGCTCTGCTCTCGGAAACCCCGGCCCGGCGGGCTGGGCGTGGTACGTCGACGAGAACCGTTGGCATGCCGGGGGCTGGCCGCACGGCACGAACAACCAGGGCGAGCTCATGGCCGTGCTCGACCTCTTCCGCGCGACGGCGCACGTTCCCGACGAGCCGCTGCGGATCCTGTGCGACAGCCAGTACGTCATCAACTGCGTGACCAAGTGGATGCCGGGCTGGAAGCGCCGGGGCTGGAAGAAGGCTGACGGCAAGCCCGTCCTCAACGTCGAGCTCCTGCGGCAGATCGACAGCGAGCTCGTGGGCCGCGTGTACACGTTCGAATGGGTCAAGGGCCACGCGGGACACTCACTCAACGAGGCCGCGGACGAGCGCGCCCGGGCCTGCGCGACCGCGTATCAGGCCGGCGGTACGCCGGTCGAGGGTCCGGGCTTCCCGGGGGGCAAGGCCGCCCGCGCCACGGCAGCGGCGAGCGGCCCGGTCGCGGAGCCCGCAGCGCCAGGCGGCAAGGCCGCGCGCGCCACGGCGGCGGCGAGCGGCCCGGTCGCGGAGCCCGCAGCGCCAGGCGGCAAGGCTGCCGCGCGCGCCACGGCGGCGGCGAGCGGCCCGGTCGCGGAGCCCGCAGCGCCAGGCGGCAAGGCCGCCGCGCGCGCCACGGCGGCGGCTGCCGGCGGGGCTGCGCGCGGACGCTCGGCCGACTCTGCGGGTGAAGCCACGCGCGCGGCGCGTCCCGCCGCAGAGCAGCCAGGCGCCGAGCGGCCGAGCACCGAAGCCGTGCAAGAAGACCTCTTCGGCGAGCTGGCGGAGCCCGGTCGGGAAGCGCACGTCGCGGATCCAGGCGGGGCCGCGAGCGCCAACGGCCAGGCCGCGATGCCGGGCCGGTCAGATCTCGAGGCTGTCGTCGAGCTCGAACAGGAGCTCCTCGACCCCGAGACCCGCGGCGACTTCGGACAGCTCGCGTACCTCCTGCATCCCGAGTACCGCGAGATCGGCCAATCGGGCCGCCTGTGGGATCGCGACGAGATCGTGGACGCGCTCGTCCAGGAACCCGAGCTCAACGTCGTGTTCGAGCTGGTCGAGGCGACGCCGCTCGCGCCCGACCTCATCCAGGTCGTGTATCGCACGGAGAGCGCCGAGGGGTCGTGCCTGCGCAGCTCCTTGTGGCAGCGCACCGACGACCGCTGGAGGATCCGCTTCCACCAGGGCACGCGCGAGGCGTAGGCGCCGGGCCCTCGCAAAACCGCCTCGTCAGGACGTGGTGGTCTACCGGCCGAGGGTCCGAAGAACGCTCATGAGCGCCTGATGGTCGTCCACCGCCTCGAAGAACGCCTGATCGGTGTGCTCGACTACGGTGATGGCGCGGTGCGCGAGCGCGGCGCCCGGTTCCGTGACGTCGATGCGCAGTGCCCGCGAGTCCTCGGGATCCGGCTCCCGGACCACAAGACCTTTCTCAGCAAGGGTCCGAAGCACCTGCGACGTCATCATCGGATCCGTGTTCGCGTGCTCGGCGAGGCGGCGCTGGCTCGGGATCTCCCCCGCAACCCGCGTGAGCCACCACGTGCTCGCAAGCAGCACGAATTGGACATGAGTCAGGCCGAGAGGCTTCAGCGCTGCCGTCACGTGCCTCTGCCAGTTGAGCGTCGCGCGCCAGAGAAGCAGTCCGGGGCTCTCGTCCGGGCGGAGGGTCTCACCCATGCAATCCCTCGGCCCGTGCACCAAGTGCGGAGATCACGTCGGCGAAATCCGCGCTCGCGAACCCTCCCACTTCTGCCGCAGCCTCCTCGGGCCCCTCGGCCTCACACCGATACACGATGCGCGTCCCCGTCGCAGTCGGGAACAGCTCGTGCCGGACCCGAACAGACACTCCCGCGTCGGCAACCTCGGTCAGGTCCTCGTAGCCCTTGTCCGCCTCGACCCACGTAAAGTGGAACGGGAGCCGCGTACCGTCAGGAAGCTCCATGACGGCTGCGGTGTCTGCCGCGAAGGGACCGTCCATCTCGACGTTCCGGACGCCTTCGTTCCACTCGGCCCACTTGGTCGGCTCCGCCAGGATGCCGAAGACCTCCGCCGGGGTGGCCGAGCATTCGCCCGCGAATTCCTTCGTCCACATATAAGGACTCCTCCTCTGGATACTATGCGCACATAGTATGCAGCGCGCGAACCGGTGTCCATACCTGCGCGGAGTGACCAATAACCGTCCCTCAGCGGCATAACCGTCCCTTCGAACCCGTACTAAGGGACGGTTATGCCCCTGAGGGACTGTCGTGGTCCTAAGGGACGGTTGTGCCCCTGAGGGACTGCTGTGGTCCTAAGGGACGGTTATGCCTCTGAGGGACTGTTGTGTTCCGAAGGGACGGTGATTCCGCGCCAAGGGATGGTGATGCCGCACAAGCACACGCGACCCACGCGAACGGCGGGGCCCCCACCGAAGTGGGGACCCCGCCGTCGTGCGTTGCGGTGGCCAGGCTCACCCGGTCAATGCCGGAATCGAGGCCACCAGCGGCTTCGGATCAGAAGCCGCCCATGCCGCCCATGTCGTCGCCACCCGGCATGGCCGGGGCGGACTTCTCGGGCTTGTCGGCGACGACGGCCTCCGTGGTGAGGAAGAGGCCGGCGATCGAGGCGGCGTTCTGCAGCGCAGAGCGGGTCACCTTGACCGGGTCGTTGACGCCAGCGGCGAGGAGGTCCTCGTAGACGCCGGTCGCCGCGTTGAGGCCGTGGCCAGCCGGAAGTTGGCGAACCTTGTCCGCCACGACGCCCGGCTCGAGGCCAGCGTTGAACGCGATCTGCTTGAGCGGAGCCTCGATCGCGATCCGCACGATGTTGGCACCCGTGGCCTCGTCGCCCTCGAGCTGGAGGTTCGCGAACGCCTTGGCGCCGGCCTGGATGAGGGCCACGCCACCGCCGGGAACGATGCCTTCCTCAACCGCGGCCTTCGCGTTGCGGACTGCGTCCTCGATGCGGTGCTTGCGCTCCTTGAGCTCGACCTCGGTGGCCGCGCCCGCCTTGATGACGGCCACGCCGCCGGCGAGCTTGGCGAGGCGCTCCTGGAGCTTCTCGCGGTCGTAGTCCGAGTCGGAGTTCTCGATCTCGGCGCGGATCTGCGAGACGCGGCCGGCGATCTGCTCGGCGTCGCCCGCACCCTCGACGATCGTGGTCTCGTCCTTCGTGACAACGACCTTGCGGGCCTTGCCCAGGAGGTCGAGCGTCGCGTTCTCGAGCTTGAGGCCAACCTCTTCGGCGATGACCTGGCCGCCCGTGAGGATCGCGATGTCGGTGAGCATGGCCTTGCGGCGGTCGCCGAAGCCCGGGGCCTTGACGGCGACGGACTTGAACGTGCCCTTGAGCTTGTTGACGATGAGCGTGGCCAGAGCCTCGCCCTCGACGTCCTCCGCGATGATGAGGAGCGGCTTGTTGGCCTGCATGACGCGCTCGAGGACCGCGACGAGGTCCTTCACGGAGCCGATCTTGGAGTTCACGATGAGGATGTACGGGTCCTCGAGGACCGTCTCCTGGCGCTCCGCGTCGGTCACGAAGTACGCCGAGAGGTAGCCCTTGTCGAAGCGCATGCCCTCGGTGAGCTCGAGCTCGAGGCCGAACGTGTTCGACTCCTCGACCGTGATGACACCTTCCTTGCCCACCTTGTCGAGGGCCTCGGAGATGAGCTCGCCGATCTGGGTGTCGCCGGCGGAGATGGACGCGGTCGCGGCGATCTCTTCCTTGGTCTCGATCTCCTTGGCAGACTCGAGGAGCTCGGCCGTGACGGCGTCGACGGCCTTCTCGATGCCGCGCTTGAGCGAGAGCGGGTCGGCGCCGGCGGCGACGTTGCGGAGGCCTTCCTTCACGAGGGCCTGCGCGAGAACGGTGGCGGTCGTCGTGCCGTCGCCCGCGACGTCGTCGGTCTTCTTGGCGACCTCCTTGACGAGCTCGGCACCGATCTTCTCGTACGGGTCGTCGAGCTCGATCTCCTTCGCGATGGACACGCCATCGTTGGTGATCGTGGGGGCGCCCCACTTCTTCTCGAGGACGACGTTGCGGCCGCGCGGGCCGAGGGTGACCTTGACGGCGTCGGCCAGGGTGTTGAGGCCGCGCTCGAGGCCGCGGCGGGCCTCCTCGTCGAATGCAATGATCTTGGCCATGACGGCAATCTGTCCTTTCGGGACGGTCTGTTGTGAGCTCACCCGCTGCAGCGCCCGCGACGGCCGGCGCCCGCCTCCCGTTCCATTCCCGGTCGGCTGACGCCTCACTTCAGCATGGTGTTCCCTTCCTCCCGCGGACGACGGCGGCTGGCCGGGCCTCGCGACCCATTCGACTTAGCAGTCTGGCCGTGGGAGTGCTAGGTCAATCATTAGCACTCGGCAGGGTTGAGTGCAAGCGCCGCACTGAGTCAGCGGGCCACCGACTGGTTGCCCGCCGGACGCGCCGTGTTCCCGGCTCCATACTTGAAGACCGTGAAATTCGCGGTAGTGATGTCCCCGTTCGCGTCGAAAGCGATCGGCCCGGACTGGCCGTCGTAGTCAACGTGCGTCCCCTTCGCCTCGAGGGAAAGGCAGTTCGCGAGGCCCGTGCACTTCGTCCGCTGCGCCGAGGTACTCTGCCCCGAGGGGGCGATCGCCCCGCCCGAAACCGAGATGAGGTGCGACGCGATCGAGGGGCCGCCGTCGTCCTGTGCGTCCGCGGCCGCGAGGATCGCGAGCGCCGCCGCGTCATACGCCTCGGCGGCGAACGTCATATCCGCAAGGCCCGGGGCCTGCTTGAGCATGTCGGACTGGAATGACGCGTTCGGGAAGGCCCCCGGAACGAGGCCGCGGGCGCCGTCGAGCGCACTCCCCGCGAGTCCCGTCCCGTACGGGGCGACGAGGGCATCGGAGAGGATGATCTTCGAACCCGGCACCCCGCCGTCGTGCACTTGGGCGAGGACCGCCTGAGGATCGTCGCGCGCGACGACGATGACCGCGTCGGCCCCCGCTGCGAGCGCAGACGCCGCGGCAGCCCGCGCGTCGTGCCCGGTGAACTCGCCGCTCCCCTTCTCTGCGAGTCCCGCGGCCTTCGCGGCCGCGGACGTCGCACCGCCGACAGCCGAGCCGTAGCTGCCCTTCTCGCGCAGGACCGCGACGCTCGACGCCTCGCCGGCCTTGGCGAGGGCCACGAGCGCTGCGCCCTCGGCGGACTCGGTCGGCGCGGTGCGGAAGTAGTAGCCGCCGCTCGGGTAGGCCGAGAGCGCGTCGTCGAGGTTCGCCGGCGAGATGAGGACCGTCTTGGCCTTGTCGAGGACGTCGATGGCCGCGGGCGCGTGGCTCGAGTCGGTCGGCCCGATCACGACGTCCGCCTTCGCGTCGACCAGGCGGCGCGCCGCCGCGGCAGTGTCCGTGGAGGGCGTGGGAGCGATGAACTCGATCGGCCGTCCCTTGTGGCCGCCCACCGCATTCGCCTGCTGGACGGCGAGTTGGACGGCCGCGCGCTGGGCCTCGTTGAGATAGGCCTGGCCGCCCACGTTGTCGAGCAGCATTCCGATGCGCAGGACGCCGTCGCCCGACGCCTCGGTCTGCGCGAGCCGCGCGTTGCCCGAGACCCCCGCCGCGCACCCCGCGAGCGCGAGCGCGGCCGCAACGGCGACCGCGGCACGGGTGCGTCGGAGGGCGTGGACCACTATCCCGCGTACCCCGGGCCGAGGACTGCCGCGAGCGGGTAGCCGAGCTGCTGTGCCTGCTGGACCGTCGCGATGCCGAGATCGGCGGCGAGGGCCTGCGCCGAGGCCTTCTGGCTCGCGTCGCGGTAGAACACGACCGACGACGAAACCGGAGTTCCACCCCAGTTGCCGATCGCCGCGACCGTCCAGCCCGCGTTCCGGGCCGTCGCGGCGACGCGGTTGCCGAGGCCCGAGGTCGTCGTCGCGTTGTAGACGCCCACCTGGAGCGTGCGGTCAGCCGTGGGGGTTGGAGTCGGAGTGGGCGTCGGCGTGGAGCTCGGGGTGGGGCCTGTGCTCGGCGACGCGGACGAGCTCGGGGACGTCGACGACGACGGCTGGCCGCTCGGCGCGGGGCTCGCCGCCGTCGAGCTGAGGTACTTCGGGACGATGAAGAGCACCGCTGCGACGGCGACAACCGCAATGGCCGCCGCGACGATGACCCACGCGATGCCACGGCGGGGCGACTCGACGTTGGCCTTCGCGCGGTGGACGCCTTGGCGCCGCGGCGCTTCGGTCACGTCGTCGAACTCGTCGCGCAGGAAATTGCTCATATCGTCGTGGGTCCTCGTCAAAGGCTGTGCTGGGGACCGCGGCAGGCTCAGACGCTGCCGCCCAGGCGACGAGCCGTCCGTGCGCGCTGCCGCGACGACCTAAGTCTACGCAACCTCTTGACCAGCATCGGATCGTGGGCCAGTGCGGCCTCGGTATCGATGAGGGCGTTGAGGAGCTGGTAGTAATGGGTCGCCGAGAGGTCGAAGAGCTCGCGGATGGCCTGTTCCTTCGCGCCGGCGTACTTCCACCAGTTGCGCTCGAGGGCGAGCATCTGCTCCTCGCGGGCCGTGATCTCGGCCCCTGGCGCGCGAAGCCCGTGGGGCTCGACGAACTCGTGTGCCTCCGCTGCGCCCATGCTCCGACGCTCCCTTCGACTGTTTCCCTCGAGACGGCTTCCTCCAGTGTAGGAGCGAACTACAACGGTGTCATTCGAAGCCCCGTGCGAGACTGAGGGGCGTGATGGACGCCGAGCCTCTCTTCGAGCTCCCGGGCCACCCCGGCACCGCCGCCCCACCCGCGCCCGCCGAGGACGCACGGCGTCTTGCCGCGATGGCGCGCGCTCCGCTCGACGAGCTCATGCACCCCGAGTGGGCCGCCGCGCTCTCGGGGGTCGAACCGCAGCTCCGCCACGCGCTCCACACCGCGGCAGACGACGCCACGGCAGGCGCCGTGGTCCTCCCTCCCCCGAGGGACGTGCTGCGCGCATTCCGCGAACCGCTCTCGGCGGTCAGGGTGCTCATCGTAGGCCAAGATCCGTATCCGACGCCGGGGCACGCGATGGGTCTCAGCTTCTCCGTCGCGGCTGATGTGCGTCCCCTCCCGCGGAGCCTCGCCAACATCTTCCGAGAGCTCGCGGACGACGTCGGCGCCTCACCGTCAACAGGGGACCTCGCCGGATGGGCGGAGCAGGGAGTACTCCTGCTCAACCGGGTGCTCACGGTGCGGGCAGGCGAATCGGGAGCGCATCGGCGGGCCGGCTGGGAGGAGGTCACGGAGGCGGCGGTGCGCGCCGTCGTCGGACGCGGCCTCCCGCTCGTCGCGATTCTGTGGGGAAAGGACGCCCAGGCGATGCGCCCCCTCCTGGGGGCGACGCCGGTCATCGCCACGGCGCACCCGTCCCCTTTGAGCGCGTCGCGCGGATTCTTCGGGTCGCGGCCGTTCAGCCGGGTGAACGAGCTGCTGGCGGAGCAGGACACGGAACCGATCGTCTGGGCGTGAGCCAGTAGGCTGGGCCGCATGACTTCAGGCACGACGACGACCGCCCCGGCCAAGAAGCCACGCCCGACGCTCGACCTCGTCGTGGCGCGGACCGAATGGCTCACACCCCACCTCGTGCGGGTCGTGGCCGGCGGGCCGGGCTTCGAGGCGTTCGCGGACAACGGCTTCACGGACAAGTACGTGAAGATCTCCTTCCCCACCGCGCTGCCTGACGCGGCCTGGGCCGACGGACCGGTCGACGTCGCGGCGCTCAAGGAGGCGCTTCCGCGGGATCAGTGGCCCGTGACGCGCACCTACACCGTGCGCTCGTTCGAAGTCGATGCCCGTGAGCTGTCGATCGACTTCGTCGTGCACGGCGACGAAGGCATCGCCGGGCCGTGGGCCGCGGCAGCGACAGCCGGCGACCGGCTCGTGTGCACGGGCCCCGGAGGCGCGTACTCGCCCGATCCCGCCGCGGACTGGCACCTCTTCGCCGCGGACGAATCCGCCATTCCGGCCGTGGCCGCCGCGCTCGAGGCGCTTCCCGCGGACGCGAAGGGGCTCGCGTTCATCGAGGTCGGTTCGGCCGCCGACATCCTCGAGCTAGCCGCTCCCGAGGGGGTCGAACTTCGCTGGCTCTCGCGCGAGGGGGAGCGGGCTGGGGAAACGCTCGTGCTCGCCGAGGCCGTCGCCGACGGCGAATGGCTTCCCGGGACGCCGAGCGTCTTCGCCCACGGGGAACGCGGCGCGATGAAGGAGCTCAGGGCTGTGTTCAAGCAGCGCGGCCTGTCGCGGAAGAACCTCTCGCTCTCGGGCTACTGGGCGCATGGAAGGGCCGAGGACCAGTTCCAGGCGGAGAAGAAGCTGCCCGTCGGGGAAATCTGACTCGGCCAATCTGAGGGGCGCGAGACGGCCACGCGTTCGAAGGGATTCCCTGGGTCGCGGCTAGGCTAGCTGCATGTCAATCGCGGCCGAACGGGAGCCGAAGACGCCGACTGCTTCGCCTCGAAACCAGCAACTGCTCGTGACCCTCTTCGGCCTGTACGGGCGCGAGCACCAGGGCGCCTTGCCTGTTGCGGGACTTGTGCGGCTCCTTGGCGATCTCGGCATCGAATCGGCCGGTGTGCGTTCCGCGGTATCCCGGCTGAAGAAGCGCGGGGTCCTCGAGAGCGTGAAGGTGGGCGGCGCGGCCGCCTACCGGCTCGGCTCCGGTCTCGAAGAGATCTTCCACGAGGGCGACGAGCGCATCTTCTCCCCCCGCCGTTCCGACATCGGGGATCCGTGGCTGCTCGCGGCGTTCTCCGTACCCGAATCCCAGCGCAATCTGCGCCATCAGATCCGCAGCGCCCTCACGCGTCTGGGATTCGGCGCGGTCACGCCGGGACTCTGGATTGCACCGGCGTTTCTCGAGGCCGAGGCCAGGACTCAGGTGGGCCGCGCCGGCGCGTCTGGCTACGTGGAATTCTTCCGCGCCGAATATGCCGACGGCGACTCGGGCCCGACGATGCGCGAGCTCGTCGCCTCGTGGTGGGACCTTGAGGCGCTCGAATCGATGTACGTGGAGTTCGTTGAGAATCACCGTGCGGTCGGCGAGCGCTGGGCGTCGACGGAGCCTGCTTCCCCTCAAGAGCACGCGGACGCCTTCGCGGACTACGTCTCGATGCTGACCCAGTGGCGGCGGCTGCCGTACTTGGACCCGGGGCTGCCTGTTGAGTATCTGCCTGAGGACTGGCACGGCGTGGTAGCTCAGGACCTGTTCAGGACGCTCCACGAGCGTCTGGCCGGACCCGCCCGGCAGCATGCCGAACGGGCCCTCGCCATCTCTATCGGCGACTAGGCTTCCCCGCCTGAGCCGATCACGGCGACGCCCTTGATCTCGATCAGGGCTTCCTTCTGCCAGAGGCGCGTGATGCCGATGCCGGCCATCGCCGGATACTCGCGCCCGGCCATCTCGCGCCAGATCTGACCGATCTCGCGCCCGTGAGCCATGTAGTCGTCCACATCGGTGAGGTAGATCGTGACGTCCACGAGGTCCTCTGGCCGGCCGCCGGCCTCGGCGAGTGTGGTCAGGACGTTGGAGAACGCCTGCCGGAACTGTTCCACGATGCCGCCGGGGACGATCTGCATGTCGGGGTCGAGTGCGGTCTGTCCACCGAGATAGACGACGTCGCCAACCTTCACCCCGTGTGCGTAGCCCGAGGGCTTCGGCAGCGCTGCGGGATTGACCGTTTCCTTGCGCGTCATGGTGCTTGCCATGGGATCCTCCTCGCCCTCTCGGGCGCCTCGTCAGTGGGGCTAGTCACAGCCGCAGGGCCGTGCTAGCTTGAGTTTAGATGACGAGCGTCACAAAAGCGATATACACCCCGAAGGAGCCGAGCAATGGAGTTGGCAACGATCCGAACCCCCGATGGGTCCACCGCTGCCGCCGTGCGCCGGGGCGATGAGTGGATGGGCCTTGCGGCGGCCAACCTGAGCGAGCTTCTGGCCCGGCCGGACTGGTCGTGGGAAGCTGTGACGGCCCTTGCTGCCCCCGTCGGCAGCGGGATTCCGGTCGACGAGGCCGAGCTCGGGCTGCCGCTCCCCACGCCCGGGAAGGTGGTCTGCTGCGGGCTCAACTATGCGGACCACATCCTCGAGATGGGGCGCGACCTCCCCGAATACCCCACGCTTTTCGCGAAGTTCGCCGACACGCTCACGGGCCCGAAAGACGACGTCGCCGTGCCCGCCCAGGCGCAGGCCGCCGTCGACTGGGAAGCCGAGCTCGCCGTCGTCGTCGGCTCGGAGCTCCGGCGAGCCGACGAGGAGGAGGCACGCGCGGCGATCGCCGGGTACATGCTTGCCAACGACATCTCGATGCGCGACTGGCAGAAGCGCACGCTCCAGTGGTTCCAGGGCAAGGCCTTCGACGGCACGACGCCAATCGGTCCAGTGCTCGTGACCGCCGATTCGATCGACCCCGACGACGGGATCGAGATCACGTGCGAGGTCAACGGCGTGCGCAGGCAGCATGGCAGCACGAAGACCCTCGTGTTCAGCCCGGCCAAACTGCTCGCGTACATCTCCCAGTTCACGGCGCTCCGTGCCGGCGACGTCGTTCTCACCGGAACTCCCGGCGGGGTCGGCATGGGCATGCAGCCCCCGCAGTACTTGTCCGACGGCGACATGGTCGTCGTGAAGGCCGAGGGCCTCGGACAGCTCGAGAACACCATCCGCTTCAACTGACCAGAAATCCCAGGAGGGACACCATGACCACCAACGAGCAGCTCGCGCACGTTACCGAGGGCGACAACTCCATCTACGCGCAGCCCGACGGCCGCGTGATCCCCGTGGTCACCCGCGCGGGCCACGAGGATACTCAGACCATGCAGTCCGGCGACTGCGTCCGCGTCTCGGGCGTCTCGATCCAGCACACCCCTGCTACGAAGATCTGGTTCGGGCAGGTCTCCAACAAGCCGGGCTACCGTTCCCTCCCGCACCACCACGGAGAGGCCGAGACCGGCGGCTACGTGCTGCGCGGACACGGCCGGATCTACTTCGGCGAGGGCTTCAAGGACTACACCGATATGACCGCCGGCGACTGGGTGTTCGTCCCGCCGTTCATGCCCCACGTCGAGGCGAACATGTCCGTCACCGACGAGCTCGTCTGGCTGACGACCCGCACCCCCGAGAATATTGTCGTCAACCTCGAGGACGTGGATGACTCCGAGCTCGAAGGCTACCGGCGAGCATGAGCGGCGAATCCGCGCAGACGACGGCCGCCATGGAGACGGCGGGTTCCTCGACGCTGCTCGCCGCGCTCGAGCTGACGCCCTGCGAGCCCGAGCACTTCGACCTCGCGTGGTCCGCCACCACGCAGTACTGCCCCTGGCCCAAGGCCTACGGCGGGGACATGGTGGCCCAGGCCGCCGCGGCAGCAATGCTCTCCGTGGACGCCGATCGCCGCCTGCATTCGATGCACTCGTACTTCATGCGTCCCGTGGACATTGGCGCCGAGGTCCGGTACGAAGTCGAGCTCCTGCGCGACGGGCGCGGCTACTCGACGCGCCAGGTCCGGGCCTACCAGGGCGGCAAGCCTGTCTACACGGCGCTCGCCTCGTTCCAGGTCCCCGAGGACGGCGCCGAGCTCACCCCAGCCCTTCCGGCCGGCATCCCCGCACCCGAGACGCTGCCGACATCGGCCGAATACCTCGCGGACATCGAACCCGGCACGCCCGAGGCGGGCACGCTCACCCCGGCGGCGAAGGAGTACTGGTCGTCCGGCCGCTCGTTCGACATGCGCCACGTGCGTGGCCCGGTCTACGTCCGGGTTGAGGGCGAGCGGACCACGACGCAGGCCGTGTGGGTCCGGGCCTTCGAGGACTTGGGGGCTGTGCCCGCAGGGGCCCTCGGCGGCGCCGGCTCGACGGTGGCGGCACTCGACCTTGAGCAGGTCCACACCGCGGCCCTCGCCTATGTGTGCGACTACACGATCATCGAGCCGACGCTCCGCGCGCTCGGCCACGCGTGGGCCGATCCCGGCCTCGTCACCGCGAGCCTCGACCACGCCATGTGGTTCCACCGACCGGCACGGGCCGACGAGTGGCTCCTCTACGTCCAGGAGGCCGCCGGAGCCCAGTCGGGCCGGGGCCTCGGCCTGGGCCGCTTCTTCGATTCCGACGGCCGACTCGTCGCGACCGTGGCCCAAGAGGCCATGATCCGCCCGGGCCGCGGACACAGCTCACGCTGACCCAGCATCACGAAAGGCTCTCCACGATGGCCCTCTCCACCTCAGCACATGTCGACTCGTTCACGCGGGACAACCTGCCGCCCGAGTCCCAGTGGCCGACGTTCGAATTCACCCTCCCCGAACTGCAGTACCCGGACCGCCTCAACGCCGGAGCAGCTCTCATCGACCACGCGGTCGAGCGGTTCGGGCCCGACCGGACGGCCCTGATCGGCCCGGACGGGACGCGCTGGACCTATGGCGAGCTCCAGACACGGGCCAACCAGGTGGCCCAGGTGCTCACCGAGGACCTCGGCCTCGTCCCGGGCAACCGCGTGCTGCTCCGCTCCCCCAACAACCCGTGGACCGTCGCGGCCTGGCTGGGCACTCTCAAGGCCGGCGGGGTCGCCGTGACGACGATGTTCGCGCTCCGGTCCGCGGAGATCGTGCCGATCATCGAGCGGACCCAGCCCTCCGCGGCCCTCGTCGACCACCGCTTCGCCGACGATCTCGACGCAGCGCTTGCCGAGCTGGGCAGCGACCGCGGCCAGGTCGCCGTCGTCCGCTTCGGGGGCGACGGCGCGGACGACCTGACCGCGCGGGTCGCGACGAAGAGCGGGATCTTCGAAGCGGTGCCGACGGCGGCGGACGACGTCGCGCTGCTCGGGCCGACGTCGGGCAGCACGGGCGTCCCGAAGATCACGATGCACTTCCACCGGGACATCCTCGCCAACGCTGACACGTTCGCCCGGCACCTCCTGCACCCCACGCCCGACGACGTGTTCGCGTGCTCGGCACCTCTCGCGTTCACGTTCGGGCTTGGCTCGCTCGTCGTATTCCCGCTGCGCTTCGGGGCGTCCTCGCTCCTGGTGGAGAGGGCGACGCCGGTCCAGTTCGCCGAGCTCGTCGCCGCCAACGGCGTCACCATCCTCGCGACGGCGCCCACGGCCTACCGCGCGATCCTCAAGGCGGGCCGCGCCGACCTCCTCGCGGGGGTGAAGAAGGCCGTCTCCGCGGGAGAACACCTGCCGCAGGAGACGTGGCACCATGTGCACGACGACACGGGCCTCAAGCTCATCAACGGCATCGGCGCGACCGAATTGCTGCACGTGTTCATCTCCGCCGCGGGCGAGGACATCAGGCCCAGCTCAACGGGACGCGCTGTGCCCGGGTACCGCGCGACGATCCTCGACGCCGACGGGAACGAGGCGGCGCCGGGAGAGCTCGGCCGGCTGGCCGTCATTGGGCCGACCGGATGCCGGTACCTCGCGGACGAGCGCCAGCTCTCCTACGTGGTGAACGGCTGGAACGTCACCGGCGACATGTTCTACCGCGACGCCGACGGCTACTTCTACTACCAGGCGCGCTCCGACGACATGATCGTCTCCTCCGGCTACAACATCGGCGCGCCCGAGGTCGAGGCCGCGGTCAACGAGCACCCCGACGTGCTTGAGTGCGGCGTGGTCGGGCGGCCGGACTCCGAGCGGGGAACGGTCGTGTGCGCGTTCGTCGTGCTGCGGGACGGGGTCGACGGCGACGACGCGAAGCGCAAGGAGATCCAGGACTTCGTCAAGTCCCGCATCGCGCCCTACAAGTACCCGCGCGATGTCCGCTTCGTCGATGCGCTCCCCCGCAATCCGAGCGGCAAACTGCAGCATTTCCGCCTGCGCGAGCAGGCCGCCGAAACCAACGGCACCCAGGTCTGAAAGGAATCACAGTGAAGATCGCAGTCATCGGCGGCGGCCCGGGCGGCCTCTATTTCTCCGCCCTCATGAAGCAGCTCGACCCGTCCCACGAGGTGACCGTGTGGGAACGGAACCGAGCCGAGGACACGTTCGGCTTCGGCGTCGTCTTCTCCGACGAGACGCTCGGCGGCATCGGCAACGCGGACACCGTCGTCGCGGAGTACATGTCGGAGCGCTTCGCCCGCTGGACGGACATCGACATCACGCTCAACGGCGTGCGGCACACGGTGGGTGGGCAGGGCTTCGCGGCGATGAGCCGCAAGGAGCTCCTCCAGCTCCTCCAGCGGCGGGCCGCCGAGCTCGGCGTCGACGTCCGCTTCTCGACCCTCGCGCCCGACGTCGACGAGCTCTCCCGCGACTTCGACCTCGTCATCGCCTCCGATGGCGTCAACTCCCAGGTCCGGGCGCGCTACGCCGATTCCTTCGGCCCGTCCCTCGACGTCCGCCGCAACAAGTACATGTGGCTTGGCACGGATCTCGTGTTCGAGGCCTTTCAGTTCTTCGTCAAGGACACCCAGTGGGGCACGATGCAGATCCACGGGTACCCCTTCTCCGACTCCGGCTCGACGTTCATCGTCGAGATGCACGAGGACGTGTGGCGGGCGGCCGGATTCGACGCGACCGAGGGCACAGCGTTCCCGCCGGGCGTCTCGGACGAGGCGGCCATCGCGAAGATCCGCGAGATCTTCGCCGACGAGCTCGCCGGCCATGAGGTCCTCGCGAACAACTCGAAATGGATCAACTTCGCGACGGTCCGCAACCAGAGCTGGCGGCACGGAAACGTCGTGCTCCTCGGCGACGCTGCCCACACCGCGCACTTCTCGATCGGCTCGGGCACAAAGCTCGCGATGGAAGACGCCCTCGCGCTCGCGGCCTGCCTTCACGAGCACCCCACGCTCGAAGCGTCGCTCGTGGCGTACGAGTCGGAGCGGCGTCCCGTCGTCGAATCCACGCAGCGCGCCGCCCAGGCCTCCCTCGAGTGGTTCGAGAACATTGGCCAGTACACAGCGCAGGATCCGGTTCAGTTCTGCTTCAATCTGCTGACCCGCTCGCGCCGCATCACCCAGGAGAACCTACGGCTCCGCGACCCGGAGTTCGCCGCGCGCGTCGATGCGTGGTTCGCAGCTTCGCAGGCCCCGCTGGGGAATGGCGACGGCGAGGCCCGTCCTGCGATGTTCCAGCCCTTCCGTGTCGGTGGGCTCGAGCTCAAGAACCGCATCATCGTCTCCTCCATGGACATGTACTCCGCGGTCGACGGCGTCCCCGGAGACTTCCACCTCGCGCACCTCGGTTCGAAGGCCCTCGGCGGGGCGGGCCTGGTCATGACCGAGATGGTGTGCGTGTCCGAAACGGGCCGGATCACCCCCGGCTGCGCCGGGCTCTACACAGACAGCCAGAGGGACGCGTGGGGACGGATCGTGGACTTCGTCCACGCCTCCTCGACCGCCAGGATCGGCCTGCAGATCGGCCACTCCGGCCGCAAGGGCTCCACCAAGCTCATGTGGGAGGGCATCGACGAGCCCCTCGAATCGGGCAACTGGCAGACCGTCGCGCCGTCGTCGCTCGCGTACGGACCCGGCAATCAGGTACCCTCCGAGCTCGACCGCGCCGGCATGGACGCGATCCGCGACGATTTCGTCGCCGCCGCCCGCCGGGGAGCCGAGGCCGGCTTCGACCTGCTTGAAGTCCATGCCGCCCACGGCTACCTTCTCTCCTCGTTCCTCTCCCCGATTTCGAACCGCCGCGACGACGCCTACGGAGGCAGCCTCGAGAACCGCCTCCGCTTCCCGCTCGAGGTCTTCGACGCCGTACGCGCGGCCTGGCCCGCCGAACGCCCCGTCACCGTGCGCATCTCCGCCGTCGACTGGCTTCCGGATGGGAACACGGCGGACGACGCCGTCGAGATCGCCCGGGCCTTCATCAAGCACGGTGCCGCCGCCATCGACGTCTCCTCGGGGCAGATTGCCAAGGATGAGAAGCCTGCGTTCGGCCGTTCCTACCAGACGCCGTTTGCCGATCGGATCCGTCAGGCTGTCGGCGCCGAGAGCGGGGTTGCGGTCATCGCGGTCGGCGCGATCTCGAGCTACGACGACGTCAACTCGATCCTCCTCGCTGGCCGCGCGGACCTCGTGGCCATGGGTCGGACCCACCTCTACGATCCGCAATGGACGCTTCATGCAGCGGCCGAGCAGGACTACCGTGGCGCCGGCGCGGACTGGCCCTCCCAGTTCCGGGCGGGACGGCGCAAGCCGCCGTCGTCGCGAACCGATGCCGTGCGCCCGCGGCTCTCGCTCCTGCGCGAGCCCGACGGCGACGAGCTTCCCACACACGTCCGCTGGACCCCGCGGTCGTCCCGTGAGGCGCTTGAGCCGGTCAACGCCTGACAGTTCCAGCCAAGCCGAAACCAGCAGCCCCGGACCGGAAGGGTCCGGGGCTGGCTGTGCTACGAAAGAAGACATGATGATGAACGACCTCCCGCCCGGGGCCATACGCGAGACCATCACCCGCACCGTCGAGTGGGTCGACACCGATGCCTCCGGGCACCACCACAACTCCTTCATCATGCGAAGCGTCGAGGCCGCGGAGGCGCGCCTCTTCAAGCGGCTCGGGGTTCTCGAGGAGTACTTCGGAATCGCCCCCCGCGTGCATCACGAAGTGGACTTCCGCTCGAAGCTGTACTTCGGGCAGGAAGCCACGACGCTGCTCGAGATCGAGTCCGTGGGGCGTTCGTCGATGACGTTCCGGTTCGAAGTGATGGGCGAAGATTTCGAACGGGGGGCCGCAACGGTGCCGCGACGGCTGGCCGCATCCGGACGCTACGTCACGGTGCACGTGCCGAAAGACACCGAGGAGTCGGCGCCGTGGCCCGAGGCGTTCCTCGAAAGGCTAAGGGCTGCCGCCGTCGACGGCTGAAGGCTGGAATCCCCCGTGCCAGCCGGGCCCTCGTGCGCGCGACCCTCTTGACCGACTTCCGTTGCGCTGCGGTGAAACGATCTCGCCGCCTGTCATCAGCCCGGACCGAAGACGGCTACGGCAGCGAAAGTGCCTGGTCCCATTTCAGTGATATTGCAGAGGCGCGAAGCCCCGCAGGGGGCTGCAACACCGCCCCAACCGAGGAATACCGACGTGCCCATGACGCCCATCATGTTGCTGCTGACCTCGGCGCCTGGCTGCGCGGTCAGCAGCACCGTCTGTCCTCCGGCGAAGGCAGCCGGCTGGCAAAGGACTGTGCCGACCGTCCTGGAGGAGCAACTTACGCCGGCGGGGCTACTGGTAACCGAACCGGAGCTACCGACAACCGCTCCAGCCATGGTTCTCACCGACTGGTTGGTAATCGAAACGCTGATGGTGAACGTTGCGAGAGGCGCCGGCGCCGGGGCAGGCACTATCGGCGCGGGCGGTTCAGTCGGTGGCACCGGTTCTGGCGTTACCGGTTCTGGGGTCGCGCTGGGCGTTGGGGTCGCGCTGGGGGCGGCGGGCGACGGAGTGGCCGTAGCTGACGGTGTCCCGGTGGCGGTCTTGCTCGGGGAAGCGGCAGAGGGTGATGCGGTGGGACTTGCCGTCGTCGCGGACGGTGCGGCGCCAAAGCAGGACGTGAGCGAGAGGCCCACCAAGACCGTACCGGCGAAGAAAATCCTGAAGTGCTTCATAGCACTCACCCCTGCACTGGGCTTGAGAAGCCTTCCATCTCAGAGCCAAATACTCCGCCCGTTAAGACGCCTGATCAATCGCTGGGGTTCATTGTCCAACCAGAGGGCCGCCACCTCTTCGACAGCTGGTCAGTGGCCCTTGAACGCCTCCGCGAGCCACCACGCGCCGCCGTCGGACGCGATTTTGGCGTCGAGGACGAGAGGTCGATCTGGGGTGGAGTCCAGCCAGACCTTCAATGGTTCGAGATCCTCCACCGTGCGGACGGTGAGAGCTTCGCAGCCGTAGCCGCGGGCGATCGCGGCGATGTCGGTCTCAGGGAACGTCACCGTCGAGACGTCGACGGGCCCGTGCTCAGCGAAGTGGTGCACCTCGGCACCATAGGCCGCGTCGTTGTACACGATGCACAGCAGGGGCAGACGCAGCCGCACCGCGGTCTCGAGCTCGCTGATCCCCATGAGGAAGCCCCCGTCACCCGTTCCGAGGACAGGGAGGCGGTGCGGCTGGGCAAGGGCGGACCCGATCGCTGTGCTCAGGCCCAGGCCGATGGACTGGAACGCCTGGGTGAAGCAGAAGCCGAACTCATCCGGAACGTCCAGGTACTGACTCGGGTAGCCCATGAAGTTTCCCGAGTCGACCGCGACCACCCGCTCGGCGGGCAGAAGCTCGTCGATCCTGCGCGTGAGCACGCGGGGATCAATCCGCAATGCGCCGTCGGCGCCGGGGCCACCGAGGTCGGATGTCGGGACATCCTGCCAGCGGGCGGACTCGGCAATACCGGCCCGGACCTCCTCGCTGCGGTAGCCCGTCCGGGGCGAAACTCCGCGGCGCTGCAGCTCGGCGAGGGCGTCGGCGGCGGTCGCGGCGGAGTCGCCGAGTACGCCGAGGGTGATGGGTCGGTTCGCCCCGAGTGCGGAGTCCTCGAGGTCGACTTGGACGACGGCGGTGCCCCCGCCGATGAGGGTTCCGTGCCGCATGGTCCACATGTTCAAAGCACACCCGAAGCCCACGATAAGGTCCGCGCCCGAGATGAGCTCCGCCGTCGTCGGCGAAGAAAACCCGCCCGAAATCCCGAGGCCGAACGGCTCGCCGGCGAAGAGGCCTTTGGCGACCGCCGAGGTGGCCACGAGCGCCCCCACATGCTCGGCGAGCGCGAGGATCTCCGACCGGGCGCCGCGCCCGCCACGCCCGGCCAGGAACACCGGCCGCTCGGCGGCAAGGAGGAGGTCTGCCAAAGCGGCGACGGCCAAGGCGGCCGGACGCACCGGGGCAGGCGGGGCGATGGGGACGACGTCGTTCGTGTCCGGGGCGGGCTGGGCCTGGACGTCGAGCGGCAGGTTGAGGACGACCGTGCGGCGCTCGTTCTGTGCCGCGCGGAAGGCGCGGACGACGTCGGCCACCGCCGAGGCGGCCGAATGAACCCGGTGGGAGAGCGCCCCGACCGAGCGGGCAAGGCCGGGTTGATCCATGGTGAAGTTCGAGTTGACCGAGGCGCCCGCCGTCTCGGCGGCGAGCACGAGGAGCGGTGTGCGCGACTTCGCGGCCTCTCCGATCCCGGTCGTCGCGTTGGTCAGCCCGCACCCCTGGTGGACCGAGAGCAGCGCGACCTTCCCGGACATGCGAGCGTAGGCGTCCGCCATCGTCGCGGCGCCGCCCTCGTGCCGCGCAGCGGTGTAGGGCACCCCGTGGCGGATGAGGGCGTTGGTAACGTCGAAGTTCCCGGAGCCGACGACACCGAAGCAATGCCCCGCGCCCAGCTCGGCGAGGGTGCGTCCTACAAGGTGGGCGACGGTCTCCCCCGCAGGCGCAGATGCCGTCTTGGGAGTGGGGGCGTGCGCCTGGGCGGTCATGAGCTGGCCCCCTCGACGAAGGCCAGAACCCTCGCGGGAGACCCCGTTCCGCCGACGATCGGCAGCGGCGCGACGACGACGACGGCGCCCGTCGCCGGGAGCTGGCTGAGGTTCTGGAGCGAAGTGATGCCGTACTTGTCGGCACCGAGGAGGAAGTGGTGCATCGGGAACAGGGGGTCCATTCCGCCAGCGAGGCCCGCGTCGATGCCCACGGTCTCGACGCCGACTCCGGAGATCGGCGCGATGTCCGCGAGCCAACGGGCGCACTCCACGGTGAAGCCGGGCGTGTGCGAGCCGGTTTCGTCAGCGTTGAGGAAACGCTCGCGATCTTGCGCGTACGCGTCCCACCCGGTGCGCACGAGCAGCCACGCGTTCTCGGGGAGCGGCCCGTGCTCGGCCTCCCAGGCTTTGATGTGCTCGACGTCGACGAGGAAATCGGGGTCGGCGGCCGCCTCGCGGCTCACGTCGAGGACACACGCGGGGCCGACGAGCCGCGAGGGCTCGATCTGAGATACATCCTTCCCGCCGCGACCCGTGACCCAGTGCACGGGGGCGTCGAGATGGGTTCCGATGTGCTCGCCCGTGCTGATGTTGTGGTGCTTCCAGAAAGGCCCGGGCTCGTTGTAGGCCGAGACCTCCTCGAGGCTGAAGTCGACGAGGTTCGCGAGCGGGTCGGGAAGGCGCAGGGTCGGGGTCTCGCTCGAGAGAGTGTTGGTCAGATCGACTACACGCACCTCGCCCGTGGCGAGCGATGCGAGCAGCCCGGTCAGCTGTGACATGGGGACTCCTAGATAAGAGTGAGTGCGTGTCGCCATCATGACGATCGTCACAAGAGGTCTATGAGTTCGATCACCATAGCAGCCGCGAGGATCCACGGCTAGAGGCCAACCCGTGCCGCGGGATTCGGACTGCAGAGCTCGCGAATGGGATAGCCGAGCCCGTGTGAGCCACGCCACCATCGGATCCATGGACACATCCATCCTTGAATCACCGGTCACTGGGCTCGAGCTGCGCCAGGCGATGCGCCACTGGGACACGGGCGTCACCGTGATCACGGCCGGCTCCGAACAGTCCGGGCGGATTGGGCTGGTCTCGAACAGCTTCACGTCGGTTTCCTTGGAACCGCCGCTCGTCTCATGGTGCGTGGACCGCAACTCGAGCAGCTTCGCGGCCTGGTGCGAGACGCCAGCCTTCTCCATCCACATTCTCGACGACGAGGATGCGCACCTCATCCCGCGATTCGCCGCCCGGGGGACCGACAAATTCGCGGGCCTGAGCACGCACGCCACCCCGCTGGGCACGCCAGCGCTGGACGCCGGCCGTATCAGGCTCGACTGCCGCACGTGGAGGACGTACGACGGCGGCGATCACGTGATCATCATCGGCGAGGTCGCGAGTATCTCACCTCGCTGAACGATTAGCTCAATCACCCATTCAATCCTAAGAACAAGAGGAATTCGCATGACGCGCAGCATTCTCGACGGCCAAGGGTTCAAGCTCGGCCTCTTCTCCCCGAACTGCTCCGGCGGACTCGCGGTGACCAAAATCCCCGAACGGTGGAGCGCGAGCTGGGAGGACAACCTACGGCTGGCACAGCTCGCCGACGAGGTGGGCATCGACTTCCTGCTGCCGATCGCACGCTGGATCGGCTACAAGGGGGACACCAACTTCCACGGGCACGTGCTCGACCCCATCGTCTGGGCGGCCGGGCTCCTTGCCTCGACCGAGCGGATCACGGTGTTCTCCACGATCCACACCGCGTTCAACCACCCGCTCGCGATCGCCAAGGCGATGGCCACACTGGATCAGATCGGAGGCGGCGGCCGCGCGGGACTCAATATCGTGGCCGGATGGAACCAGCCTGAATACGAGACGATGGGCGTCTCGATGCCGCAAGAGCACGATGCGCGCTACGAATTCGCCCAGGAGTGGTGGGACGTTGTCCGCGACGCGTGGTCCCGACAGGAGATCTTCGATCACACCGGCACCTACTTCTCGCTGCAGCACATCGAATCCGAACCCAAGCCGCTGGGCGGAAGGCTCCCGGTTTTGAACGCGGGCTCGTCACGGCAGGGCCGAGAATTCGCGGCCAAGAATTCGGACTTCGTCTTCACGATCATCCCCGACGCAGAAACGGGCGCCGAGATCTCCTCCGGACTGCGGGCTCATGCACAGGCGAACTACGGGCGATCGGTGGGAGTCTTCACCCTGGGCCATGTGGTGTGCCGACCGACGCGAGCAGAGGCCGAGGAATTCGTCCACTACTACGCCGAGGAGAATGCGGACTGGGGTGCGGTGGACTACCTGATGGGCCTGCAGGGCCTGCATGCGCAGTCCTTCACCCCCGAGATGCTGACCACGATGCGGGGACGGTTCGCATCGGGGCACGGGTCCCTTCCGATGTTCGGGACTCCCGACGACGTCGCCGACGCCATCGAGCGCGTCTATCGGGCCGGCTTCGACGGCATGACGCTCGCGTTCGTCGACTACGCGGGCGAGCTCGAGTACTTCGCCCAGGAAGTCCTCCCGCGGCTCGAGGAACGGGGCGTGCGGGTACCGGCAAGGGTCTCCGCTGCCGCAGTGTGAGACGAAGGCACAATGTGACGCCTATCACGATTGCCTCGTAGCATGATGGTGAGCACGCTCGAGGAGATCCTGATGCATGACGGCCTGCCGCCCCTAGCCGGTCCAGTCCAAGACCGGCCCCTGGGTGGCAGGCCACTTGCCGAGACCCACTCGCCCCGCGAGATCCGCAATGCGGTGGACGCCCTCACGCATGAGCATCATGAGCTGGCGCTTCGAGAGGGGCATTCGGTCAATGGAACGGCCGATGGCCTCCAGCTTGGACCCCTCGGGCTCGTCCACGTAGCCTACGGCGCGCCCGTGATCGTGGACAGCCCTCCGTCGGGCCGCCAAGTCGTCATCGTCTTGCCTCTCGGGCCCATGGGGGTCCATTCGAACGGACACGAGTGGATCGCCCGCGGGCCGTTCGCCCTCAGTTCATTGCACGGAACCAAGATGGCGCCCGATCCTCGCGCCGGAGCCCTTGTCGGTTCCGCGGCGGCCGATGTTGTCGAGGACTACGTCGAACGACTCCAGTCGAAGCCCCTGCGCCTGCCCATCGCCCTTTCGTCTGAGGTGCCGCTGAAGTTGGCATCGCCGGGCCTCGTCGAGGCTGCGTGGCTCGAGGCGTGCGGAGCGCTGGGCAGCAGCTCGGAGCGGCCCGAGGACATCACCGTCAATGCTCTCGTGTCTTCCCTTCTCTCGACCATGGTGCTCGGCCTTGCGCCGCACCTGTCCGCGTCCATCGGGCCATCGCCGCGTATGATCGAGGGCCCCTCGAAGGCCCTCTGGCGAGGTCCCGGCTATCTCATTGCTGCCCGGAACCTCATGCAAGCTCACCTCGCCGAAAGCCTCTCAGTCGATGACATCGCGAGCGCGGTGGGCGTCAGTTCTCGACAGCTCCACGCCGCATTCGCAGAGCATCTCGGCACGAGTCCTGCACAGCTCCTGAGGGACATGCGCCTCGACCGCGCGCGCTCGCTTCTGCTCGACCGAAGCCTCGCGGGTCGCCTCACGGTGGCGACGGTCGCGGCCAGAACAGGTTTCTCCCATTTCGGGCGATTCGCCGCCTACTACGTCGAGAAGTTCGGGGAGGCTCCCTCAGTCACTCTGACCCGAACGCGGCACTAGGCACGCCCTCAATCCAGACGATCGTCAACCCAGAGGATCGACATCCCAGACGATCGACGGCGGCGGGCGTCGACCTCGCAGCAAGGGGGAGGATCAGAACGCCGGCGGTGCGTCGACCTCGCAGCAAAGGGGAGGATCAGAACGGGGGCGGCGCATCGCCTTCGGGATAGGTGATGTATCTCCGCCCGGAGGGCGCGGTCCATTCGAGGGTTCCGGGCGGCGGGGAGGCAGCCTGGCTAGTGGTGCGGGCGCTGGGGGTCCCGGGGACGTCGGGGGGTGCGGCGCCGGTGCTGGCCGCTCCCGCATTGGTCGAAGCGCCAGGGGTGTCGTTCGCGGTGCCGATCTGGCGGACCTCCCAGTGTCCGAGTGTCTTGAGCCGGTGGTGCTGTGGGCACAGGAGGGCGAGGTTGTCCGTGGCGGTCGCGCCGCCGTCGGACCATTCCCGGGTGTGGTCAGCTTCCGTCGCGGCCGCCGGCTTGTCGCAGCCGGGGAACCGGCAGGTCCGGTCGCGGGCCCCGAGGAAGCGGCGCATCGCGGGGGTGGGCGTGTAGCGCCGCCTGCCGAGGGCGAGCGGCGTGCCGGTGCCCGGCTCGACGTAGAGCCGGGACCACGTCGCGGCCTCCGCGGCGAGCAGCCTGACCGCGTCGGCGTCGATCGGCCCGTAGCCGACAATCTCCCCCGGTGCGCCCTCCCCCGGTGCGTCCTCCCCCGGGGCGTCCTCCCCCGGCGCGTCGGCCCCACGTGCGAGGGTGCGGGCCGGGACGGTGACGATCAGCTCGGTGCGCACCCCTCCGAGCGGGGAATGGCCGTGGCCGGTGAGGAGGTCCGCGAGGGCGTCGGCCCGCAGCTGGTTGACTGTGCGCTCCTCCTCGGGGCTCTGCAGGGACCGGGCGATGGCCTGCAGCCGGGTGTCGATCGCGGCCCCGACCTCGAGCGGCAGGTAGGCGCTCAGCCAGCACATCCCGTCCTGGTCCGGCTCGAGCTCGACCCGCCGGTGGGCGCCCGCCCGCTCCTTCCGGACCTCCAGCGGCTCCTCGGCGTGCTTCTCGGCCAGGCGGCGCAAGCGGCGCCTGAGTGCCCCCTGGGTGGGAATGGCCTCCGGGTCGGGCGGGCTGGCGATGGCCACCGCCTCGGAGGCGAACAATTCGAGCCGTTCCACGGGGACGGGCACGGCGGCGTCCAGGATCGCGGCGGCACG
>NZ_JAVFJJ010000009.1 GCF_030908245.1 Sinomonas sp. ASV322
GCAGAGTCCCCTGCCCGGCCTATCCGACATGCGTGGGAGGCCCCGGTGTTCATTGAGCGTACGAGTGTTGGGCTGGATGTGCACGCCCGTTCGGTTGCCGCGGCGGCGATCGACGGCGTGACCGGCGAGCTGGTGCAGGCCAGGCTTGCCCCGTCGGAGCAGGCGATCAGGTCATGGCTGGCCTGCTTGCCAGGCCCGGTCGCCGTGGTCTATGAGGCCGGCCCGACGGGGTTCGGGCTTTGGCGGGCCTTGACCTCACGGGGGGTCAGGTGCGTGGTTGCGGCCCCGTCCCGGCTCCAGCGCCCGTCGGGGGACCGGGTGAAGACCGATGCCCGGGACGCGGTGCACCTGGCGAGGCTGCTGCGCCTGGACGAGGTCACCCCGGTGGCGGTCCCGACCGTGGAGCAGGAGTCCGCGCGTGACCTGGTGCGGGCGCGGGAGGACTGCCGCGGGGACCTGATGCGGGCCCGGCACCGGCTCTCGAAGCTGCTGCTGCGGCACGGGATCGTCTACGACGGAGGCGATGCCTGGACCGGGGCCCATGACACGTGGCTGCGCAGGGACGCGGCCCCGGCGCTGGGCTCGAGGGCGACCCGGATGGCGTTCGACTCCGACTACGAGGCCGTGCTGACGGTCAAAGCCCGCCGCGACCGGCTCGACCGCGCGATCGAGGAGCTCGCTGCGGGCAGCGAGTTCGCCCCGGCCGTACACCGCCTGGGCTGCCTGCGCGGGGTCAGCACGCTGACCGGGTTCGCCCTCGCGGTAGAGATCGGAGACTGGCACCGGTTCACCGGGGCCACCATCGGCTCCTTCGTCGGGCTGACCCCGTCCGAGCATTCCTCGGGCGCGTCCCGGGCGCAGGGGCCGATCACCAAGACCGGCAACGCCCACGTCCGCCGCCTCCTGGTCGAGGCCGCCTGGCACCACCGTGCCCGCTACGCGGTCGGGAAGACCCTTCGGGACCGGTGGGAGCTCGCCCCGGCCGCGGCACGGGCCCGCGGCGACGAGGGCAACCAGCGCCTGCACGCCCGGTGGGTGCGGTTCCTCGAGCGGCGCAAGCGCCCGACCGTGGCCAACGTCGCCGTCGCCCGCGAGCTGGCCGGCTGGTGCTGGTCCCTGGCAGTCATGGACGACGACTGACTCCCGAAGGCCGCTTCGCCACGGCGCAAGGTGCCGGCGGCAGCGCGTGGAGCCACCCGCGGCGCAACTATGAACAGACCCCCTCCTGGGGCCAACGTTCGCTCCTAGACACGCGGACCGACTCCAGCCGAACCACCGCCCTGCGGTAGCCAACCCGCGCATATCAGCCTGACCGCGCGTCGCCCAACGACACGCTCGCCGGCGCCCGCCACGCGAAGCACAGAGGCGCCGCCAGGACTCCCTCCCGGCGGCGCCTCGCCATGCCCACTTGACAGCGGACTACTCCATATCAGCTGCTGCGCCCTCCGGGCCGCGCGCCTTGCGCTCTGGGCCGGGCGTGCTCTAACGTGTTTTAGGCGCACCGAAACATTTGAATGAGGCATGGTAAACAATTCACGACGAGGAGTGGTGGGGCGTGAGCAGAACCTTGCGAGAGACAAGGGAACGGCCCGCCCGACGCGTCCGATGGCCGCTCGCCGTCGGTCTCCTCGGTCCCGCGTTCGTCGCCTCGATCGCGTACGTCGACCCGGGAAACGTCGCTGCGAACCTCACCGCAGGAGCGCGTTACGGCTACCTCCTGGTGTGGGTGCTCGTGCTCGCCAACGCGATGGCGATGCTCGTCCAATACCAGTCGGCGAAGCTCGGCATCGTCACGGGCCGCACGCTGCCCGAGCTGCTCGGCGAGAGGCTCAAGCCGGCCGCTCGGCGCCTCTACTGGGCGCAGGCGGAGGTCGTCGCCCTCGCGACGGATCTCGCCGAGGTGGTCGGCGGCGCCATCGCGCTCCAGCTGCTCTTCCGGGTTCCGCTGCCGCTCGGCGCGGTCATCGTCGGCGCCGTCTCGATGGCGATCCTGGCCATCCAAGACCGCAGGACCCAGCGGCGCTTCGAAATGGCGATCATCGGGCTCCTCGCGGTCATCACGATCGGCTTCCTCACGGGCATGGTCGTGAACCCGCCGTCACCCGCAGGCGTCCTCTCGGGGCTCGTCCCCCGCTTCGACGGAGCCGATACCGTCCTGCTCGCCGCGTCCATGCTCGGCGCAACGGTCATGCCCCACGCGATCTACGTCCACTCGGCCCTCTCCCGCGACCGCCACCGCGCGGATCCCCACACGCACGTGCCGCCCAGCGCCGTCGCCCGCCTCCTGCGCGGGACGCGCTTCGACGTCGTCATCGCGCTCGGCATCGCCGGCGTCGTCAATGTCGGGATGCTCCTGCTCGCAGCCTCGACCCTCGGCGGACGCGACGGGACTGACACGATCGAGGGCGCGCACGCGGCCATCGAGAGCGCACTCGGTCCGCTCGTCGGCACGGTCTTCGCGATCGGGCTGCTCGCAAGCGGCCTCGCCTCCACGGCGGTCGGCTCGTACGCGGGCGCGACGATCATGGAGGGCCTCATGCACCGGCGCATCCCCCTCGTCGCGCGACGCCTCGTGACGCTCGTACCGTCGGTCATCCTCCTCGCCCTCGGCTTCGATCCGACGATGTCCCTCGTCGTGAGCCAGGTCGTGCTGAGCTTCGGGATCCCGTTTGCCCTCATTCCGCTCATCCGGCTCGCGTCGGACCCGTCGCTCGTCGGCGAGTTCTCGATGTCCCGGCTGGTCGTCGCGGCGGCGTGGGCGAGCGCCGCCCTCGTCGTCGTGCTCAATCTCGTGCTCGTCTGGCTCACGGTGACGTGACGGCGGCGCCAACTGCCTGACAGCCGCGCGCGGGGGTGACGGTAGGCTAAAGGCGTGAAAAACCAGCCATCATCCTCGATCGAGGACTACGTGAAGGTCATCTACTCCTTCACCGAGTGGCAGGCCAAGCCCATCACCTCCTCCCAGCTCGCCGCACGCCTCGGGGTCGCGAATTCGTCGGTATCGGAGATGGTGCGCAAACTCAAGGACCAGGGCCTCGTCGACCACCGGCCGTACGGCGCCGTGCGGCTCACGGAGGAGGGCGAGCGGCTCGCCCTCACCATGGTGCGGCGGCACCGCCTCCTCGAGACGTTCCTCGTCGAGGAGCTCGGCTACAGCTGGGACGAGGTCCATGACGAGGCAGAGCAGCTCGAGCACGCGGTCTCGGACACGTTTGTCGAACGCCTTGCCGAGAAGCTCGGGCATCCCGAGCGCGATCCCCACGGGGACCCGATCCCCACGCCGACAGGTCGCGTCGAGCATCCTTCGGCGTTCCCGCTCGGCGAGCTCGACCCCGGCCACGCGGGTCGCATTACGCGGATCAGCGACGACGATCCCGAGATGCTTCGGTACCTCGCTCACGAGCGCATCGGCCTCGACACGGCGGTCCAAGTGGTGCGCCGCAAGCCCTTCGGCGGGCCGCTCGTCGTGCGGATCGGCGGCGGTGGCGCCGCGCACGAGTTCGACGTCCCAGACTCGATCGCGTCCTCGCTGTGGGTGCACAGCGACGCACCCCACGAGGGCTGCACGCTCAAGAACGCGTGACGCGCCTCAGCCCCTCCGCCTGAGCCAGAACGAGGCGACCAGGTTCGCGAAGGCGACCGCGATGAAGACCGCGCCGAGCACCGGCTGGCGGGCGACCACGACGGCGACGCCGGCCGCCGCGAACATCCCGAACGATGCGAGCGGAAGCCACGGCCAGCGGATCCGCCGGGCCGCCCGCGGTGCGAAGAACAGGCCCCACAGGACGACGACGGCAAGCGGGAGGCCGATCCCCAGCACGAAGTTCAGGGGCGGGTTGCCTCGGAAGCCCGCGTACGCCCACGCGGCGAGCATCGCGACCTCGAGCAAGAATGCGACGAGCGCTTGGACCCTAGCGAATGCGGGCCGCGCGGCGCGCGGCCGCGGCCTGCGGGCGCGCTCGTCAACGGTGTCCAATCCGTCCGGCATGAGGCGATCCTAGTCGTGCTCCTCGGTTCCGCCTACGACCGCCGAGCCCGCCCCAGCTGACGTCCCGTCCGCGGCCTTCGGGTTGCGGATCCAGGCCGCCGAGGTCGCGGCACTCGCGGCCAGCAGCACCGCCGTCGCGAGCATGCCGCGGCGGAAGCCGACGTCGTCGAGCAAGCCGCCCATGATGCCGCCGGCCGCCGCGATGCACACGAGGGAGGCGACGCGGGCGACGGCGTTGTTGACCGCCGAGGCGATGCCCGACGACGTGACCGGCACCGCGTTGAGCACCGCCGCCGTCAGCGGGGCCACCATGATGGAGAGGCCGATGCCGAAGAGGATGACGGGCGCGAGAATGTCCCTCCAGTAGTTGAGGGGCGGCGTCTCGAGGGCGATCCACGCAAACGCCGCCGCCCCGAGCCCTGGCCCGAGCGCCATGGGCAGCCGGGGCCCGATGCGCGCTCCGATGCGGGCGGCCGTCGGCGACAGGAAGAGCAGCGACAGGGTTGCGGGCAGGAGCCCGAGCCCTGCTTCGAAGGCTGTGAGGCGCATGCGCTGCTGGAGGTAGAGGCCGAGGATGAAGAACCCCACGCCGAGCGCGCCGTAGGCCCACCACGTCGAGAGGTTCCCCGCGGCGAAATTCCGCTCGCGGAAGAGGGAGAGCGGAAGCATGGGGGTCGCCGCCACGCGCTGGCGCACCGCGAACGCGATGCCCGCGACGACGCCCACCGAGAGGCATACGACGACGATCGGGTCCGCCCAGCCGCGCGCACCCTGCTCGATGAGCCCCAGCACGATTCCTCCGAGGGCGACGACGGCGAGGCCTGCCCCCAGCGCATCGAGCCTCCCCGACGGGGCCGGTGGCGGGACGGCCTTCCGGAGCTGGACGAGTGGCCGCCACATGAGCGCCGCAGGGATCACGTTGACAAGGAACACGAGACGCCACGTCGCGAGGTCCACCGCGGCACCACCGACGAACGGTGCGGCGACCGCCGCGGCCGAGGTCCACGCGGTCCACAGGCCGATCATGCGGGCGCGGACCGGGCCGTCGGAGGAGGCCGTGATAAGCGCAAGCGCGCTCGGCGTCACGACCGCGGCCGCGGTTCCCTGAAGCAGGCGGGCCGCAACGAGGACCCAGTCGTTCCAGGCGAAGCCGCACACGAGGGACGTCGCGGTGAACGCGATCACCCCGATGCCGAGCACCCGCGCGCGACCGTAGCGGTCGGCGACCGATCCGGCCGCGAGGATGAACGCGCCGAGGGTCAGAAGGTAGCCGTCCACGACCCATTGCTGGAACGCCAGCCCACCCCCGAGTTCGCGCATCATCGCGGGCAGTGCAAGGTTGACCGCGCTCGCATCGAGAATCACGAGGCAGCTCGAGCAAATGGCCACGAAGAGGACACGACGCTGCAGGGACGTCATCACCGGATTCTCAGAAGGCACGGCGGGTTGAGTCACACGCCCATCGTGCTCCCTCTGGGCCCGAAGGTCGAGGAGCGCCCGCGAGCCGTCAGGGGATCAACAGGAGTGGCGCGGACGATCGCAGTCACCTTGTTGTACGGGAAGTACCCTTCGAGAGAACTTCCCAAGCGTCAAGGGGACTTCCGATCCCATACAGCCGAAACTACGTCGGTATAACAAAACACCCCCGGTCCGAAGACCGGGGGTGGAATGTGGAGATGGGGGGAATTGAACCCCCGTCCGATGCGGCTTTGTCAGGGCTTCTCCGGGCGCAGTGCGCTTCGGGATTTCTCGGCCCCAGCCATCATGCACACAAGTGGCTGACCCGGGCCCAGTCATCTAAAAGTCCCAGCAGCCCCAATGACGAGGGCTGCCAGCAGTGGCTATCTAAACGACGCCAGGATCCGGAACGATAGCATTCCCGGGCTGACGGACTCGTTCGCTACTTAGGCAGCGAGAGCGAAGTCAGTGCGCTTAGAGTTGGCACTTATTGTTTTGCAGAGAGCGTTGACGAGATGACTCTGCATCCTCGGCCCGCTTCACCTGTCTCGACCAACACCGTCGAAACCGATCATCCCCTATTCGGTTGTCAACCGACCGGCACGCCTCGCGGCTTACCGGAACATCCAGTATAGCGCCCCTGAGGGCCTGGTGATTCCCGCGCTGGCCGCTCATCAGCGCGGGAGCAGGCCCGCCTTCCCCTTGGCCTCGAGCACGGCGAGTGCGGCAGCGTCCACCGCCCGCGCGAACGCCGGATCGGACGTCGCCCGGTCAACGATCCCCTGCCAGACGCGCGGGGCGAGCGCCTGGTCGGTGCAGAGCACCATCGTCCCGCCCGCGGCGAGGAAGTTGCTCCCGCGGTGCTCTGGCAGGAATCCGGAGAGCTGCGCGGCGTCGCACACGTCGTCCGAGACGATGATGCCGCGGAAGCCGAGGTCGCGACGGAGCATCCCCTGGATCACGGTCGGCGAGAACACCGCGTTGTTGTCTGGATCGATGGCCGGATAGAGCGCGTTCGAGACCATCATCCAGGACACGCCAGCCTCGACCGCCTTGGCGAAGGGCGCAAGGTAGGCGTCGGAGCGGGTCATGGCCGAGTCGGCAACATCCGTGCTCGTGTCGGTGTTAGCCGTGACGCGTCCGAGCCCCGGGAAATGCTTGGGGGTCGCCGCGACGCCCGAGTCGGCCATCCCCTGGGCGAACGCGACGCCGTGCGCCGCGACGGCGTCGGGCGTGAACCCGAACTCGCGCTCAAAGTGGCCGATCGGGATATTGCTCGGCGCAAACTCCGACGACGGCACGGTGTCCAGAACGGGCGCGAAGTTGACATCGACGCCCACGGACGCGAGTTCCTTCCCCCACTGCCCCGCGGCGGCCCGCAGCGCGGACGGATCCATGGATCCCTGGGCCAGCGCAGACGGCATGGTTGAGAATCCCGGGCCGCGCAGGATCTGAACCTGCCCGCCTTCCTGATCTGTCGCCACGAACTGTCCGACGCCGAGCGTCGCATCAGCGGTCGCCTCGGCGCGCACTTGCCCGACGCCGCCCGCGACGGAAGCCGCCCCCGCCGTCGTCATCCCCTTGAGGAAGACGTTGCCGATGTGGAGCCGCCGCAGGGCATCGAGCGTCGCCGGGTTCGGTCCCGCGGCTGGGGAGCTCACCATCATGACCTGGCCGACGCGCTGCTCGAGGCTCATCGACGCGAGGATCCGCTCGGCCTGGCTTTGCGGGGAGGCGCTCGGGCTCGAAGGCGAGGAGGGCGACGGCGGCGAAGCAGGCGACGGCGGGGCAGACGACGGCGAGGCGGGCGCCGTCGTCGTCGGGTCTGGCACGGCAGAAGCGGAGGACGACGGCGCCGCGCTGGGAGTCCCGGGAAGCCGTGCGACGATCACGACGGCGGCGACAACCGCCGCGAGGACAAGCGCCGCGCTGGCCGCTAGAACGGTCCTTGCCCGCGTGCTCCCGAGTGCCACGATCCTCCCTTACAGCCTTCCGCCGCTCGCGACATCGGACACGCGGCGAGCGGATCAGCGCCGGTTTCGTGCCCGCATCTCGCGCTGGGCCTCACGATGGTCCTGCTTCTCGCGGAGGGCCTGGCGCTTGTCGTATTCCTTCTTGCCTCGTGCAAGGGCGACCTCGACCTTGGCGCGCCCCTCGTTGAAGTACACCTGGAGCGGCACGACGGTGAGGCCCTGCTCGTTGACCTTGTGCTCGATCTTCACCAGTTCCTCGCGGTGGAGGAGCAGCTTGCGTCGCCGACGCGCCGAGTGGTTCGTCCAGCTTCCCTGGGTGTACTCCGGGATGTTGACGGCCTCGAGCCACAGCTCGCCGTTCGAGAAGGTGCAGAAGCCATCCGTGAGCGAGATGTGCCCCTCGCGCAGCGACTTGACCTCGGTGCCCATGAGCACGAGGCCCGCCTCCCACGTATCGAGGATGTGGTAGTCGTGCCGCGCCTTGCGATTGGTCGCGACAGCCTTGCGGCCGGTCTCCTTGGGCACGCCTATCCCTCCTCATTCCTGCGCGCTGGGTTTCGCGGTTTCCCCCGGGCCCAGCCCGGAGAACCCAAGAATTCTACCGCATTCGCTGATCAGAGCAGGGTCATCGGATCGACGGCCCTGCCATTGAGCCACGTCTCGAAGTGAGCGTGGCAGCCCGTCGAATTGCCCGTGCTGCCCGAGTAGGCGATGAGCTGTCCTTGCGCGACGTTCTGCCCCGGCCCCACGACGACACTCGAGTTGTGGTAGTAGACGGTCGTGAGCGAGTTCCCCTGGATGACGCCGTGCGAGATCATGACCGTCCACCCGCCGCCGCCGTTCGTCCAGCCGCCGACCGTGACGGTGCCGGCCGCCGCCGCGTAGACCGGGGTTCCGCACGGGGCGCCGAAGTCCACGCCCGTGTGCATGTAGCCGCCGGTGCCGAAAAAGTCGATGGTTCCGGGCGGCGTCGCGCGCCAGCCGAAGCCGGAGGTGATGGGGATGTCGGACGCGAACGGGTGCCGCAGTCCGAATGCCGACGGCGAGCCGATCTGCGTCGACTGGCCCGCGGCCGCCTGCTGCGCGAGCCATTGCTCGCGGAGGCGGCGGTCGCGATCGGCGATTTGCGCGGCAACGGCGTCCTGCTGGGATTTGAGGTCCGCGATCTGCTTCTGGATCTCGGGACGCTGCGCCGCCAGTTGCTGATTGAGCCGGTCGGTGTCCGCGACGAGCTTGTCCACCGCGGCCTTCTTCGCCGCTGCATCGTCGCGGGCCGCCTGCTCCCGGGCGAGGGCGGCATCGGCCTGGGCCTTGAGGTCGCGGATCTGCTGCTCGACGGCCGCGAGCCTCGCCTCGGCGTTGACGTTGGCCGCAGTCTGCTGCGTGAGCCGCTCGAGCGTCGCGTTCTGGGTCCGGAGGGCCTGATCGGCGAGGTCGATGCTGTCGGGGAGACTCCCGCCGCCGGCGCCTCCGAAGATGAGGCTCAGGTTCGACGGCACGCCGCCTGACTTATACGCCTGCGTCGCGATCTGCCCGATGAGCTTCCTGGTCTCCTCGGCCTTTCCGCGGTCCTCGGCGAGCTGCTGGGTGATCTTGGCCTTGTCCTGCTGCGCCGCGTCGACGCGGATCGCGAGTGCCTCGGCCTCCTTGGTCGCGGCGGCGACGCGTCCCTGCGCCTCGACGAGCGCCTGCTGGGCGCCCGGAATCTGGGCGCGATAGTTCGCAAGATCCGCCGCGGACTGCTGGATGCGGCCATCGAGGAATTCGAGCGACGACTGGACCTGCTGGGCCTGCTGGTCGAGCTGGGCCTTCTGGTTGTCGAGATCGTCGGCGCGAGCCGGGCCCGAGGCGACGAGGCTCAGAGCCAGGGCGACGACGGCGAGCGCGGCGGGGCGTCGAAAGCGAGCCGCGGCCCTGGACCCGTGCGTCGGCGTGCGATTCTCGGAAGCCATGTCAGACCTTCAGGTAGCGTCGGAGGGTCACGAGGGACGAGACGCCCGCGAGGACGACGCTCAGACCGATGAGCAGCGGCACGAGGATGAGAACCTGGGCCGGCGAGATGAAGGCCGTGTCCGGGTACTGCTTCGCGAGCACGTCGCCGAGGAAGAACTTCGCGACGGCCCACAGCGTCGCGGAGGCGAGCACCGCTCCGACGACGGCGGAGATGACGCCTTCGAGGACGAACGGCAGCTGGATCACCAACTTCGAGGCTCCCACGAGTCGCATGATGCCAGTTTCGCGCCGACGGCTGAATGCGGAAAGTCTGATGGTGGTGCCGATGAGAAGAATTGCGCACACGATCATGACGCCCGCGACGACGATCGCCACCACCGATGCCTGATTCATGACGGTGAAGAGCCGCTCGAGCAGCTGGCGCTGATCGATGACCGTCTCGACGCCAGGTCGCGACGAGAACGTCTCGCTGATGATCTGGTACTTCTCCGGGTCCTTGAGATTGATGCGGAAGGACGCGGGGAGCTGGTCCGGCGTCACCGAGTCGACGATCGGCGAATTCGCGAACTGTTCCTTGAAGTGCTGGTAGGCCTCGGTCTGGGATTCGAAGTGGTAGTCGTTGACGTATTGGGCGACGGCGGGCGACTCAAGGAGCGCCTTGATCGACTTCTGCTGATCCGGGGTGACGGGCCCGCTCGCGCAGCCCGCCGACGTCGAGCCTTGGCCGCACAGGAAGATCGCGACCTGGACCTTGTCGTACCAATAGCCCTTGAGCTGGCTGATCTGGAGCTGAAGCATTCCCGCTGCGCCCACGAACGTGAGGGACACGAATGTCACGAGGATGACCGAGACGACCATCGAGAGATTCCGACGGAGACCGCTCGTGATCTCGCCCAGGATGAAAGCGAGCCGCATCAGATTTCCTCCTCGCCGGCACCGGACGGGGAAGGCACGCGTTCACGCCGTTCTTCGGCGGCCGGCTCGCCCAGGCGGCGAGGCCGCACGGCGGGCATCATCGACGTGTAGAGGGCCTTCGCCTCGTCGCGCACGATCGTGCCCGAGCCGAGCTCGACGACGCGCTTGCGCATTGAGTTGACGATGTCGTCGTCGTGCGTCGCCATGACGACCGTCGTGCCGTTCTGGTTGATCCTGTCGAGCAGCTGCATGATGCCTTGCGAGGTGGCCGGGTCGAGGTTACCGGTCGGCTCGTCGGCGAGCAGGATTCCGGGACGATTGACGACGGCGCGCGCGATCGCCACGCGCTGCTGCTCGCCGCCCGAGAGCTCATGGGGCATGCGATGGCCCATTCCTTCGAGGCCGACCGTCTTGAGGACCTCCGGGACGGTCTCGCGGATCACGCCGCGATTCTTCCCGATGACCTGCATCGCGAACGCGACGTTCGCGAAGACGGTCTTCTGCGGCAGAAGGCGGAAGTCCTGGAACACGACGCCGATGCCGCGGCGCAGCCTCGGCACCCGCCAGCTCGAAAGCCGGGCGACGTTCTGGCCAGCGACATACACCGCCCCCGCGGTGGCGCGGTCCTCGCGCAGCACGAGTCGGAGGAAAGTCGATTTCCCGGAGCCGGACGGGCCGACGAGGAACGCGAACTCGCCGCGCTCGATCTCGATCGAGATCGAGTCCAGTGCGGGCCTGGCCTTCTTGTCGTAGACCATCGTGACGTTGTCGAAGCGGATCATGGCACTTCCGGCCCGGCGGGACGCGTCGCCGCATCCAACACCGGCGCACGGGCGCAGTCAGGGGGACGGAATGCGCCGGCTGCTCGACTATAGGCATGGAATGGGAGTTTCGTGGAGGTCCCCCGCGGCGTGTTGCCGAGTCCTTGGATAAGTCTTGGGAGAACTTTGCCGTCGCCAGCGGCGATTTGACGAATGTGACTCTTGGTGCGAGAGGGACCAAAGTTCTATCCTTCGGGAGGGGAGATACGGGGGGGAGCCTGCATGAAACGATGGGCGGCACGGGCCGCGGTCTTCTTGGCGTCGCTGGCGATGGTCACGTCATCGAGCGCTCTCCCGATCAGCTCCGGCACGCCGACTCCCCCAGCCGCCACGGCCCTGACGGCCCAGCCCGCCGACTCCGGGCCACCCGCCGTCGTCCTCGGCCCGTCGTCGTCGGCCGCCGCGGTGGCCGACACCGCGCACGCACCACTCGAAGCCTCCGTGACGAATATCCAGCCGCTCGATACGAGCCATCTGGTCCGCGACGACAATTCGCCGCAGATCACGGCAGTCTTCGACGCGATCAACGCGTATCGGGCCTCGCTCGGCCTCGGGAAGGTCTACTACCATCCGACGGTCGCTGGCATGGCCCAAGAATGGTCGGACAGCATCGCGTCGCGGGAAGTCATCGAGCACCGCGCCAACTTCTGGACCGATCCGCGCGCACTCTCGCCGAACAACGGCGCGGGAGAGGTCATCGCGGTGCGGTGGGACCGGGACGCCGCCCAACTCGTCGCGTGGTGGAAGACCTCGCCGCCCCACAACGCGATCCTGACGGATCCCCGGCTCAACGTCATGGGGATCGGGATCACGTTCACGGACGGCAACTGGGCCACCACGCCCAACCGGTACACGATGTGGGGCGTCGTCGACTTCTTCGGCTACACGAAGCTTCCGAGCGGCACGCTCGCGGCGCCGTCGTCACCCGCTCCCCCAAGCCCGCCCTCTCCCCCGACGACGCCCTCTCCCCCGACGACACCCGCGCCGCCCGGAACTGCGGCGAACCCGGGATCGATCGCCTTCACGCCGACCATGTGCGATCCGATCGCCCGGCACATGCCCCCCACTCAGGACCTTCGCCGCGCGTCCGTCCGCGGTCCTGCGGACGCGGTCGCGGTCGACGCGTCGGGCACCGTGTGGGACTACCCGGCGACCGGGGCTGGCGGCCTCGGCCCGCGCACCGCCATCGCAACTGCTCCCCCGGGGACAGTGCGCGTCCTGACGACCGACTGGGACCGGGACGGCGTCTACGATCTTCTCGCCCAAGGCCCCGACGGGCGGATCACGCTGCTTCCGGGCAAGGTCGACGGCGGATTCGGCGCCGGGATCGTCCTAGGGCAGTCCGGCTGGGCCCCGTACGGCCTGGCGGTGGGCGAATGGTGCGCCCGGAATCGCCTGCCCCAGCTCCTCGCCCGCGATTCGTCGGGCACGGTGTTCCTCTACCCGAACCGTGGCCTCGGCGACCTCGCGCAGCGCACGACGGTGACGGCCGTGTCGTCGTCGTCCACTCTTGCCATGGCCGACGTCGACGGCGACGGGTTCGCAGACCTTCTGACGCTCGACGGCGGAATCCTCACCATGCGCCGCGGCACCGGCGACGTCACCCTCGCCGCCGACGCGCCCCGGACGCTTGCGACGGACTGGGCAAACGTCCAATCGTTCCGCGTCGTCTCAGGGTTCACACCTGGAAGCGGACCCGGGATCGTGGCCGTTCGGAGTGACGGCTCGGCGTTCTACGCCGGACTTGTCGGTGGCACCCTCGGAGCCGCCGTCCCGCTCCCCGGAAACTACGCGGGGCTCACGCTCGCAGGTTAGCTCTCGGCTGCCTGGCGCTGTGACGCGCGCCAGCGGATGCCAGCGTCGATGAAGTCGTCGATCTCCCCGTCCAGCACGGACGCGGGGTTGCCGACCTCATGTTCCGTCCGGAGGTCCTTGACCATCTGGTATGGATTGAGGACGTAGGAGCGCATCTGGTCGCCCCACGACGCCTTGACGTCTCCCGCGAGCGCCTTCTTCTCGGCGTCCTCCTGCTCCTTCTTGACGAGGAGGAGCCTCGACTGGAGCACGCGCATCGCGGCGGCACGGTTCTGGATCTGCGACTTCTCGTTCTGCATCGATACGACGATGCCAGTCGGAAGGTGGGTCAGGCGCACGGCGGAGTCCGTCGTGTTGACCGACTGTCCGCCCGGGCCCGACGAGCGGAAGACGTCGACGCGGATCTCGTTGTCCGGGATCTCGATCGAGTCGGTCTGCTCGATGAGCGGGATCACCTCGACCGCGGCGAAGGACGTCTGGCGGCGACCCTGGTTGTCGAAGGGGCTGATGCGCACGAGGCGATGAGTGCCGGCCTCGACGGAGAGCGTCCCGTAGGCGAAGGGCGCATTGACCTCGAACGTGGCCGACTTGATGCCGGCCTCTTCGGCGTACGAGGTGTCCATGACCTTCGTCGAGTAGCCGTGCCGCTCGGCCCAGCGGAGGTACATGCGCATGAGCATCTCGGCGAAGTCCGCGGCGTCCACGCCGCCGGCCCCCGAGCGAATCGTCACGACGGCCTCGCGCTCGTCGTAGTCGCCGTTGAGGAGAGTCACGACCTCGAGCTCTTCGAGTGACTTGCGGATCGACTCGAGCTCCTTGGCAGCCTCCGCGAGGGAATCGGCGTCGCCCTCTTCGTTGGCGAGCTCGACGAGGACCTCGAGGTCATCGATGCGAGTTCCAAGCTTCTCGACCCGCTCGAGTTCCGACTGACGGTGCGACAGGCGCGACGTCACCTGCTGGGCCTTGCTCGGGTCGTCCCACAGGTCGGGCGCTCCGGCGGCCTCGCTGAGATCGGCGATCTCCGCGCGCAGCGCCTCGACGTCGGTCACCTGCTCGATGGACCCGTGGGTGGTGCGAAGGGCGCGGATTTCTGCGGGAAAGTCGATCTCAGCCATAACCCTCCAAGATTACGCCATCGGCTAGCGGGTCAGGCGCGCTCGGGCCGTCGACGTCGCCTCGATCTGGACGCCGTCCGGCATGAGCATGCTTACGAGGGGCACGCGAGCGACGGCGGAGAGGGTCACCTGGGCGGTGCGCGCGTCGGGCGATCCCGTTGTGCCCTCGACGGCGAGACCCTCGAACCCCGCGGCGGCCATGTCCGCCGCGAGGTACGTGTTCACGACTGCGCGCACCCGGTCGGTGCCGAGCGCTGCGGCAGGCGGCCCCTCCCCTTGGGACGCGTCGGCCAGAGTGAAGCTGTCCGCGGCCGCCTGCGCTGCGCCGTCGGCGACGGAGAGGAGCTTCTTGTGCTCGATATGGATTGCCGATACCCCCGTCACGACGCCGGCAACGAGCAGACAGAGGATCGCGTAGCCGATGATGAGGATCGTGAGCTGGCCGGATTCGTCGACTCTCGCCGTGCAGTTCAACGGAACCTCCCGACGATCTGGGTCGCGCTCGAGCTCACTCGGCCAGCCGTGAGCTGGCTGTCACCGAGCGACGGTACGAGCGGGAGCGGCGCCTCGACGACTACTGTCACCGTGACAGCTGTTCCGGATTCGAGGCACACGGCTCGGTCGCAGGAGATCTCAAGTGACGCCCTGGACTCGGCCATGCCGAAGTCCGCGACAGCCATGCGGAGCGCGGCCTCTGCGGCTGCGTGGCCGGATCTGGCGTCATGGGCCCGCACGAAGACCTTCGCTGCGTGATCGGCCGCTCCTGCCGCCGCGAACGAGGCACCTTGGAGGACCCCGACGCCGAGGACGAAATACACGATCGGAACCAAAAGGAGCCCGCCCAGCATCACGAATTCAACCGCTGCGCTCCCAGACTCGCGGTGTTCATCTGCTCTGAAGCTGGCCGACGCGCCTGCGCTGGCCGACGCACCCCCGCCGGCCGGTGTCTCACGATGCCGGCGCATGGCCAGCCACTTCGATCGCCCCACCCGGACCAAGAAGTCCGATGACCGGGAGTGGCGCACGGATTCGCACCTCTATCGCATCGATGCCCCCGATGTTCGCCTCAAGCACGGAGATGTCCGACGCATAGGAAGGGCCGATCGAAGAGCTCACGAGGTCCGCGGCCCGCTCGCGCGCGTGCTCGCGGCTCCGGTCTGCGAGCGCACCGTAGCGGGCCGCCGACGCCGCCGCGTCGACGAGGCAGTTCCGCACATGCAAGATCAGTGCCAGCTGAACGATGCCCAATGCGAGCAACGTGGCAAGGCTGCCCACGAGCACGAAGTCGGTGGCAGCCGATCCCCGCTCCCGTTCCTCTCGTTCCACCGGGGAACCCATATCCGCCTACTTGCTGACCTTGCTGATGGCCTGCCTGAACAGGCCCTCGAGCGCCGGCGAGGCAATGGCAAGGAGCCCCATCACGAGGACAGCGCTCATCAAGGTGATCATCACCCATCCCGGCACGTCGCCTCGTTCGCGTTCATTCCGCCGGGCCCAGGCTCGCTGAACAAGCGCGCCGACGATCCAGTGGTACGCGTTCGCAGCCTGCAGGCTGATCCTGTTCATTTCTCCCCCAATGTGTGTGGTGTTCTAGGTCGCAATGGTGATCGCCGCGATGCCGGGAAACACGGCGAAGAGCACGGTGAGCGGAAGGATGCCGAACACGAGCGGCGCCATCATCCCGATTTCCTTACGGCCGGCCGCCTCCATGAGCTCTCGCTTGGCGAGGTCGCGGACGTCCTGGGCCTGCGCCCTGAGGACGTCCGCGAGAGGGGTCCCGCGTTCGACGGCGACAACGAGGCCGTCCACAAAGCGCGTGATCGGCGAGAGACCGACTCGATCCGCCATGCCGTGGAGCGCGCGAGCCAGTGGCGTGCCGGAACGTACGTCGGCCAGTGCGCGACGGAATTCCTCGGCGAGGGCTCCGTGCGTGAGCCGCGACGTCCGGTCAAGAGCGCCGGCTGCAGTCTCGCCGGCCCCAACCGCGAGGGCCATCATGTCGGCAACGGCGGGAAACTCGGCGAGGATGCGCTGCCTCCGGCGTTGGATGGCTGAGCTGAGGACGTAGTCCCGCACCATAAATCCCGCGGCCGTGGAGGCCAGAATCATGAGCAGCCCTGCCAGGATGTTGATCCGCCCCGAGAGCCCGAGCCACACAACGGTCGCCGTCGAACCGGCGAAGCCCACGCCTGACCAGACAAGTTGTTCAGCACGGAAATCAAAGGGAGTCTTGACCAATCCTGCTTCGGCAAGTCGTTTCGCAAGCGCTGCGCTCCCGACGTTGAAGCGAGACAGCCACGTCACGGCCTCGCGGAGGAGCGGTTGCGCTATCCGCTCAAGCGGCCCGAAGGGCACGACGGGGCTTGTCGCTTCGCGCAGCAGTCGCGACGAGGCGTCGAGCGAACGCAGCTGGGGCGCCACCCGTTCTGTGAAGGTGGTCCGCCGCATGGCAGGTAGGCGAACGTAGACAAGCCACAAGCCAAATCCCAGCACTCCGCCAGCCAGAACGGCGAGCGCGGTGAGTCCGCTCATCCGAGAACCCTCTGTTCTTGGGGCAGGGCACCGATGCGCAGCATGAGCCGGTAGCAGACGACCGAGACGGCGAGTCCTCCGCCGAGCACGGCCATACCGAGCGGCGTGGAGTACGCCACCATGGCTTCCGGGCGTGTCGCCAGCAGGAGGAGGACCGCCCACGGGGCTGCGACGGCGAGCCTGGCCCCGTTGACGGTCCATGACTGACGGGCCTCGAGTTCGCTGCGGGTCCTTGCACTCTCTCGCAGGAACTCGGCGAGGGTGCCGAGGAGGCGCCCAAGATCCGATCCCCCGACTTCCCGCGTGAGTCGAAGGGCCTCGACGATGCGGTCGGCAACGGGATCGGCGAGCCGTTCCTTGAGGTTGTCCAAGGCTGCTCCGAAGCGTCCGCCGGCCCGGTAGTCGGCCGCGAACTCAAGGAACACCAACCGAAGCGGAACGGGCCCCTTGTCGCCGAGCTGGATGAGGGCCTCCGGAAGCGGAAGACCCGCGCGAATGGCTGAGCGAAGGTGATCAACGGCGTCGGGCCAGTGCTCGCGAAGGAGCGCCGCGCGCCGTCGTGCCTGCCATCTGACCAAGGCGACGGGAAGCCACGACGCGAACAATCCGAAGCACACAGCAACGGGCCAAGCCGACGTTGCCACGAAGAGCCCCAAGGCCACAAAGGCGCCGAGGCCAATTGCCGAGGCAACGAAGCCAACCGGCGTGACCCGATCGATGCCCGCGCGCCTCAAGAGGGCGGCGATCCTTCCGTCGCGGCGCGTCCTCCGAGCACGCGCAGGCGTATCCCAGCATGACCACCACACGAAGAACAGGCCGATCCCGCCGATGAAGCCGATAGCCGCTGCCATCAGGCCGCCTCAAGAAGAGCCGCCACGTCAACCCCTGCTCGGGCGAACTTCTCGGACTTCGGAACGCCGACCGAATGGGGCCGCAGCGTCCCTCCTTCGAGCACGAACACCGAAGCCATCTCGATGACGCCATTCTCGACCCGAGAGCCGACCGCAAGGATCTCTTCGACGTAGCGCCCACCGTCGCGGCGTCGGGCACAATGCACCACCAGATCGATGCACGCCGCAACGGTCGGAACGACGAAGGAACTCGAAATGTTCTCGCCCGCGAGAAGCGGGAGCGTGCAGAGCTTGGTCACAGCATCCCTAGCCGAGTTCGCGTGCACCGTGCACATTCCGGGCATGCCAGAGTTCAAGGCAATGAGCATGTCGAGGCTCTCGGCCTCCCGGACCTCGCCCACGACAAGCCTGTCCGGGCGCATTCGCAGCGCTTCCTTGACAAGACGCCGCAGCGGGATCTCCCCCGTGCCCTCGAGATTCGGCTGGCGGCACTGCAGCCCCACTACGTCCCTCAGAGGAAACTGGAGTTCAAAGATCTCCTCCACGGTGATAACGCGCTCCCGCGAGCCGATCGATGCTCCAAGGCAGTTGAGCATGGTGGTCTTGCCCGCTTGGGTGGCCCCGGAGACCAGGACATTGAGCCCACCGGAAACTGCTGCCGCCAAGAAGCGCGCCGACTCCGCAGTCAAGGAACCCAGCTCGACAAGATGATCGAGGCGGGACGCCCGGGCAATGAATTTCCGGATGTTCACCGCCCAATGGCGCCTCGTGACGTCTGGAATGACGACGTGGAGGCGTGACCCGTCCGGCAGTGAAGCATCGACGAACGGGCTTGAAAGATCCAGCCGTCGGCCCGAGGTCTTGAGCATCCGCTCGACCAGATTGCGAACCTGCTGGTCGGTGAGCGTCACCGACGTGAGTTCGGATTCGCCATTTCGGGCCACGAAGACCTCATGCGGGGCGTTGATCCAGATCTCCTCGATCGTCGGATCCTCGAGAAATGGCTGGAGGGGACCGTACCCGGCCACCGCGTCGAACACCTGCTTGCGTGCCCGTTCGAGAGCGCCGACCGGGGGGACGGCGCCAAGGAGAGCCCTTTCGTCGTAGTCCGCGACTGCTTCATCGATGAGCCGACGGACCTCGGCTGGATCGTGGAACGGATCGATGCCGCGCACGCGAATGAGCTCGCGCACCTCTTCTTCGACGATCTGTATGGCGTTCATGCAACCCCCAACGCAGCGCCATGCTGCTCCCCCACGCTGCGGACGGTGCAAGGCCGCGGCGTGCCGGCCCCCCCGGCCGACTCGATCAGCCTAGCGGATTGTTGGGCGGTTGTTAGGCAGGACGAGCCAGTCTGTGGATAACTCAGGTAACCCCCACGACAAGATATGAGGTGTCCAGGAGATGGCAAACGGCTCAGCCACAACGGTCCGCCGTTGCTGTCGTACGCGTTCGAGCGCGGCGTCCTCCACCGCATGCTACGGGCTCGGGTAGGACGTCGGCCATGTGTTGGGGATGACAGTGGGTCGCGCGTCGATGTTCACAACGCACGCATGGGCTTGGGCATCCGCGTCAGCGTACTTCGCCCCGACCTGGTTGAGCTGCAAGGACCAGATGTTCAAATACTTGTAATCCGTCGACGACATATAGGCCGAGAGAGTCATCGTTCGACGCTGACCGCTGGCAAATCCCACAACCGATTGCCCGGGCGCTCCGTCGAAAGAGCCCGACAGCGTTACGGGGTGGCGCTCCGGGATTCCGGGACCACTAGACAGGACGACGCCGTCAACTGTTGGGACCGGCAGGAGCACCTCTTCGCTCGTGAGGTTCGCCGCCGAACCGACAACAACAACGCGCAGCCAGCCTTCCCCGTCGGAGGTGGCCGATTCCTGTGTGATTCCAAGTCTGAATGTTCCGGTGGGGCATTGGTAAGCCGGGGGCGGCTGAGGGACCGCCTTGACCCCAGGTTGTTCAGGACTGGGTGGTGGGAGTTGGACTTCTGGTTGATCAGCAGTCGGTGGCGGCGAACTTGCATCCGGCGATACGGTTGGAGTTTCCGTCGCAGAGGTGGGCTTCACAGTCATCGGAGAACCGGGCTCCGATGAGCCCGCAAATCGCGAGGACGTGGTCCCAGGGAGCAACGGCGCCTGTGCCTGACCGACCACGAAAGTGGCTCCAAAAACGCTAGCAGCCAAGAGGAATAAGGCGACCGAGGCCACCGCGATCCAAACTAACCGTCTCCCTCGCGGTGCTTGAGGATTCGCCTTGCCCACGAGCCACCCCCCGACGTCCTACTGGTCAACGACCAAGTTCCTTGACGCCTGCTCACCGAGCGTCAGGTGCGAGCCTACCCCCCCCGACGCAACGCGACGGACAGGTGCTAATCGAATCGGAATCAGGCATGCGGGGCGTAAAGGCATAGCCGCCTTAAGGGTCCTCTCAACCACAAGACAGGTTCAGCAACAAGCCTGCGATTCTCGCCTTCGCACGCGATCAAACGGCTGTCCTCCCCGATGAAAAGTGCATGACGTGTGTGCCGGGCTCAATTTTCTCAGCTTGCCTGACCTGCATAGTCCCACGACGGAAGAGGCGCAGATGCCAGTTCCCGATAATCTTCGTCGCACCCACGGAGCGCACCGTCCTCGGCACCCAGCAGACGGACGACGTCGTCCTCCGTGACACCCCGAAGCCGAATCGAATCGATGAGCCAGAGCTCAAGCTGCCAGCAGTCATTGAGCGCCCCAAGGGCGTCTTGGCGCTGTCGCGCCGCGTCGGCGAGTTGGCTCGCGCTGTCTTCCGCCCAAGATTCAAGGGCCTCCGCCATATAGCGGAGCCTCTTGAGAGCCTTGCGCTCGAGGTGAAGATGTGTCCATCTCGCGGCCCCGGGCGAGAAGGCCTCGGCGTCCGTCCTGAGTTGCTCGCAGAGATCCCACTGGCGCCGGAGGAGTTCCACAACCGAATCGTTGCCGAAATCCGACGATTCGACCCGTAGTCCCTTGGCAGCATCACGCGAGCGACGCCGAAGCTGCTTCGGACGCAGCCGGTTGAGCCCGACGCTGGCCCGGTCAACTAGAGCCTGCTGCAAGGCAGGGAGGCTCGCGACGTCCTGCGGCAGGGGAGGCTCGGACAGCCTTTGCAGCGCAACCTGAGGATCCCGGACAGATCCAAGATGGCCGACGACGGCGCTCGCCACCTTGAGATTCTTTCTCGGCACCTCGAAGAGTTCGCCGCCGTATCCTCGGTGCACGGAAATCACCCGCCGAAGCGCCGCTCGCGCGTCGTGAACCGCATCGACGTCGCCTTGTGCCGCGGCGGGGATCAGCTCGAGGAGCTTGTCCAAATAGCGATCGACGTACTCGCGAATCGCTTCAGCGGCGGTGGAAGCCGGTTCCATACCACTAGTCTCGTCGGCTCGAGTCGCCGCGGCAATGCGTCAGAGCGTGGCGGCAAACTCCTTCAGCCAAGGCCGCAGCTCGGGCCCGAGATCTTCGCGTTCGACGGCCAAGGTCACGACTGCCTTGAGGTAGCTGAGCTTGTCCCCGGTGTCGTAGCGGCGGCCACGGAAGATCACGGCATAAACACCCCCACCGTCGCCGTCACGCGCTGAGAGGGTCTGCAGCGCATCGGTGAGCTGAATTTCGCCGCCCCGACCGGGCGCGGTCTCCTCGAGCACGTCGAAGACGGCCTGATGCAGCACGTACCGGCCGATGACAGCAAGGTTCGAAGGAGCGTCCTCCACCGCGGGCTTTTCAACCAGACCATTGACCCTCACGAAATCCTCGCCGTCGACCGGGGTCACGTCGGCGCAGCCGTAAGCCGAGATCTTCTCTGGTTCGACCTCCATGAGAGCAATCACCGAACCGCCGGTCGCCTGCTGAACCCGGATCATCTCGCTGAGGAGTTCATCGCGTGCATCGATGAGATCGTCGCCCAGAAGCACAGCAAACGGTTCGCTGCCGACGTGCCGCTTCGCACAGAGAACAGCATGTCCGAGGCCCAAGGGATCTCCCTGGCGGACGTAATGGATGTCGCCGAGATTGCTTGCTTCCTGAACCGCTGCCAGCCGGGCCGTGTCCCCCTTCTTTTCGAGAATCGTCTCGAGAGTTGGGACGCGGTCGAAATGGTCTTCAAGCGCCCTCTTGCTACGCCCCGTAATCATCAGCACGTTGTCGAGCCCGGCCTTAGCGGCCTCGGCCACCACATATTGGATCGCTGGCTCGTCGACGACGGGCAGCATTTCCTTCGGCATCGCCTTTGTCGCCGGAAGGAAGCGCGTGCCGAGGCCTGCGGCGGGGATGACCGCCTTGGTGATCCGTGAAGTCTGAGGCATGCCGGTAGCTTACGGGAGGGGACGCCAGACTCGTCCAACTCGGTTCAAGGGTTGACAAACGCGCGGAGCCTGTCCTCCCAACGTCCTGGGACGAACCCGGCTGCCTCGATCCTCCGCAAATCGAGGACCGAGCGGGCCGGACGCGGAGCCGCGTCCGGCTTGTCCGCGAAATATGCAGCACTCGTCACAGGCACGACATCGGCGGGGTGCCGGCCCATCACGGCGAATACCTCGCGGGCGACATCCGCCCAGCTCGATCGTTCCCCCGAACCGCTGAGGTTGTACACGCCGAACGGCGCATTCGTGTCCAGAAGGTGCTTGATGCCCGCCGCAATGTCGCCCGCAAAGGACAGACGCCCGATCTGGTCGTCAACGACTGACGGGCTGACTCCCCTCTCCGCCAACGCCGCGATCGTCCGGACGAAATTGTTGCCATCGCCGACGACCCACGACGTGCGCACGACGTAGTGGCGGGGCACCACCGACACAACCGCGTCGCCTGCGGCCTTCGTCTGGCCGTAAACGCCGAGCGGGGATAGCGGCTCGTCCTCCGAATGGACCTCGACCGTTCCGTCGAAGACGTAGTCGCTCGAGACGTTGACCAGGGTCATTCCGTACTCAGTCGCAATGCGGGCCAAGCGGGCCACGGCTGTCACGTTGACGGCCCAGGCCGCGCGCCGGCCCTCGGGCGTCTCGGCCTTGTCGACGGCCGTGTAGGCCGCCGCGTTGATGATTGTCGAGTAGTTCTTCCAGTTTCGGTTCTCGAACGACGCCGCGTCGGTGAGGTCGAACTCGGCGCGGGCTGCGTACTCGACGCTCGCGTCGCCGTCGTACGCCTTGCGCAGTGCCCGGCCAAGCTGCCCGTCGGCGCCGAGCACGAGCGTCTTGCGCGGGGCCATCGGGACGACGTCGGCGAGGCGAGGGTGGGCGCGGTCCTTGTCGGACAGCTCGGCCTGCTCGAGCGGGATCGGCCACGCGATCGCCGACGACTCGTCCGCGAGGTTGAGGAAGGTGTATTGGCTCTGGGCGTTGGCCGACCAGTGGTCGTTGACGAGATAGGCGTACGCCGTGCCGTCCTCGAGCGTCTGGAACGCGTTGCCCACGCCCCGCGGGATGAAGATGGCCTTCGACGGATCGAGTTCCGCGGTGAACACGGCGCCGAACGTAGGGCCTTCGCGCAGGTCGACCCACGCGCCGAAGATCCGGCCGGTCGCGATGGACACGTACTTGTCCCAGGGCTCGGCGTGGATGCCGCGCGTTGTGCCCGCCTTCTCGTTGAACGAGATGTTGTTCTGGACCGGGCCGAAGTCCGGAAGGCCCAGCGCCAGCATCTTCTCGCGCTGCCAGTTCTCCTTGAACCAGCCTCGGTTGTCGCCATGGACGGGCAGGTCGTAGAGGACGACGCCGGGGATCGGCGTCTCGTGCGCGGCGAGGGGCTTGGAGAATTCGATCCCGCTCACTGGCCCTGCTCCTTGTACTTCGCCTCGGTCGCGGCCTTCTGCGGCCGCCACCACGCCTCGTTGTCGCGGTACCACTGGATCGTCGCCTCGAGGCCGGCCTCGAAGTCCTGGAACTGCGGCTTCCAGCCGAGCTCCGTGCGGAGCTTTGTCGAGTCGATCGCGTAGCGCATGTCGTGGCCTGGGCGGTCCACCACGTGGTCGTAGGCGTCGGGGGCCAGGCCCATCGTCTTGAGGATGAGCTCGACGACCGACTTGTTGTCCTTCTCGCCGTCGGCGCCGATGAGGTAGGTCTCGCCGATGCGGCCCTTTTCGAGGATCGTGAGAACTGCCGAAGAATGGTCGTCGGCGTGGATCCAGTCGCGCACGTTCTCTCCCTTGCCGTACAGCTTGGGGCGTACGCCGTCGATGACGTTTGTGATCTGGCGCGGGATGAACTTCTCGACGTGCTGGTAGGGGCCGTAGTTGTTCGAGCAGTTGCTGATGGTGGCTTGGAGCCCGAATGAGCGAACCCACGCTCGGACGAGGAGGTCCGAGCCAGCCTTGGTCGACGAGTACGGGCTTGAGGGGCTGTACGGCGTCTGCTCCGTGAAGCGGGCGGGATCGTCGAGCTCGAGGTCACCGTAGACTTCGTCGGTCGAGATGTGGTGGAAGCGGACGCCATGCTTGCGCGCGGATTCAATGAGCGTGTACGTGCCGATGATGTTCGTGTCGAGGAACGGCCGAGGGTCGCGGAGTGAGTTGTCGTTGTGGCTTTCAGCGGCGTAATGGACGACGGCGTCTGCCGAGCCGACGAGGTCGTCGACTACTGCGGGGTCGACGATGTCGCCTTTGACAAAGCGGAAGCGCTCACGAGAAATCCCCTTGAGTGACTCAAGGTTTGCCGCATATGTCAACTTGTCAAGCACGACGACGTGGTGATCTGAATGCCGCAACACGTATCGAACGAAGTTCGAACCGATGAAACCGGCTCCGCCGGTGACGAGGAGTCGCATGATGCGAATCTATCGGCTTGTCAACCGTGTGCGAAACCCTGAAAGATGAGGGCATGAAGGGCATCATCTTGGCCGGGGGAACCGGATCCCGCCTGCACCCGATCACGCTCGGCGTGAGCAAACAGCTTGTCCCCGTGTACGACAAGCCCATGATCTACTACCCGCTCTCGACGCTGCTGCTCGCGGGGATCCGCGACATTCTCGTCATCACCACACCCAACGATGCGTCCCATTTCCATCAACTGCTCGGCGACGGCAGCCAGTTCGGCATATCTATCCGGTATGCCGAACAGCCGTCGCCCGACGGCCTCGCACAGGCCTTCCTCTTGGGCGAGGACCACATCGGCACCGACACCGTCGCCCTTGTCCTGGGGGACAACATCTTTTATGGACCCGGGCTCGGCCGACAGCTCCGCAAAAACCATTCAATTGACGGCGCATTGATCTTCGGCTATTGGGTCAAGGATCCACGCTCCTATGGCGTGGTCGAATTTGACGAGCGCGGGCGGGCGGTGTCCCTCGAAGAAAAACCGAAGGAGCCAAAGAGCAATTACGCCGTCCCCGGACTGTATTTCTACGACAACGACGTCATTGAAATTGCGAAGGGGCTCAAGCCATCGGCACGCGGAGAACTTGAGATAACCGACGTCAACCGAACTTACCTGGAGGCCAACAAACTTCAAGTCAACGTGCTTCCACGCGGAACCGCATGGCTTGACACCGGAACGTTCAGCGACCTGAATGACGCCTCGAACTTCATACGAACGGTAGAGGGCCGCCAAGGGCTCAAGATCGGCGCCCCTGAAGAGATCGCCTGGCGGCAGGGATTCCTCGACGACAATGGCCTCAGGAGGCTCGCGGAAAAGTACGAAAAGAGCGGTTACGGAGAGTATCTCCTCCACCTGCTCCCATCGTGACACTTTCGTAACCGAAATACCTCAAACCACATCAGAATCTCCAACATCACCAGTCACATCTGTGCTATGTTGGGGTGGCAGCCTGTGCCCCAATGCAGGCCGGCCCATCCCCTGGAGATTTCATGGTGTTCCACAAACTCGCCAGCAAGGCAGGGCGCGGCATCGGCGTACTGTCCGCCATTGTCGCGCTGACTGCAACGTCGTTTGCCGTCGGCACGTCCGCATCCGACGCTTCGCCCACCAGCCCTTCGCCGTCCGCAACGACGGTGTCAGGGCAGCCAACGCCTTTGCCGCCCAGCAGCGCCTCGCCCCAGAAGACGACACCCTCTCCCATGCCCTCGGCGTCTCCGTCGGTAGGCAGGAATGGCATGTCGCCCAAGCCCGGGGACGATGCTCGTCTGCGCGACCTCATGCGGCAGTCCGTCGGGCGCGGGGCCAAAATGGGCCAGGCTAATCCGGATACCCACGAGCCAACAGGCGGCCCCGGCCGAACCATGGCAGTGCGCGTCCCCCTCGCCAGTACGTGGCAGCCGTCCTGGGGCGTCAGCGGAATCGACGTCAGCGCATACCAAGCATCGCAATCGGGCAGCACCTGGACCGACACCACGAATTGGTCCAGCCTTGCCAGTCAGGGCGTTCGGTTCGCCTACATCAAGGCCAGCGAAGGCAACTACTACACAAATCAGGCGTTCTCGCAGCAGTATGGAAATTCGCAGAACGCAGGCATGATTCGCGGCGCCTATCACTTCGCAATCCCGAATTGGTCGTCGGGCGCAGACCAGGCGAACTACTTCGTCCAGAACGGCGGAGGCTGGTCCCCTGACGGAATCACGTTGCCACCGGTCCTCGATATCGAGTACAACCCGTACGCCGGCAAGATCATCAACGGCGTCAATATGGGCGACACGTGCTACAGCATGAACGCTTCCCAGATGGCCGCGTGGATCAGCGACTTCAGCAACACGATGCTGTCGCTGACAGGCCGGCGCCCGGCTATCTACTCGACGACTGACTGGTGGACACGGTGCACCGGAAACTCGAGCGCGTTCTCCGCAAATCCTCTCTGGATCGCGGCTTACAACCAGTCCGGCCCGAGCACTCTTCCGGCGAGCTGGACTCAGTTCAGCGTCTGGCAATACAGCTCGACGGGACCGTTCCCCGGTGACTCGAACGTCTGGAATGGTGATTATTCCTCGCTCCAGCGTTTCGCAACATACGGGGACACTGATCCCAGCGCCTCAATCGGAGTAGCCGCCGGCAGCGCGAATCTCGGCACCCAAACGTCGGGAATCCTGTGCACGCTGTCCAACGGAGGCTGTTACCAAGGCTTCGCGAATGGCGCGATCATCTGGTCCCGGGCCACCGGCGCCCAACCATCTCCCAACGGCCCCATCCGGACCGCCTGGGGACAGAGCGGGTACGATTCCGGGCAGTTTGGCTATCCCACCTCAGGCATTGTGTGCACGCTGACCAACGGCGGGTGCTACCAAGGCTTCCAGAACGGCGCGATCATCTGGTCGCAGGCCACAGGCGCCCAGCCATCCGCCAACGGCCCCATCCGCACCGTTTGGGGCCAGACTGGATATGATTCCGGTCCTCTCGGCTACCCCACCACGGGAATCGTGACCGGCCTCCTCAACGGGGGCACATACCAGAACTACCAAGGCGGCGCGATCATCTGGTCGCAAGCCACCGGAGCCCAGCCCTCGCCCAACGGCCCCATCCGCACCTACTGGGGCTCAACCGGCTACGAGGCCGGCTCATTTGGCTACCCAACCTCAGGGGTTGTCTGCACCCTCGCGAACGGCGGCTGCTACCAAGGCTTCCAGAGCGGGGCCATCATCTGGTCCCAGGCGACCGGAGCCCAGCCATCCCCCAACGGCCCCATCCGCACGGCCTGGGGGCAGACGGGCTACGAATCTGGTCCCCTCGGCTACCCGACCTCGGGCGTTGTCTGCACTCTCACGAACGCCGGCTGCTATCAAGGCTTCCAGAACGGCGCGATCGTCTGGTCCCAAGCCACCGGGGCCCAGGCCTCTCCCAACGGCCCCATCCGGACGTTGTGGGCCCAAACCGGCTTTGACTCGGGGCCTCTTGGCTACCCCACGGCCGGGGTCGTGTGCGGTCTCAGCAATGGCGGCTGCTACCAGAACTTCCAGAACGGTGCCATTGTCTGGACCCAGAGCACCGGCGCCGAGCTCTCCCTCAACGGGCCCATCCGAACTGCTTGGGCTCAGTCTGGCTATGAAACCGGCCCCCTCGCCTACCCGACGACGGGTATCGTGACCGGCCTCATCAACGGGGGCACATACCAGAACTACCAGAACGGCGCCATCATCTGGTCGCAAGCGACCGGCGCGCAGGTCTCCCCCAACGGACCCCTCCGCACGGCCTGGGCCCAGACCGGATACGAGACCGGCGTCATGGGATACCCGACGTCGGGCGTCACCTGCACACTCACCAACGGGGGCTGCTACCAAGGATTCCAGAACGGTGCCATCGTCTGGTCTCAGGCCACCGGCGCACAGCTTTCCCCTAACGGGCCTATTCGCACCGCTTGGGCCCAGACCGGCTTCGATGCGGGTCCTCTCGGATACCCCACGACCGGAATCGTTGGTGGCCTCATCAACGGCGGGACGTATCAGAACTACCAGAACGGCGCCATCATCTGGTCACAAGCGACCGGAGCACAGGTCTCCCCCAACGGACCCATCCGCAACTACTGGGCCTCAACCGGTTACGAAACCGGTCGATACGGTTACCCGATGGGCGGGCAGGTATGCAACGGCGCGAAAACCAACTGCTCGCAGGCATTCCAAAGGGGCACGATTTCTTGGGACAGCGTAAACGGGATCTACTGAGGAACTGACGGGAGTCGCCGTGTGCTCCACGCGTGCTCCGGTCTCCCCTCAAGCGGACGCCTCAAGCATAGACAGAGCCCTGCCTCAAGCAGTCAGGAACTTACGGAGGTCCTCTTACGCATGAGATATCCGGCTGCGAGGCCGACGAGGACGAGGCCGCCGACGAACTGCGCGGCGGCGCTCAGAATATTGATTGGCGCGAGGCCCAGCAACGAGATCACGCCCGCGTGAACCACGGACAGGGTGCATGCGAGGACAACGAGTGAAAATGCCTTCCGCCGGAATGCGACGCCGGCGGTCACAAGTCCCAGAACAACGAATCCGAGGGCGTGAACCACCGCTACTCCCTCGAGGCGGTGCGACAACGCGAATGGCAGAGCCGAAACAAACGCCAACAACAGCGTGAGCGGCGAGATCAGTCCAAGGACTCGCGTCTTGGCGACGACATAGAGCTCGTTCGAACCTACCAAGAACAGCGCGTACCCTACCGACAGGAGAGGCAGCGTTCTTGCGATCGGCCCGAGAATATCCGGGGCCGTCGACAAGACGATGCTCCCAACCGAACCCGCGCTCGAGGCAAGCACGCCGACCAAAAACCCAATCGCCACAGCACTCCGCGTGATTCGGCGCATGGTGGCATCTCTGTTTGCATGAGACGCACCCATCATGTCGGTCGTCCAGGCGTTGTTGAGGGCGTTGAGGACAGTGATGGGACCGAGGGCAAAGATCAGAACAGCGCCGTATTGCCCGGCATCCGAAACCGACGCCGACAAGGCCAGGAGCCACACGGCGCCCTGCGTGAGCAGCATGAGAGCACCGGTGTGCGGGATGAGGGGCAGGGCGATGTGAGCCGCGTGGCGGCCTATTCCAAGTGCTGATCCGAATGGCACCGGACGAACGAGCGATTGCGACCATATGGCCGTCAGCGCCACCGCAACCGTGTAGGCACCCAGATAGACGCTCGCGCTTGCGCCCCACCACACGATGGCGAGAAATCCCGCGAAGTTCGCGACGACCGACGACCCAATACTCAGGCCAACGAAAGCGGTGGGTCGCCCTTGGGCCCGAAGGACCGCTTGAGCGCCGAGAACCGAACCGGTGAGGCCAATGCAGATCAGTGCAAAGATCAGCGGAAGCGCATCGCTCGAGGCACCGCTAGCGGCCCAGAGAATTGCAGCGCCTACAATTCCGATGAGCAGCGTGGCACACGAGAGAATAGTGTGGAGCGACCGAGACCGGATCCTGCCCCCAGCTGGCTCGAACCAAAGCCGAGTGATCTCAAGAGGCAGGCCCGAGGACAGAAGGACAACGACAACCTGAATTGTGACGACAGAGGTCGACACGAGGCCCCATTGAGCAGCCGGCAAGATCCGAATAGCAAAGGGCTGGATGACAAGTAGCCCCAGACCTTGGAGCAGCGATCCAATCAAATAAAGAACGGCGTTCCTGCTGCCGGTGTCGAGCGTCCGGGTATCAGTCACTCCTGCACTGCCTATGGCCGCAAAGCGTGAACCGTGAGCTTCTTGAGACCGGGCCACATGCGCTTCTGGACGACCTTCGGGGTCAGAGAGGCGGCATTGAGACGCGAGGTGAGGTGAAGGCGGGCGGCCCGGGCCGCCTTGGTCCAGCCAAGACGCGCGAAATCGACGGCGCACTCATCAAAGAATGCCCGTTCCTCCGCGAAACGACGGCCGTCGAGGGCTCGCACCGAAGAGTCCGACTCCCGGTGACGACGGTACTGGAAGCACACAGTGTCCGAGACGAGCATCTTGCCGCCGTCCATGATGATGTCCATTGCAAGCGCCAGATCCTGCACAACGTTGTACTGCTCGCGGAAGTCGTGCTTGAGGATCGCCTGTGCGCGCCACGCAACCGACGGAAAGTAGAGCCAGTCCCCCGTGATGAGGCTCTCGGCAATAGGCTCACCCTGAATAATCGCCTCCGATGAACCGCCTACTGCAAGGCGGCGCAGGAAGGTCTTTACACGGTCGCCGAGCGGCTCGTACACGTTGCCGTTCTCATCGATCACCTCGACGCCGGGCTGTACGATCCGAACCTCAGGGTTCTGGAATGCGCTGCGGATCGTGCCGATGTAGTTCGGCAGCATAATGTCGTCGGCGCCCATGACCACGACGACATCATGTTCGACAAGCGAAAGACACTTCTTGTAGTTGCCGTTCGCACCGAGATTAGTCTCGTTGCGAAAGTATCGGACGCGGTCGTCGGCGTCGATGAGCCCTTGGAAATACGCGGGGAGTGAATCGTCAGGGTAGCCGTCGTCGACGATCGTCAGGCGGAAATCCTTGTCCTCCTGAGCGAGCACCGAGGCCACAGCGGCCTTCATCATGGCCACATCCCCGTAGTAGGGGAACATCACGTCAATGGTCACGGTCAACCTCTTTTGGGATCGTCTGGGGTGCAGGGTGGACAGGACGGTTGGCATCGTGCGATGCGCTCGGCGCCATAGCGACGCTGTTCCTCAGGGACTCAACCGATTGCCGCAAAATGGCCACTTCTTCCGCGAGGGTACGGCTCTCTTCCTCGAGCACCGTGAGTTCGCGGGAAACATGAAGCCCCACCCCCACGAGGAGGACGATTGACAGTGCGAAGAGGAGGTTTGCCGGCACCTTGATGCCCGCAAGCGAGGCCGCCAAGTCGAGGAGCCCCGGGAAAAGCCCGAGGACGATCGTGAGACCGCCGACGACGAGCCACAGGATCGCATACTTCTCGCGAAGCTTGCCCGACCTGAGCATCAACAGAACGACGACGACCATGACAACCGATATGACGAGCGAGAACGCGACGCTGCTCATAGGGTGGCCCCCCTCTCGCCTGCGATGTCGCCAGATTTCGGGAGCGACGCCGCAGATTGTGGTTTTGACCGAGGCCGCGCAAGCGCAAAGCACAGGACGAGGCCCGAGCGGGCCAAGTAAACCGTCGCTTTCCAAGGGCTGTGACTCGGAGTCCCCGCTTGGCGCGCCTTCATTTCCACTGGGACCTGGACGACCCGGCATCCCGACTTGATCGCCACCACGAGGGAGTCGATGGTGTCGCCTAGGTACTCGGCTGGAAAATGATCCATGTACTGGTACAAGGCCCGCTGATTAGCTGCGCGGAAGCCCGAGGTGACGTCGGTCAGCTTCGAGCGTGCGACGGCGGAGATCACCTTGGCGAGCGCGACCATAGCCCAGCGGCGCGGTCCCTTGGCGTCGTAAGTGCCACGGCCTGCGAATCGGGCGCCAATCGAGATATCGGCTTCAGCAAGACCCGCGAGCACCCGGTCGATGTCATGCGGATCATGCTGCCCGTCGGCATCGACCTGTATGACCCGCGAGTAGCCATTGCGCAGCGCGTACTTGAATCCGGCACGCATCGCCCCGCCAACACCGAGGTTGAAGGGAAGCCGCAGGACGGCGGCACCCGCGTCGGCCGCGATGCGGGCTGTCTCGTCGCGCGACCCGTCGTCCACGACCAGTATGTCGTGCTCCGGCACCACCGCATTCACTTGGCGAATGGTGTCGCCGATTGCTTCGGCCTCATTCCAGGCGGGCATGATGATGAGAGCGCCAGCTCGCCTCGGTGTTCCCATGATTCGCCACTATACCAAGCCCGCCAGGGACGCCACGCAAGGAGGTGCAATCTGAACAAGGCATACTTAGGACGTTGACTTGATCGAGGAGCGTTGATTGATGAGCTGGTGGCAGACGATCCCCTACTTCGCCGCGACCCTCTTGCTTACGTTCGGCCCGGGGGCTGCAGCGTTGGCGGTCGCGGGAGTTCGTGGGCTCAGCCTCGCCGCTCTGGCGGCACCGCTCTCATACACTCTGGCCAGCTGCTTGGCCGTTGTGGCGCCGTGGATCGGGCTTCCGTTCCAGCCAATTGCGTATCTTTCGGCCGGTGCCATCCTTGTAGTCCTCGTCGCCGCCGTGCGACTTTTCGTTGCTCGGCGATCAGGAGCATCGTGGTCGGCGCCGCTGCCGCTCCTTGCTGCGAGCGGGCGACTAGGCACGAGCGACCTCGCACGGTTCACGGCACGCATCGCGCTGCCCGCGGCGCTCGTCGTAGCCGGCGGCATCATTGCATATCGCTACATCACCGCTTTTAGCGACCCCAGTTTGTTCTCCCAGACTTTCGACAATGTCTACCATCTGAATGCGGTCCGTCGAATTGTCGACACACAGAACGGGTCATCCCTTACGCTCGGGAACCTCACCGATGCCTCAAAGGGGTTCTACCCTGCCGCAATGCACGACATGATGGCGCTCGTCGTAAGCCTTGCAGGCGGATCGGTCCCCGTCGCCGTCAACGTCGGGACAATCACAATCGGCGCCATAATCTGGCCCCTTTCGTGCCTGTTCCTCGTGGCACGTGTAGTCGGGTTCCGGGCTGTGCCGATGCTGATCACCGGTGCCTTTGCCTCGGCGTTCAGCGCGTTCCCCTACCTCATGGTCGCCTTCGGAGTGCTCTACCCGAACCATTTGGCCATTGCGCTGCTCCCCGCCGTGCTCGGGCTCGCGGTCGAGGCGATCGGTGTTGCGCAGCCCAAAGCGCCGCAGCCTTGGGCCGCATTGACCGTCTTCCTATGCTGCCTGCCTGGGCTGTCGCTCGCTCATCCCAGCAGCACGATCGCACTTCTTGCGTTTGCGACGCCTGCTCTGTTCTTCCGGTGTGCGTCGGAGATTGCACGAATGCGTCGAACGCGGAGTACCCCGAAGCACGCGCTTCTGTGGATCGGCGGAACTGTCGTGTATCTTGCGGCGCTCCTCGTGGTGTGGCTCAACCTTCGGCCCAGCCTCAGTTCGGCGCCTTGGGCCCCGTTCCAGACCAACGCTCGCGCCATCGGAGAGATCGTGTCGAACGCGCCCATGGGGACGACGGTCACATGGATCATGACACCATGCACCGTCCTGGGCCTTTACGTCCTTGCGCGACACATCAAGCGCTTGTGGTGGATCCTGGGCATGTACCTCGTTGGCGCCGCCCTCTATCTCGTCGCATCCAGCTGGAGCCAGGGCGGATTCCGGACCTTCCTCGTAGGCGTCTGGTACAACGACAGCTTCCGCCTCGCGGCATTGCTGCCTGTCGTCTCGCTCCCGGTCGCCGTGATGGGAGCCGAATGGGTGGTCTGGCGAGTCAGGTACATCACTTCCAGGGCGCGCGATGCCGCGTTCACGTCAAAGTCACCTCTTCTGGCCCGCGCAGGACAACTCTTAGCGCCTTCGGCCGTCGTCTGGGCCGTCGTCGTCGTCATGGCCCTCGCCTCGCAAGGTGGCACGCTGTCGAACGTCCAGAACAGGCTCAATGAGGTCTTTGCCCTCACGGATCATTCGGCCCTCGTGACAAGCGACAAGCTCACCCTGATGCAGAAGGCCAAAGAAATCATTCCGGCGGGCGACACCGTGGTGGCCAATCCCTACATGGGAGGCTCGCTGATCTATGCCCTCGAGAACGTCCACACTGTTGCCCCGCACATCTTCGGCGAGCGTAGTGCGACCGAGCAGACCGTCCTAAACCACTGGGACGAAGCCGCCTACAACACTTCGGTCTGCCCCGCTATCCGGCAATTACGTGCCTACTGGGCCCTCGACTTCGGAACCGATACCGTGATCCCCACCGACGACCCAAACCTTGGCATCAACGACCTCACGACGAATCTTGCCCCAGGGGTCAAGGTCGTGGCACAGGCCGGAAAAGCACGCCTCTTCCGAATTACGGCCTGCGGCTGAGAGGGGCAGAGCACAGCGAAGGTCCCGCTCCGATAGAACTCTCGCACTGAGCTAGCAGCTTGGAACCCCAAGGGACTCATCGCATTTCGGGGTCCGGGTAGTTTCCGAATCTGTCAGCTTCGGGCGAGCGGCGCGCGATGTAGTTGGTGCGGTAGCCGAGGGCGGGGCCCCGGAGGTGCTTGATTCGGTCGTTGATTCATCCACGCCAGGACGGCGACCCGGCCGAACCGAAACGGATCATCGATCGGCGCCGACCTCCCCTCGGCGAAGTTCGAGTCGCTCGCGGTTGCGAGGACAGGCCGAGCCGGGCTCGTCGAGCCGCAGAACGTGGTCAGATTGGACCCTTCGAACCTAGCGTGGAGCACCTTGGGGTCTTCCAGGTGGCGAGCGTGAGAAAAGATCTCAAAGCCTACTCGTCCACCGACGCGCCCCCACAGCTATGGCTGGTTCGTTCTGCCAGGCACACACCTACTCCCTGAACCGCTGCTCGTTCCACGACGCAATATGATTCCCGGAGGTTACGCCCGCAGGCTCCAAAGACCACGGCGATGCCCACAGCGAGCACCACACGCGCCCATCCCCTGCCGTGCAGGGCCGCGAGCCGGCCGACGGCGCTCGGAATCACGCCCACGAGCATGATGCTGAAGGGTCGGATAGCGGAGCCGTAGAAGCCCGCGACGGCACACAGGCCGCTGACGGCGCCGCCCATTCCGGCCAGACACCGACGCCGACGCCTAGCCTCTTTGGCTCGTCGTGACTGACCGCGCTCATGACCTCACGGCCGCCCCGGCGAGGCCAAGAGCCTGTACCCGCGAAAGGCCTCGACGCCCACCCGGCAGCGGGCCACGCATGCCGGAGGGAGCTACACAGTCATACGCGATGGGCCCGCTATGGGGCTCGTGGGCACCGTCGATCCAGAGACCAAACGCCTGCTTGCTGCACACCATCCGTGCAAAGACCGAGGTCTGATCGTCACGGGCGCCACGGCCGACAGAGTCGGTGCGAACAGCCCTGCGATCAAGAAGACGTCTGTACTGGCTCCGATCGCGCGAACGCGACAAGCTCAGTCCTCCGTCGACCAAGACTCGATTGCCAGGCCGAAGCCCTACAGAACGGCCAGCCCCGCGTAGCGGCGGATCAGCTCAGGCGTGAGCGACCGGATATAAGTCCGCGTCACATGGTCCTTGTCGTAATAGACGTGGACCCCGCCAATGACCGCATAGCACATGCTGTCGGGGCAGAAGAAGTCCGACAGATCCAGTACTCGCGCCCGCTTGTCATTCATGGCCGCGACGGCCGCGGTCATGGGATCGACGGGCAGTGCATCGCTCTTTTGGTTCGCGCATACGAGTGGCTTGTCGTGGTTCAAGGCTACGCATTCCGGCGATGAGTGGTCCAATGTCATGGGAGTATCACGCAGGCTGATAACCTTGGCTCCACCGTCGATCCACGACCCGAAACGCGTCTTCACCGCGCTTTCGTACTGGGCCTGCTGAGAACGGCCGCTTCCGTCGTCGATCTTCTCGCCCGAGCCGAATCCGGAGACGAAGATCAAGTCAGGCTTCTCCGACAGGATCCGCTGAGAGAGCTGTGAACTCCAGTTGAGGCACTTGGACTGAACTGAGGGACTGGTCGACGGAGCCCCCATGAAGGCAACTCGCTTCACGTCGACGAGCGGACACCCTCCGACGAGGCTCTCAGTGAGCTGCCATCCTTGCGCTTTGGCCAGTTCGTGAATGCCGACCTTCCATTGCTCGGCATGGGAGTCGCCGATCAGCCACACTCTACGCGTCGCGGGACGTCCCCCTGTGAAGTCACACCGAACAAGCACCTTCTGGTCGTCCGCCGTGACAGGGTGTGGATCCCCCATGCACTCGGGGCTGTCGAACCAAGGAGCTTCGTTCTCCCCGACATTTGCCAGCCTCGGCGGCCCGAAAGGGTCCGGACACTCCGATCTGCTGACAAGGCTGCCCGCTCCGAAGCACGCATCCGACGCCATAGCCGCCGCCTTGTCCGCTTCAGCCTTCCCCGCGAAGAACGCTCCAGCCACAAGTGACAAGGCCACGAGTCCCACCGCCGCCATAGCTCCAGCCGTGCCAAACAGCACCCGCCGTGCTGACCACGCGGCCATCGCAGTGGTCCTACAGGGATCCTCCACGTACCGCTTGGTGATGGCAGCCAGAACAATCGAGAGGACCCCCAGAGCAATCTTGCTGACGGCTGACAGCTCATGACCCAATATCGACGGAGCCAGAATAATAAGTGGCCAATGCCACAGATAAACCGAGTAGGAAATGTCTCCGACGTATTGAGCCGGCCGCCACTCTAGGAGACGCCCGAAGGACCAAGACGGCCGGTCCGGCCCAGATGCAACGACGAGTACGGTCCCCGCGACCGGGAGCAGAGCGAAGAGGCCGGGGAACGGGGTGCTTTCGTTATAGAACAGTCCTGACAGCACTATCGCCAGCAAGCCCGCAGACTGCATAATGCCGCGCAGGAACGGGCCGAGGACTGCAACGCCACGAGATCCGCCCACGGTGATCTCCAGAGCGGCAAGAACGCCACCTGCGGCAAACTCCCACGCGCGCCCGGGGGTCACGAAGTATGCCTGGCTCGGCTCTGCCGCGGTGAACAGCACGCAAAAGATCAGCGAGACGGCCGCTAATACCGACATGCCGACGACGATGATGCGATCGGACCGAAGGATGAAGCGGCGGGCCAGCCAGAAGAGCCCGAGCAGGAGCAGCGGCCAGAGGATGTAGAACTGCTCCTCCACCGAGAGCGACCAGTAGTGCTGCACGGTCGATGCCAGCTGGCTGTGCGCCGAGTAGTTGACGGACTTGGCAGCGAGTACCCAGTTCTCTACATAGAATGCTGCACCGATCGTCTCCTGTCCGATGGCGACCCACCGATCGAACGGAAGGAAGGCAAAGCTCAGCGCAAGCCCGACGATTGCTACGAGGAGCGCCGCTGGAAGGAGTCGCTTGGCTCGGCGAGCGTAGAACTTGCCGAGGTTGATCGATCCGCTCCGATTCAGGTCATTCAGCAAATGATTGCTGATCAGATACCCCGAGATGACAAAGAACACGTCAACGCCGACGTACCCGCCGGGCAGCCGATTTGGCCACAGATGATTGAGAACAACGAAGATGACCGCCAAGGCCCGGAGCCCCTGGATGTCCTTTCGCGGCCTCTTCGCCTGGGGCGCTCGCCTCTCGGCCGAGGCGTGTCTCGGGCCCCCCGCGTAGGCTTGGATCAGGCCCGTAGGTTCAGACATTGGCTTTTGAACGATAGGCGCAACGGGCAAGCTCGGGCATGAGAGTCTTGAGGGTCCACCGCACCGAGGCCGTCGACGGAGCCACCAGGGCGTACAGGTCGAGGTCGGTTGTAACAATGGTCGTCGCTCCCCGGGCGTGCGCAGGGATCGGACCCAGGACGTCGTTCTGCTCGATGTCATGCCGCTCTTCGGGGCGAACCGATACCACTATGACGTCGGCGTCCAGCTGACGCGCCCGCGATGCGTCCCACAGGAACGTACGGGGCCCCTTTCCGGGATCCACGGCTCGCCCTTCCGCTGCAATCGTCCTCAATGCGGGAGCAGGTCTGAGCCCGAAATCCTTGAGCACGCGCATCGGATTCGATTCCTCGGCATATACCTCGAACGAGGCGCCAGGAGCAGACCGGGCCGCGAGACAAAGGACAGTTGCCCCATTCAGATCCGGATAGGTGGCCAGGGCGGCTGCGATCTCCGTCTCCACCGCCTTCACCAGGCCGTCGCCCGCGCCGGGGCGCCCGACGGTCTTCGCAATGAGCGATGTTGCGGTTCGCCAATCCGTATCAGCAGGCCGCCCGGGCCAGGCAACGGTCGGAGCGATCTGGCTGAGGGTCGGGAAGTCATCGGCGTCGAACGAGGCGTTCGCCGCTAATATCACATCAGGCTTGAGTTTTCGCAGTTCGTTGAGCGGCAAGCCTGTATCTTCGCGGTACCCAGGCGGCAGGGGAACATTGAGCACGCCCGCAGACTTCAGGAGCCATGGGGACAAACCCTCTCCACGTTCCGGCGCGAGCGGGTATCCAACGGGCATCAACGCCAAGTCCGTACAGATGTCTGTGGACGACCACCCGAGCGCTGCGATTCGCTTAGGGACGCGCTCGATACGCGTCGTCCCCAGGGCGTGCTTGATATCGAGGGGGAAAGCATCGGTGTCCGCGTCAGCTGGCCGAGCTGCCACCGACTTGTCGAGGCACCCGGTTAGGAGGAAGGGCAGAGCAGCGGCGCCCACAAGAAGACCGCGCCTCGTCCAACCCTCACGTTCATTGTCGCTGCCGACCGCCATTGCTCCCTCTCGTGTGGCTTCCATCTGATCCCGAACATGGTACCGTTGCGGCCTCTCGAGCCACACGCTCGCGTTCTCTATCGAGCTTCTTCCTGACTCCGACGGCGCAGTTCGCGGACCACGGCGTGGACCTCGCCATCCATGACAATTCGACCATGTTCGAGCAGGACTCCCCGTTCACAAATCGTCGACACCAAATCGAGGTCGTGACTTACGACAAAGAGGGTCTTGCCAGCCGCGGAGAGCTCCTTGATCTTCGCAATGCACTTCCGCTGGAAAGGCTCATCCCCCACCGCGAGGATTTCGTCGATCAAGAACACTTCGGGATCGGTGTGAACCGCGATACTGAAGGCAAGCCGAAGATACATACCCGACGAGTAGAACTTGACCTCGGTGTCGATGAACTCGCCAATTTCGGAGAACTCGACGATTGAATCGAACATCTCGTCGATCTGTTGCTCACTCATGCCGAGGATCGCGCCGTTGAGATAAACATTGTCTCGGCCGCTCAGATCATGATGGAAGCCGGCCCCGACTTCAATGAGCCCGGCCACTCGCCCTCTAGTCCGAACTGACCCGCCGTCGGGCTGGAGGACCCCGGAGATGAGCTTGAGCAGAGTCGATTTCCCAGATCCATTGAGACCAAGGAGCGCAACGGTCTCGCCTTCCTCTACGTGGAGCGAGATGTCCTTAAGCGCGTCAAACTTCCTCGAAATATCCCCGCGCCGACCGCGGATCACCCACATGAGTGCTTCCTTGAGCGAGCGCGTGTGCCGCAGGACAAACTCTTTGCGGACGTCTTCGACCGTGATGGCGGTCTTCATGGTGACGGCGTGCTCAGCCACTCACAGCTCCTGGGCGAACTTGACGGACAAGCGAGCGAAAACCCACTGGCCGAGAGCCAAGGTCAGAAGGGTGACGACAGCCGCGAGCGGCAGCCACAAGGTGAACAAGTCAGGAACCTCAGCAGCCGCCGGTGAAGCGAGCTGACCGCGGTTGAGCGTCGACCTCCAGAACGCCCAGTGGAACACTTCGACGCCCACTGTCATCGGATTGACCTGATAGACATTGAAAGCTGGCCCAAGAACGTGCTCAACCTGACTCCACAAATAGAGCACCGGAGAGGCCCAGGTAACCATCATGATCAGCAGATCGACAAGATTCTCTGAGTCCCGGAAGTAGACGTTCACCGCGCCAAAGAACAGTCCCAGACCGACGGCAAGGACAGAAACCATCGCGAAAGCTGCGACCAGAGCCAGAACGGACCAGACCGTGGGCAGCCACCCAAAGAAGAGACACACGACGACGAGGATCAGCACCTGCGGAAGGAAATGAGCCGCCGAGACCCACACGCTAGCCACCGGAAAGAGCTCACGCGGAAGGTAGATCTTGCGGATCAAGTCTCGGTTCCCGACGATCGATCGTGTCGCATTGCCGAGAGCCTCGGTAAAGAAATTCACCAGAACGATGCCTGCGAAAAGATAGATCGGATAGTTCGGTGTGGAACCCTGCACATTGAGGAACAGGCCGAGGGCGACATAAAACACAAGAAACTGCAGTCCCGGCTTCATGTAGGACCACAGGATCCCCAGAGCCGATCCTCGGTAGCGGACTCTGATTTCCTTGCGGACAAGAAGCTTGAGAAGGAACCGATTCCTATAGACGTCTTTGAGTCCGCCACTTCGACCCGGGAAAGTGAGGCCAGCCTCAGGATCCATCGTAGACGGCACGGTCATGCCTCGGCCTCAGCGGCCACGGCCGCTTCTCCACCAGAGTCGGCACGACCGGTGTCGAAAACAGTGTGCTTGGTGAAGGTCTCGCGCCATGCGTCAATCGAGGTAACTTTCGGCATGCCTGCGCGATAGCGCTCCGCGAGCTGCTCCCAGTCCCGGTAAAGCCGCGCATGAAGCCTTGTGGCTTCGGCCAGCATGCTGCGCAGCAGCTCGGGCTTCCTCTGGTACCACGACGCGCCAGTGCCCTCCGCGTTCGAGACAATCACGCTGTCATACCCGGCAAGGCGCCACCACTTGTTGTCGCGGTGCGCCAAGAAGCCCTGGGGCCGCACGGTCGAGTCCTCGAGCGGTGCTCGCAGCAACTGCCGGCTTACCGTCTTGAGTGCCCACGGCACGAGCTGCTTCTTAGACGGAGCAATCGCGGGTCCGCCTGTCAGACTGCGGCCTGCCTTGGGCGACGGGAAATCATCGACGTCGCTTCTGATCTGCGCATCAGAGTACTGGGCTCGCACCGCATTGATCTCGGGAAGCTTGGCCGCGAGTTTATTGTGCAGCCCTTCCGGTCCGTCGAACAGATCCCGGAGCGCCATGATGCGTCCGTGCTGAGTGAAGTACTGCATGGAAACTAGATGCTTGACGTCGTTCTGGACGGACTCACGCAGGACTCGTCCGCTCTTAGCAAATTCACTGTGGAGGAGTGCGGTAATGGTGCGGTTGCGCTCATGGAAATACGCCTGCCAACCGACAAGGTCATCCTTGTCGACCCACGACACGTGCCACACCGCAGCGCCCGGGAAGCTCACCGTGTTGAACCCGGCGTTCCGTGCCCTGAGCCCGTATTCGGAGTCGTCCCATTTGATGAACACTGGCATTGCGAGACCGATCTCCCGCATGACCTCAGTGGGGATGAGGCACATCCACCAACCGTTGTAATCGACGTCCGTACGACGGTGAAGCCACCGCGTCTGGCGGAGATTCGATCGGCTGAAGTCGTGGCCGAGCTCCATGTCTTCATGCGGCGGCGCAGGCTGGACTCGGTGGAGGTCCACGACTTCGCCGAACGTGTGGAGGGTCGTCCGGTTGTAGAGGTCGAACATGTGCCCACCGACGATGGTCGGCTTCCGGCACAGATCAGCGAATGTCACAAGGCGCGTGATGCTCTCAGGTTCGATCACCACGTCGTCGTCAAGCAGGAGAGCGTAGTCGTGACCACCTTCTAGCGCCTCAAACATCCCCCTAGCGAATCCGCCGGAGCCTCCAAGATTTGTCTGTTCGATGACACGCAGGCGTCCGCCGAGCCCGGCCTCGATCTCCAGAAAATCGGGATGGTCGCGGACCTTATCCGTACCTTGGTCGACGATGAGAATTTCGCGCACCGCGTCAAGTCGATCGAGGCTGTCCGCGAGAATACGCGCATTGTCGATACAGAACTGAGGCTTGTTCACCGTCGTGATCTGCAAGGTGATGGACGTCTCACGAACGCGAGGCGGAACGAGTCCCTCCCATCGCGCCGACGTCAGTTCAAGGCCGTCCACACTCGCGTTTACGTCGAACCAATACCAGCCACCGTCGCCGAACGGCTTCAGAGTGAGATCGAATACTGTCGCCGTCCCGTCGCCGTCGACCCTCTTCCCGGCGACGCGCTGGATGGCACCGCGAGCATTCGTCTTATAGACGACGACGGCGCCTCGCCCCTTAGTCTCGACGACCAGCCGGATCTCGCGCACCGACGTCCACCGACGCCAATAGCTGGCAGGAAAAGCGTTGAAGTACGTGCCAAACGAAACGTGCTGTCCCGGGCGGACCGCCATGGACTCCCGAGAGAGAAAGTCCTCATAGTGCGCCTCAGCCTCGCTCGAACTCACAAGATTGAGCTTGTCCTCACGGCGCTTGGGGACGCGATACATTCCGTCGTCCTCCACCAACCGAACGCCGTTGGCCGAGCCCGCATCGACATACAGCGGAACAACGTCCGCCTGACCCTCAAGCGGCAGAATGGTGCGCTGAAGGAGGCCCCAGCGAAGCTCCACAGGAGCCTCCGCCGTCGTCACTCGTCCACTCCTCCGCTCACAAGGGCCGCGTTCTCGGTGAAGTGTGGCCCGATCTTGTTGTCGAACATGCTCAGGGCAGAGCCAATTGCCATGTGCATGTCGAGGTACTTGTAGGTGCCGAGGCGACCGCCGAACAGGACCGACTTCTCGGTCTTGGCGAGATCGCGGTAAGCGAGAAGCTTGGCGCGATCCACCTCAGTGTTGATCGGGTAATACGGCTCGTCGCCCTTCTCCGCAAAGCGCGAGAACTCTCGCATGATGACCGTCTTCTCGGTCTGGTAATTGCGCTCGGGATGGAAGTGGCGCGGTTCGATGATGCGCGTCCATGCAACGTCGTCGTCGTTGTAGTTGACCACTGACGTGCCCTGGAAGTCGCCGACGTCGAGCACTTCCTCTTCGAAGTCGATCGTGCGCCACGAGAGGTCGCCCTCGGCGTAGTCGAAGTAGCGGTCGACGGGCCCGGTGTAGATCACCGGCACATTGCCGACTACGTTCCCCTTGCTGATGGGCTGCGACTCGTCGAAGAAGTCAGTGTTGAGCTGGACCGTGATGTTCGGGTGGTCGGCCATGCGTTCGATCCACGCGGTGTAGCCGTTGGTCGGCAGGCCTTCGTAGGTGTCGTTGAAGTAGCGATTGTCGTACGTGTACCGCACTGGGAGGCGCGAGATGATGCCGGCGGGCAAGTCTTTCGGGTCCGTCTGCCACTGCTTGCCCGTGTAGTGCTTGATGAACGCCTCGTACAACGGGCGTCCGATGAGCTGGATGCCCTTGTCGTTGAGGTTCTGCGGGTCGGTGCCCGCGAGCTCGCCCGCCTGCTCCTCGATGAGGGCGCGAGCCTCCGACGGCGTGTAATTGGCGCGGAAGAACTGGTTGATGGTGCCCAGGTTGATGGGGAGTGGGAAAACTTCGCCCTTGTGCACTCCGTAGACGCGGTGCACGTAGTTGGTGAAGCTCGTGAACTCGTTCACGTACTCCCACACACGCTGGTTGGACGTGTGGAAGAGGTGGGCTCCGTAGCGGTGGACCTCGATCCCCGTTTGCGCATCATCTTCGCTGTACGCGTTGCCACCGATGTGATGGCGGCGATCGATCACGGTGACCTTGAGGCCCAGTTCCTTGGCGGCCCGCTCGGCCACCGTAAGGCCAAAGAAGCCAGATCCGACGACGACGAGATCAGCGTCCACAAATTCTCCTGTAATCGGGGCATGCCAGCGCTCAGAGCACGGGTCTTCCTGCGGTCCAAGACTACCGGACACAGCCGCCTGCCCCGCGAGAGGGCAGGTTATCCACATAGCCCGGTCCCGGGTGGCGAAATGTCGGCACCCCTCCATAGCCTTGATTGCGGGACAAGGTTGGGGGCCATGGAACTTCACTTCACACTCATCTCGCCCGGCGCGACACGACGGGACGTCCGCGAGGACTTCGTGGCCGAGGTCGCCGAGGGCGAGCCAGGACGCGAGCTCGCCGACCTTCTCGCTCGCACGCGCAACGCGACGAGAATCACAGTCGAAGGCGAGCCGCTCGGATCGCTTGTCGTTGGGGTCCCGCCCCTTCACGACGGTGCACTGCTGCTCGCGAACGGCGCGGCTCCCCTTCGCCACCCAGACTCGCGTCTCGACCTCGTTGTCCGCACGGGGCCAGCCGCCGGCACGTCATTCCCCCTCGCGCGTGGGCTCCACGTCATCGGACGCTCACCTGGTTCAGATATCTCAGTCGACATCCCCCTCCCCGACCCCGACGTATCGCGCCATCATGCGAAGCTCATCGTCAGCGAGACCTCAGCGCGCGTCATCGATGCCGGCAGCGCTAACGGCACGTGGGTTGGCCGTCGCCGGACGAAGTCCGCGACGCTGCGAACGGGCGATCGCGTGAGGATCGGCTCCTCAACGCTCTCACTCGAGTTTCCTGAAGCGACCGCCCTCGACGAGACGGCGGGGGACCACCACGGGCCACCCCTGCGCGTCGAGCAGTCTCAGACTCCGCGCCGCGGTGCCGCGACCGCGATGATCGTCCTTCCCCTCATCGTCGGGATCGGAATGGCAGTCGTGACGGGCCAGTGGACGTTCCTTGCCTTCACGGGGCTTTCCGTTGTGACTGCTTTCGCCGCCGGGCTCGGCGCCCGCGGGGCACGCGGCTCCTTCCGAAGACGGCTTGCACGGGCCGTCGAAAGGGACTTGGAGCGCAGGACTCTCTCGGCCCCGGACGCAATCGAACTGTGCAGGGCAGCGGGCTCCCCCGCACGGAATGGCCCACCCCGCGAGAACCTCGTCGTGCGCCTCGGCACTGCCCGTCAGCCCGCGGACCTCAGCCTCGAACCGACGGACGGAACGGACATCCCGCACCATGCAGCCGCGCCGGTGACCGTTGCCGTCCTGGGCTGTATCTCGGTCCGCGGACCGGGGAACGCTGTTGAAGGCCTTGTCCGATTCGCCCTGCTCCAACTCGCCTCGACGTCCGCGGCATCGGGGCTCCACATCGTCGTTGCTGGCGGTTCGCCGACGCTTCGGCTTGCCGCACGCTTTCTCCCCCGGATCAGGGTGCTCCCGGATGCGAAGGTCGCGCGCGCAGCGGCGGCCCACCCGGACCTGCCCCGGGAACGCGGCGTCGTCGTCCTTCTCCCGCCCCTTGACCGGGAGCCGGCCGCCCAGCTTGCCGCGGCGGCGGCCTCCCGAGGTCTCGGAGTGATCGACGGCATCCGGGTCGGCGCCGCAAACACCGAAGTCGATCTCAGCGGCTCAAGGGCCGCGCTCACGACGCAGGGACAACGCTCCGAATTCGTGGCCGACTTACTGCCGGCACGGCCCTTCGAAGCCGCAGCCCGGAAGCTTGGGCAGCGAAAGTCAGCGAACGACGGCGGCGCCGTGCCTTCGCGGTGCGGCCTCGCCGAAATCCTCGGGGTCGAGACGGACGACCTCCTCCTAAGCTGGAGCCCACCTAAGACGGCACCTGGTCAAGGCGAAGCCCCAATGTGGATCCCATTAGGGCGGAGCGCGGGGGGAACAGCCGGCTTGGACCTCGTAGCCCACGGCCCGCACCTCCTCGTGGCCGGCACCACTGGCTCAGGCAAGTCCGAGCTGCTCCGGACCCTCGTGTGCTCGGCCGCTGCAGCCCACTCACCCGCCGCGCTCACGTTCCTCTTCGTCGATTTCAAGGGCGGCTCAGGCCTCGCACCCCTTGCCGGTCTTCCGCACTGCGTCGGCCTCGTCAGCGACCTCGAAGGCAGCATCAACCGGACCCTCAGATCTTTGAGGGCCGAGCTTGCGCGGCGCGAACGCCTGTTCGCCGAGGCAGGCTGCGCGGATATCGCGGGGTACAGCTCCCGCGAACGCAGGGAGTCAGTTCCGAGGCTCGTGATCGTCGTCGACGAGTTCCGGATGCTCGTCGACGGCGCCCCCGAATCGCTCGCGGAACTCCTTCGCGTGGCAACCATCGGCCGGTCCCTTGGCATTCACCTCGTCATGGCGACCCAGCGGCCGCAAGGTGCCATCAGCACGGACATCCGAGCCAATGTCTCATCGATGATCGTCCTCCGAGTTGCCAACGAGTCTGAGTCCCGCGACGTGCTCGGAACGCCCGACGCCGCGCGGATCCCGGCGGGCGTCCCGGGACGGGCGTTCCTCGCCACGCCGGGAGAGGGGCTCGTCGAATTCCAGACTGCCTCGCTCGGCTTGGCGCCCGCTCGGGCGCACGGAAGTCGACTCATCACCGCACACAAGTGGCTGCAGTGGGGCACCTGGCGAGAGGACAGCTCGCGCACCTCGCCCGAGGAGGCAGCGGCCCCGTTCGTCGCCTCAGCCCAGCACGCCTGGCGAGAGCTGAGGGGTGCTCGGCCGCGGCCCCCGGTGGCGGAGCCGCTCCCCGACCGCGCGGGACCCGCTCCCTTGGCCCGAGGCCGGCGGGTACCTCTCGGGATGGCCGACTTTCCCCACGAACAGCGCACCAAGATTCTGCGCTGGTCCCCCGACGAACAAGGCCATCTCGCATTCATCGGTGCTCCGCAGTCGGGCTCCCGCGACGCTCTCGCGGCCTTGGCCTTCCACCTCGCCGAGGCTCCCGCTGAATGGCACCTGTACGTCCTCGACGCCGACGGCACGCTCGCTGGCCTGTCATCGCACCCGCGGGTGGGGGCCTACGTGAGCCTCGACGACCTGCGCCGCGGGGCACGAGTCCTCGATCGGCTCGCGGAGGAAGTTGGCCTTCGCCGTGCGACCGGAGGCGCGGCTTCGACCGACGCACCACCTCGTCTCGTTCTCATCGTGTCCGGGTGGGGCAGCTGGGTCGCCGCATGGCGCCAGAGTCCCCAGGCCCGCGCGGAGGAACAGCTTACGGACCTCGTACGGGACGGTGGCACGAGCGGTCTCGTGATCGCCGCTTCGGGCGAGCGCGATCTCGCGGCGTCTCGCGCGTTCGCGGGCATTCCATGCCGGCTCTTCTTCCCGTGGGGATCACCTGACGAGGCCCGGCTCGGCTGGCCTCGTCTCATTCCCGAGGGCAATCGCCCGGGGCGAGCGATCGCGGCGGGGACACTCTCCCCGGACACGCCGGTCGCCGTTCATTGCTTCGAGCCACCGCTGGACCACTTCGGCGCCTCGCCCCGCCGCGCGGCGCAGGAACCGTTCAGGGTGCGGGAGCTTCCGGCCGTGGCGGCAGCGGGCAGCATCGTGGCGGAAAGCTCCGCGACCAGGGTCGTCGACGGGCCACGCTCTCCGCAACCGCTCCCTTCCCCGCCGATCGCGGCTTCCCGCCGTGTCCAGCTCACGATCGGACTGCACGGCGACGAAGCATCGCCGCTCTCAATCCCTCTCAGTCCGGGTGGCGTGCTCCTCGTGCTCGGGTCGCCAGGCTCCGGCAAGAGCTCGTTCCTCGAGGCCCTGCCGGTCATGAATCCCGGCGCGGCCACGTGGCACACGGGCTCGGGAGCCGCACACAAGTGGACCGAGGCCATCACCAGCCCCACAGCGACACCCGATTCGGGAGGCCTCCGCATCCTGCTCGTCGACGACGCCGACCGCTTGAACGCGTCGGAGAATCAGAAACTCCGTTCAGCCCTTGACGCGGGCGCGGCGATCGTGGCGACGGCGAGTTTCAGCGCCAACCTCTACGCCCAATGCCCGCTGGCCCTCTGGGCCCGATCGTCCGGCGTGGGAATCGCTCTTCGACCCCGATCACCGTCCGATGGGGATGCGTTCGGCGTCCGCCTCGATCCGCCCATCGCGGCTCCGCCAGGGCGCGCCGTGGCGGTCGTGGAAGGCCGAGCCGTCGATGTCCAGCTTGGATGGGCCGCGCCCACCCAAGTCATTCGGGAGGCGTCTCCCGGGCAGAACGCTGCGTGACCGCGAAAACGGGCCTGCTGAACAGCAGGACGACGGCGGCTGCCGCGGGGACGAGAATGAGGAGGCCGTAGGCGATCGATCCACCCGTGAGTGCAGGGAATCCGATGGTGGCGGCGAAAAGCTGCACGACGAGGACGACAGATCTCGCCCAGCGATAGCCACGCCACAGGAAGATCCCGGCCGTCGCGACCCCCACGCCGAACACGGCGAGGAGCACCATCATGAAAGCGGCCCCCGCGGGAGAAACCTCAGCCTGTCCGGACACCAGGCCAACGGCGAAGAAGACCGCGAACGCCAACAATGCGACGGCTTCCGTCAGGACGATGCCGACGAGCACGGCGAGCTGAACCGGCCTGCCCCGGAACGGCCCTGAAGGGGTCGATGACTGCACAGCCTGAGACTACTCGCAGTCTGCAGAACGACCCGACGGATCGAGCCCGCCGAACGGCTCAAATGTGATAAATCCCTCTCTCGTTCAGGCCCAAATCCTCGTCCGAACCCCTTGTTTACACACAGTTAACGTGACAACCTTAATGAAGTTGACCGCGGGGCCCCACAGGCCCCTTTGCTTTGGGACGACTCGTGAAAATCTTCACAAGGCTGGTCCCCCTGAACACGGAGTACTTCTAGAACTATGGATTGGCGTGATCGAGCAGCCTGCCTCGACAAGGACCCCGAGCTTTTCTTCCCTGTTGGGAACACGGGCCCGGCGCTCCTCCAGATCGAGGAAGCCAAGAGTGTCTGCCGCCGCTGCCCGGTGATCGATACGTGCCTGCAGTGGGCCCTTGAGTCGGGTCAGGACGCCGGCGTTTGGGGCGGCATGAGCGAGGACGAGCGCCGCGCCCTCAAGCGGCGAGCCGCCCGCGCACGGCGCGCTTCCTGAACCCACCCGTACTGCGAACGCAACGCCCGTCGAGCCCACGGCTCGGCGGGCGTCGTCGTTGGCCGAGCCTCCCCGGCCCAGCCCAGCCGACAGCGGTGCGCGGCCTCAGCTCCGGCCCAGCTGCAGCGTGATGGTGACCTCGGTCCCGCCGCCGTCGCGTGGACCCCAGTGAATCGAGCCGCCGAGCTCGCTCGTCACCAGGGTGCGCACAATTTGGAGGCCCAGCCCTTCGTGCCGGTTCTGCTGCCCCGGCATGCCCACGCCGTCGTCCGCCACCGTGACCTCAAGCGTCTCCTCGCCCGCTTCGTCCTGCCCGCGGCGGGCGATGAGCCACACCGTGCCAGAACGATCCTCGAGCCCGTGCTCGACGGCGTTCGTCACGAGCTCGTTGATGACGAGCGCCAGCGGGGTCGCGAGGTCACTCGGCAGATGCCCAAACGTCCCCTCCCGCTCCGTCGCGACATGCTGATTGCCAGTCGCGACCTCGGCCGAGAGCCTGAACTGGCGGTCGATGAGCTCGTCGAAGTCGACGTTCTGGGCGAGGCCCTGCGAAAGGGTCTCGTGCACGAGCGCGATCGTTGCGACGCGCCGCATAGCCTGCTCGAGCCCCTGCCGCGCCTCTTCGCTCTTCATGCGACGTGACTGCATGCGGAGGAGCGCAGCCACCGTCTGGAGATTGTTCTTGACTCGGTGATGGATCTCGCGGATCGTGGCATCCTTCGTCACGAGCTCCATCTCGCGCCGGCGCAGCTCGGACACGTCACGGCACAGGACGAGGGCGCCGAAGCGCTCGCGCTCGTCGCGCAGCGGAATCGCCCGGAGGGACAGGCTCACCCCACGCGACTCGATCTCGCTGCGCCATGGCATGCGGCCCGTGACGACGAGCGGCAGCGTCTCATCGACGAGCCGGCGGTCCTTGAGAAGGTTCGTCGTCAGCTCGGCGAGCGAGCGGCCTTCGAGCGTGTCGATGCCGCCGAGCCGCCGGAACGCCGAAACGCCGTTCGGGCTCGCATACTGGACGATCCCCTCCGCGTCGAGGCGGATCAGTCCATCGCCGACGCGCGGCGCGCCGCGCCGGGAGCCCGTGGGGGAAGCGAAGTCCGGCCACAGGCCGAGCGTGCCCATGCGGAGGAGGTCATACGCGCACTGCCGGTACGTGAGCTCGAGGCGCGAGGGCATGCGCGAGCTCGACAGGTCCATGTGCGAGGTGACGACTGCGAGCGTGCGACCGTTGCGCACGAACGGCACGGCCTCGACGCGAAGCGCCATCTCGGCGCTGAAGCTCGTCTCGTGGCTGCGCTCGATCGTCTGGCTCTCCCAGGCACGGTCCACGAGCGGCTTGAGGTCGCCGCGAATCCTCTCCCCCACGATGTCCTCGTGGAAGACCGTGTGCGTCGTCGAGGGACGCACATGCGCGAGCGCCGTGTAACCGTCCTGGGGATCTGGGAACCACAGCGCGAGGTCCGCGAAGGCCAGGTCCGCGATGAGCTGCCAGTCGCCCACCAGAAGGTGGAGCCACTCGGCGTCGCCCGGACCGAAGTCAGCCTGTTCCCGGATGGTGTCCGTGAAGAGCGCCACCGTACCGCCTTGTCGAAGAGAGAACGCGCCGACCGCGGGGAACAACGTTCCCCGCGGCCTCCGGAGCGCGCGTCAACAATACAGACAGCCCGTGAGGAAAGATGCCTCAGTGGCGCACGATGGACCGGAGCAGCCTCAATGCTACCGACAGGGACGCCATGTCGTCGCTCTCGAGCGCGTTGACCTCGCGGAACATGGTTGCTGCCCTGCCCAGAGACTCTGCGTTCTCCGCCTCCCACGCTGCCAGCCGCTCCTCGGGGGCGGTGCCCGCCGGCGACATCTCCATGATCGAACGGGTCATGTCCGCAACCGTGCTGTAGAGGTCATCGCGGAGGGCCGCGCGCGCGAGCGCCTGCCAGCGGTCCCTGCGGGGAAGCGCCGTGATCCGCTCGAGGAGCGCGTCGACGGTAAAGCGGTCGAACACCGTGTAGTACACGCCCGCGATCTCTTCGACGGACTCGTCCGAGGTCTGGGCGATCCGGGCGATGTCGAGAAGCGCGTAGCTCTCGAACAGCTCGGCCCAGCGGTGCGCGAGTCCCTTCGGGAGGCCCCACTCGTTCGCCCGCTCGAGCCAGCTCGCAACGCGCACAGCGTCCTGACCACGCAGGAACTGCAGGAGTCGGGCTCGAAGCGCCGCCGTCGGTCCCGCGTACAGCTCGACGACCTCGCCGATCGTGCGGCCGCTCGTGCCCTGGTGGATAAGCCACCGGACGGCGCGGTCAAGGAGGCGGCGGATGTCGTGATGGATCGCGGTCCAATGCTCGGTGGGGAACGACGCCGGAAGCGCGTTGAGCGCGTCGGTCATCTCGTCGAGCTTGTACACCTCGCGGAGCGCGACAAAGGCCTTCGCGACGGCCGCGTCGGTCGCGCTCGTCTCCTCGATCGCGCGGAACGCGAACGTGATGCCGCCAAGGTTGACCATGTCGTTCGCCACGATCGTCGAGATGATCTCGCGACGCAGGGGGTGCGTGTCGAGCTCGGACCCGAAACGCTCCCTCAGCTCCGCCGGGAAGTAATTCCGCAGAGTGTCCTCGAACCACGGATCGTCGGCGAGATCGCTCTCCAGAAGCGACTTCGCGAGCTCGATCTTGGCATAGGCCGCGAGCACCGAGAGCTCGGGCGACGTGAGGCCCTGACCCTGTTCGAGGCGGCGGTGGAGCTCCGCCGTCGTCGGAAGCGCCTCGAGCTCGCGGCTGAGATCAGCGTTGACCTCGAGCCAGTCCATGAGCCGCTCGAGCGCAGGGCTGAGCGGAGCCACGAGAGCCCTGTCGTTGACGAGCAGGATGTTCTGGTCGATGTTGTCCTCGAGCACCAGCCGGCCGACGTCGTCCGTCATCGATGCCAGGAAGCCCGCGCGCTCGCTCTCGGCAAGCTTGCCCGCCGCGACCATGCGGTCCACGAAGATCTTGATGTTGACCTCGTGGTCGGAGCAGTCGACGCCGGCAGAGTTGTCGATCGCGTCCGTGTTGAGGATGACGCCCTGAAGCGCGGCCTCGATGCGCCCGCGCTGGGTGAAGCCGAGGTTGCCGCCCTCCCCCACGACCTTGACGCGCAGCTCGCGGCCATCGACGCGGATCCCGTCGTTGGCCTTGTCGCCGACCTGAGCATGGGTCTCGGTGCTCGCCTTGACGTACGTGCCGATCCCGCCGTTGTACAGGAGGTCGACGGGCGCGAGCAGGATCGCGCGGAGAATCTCATTCACGCTCAGCTGTTTGGTCTCCTCGGGCAGCCCGAGCGCCTCGCGCACCTCTGGCGAGACCGGGATCCACTTCGCCGTACGCGGGAACACCCCGCCGCCCGGGCTCAGGAGGTCCTTGTTGTAGTCGTCCCACGACGAGCGCGGCAGGTCGAAGAGCCGGCGGCGCTCCGCGAACGACGTCGTCGGGTCCGGATTCGGATCAAGGAACAGGTGGCGGTGGTCGAACGCCGCGACAAGACGGATGTGCTCGGAGAGGAGCATGCCGTTGCCGAAGACGTCGCCGGACATGTCGCCTACGCCGACGACGGTGAAGTCCTCGGTCTGGGTGTCGACGTCGAGCTCGCTGAAGTGCCGCTTGACCGATTCCCACGCGCCGCGGGCGGTGATGCCCATCGCCTTGTGGTCGTAGCCGACCGAGCCGCCCGACGCGAAGGCGTCGCCGAGCCAGAAGCCATACTCCGCAGAGATGCCGTTCGCGATGTCGGAGAACGTGGCGGTGCCCTTGTCCGCCGCGACGACAAGGTAGGGATCGTCGTCGTCATGACGGACGACGGCGGCGGGCGGCACCACGCGCTCGCCCTCGCCGGGGGCCGTCACGCGGTTGTCGGTGAGATCGAGAAGGCCTCGGATGAACGTCTTGTAGCTTTCGATGCCCTCGGCGAGCCACGCGGCGCGGTCGACGGCCGGGTTCGGCAGACGCTTCGCGAAGAAGCCGCCCTTCGCGCCGGTTGGGACGATGACCGCGTTCTTGACGACCTGGGCCTTGACGAGGCCGAGGATCTCGGTGCGGAAGTCCTCGCGGCGATCGGACCAGCGCAGCCCGCCGCGGGCCACCTTTCCGAAGCGCAGATGGACGCCCTCAACGCGCGGCGAGTAGACCCAGATCTCGAAGAGCGGCTTCGGCGACGGGAGGCCCACGATATCGGCCGGACGCAGCTTGAGGCTCAGGTACGACTTGCCGAGGTAGAAGTTCGTGCGCAACGTCGCCTCGATGAGGTTGATGAACGTGCGCAGGAGGCGATCGGCGTCGAGCGTCGGGACCTGCTCGAGCGCCTCGACGAGCTCGGCGCGGAGCCGCTCGGACGCGGCGGTCCGCTCGTCCTCGGCGAGGCTCGGGTCGAAGCGGGCTTCAAACAGCGCGATGAGGCGCCGCGTGACGGCAGAGTTCGCGAGGAGCGTGTCCGCGATGAAGCCCAGCGAGTTCGTGTTCCCCGTCTGGCGCATGTACTTCGCATAGCTGCGGAGAATCACCACCTGGCGCGAGCTCATGCCCTCGCGGAGAACCAGACGGTCGAGCAGATCCGATTCGGTCTCGCCGGCGAGCGCGGCGCCGAAGGCGTCCGCGAGAAGATCACCGGTCGCAAGCGGATCGACCTGCGCGGGATATTTGAGGCCCAGATCGTAGAGGAAGAAGTCGCGTGCGTCCGCGGTCTCGATCTCGAACGGCTTCTCGTCGAGGACCTCGAGGCCGAGATTGTGGAAGTACGGGAGGATCTGGCTCAGGCTCTTCGGCTCAAGGAGGTAGAGCTTGACTCGCGCGTCCTCCTCGAGTTCGGCGCCAACGCCTTCGGGGACGTAGACCCGCACGGCCGGGCGCTCGGGCATTTCCTCGCCCTCGGCCTTTTCTGCGGCCTCGCGCTCGGTCGCGTAGTCCTCGAACCACTGGATATCGTCGAGCGCGTCCTCGATGCTGTAGTCGACGCGATACGCGGCGGGGAACGCCTCGGACCACACCGCGGCGAGATGCTCGGCCTCGTCGAGCGTCCGATTCTCGTGGAGGACCTGGGCGATCCCCTCGGCCCACGAACGCGTTGCCGTCACGAGCCGCTGCTCGAGGGCATTCATGTCGACTTCCTTGGCGGACGCGCCCTTGGGGAGTCGGATGCGGAAGTACAGGCGCGCCAGCGCGGACTCGCTCAGATGGGCGTCGTAGTCGATCTGGTCGGAATGGAACTCCTTCTCGAGCTCGACCTCAATCCTCCGGCGGACGGCGGTGTTGTAGCGGTCCTTGGGGAGATAGACGACGGCGTTCATGAAACGCCCAAAGAGGTCCGGCCGGAGGAAGAGGCGCGTCCGACGGCGTTCTTGGAGGAGCTGGATCCTCATGACGGTGTCGAAGAGGAGCTTCGCGTCCATCTGGAAGAGCTCGTCGCGCGGGTACGTCTCGAGGATCGCGAGGAGGTCCTTGCCCGAGTGGGAATCAGCAGGGAAGCCCGATTGGCGCATGACCGACTCGATCTTGTCCTTGACGATCGGGACGCTCCGCGCCGACTGCGTGTACGCCGACGAGGCGAAGAGGCCGATGAAGCGGCGCTCGCCGTCCACCTGGCCCTCCGCGTCGAAGCGCTTGATGCCGACGTAGTCGAGGTAGGCAGGACGGTGGACGGTGCTGCGGGAGTTGGCCTTGGTGACGTTGAGGGCGCGCCGTTCGCGGGCGTGGGCCTGGCCCTCTGCCGTGAGGTGTTGGAGGGCGTGGGCGCCGTCGCCGCGCAGGAGGCCGAGGCCGCTGCCCTCGACGAGTTCGAGGACGTCTTCGCCGTTCTCGGTCTTGAGGTCGTATTCGCGGTACCCGAGGAAGGTGAAATTGCCTGCCTCGAGCCAATGGAGGAGCTCTTGCGTGGGCTTGAGGTCGGCGATGTCCTCGCCGCCGACCACCTTGTCGAGGCTGCGCGCGATCTCGAGGGCCTTCGCTCGCATAGGCTGCCAGTCGTCCACGGCGGAGCGGACGTCCCCGAGCACACGCCGGATGCCTTCGCGCAGCTCGTTCTTGCGAGCGGCCGAGATCCGATCCGTCTCGATCGTGATCCACGACTCCATGTGCGTCGTCACGTCGCCATCCGACACCAGGTGGCTTAGCTTCGGGAGCGCCGCCGTGTCGCCGCTCGCGAGGCCCCACTGCGCCGGCACACGTTCGACGCCGACGAGGACGCCGTCATCGCGGCGCCGCGTGACGACGAACATCGGGTGTACGACGAGGTGGATCGCGCAATGCGCGCGGATCAGTTCGGCACTCACGGAGTCGACGAGGAACGGCATGTCATCCGTGACGATGTAGACGATGCTGCGGCCGCCTTCGTCGACGATTTCGATCTTGGCCGTCCCGGCGTTCCGCTGTTCGGCGAGGTTGCGATGGCGCCTCGCGCGCTCGGCGAGCGTTTCAGTGGAGTAGGACTGGCGGTCCTCGTCCGCGAGATGCTCGTAGTAGTCGGCCAGGAAACGAGGCTCCTGCTCGGAGGTGGGGAACGGGGTCTGCTGCGCAGTTCCGGTCGACACGGTGAAAATCGCCTCCACGGGACGGACTGTCCGCGCTGCCGCTTTGCAGCGCTGCCCCGAGCCTAGCGCGGCCGCGCGACGAGTGCCCTAGCACTTGCTACAGCGGTTTTTCGATTTTGCTGTTCATCTGAACAGACCAGATTGGCGACGGCGGTCCTGAGCTGCGATTGCGGGGCGCATTCGAGCAGAAGCGATCCCCCGAACAGCGCCGCGTCGGCGGCGTCGGCGTCGTGCGGCACGAGCGCCGAGATGGGCCGGCGCGGCCCGAACCGCGCCCACGCGTCGCGCAAGGCGCGTTCCGGAAAGCGCCCGAGCGCACCCTTGCGGACCTTGTTGAACACGACCTCGGGATTCGCGTGCGGCACGGCCTGCTCGAGCTCGGCCAGCGCACGCACAAGACGCGGCATTCCGACGGCATCCGCCGCTCCGACCGCGATGACTCGATCGGCGAGTTCAAGGGAACGCAGCGTCGCCGCGTTGCGACGAGGCGCCATGGTGTCAAACGAGAGCTCCTCGTCGGCCTCGAGGCAGAACCCAGCATCGACGACGACCACATCGGCGATCTCCCGGGCCCGCTCGAGCACGGCGCCGAGCGCAGGCGCGCGAAGCTCAGGCCATCGGTCGGCACGGGTGATGCCCGTGAGGACGAGGAGAATCCCGGCTTCCGTCACGACTGGCGTCGCGAGCCGTCGAAGGGCGGGAGCGTCAAGCGCTCCTTGATCTGCGAGACGACATGCCTGAGCGAGGCCGGCTGCTTCGTCGAGGAGCCCGAGCTGCGCCGCCACGCTGGCGCCGTACGTATCGGCGTCGACGACGAGCACATTCTTCCCCGTGCGCACGAGCTCCGCGGCAGCGTTGACGGCGAGGGTCGTGCGGCCTGGCGACCCGATGGGCCCCCAGAAGGCCACGATGTCCCCCACGGGCGAGGGCTCGCCGTCGCCCCCTTCCGGGGTCTCGTCCGGCGTAGGCGGCGCGTCGCCAACCGCACGTGCGCCGGCCAGCGAGAACGACGACGTCGCCGCCTGAGCGTCCGCGAGGCGGGCCGCGTGGGCGACGAGCTCGGCGAGCTCATCGGAGGGCACCCCCTCGGAAGCCGAGCTGACGCCGAGGCCTCCCAAGCGACGCCGCTCGCCGTCGTCGTCCGAGAGGCCCACAATGCCCACGCCGACCACCGCGAGCCGATCAACGAGGGTGATCGTGATGTCGGAGGTGTCTCCCGCAACGATCGCAACACGCGCGAGCCCGCTCTGACAGGCTGCGATGAGCTCTGCGAGCTCGGCGCAGCGTCGCACCACGGTGACCGGCCCGTGAAGCCGCTCGAGCCCACCGACGAGCTCGGCCTGCTCCCGGCCGACAGTGACGACGGGAATGCTCATTGGGCCCGCCCCGCTGCGGGATTCCACACGACCGACACCTTGGCCTTGTTGGCCTGGGCTCCGAGCAGCTGAGGAAGCCGCGCGTCGTCGACGAGCACTTGGACGACCGTCTCGCGAGTGCCCCCGAAGGCCGATTGCGCCGTAGCAACATGCGCAATCTCGGCGGCGGCGACGACGAGCTTCGGATCCGAGAAGCCGTTCCGCCCGTCGGGTGCCGCAACCCAGACGTCAACGCGTGCCCCGGCGACGGCCTCGGCCGGAAGCGCGTCGGCCACGTTGATCGTGACCGGCTTGCGGCCGAGGGCACCGGGCGGGCCGAGGCTCGACGCCGGCACCAGATCGCCCTTCGCGATGCGCTGGATGGCGACCTTGCCGTCGGCCAATCCGCCGGGAACGATATATCGGCTCTCGACCCCACCAAGCCGGACATCGACGGCCACCAGCCGGTCCGCCGTGATCGGCTGGCCAACGGCGATGTCTTCCTTCGCGGCGAAGACCGCCGTGCTCGTATCCGCTGCGCGGACCAGCGCCACGACGCCGGCGATCGACGCGAAGACCAGAAGTATGCCAACCAAAAGCCGCGGATCCTTCCACGACGGCTTCTTGAGGCGCATGGCGCCGGGCATGTCGACAGAACTCATCAGGTGCACTCCCCCCTGTGTCACCGCCGACTCGACGCCGGCCTTGAGCGTCATTGTGTCTCACATATGCCCAAGAGCCAACTCCGAGCACCAAACGGCATCCGTATGTGGATAACTGGGTCATTCGGTGTCAACTGATGGCACAATAGTGTCATGCCTCGCTTCCTCACGCTTGCCGACGTCTGCGAACAGCTCCAGATCAGCTCGGCTCAGGCCTACGCCCTCGTGCGCAGCGGCGAGCTCAAGGCGATCCAGGTCGGCGGCCGGGGGCAATGGCGCGTCGAGGACGTCAAGCTCGAGGAATACATCCAGGAGAGCTACGCCAAGACGGAGAAGATGCTCGCCGAACACCGTTCGAGGCCCACTGTCGGCTGAACGCGGGCTCGGTTCACCTCATCTGAGCGAGGCGACGGCAATGAGTGCTTCGAGCGGCACGAGGGTCGTGGACCGAGGCCGCTCGTCGCCGGTCGATGTGAGCTCGAGATAGTCGCGTCCGACTCCGTCGATCGTTCCGGTGGCGAGTCGCGGCTCGCCGCCCTGTGCGTCGAGATGGCACGCGACCGGTGAACGATCCCGTGCCAACGCCCGTAGAGCGGACGCGATGCTCAGGGTGCGACGAACTCCGATCGGCTCGTGGCGAGAACGCCGCACGACACCGCCGACCCGCATCACGCCGGCAAGGGGAATCAGCATCGCGCGAGGTCCGGACTCGACCGAACACCATGTCTCGGCGACGGTGACGATCCGACCGCTGACCCTCGTGTTTCCGCGCAGCTCGAACTCGAGCAAGGCACCAACCTGTCCACGAAGGCGGTCAGCAAGGGTCACGGCCGACTGCTCAGCTCGCGCCAATTCGCCCACGTGAGCCTCAAGCTGGGCGCGCTCAGCTTCCGCCATCTGGGTCTCGAAATCGTCGAAGAGCGCCTCCCACCGCATGGGCACATGCTAGAGCGGCGAGTCCCTCTGTCGCGAATCGCCAGCAAAAGTGACCTCGACTGGACAATCACTGCCTAAGATGCTCAAACTAGCTGCACAACATCAAACTGCATCAAATGACATGATCGAGTACCGAAGGCCCTATCGGGCCCGACGTCTGGGGGAGATTCATGAACAGCAGATCGCAACAAGCTGTGGTCGACGCCATCACGGCAACCACCCTTCTGGGAGTCGGTGCCGTCCTCGTCGCGGCGGGCCGACTTCTCGTCGACGCGGCGTCGCCAGGAACCTGGGGCGACCCCGCATCGCTCTTCGCTGGAGCGGCCGACGGCAATGCCCACCTCGACGTGGCCTTGGGCCTCATGGCCTGCGCCGCGGGTCTCGCGGTCGTCTCGTGGTGGCTGGTGGCGATGACGTTCGCCGTGGCTGCGGCCCTGTTCACCGCCGCTGGTCACCATCGCCAGGCCGGGTGGGCCAGTGCGGTCTCCCCCGCGTTCATGCGACGCCTCGCGCTGACAGTTCTCGGCATGACCCTCATGACAGGGACCGCGGCGCACGCCGCACCGGATTCCCCGGACCCGGCTTGGTCTCCGACGGCCGTCAGCGCATCAACGGTCGGTTCTGAACAGGCCGGCCCGCTTGAGCCAATGCAGGAGACCGCCAGCTCCGTGGGTCCCGCTCAGACCGCGGCGTCGCAGGCGCCCCAGCCCGACGCAGCCCAAGCCGGGCCGACCTCGCCGACCTCGACTCCGTCCCCACTGGCACCCGACGCGCCGTCCAGCGATGCGCCGTCGTCCCCGACCACGCACCCGACCGAACCCGCATGGACACCGACGGCGTCTCCGCCCTCGGGCGGTCCGCTGCTTCGGACCGAGACGAGGCCCGTGGCCACCATCAACACGGCAGCGGTCGAGGTCCGACCGGGAGACTCGCTGTGGACCATCGTCGCCCGACAGCTCGGGCCGGGGGCGAGCGAGCTCGATGTCGCCGACGCGTGGCCGCGCTGGTTCGACGCCAATCGAGAGGTCATCGGCGGCAACCCCGACGTCATTCGGCCCGGGCAGCTCCTCTGCCCACCGAACCGATGAGCGCCGCGCCGACGAGCGCTCATCGCGAGCACCGTGCGACTGACCGCGAGAACCGACCGAAGGATTCCACATGAACGTCCCACGCTTGGTCTCGAGCCAAACGAATCGACGCCGGCTTGCGTCCATCGACCAGCCCGGCGACGAGACAGTCGTCCGCCTCCGCACGCACCGCCGAGGCACCATGGCACAGAAGCCGGAACGAGAGCCCAGCACCGATGGGAGCTCCGCCCTCGCGGTCCCATTTGCCGTCGCCGCCCCGCGTCACCTCCACGCCGTCGGATCGGCTGACGAACGGAAATGGGTCGCCCAGCTCGCTGCCCGCATCACCGGGGCCGCCATCGAAGTCCTCGCGGGACTGCGGCCCGTTCATCAGCTCGCGCACGTCGCCCATCGGGACGTTCTGGCCGCCCTCCAGCTGCGGGCATCGCTCAGCCGCAAAGACGCCCCGGGGGCTGCGCCCCAGCTTGCCCTCATCCATCGGGGTGCGACGGTCCTCTCGTCACGGGCAAGCGTGGTGCGGCCCGGGGTGTACGAGGCGAGCGCTGTCGTCTCCGACCGGCTGCGCTGCCGCGCCGTCGCCATGCGGCTCGAACAGATCCGCGACACCGGCTGGCGGGTAACGGCCCTGGAAATCGGCTGACCGGCCGACGCCCCCGGAGGAGCCGACCGGCCGGTCACCGCAGGGTCAGCGCCGGCGGCCCTTCGCGCGACGCGGCGCCTGCTGGCTGGATCCGCGGCTCGCGGGAGCGGTGCGGTCCCCACGGTTCGAGGAGCCGTTCTGCGAAGGCTTCGCCGGTCGGCTCTGCTCGACGTGGGTCTCCGTCGTCCCGTCCTCGGCGGGGGCAGAGTACTCAAGCCGCGCGGGGCGCTCGGGCGCCTCGATCCCGGATGCGGAGGCCTGCTGCCCCTCGTCCGTTGCCTCGACCTGCTGAACCTCGAGGTTGTAGAGGAATCCCACGGACTCCTCGCGGATGCCCTCCATCATGGTCTGGAACATCGAGTAGCCCTCGCGCTGATACTCGACGAGCGGATCACGCTGGGCCATCGCCCGGAGGCCGATGCCCTCCTTGAGGTAATCCATCTCGTAGAGGTGCTCTTGCCACTTGCGTCCGATGACCGAGAGGACGACGCGACGCTCGAGATCGCGCATCGTGTCGGAGCCGATCGTCTCCTCGCGCCGTTCGTAGACGAGCTTCGCGTCGGAGAGGACCTCCTCCTTGAGCATCTCGACCGTGACGCGCGACTTGGCGCCGGCCTCTTCGATGATGTCCTGGGGCGTGATGGTCGCGGGATACACGGTGCGGAGGTTGTTCCACAGACCGTGGAAGTCCCAGTCGTCGCCATTGCCCTCGGCTGTGGCGGACTCGATCATCGCGACGAGTGTGTCCTCGATGAAGAACTGGACCTTCTCGTGGAGATCGTCGCCCTCGAGGATGCGGCGGCGGTCGCCGTAGATTGCCTCGCGCTGGCGGTTGAGGACGTCGTCGTACTTGAGGACGTTCTTGCGCTGCTCGGCGTTGCGGCCCTCGACCTGCCCCTGAGCCGACTGAATGGCGCGCGAGACAAGCTTCGATTCGAGCGGGGTGTCGTCGGGAAGGCTGCTCGCCATGAGCCGCTCGGCGCCACCGGTGCCGAAGAGCCGCATGAGATCATCCGAGAGCGAAAGGTAGAAGCGGGACTCCCCCGGGTCACCCTGGCGACCGGAGCGACCACGGAGCTGGTTGTCGATGCGGCGCGACTCGTGCCGCTCGGTGCCCAGCACGTAGAGGCCGCCGAGGTCGAGAACCTCAAGGTGCTCGTCCTTGACGGCCCGCTGGGCCTCCTTGAGTGCCTCGGGCCACGCGGCCTCGTACGACTCGGAGTCGGCCTCGGGGTCCAAACCGCGCGACGCCAGCTCGGCCACGGCCATGAACTCGGCGTTGCCGCCGAGCATGATGTCGGTACCGCGGCCTGCCATGTTGGTCGCAACCGTCACGGCGGCCTTGCGGCCCGCCTGCGCGACGATCGCTGCCTCGCGCGCGTGGTTCTTCGCGTTGAGCACCTCATGGCGGATGCCCGCCTTCGCGAGGGCCTGCGAGAGGTATTCGCTCTTCTCGACGCTCGTCGTGCCGACGAGGACCGGCTGCCCCTTCGCATGGCGACGCGAGATGTCCTTCACGACAGCGTCGAACTTGGAAACCTCGTTCTTGTACACGAGGTCGGGCTGATCCATGCGGGCCATGGGCTTGTTCGTGGGGATCGGCACGACGCCGAGCTTGTACGTGCTCATGAACTCAGCGGCCTCGGTCTCAGCCGTGCCGGTCATGCCGGAGAGCTTCTCGTAGAGGCGGAAGTAGTTCTGCAGTGTGATCGTGGCGAGCGTCTGGTTCTCGGCCTTGATCTCGACGCCTTCCTTGGCCTCGATTGCCTGGTGCATCCCCTCGTTGTAGCGCCGGCCCGGCAGGATGCGCCCCGTGTGCTCGTCGACGATGAGCACTTCACCGTCGAGGACGACGTAGTCCTTGTCCCGCTTGAAGAGCTCCTTGGCCTTGATGGCGTTGTTGAGGAACCCGATGAGGGGCGTGTTCGCGGACTCGTACAGATTGTGGATGCCGAGGTAGTCCTCGACCTTCTCGATGCCAGGCTCAAGGACGCCGACCGTGCGCTTCTTCTCGTCGACCTCGTAGTCGCCATCGCCGAGGCGCAGCGAGATCTTCGCGAACTCCGAGTACCAGCGGTTCGCGTCGCCTTGCGCGGGGCCCGAGATGATGAGCGGCGTACGGGCCTCGTCGATGAGGATCGAGTCGACCTCGTCGACGATCGCGAAGTGATGGCCTCGCTGGACAAGTTCGTTCTGGTCCCACGCCATGTTGTCGCGCAGGTAGTCGAAGCCGAACTCGTTGTTCGTGCCATAGGTGATGTCGGCGTCGTACTGCTTCTTGCGCTGCGCCGGGTCCATCGTTGCAAGAATGCAGCCGCTCGAGACGCCGAGGAAGCGGTAGACGCGTCCCATGAGCTCGGACTGGTACTCGGCGAGGTAGTCGTTGACCGTGACGACATGGACGCCCTTGCCCGTGAGCGCGTTGAGGTAGGCCGGGGCCGTCGCGACGAGCGTCTTGCCCTCCCCGGTCTTCATCTCGGCGATGTTGCCGAGGTGCAGGGCCGCGCCACCCATGAGCTGAACATCGAAGTGCCGCATGCCGAGCGTGCGGCGCGAGGCCTCGCGGACGGCGGCAAAGGCTTCGGGCAGCAGATCGTCGAGCTGCTCGCCGTCTTCGTAACGGGCCTTGAGCCGGTCGGTCTCCTCGCGCACCTCGGCGTCGCTGAATCCCTCGAATTCTTCCTCGAGCGCGTTGATCGCGTCGGCGTAGACGCGCAGCTGCTTCAGGACCCGGCGGTCGCCGGACCGGAGGAGTGTCTCGAGAAGGTTTGCCACGTGGCTTTCGCTCCCTCGTCAATGGCCTGTGCGGCCTACATGGGTTCCTGCCGCGGCCTGCGTGCGCAGCGGGCGTGTTTCAGTCTACGGGAGACACGCGCGGCGGCGAATCAGGGTTCCCGGGTCTGCCGCTCGCCGAGGGAGCGGGCGACGGCGGCGGAGAGGCTTCCGTTGTCGGCGATCCGGACGTCGTCGAGGCCAAGCCAGTCGGCCAGCAGGCGCAGCTCGGCGGCGAGTTCGACGGCGGTCTCGGGAGGTGCGACTGCCTCTCCATGCACGGCGTGGACGAGGAGCGCACGGCCGGGCCTGTCTGCTTTGACGTCCACGCGCGCCGCCATCGTCTCGCCGAGGAGGAACGGCAGGACGTAGTAGCCGAAGCGGCGCCGGTGCGACGGGGTGTAGATCTCGATGCGGTAGTGGAAATCGAAAAGCTCCTCGAGCCGGCGCCGCTCGAAGACGAGCGAATCGAACGGGCTCAGGAGCGCGCGCCCCTTCGCTGACCGCGGAATGGCTGCCGCCGGATCCTTGTAGAGGCGGTTGCCCCAGCCGGCCACCGCGACCGGCTCGGCGTCGCCGGTGCGGACGAGGTCGCCGAGCGCCCGTTCCGTCGCCTTGACGGGAAGCCGGAAATAGTCGGCGATAGATCGCGGCGTTCCGATGCCGTGGGCGGCGAGCGCAGCTCGCGTGAGGACGAGCGCGGCCTCTTCACGGTCCAGCACTCGGCCGAACGCGTTGGCGGCGGATGCCCCGTTCGCCCGCGGAAGCACGGCGGACGTGAGCGCGTAGCGCCTCTCGAACGACGGCGTGCGCCCCGCCGAGCTCACGACGCCCTGCTCGAAGAGATCGCCCAGCACGCGCTTGACCGCGTTCCAGTTCCAGCCCCAGTTGTCGGTACGGCGCTCCTCGACGTGGCCGAGCCGTTCGGTGAGCTGCGCGGACGTGAGCGGCCTGCTTCGGGCGAGCGCCTCCAGGATCCGAGAGGCGAGATCGTCGCGGACTGCGGGGTCGAGGCTCGCCGCGCCGACCCACGAGCGCTTCTGCCAGAGCCGGAGCGCCTCGAAATGCTCCGGCTTGATGAAACTCGCCTCGTGGGCCCAGTATTCGACCATGCGTCGCGGGCTGCGGTCCCCGAGCCGGTCGAGCGCCTCGCGGTCGTAGGGCCCGAGGCGGGAGAAGAACGGCAGATAGTGGCTCCGGACCAGGACGTTGACCGAATCGATCTGGACGAGCTGGAGCCGATCGAACGTGCGGCCCACGGCCCTCGCTGTCGCGGGAGCCGTGGGCCGCCGGCCGATGAGTCCTTGTGCGGAGAGGGCGATGCGTCGCGCCTGCGAGAGGCTCAAGGCACCGCCCATGTGATCTCCCTTCCTGCCGTCAGAAGACGACTGCCCCCTCGTCGTCGGAGCGGTACGCGAGGATACGATCCTCGACGGCGCTCGCGCCCGGCTCGCAGGCCTGGTCGAGGCTGATGACGCCGTAGGTCCATCCGCGACGACGGTACACGACGGACGGCGTATTGGTCTCGGCGTCGATGAACAGGTAGAAGTCGTGTCCGATGAGCTCCATGTTGTCCACGGCGTCATCGAGCGAAAGGGTTGCCGCGGGGAAGACCTTGCGGCGGATCAGAACGGGCGAATCTCCGGCGGGGATGTCGTTGTCGATGTCGTACGGGGACGGAGCCGGCACGGACGAGTTGGCCGGCAGATCCATCGCGTGCTCGGCATAGATCGGTGTCCCGCCGCTGACGACCGGGAGCGAGGCCGTCGCGGTGTTCACGGCCACGGGAGTGTGCTTGCCGTGATGCACCTTTCTGCGGTCCTTGGCCCGCCTGAGCCGTTCAAGCAGTTTCCCGTACGCGAGATCGAAGGCAGCGAACTTGTCCGGCGCGGTCGCTTCTGCGCGAATCACCGGTCCGCGGCCCGTAACGGTCAGCTCGACGGTGAGCTGGTCGCCCCCCGACCTTGAGCTGGTCTGCTTGGAGCACTTGGCATCCACCCGCTGCACCTTGTCCGCGAGCTGCTCGATCTTCTCGAGCTTCTCAGTGGCGTACTCGCGGAATCGGTCCGACACAGTCAGGTTGCGCCCGCTGATCTTGAACTCCATGGTGCCCTCCAGAGTTTGCTTCGGTCAGCCCGACGACGGCTCTGAGGGCCACTGGTTGACAGTCGAGCCCCTTTCCGAGCCGCTATCGAGAGGTTCCCCTCAACCTGGAACCCATTACTGACGTTAGTTGATCGTCACCGATTGCACACCCCCTCTTGGCTTGTAATTCACTTCGTGTCCGCCAAACGCGTATCCGGGCGTGTCGTATCGGTCGGACGCGGCACGTGTGCGATGACAGCCGCGCCGAGGACGACGGCGCCCGCGGCTTCGAGCACCCGCGCGGCCTCCCGGATGGTGGCGCCGGTCGTGAGAACGTCGTCGACGATGATCACCCGGTGGCCGGCGGGCGGTGGTTGCCGGCCGAAGGGCAGGCCGCTTGACCGCGTCCTTGCAACGAAGGCGCCCGCAACGCGGCCGCGACGTTGCCCGCGCCTGAGGCCCTTCTGCCCTCCTTGCGCCCCGGAGAGCGCCCCGGGGAGGCCCCGCGCCGTTCGCGGGAGCCCGCGGGGACGCCTCGCGAGGGCGCGCACGCACACCGCTCCCGTCGGAAGCCGCCGGCTTCGTTGGAGATTGGACATCAGAAGGCCAACGGGGTCGAATCCGCGACGCACGTAGGCGCGCGTGCTCGTGGGGACGGGAACGAGCCAGACTGGGCTGCCCGCGCGTCGCTCGCCGACCGCCGCGCGGAGCGAGCGCGCGAGGGCGGAGGCGAGTTCGGCTTCGAGACGCGGCGTCCCATGGCGCTTGAACGCCAGGAGGCACTGCGCAAGCTCGGCACCGTACGGCCCCGCGGCGACCGCCGCGGTGAGGACCCCGCCGTCATACTCGACGAGCGCTGGCGCGTGCTCCTCGACGCGGCGAGGCCGGGCCGTCGCGGACCTCAGGCTGCGCGCGCACGCGGCACACAGCGCGACGTCTGGCGCGCCGCATCCTGCACATTCGACCGGAACCATGAGCGAGAGCAATCCGGCGCCCGCGGCGAGCACGGCGCCCGTGATGCGGCGCCACGGCGCCGCCGCCATCGCAGCGTGCCGCGCCAGCGATTCCCCCATGCCCCCAGCGTTGCAGAGCGACGGGCGCGGTCTGGGTGAGCGGCCGAACCATGTGGACGACCCGCCGGCACGAAGTCTGTGGACGCCGAGTGCCCCGCGAGAGGGTGAAGCGGTTCCGCTCAGCCCGCAAACGCGAGCTGCGACGCTCCCTTGCCCTGCTCCGTCCACGATGTGCGCATGAGGAGGAAGATCCCGTCGCGCGTCACGGCATAGATCGACTGGTCCCCGTTGCCAGCGGAGATCGACTGGATTCCGTTCAGCGGTGACAGCTGACGCGGATCGCCGCCCTGAAGGCTCACGAGCTCAGGCGCAACCGGATCCGCGGTCGAGGTGCCGGAAACGACGATCGTCACCTCGTCGACCCACAGCGCGAGTTCGGGGTTCTTGACCGTCACCGGCAGCGTGAGGGGACCGGTGAGGGCCTTCGGAGTGCCGTCCTGGGCCCTGACGACGCCGGCAACCTGGAGCTGCGACTGGCCATTCGCCTCGGACAGCACGAGGACCCGTACGCCATCGCGCGCGACGCGCAGCGATTTGACGACGCGTCCCGAAAGCCATGGTGCGGAGACGGTCGCGCGCGGAATGTCGGAGCCGGCCGGCGTCCCCACTGGCCGGAAGGCCACGACCTCGGTCGCACCGTTCGCGCCCGGCCCGGCGGTCCATACCCATTCGCTCGGGCTGACGGAGGGCGGGCTCAGATGCTGGCGCGAGTCGAGCAGCCGCGCGGATTGGCCCGGAAGCACGGAGTAGAGCGCCTTGCCGTCCGCGCCCAGGAACGCGTACAGGTGCTGGGAGGCGGCCGTCGCAGGATACTCCGGCCCGAAGGATCCGGCGGAGCCGAGCCCGTCGATCTTTGCGGTCTGCTTTGAGCCGTATTGGACGATCTGGCCGTCGGCAATGCCGACCTGCCACGAGGGAACCTTCGGATCCACGATCGGCTCCGGGGCCTTTCCGCTCGCGGGGTCCTCGATCGCCACCTCGGTCTGATTCGTGCGCAGCGCGACCCCGCCGACCGTCGGGAGTGCTGACAGGGTGCGCATGAGCTGGCTGTGCATGCGCTGCCGGTCGGTGAAGGATGTGTCACGGAGCTCCGCCGTGAGGTCGACCTGCGCGAGGTTCCCGACGATCGGCACCGATTCGCGCTCGAGCTTGATCCCCACGGGGAAGGCCGTCCCGACCGCGGTCTTGAGATACGGGGCCGGACCCCCGATGAGGGCGCTCACGAGGGATTTCGCGACCCCCGAATTGTCGATGAACCACCGCACGTCCGGAACGAGCACAGAGAAGTCCGTGTCGAAGAAGTAGACGGAGAACGGGCGGTAGAGGTTCTTGAAAGTCTCTTCGGGGATGACCGTTCCGTCCGGAAGCTTCGAGAGCCTCCATTGGCCGTCGACCTGGGCTGCCTCGACCTCGACGGACTGCTTCGTGCCGGGAGGGAACTGGGTCATGTTCCCGTCCTGGTCGACGGAGTAGGAGACGTCGAGCTCGTACCGGTAGGTGTTGGGGCGGTCGGACGGCACGACGCTCGCGCTCCCCCGGTACACGAGCGTCCGCTGGCTTGGCTTCCACGAGACCGCCGTCGCCGGCGCGAGGAACTGCCGCGCGACCGTGAAGTCGTTCTGATAGCCCGACCCGGCGTTGAAGAAGCCCTCGATGATCGCCTGCGGGCCCGCGCCGGGCAGCGGCCCCGGGGGAATGTACTGCGGGGCGTTGCCGATGACGGATCCGCCGTCCTTGCTCGTGCCCACCGCGCTCGCCGTCGGGATCTGGGCGCAGCCCGCCGTCGCGACGAGCCCGACGACCGCGACCAGCGCGGCAAGCACCGCAAGCACAGAGCGTGCGACGGCGGCGGGCCGGCCGCGTCTCGCGACTCGCCTCCGCGGGGTCCACGCGCCCGGCTTCACGCGCCGTCGTCCTCCGCGCTGCGAGCCGGTGCCGAGGCGAGCAGCGCAGACGTGCCCACGACGATGCCGCGCGTGACCCCGCTCGGAAGCGGAAGGGCGGCGCGCGCGGGTTCGAGAGCGACGGGCGATTCAGTGATCGTCCCGCCGGCGTGGAGCGGGAGGGTGAGCCGGAAGCACGATCCGTCGCGCGGGCGGCCCCACGCCTGGAGCCAGCCGCTGTGGAGCTTGACATCCTCGGTCGCGATCGAGAGCCCGAGACCCGAACCGCCCGTCTTGCGGGCTCTCGCCGGATCGGCGCGCCAGAAGCGGTCGAAGACGCGGGCCGCCTCGGACGGCGACATGCCGATGCCGTGATCGCGCACCGCGACGCCCACGGCATCGGCGTTCGCCGCGACGAAGACGTCGACGGGCTTCCCCTCGCCGTGTTCAAGCGCGTTGAGCAGGAGGTTCCGCAGGACGCGCTCGATGCGCCGCGCGTCCATGTCGACCACGATGGCCGCCGAGCGCGTGTAGAGGTGAACTTCGGAGCCGCACGCAGCGGCGATCGGCTCCGCGATGTCGACGACATTGCGGACGACGGCGACGATGTCCTGGGGCTCGACGTCGAGCCGTGCGACTCCGGCGTCGAAGCGGGAGATCTCGAGAAGGTCGTTGAGGAGGGCCTGGAAGCGCTCGACCTGGTTGTACAGGAGCTCAGCCGAGCGCTTGTTCACCGGGTCGAACTGTTCGCGCGCGTCGAAGAGGACCTCGGCGGCCATGCGGACGGTCGTGAGCGGCGTCCTGAGCTCGTGGGAGACGTCGGAGACGAAACGCTGCTGCATCTGCGAGAGCGCCGCGAGCTGGGTGATCTGCTCCTGGAGGCTCGTGGCCATGTGGTTGAACGACTTCGCGAGCCTCGCGACCTCGTCTTCGCCGTCGACCGCCATGCGCTCCTCGAGCTGCCCCGAAGCGAGCTTCTCGGACACGGAGGCCGCGTGGCTCACGGGACTCACGACGCTCCGGGTCACAATCCACACGATCGCCCCGATGAGCAGGATGAGGAAGACGCCGCCGAACCACAGGACGCCCTGCATCTCGTCGAGCGTGTCCTGAGCCGATTTGATGTCGTACAGGAGGTAGAGCTCGTACACCGTTCCGCCGAAGCTGACCCTGTTGCCCACGGCGATCGCGGGGTGCACCGTGTTGTCGACCGTGAGCGGAATCGACTCCCAGAACTGCTGGGGCTGCTGCGAGCCCTCGACGGCCTGGCGGAGCGACTGCGGGATGTCGTTCTCGGTCCGCAGGTACGACGCGCGGCTGTCGACCCACCGGTTGCGCGGCTGCTCCTGATTCGGCACGGCGAGGAACACGTATTGGCGCGGGGTTCCCGAATCCCGGGCCTCGAGGGTCGCGAGCGTGTCGTTGACGAGCTTGAGCACGCCCTGCTGATCGGTGACCTGCGCGCCGTCGAACGTCTCCTGGACCTGGCTCACGCTCTGGCGCGTCTGAAGCTCCGCCTGCGTGAGGCGCTCCTGGAAGAGGCTGTTCGCGATCTGGTTGGAGAGGTAGACGCCGACCCCGAGGATCGACACGCACGAGAGCACGAGCGTGATGAGCACCGTGCGGAACTGGAGCGAGCGCCGCCAGCGGCGCACGAACGCCCGGCGGACCCGCCCCGGGACACGGAGGAGGCCAGCCAGCGTCCGCACCCCGAACCGGCGAAGCCTCGCGAGGGCGATCCAAAGGCGCCGGGCCACGATGTGCCGCGGCCTCCACGCGAACATGCGACGCACCCGGCGAACGAGCCGCGCGGCCAGAATCCGGCGGCGGCGGGCCCGGAAGTATGCACCCGCGTCCTGGCGCGCCGTGCGCACGCCCTCCTCATGGTCCATCGATGCCTCGGTCTAGCTCCCGGCCTTGTATCCGACGCCGCGGACGGTCAGGACGATCTCGGGGGCCTCGGGATCGCGCTCGATCTTCGAGCGGAGACGCTGGACGTGCACGTTGACGAGGCGCGTATCCGCAGCGTGCCGGTAGCCCCACACCTGCTCGAGAAGGAGCTCTCGCGTGAACACCTGCCACGGCTTCCGCGCGAGCGCGACGAGGAGGTCGAATTCGAGCGGCGTGAGGGCGATGGGGGCCTCACCGCGCCTCACGGTGTGACCCGCGACGTCGATCGAGACATCGCCGATCCGCAGCGTCTCGGGCGTCTTGGCCTCGCCCGGACGGAGCCGAGCGCGCACGCGTGCCACGAGCTCGGCGGGCTTGAAGGGCTTGGGCACGTAGTCGTCGGCGCCCGATTCGAGGCCGCGCACGACATCGGACGTATCCGACTTGGCGGTGAGCATGACGATCGGGACGTCCGACTCGGAGCGGATCCTGCGGCACACCTCGATCCCGTCGAGTCCGGGCAGCATGAGGTCGAGGAGCACGAGGTCCGGCTTCTGCGAGCGGTACACGTCGAGGGCGTCGGCCCCGTCCGCGCAGAAAACGGGATCGAAGCCGTCATTGCGCAGGACGATGCCGATCATCTCGGCGAGCGCCTCGTCGTCGTCCACTACCAGAATGCGTGCCTTCATGCCTTCCACTCTCCCCCACGTCCGCCTGCCGGGTGCTGACGGCACGCCAGTCAATGCGTTGTTCCATTCTATTCGCCGCCTGTTGGGGGGCACCGATTGCCCGTCCGCCGAGCGCCGGACGGGACGGACGATTCAGCCGCCGCCCAGCCGCATAGCCTAAAATTCGTTCGTGCCACCCATCTCCACCGTCCTGGCCGCCGTCGTCGTCGATCCCGCCGCGCTCGCGCTCGCGCTCGGTGCCGCGATCGCCTACGGCTTCGGGCTGCGGGCGGCGCGGCGGAACGGCGAAACCTGGCCCGTGTGGCGGACGCTGTGCTTCTACGTCCTCGGCGTCCTTCCCTATCTCGTCCTCACCTGCGGCTTCACGGGCGCGTACGGCAGCCAGCTGCGCTGGGCCTTCACGCTCAAGCTCGCCCTGCTGTTCTTCGTCGTGCCCCTTCTTGCGGGGCTCGGTCGGCCGCTCGGCCTCGCGCGGGCCGCGCTCGGGGAAGGCGGACGACGTCGGCTCGACGGAATCATGGGCAGTCGCCCGATGCGGGTGCTCGGCAACGCGTTCGTGGCCCCCGTGATCGGCCTCGTCCTCTTCGCGACGTTCCTCACGCCGCTCCTGCACGTGTACCGCGCGAACCCCGTCGCGAGCGGGGCCCTGAGCATCCTCGTTCCGCTCATCGGCCTCCTTCTCGCCCTGCCGATCGTCGAGGCGGACGACTTCCACCGCTCGTCGAGCTTCATCCTGCTCGAGTTCGTCTACGTGTTCATCGAGCTGCTCGCCGACGCGATCCCCGGCATCGCGCTCCGGCTCAACGGGACCGTCCTGGACGGAGTGACCTCGTGGGCCGCCGGCTCGCCCTCGTGGTTCCCGTCGGCGCTGCGTGATCAGCAGCTCGCGGGGGACATCCTGTGGTTCATCGCGGAAATCGTCGACCTTCCGCTCATCATCCTCATGTTCGTGCGCTTCAGCCGGAACGACCGCCACGAGGCGCGGAGCTACGACGAGTTGAGCGACGAGGAGATGGAGGCGCTCGCGGAGGCCCACCTGCGGCAGCGCGGGGACTAGTTTCAGCCGAACGCGAGCTGATTGACGGCGTCGGCAAGCTTGACGAGACGGGTGAGCGCCGCCGTCGCCCGTTCCGGAGAGAGGCCGGCGAGGCTCCCGGCCGGGGTGATCCGGACGGCGCCGAGCGACGTGGCCGGGAGGCCGAGCTGGCGCCACGGCCGCAGGAGGCGTTCAGCGAGGTCGCCCGTCCGATCCACCGCCGAGGCCTCGAGCGGCAGGAGGCCGAGCCACACGCGGGCGCCGTCTTCGACGGCCCCTGCGATCGTCTCCCACTGCGGAACGCTCAGACCGCCGAGCGGGAGGGACACGCCGTCGGCCCCCGCCTCGAGAATCCCCTCAATGGGTGCCTCCCACGCGTCCACGTCGACGATCACGTGCTCGGCGCCGCCGCCACGCAGCGCGTCCAGGAGCTCTGACCACCCGACCTGTGCCTCTGCCGCGGGGAGCGAACGGATCGTGCGGTAGCCGCTTGCGGTCGGGATGAGGCCCGCGAGGACGCGTGCGGCGTCCGGCTCCGCGAGCTGGACGGTGAGGCTCGCGCCGGGAGCCGCGGCCCGGAGCCGCTCGAGGAAGCCGCCCACGCCTGCCGCGTACGACTGCACGATGTCCCGGCGGGCGCCGGCGTCCACGAGGGCCCGCTCGCCGTGGTGGAGGTAGAGGCCAGCCACGAGGCTCAGGGGCCCCAGCAGGCGGACCTGGAGGTCCTCGGGGTGCCGTTCTTCGGATCCGTAGACGTCGGCCAGCACATTGAGGTCCGTCGAAAGCGCCGAGGCGGCGCGGAGCGCGTCACGCCCCGGCCGCTCGACGACCCGCCAACCGTGGGGCTGGACATCGGCGTGCAGGTCGACAAGGAGGGCCGCGGCGCGGCCTACCGGGTCAGAGCCGACCCCTCGCCCCGGAAGCTCCGGGAGGAAGGGCAGATGGGGTGAGCCGAGCTCGCCCCGGACCGCCTTCTCAGCCTCGACGGGATCGGTGCCCGGCCACTCGGCGAGGGCCGTAGCGGTAACCTGATCCGCCACGTTCTACCCCTGGTTTGCGGTGGGAGCCTCGCGAGGCGCCTCAATCGATCCGTCGCCTTGGCGGGCCTGGTGGTCCTCGGAGATGGCCTGATGGTGGCGGATGACCTCGCTGATGATGAAGTTCAGGAACTTCTCCGCGAAGGCCGGATCAAGGTTCGCCTCCTCGGCGAGGCGGCGCAGCCGGGCGATCTGGGCCGCTTCGCGCGCCGGGTCGGCAGGCGGAAGCTGGTGCTTGGCCTTGAGCCAGCCGACACGCTGGGTGACCTTGAAGCGCTCGGCGAGCAGGTAGACGAGCGTCGCATCGAAGTTGTCGATGCTCGAACGGATCGAGAGAAGCTCCTCCATGACAGCCGGATCCACAGCGCCCTTGAGCGAGCTCGCGGTCGGATCGTACTCGTTCTCTTCCTCGAGGGCGGCGGGATCGGCGTCGGGGCGGTGCTGCTCGGTCATGGTGCAAGTCTATGGGCCACCCCGGGCGTTGACTTGCCCGCCCGGGCGCGATAGGCGTTGAGGTTGAAAGGCACATCGGGTCCTCGCAGGGAGCACACATGGAGATTGGAATCCTCGGAAGCGGAACCGTTGGACGGACCCTCGGAGCCAAGTTCCTCGAACTCGGGCATCGGGTCACGATCGGCTCCCGGGACGCGGCGAAGCCCGAGGCCATCGAATGGGCAGACGCGCACGGAGCCGACGCGACCGACTTCGCCGAGGCGGCCGAGGCGGGAGAGCTCCTCGTCAACGCGACCGCGGGCGCCGCGTCGCTCGACGTGCTCCTCTCCGTCGGCGCCGAAGCGCTCGGCGGCAAGGTGCTGATCGACGTCGCCAACCGCCTCGATTTCTCGGCGGGCTTCCCGCCGTTCGTCACAGTTTCCAACCACAGGAGCCTCGGCGAGGAGCTCCAGCACGCGTTCCCGTCGCTCCGCGTCGTCAAGGCCCTCAACACCGTGAACGCCGCGGTCATGATTGCCCCCGAGCGGATTGGCGGCGGCGTGCACGACGTGTTCGTGGCCGGTGACGACGCCGAGGCGAAGCGCGACGTCGTCGAACTCCTCGCGGCCTTCGGCTGGCGCCGGGACCGAATCCGAGACCTGGGCGGGATCAAGGCCGCGCGAGGGCTCGAGACGTATCTCCCGCTGTGGCTCGAGCTCATGGGCCTGCTCGGAACGGCGGAGTTCAACATCCGTATCGTCGGGACCGACGGGTCCTGACGCCTCAGAGTGTCCCTTCGTGTACGCGTTCGTCCCGTCCAGTACGCGTACTGCCCGGCCGCCGGCGTCGGAACCCCGGAATTTCCGCGGGATTTCCGACCGCCGGAACCCGGTTCCTTCCAGTACGCGTACTGGAAGGAACCGGGCCGCCCGGCTGCCGCAGCCCGACGGGGTTCAGCCGCCGAGGAGCGCCCGGTGGGCCTTGCGCCGCTCGGCCTGCTCGACGGGGTCCGGCACGGGCAGCGAGGCGATGAGCCGCTTCGTGTACTCGTCCTGCGGTGCGTTCATGACCCTGCTCCCGATGCCCTGCTCGACGAGCCGCCCCTTGTAGAGCACGCCCACCCAGTGGCTGAGCTGGTCCACGACGGCGAGGTCGTGGCTGATGAACAGGGCGGCGAAGCCGAGTTCGGCCTGGATCTCGCGGAACAGCTCGAGGACCTTGGCCTGGACCGAGACGTCGAGCGCGGAGGTCGGCTCGTCCGCGATGAGCAGGCGGGGCTCGAGGGCAAGCGCCCGCGCGAGCGACGCGCGCTGGCGCTGGCCGCCCGAGAGCTCGTGCGGGTAGCGCGACGCGTACGACGCCGGCAGCTGCACCGATTCGAGCAGCTCGCCGACGCGGCGGCGCAGCTGGGCCGGCTCGAGGTCGAGGTGCACCACGAGAGGCTCGGCCACACACTCGCCAATGGTCAGCTGCGGGTTGAATGACGCCGCCGGGTCCTGGAACACGAAGCCGATGTCCTTGCGGAGCGGCCGGAACGCCCGCTCGCTGAACCCGACCATCTCGTGTCCGAGGACGCTGAGGCTCCCGCCCGTGGCCCGGTTGAGCCCCGCGATCGCGCGGCCGATCGTCGTCTTGCCCGAACCGGATTCGCCCACGAGGCCGAACACCTCCCCCGCCGAGACGGTGAACGAGACGCCGTCGACCGCGCGGAAGGCCGGGGACCCCAGTCGGCCCGGGTACACGATCTCGAGCTCCTTCGCTTCGACGAGCACCTCGCCGCCCTGATGGAGCCGCTCGGTCGCGCCCTCCGACGCCGAATCGCGCCCCAGGTGGGGGACGGCGGCGAGCAGCCTGCGCGTGTAGTCGTCCCGCGGCTCGGCGAAGAGCGTCCGGACGGGCGCCTCCTCGACGACCTCGCCCTGGTACATGACGACGACGCGGTCCGCGAGGTCCGCGACGACGCCCATGTTGTGGGTGATGAGCACGATCGAGGTCCCGTAGAGATCCCGGAGGTCCCGCAGGAGCTCGAGGATCTCGGCCTGGACGGTGACGTCCAGGGCGGTCGTGGGCTCGTCGGCGACGATGAGCTCGGGGTCGAGCGCGAGGGCCGCAGCGATCACGACGCGCTGCTTCTGCCCGCCGGAGAACTGGTGCGGGTAGTAGTCCACACGCTTCTCGGGATCCGGGATGCCGACCTTGCGCAGCGCCTCGACGGCCCGCTCGCGTGCCTCCTTGCGGCCGACGCGCCTACCGCCCTTGCCCCCTCCCCCCCGCGCCCTATGCGCCCGGAGGCCCTCCATGATCTGCCAGCCCACCGTGAAGACGGGGTTGAGCGCCGTCGAGGGCTCTTGGAACACCATCGCAACGTCCCGTCCGCGCAGCTCGCGGAGCTTCGCGGGCGTGAGGGCGACGACGTTCTGGCCCTTGATCACGACGGCGCCCGAGCTCGTGGCCGTCTCGGGGAGGAGCCCGAGGATCGTCTTGGCAGTCACCGTCTTGCCCGAGCCGGATTCGCCGACGACGGCGACAACCTCGCCAGCGCGGACATCGAGGCTCACGCCGCGGACGGCGCGCACCTCCCCGGTGTCCGTCGCGAAGGAAACTTCGAGGTCGTCGATGTCGAGAACGGTCTCGGCCGGAGCCGAAGAACGCACATCAAGCTGCTCGCTCATGCCTTCCCTCCTTCCGATTCGGGCGAGGAGACCCCTTGCGGAGCCGCCGTTCGCGCGCCCTTGGCCCCCGCCGTCGTCGTCCGCTTCCGCCCGCGGGCCCGCAGCTTCGCATCGGAAAGGTCATTCATGCTCTCGCCCACGAGCGTGAGCCCGAGGACGGTGAGCACGATCGCGAGGCCCGGGAACACGCCGGTCCACCAGATTCCGGCCGTGACGTCGGAGATGGCCTTGTTGAGGTCGAAGCCCCACTCGGACGCGCTCGTGGGCTCGATGCCGAAGCCGAGGAAGCCGAGGCCCGCGAGCGTGAGGATCGCCTCCGAGGCGTTGAGCGTGAAGATGAGCGGGATGCTCCGGGTCGCGTTGCGGAAGATGTGCCGCGCCATGATGCGCCAGCTCGAGGCCCCGATGACCTTCGCGGATTCGACGAACGGCTCCGCCTTGAGACGGATCGCTTCGGCGCGGACGACGCGGAAGTACTGAGGGATGAACACGACCGTGATCGAGATCGCGGCCGCGAATATCCCGCCCCACAGGCTCGACTGCCCGTGGCTGATCACGATCGACATGACGATCGCGACGAGGAGCGACGGGAACGCATACACCGCGTCCGCGATGACGACGAGGATCCGGTCGAGCCAGCCACCGATGTAGCCGGACGCGAGGCCGAGGGCGACGCCCGCGAAGATCGACAGGGCGACGGCGACGACGATGACGAGGACCGCCGTCTGCGCGCCCCACACGACGCGGGAGAACACGTCGAAGCCGCCGACGGTCGTGCCCCAGAGGTGCTTGGCGCTCGGCGGATCCTGGGTCGGGAAGCCGCCGCTCGCATCGGCGATCTGGGAGTACCCGAAGGGCGCCATGAGCGGAGCGAAGACCGCGAGCACGAGGAAGATGCCCGTGAGGGACAGGCCGACGACGAGCATGACGCGCTGGACGCCGACGCTCATGCGGACGTGGGTCAGCACGGGGATGCGCGTCCACAGGGGTTCGCGCCGCTCGAGCTGGGGAACTGCTTGAGTCGCCATCAGTACCTCACCCTCGGGTCGATGAGCGCGGCCACGACGTCCACGATGAAGTTGGTCACCGCGACGATCACCGCGAGCAGGACGACGATGCCCTGGACCGCGACGAAGTCGCGCGCCGTGAGGTATTGGGCAAGCTGGAAGCCGAGTCCCTTCCACTCGAACGTCGTCTCGGTCAGGACGGCGCCGCCGAGCAGCAGCGCGATCTGGAGGCCCATGATCGTGATGATCGGGATGAGCGCGGGCTTGTACGCGTGCTTCGTCACGAGCCGGAACTCGCTCACGCCGCGCGAGCGCCCGGCCTCGACGTAGTCCTTGCCGAGCGTGCCGATGAGGTTGGTCCGCACGAGCCGCAGGAACACGCCCGCGGTGAGCAGGCCGAGGGCGAGGGCGGGAAGGACCGCGTGGCGCTCGACGTCCCAGAACGCCGTCAGATTGCCGCTTCGGAGCGCGTCGAGCCAATAGACTCCGGTGGGCGCGGCGAGGCTGCCGAGCGAGAGCTCGGTCGACGTCGAGGCCCGGCCGTCGACGGGAAGCCAGGCGAGCCACACGGAGAACACCAGCTTGAGCAGGAGCCCCGCGAAGAAGACGGGGGTCGCGTAGCTCAGGATCGCGAAGACCCGCAGGCCCGCGTCCGTGCCCTTGTCCCGGCGGTGCGCTGCGATCATGCCGAGCGGGATGCCGACGATGAACGCGACGATGAGGGCGTTGATCGCGAGCTCGAGCGTCGCGGTTCCGAAGGTCGTGAGCATCTCGGTCACCGCGCGGTTGTCCGAGATCGTGCGGCCGAAGTTGCCCGTGAAGACCTGGCCTAGGTACTCGAAATACTGCACGAGGAGCGGCCGGTCGTAGCCGGCCTCGTGGATCCTGATCTCGAGCTGGTCGGCGGGGAGACGGCCGCCGAGCGCGGCCGTGATCGGATCGCCCGTGATCCTCATGAGGAAGAACACGAGCGTCACGAGGATGAGGATGGTCGGGAAGATGAGCAGGAAGCGGATCACGAGGTAGGTCGCGAGCCCGCCGCCGCCCTTGCGCTTGGCGGTCGGGGTAGGAAGTCCGGCCGCCTCTGGGGGTGTCTCGGTCAGTGCAGTCATTGTGGATGTTTCCTTCGCGGGGTTTCCTCCGCAGTGCAGCGGCGGGACGCGATCGCATCCCGCCGCTGCACTATGGGCCTTTCCTTGTGGGTCGGTGCTACGGTGCGGTCAATCCGTTCCGGCTACTTGCTGATGACGCCGAGCCGGAACTTGAAGGCCGGATCGAGAGTGGTCTCGACGCCCTTCACGCCCGTCCCGACGACGGCGATCTGCGAGCCCTGGAGAAGCGGCAGGGTCGAGAGGTCCTTCGCGACCGCGTCCTGGACCTGGCCGATCTGCTTCTCACGGGCCGACTTGTCCGGGTTCGTCGCTTCCTTCGCGATGAGGTCCTGCACCGTCGGGTTGCTGTAGTGGTTCTTGAGGAAGTTGTTCGCGGTGAAGAACGGCGTGAGGTAGTTGTCCGGGTCCGAGAAGTCCGGGAACCAGCCGAGCTGGTACATCGGGTACACGTCCTTCGTGCGGTCCTTCGAGTACGTGACCCATTCCGTGGACTGGAGGTTCACCTTGAACAGGCCCGAGGACTCGAGCTGCTGCTTGACCATCGCGTACTCGTCGCCCGAGGACTTCCCGTAGTGATCCGGGTTGTACTGGAGGTTGATGGCGACCGGCGTCTGGACGCCTGCGTCGGAGAGGGCCTTCTTGGCCTTGTCGGCGCTCGGCTTGCCAGAGCCGTCTCCGTAGAGCGACTTGAGCGACGTCGTGGCGCCGGGGAAGCCGTCCGGGACGTAGGAGTAGAGCGGCGTGTACGTGCCCTTGTAGACCTGCGTCGCGATCGCGTCGCGGTCGACGAGGTCAGCCATCGCCTGGCGGACGGCGAGCGACTTCGCCGGATCTGCGTTGGCTGCCTTGGCGCCATAGGGCATCGTGTCGAAGTTGAACACGATGTAGCGCATCTCCCCGCCCGGCCCCTTGAGGACCTTGACCTTCGAGTCCTTCGCGAGGCTGTCCACGTCGGTCGCCGTCAGGGAGCGCCACGCGACGTCGATGTTGCCCTGCTGGACGTCGAGCTTGAGGTTGCTCGAATCGGCGTAGTACTTGACGTTGACGGTGTCAGTCGCCGGCTTGCCGAGGAGCCCCTGGTAGTCAGGGTTCGACTTGAACGAGACGAGCTGGTTCTTCTGGTACGTCGAGATCGTGTACGGTCCGGCGAAGGCCTTCTTGGAGATGATGTCGTCGTCGGCCAAGACCTTGTCGGCCGGGAAGACCTTGTGGTCCACGATCGGACCGACAGGACCCGTGAGGACCTGCGGGAAGGTCTGGTCGTTGCCCTGCTTGAGGTGGAACACGACGGTGGTCGGATCCGGGGCGTCGGTGCTCGCGAGGTTGTCGAGGAGGGACGCCGGGCCGTTCGGATCGTTGATCTTGAGCTGGCGGTCGAAGGAGAACTTGACGTCCGCCGAATCGAGGGTATCGCCGTTGGCCCATTTGAGCCCGCTCTTGAGCTTCACGGTGTACTCGGTCGGGGCCGTGAAGGACGCCGACGTCGCGATGTCCGGCTGGGGATCTGCGCTCCCGGGCTTCGAGTTCAGGAGGAACGGGTAGATCTGGTTCATGACCATGAACGACCCGTTGTCGTAGGAGCCCGCGGGGTCCAGGAACGTGACCTTGTCGGTCGTGCCGACGGTGATCGGACCGCCTCCCGCCGGGCTGCTCTGGCCGGCGCCGCCCCCGGACGGGCCGGTGCAGGCGGTGAGCGCCAGCGCGGAAAGGCCGAGGAGCGCGATGGCGCTCCGAACGGCCATGGTCGTCTTTGCCATGAGGGGTGACCTTCTGTCTCTGAAGAGTTCGAGGACATCTGATGCATGTGTGATGGATCACATGTCCCGTGCACTAAGCATTGAACCACGATTCGAGAGACATGAAAGCCTTGTTTGAGGGAATGGAACGAAACCTTGACATTTCCTCCCCAACGGGGGCACAGCGACGCGGAGAACGCACACTCAACTCCGCGCGGACTTGACGCCGCGCCTCGGGTTACTCCGCGAACGGGACGTTCTCCCAGCTCAGCACTGGGCTGCCCGCCGGGAAATCAGTTGCCCAACGACCAAGGGAAGGCTCCGGGGAGGGTCTGCGGTCAGAGGGCGGGACGCGCGAGCGACCGGGCGGCGTCGATCGTCGCCTGGCCGAGCACGCGGGTTCCCCGGTACAGCACGATGGTCTGCCCGGGGGCGACCCCACGGAGGGGAGCTTCGAGCGTCACGACGAGTTCGCCGTCGTCCGCCACGTGCCCATCGCTCGCCTGGCGACCGCCGACGACGACGCGCGCCCGCGCGGGAAGCGCATCCCCGTGCGCGCGAACCTGCGCGTGGCACTCGAACTGCTCGCCCGCGGCGGCCTCGGCGAGCGGCAGCCCGGCCCACGAAAGGCGGATGCCGCGGATCTCGTCGACCGCGAGGAGCTTCTCGGGACCGACAACAACCGTGTTGTCCTTGGGCCGCACCTCGAGGACGAAGCGCGGCTTGCCGTCCGGGGCGGGGCGCCCGAGCCGGAGGCCCCGGCGCTGCCCGACGGTGAACGCGTTCGCGCCCCCGTGCTGGCCGACCTTCTGCCCCGACTCGTCGACGATGTCCCCCGGCGTCATCTCGATCTTCTCGGCAAGCCAGCCGCGCGTGTCCCCGTCGGAGATGAAGCAGATGTCGTGGCTGTCCGGCTTTTTCGCGACCGAGAGCCCGCGGCGCTCGGCTTCGGCACGGACCTCGGCCTTCGACGGGGTGTCCGCGAGCGGAAACAGGCAGTGCTCGAGCTGCTCGGCGGTCAGCACGCCGAGGACGTACGACTGGTCCTTGGCCCAGTCGGCCGCGCGGTGCAGCTCTGCATTGCCGTCGGTGTCCCGGACGATCTTGGCGTAGTGCCCGGTGCACACCGCGTCGAAGCCGAGCGCAAGAGCCTTCTCGAGGAGGGCCGCGAACTTGATGCGCTCATTGCAGCGCATGCACGGGTTCGGCGTGCGCCCGGCCGCATATTCGGCGACAAAATCGTCGACGACGTCTGCCTTGAAGCGCTCGGAGAAGTCCCACACATAGAACGGGATGCCGAGCTTGTCGCATGCCCGCCACGCGTCGTTCGAGTCTTCGATCGTGCAGCAGCCGCGGCTTCCCGTGCGCAGCGTCCCCGGCATCCGGGACAGCGCGAGGTGGACGCCGACGACGTCGTGCCCGGCCTCGACGGCCCGGGCAGCGGCGACCGCGGAATCCACTCCTCCGCTCATGGCTGCCAGAACTCGCACCGGTCTATTCTAGCGGCGGAGCCAGCACAGCCGCGCGGCCCGGGGCCGGCCGCCGACAGGTCAAGCGACGATAGGGGCTGACGTGGACGAACAGGGCATGGTCATCGCGGGAGGCGGCCTCGCCGCGGGCAGCGCGGCGAAGACGCTGCGGGCCGAGGGCTGGGAGGGCCCCATCACGATCGTCGGGGCCGAGCACCGCGCGCCCTACCTGAGGCCTCCCCTGTCGAAGGAATTCCTGCTGGGCAAAGCGCCCGAAGAGGACCTCGAGGTCAACCCCGCGGGGTGGTACGCCGAGAACGACGTCGAACTCCGCCTCGGCGAGAACGTCGCCCAGATCGTGCCGGCCTCGCGCGTCGTGAGGCTTGAGAGCGGGCAGCTCCTCGCGTATCGGGCGCTGCTCCTCGCGACGGGCGCCCAGCCGCGGACCCTCGACCTGCCGGGGGCCCAGTACGAGGGCATCGTGACCCTGCGCCGCTTCGAAGATTCGCTCGCGCTCCGCTCGGAGCTCGAGGGCGGAGGGCGCCGCGTCGTGCTCATCGGCTCGGGGTGGATCGGGATGGAGGTCGCGGCTGCGGCTCGCACGTACGGCAACGAGGTCACGGTCGTGGGACGCGAGGCACAGCCCCTCGGGCAGCTCGAACCCGAGCTCGGCGACTACTTCCGGCGGCTCCACGAGTCCCATGGGGTGGAATTCCGCCTCGGCGAGCATCCGGTCGAGTTCAAGGCGTCCGACGACGACGGCGCCGTCTCGTGCGTCGTGACGAACACCGGCGAGCGCCTCGGCGCGGATCTCGTCGTCGTCGCGGTCGGGGTCACGCCCAACGTCGGGCTTGCCCGGGACGCCAAGCTCGTCGTCGGGAACGGCGTCGTCGTCGACGCGTCCCTTCGCACGTCCGCCGAGGGCATCTTCGCCGCGGGCGACGTCGCGAACTCGCTCCAGCCGTTCACGGGCGACCACGTGCGCAGCGAGCACTGGTCGAACGCGCTCAACGGCGGAAAGGTCGCCGCGAAGTCGATGCTCGGCGTCGGCGCGGCGCTCGACATCGCGCCATACTTCTACACCGACCAATTCGAGGTGAGCCTCGAGTACTCGGGCTACGGGCAGCGGGCGCGCGGGGCCCAGCTCGTCATGCGCGGATCGATCGACACGGTCGACGACGGGCTCGCGGGCTTCGTCGCGTTCTGGCTCCAGCACGGGCAGGTCGTCGCGGCGATGAACGTCAACGCGCCACGGTCGCAGAAGGCGCTCAAGGCGATCATCGCCTCGCGCGCCGTCGTCGATCCGGCTCGCCTTGCGGACCCGGCGGTACCGCTCGCGGAGCTCGTGCCGGCGGTCTAGGGTCTCCAAAGACACAATTCGGAGCTCCTGAGCGAAGAAAATCAGGCCATCAGCCTCTGACTTGTGGCGTTCCGAACCGACCCTGCGCTAGCGGCTCGAGGCGGTGCGGATCGAACTCTCGTGCCCGGCCATCCCGGCCTGGCGCGCCTGCTGGTAGGCGCGGCCGACGACGGCGAGGAAGGCGTCGACGTCGTCCTCTGTCGTCGTCCAGCCGAGGCTCAGGCGCTGCGCACCCCGCGCCTGGTCCTCCGTGAGGCCCGTCGCGAGGAGGACGTGCGACGGACGCGGGACGCCCGCCGTGCACGCCGAGCCCGTCGATGCTTCGACGCCCATCATGTCGAGGAGGAACAGCAGCGAATCGCCCTCGCAGCCGGGGAACGTGAAATGCGCGATCCCGGGAAGTCGCCGCGTGGGGTCGTGCGGCCCGCTCAGGCGCGCTTCGGGGACTTCCCGGAGCACGCCGTCGACCAGCCGATCACGCAGCGCGCCGACGCGTGCGGCCTCTTCGTCCAGGCCGACGACGGCGTCGCCCGCCGCTGCGGCGAACGCGGCGGCGGCCGCGGCGTCGAGAGTTCCCGAACGCAGGCCGCGCTGTTGGCCTCCGCCGTGCTGTACCGGGGTCACGACGGCGTCGCGGCGGACGACGAGAGCTCCGACGCCGACGGGCGCCCCGAGTTTGTGGCCGCTCACGGCCATCGTCGCGAGGCCGGACGCGGCGAAGTCGAGCGGCACGTGCCCGAAAGCCTGGACGGCATCGGAATGCGTGGGAATGCCATGTTTGCCTGCGAGCGCGGCGATCTCCGCGACCGGCTGGATCGCGCCGATCTCGTTGTTGGCCCACATGACGGCGACGAGGGCGATCGACTCCGGGTCGCGGTCGAGCTCGAGGCGGACCGCGTCGACGCTCGTGACGCCCTCCGCATCGCACGGAAGCCACACGACCTCGGCGCCCTCCTGCTGCCCGAGCCATTCGACCGTGTCCATGACGGCGTGGTGCTCGACGCTCGAGCACAGGATGCGCGTGCGCCGGGGATCGGCGGCTCGGCGCGCCCAGAAGAGGCCCTTGACCGCGAGATTGTCGGCCTCGGTCCCGCCCGACGTGAAGATCAGCTCCGAGGGATGGGCGCCGAGAAGGCCCGCAAGAGACTCTCGGGCGTCCTCAAGGGCACGCCGGGCCCGCTGGCCCGCGGCGTGGAGCGACGAGGGGTTGCCGCCGAGCGCGGCCTGCTCGGTGAAGACGCTCAGGGCGTGGGGCCGGACGGAGGTCGTCGCGGCGTGGTCGAGATACACGGGCACGATTCCACTGTAGGACGGGATCAGACGCTGGGTCTCACCCTTTCCGGAGCATGATCCTCGCGCAGCACTCCCCCGCGCCGTGGCCGGGCTCGATCGGCTCGAGGCTCCGCCGGGCATCGCCGCAGCCTTCGAGCGCGCCCTCGAGGAGCGCCGCGCTCAGCGCGCACACGACGGCGCGATGTCCCTGCGCGAGCCGATGGAACGGGCAGTTGGCGAGTTCGATCGTTCCCTCGGGGACCCGCGCGACCGGCGAGTACCCGGCCGCCTCGAGGACCGCCTCGATGCTTCCGTGCTCGCGTCCGAGCGCGTTCCCGGTCTCTCGCCCGACGGCGTCAAGGCACTCCTCGATCGGCACCGATTGGGTCATCGACCGTTCGGCGGCCTCGGCCATGAGTTCTCCCGCGAGCTCGTAGTTCCGTTCGGGGACCGAGGCCACGACCTCACGGACAGCAAGGGCGTAGAACTTCGAGGGTCGCCCCGTGCCGGGCCCCCCTGCCCCCGGCTTCACGAACGTGACGGCGAGGATCCCGTCTGACGCGAGGCGATCGAGCTGTGCGGCGGCCGCCCCTCGCGTCATCCCGAGGGCATCTGCCGCCTCGTCCCGACCCACTGGCCTCGCAGCGGCGCGGACGTAATCGAAGATCGCGCGTCGGCTCCTGTCTCCGAGCGACGAGACCGCCTGGACGCGCCGTGACCACGGGCTTTCAGCCATGTGCTCCAGTGTAAGTCCAAAAAGCACAATCGTTGTTTTAGATGCCCTTTGAGGTCTAAAATCGCAATCACTAGTTTTGGAAAGGAGCACCACATGTCTTCCACCTCAACCCATGGAGAAGCGCGTTTCCCGGCAAAGCGGGCCAAGGCCGCCGCCGCAGCATCCGGCGCCGATCAGGCATTCGCCATGCTCAGGACGATCTACACCGTCGCGCCGATCCTCTTCGGGCTCGACAAGTTCTTCAACATCCTCACCAATTGGCCCGCCTATCTCGCCCCTGCGGCCACGCAGGTCGTCCCGGTCACCCCATCGGCGTTCATGTACGGCGTGGGCGTCGTCGAAATCGTCGCGGGCCTCATCGTTGCGTGGAAGCCTCGCTGGGGATCGCTCATCGTCGCACTGTGGCTCCTGGGGATCATCGTGAATCTCCTGATCCTCGGACACTTCTACGACGTCGCGCTGCGCGACTTTGGGCTCCTGGTCGGCGCCCTCGCGCTCAACCGCCTCGCGACGAGGCGCGCGTGAGGAGCCAGAAGCGCTCGCGCGCGGGCAGGTGCGCGGGGCCGATGAGCCGGCCGGCGGGATCCAGCGGTCCGAGCTGGCTCGCGTAGGACGCCAGGGCTTCGGCCTTGCGCGCCGTGTCGACCGGACGCTCGGCGGCGAGGGCCTCGGCGCCCAGGCGCCTCGACACGGCGAGCACCGCGCGGTCGGCGGGCTGCGACCACAGGTACGGCAGCTCCTCGTACAGCGCCACGTCGGCCCGCCCGCTGCCCCAGAGCACGTCGAGGGCGAGATTCCGGGCGGCGCGGTGGTCGCTATGGCTCAGGAGGCCCGTCGCGCGGAGGCTCGCGGTGCGCCGCAGGTAGAGGCGGTGCTTGAGCGAGCGCGCCCAGGCGAGACCGTCTCCGCCGCGGCCCTTCGGCTTCCCCGGGGCCGCGGCCGGATCGGCGGCGTTGAGGCCGGCCCCGGCTGGCAGGAGGACGAGGAGCCGTGACCGGTCTGCGTGCGCCTCGACCCAGCCCGTGAGGCAGTCGCGGAGGATGGCCCTGCGTTCCCCGCTGCCCTCGCCGCCCGAGTAGGCGGCCTCGAGGATCGGCAGGCAGCGGAAGCTCCCGACCCTGCCCGCGAGGGCCCGCGCTTCCTCGTTGCGCCGCGCCGCCGCCGCTTCGCCCCCGGACGAGAATCCGCAGGTATCGTCCCAGTCGCTCAATCCGTCGTCGGGCGCGCCCCCGCACATCGTCACGACGTCGACGGCCTCGCCGAAGTCCTGGATCACCGACCAGCACGAGAGGACGGCGTCGTCGAAATGAGGCGAGAGAACCAGGATTCGCTCGTACGAGGACAGCGGAAGCATGCAGGTAACATACCCGGCATGCGAATTCTGGGGGGACGCATCGCCATGGCGGCGATCGGCAACGCGGCTGATCCCGGACTCTGGTCCGGGACGCCCAGCAATCTGTTCAGGGGACTCGAAAGGCTCGGCGCGGACGTTGTCGCGCTCGACGTCACGCCGCCGGCCCGCCGCGCGATCGTTGACGCGGTCGCGGCACCGTGGGTGCTCGCGCGGATTCCGCGCCTCGGCCTCCGATCTGCGGTCGATCGCAGCCGGCGCGCTGCGCTTCAGTCCATGGCGTATTCCGCCGCATGTTCGGCGCGAGCCAAGCAGCTTTTGTCCCAGCTCGGCCCCTTCGACGCCGTCATCCAGATCGGGACCGGCTATCGGATCGACCATCCGCGGGTGGTCTCCTACGAGGACATGACCATCAGGCAGGCGCTCCGCTGGCCCGAGACCTGCTGGGGCGACGTTCCGCGCTGGACGGTCACGAGACGCCTCCGCTTCCAGAGCGAGCGCTACAGAGCGAACGCGGCAGCCGCCTTCGCCACGCCGTGGGCGGCGGCCTCTGCCGTCGCGGACTTGGGCTGCCCTCCTGAGAAGGCCCACGCGGTCGGCATCGGCGCGAACCACGCCGTCGCCCGCGAGACGCCGCGGCGCTGGACCACGCCCCGGTTCCTGTTCCCCGCGCGGGCCTGGGAGGCCAAGGGAGGTCCCGACGTCGTCGAGGCCTTCGCCCGGGTCCGGGAGGCCCACCCCGAGGCCGAGCTCCACCTCGCGGGCGTCCATCCTCCCGTCGCGGAGCCCGGCGTCGTCAGCCACGGCAACCTCGACCTTCGCAGTCCGGCGGATCGGCAGCGCATGGCGGACCTCTGGGCCATGGCGACGTGCTGCGTGGTCCCTTCGCGCTACGAGGCGGCGGGCATCGTCTACGTCGAGGCCCTGCACGCGGGAGTCCCGAGCGTCGGCACGACCGAGGGCGGTGCCGGATGCGTCATCGGCGACGGCGGGATCGTCGTCCGGCCGGGTCGAGTGGACGAGCTGACGTCCGCCATGCTGCGGTTCGCCGATCCGGCCACGGCCCAGGCTGTCGGGCGCCTCGGCAGAAGGCGCGCGCCCGAATTCACGTGGGCCTCCGTGTGCACAAAGCTCGCCGAGATCATCGACGGCGCCCCGTAAGAGCGCGTCGCCGTCGGGCGCCGTCGCGCGGCGACCGCCCAGCCCGCGCACCTAGGATTGATCCATGACGTCGCGCCTCCCCTCTCATTACGAGGTCCTGGGCGTCCCCGTCACGGCCAGCGCCCAAGAGGTCAAGGCCGCCTACCGCCGCGCGGCGCGAGTCCATCATCCCGATCACGGCGGGGACCCGGCCGAGTTCCGCCGGGTGACGCTCGCGTACGAGGTCCTCTCCGATCCCAAGCGCCGTGAGGCCTACGATCGCAGCTACTTCACGTCCTCCCCGCAGCGGGAGCCCGCCGGGACGCCGTGGGGCCCGGCCGCCGGCACAACGGACGACGGCGGCACTCGCCCGCCGTCGTCGGGGCCCCACGGCGACGACCGCGGGTTCGCGGCGCGGCGCGCCCCGGGCGCAGGGCCGCAGCGCAATCCCGCGGGCGAGCCGGCCGTCTACGAGCCTCCGTTCGCCGACGTCGCCGTGCCCCTCATTCCGCCCCAGACCGCGGCCCGACGCGAGTACGGAGAGCCGCGGCGTCGCGGCATCTTCGGCGCCGCGGCCCGCATCGAGCGCGAGCAGCGGACGGCAGCCCTCATCCGCAAGTACGTTCTGTCCGAGATCCCTTCGGCGCGCCTCGTCAGCGGCCTCCACTCCCCCGCGGGCGGCGCGTACGTCGCGCACGCCGTGCTCGCGGGCTACCGGCTCGCCCTTGTCGATTCGATGCTCGTACCCGTGGGCAACTACGCGTGGGACGGCGCGCACCTCCTCCAGGGCGGCCGGGCGGCGGCTCCGCCGCTCCTCGCGAACCACGTCCGCATGTTCCAAGAGGTGTTCCCGGAGCTCAACGTGCAGGGATTCGTCCTCGTGCAGACGCCGGACTCGAGCCTGCATCAGCCCGTGATCGACGTCCATCGCAGCGTCATGGGCGGCATCGAGCCCCTCAACGCTTCCAAGTTCGTGCGCGAGCTCAAGTTCTTCCTCGCGTCGGGCCCCCAGCCGAACACCGTGTACGTCCCGGCCCTCGCGCGGCTGCTGACGGGCCTCCACTGACCGGTTCCGCACCGTCCGGGAGCTTCGCCGAGCCGGCCCGGTGAGGCGCCTTAGGATGGAGGGCGTGTTCCGCATCCTCTTCTACACGCCGGAAATCCCGGGCAACACCGGCAATGCCATCCGGCTCGCGGCCGTGACCGGGTCCGAACTGCACCTCGTCGAGCCCCTCGGATTCGACTTCGAGGATTCCAAGCTGCGGCGCGCGGGGCTCGACTACCACGACCTCGCCGTCGTGACGGTGCACAAGACGCTAGAGGATGCGTTCGCGGCGCTGCTCCCCGCCCGGGTCTTCGCGTTCACGTCGCACGGCGAGTCGAGCTTCGCCGATATCGCGTATGCGCCGGGCGACGTCCTGTTCTTCGGCCCGGAATCGGTCGGGCTGCCCGAGGCTGTCCTCGCGGACCCGCGTGTGACGGCGCGCGTGAGGCTCCCGATGCTCCCCGCGCGTCGTTCGCTCAACCTCGCGAATTCGGCGTCGATCGCCGTCTACGAGGCGTGGCGCCAGAACGGCTACGCGGGCGCGCAGGCCTGACGGCGGGCCATCCCCGCCGGAGCCTCAGAAGCCTGCGATCGTGTCCTTCGCGTTCACGGCGACGACGTGGAACCCCTCCCCTGAGGCGCCCTCCGCGAACCCGGCCGACGCCGCCGTCGCGAGGAGCCTCGCGCGGACGTAGCGCTCCGTCGCCTCGAAGTCGGAGTGCTGGCTCAGGTGCACGCGGATGGCCTCGAGCTTCGCTTCGACATGGGCCGTGACGTCGACAGTGTGGTTGATCCGCCCCTCGGGGGCCCCATAGAGCCAGAGCCACGGAACGCGGTACGCTCCGAGCCCACCATCCGCGAGCTCGGGATACGCGAAGGGATTCTCTGCCGCGGGGTACACGGCCCGCGTGACGGCCTCACCGCATGCGAGATGGTCTGGATGGGACATATGGAGGCTCGCCCAGTTCCGCTCGGGATGCATCGAGAGGACGACGTCGGGCCGCACCGTGCGGATGAGCCGGACGACGTCACGGCGCACTTCGTGCGACGGCTCGAGGTACCCGTCGCGGTACCCGAGGAAATGGACCTCGCGCGCGCCGACGCGCGCCGCGGCCGAGCGCTGCTCATCGCGGCGCGTGGCCACGATCTCATCCCTTTGGTCCGGATCGAAGCCGCCCGCGTCGCCGTCGGTCATGATGCCGTAATGGATCTCGGCCCCGGCCGCTGCCCACGCTGCGATCGTTCCGGCGGCGCCGAAGTCGAGATCGTCGGGATGGGCGCCGAAGGCGAGGACCCGGCGCACCACGGCCCCATCGGGCGTGCGCGCCGAGTCCGGAATCTGCTGAACGTCGGCCACTAGCCGCGACGCCTCTTGATCTCCTCCGCGGCCTGCGGGAGCACCTTGAAGAGGTCTCCGACCACGCCGAAGTCCGCGATCTCGAAGACGGGCGATTCCGGGTCCGAGTTGATCGCGACGATCACCTTGGAGGTCTGCATGCCGGCCTTCTGCTGGATCGCGCCCGAGATGCCCGCCGAGATGTACAGCTGCGGCGAGACGGTCTTGCCCGTCTGGCCGACCTGGAAGTCATGGCCGATCCAGCCCGCATCGGTCGCGGCACGCGACGCGCCGACGGCCGCCCCGAGCACGTCCGCAAGCTCCTCAATCGGACCGAAGTCGCCGTCTGTCCCACGCCCGCCGGCGACGACGATGCTCGCCTCGGTGAGCTCGGGGCGGCCGGTCTTGGGCCGTTCGACGCGCGCCGTGACGCGGGCCGCGTTCGCGAGCGCATCCGCGGGAACGTCGACGGCGCGAAGGTCCGCGGCGCCGCGCACCGGCTCGGGGGCACCTTCGGCGGCGTTGCCCTTGATGGCAAGCACCGCCGTCGCGCTCGTCGCCTTCGCGCGCACCTCGTACGAGCCCGCCAGGACGGACTTGTGGGCAGTCCCGTCCGCTTCGAGGGCGACGACGTCCGTGATGACGCCCGCATTGAGGCGCACGCCGACCCGCGCCGCAATCTCCTTGCCCCCTGCCGAGTTGTCGACGACGACGGCGGACGGCGCCGTTCCCGCCTCGGCGGCGGCCCCGGCCACCGCAGCCAGCCACGCGGCCGTGGGAGCGACGAGATAGCCCGAGAGGTCGGCGGGGCCCGTGTACACGGTCTCAACGCCGCTCTCGGCGAGCTGGGCGAGGGCCGCCTCGCTCGGCGTGCCCGTCACGGCGGCGGAAACCGGGCCGAGGATGCGCCCCGCGGCGAGCAGCTCCCGCTGGGCCTTGCGCAGGCCATCGGCGTGGACGGCGTCGAGGTAGACGAGGACAGATGCAGTCATGGTCTTCGCTTCCGCTAGATGAGCTTCTGGGCGGCCAGGAAATCGACAAGCTTGACGCCGGCGTCGCCCTCGTCCGTGATGATCGTGCCCGCGGAGCGGGCCGGGCGGGGATCGGCCTGCTCGACGCGCGTGAGCGAGCCCGCGGCGCCGACCTGGCCCGCCTCGAGGCCGAGGTCCGCGAGGCCGAGCGTCGCGATCTTCTTCTTCTTCGCGGCGAGGATGCCTTTGAAGTTCGGGTAGCGGGGCTCGTTGATCTGGTCCGTGACGGAGACGACGGCCGGGAGGCTGGCCTCGACAGTGTCCGAGGTCGAGTCGCCATCGCGGCGGATCAGCGCGGTGCGCCCCGTGACCTCGAGATCCGAGGCGAACGTGAGCTGGGGGACCCCGAGGCGCTCCGAGAGCTGGGCCGGGACGATCGACGTCTCGCCGTCCGTCGAGGACATGCCCGCGAGGACGAGGTCGACGTCGCCGAGGCTGCGCACCGCCGCGGCGAGGACGAGGGACGTCACCGAGGCGTCGGAGCCGGCGAGCGAGCCGTCCGTGATGTGGACGCCGCTCGAAGCGCCGATCTGAAGGGCCTTCTTGAGGGCGTTGGCGGCGTCGGGGGTGCCCATCGTGACGGCGATGACCTGGTTGCCGGCCTTCTCGCCGCCGCGCGCCTCGCTCAGCTGGAGGGCCGCCTCGAGGGCGTATTCGTCGAGCTCGGACAGGATGCTCTCCGAGCGCTCGAGCGTTCGGTCGGGGCCGATGTGCCGGTCGAACTGCGCGTCCGGGACGTGCTTGACCAGCACGACGATCTTGAGGGTGTCTCCCACGGTTGAGGGCCTTCCGTAGTCTGTGCGTTGCGCCTATCGCGTCCGTCGCTGGCGGCGGGCCTGAACCGCACGCGCATGCCGCCGCGAACTTTAGCTAACCATACGCGGCCCCTGGCGCGTTCGAGGCCCGGCAAAAGGGGCCCGAGCGCCGCTTCGCGTCACGGAACGCCACGAAAAGTCATGAATCTTCGCGATTCGCCGGCGAGCTCGGGGCGGAAGAGCGGCAGACAGTTCCGCCCGCGGCCCGTGGGGGTCGCGGGCGGAACTGCGCGCTGGCGGACTGAGGCCGTCAGGAGGCCGAGCCGACGGTCACGTCAACGCTCGTGCTCTGGCCGTTGCGCAGGAGGGTCACCTTGACGGTCGTCCCAGGCGCCTGCTGGCGCACGGCCGCGGTGAGCTCGCTCGCGTCGCCGATAGCAAAGTCGCCGAAGTGGGTGATGACGTCGCCCTTCTTGATGCCTGCCTTGTCCGCGGGAGATCCGCTCGTGACGTCGGCCACCTGGGCGCCGACCGAGAACGCCGAGTTCGAGCTGCCGCTCGGCGCCGCGGGCTGGACCGACACGCCGAGCTGGCCGTGCGTCGCCTTGCCCTTTGAGATGAGCTCCTGCGCGATCCGGTGGGCGTAGTTCGCCGGGATGCTGAAGCCCACGCCGATGTTGCCGCTCTGGCCCGACGAGCTCGAGCCGCTGCCCGTCGACGCGATCGCGACGTTGATCCCCACGAGCTCGCCCTTGGCGTTCACGAGCGCGCCTCCCGAGTTGCCGGGGTTGATCGCCGCGTCCGTCTGGATCACGTCGAGGCTCACGGTGCTCTGCGCCTGCGAGCGCTGGGACTGGCCGTTCGGCGGGGCGAACTGGAAGCCCTGGCCCCCGCCGCCCTGCTGCTGGTCGCCGCCCTGGGGCGCGGCGGACGACGCGACCGAGATGGTCCGGTTGAGCGTCGAGACGATGCCTTCCGTGACCGTGCTGTCGAGCCCGAGCGGCGCGCCGATCGCGATGGCGGTGTCGCCGACGTTGAGCTTGCCCGAGTCGCCGAACGTAATCGGAGTGAGATTGGCGCCCTTGACCTGGACGACGGCGAGGTCGGACAGCGGGTCGGTGCCGACCACGGTCGCCGAGTACACGCTGCCGTCGCTTGTACGGACCTGGATCGTCGGGCTGGCGACCGAGCCGTCGAGCGTGACGACGTGCGTGTTGGTCAGGATGTGCCCGCTGTCGTCGAGGACGACGCCGGACCCGGTCCCCGACGAGTTCCCCGAGGTGACGCCGATCGTCACGACACTCGGCGAGGCCTTCGCCGCGGCGGCCGTCACCGCGTTGACGCTCTCCTGGTTGTTGACGATCACGGGGCTGTTCTGCGCGGTCCCGACGGCCGACGTGCGCGGGCTCAGGAGCGAATAGCCGCCGACGGCCACCCCGCCGCCGATGAGGCCCGCGACGAGCATGCCGCCGACGACGACTCCCGTGCCCCAGCGCTTGGGATCGCGCGGCCGGGCAGAGGTCGGCGGCGCGAACGAGGTGCCGGCCTGAGGGTGCTGGCTGTACGGGTATTGCTGGCCCGGAACGTGCTGGCCATAGGAACCCGGCTGGCCGTACTGCGGAGCGCTCTGGCCATATTGCTGCGCGTTCTGGCCGTACTGCGGCGCCTGGCCGTACTGCGGCGGCCGCTGCGGCTGGCTGGGCTGGGCGTACTGGCCGTAGCGGGGCTGCTGCTGAGTCTGAGGCTGCGTCTGGGGCTGTGTCGGCGGAGTCTGCCCCTGAGCCTGAGCTTGGGGCTGCGCCTGCGTCTGGGCCTCGGGTTCGGACTGCGACGGGGACGACGGCGACGCGGCCTGCGCGGGCCCCTGGATCGGCGCCGTGGGCGTCGCGTCGACGGTGGCTGAGCTCGGGGTGGGCTGCGTGGGTGTCGGTTCGACGCGCGGAGCGACGGTCGGCCGCTCGGGGCTGTTCGCACCCTCGTGGGCCTGGCCGCGGTCCGGGGCCGGGCTCTCTGGGGTTTCGCTCATGGCTCCTCTTTCCGTCCTTCTCTGCTCTTCTTTGCTTTTCTCTGCACTCAACTATGGACCGCGATCCTGTGCACGGCTCCTTTGTTTCCTGAGAGGTTTCTGGAAGCCAGCCGAACGTCGGGGTGCCGCCATATCGCCCAACGGACGGGCGCCGTCGTCCGTTCTCTGTGTTCGCTGGGGGCGCACAGGCTCCGGTGGACCCCCGCTCGGACCGGCCCCTAGAATCAAAACGACATGCCACAGCGTCCCGCGGCAGTGGCTGCCATTTGGGGGGTTGGGGCGTTCCGGGGAAATGCCCCGGAGCCGAGCGAAGGGCTGTGAAGTGCGATCCACGCTGAAGACTCTCCTGACGGCTGTCGGTGCCCTCGGGCTGGCGCTGCTCCCCGCGGCCTCACCCGCGTGGGCCACTGATCCCGTGAACATCCAGTCCGGGACGAATATCGTCGACCCGACCAACGCTCTCGGCGGCCGGAAGGGCGACGTCCAGAAGGCCATCGGCGACCTCCTGAACGAGCGTCGGGAAAACCTCTACGTCGTGATCGTCGACAGCTTCACGAACCCGCCCGACGCGAAGGGGTGGGCATCGGCAGTAGCGACGAAGAAGAACATCGGTCCGACGGACGTCCTGCTCACGATCTCGACCTCGAATGGGCAGTACTACCTCGGCACGAAGTCCGGGAACGCGAAGGTCTACCCCAAGATCGACAACATCATCAAGAACGCGATCACCCCCAACCTCGCGGGCGGCAAGCAGGACTACGCCCAGGCAGCGATCGACACGGCCAAGGCCGTCGGCGACGCCGCGGGCGGCGGGAACGGCGACGTCTCGACGTTCAACCCGGCCCCGCTCCTCGTGGGCGGAGGAGTCGTCGTTGCGGCCGGCGCGGCCGGTGCCTACGTGCTGTCGCGGCGGCGCAGGAACCGCGTCATCACGCAGGCCGTCAGCGCAGACGGCACCCCGGATCCGCTCGCTGGGCTCAGCATCGACGAGCTCCGCAAGCGCGCGGGCGGGCTCCTCGTCCAGGCCGACGACGCAATCAAGTCGAGCGAACAGGAGCTTGGCTTCGCCGAGGCCTCCTACGGAACTGAGGCGGTGGGCAATTTCTCGAAGGCCCTCGCCGACGCGAAGGCACAGCTGAGCGAGTCCTTCAAACTCCAGCAGCAGCTCGACGACCACATCCCGGACACGCCCGCACAGCAGCGGGCTTGGCTCACCGAGATCATCCAGCGCACGGACGGCGCAATCCGCTCCCTCGCGGACCAGAAGACCGACTTCGACGCGCTCCGCGAGCTCGAGCGCAACGCGCCCGCGGCGCTCGACAACGTCGCGGCCGGTGTCGGAAGCGCGACGGCGCGGCTCACCGGGGCGGAACAGACTCTCGCTGCGCTCGGGGCCGAGTACGCGCCGTCGGCCGTCAAGCACGTCGCCGACAACATCACCCAGGCCAAGGATCGGCTCACGTTCGTCGAGTCCGCGTCGGGTCAGGCCCGTCAGCAGCTCGGCGCGGGAGAGACCGGGGCGGCCGCGGTGTCGGTCCGCGCGGCCGAAGAGGCCCTCCACCAGAGCGTCGTGCTGCTCGACGCGATCGACAAGGCGTCGGCGTCGATCAGCTCGGCCCGCACGAACCTCGACTCCGCCCTCGCCGACACCGAGAGCGATCTCGCCCAGGCCAAGGCCATGGTCCAGGGCGGGCAGAACGCCGAGCTCGCGGGCCCGATCGCCGGGGTCGAATCGGTGCTCGCGCAGGCCAGGCAAGAGCTAGCGGGAGGCAAGATCGATCCGGTGGCCCTGCTCTCGCGCATCGAGAAGTCCCATCAGCAGCTCGACGACGTCCTCGCCGGCGTGCGCGACAAGGAACAGCAGGCCAAGCGCGCCGCCGCATCGCTCCAGCAGGCGATCCGCACGGCGCAGGACGCGATCAGCGCGACGAACGACTACATCGCGGCGCGGCGCGGCGGCGTCGGCACTGAAGCCCGCACGCGTCTCGCCGAGGCGCAGCGAAACCTCGACTACGCCCTCTCCATCGCCCAGAGCGACCCAACCTCGGCCCTCGCCTATGCCGAGCAGGCCAACTCACTCGCCCAGCAGGCTGCCCAGCTCGCCGAGCAGGACGTCAACCAGTTCGCAGGCTTCGGCGGCTTCGGCATGGGCGGCGGCCGGAACTACGGCGGCGGACTCGGCGGGGCGATCCTCGGCGGGATCCTGATCGACAACATCCTCAACGCCGGGCATCACCGCGACGATTCGTGGGGCGGCGGAGGCTGGGGTGGCGGCGGAGGCTGGGGCGACGGCGGTGGCGGATTCGGCGGCGACGGCGGCGGATTTGGCGGTGGCGACGGCGGCGGATTCGGCGGCGACGGCGGAAGCTTCTGACCCCGAAAAGTACAGACCAATCAGCGCCTCGGCCTGTGGCCGGGCACAGAAGGGAGCACCACACCATGGCAAAGCAGTCGATCTTCGGGCGCATCGGACAGCTGGCGAAGGCCAACATCAACGCGCTGCTCGACCAGGCGGAGGACCCCCAGAAGATGCTGGACCAGATGGTCCGGGACTACAGCAACAACATCGCGGAGGCAGAGTCGGCTATCGCGCAGACGATCGGCAATCTGCGCATGCTCCAAGACGACCATGCCGAGGACGTCAAGGCCGCCCAGGACTGGGGCAACAAGGCTCTCGCGGCCTCGCGCAAGGCCGACGAGTTCCGCTCGGGCGGCAATGCGATCGACGCCCAGAAGTTCGACAACCTGGCCAAGGTCGCCCTGCAGCGCCAGATCTCCGCGGAGAACGAGGCCAAGGCCGCCGAGCCCACGATCGCGTCCCAGAGCGAGGTCGTTGACCGGCTCAAGACCGGCCTCGACCAGATGAAGGGCAAGCTCAACGAGCTCACGTCCAAGCGCAACGAGCTCGTGGCCCGGAGCCGCACGGCCGCCGCCCAGAGCCAGGTTAACGACGCGCTCAAGAGCATCGACATCATGGACCCCACGAGCGACGTGAGCCGCTTCGAGCAAAAGGTCCGCCGCGAGGAGGCGAAGGTCCGCGGGCAGCAGGAGCTCGCCGCGAGCAGCCTCGACGCCCAGTTCAACCAGCTCGAGGACCTCGGCGAGCAGACCGAGGTCGAAGCCCGGCTCGCCGCGCTCAAGCAGGGCTCGGCGCCCGCCGCCCTGTCGGCGGGCAAGGGCCAGGGAGCCGGCGCGTCGTCGGCCCCCGAGCTCCCCATCGTCGACGAGGCAGACTTCGACAAGCTCTGACCCGCGCGCCCGCCGGCAGACCGCGGCGAGCACGCGCGAGGCCCCGGATCCGATGGATCCGGGGCCTCGTCGTTTCGTTGCGGGGACACAACCGGCCTGCGGACCAGAGAACCGACCACCGGTGTTTCGATCGCCGCTTAATTCTCCGCTGTGTGTACGACGACGCCACCAACCACTGTGTGTGTGGGCATGAGGTCGCGCAATAGTTCGGGTGGGCAGAGGGCGGGGTCACGATCCCAGATGGTGAGGTCGGCGAGTCGCCCGATTGCGAGTGTCCCTCGTACGTCCTCTTCGTCGGTGAGACGGGCGGCGTTTGTCGTGTGCAGCGCGACGGCTTCGTCGTAGCTGATGGCATGTTCGGGGCCCTTGATGCCGATGACGGTCTCGCGGGTTGTCATGCCCCAAACGGACCGCATGGCGCCGAACTGGCCGACCGGGAAGTCCGAGCCGGCACTGACCTGTGCGCCGCGGTCGATCCAGCCGCGTGCGGGGAAGAGCCGGGCGACCCGTTCCGGGCCCCAGTAGTACTCCTCTACCTCGGCAGTGTCGTGCAGCAGCGGCTGCTGGATGGTCACCGGCACCCCTAGCGCGACGGCTCGCGCCTGCTGTTCGGGGCTGGCGAGTCCTCCGTGTTCCATCACCAGGGTGCCTGCGGGTAGACCGGGGTTGCCAGTGAGGATCCGCTCGTAGATATCGAGGAGGGTGCGCACTGCGCGGTCGCCGTAGGCATGGGTGCCAACGCGCCATCCGCGGCGTACGACCGCCTCGATCTGGGCGGCTAGCGTGTCGGGGTCGGCGATGATGGCTCCGGAGAAGCTGTGATCGCAGGCGTATGGATCTTCGGTGGCTCCTGCCTCCAGGCCGCCGTCAAGGCCGAACTTGACGCCCCAGACCGACAGCCACGGATCGTTTGCTCCGCGCCATTCCTCCATCTGGTCGAGGAGGTCCTCGACCTGGTCGACGGTCGTGAGAGCGAGTGCAGCGATCATTGCTCGCACACGGACTTTGAGGGCGCCTGCCTCGCGGGCCGATCGCAGGACCGCGAACTCTGCGGGGAAGACGGCCGCGTCTCGGACGGTGCCGATGCCGGTGGCGGCGTAGTCCTGGCTGGCCAGTCGCAGCCCGTCAATCCGCTCGGCACCTTCCGGGGTCGGGACCAGGCGCTCGACGAGGTACATGGCGGAGTCGATAAGGCGTCCATCGAGGGTGCCGTCGGCGTTTCGTCCGATGGTGCCCCCTGGCGGCACGGGGGTGTCTGCGGTGATGCCGGCGAGGCGGAGGGCATAGGTGTTGACGACGTCGTTGTGGCCACCGCGCTTGACCAATACCGGGTGCCGATCGGTGGCCGTGTCGAGCTCTGCCGCGGTCGGCATGCGTCGTTCGACGAGGTTGAGTTCCTGCCAGTTCGTGGTGGTCCGGATCCACTCGCCGTTGGGGGTGATGGCGGCGCGTTGGCGGATCAGTTGCAGGAACTCGGGGATGTCCTTGGCGAGGTGTACCGGGACGTCATGCGCGCCGAGCCCCGCGAAGATCAGATGAGTATGGGTGTCGTCGAAGGCAGGCAAGACCGTGCTGTCCGGAAGATCGAGCACCTGGGTCTTCGGGCCGATCAGATGATCGAGGTCGTGGGCTCCAGGCGCCGACGCGATGATCCGGTCGCCGCGCACCGCAAGTACCTGCTGGGGCGCTTGATCCGGCACGAGCGTGTGGGCCGCTCCAGCCCGGATCAGTGAGTCTGCGAAGTGGTTGGACATTGGCTCTCTCCTTGATCTTCTAGGGGTGTACCTGATGCATGTATCTCTATCTGTGTTCCGCTGGTAGCACGTCAGAGTTCGCGCAAATTCGCATGATCACTGTCGAATCGAGGAGTAAATTTTCTGAATATGCGACATTCACTCGATGAAAAAGATCGTCGGATCGCGGCCGCCCTGGTCGCGTCCCCGCGGATCTCCTGGCGTGAGTTGGGGCGGGTTCTGGATCTATCGGAGCGGACCGTTATTCGCCGCGCGACGACGCTGTACGCCGATGGGACCCTGCGGGCCACCGCCGTACGTAACCCAGCCCTGGTCGCTGGCATGGTCCCGATCGCGCTTCGGATCGGTTGCCGTCCCACCAAGATCCGTCAGATCGCGCAGGCACTGTCCCAAAGAGGTGACACGGTCTGGGTTGACATCCTGGCCAGCGGCAACGAGATCTCCGCCGTCTTCTTCCTCGACAATCCTGAGTCGCGCAACAACCTGCTTCTGCGCGACCTCCCCGCCACCGAGGCGGTCGAGTCGTGGACCGTCCACACACTGCTGCGGGTGTTTCCGACCGCCTTCCGTTGGACCGCAGGATTGTTGACAGCCCACGAGTACGCCGAACTCGTGCCCGTGCACCCGGCCACTGAGCCTGCGGCCTACCGGGCGCACAGCCTGGACATGGCCTTGACCGACGAGCTCGTGGCCGACGGACGCGCCTCGTACGTCGAACTCGCCGACCGCGTCGGCACCACGCCTCTCACAGTCCGGCGCCGGTTGGAAGCCATGCTCGATGCCCAGATACTGCGCCTGGCGACCGAAGTCGACTTGGCGCTGCTGGGTGCTCAGGCAGAAGCGCTGCTCTGGATCGCAATGCCGCCCGCGACATTGAACCCCGTGGCCGAGCAACTCAGCGGCCATCCCTTGGTCCGGTTCTGTGCCGCGACCACCGGCCCGGCGAACCTCCTGGTCGCCGTAGCCACGGCCGATCTCGACGCTCTCTACACCTTCCTCACCGACACTGCAGGGCCGCTGGAGTCGGCACGCTCGATCGACATCACTCCACTCTTGGCGTCGGTGAAGAGGACCGGACTCATCCGCCACTGACCCTGGCCCGACATCCCAGGTGTCAATCGCGAGGCGCCGGTGCGCTGGGCCATGGCGTGCTGGGCAGGCGGCGGGATCATCCGATCGTCGGTGGCGATCAAGTACCAGCTGGGCTTGGTGCGCCACGCAGGTTCGCTGATGGTGCCGTTGAGCGCTTCGACTCCCCAGGGCCGGTTTCTGCCAGTCGTATCAAATCTCAAAAACGTTCAGGCTCGGAGATCCACGATCTCCGAGCCTGAACTTTGTTGCGGGGACAGGATTTGAACCTGCGACCTCTGGGTTATGAGCCCAGCGAGCTACCGAACTGCTCCACCCCGCGGCGCACTCAAGAGGTTACCAACGAGTGAACGCGGAGCCAAATCGGCCAGCGCCCGGCCGCACTCCCCCGAGCACGGCCGGGCCCTCGCGCAGCGCTTCTCCCTGCCTTCTGGTGACTACTTGCTCGGCGACGGCGACGGGGTGGCGGACGAGCTCGGCGACGGCGTCGACGATCCGGACGACGCGCCGCCCTGCCCCTGCTGCGCCGCTGCAATCTTCGCCTCGGCGTCGAGGGCGCGCGTCACCGCGTCGGAGAGCCGCTTCTGCGCCGCGCCGTACGCCGCGAAGTCTCCGCTCGTCAGGGCGGACTGGCTGTCCTTGAGCGCCTGCTGGGCGTCCTTGAGGGCCTGGTTGAGCTGATCCGTGGCGCCGCTCGCGGCCGGCGGTGGTGTCTGCTGCGGCGGGTTCTGCGGGTTGGTGCCCGCATCGCCCGCGGACGCGCCCGAGTTTCCGCCGAAGAGGCTCTTGAGGGCATCGTCGAGCGTGGGGGCGAATCCGACCTTGTCGCCGAACGCGACGAGGACCCGCTGCAGCGTCGGGTATGAGGTCGAGCCCGTCGACTGGACGTAGACCGGCTCGACGTACAGGAGCCCGCCGCCCACGGGAAGGGTGAGCAGGTTGCCGTTCTGGACCTTCGACGCGCCCTGGCGGAGCAGGTTGAGCGATGTCGAGACAGAAGGATCCGAGTCGAAGCGCGACTGCACCTGGCCGGGGCCCGGCACGGTCGTATCGGTGGGAAGCCTCAGGAGCCTCAGCTTGCCGTACTCGGGGCCCTTGACCCCCGTCTTGCTGCCGGCGTCGGAATCCGCCGCGAGGAAGCCGTACATGACCTCACGCGACTTGCCCGGCTCGACCGTCTGGGGAATGTAGCTCGACGTGAGCTGGAACGCCGGCGTCTTCTGGTCCGGCATCTGAAGAGACATGTAGTACGGCGGCTGCTTGCTGCTCGACTTGTCTGGCGCCGGGTCGTTCGGGACGCTCCACACGTCGTCGTTCTGGTAGAAGCTCGCGGGATCCGTCACGTGGTAGCGGGCCAAGAGCTCGCGCTGGACCTTGAAGAGGTCCTCGGGGTAGCGCACGTGGCTCATGAGGGAACCGGACATCTCGGAGAGGGGCTTGACCGTGGAGGGGAAGACCTTCTCCCAGGTCTTGAGCACGGGGTCCTGGTCGTCCCACGCGTACAGCGTCACGGAACCGTCGAACGCATCGACAGTCGCCTTGACCGAGTTGCGGATGTAGTTGACCGACGAGGGCGGAAGCGCCGTGTTCCGGCCAGCGCCGGTCTGCGAATCAGTCGTGACCTGCTGGAGCTGCTGCTGCTGCGAGTAGGGGAAGTACTGGCTCGTCGTGTAGCCGTCCACGATCCACTTGACCTTGCCGTCCACGATCGCGGGGTACACCGTGCCGTCGAGTGTGAGGTACGGCGCGACCTTCTGCACGCGGTCACGCGGTTCCCGGTTGTAGAGGATCTGCGACTTGTCGTTCACGCCGTCGGAGAACAGGAGGTCCGTGCTCTGGAACTTGAGGGCGTAGATGAGGCGGTTGAAGAGATTGCCGACGTTGGGACCGCCGTTGCCCGTGTACGTGTACAGGGTGTCGCCCTGGCTGCCCTGCGGCTTGTCCTGCTCGCGCGGCTGCGCGCCGGACGACGCACCGACGACCGAGTAGTCGGGCGAATACTGGCCGAAGTAGATGCGGGGCTGGTACGTGTCCTCGGAGCCGAGGACACCGGTCGTGGGGATGCCGGACTGAAGGAACTGCGGCTTTCCATCGGCGGTCGCCTTGTTGCCGTACGCCGCGACCACTCCGTAGCCGTGCGTGTAGACGATGTGCGTGTTGTACCACGACTGCTGGTTCGGGCTCAGGCCGCTCAGGTTGAGCTCGCGCACGGCGATCACGGTGTCCTGGTTCGCGTTGTTCACGCTGTAGCGGTCCACGTTGAGCATCGGCGAGAACTGGTAGTACGGGCGATACTGCTCAAGCTGCTGGAACGTCGACGAGATGAGCGTCGGGTCGAGAAGCCGGATGTTCTGCGTTGTCTGCGCGTCCGGCTGGAGCGCCCCGGGTGCCGCCGTCGTGGTCGCGTTGTACGCGCTGACTTCGACGCTGTCGAGGCCGTAGGCCTCGCGCGTGAGCTTGATGGTCCGGTCGATATACGGCGCTTCGAGGGTCTTCTCCGACGGCGTCACCTGGAACTGCTGGATGACCCAGGGGTAGACCCCGCCCGCGAAGATCCCCGTGATGACGAGCATCGCGGTGCCGATGAGCGGCAGCCGCCACCGCCCGATGACCGCGGCGACGATGAACAGGATCGCGACGATGCCTGCCGCGATCGCGAGGATCGCCTTGGTCGGGATGACCGCGTTGACATCCGTGTACATCGCGCCGGCCCAGCGCGTGTACGAGTTCTGAAGCGTTCCGTACCTGTCGAGCCAGAAGTTCACGGCGATGAGGAGGACCAGCAGGGCGCCGCTCACAGCAAGGTGCAGCTGGGCCACGCGCGCCGTGTAGATACCGCGTTCGCTGATGCGGATCGAACCGTACAGGTAGTGGGTCAGGAGCCCCGCGATCCCGGAAATGACGACGACGCCAAGCAGATAGCCGACGAGCGTGCCGAGGAACGGCAGGGTGAAGAGATAGAAGCTCAGATCCAGCCCGAACTGGGGATCCGTCTGACCGAACGGGACCTGGCTGAAGAAGAGCGCGGCCTTCTGCCACTGGCTCGCCGCGGCGGCGCCCGCGAAGAGCCCGAAGACGATCGGAACCCCCGCCATGACGATCCGGCGGATCGGCTCGAGCTGCGCCTGGTAGCGGCTCAGCGCGTCCGGCGGGCCCCCGTTCGGGGCGTAGACCGGGCGCGCACGGTACGCGAGCTTGATCGACGCATAGATGGCCAGACCCATCCCGAGCGCCCCGACGAGGAACACGGCGCCGCGGGCGAGGTTCTGCGTCACGAAGACCTGGATGAAGCCGAGCTGCTGGTACCACAGCACGTCGGACCACACTTGGGCGAAGAAGACGAAGCCGACCACGAGCACGATCGCAATGACGATCGTCGGAAGAAGGGGCCCGCGCCTCTTCCTCAGGGGGCGTGGACTGGTGCCTTCGGGACGGGATGTCACGGCTACCTCTTCACTCGGATCTTGAATTCATCAGGTGTGCGCGATGGCGCGGGGCGCTCCCCGCGCTCCGCCTAAGTCAAGCACGGTCCGCTCGCATCGGGAGTTCCCTCGTCAAGCTCCGCTCCCGGTAACGATTCGGAGACGGTCAGCCCTTGGTACATTGCGGGAGGCTTGCCGGATCCGCACCGTGCGCATACGAATCGACGGCTCGGCGCGCACCGTCGAGTGTGTCGACCCGGACGACGGCGAGCCCGTCGGGGATGCGCCCGACCACCTCGCCGCAGTTGCCGGCCGGAGCGAGGAAGAGCGTCGCCCCCTCGCGCCGGGCTCCGTTCATCTTTTGGACGATCCCCCCGATCTCGCCGACCGAGCCGGTCGGATCGATAGTCCCCGTGCCCGCGATCTGCTTGCCGCCCGTGAGGTCCCCGGGCGTGAGCTTGTCGATGATCCCGAGGGCGAACATCATGCCGGCGCTTGGGCCGCCGACCTTGTCGAGGGCGAAGTCGACCGTGAAGGGGAACGTGAATGCGTAGGTCACCGTGAAGCCGAGCAGGTACTTCCCCTGGCCCGCATCCCGCGGCGTGATCGAGACCGTGTGCTGGGTGCCGTCGCGCTCGAAGCCGACGTCGAGGGGCTTGCCCTGGGACGCCGCGACGAGCTTCTGGATCGTGCTGAGCGAATCGACGGTCTGCCCTGCGACCGTCACGATCGTATCGTGGGGCTCGAGCTTGCCTGCCGAGGCCGAGTTGGTGACGAGCCCCGCCACCTTGATCCGCTGCGTGAACGGGATGGCGAGCTCCTTGAGCGCCGCCGCGACTGCATTGTCCTGAGAACTCTGCATTTCGACGGTGTTCTCCTGGGCGACCTGCTGGCGCGTGACGCCCTTCGGATAGAGCGTGTCGACGGGAGTGATGGACTCGGTGGGATCGAAGGCCGCCCGCACGAGCCCGAGAAGGCTGACGTCTGAGTTGGGTCCGCCCTCGACGTAGACGGTCGTGAGATCGAGGGCCCCGTGCGCGGGGTACGTCTCGTGGCCCTGGATGGAGATGACGTCCTTGCCGCCCGCGGACCCCAGCGTGTTGTACACCGGCCCGGGACGCTCGACGACGTACGGAACCGGCATGGCCCACACCACGGCGACCAGCGCAAGCGCGACCGTCCCCGAGACGATGGCGACCACTCCACGCCCCGTGGAGGGCCCCCTCCGCGCACGCCGAAGCCGCGGGAGCCCGCCGTCGTCCGCTGGTTCTCCCCCGCCCAGGCCCTCCAAAGGCAGGCTCTCGGGGGCGCGCTCGGGAGGGGTGACGCTGCTGCTCACGCGGCGCCTTTCCGCGGCGGAGGCCGCTCGTGCTCGACATAGGTGGCTCGCATCCAGCGTAGTCTCCACGGGCACCTCCGGCGCCCCGGCACCCGCCCGCGCCGAGGGCGATGTGCCGACAGCGAAAGGGGCAGGCGCCGCCGAGACAGCCACGCGCCGCCGAGGTACCGTGAGGTTGACTGTTCCATCCAGTGATCGGCGGCATCATGACCACTCCGGACAAGCCCCAAGGCCACGGCGAGGAACCCCAGGATCCCCTCGCCGAGCTCTTCGCCAAGCTCATGGGCGGGGAAGGACTCGAGGGCGTCGACCCAGCCGAGATCGCGAAGGCGGCCGGGCTTCCGGACGACCCCGCGCTCCTCCAGCAGATGTTCGAACAGGTCCAGTCGATGATGGCGTCGTCTGCCGGAGACGGCCCCGTCAACTGGCAGCTCGCCCACGAGCATGCGCGCCGGACCGCGGCATCGACGTCCGACCCGTCCGTCTCGGCCGTCCAGAACCGTGGCGTCGACGAGGCGCTGCGCCTCGCCGAGCTGTGGCTCGACAACGTGACCGACTTCCCGTCCACAGGCCTCATCGGCCGCGGCTGGTCTCGCGCGGAATGGATCGAGGCGACCATGGGCACGTGGCGGCGCCTCACCGAACCCGTCGCCAACAGCGTGGCGTCCGCCCTCTCGACGGCGATCACCGAGCAGCTGCCCGAGGAGATGAAGGGCATGCTCGGCGGCGCGACGTCGATGCTGCAGAACATGGGCGGCGCGATCTTCGGCATGCAGCTCGGCGCCGCGATCGGCGCCCTCTCGGGCGAAGTCGTGAGCGCGTCCGACGTCGGCGTGCCCCTCGTCGACCTCGAGATGGCGCTCCTGCCCGCGAACGTCGCGAAGTTCGGCGAGGGCCTCGGCCTCCCCGAGGGAGACGTGCGTCTGTACCTCGCCGTCCGCGAGGCCGCGCACGCGCGCCTCTTCATGCACGTGCCGTGGCTGCGCGGCCACCTCCTCGGCGCCGTCGAGGATTACGCGCGCGGCATCCACATCGACGTCTCACGCATCGAGGAAGTCGCCCGCGAGGTCGACCCCCGGAACCCCGAGTCGATCCAGGAAGCACTCCAGGGCGGCGTCTTCATGCCCGAGCGGACGCCCCAGCAGGACGCCGCACTCGCCAAGCTCGAGACGGCGCTCGCGCTCGTCGAGGGCTGGGTCGACGAACTCACCGCAGCGGCGACGAGCGGCGTCCTCCCCTCGGCGCCGGCACTCCGCGAAGCCGTGAGGCGGCGGCGAGCGACGGGCGGCCCCGCCGAGCATGCGTTCGCCTCGCTCGTCGGGCTTGAGCTGCGCCCCCGCAGGCTCCGCGACGCGGCCGAGCTGTGGGCCTCCCTCCAGGACGAACGCGGGATCAGCGGCCGGGACGCCATCTGGCGGCACCCCGATCTCCTCCCCACCGCCGATGACCTCGATGATCCGGCCGGTTTCAGCGCGCGACGCAAGGCCGCGGAGGCACAGGAAACCGAGGTGGACGCGGCCCTCGAGAAGCTCCTCTCGGGCGGTTTCGACGCGCCGTCCGATGGTGCTGCCGGCGAGGCCGGGCCCGAGGAAACCGGCGAAGGTCCGGCGCCCGGCACGGGACCGAAGACCGACGACGGCGGCGACGAGCCGACGGCGGGACACTAGCCCGCCGTCGCGCCTTTCTGGGACGGAACCGCCCCGGTGCCCGCTGCGAGCGGGCGCCGGGGCGGTTCCGTCAGACGACAGTTCCGTCAGTCGATGTCTTCGATGATCTGGCCATACGGTATGTGCTCGTCGAGATGCGCCTGCAGGACGTGCGGGTCGATGACGACGCGCACGCCCATTTCGGCCTCGGCGGCGGACTGGAGCAGAACGGGCCGGATCGTCTCGACGAACGACTCGTCGCGGCCTTCGAGGTACTTCTTGTAACTGGCAGGAAGCTCGCTCATGGCGAGATTCTAGGCCGGAGCCGTCCCGCCGGTAAGGCCCCGCGACGTAGCGAAGGACACCCCGGCGAGGAACGCCTTCGCCTCGGCGCTTCGGGGATAGCCGTCGACGAGCGCCCAGAAGTCCGCGGTGTGCCCGTGGACGAGGAGATGCGCAAGCTCGTGGACGAGGACGTAGTCGATGACCCACTGCGGCATCTCCTGAAGCTCGTGGGAGAGCCTGATGCTGCGTTCCGCCGGCGTGCACGAGCCCCACCGCGAATTCTGGTTCGTGACCCACCTGACCGTCGCGGGCTGGGCTCGGCCCGCGAGATAGCGCGCCGACAGCTCAGCGGCCTTGGCCATGAGCTCGGTGTCAGTCCGTTGCCCCGAGCGGCGCGCGGCATCCTTCTCGAGCCGCTCCACCATGCGCCGCACCCAGTGTTCCTCTTCGCTCTTGCTGAATCGTGCGGGGATCGCGACGACGGCGGTGCCGCCCTCCCAGAACGCGCTCACGGTCTTCCGGCGCCGGGCAGAGCGGCGGACTTCGATGGGCGGGCCAGACCCCTCACGCGCCACGGAGCAGCTCCAGGACCGCGTCGCCGTAGCGCTCGAGCTTGGCCTTGCCGACGCCAGCGACCTTGGCGAGATCCGCGAGGCTCTCGGGCTTCGCTTCCGCGATCGCCGTGAGGGTCGCGTCCGTGAAGACGACGAAGGCCGGGACGTCCGCCTCCCTCGCCCGCTCGAGCCGCCAGGCACGAAGGGATTCGAACGTCGACTCGTCGTAGGTCGGCGGGCAGTTGGCGCATCGGCCGAGCTTCCGCTCGGCTCCGGTGTCAAGCACCGTCCCGCACACGCGGCACGTCGCGGGACCCTGGTATTCGCGACGGCGCCGCGTTGATGCGCCGCCCCCGGGCGCCGTCGTCGTCCGCATTGTCCCCGGACGCAGGCCGTCAAGGAACCGCGACGGGCGCCGGTGCGCGCGGCCTCCCGGCGTCCGCGAGAGCGACCATGAGAGGTGCAGGAAATGCCGCGCGCGCGTGATGCCGACGTAGAGGAGGCGACGCTCTTCGTCGACGGTCGCCGGGGTGTCCGCGAACGAAATCGGCACGAGCCCTTCACTGAGGCCGACGAGGAACACGGCGTCCCATTCGAGGCCCTTCGCCGCGTGGAGCGACGCGAGGGTCACGCCCTGGACGGCGGGGGCGTGCTGCGCCGTCGACCGCTCGTGGAGCTCGAGCACGAACTCGGGCATCCCGAAGTCATCGCCGCGGCTCCCCGAGAGCTCGTCGGCGAGGGAGACGAGGGCGGAGAGCGATTCCCAGCGTTCGCGTGTCGCACCGCTCCCGCTCGGGGCCGCATCCGAATAGCCGAGCGAGGAGAGGACATCCCGCACCGACTGGCCGAGCGGCACGCCCGCGGGCTGGGCGCGCGCCGCCGACCGCAACGTCAGGAGCGCGTCACGGACCTCGCGGCGGTTGAAGAAGCGTTCGCCGCCCCGGAGCTGGTACCCGATGCCGGCAGCGGAAAGTGCTTGTTCGAACGCCTCCGATTGCCCGTTCGTGCGGAACAGGACCGCGACGTCCTTCGGCTCCGTGCCCGAGGCGATGAGCTCCGCGATCCGGCGGGCGACCGTCGTGGCCTCCGCCTCGTCGTCGCCGCATTCGACGAACTCCGGTTCGGGTCCGCCGGGGCGCTGCGCGACAAGGCTGAGCGGTTCGGCCCACAGTCGGTCGGCGGCCGGCCCCGCGCTCCGCCGGGCCGCGAGCAGCCGGTTGGCGAGCGCGACGACCTCGGGCGTCGAGCGGTAGTCCCGCACGAGCTTCACGACCGTCGCGGCCGGGTGGTGCTTGGCGAAGTCCAGGAGATGCGCCGACGTCGCCCCCGTGAAGGAGTAGATCGTCTGGCTCGCGTCGCCCACGACGCACAGCTCCTCGCGGCCGCCAAGCCAGAGCGCGAGAAGCCGCTGCTGGAGCGGCGAGACGTCCTGGTACTCGTCCACGACGAAATGCCGATACTGCTCCCGCACGTCGGCAGCGACCTTTGGGTCTTCTTGGAGGATGCCGACCGTGATGAGCAGGACGTCCTCGAAGTCGATGAGGTTCCGATCGATCTTGACGTCCTCGTAGGCCTGGAACAGGCGCACGACCGTCGCGGGCTGAAGGCCTCCGGGCTCGCCGCGACCCGTTGCGCCCTCGAGATAGGTCGAGGGCGTGAGCATCGAGACCTTGGCCCATTCGAGCTCCGACGCGAGATCACGGATGGCGGCGCGGTCAACGGTGATGCGCAGTCGCCGGGCCGCCTCGGCGATGGCCTGGGCCTTGTGCTCGAGGAGGCCGGGAAGCTGTCCCCCGACCGCTTGGGGCCAGAAGTACTGGAGCTGCCGGAGCGCCGCGGCGTGGAACGTGCGCGCCTGGACGCCGCCCGCCCCGAGATCGCGGAGGCGGCTGCGCATCTCGGCCGCCGCGCGAGACGTGAAGGTCACGGCGAGGAGCCGCTGGGGCTGGTACACGCCCGTGTGGACCCCATAGGCGATGCGGTGCGTGATGGCCCGGGTCTTGCCCGTTCCGGCGCCGGCGAGGACGCACAGCGGGCCCTGCAGCGTCGTCGCGACGGCGCGCTGCTCGTCGTCGAGCCCGCCGAGGAGCCGGTCTTCGAGCGAAAGGGTGTCCCCGGTCATGCGCGCACCGAGTCCCCGGCCGGCTCCACGATGGGCCCGCCGTTCCAGTGCTCGATGAGGGCACGCGAAATCGAAGCCTGGCTCGGGAGGCTGATCTCGCCCGAGGAGACGGCGGCCGCGAGTTCTGCCCGGTCGAACCAGCGCGCGTCCAGGACTTCCTCGCCATCCGGCCGCGCCTCGGCGTCCTCGGTGCGCGCCGTGAACCCGAGCATGAGAGACGCGGGGAACGGCCACGGCTGGGAGCCGAGGTACTGGCACTCGGTCACGCGCACGCCGACCTCCTCGGCGATCTCGCGGATGACTGCCTGTTCGAGGGACTCCCCCGGTTCGACGAAGCCCGCGAGGGTCGAGTACATCGTTGGACGCATCCGCGCGCCGTGGCCGAGAAGCACGCGGCCGTCGGGGCCGACGACCGTGACGATGATCGCCGGATCGGTCCGAGGGAAGTGCTCGGAGCCGTCCCGCGGGCACCGGCGGACCCAGCCGCCCATCACGACATCGGTCGGTGTCCCGCAGCGCGGGCACAGGGGGTGTGATTCGTGCCAGTTCGCAATCGCGTTCGCTTCGAGGACGATGCCCGCTTCGAACGGGTGCATCGCGCCACCGACCTCGCGGAAGCCGGACCAATGCGTTCCGTCGGGCAGAAGCTCAGCGCCGGGGTCCGCAGGCTCCGACATCACGCCCGCGATGGGCTCTACCGGCTCAGGCAGCACGACGAGCACGACGTCGGCGCCCGCGGAGCGTTCGAAGCCCGACTCGTGGGGGACGCGGCCGAGGTAGACGACGAGGCCTGCGAGCCATGCGTCCGGGAGACCCTTCACGGGGAGCAGGACGAGCCGATCGCCGTGCATCGCCGCACGCCGCTGGGCCATCAGGACCGCGACCGTCCGCTCGCCGCGGAGCACCCCGGGAAGGAACGACTCGTCGGCGCGCGCCTCGCTGCGACGGTCGAGGGCCGCTGGCAGCACTGGCAAAAGGGTGGGCGCGAGGGCGCCTGCCACCGGATGGGTGCCGTTGCCGGCCGCGTAGCCCACGGTCGCGATGCCCTGGGCGGCAGCGTCGTGGGAGGCGGCTGGAAGAGAGTCGGGGGCTGACGTCATAGTCCTACCGTACTGAGCCGCACCGACAGTCGCATGCGCGCGTGAGCGATCCTGTGGACATCGCGACGGGGACACGCCGCGCAGAGCCCGTGATCCGCCCGCCCGGGCGGGCTACCGTGGACAGGGTGAGACGTACCCCCATGGAGCTTGCAGCCCTCGCGACCGCCGCCGTTCCCGGGCTCTACCCCGTGGCTTTCGGTCCGTCGCCGGACGACGCGACGGACTTCGACTCGGCTCTCCTCGAGGGCACCGACGGTCGGCGGTGGCGCGTCCGATCCCCTCGGGGCCGCGAAGCAAGCGCACGGCTCGAGACGGAGATGCTCGTGCTCCGCGCGTTCGGCCCCGGTGTTCGTGCCGAACTCCCCTTCCAGCTTCCCGCGGTGGCGGGCACCGTGCGGCACGGGAACCTCACGACCTGCGTCTACACTCACCTTGCCGGCACCGTGTGGGAGCTCGACGGGCTCGCACATGGCGGCACGCGTCTCGTGCGGGACATCGGCGGTGCTCTCGCCGCAATCCACTCGCTCCCCCACTCGCTCGTCGACCGAGCCGACCTCCCGGCATATTCCGCGAACGAATTCCGCCAGCGCCGCCTCAACGAGCTCGATCAGGCCGCGACGACGGGCAAGATCCCGCCCATCCTCCTGCGTCGCTGGGAGAACGCGCTCGAGGACGTCAGCATGTGGCGGTTCAGCCCGACCGTCGTCCACGGGGACCTGCACGAGGACAACCTGCTTGTCGACGACGGACGAGTCACCGCCGTGACCGGGTGGACCGATCTGCGGGTCGGTGATCCCGCGGACGACCTCGCGTGGCTCGTCGCGTCGAACGAGCCGGAGTTCATCGATGCCGTCGTGTCCGCCTATCACGAAGCCCGGCACGAGCCCGTGGACCCTCATCTGCTCCGCCGCGCGGCCCTGGCAGCCGAGTTCGCGCTCGCCCAGTACCTCGTCAAGGCGCTCACCCTCGGCGACGCCGAGGCAGCCGCGGACGGCGAGGACATGCTCGCGCAGCTTGCCGCCGACATCGAGGCGGAGGATGCGGCGCACGCGGCGGAGGACGCCGAGCAAGCCCATGACGCGGAGCGCATGGACGACGGCGGGGCCTCGCCAGCCGTGGCCGTCCCGCCAGCCGTGGCGGCCTCGCCAGCCGTGGCCGTCCCGCCAGCCGTGGCGGGCTCGCCAGCCGTGGCCGTCCCGCCAGCTGTGACAGTCACACCGATCGACGACAGCGAGACGTCCGAGCCTGAAGCGCACGACGAGGGAACGGACGAGGACGACGCACGCGATTCCCTAGCCGACCTGCCGCTCCACAGCGGTATCCCCGCGGCCCACGCGGAGCCCGCTACGGACGCGATCCCCCTCGTCGACGGGCACATCAGCCAAGGACCGACGCGATGAGCTCCTCGAGCTCGGCCTCGCCCGCGAGGCGGTCTGGGCGAACGATCCTCCCGTCCGCGAGATAGAAGAACGCGGCCGTCACGCGATCTAGCGGGACGTCGTGAAGGCGCGACCACGCAAGCCGGTACACCGCGAGCTGCACGGCGCGCGCCTCGGCGTCTCGGCCGCTCGGGGCGCGGCCGGTCTTCCAATCCACGAGGTCCCACGTTCCGTCGGCGTCGCGGAACACCGCATCGATCCGACCACGGACGACGACGGGTCCCACCCGGGTCTCGATCGGCACCTCGACGAAGGCCGGGCTGCGATGCGCCCACTCCGAGGACTTGAACACGTCCACGAACGACTGAAGGTCATAAGCCTCATCGACGAAATCGTCGGCATGGTCGAGGCCCTCGAGGTCGAGCATCGCGCTCTGGGCGAAATACTCCTCGACCCACGCGTGGAACGCCGTCCCGCGTCGCGCCGACATGCCCGGACGCCGGGGCACCGGGCGCCGCAGCTGACGGACGACCGCCTGGGCGTCCTGTCCCAGGGCGACGACGGCCGAGGCCGAAATGTGCTCCGGCAGGCGAACTCCCATGCCGTCGTCGGCACGGCCGTGCTCTGTGAGGAGGAGCTCGGCCTCTCGAACCCATCCGAGCGCCCTCGGCGAGTGCCGCGCCGTCGCCCGCAATCCTGCCGCGCCCGGCACGCCGACCCCCTCTGGAAGATCGCTCGTGCCGGGCTCTGAGAGCTGCGCTCTGACGGCGCCCGCCGCGTGCTCAAGTGGAGCCCTCCGGCCCGGCGCGAGGCTCAGGCGGTGCCCCGACGCCGCGTCGAGCGGTCCCTCGAGCGGATCGTAGGGCCAGGCAGCGGAGTCAGGCTCGGCGTGGAGCGGATTGTCCTCGGGAAGCTCGGCATCATCGACCCACTCGATGACCGTGAAGCCGCGCTCGGCCGCCGCGTCCCGGAGCTCGACAAGGAAGGGGGAGGGCTGCATGGGCTTGGCCCGCGTAGCTGACCAGGCGCTGCACGTAGCGAGCAGGAGGTCCTTGGCCCGTGTGAAGGCGACGTAGGCGAGCCGCCGCTCTTCGCGCTCGGCGTGCTCGGTCGCGTCCTCGGCGAAGGCCTTCTCGGCGTCGACCCAGCCCTTCTGGTCGGGCTGCTCCGTATCCCATTCCGGCAGTTCCCGCACGTCGCCCCGCAGAGGCCATGGGAGCGCCGCTGGTCCGCTCGTCCATCGGTCATTCCCCCCGCTCGGGAAGGCGCCAAGGTTGAGTCCGGCGACGACGACGGCGTCCCATTCGAGTCCCTTCGACGCGTGCACGGTGAGGAGCTGGACGGCACCCGGCGTCGGCTCGTGGGGGGCGATGTCTAGCCCCGATTCCTCCTCGGCGGCGGCGTCGAGCCACGAGAGGAACGCAAGCAGCTCGGACGACGTGGACTGGGCGAGGAACGACGCCGCCGCTTCCTGGAACGCGTCGAGGTTGCGCCGAGCGTGATGCACGGACGCTCCCGGGCGGGCCGCGAGCTCGATGTCGAGGAGCAGCGAACGCTCGACGTGCGCGATGAGCGTTCCGAGATCGTCCGAACTCAGGGTCCGGAGCGTTCGGAGCTCGTCGCGGAGGCGCACGAGACGCGCAGAGGCCCCATCGCTCACGGTACGGCCGGCGCCGGATACCCACCCCGGCCGAGGAAGCCGGTCGATCGCCTCGACGAGGCTCGCGACATCCGCGAGATCTCCTTCGACGAGCGTTTCGTCCGCCGCGCCTGGAGCGTCGAGGTCCTGCTCAGCGGGCCGGGCGGCCTGGGCTCTGCGCGCGGCGAGGTGCCGCGACCAATCCGCGAGCGCCATGAGGTCCGCTGGGCCGATGCGCCAGCGTGCCCCTGCCATGAGCCGCATGAGCGCGTCCGACCGCCCCGGATCCGCGATGACGCGCAGCGTGCTCACGACGTCGATGATCTCCGGCGTGTCGAGGAGCCCGCCGAGTCCCACCACCTCGTAAGGGATTGCCCGCCGCTCGAACTCGCGCCGGATCGGCTCGAACTGCGCGCGCTTGCGGCACAAGACTGCAAGCGTGGGAAGGCCAGGCCTTCGGTCGCGGACGAAGGCCTCCAGCTCGATCGCGACCGCGGCGGCCTCGCGGGACTCATCCGCGAAGCGTCCGACGAGCACGCGTCCGTCGGTCGCGAAGGGACTGGCCTCGAGCGTCCGGACCTCGACCGTCCGCGAGTCCCGCGCATACGACGCCGGGCGGCCGAGTGGATGCGAGACCGTGTTGGCGGTCGCGAGGACGGTGACGCTGTTGCGCCACGCGGTCGTCAGATGGCTCACTGCCGCGCGCGACCTCGTCCCATCGGAGCGGATCTCGGGGAACGTCTCGGGGAACGTCGAAAGCTGGCCGGCCGATGCCCCGCGGAAGCCATAGATCGATTGGTTGGGGTCACCGACCGCCATGACGGGATGTCCGTCGCCGAAGAGCTTCGAGAAGAGCACGGTCTGGGCAAAGGACGTGTCCTGGAACTCATCGAGGAGGACTGTTCGGTATTGCGATCGCACGAGCTGCCCGGCTTCCGGGACGTCGCGCGCGATCCGCGCCGCGAGCGCGACGAGATCGCCGTAATCGAGAGCGCCGCGCCGGGCTTTGGCCTCCGCGAAACGGGCGACGAGGCCAGCCACCGCAGCCCGAGAGCGAAGGGTTGCCGAAAGCTTCGCAGCCGCGGCCGAAGGACCCCGGCCCCGTTCGGCCACAAGGGGAAGCTCAGTGAATCGCCCGAATTCGCCGAGAAGCCATTCTTCGACGTTGCCCGGGTCTTGGAGGTGCTCCGTGCATTCGGCGGCCAGCGTCATGACAGCGCCCACGAGCGTGCTCTTGGCAGGGAAGCCCTCCCAAATGTCGCCGTCGTATGCTTCGACGACCGTGGCCGCAAGCTGCCAGGACTGTGCCGCGCCGAGCAGCACGGCGTCTCGCTCGATGCCGATCCTCAGACCGTGATCCTGGACCACCGTATTCGCGAACGAATGGTAGGTCGAAACGCTCGGATCCAGCGCCTCGGGGTCGATCGCCTCGGGGGCCACGTCGATGCCGCGTTTCCTTGCCGCGCGGGCGAGTTTGGCGAGCTGCGAGCGGATGCGGGCCGAGAGCTCCCCCGCGGCCTTGCGGGTAAACGTCACGCCGAGGATCTCGTCGGGGCGAACCCATCCGTTGGCCACGAGCCACACGACCCGATCGGCCATGGTGGCCGTCTTCCCGGACCCCGCGCCCGCCACCACGAGCCTCGGCGCGAGCGGGGAGGAGATGATCTCCGATTGCTGGGCCGTTGGCTGATGCTGCCCGAGGAGCTCCGCGAGTTCTTCGGGGGTGAATCTCGGTTCAGGTAACTCGGCCTGGACTGACGGGTCCTTGCCGCGCTGCTCTCGGGACTCACCAGCCGAGGTCATTCGGTCACCTGCCGACCCCGCGCGCACAGCGGGCAGATGTCTGGAAGCCGACATCCGCCCGCAAAGCCGGAGCCCGGCTCATGCCTGGCGACGAACTCTGAACCCGCCATGGTCTCGGCCGCCTGTTCCACCAGCTCAACCGCCCAGCCTGACGCGTCGAGTGGCGGCTGCTGTTGGATCGCCACCGATTTCGCCGTGTCGCCGAGCTGCACAAGCTCGGCACCGCCCGGGCGGGCCTGTCCCGTGGGCCGCTCGCCGCCGTCGTCCTCGAACGCACCCGCGGTGACTGCCACCTGGTACGCGGCAAGCTGGGCGTGCCGCGGAACGTCCGCGGCCCGAGGCTTGCTCTTGCCGGTCTTGAGGTCGACGACGACGAGGCGCCCCTCGTCGTCCCGCTCGAGCCGGTCGACCTGACCGCGGATCACGGTCCGCTTGGAGATCTCGGCTGCGCCCACCCCATCGAGCGCGGCCTCGAAATTCAGCTCGACGCCGACGAGTTCCCGTTCCGAACCCCGCACGTACTCGGCAAGTTTGAGCAGCATCGCGCCGGCACGCTCGTACTCGCGCCGCCCCTCCCACGAATCCGGGTGCCCCAGGCTTGGCCATCTGCGCTTGAGTTCGGCGTGGAACTCCACGGCCGTTCCGCGCGGCAGGTCCTGGGCGATCGCGTGCACAAGGGTTCCGAGGCTGCGCGCGAAGTCGGTCGCAGCCTCGCCCCCCGCCGCCGAGACGAACCAGTCGAGAGGGTTCCTCGCGGCGGTCTCGACCTTCGAAGGCGAGACGAACACCGTCTGGCCCTCGGGAACGACGGGCCCTGTGCTCGACAGGGGCGCAAGCCCGTACCAGTCGTCGGGGTGCGACCCAGGTGCTCCGGCGCGCGCGAGCCGCGCGAGCAGGGCGACAGCGTCGGCCGCATCTCGGCCGCCTTCCTCGGCCGATTGCCGCAGCTCGCCGACGAGGGACCGCAGCCCGAGCATGCGTGGGACATCGGTGTACGGGCGAACGGCTCTTCCGTCGGGCAAGGGGTCGATGAGGTCGAGGAACGACGAGGGAACCTCGTCCTCCGAGCGCACGCCCGTGCAGACCAGGCGTTCCGTGGCCCGGGACACGACCGCCGAAAACATGCGCAATTCGTCGTACCGGATGTCGCGAAGGCGCGAGCGTGAGGTCACCAGCATCGCCTCGACAGGACCGAGTTCGAGGCAGTCCGTGAACATCGTGCTGCCCAAGAGCTCCCCTCGAAGGCGATTGTTGGGCCACACCCCGTCTTGGAGTCCGATGACGAACACAAGGCGCCACTCGCGTCCCACCGCGCTCGCCGGGGTGAGGAGTTCGACGGCGTCGTCGGCCTGGGCGCGCGGCGCGAGGGTGTCCATGGGGATCTCCTGGTCGAGGAGATAGTCGAGGAACTGCCCGGGCGAGGCCCCCGGGAGGCGGTCCACATAGCGCTCGGCCGTGTGGAAGAGGGCCATGAGGGCGTCGAGATCGCGGTCGGCTCGCAGGCCGACGGGCCCGCCGCCGATGGCGAGCGAATACCATCGCCGCCAGAGGGCCGCCGCGTCCCAGAGGCCCCACAGAACGGTCTCGGCCGTCGCCCCTGGCTCTGCTGCGGCCGCTCTCCCCCGCTCGAGCATCCGCGCGACCCTCCGCGCGGCCTGGCCCTCGACGCCGAGCTCGTCCAGCACACCGGGAGCCTCGACCGCTTCGATGAGGAGGGCATCGCTCGCCCGCCCGCCGCCCGAAGAGAGTTCGAGCTGGCGCAGGGATTGGCGCAGGCGCCGGAGCTCGAGCGCGGAGGCCCCGCCGATCCGCGACATCAGGAGCTCAACGACCGTCTCGGCGGTCAGCGAGCTCGGATCGACGACGGCGCGATAGGCCGAGAGAAGCGGCCGCACCGCAGCTTCGTCGCGAACGGCCGTCTCCGCTACCGGGACCTTGACGGGGATGCCCTGCGAGGCGAGGAAGCGCTGCGCCTGCGCGAGCTTGACCCCCGAGCGCACCATGATGGCGATCTCGCCGTAGCCGAGCCCGCCGAGCAGGTGGGCATCCTGAATCCGATGGGCGACGTATCGCAGCTCGTGCATGGGCGAATGCAGGACATGCGCTTCGACTTCGCTGAGCGGATCGACGAGTTCGGCGTGCTCGAGCTGCCGCGCCTTCTGGCCCCCGGGCACGGCCGAGATGCGCGACGCAACGGCCTGCCATGCGACCGACACTGCAGGAGGCATTCGGTGCGACGTCGCCAAGGCCACCTCGGTCAGCCCGCCGAGCAGTTCGCCGAGCCGCGATACGAGCTCCGGGCGCGCGCCTCGAAAACCCTGGACGACGACGTCGGGGGCCGCCGACACGATGACGTCCCGCCCTTCGCCGAGCACAGACACGAGTTCGAGCACGGCCGGGTTGGCCTCCTGGATGTCGTCGACGACCAAGAGCGCGAGCCTGCGTCGCTCCGCCGCAAGGAGTTCGGCGTCGTCGAGCAGGATCTGGCGGGCGGCTGTGATGATGCCTGCGGGATCGAATGCCTCAGGCATGCGGAGTTCGAGGACGTCGCGGTACTCGCGGAAGAGCTCCGCCGCGGCCTCCCACTCGGGTCTCTGGGTGCGACGCCCGAGCTCGGCGAGCTCATGCGCCGTCGTGCCGTATTCCGTGACGCGGTCGACGAGCTCGCGCACCTCGTGCCGGAATCCGCGGGTTCCGAGGGCCGATTCGAGGCCCCGGGGCCACGCGGGCCCCCGGCCCGTCTTGGCGTGCCCTTCGAGCAGCTCCCTGATGATGAGGTCCTGCTCGGCGCCGGACAGGAGGCGCGGCGCGCGCGGAAGCCACTCGATCCGTCCCTCCGAGCGGGCGCGCCGGATGAGGTCGAAGGCATACGACTGCCACGTGCGCGCAGGCGGCGAGCTGAGGCTGCGATCAAGCCGCGCGGTGAAGCCGTCGCGCAGGCGCGCCGATGCGGCCCTCGACGGCGCCACGAGCAGCACCTGCGAGGGATCGACGCCGTCCCGCTCGACCCGCACGGCGGCTGCCTCAACCAGCACGCTGCTCTTGCCCGTTCCCGGAGCGCCCCACACGAGCACGGGACCCACTCCTTGGCGCAGCTCGATGACGGCTCGCTGGTCGGGCGAGGGGTCGAGGCCTGAGCGCGAGGCCCGCGGCAACGGCGGCAGGAGGGTCAGGCCCGCGTCGCGGGACGGCGCTTCGACGCGCGGAGCCTCTGGCCCGAGCTGGGTGTGGCTGGTCTCGTGATGGCGGATGGTCGGCGCGAAAACCGTCATGGCTCGATCCCACCATCGGGGTCCGACATTTTCCGGTGCCGGCCGTGAGTCCGGTCCCAGAGCGCTTCGGCGACCGCGTCGACAGCGTCGAGTTCGCCGTCGTCGGGCGCCCAGCGGGCCCGGCCCATATCGACGCGCCACGAGCCGACGCCGGGCGTTCCGCGGAGCGGCGTTCCCTCGTCGATGTAGCGGGCGAGCGCCTCGCGCTCGTGCCCCTCGGGGGCGCCCCCGTTCGCCTTGATGACGCGCCACCAGGCGGCCTGTCCCCCGTAGTGGGACATGACCGAGCCGACTTGGCGGGGTCCGCCCGCCCCAAGCAGCTCGGCGACGTCGCCGTAGGCGAGGACTGTTCCGGATGGGACAAGGTCGACGACGGCCAACACCGCCTCAACGTACTCGTCCCGCATGCCCACCAGCCTAGGGTGTGCCGCTCGTGCTGCCGGTGCGCCATGCGGGTGGAGGCGGAGTCAGGTTCAGACGGGGCCCATCAGCAACGGCGCGACTCTGATTCCGGCGTGACTCTGATTCCGGAGGGACCCGATGATCGCTGAACGCCGGATTGCCGGCAAAGGAAAACGTGCTGCCGCCTGCCTGTTCCCGTGGGCTCCCGGGGTCTACTGTGTTCGAATGATCGGGCTGCCGTTCGCCGGGAACGGACTGGTGCATGGCATCTTCATGGGCGTGGGCATCGCGGCCGCCCTCATCTTCTACGCCTTCGAGACGCGGCGCCGCGGCCTCACCGACGCCCGGCTGTGGACCCTCGCCGGTTTCGCCCTCGCGTTCGGCGCCGTCGGCTCTCGGTTCACGTGGGATTTCACCCGGCAGGCGTCCCCGGCCCAGTGGTGGTTCGACGGCGACCGCAGCATCCTCGCGGGTCTCGTCGGCGCATGGATCGGCGTCCATCTGGGAAAGCGTCTCATCGGCTACAGGGAATCCACAGGAGATCTCTTCGCGCCCGCGATCGCGCTGGCGATGAGCCTCGGGCGGATCGGCTGCCTCCTCACCGAACTGCCCGGCACCCCGACCGGAGGCAGCTGGGGGATGGTCCTGACACCGGCCCAGGCCGCGCTGCTCGGCGGCCCGGCCGCGATCGGGCTCCACCCCTCGTTCGCGTACGAGATCGTCTTCCACGCCACCGCGTTCGCGCTCATGGTGCGCTACCGCGACCGCGTGAGGCGCACAGGGGACCTGTTCATCTGCTACGTCGCCGCCTACGCGCTCTTCCGCTTCGGCGTCGAATTCGTGCGCGGCAATGAAGAGCTGTGGCTGGGGATGAGCCGACCGCAGTGGTTCCTTCTGGCCGTGCTGCCCCTGCTGGCCTGGCGGGTGTGGCGGGTGTTCGCCAGACCCGTTGCCGCGAAATTGGAGGGAAGGGCGGTATGAGCGAGGAACCCCCAGACAGCCCCCAGCCCCCGCGGGCGCCCGAGCCGCGCCGGCCATCATGGCCGCGCCGGCTACTGCGGCGCCCGGGCGTCTCCCTGCTGCTCGGGATTGGGGCCGGGGTCGTGGCGCTCTTCCTGCTGGGCCTGCTGGCCACGGGGATCTCCGCCGCCTCAGGCGCCTGGTCGTTGCTGCCGTTTGCCGTGTATCTGGTCGGGGCAATCGTGCTCGCGGTGAGGCCTGTGACATCTCGCTTCGGCGCGGGATTGCTGCTCGCGATCGGGGTCTGGGTGCTCATCGGCGCCGGTGTCTGCGTCGCGCTATTGAACAACCCGAGAGGATTCGTGTGAGCCCTTCGAACGCGGTCTCGCGCCGCGCGCCGCTCGGCCCGGGCCAGCCCCTGCGCGGGGACCGGATCCACCGGTACGTCACGGCGTTCTGCCCGCGCTGCCACGAGACGAACCCGCCGCTGGCACAGGTGCGGCGCCTCTCCGGGGCCCTCCTCGTGCGGGACGGGCGGGTCTGGCTGGAACGCGGCTGTCCCGACCACGGTCTCGTGCGCACCCTGTACGACGAGTCGCCCGAGATCCTGCGCTATCTGGAGAAGTGGCAGGCGCCGACGAAGGCGCACGTCCCAGACGAGGCAGAGAACTACCGCCCGGTCCCGGAGGCGTATGCCTACGGGCTTCCCGCGATGCAGACCCAGCACACGTGCATCCTCCTCGAAGATGTGATCGAGCACTGCAATCTGCGCTGCCCGACGTGCTTCACGGCGTCCGGCCCGCAGCTGCAGGGCGTGGCCCCGCTCGCCGAGGTCCTCGCGAACGTCGATGCCCGGCTGGCCCGCGAGAACGGGCGCCTCGACGTGCTCATGCTCTCCGGCGGCGAGCCGACGCTCTATCCTCATCTCGCCGAACTCCTCGACGAGCTGGTCGCCCGGCCGATCGTGCGGATCATGGTGAACAGCAATGGGATGCTCATCGCGACCGACGACGAGCTGCTGGCCCTGCTGGAGAGGCATCGTGAACGGGTCGAGGTCTACCTCCAGTACGACGGCCCGTCCAAGGAGACCTCCATCCACCATCGCGGGGGCGACCTGACGCGATTCAAGGACGCCGCGATCTCGCGCCTGTCCGAGGCGGGGGTCTTCACGACCCTGACGATGACGGCGGCCCTGGGCGTGAACGACGGCGAGATCGGCGCCGTCGTCCTGCGCGCCTTGGAGACCCCGTTCATAGGCGGGGTCGCGCTGCAGCCGGTGTTCGGCTCGGGGCGGGGACACGGCATCGATCCCGGGGACCGGCTAACCCACACCGGGGTACTGGCGCGCCTGGAGGAGCAGACCGGCGGGGTGGTGGCGTGGCACGACCTCACGGCGCTGCCCTGCTCGCACCCGCACTGCGCCTCCGTGGGCTACATGCTCAAGGACGACTCGGGCGTCTGGCGGTCCCTGACCGCCCTGATCGGGCACGACCAGTTGCTCGCCTGGCTCGAGATCGACCCCGACAGCATCGCCAACCGGATCGCCGACAGCGCCATCCCGCTCAGCCTGCGCTCGCTCATGAAATCGTCGCTTCTCGACCTGCTGAGCGAGCAGTCCTCGCTCTCGCATCCGAGCACGGCGGACCTCTGGAAGAACATCTGCACCCAGTGCGACCTCGGCATCGGCACGCTGGCCACCCTCGCGGCCGGCTGGCTCCCCGGCCAGCAGCAGCGCCTCCGCAGGCTCCTGGCCGAGCGCGTCACCCGCATCACCGTCAAGCCGTTCATGGACATCTCGACCATGATCGAGGAGCGCCTGCGCCAATGCTGCGTCCACGTAGGCACCAAGAGCGACGCCGGCAAGCACCAGTGCGCCCCCTTCTGCGCCGTCCAGGCCTGGCCCGCACTCGCCAGACAGCGGATCAGCACCGCGACCGGCCTGCCCCTGCCCACCCTGCGTCTTATCCAAGCACCGAGCAGCGCCCGAGAAGCCTCATGAGCGCCGATTCTGACGCACGGCGCATCGCCGAGGGCCCGTCGCCGTCGCACCTTGTCGGTCCGCGGAACGGCACCCAGCCCGAGCCCGCGCCGCCGCCGCAGGACTCGCCGCCCTTCGATCCGCTGCGACTGTGCATCTTCGCCACCATCGCCCTCCTGGGATGGCTGGCAGGCCCGCCCGCGCTCGTGGTGTTCTCTGCCATCGGGTTCGTCGGCTACGCGAAGGCCCGGCGCGCAGGCCTGACCACCTCGAAGTGCTTCCTCCGCGACACGAGGCTCGTGCTCCTCTACCTCGGCATCCTCACGGCCGCGGGGCTCTGGGGGACTTACGCGCTCGCGGCTCGCCTCCTCGGCTTCTGACCGCCTCCAACTCCTCGGCCACGCTGCCTGTCACCTTCGCGGCCGTCGCCTGAGGTGGGCGGCTCCCGGCCTGGGCGGAACCTCCGACTCGCGAGCACCTCGGCAAGGGCCCGGCGAGCCTCCCGTTAGATTGTCGGCCCCTCCCGTTAGCGTGTGGGACATGACGTGGAGCAGCAGTGCAAGGGCAGCGTTCGACCTCGAGACGACCGGCCGTAACTCGCGCGCAGCCCGCATCGTGACTGCGAGCATCGTCGTGCTCGCCGCGGATGGGTCGGTCGAATCCGAGTACGAGTGGCTCGCGGATCCAGGAGTCGAAATCCCCACTGAGGCCGCAGAGGTCCACGGCATCACGACCGAGAAGGCGCGCGCCGAGGGACAGCCCGCGGCCGACGTCGTCGCGGAGGTCGCGGCAACGCTCCAGAAGCTGTTCGACGAGGGCATCCCGGTCGTCGCCTTCAACGCTGCCTACGACTTCACCGTGATGGCGGCGGAGTGTGCGCGCCATGGCCTGCCCCAGCTCACACGATTCCCCGTGCTGGACCCGTATGTCATCAACAAGCAGGTCGAGCGCTTCCGCAAGGGGAAGCGGACATTGGGCGCACTGTGCGAGCAATATGGCGTCGTACTCCGCGACGCTCACACGTCGGCGGCAGACGCGCTCGCGGCGGCCCAGCTGCTCGACGCGATGGCGAGCCGCTTCCCGGAGCTCAACAAGCCCGCCCCCGCCCTGCACCGAAGCCAAGTCGACTGGTCCCTCGAGCAGGCCGCTGACTTCCAGTCCTATCTGCGGCGCACGAAGCCCGCCGCAGTGGTGGAGGGCGATTGGCCTGTGCTCACCCCCGCCGACGCGAGCCGCGGCGGATTTTAGGCGCAGATTCTCGGCGCCCGCGCCTCGCTCCACGCACGAGTGAGATACATCTCACAACCTGATTGCGCTGTCGACGCCGGGGAGCGACCAGTCACGGATTCACAGCAAGCGCCCAGCAACCTTCGACTCACAGCCACACATCAGCTTCAATCGAAGATAATTCGGCAGTTTCCGGCATGTTTCGAAATATGTTCCCCGAAAAATTGTTTCAAGCCTCCCACCCATAATGGTATGCAGCCCTGACACATTTGCGTCCCGCTCCTTGCGGATGCGTGTGTCCAGCGTTCTCATCACGAAAGAGGCTCCATGAAGCTCAAGGCACCCAAGTGGCTCGCGGCCGCCCCCGTCGCAGCTGTCCTCGCGCTCACGCTCGCCGCGTGCGGCGGCGCGTCCACCGGCACCCCCTCGGGAACCCCGACCGACGCGCTCAAGGGCTCGGACAAGCAGTCCACCGACAAGTACACGACGGCTTCGGTGACCCCGCTGGACAAGATCGACACGTCGAAGCTCGGCCTCATCACGCCCGGCACGATCAAGGTCGGAACGCTCTCTGACGCGCCGCCGAACATCTTCATCGACAAGAACACGGGCGAGTTCACCGGCTACGACAACGAGCTGCTCAAGGCCATGGCCGCGAAGCTCGGGCTCAAGGTCGAGTTCGTCTCGACGAAGTTCCAGAGCCTCCTCGCCCAGGTCAAGACGAAGCAGTTCGACATGGGCTCGTCCTCGATCTCGACGACGGACGCCCGCCGCGAGACCGTCGCGTTCACGAACGGCTACGACTACGGCTACATGGCGATCGTGACCAAGGACGGCGCGAAGGTGAAGACTTTCGACGACCTCAAGCAGGGCGTGCGCATCGGCGTCGTGCAGGGCACGGTCCAGGACGACTTCGTGACCAACACGCTCAAGCTCGACCCGGTCCGCTTCCCGGACTACAACACGGTCTACGCGAACGTGAAGAGCGGCCAGGTCGACGCGTGGGTTGCCCCGTCGCAGCAGGCCGAGGGTCAGGTCAAGCAGGGCGACGGCACTGTCATCGCCCAGAAGAAGGTCAACACCCAGAACTTCACGGCCTACGCCGTCGCGAAGGACAACCCCGCACTCCTCGAGGCCCTCAACTCGGCCCTCGACGCCGTGATCGCCGACGGCACGTGGTCCAAGCTCTCCGCTCAGTGGTACCAGGACCGTCCCACGCTCAAGGAGCAGACCCCCGAAGGCTGGAAGCCGGGCAGCAAGGCCGTCCAGGTCACTGCGGCCAAGTAACCGGAGAACAGGCGCCACATGGATTACCTGAACAAGCTCGGCGAAACCTTCTTCGACTGGAAGGTCATCGGCGAGGTGCTGCCCGCGATGTTCACGATCGGCCTGCCAAACACGCTCGTGCTCGCGATCTCCTCGGGGATCGTCGGCACGCTGCTCGGCTTGGCCCTGGCCGTCATGGGCATCTCGCGGAATCCTGTGGCCCGATGGATCGCCCGGGGGTACACGGACGTGTTCCGTGGACTCCCGGCGATCCTCACCATCCTCGCGATCAGCCTCGGGTTTGGGCCGATCCTGCGCCAGTTCACCGGGATCACGAGCCCATACCCGATGGGCGTCGCGGCGCTTTCACTCATCTCGGCGGCATACATCGGCGAGATCTTCCGCTCGGGCATCCAGAGCGTCGACAAGGGCCAGCTCGAGGCCTCGCGCGCACTTGGTTTCGGCTACGGACCGTCGATGCGGCTCATCGTCGTCCCGCAGGGCGTCCGCCGCGTTCTTCCGGCGCTCATGAACCAGTTCATCGCGCTCATCAAGGACTCGTCCCTCGTCTTCACGATCGGCGTCACGTCCCATGAGCGGGAGCTGTTCCAGATCGGGCAGGATGTCGCCGCCAACACGGGCAACCTGTCCCCGTACGTCGCGGCCGCGATCTTCTACCTCGCGATGACGATCCCCCTGACGCACGTCGTCAACTACATCGACGCACGTCTCCGCACGGGCCGGGCCAAAAACAACGCTGAGAAACAGGAACCGGACGAGGCCGCCGCCGTCGTCGGGAAGGGAGCCCGCGCATGAGCCACGCGACTTCGGTGAGCCAGTTCGCTTCCGGCTCCCTCGAGGCGAAGGGGATCCACCTCGCCTTTGGGAGCAACAAAGTGCTGCGCGGGATTGACCTCAACGTCCCGGCGGGCTCCACGGCTTCGGTCATCGGCCCCTCAGGCTCGGGAAAGTCGACGCTTCTGCGCGTCATGAATCGGCTCATCGAGCCGGACGCCGGCGACATCCTGCTCGACGGCAAGTCCGTGCTCAAGGACAACCCGGACGAGCTGCGCCGCCGCATCGGCATGGTGTTCCAGCAGTTCAACCTCTTCCCGCACAAGAGTGTCGGCGAGAACGTCGCGTTTGCGCTGCGGAAGCTGCGCGGGCTCCCCAAGGATCAGGCGCGCGACGAGGCCCTCGCCCAGCTCGACCTCGTGGGCCTCAAGCACAAGGCCGAGGTGCGGCCGGCGACGCTCTCGGGTGGCCAGCAGCAGCGCGTGGCCATCGCCCGCGCGCTCGCCATGAAGCCCGAGGTCATGTTCTTCGACGAGGCCACATCGGCCCTCGATCCCGAGCTCGTCAAGGGCATCCTCGCCCTTATGGCCGACCTCGCGCAGAGCGGCATGACGATGGTCGTCGTGACGCACGAGATGGGCTTTTCGCGCAACGTCTCGGATACCGTGACGTTCATGGACGGCGGCGTCGTGGTCGAGAGCGGCGCGCCCGAGCAGATGTTCGGGGACCCGCGCACGGATCGCCTCCAGCGCTTCCTGAGCGACGTCCTCTAGAACTCCGGCGACCCAGAACCACGGGCGACGGCGGCACTCACGCGAGTGCCGCCGTCGCCCGTTGTCGTTGAACCCGAGCGCCTAGAGCGGGAGCCCGCCGGAGCCTTTGAGATCCCGCATGACGATGGTCGACGAAAGCTTCGCGAGGCCGGGCAGCGCGGCGAGGCGCTCGTCATAGAGCCGCTGATAGCCCGGGAGGTCCTCGGCGACGCACTTGAGGAGATAGTCGGGATCGCCGAAGAGCCGATATGCCTCGACGACCTGCGGCTCCGCGACGACCGCGGCCTCGAAGGCCTGAATCGCCTCGCGTGACGTTTCGCGGAGGGTCGCGAAGACCATCGTCCCGAAGCCGAGGCCCACCTTCGCGGGATCGACCTCGGCGCGATATCCCCGGATGACCCCCTCGGACTCGAGGTCCTTGAGCCGACGATGGCACGGAGCGAGCGTGAGACCGACCTTCGAGGCCAGGGCGGTCGCGGTCATCCGGCCGTCCGACTGGAGGATGCGCAAGATACTGCGGTCGAGGTTGTCGATCATGGGTAGAATCTACTCCTGAGACACTCCCGCAAGCGAGAATTGGTGAGCACCTTGTGCGAGAAAATCCCTACTCTTGCTTCATGGATCTCACACCGTTCCTGGGCTTCGCGGCCGTCTCCCTCACCCTCGTCCTGACGCCGGGCGCCGACTGGGCCTACACGATCGCGGCCGGGATTCGCGGCGGCTCTGCGGCGCCCTCGGTCGCGGGGCTGTGTGCGGGCTATCTCGGTCACACCGCGCTCGTCGCGACCGGGCTCGGGGTCCTCCTCGCTGCGCGGCCCGAGCTCGTCGCGTGGCTCGCGGTCGCCGGAGCGGTGTACCTCCTGTGGCTCGGGACGACGACGGCGCGCGGCTGGCGCGCGGCGGGCTACCGCACCGACTGCGGGACGGCGGGCATGCGATCAACGAACCCGCTCAGGGACTTCCTCCGAGGAGCCGGAACGAGCGGCATCAATCCCAAGGGCTTCCTCCTGTTCCTCGCGGTCATGCCGCAGTTCGTCCGGGCGGGCTCAGCCGTGCCCGTCCCGCTGCAGACCGCGGCCATGGGCCTCACGCACGTGGCGATCTCCGTCGTCGTCTACGGGCTTGTCGCCGTCGCGGCGCGGCGCCTGCTCAGTGCCACGCCGCGCCGGGCGCAGTTCGTGACGCTCGCGAGCGGAATCATCATGCTCGGCTTCGGCGGCGTGCTCCTGGCCGAACAGGCGGCGGCGCTCATGGGCCACGCGTAGGGCGAGAAGTGGCCTCGCGTCGCGATGGGCGGATGCGCGGCTACATCTCGCCGAACGCCTGGCCGAATCGCTCGCCCGGCTACTCCCCCGTAGTCGCCGACGCCGCAGCCTTCGCCGCGGCCGGGAGGGCGTCGACGACGCGGGCCATCGCGGCGTCGTCGTGCGCCGCGGACAGGAACCATGCCTCGAAGACGCTCGGCGGGAGGTAGACGCCGGAATCGAGCATCGAGTGGAAGAACGGCCCGTAGCGGAACGCCTCCTGCGCCTGCGCGTCGGCGTAGTTGCGCACGCCGCGCTCCGACGTCCCGAACGCGACCGAGAACAGGTTGCCCGCGCGCTGGATCGAGTGATCGACGCCCTCAGCCGCGAGGGCCTGGGAAAGGGCCGCGGAGAGCTCTGCCGAGCGCGCGTCGATGTGCGCGTACACCTCGGGGGTCGCGAGCGAGAGCGTCGCAACGCCAGCCGCCATCGCGACGGGGTTACCCGAGAGCGTTCCAGCCTGGTACACAGGTCCGAGCGGGGCGAGGAATTCCATCACCTCGGCGCGCCCGCCGAGAGCGGCAACCGGCATGCCGCCGCCGATCACCTTGCCGAAAGTGAAGAGATCCGGGGCCCAGCCCTCGGCCTGCCCCGTGAGGCCCCAGTACCCCGCGGGCCCCACGCGGAATCCGGTCAGCACCTCGTCGACGATGAGGAGCGCGCCATTCTGGGCGGTGATCCGCCGGAGGCCCGCATTGAAGCCGTCAGCCGGGGTCACGACGCCCATGTTCGCGGGCGCAGCCTCCGTGATGACGGCCGCGATGCGAGAGCCGAGCTCGGCGAACGCGGCTTCGACGGCGTCGAGATCGTTGTAGGGGAGCACGAGCGTCTCCGCCGCCGTCGCCGCGGTGACGCCGGCGGAACCTGGCAGGGCCAGGGTCGCGACGCCGGAGCCGGCCGCCGCGAGAAGCCCGTCGACGTGCCCGTGATAGCAGCCCGCGAACTTCACGACAAGGTCGCGGCCGGTGTAGCCGCGCGCGAGGCGGATCGCCGTCATGGTCGCCTCGGTGCCCGTCGACACCATGCGGAGGCGCTCGACGGCGGGAACACGCCCGACGACGAGCTCGGCGAGCGCCGCTTCGTCCGGCGTGGACGCGCCGAAGGAGAGACCGCGGTCGACGGCGGCATGGACGGCGGCGAGCACCTCAGGGACGGCGTGGCCGAGCAGGGCGGGACCCCACGAACACACGAGATCGACGTACTCCCGACCGTCCGCGTCCGTGACGTGCGGACCCTTCGCGGAGACGATGAAGCGCGGCGTCCCGCCGACCGAGCCGAAGGCCCGAACGGGCGAGTTCACGCCTCCGGGCATGAGCGAGCGGGCACGGGCGTAGAGGTCCTCGGACGTGGTCATGGCCCCCATTCTCCCATCCGAAACCAACGGCAATTGTCGGGAAAGGCAGGGTCAACGGCGGTCTCACCCTGCTCAACCCGACAATTGCCGATGCTCAGGCGAGCATGTCCGCGACGAGCGGCGCGACCTTCGTCCCGAGGAGCTCGATGCTGTGCATCATCGCGTCGTGCGGGAGAGTTCCGCTCGAGTATTTGAGGTCGAAGCGCTCGGTGCCGAGCACCTTGTGGGTGTCCGCGATCTTGCGCGCCACGGTCTCGGGGGCGCCGACGTAGAGCGCGCCGTTCCGCGACGCCTGGGCGTTGAACTCGGTCCTGCTCCCGGGGCCCCACCCGCGTTCCGCGCCGATGCGGTTGCGCATCGCCAGCCAATGCGGGAACAGCTGCTCGCGGGCCTGCTCGTCGCTGTCCGCGATGTGGCCTGGCGAGTGTGTTGCGAGCTGGGTGTACGGCTTGTCGAACTTCTCGAGCGAGCGCTTGTAGAGCTCGATGAACGGCGCGAAGCGCGCGGGCTCGCCGCCGATGATCGCGAAGCTGACCGGGTACCCGTAGTGGGCCGCCCGGACGACGGACTGCGGAGTGCCGCCGACGCCGATCCACGTGTCGAGGAGCCCGTCCTCGAGATGCGGATACGCCGTGAGGCCCTGGATCGGTCCGCGCGTGCGGCCCTCCCAGTGCACCGGCTGCTGCGAGCGCACACGGTCGAAGAGCTCGAGCTTCTCCTCGAAGAGAATCTCGTAGTCCTCGAGGTCGAAGCCGAAGAGGGGGAAAGACTCGATGAACGAGCCGCGCCCAAGGATGACTTCGGCGCGTCCGTTGGAGACGGCGTCGAGCGTTGAGAAGCGCTGGAAGACGCGCACGGGGTCGTCGGAGGAAAGCACCGTGACCGCGGAGGCGAGGCGGATGTTCCGCGTCTCGGCAGCGACGGCCGCGAGGAGCACCTCTGGCGCGGAGACGGCAAAGTCCTTGCGGTGATGCTCGCCGACTCCGAACGCGTGGAGACCGACGGCGTCCGCGAGCTTTCCTTCGTCGACGACCTCGCGGATCACTTGGGCGTGCGGCTTCGGCTGCCCGTCTGGCCCGAGGCCGACATCGCCGAATGTATTGACTCCCAGGAGGACCTTGGATTCGCTCTCTTCATGCATATGCATTGAAACCGCCTCCTCGGCCCGATCATTCCCGAAAACGGCCTACGCCTCCCGGAGCCACCGCGCGATCTCCGGCGCCCAGTACGTGAGCACCATGTTGGCGCCCGCGCGACGAATGCCGAGGACCGACTCAAGGATCGCCGCCTTGCGGTCGATCCAGCCGTTCGCGGCGGCCGCTTCGATCATCGCGTACTCCCCCGAGATCTGGTAGGCCGCGACAGGCACGGGGCTCATCGCCGCGACATCCGCGAGGATATCGAGGTAGCTCATGGCCGGCTTGACCATGACCATGTCCGCGCCCTCCTCGAGATCGAGCTCGACCTCGAGGAGCGCCTCGCGCCGATTCGCGGCATCCATCTGGTACGTGCGCCGATCCCCCTTGAGCTGGGAATCCACCGCTTCCCGGAAGGGCCCGTAGAACGCGGACGCATACTTGGCGGCATACGCGAGCACAGAGACGTCCTGGCGGCCCGCCGTATCAAGGGCCTGGCGGATGACCGCGACCTGGCCGTCCATCATGCCGCTCGGCCCCAGGACGTGGGCCCCGGCCTCCGCCTGGGCGACGGCCATCTGCGCGTAGATCTCGAGCGTCGCGTCGTTGTCGACGCGGCCCTGTGCGTCGAGCACGCCGCAGTGCCCGTGATCGGTGAACTCGTCGAGGCACACGTCGCTCATGACGACGAGCGAGTCCCCCACCTCGGCGCGAACGTCCCGGATCGCGGCATTGAGGACGCCGTCGGGATCGAGGGACGCCGAGCCGACGGCGTCGCGCTCCTCGGGGACGCCGAACAGCATGATGCCCCCGAGCCCGAGCTCGGCGGCCTCGGCCGCGGCGCGCTTGAGGGTCTCGGTCGTGTGCTGGACGACGCCGGGCATCGACTGGATCGGGGCGGGCTCGCTCAGGCCCTCGCGGATGAACGCGGGGAGGATGAGCTCCGCCGGGTGAAGGCGATGCTCGGCGACGAGGCGGCGCAGTGCAGGCGTCTGGCGCAGGCGGCGCGGGCGGTGGTGCGGGAAGCTCATGGGGTGTCCTAGGGGCGGGTGGGCGGGATCAACTGGGCGGCGGGACGGGAGATCGGGGCGGGATCAGTTGGGCGGCGGGACAGAAGGCCGGGGCGGCCGTAAGAGTGCCTCGACGACGGCGTCGACGATGCCCTCGGGGGTCGGCCTGGTCGCGGTCGCCGCGACGTCGACGCCGAGCGATCGGAGTTCGGCGGCCGTCGGCTGGCCGATCGCGACGAGTCGCGTGGCGTCGAGCGGTCGAAGGGTCTCGCAGATGCGCTGCGCCGCGCTCGGCGAGGCCGCGACGACCGCGTCGATACGCCCGGCTGCCAGCTCGCCCTGCGCTTCGTCCGGGGAGAGGGCGACGGCGGGACTGGGCTCAGCTGCAAGTCTGGGCTCGGTGCCGACGGCGAGTTCGGCCGTGAGCCGCCGGGCGGGATCCGCTGGATAGTCGACCGTCTCGTAGGCGGTCACGACGTCGACGTCCCAGCCCCGCTCGACGAGTCCGTCGGACAGGGTTGGGGCGGCAAGGCTGCTCTGCGGGATCAGGACCCGCACGGCACCGGCACCGTCGGCCCCGGCCGCGCCGCCGTCGTCGGCATAGGCCCACAGCTCGACAAGGCCCTCAGCGGACTGCTTCCCCTCGGGTGCAAGATCGACGCGCAGGCCCTCGGACTCGAGCACGCGGCCCGAACTGGGGCCGATCGTCGCGATCCGAACCCCCTCGGGGACGAGCGAGCGGAGCGAATCGCCCCGCTCTGCGGCGAACTGCTTGAGCGCGCGCACGGTCGTGATGCTGCTGACAACGAGCCACGCGTAGTCGCCCGCTGCGAGCCGCGCTAGCGCAGCCTCAAGGGTGCCCGCATCGCGGGCCGACTCGAAGTCGATGAGAGGGAGGAGGAGCGGCTCGGCGCCCGCTGCGGCGAGCGCCGAGGCCATCGCTCCGGCACGGTCAGGGCTGCGGGTCAGGAGCACGCGCCGGCCGGCAAGGGGCCGCCCGTAGCCAGGACCGCGGCCCACGCTCACGCGCCCAGGTCCGCGAAGTCCGCGGCGCCCTGGGCGAGCAGTTCCTCGGCCAGTTCGATCCCGAGAAGATGTGCGCCGACCTCGGTCAGTCCGTCCGTTGCCCTGCTGAGCCTGAGGCTTCGTGTCCCGTCGAGCGAGCACACGACCGCGTCGAGGTACAGCAGGCTCCCCTTGCGACGCGCGAAGGCGCCGACGGGTGCCGCGCATCCGGCCTCGAGCCGGGCGAGCAGCGCGCGCTCGGCGCCCACCGCGAGGCGCGTGTCGGCGTCGTCGATTGCGGCGAGAGACTGGGCGAGCACGCCCTGCACCGCGCCCTCGACGAGCGCCCCGTTCTCGCGGACCGGCGCGTCGTCGGCGCGGCATTCGACGGCGAGCGCCCCTTGGCCGGGCGCGGGCAGCATGACCTCGGGCTCGAAGTATTCGCTCACGACCTCCGTGCGGCCGAGGCGTACGAGGCCCGCGGCGGCGAGGACAACTGCATCAAGCACGGCACTGGGGTCGCCCGGAGCGCCCTCAGCGTTCCCCGGGAGCCCGGGAACGCGACCGAGACGCGTGTCGACATTGCCGCGGATGTCCACGACCTCGATATCGGGCCGCGCAGCACGCAGCTGTGCCGCGCGACGCGGAGAGCCCGTCCCAACCCTCGCCCCGGCGGGCAGCTGAGCCAGCGTGAGGCCGTCGCGTGCGCACAGGACGTCGCGGGCGTCGGCCCGAGCCGGGATGGCGCCCAGTGCGAGACCGGGAGTCCCCGCCGTCGGCAGGTCCTTGAGCGAGTGGATCGCGACGTCGCAGCGGTCCGCGAGGAGGGCTTCCCGGAGCGCCGCGACGAAGACGCCGGTGCCCCCGAGCTGGGCGAGCGAGCCGGTCCGGACGTCGCCCTCGGTCTTGATCCGCACGAGTTCGACGTCGAAGCCGCCGACCGCGGCGAGCCTGTCCGCGACCTGCTGCGTCTGGGTGAGGGCGAGCGCGCTCCCGCGCGTCCCGATGCGCACGCTCACGTCAGGCCCCGCTCGCCGAGGCCGTCGAGGAGTCCGAGACGGTCGAGACGCCCGAGGCGTACGGATCGTGGCCGGATCCAATCGCTGTGCCCGCTTCAGCAATCGCGGGCTTGGCACCGCGGAAGTTCTCGCAGTCCCCCGCCGGAACGACGTCGTACCACGGGCCGAGCTCGGTCACGTGGGGACGGTCGGCGATATGGTGTGCGCCCCGCCAGCCCTCGGGAAGCCGCTCCGACACGAGGTCGACGAGTCCGGAGACGAAGATCGGGTGCGTGCCAGGGGTCGGTACGCGGACGGCCTCGATGCCGAGCTCCATGCACGTCTCGAGGGCCTCGGTGTCGAGGTCCCACGCGACCTCCATGTGGTCGCTCACGAAGCCAAGCGGCACGATGACGACGCCCTTGACGGCAGATTCCTTGCCGTCCCCGGCCGCGATCGACGCGAGATGGTCGTTGATGTCGGGCTCAAGCCACGGCACGTGGGGCGCCCCGGAACGGGACTGGTAGACGAGGTCCCATGCGAGGTCAGGAGCCACAGCCCCCATGATCGCGCGCGCGTTCGCGAGGTGCTGCGCGACGTAGGCCGAGCCGCCCTCGAACTCGCGAGGCTCGCCCGCGGCACGTCCGGCGGCCTCGGCGTCGCGGGTCGGGATCGAGTGGGTCGAGAAGAGGACCCGAATCTCGCGGTCGCGCGAGCCGTCCGCCGCACCAAGGGCCTCGCGCACTCGGGCGAGCCCCGCCGTCGCCCCTTCGACGAACGGCGCGACGAATCCCGGGTGGTCGAAGTACTGGCGCACCTTGTCGACTTCGAGGCGGCCTGCGAGGCCCGTCTCCGCGAGCGCCATGCCGATATCCTCGCGATACTGGCGGCAGCTCGAGTAGCACGTGTAGGCGCTCGTCGTGAGCATGAGGAGGCGGCGGTGGCCGGCGTCGTACAGACGCTCGAGCGTCTCGGGGATGTACGGGTCCCAGTTGCGGTTGCCCCAGTAGACGGGCAGGTCGATGCCGCGCGCGGCGAGCTCGGCCTCGAGCGCTGCCTTGAGCGCGCGGTTCTGCGCGTTGATGGGGCTCACGCCGCCGAACGCACGGTAGTGGTGACTCACCTCTTCGAGGCGCTCGTCGGGGATGCCGCGACCGCGCGTGACGTTGCGGAGGAACGGGATGACGTCGTCCTGGCCCTCAGGCCCGCCGAATGAGGCGAGCAGGATCGCGTCGTACTCCTTGGGCGCGAGGCGCCCACCCTCCGTGACGGGGTTGACGTCCGTGCTCACTGGCATTCCCTCCGGGAGGCCGGCGGCCGACGTCACGCGAGGACCTCGACGACCTCGGCCGCCGAGATGCGCCGGCCGGTGTGGAACGGGACTTCCTCGCGCACGTGGTTGCGCGCATCGGTGTAGCGCAGGTGTCGCATCATGTCGACGAGATCGGTGAGCTCGGGCGCCTCGAGCGCAAGGATCCACTCCCAGTCGCCGAGCGCGAACGCGGAGACGGTGTTCGAGATGACCTGCGGGAAGTCGCGGCCGAGCATGCCGTGCTCGCGGAGCATGCGCGAGCGTTCTTCGGCCGGCAGGATGTACCACTCGTACGAGCGGACGAACGGGTAGACCGTGAGCCACGTGCTCGGCTCGACCCCGCGCGAGAACGCGGGCGTGTGGCTCTTGGCGAACTCAGCCTCGCGGTGGACGCCCATCGCGTTCCACGTCTGCTCGGTGGCGGCGAAAAGCTCGCTGCGGCGGATGTCGCGGACGGCCTGCTGGAGTTCCTCGGGCTTGGGACCGTGGACCCACACCATGACGTCGGCGCCCGCGCGCAGGCCCGAGACGTCGTAGAGTCCGCGGACCGTGACGCCCTTCTCGCCGAGGCGGGCCACGAGGGACTCGAAGTCCGAGACGGCGCTCGCTGCCGGGGCGTCGCTGCCCGGGACACGGCCGAAGACGCTCCAGAGGGTGAAGAACTGCGGCTCGGTGGACTCTGAGGCGGGGCCGCCCTCCGTCACCGTTTTGGTGACAGATTCGTCAAAAGTGTGGCTCATGGCTCCAGTGTGCTCCTTCGGTCGAGGCAAAATCGAATTGGGAATCTCTACGGAACGTAGAAACGGCGTGGAAGTGATGAACGTCACGCAGGGCCGGCCACGAGGCGGCTCGCCTGCCCTCGCGCGTCGGGGACGACTGACGCGAGGCCATTGCCGGCAGCCCAGCCCCCCACGACGGCCAGCCCCGGCTGTTCGGCCACGCGGCGTCGAATCTCTGCAACACGCTCCCGGTGGCCCACGGCCGCGAACGGGAGGCTCCCCTCCCACCGCACAACGTCCCAGCCGAGCACGTCTTCGAACGTGATCTCCACGGTGAGAAGCGCTGAGGCGTCCGCGAGCGCGGCACGGAAGAGCTCGTCGTCGGTCTCGGGCCCCGTCTCAGGCGCGGTGGAATGCACATCGGCCGCCCGGCCATACGAGAGCCGCAGGACATGCGTTCCGCGCCCGGCTTCGTCGGCGAGCCAGGCCCATTTGGACGTCGCGTGGGTGAGGGCCTTGGCTTCGACTCCGGCCACCTGCGGGGCTACCAGCACGCCTGTGCCACGCGGCCGCGCGTCGAGCTCTGGCTTGTCCAGCACGAGCGTGACGAGCTTGACCTCGGGCCCGGGCACGGGCTCGTGGCCGCCGAGCTCGGGGACGGCGTCCGAAAGCAGCTCGACGGCGGCTGGGCCGCCGAGAGCGACGACCACAAGGTCGGCGTCGTGGGACGTGCGCTCGGGCGCGCCCTCCGAGCCGGGAAGGGCCGCCTGCACGGTGCCGACCCGCCAGCCGCCTCCCACGCGGTCGAGGCGCTCGGCACGTTCCCCGTTCACGAGCTCGACGCCGTCATAGGCGAGACGCTCGACGAGCGCCGTGACGAGCCGATGCATGCCCCCGCGCAGCCCGGCGACGGCCGATCCCGCCTTCGCCCCGCCCGTCGAACGGGCTCGCTGGGCGGCCACGGCCGCGGCGAGCGAGCCGCGCTCGGCCATGAGCGCGCGCAGGCCGGGGGCGACCATGTCGATGTCGAGGAGCGCGGGGTCCGCCGAGTGGACGCCCCCGACGACGGGCGTCACGAGCCGTCCGAGAACGCGGCGCCCCATGCGGGCCCGCACGACGTCGGCAACGCTCGCCTCCGCGCGCTGCACGGGCACCGGGAGGAGGCGATCGAGCGACGCGCGGAGCGACCCCCACAGTCCGAGGACCGAACGGACCTCGGGGTCCCACGGGTTCGACGGAATCCCGAGCACGCCCGCTTTGGGAAGCTCCTCGGCGCCCGCCGGGAGCTGGACCCACGCGCCGGACGGATCCGGCGCGACGATGTCGTCCCCGAGCCCGAGCTCCTCGAGGAGATCCCGGACGCCGTCCGTGCGCGTCGCGAACGACTCGGCTCCGCTGTCGAGCGCGAGTCCCGCAACCTCGTGGACACCGAGGCAGCCTCCCCACCTTTCGCTCGACTCGAGGACGGTGACGGCGAGCCCCGCGCGGCGCAGCTCGAGCGCGGCGCACAGGCCCGAGATGCCGCCGCCGACGACGACGGCGCGCCGTCCGCCAAGTGCGTCTCCGCCGCCGTGTGGTCCTGAGGTCATCGACGTCGCCTAGATCGAGTGGACAAGCTCGACAAGCCGCGTGAGCACGCCGGGATCGGTCTCGGGCGGAACGCCGTGGCCGAGGTTGACGACATGGCCGGGCGCAGACGCCCCCTGCCGGACAATCTCGCGAACGTGGCTTTCGAGGACGTTCCACGGCGCCGCGAGGAGCGCGGGATCGATGTTGCCCTGGAGGACGACCCGCCCACCGAGCCTTCGGTTCGCCTCCTGGATCGGCAGGCGATAGTCGACGCCGACTGCGTCGACGCCGACCTCATACATCGCGCCGAGAAGCTCCGATGTCCCGGTCCCGAAGTGGACGAGCGGAGCGCCGAGGTCTCGAACGTGGTCGAGTGCTCGGGACGAATAGGGGGCCGCGGACCGTCGGTAGTCCTCAAGGCCGAGCGAGCCGGCCCACGAGTCGAAAAGCTGGCCGGCCGACGCACCGGCGTCGATCTGTGCGCGCAGGAAGCGGCCAGACGCGTCGGCCGTCCATTCCATGAGCGCCTGCCAGGTCGCGGGGTCGCCGTGCATCAAGGTGCGGGGACCGAGGTGGTCGCGCGAGGGGCGCCCCTCGACCATGTACGCCGCGACCGTGAACGGCGCGCCCGCGAAGCCGATGAGCGGCGTCGTGCCGAGCTCCGCGACGGTGAGGCTCACGGCTTCGCGAATGGGGGCAAAGATGGAGTCGTCGATACGCGGAAGCGCCGCAACATCCTGAGGCGTTCGAATGGGCTTCTCGAGCACAGGACCGACGCCCGGGACGATGTCCACGCCGATGCCGGCGAGCTTGAGCGGAATGACGATGTCCGAGAAGAAGATGCCCGCGTCGACACCGTGCCGGCGCACTGGCTGGAGCGTGATCTCGGCCGCGAGCTCTGGCTTGAGGCAGGCTTCGAGCATGCCGTAGCCCTCGCGGGCCTCGCGGTATTCGGGCAGCGACCTGCCGGCCTGCCGCATGAACCAGACAGGATGCTGGTTCGGACGCCCCCCGCGATAGGCGGTGATGAGTGGAGACTGCGCCGTCCGGCCGTCCTTGAGGGGGTGGTCAGGGCTGAGGGTCATACGGCGATTGTCTCAGAGCGGGCAAGCCTCGATACTGACAGCCTGTCACGTTCGGCGCCCCGACGCGGGCGCGGAAGCTCCGTGTTCTACATCGGATCGAAAAGCTATGATGGACGGGCTGTGGTTGTTTTCTCGATGGTGGCGACTCACGCCGATCTGAACCTTGAAACCGTTGCTCTCCTGAGCAACGGTGCTGCCACTGTGGCCTCGTCCGCCTCCCACTCCGCCACGGTTTCCGGCACCGTGGTCCTCGCGACGTGCAATCGCTTCGAGATCTACGCCGAGGCGCCCGCGCCCGAGGACCTCGAGGCGGCGCGTTCTGCGGTCGTGGCCGAGATCAGCCAGCGAAGCGGCCTCCCCGAGCGGACCGTGTCGGACGCGTTCCGCACGCACGAAGGCGCCGACGTCGCGCGACATCTCTTCGCGGTGAGCTCGGGACTCGACTCCGCCGTCGTCGGCGAACGGGAGATCGCGGGCCAAGTGCGCCGCGCGCTCATTTCGGCCCAGGAAGACGGCACGGCAAGCCCGCCGCTCGTGCGCCTCTTCCAGGCGGCCTCCCGCACCGCGAAGGACGTCGCGACGCAGACCGCGCTCGGCAGCCGCGGCCTCTCGATCGTCTCCGTCGCCCTCGATCTCGCGGCCGACCTCGCCGACGACCCCGACTGGTCCTCAAAGCGTGCCGTCCTCTTCGGAACAGGCGCGTACGCGGGTGCGACCATGGCCCTCCTGCGCGAGCGCGGGTGCCTGAGCGTCGACGTCTATTCGTCGTCGGGCCGCGCAGAGGAGTTTGCGGCCGCGCGCGGCGGCGTCGCCCTCTCGGGGGAACAGCTCCCCGAAGCGATCGCCGACGCCGACATCCTCATCGGATGCAGCGGGTCGACGACGCCGATGGAGGCCGTCGAGCTCGCAGCCATCCGCTCCGAGTCGCCGCGACAGCTCATCGTCATCGACCTCGCCCTGACGCACGATTTCGACCCCGCCGTCGGCTCGCTCGACGGCATCGAGCTCGTGACGCTCGAGTCGGTCCGTCTCGCGGCCCCGCAAGAGCAGGCGGAGGCCCTCATCGAGGCGAGCAGGATCGTCGGCGCGGCGGCGGCCGACTTCGAGGCGCAGCGGCAGGCCCGCCAGGCAGACGCCGCGATCGTCGCGCTCCGCCGCCACACGATGGCCGTCCTCGACTCCGAGATCGAGAAGGTCCGGGCGCGCCACGGCTGCACGGCCGCCGCGGAAGAAGTCGAGTTCGCGATGCGGCGCATGGTCAAACAGCTCCTCCACACCCCGACTGTTCGCGCGCGCGAGCTCGCGGCCCAGGGCCGCGAGGCCGAATACCTCGCGGCGCTCGACGCGCTCTACGGCATCAGCATCGACCTGCCGTCCGTCGTCGCGGATGCCCTCGGCGATGAGGCCTCCGGCGATGAGGCCCCGAGCGAGGTCGGCGCGGCAGAGGACTGCCCGGTCGACCACTCCCGCGCGGGCTGAGGTCTCGCCGTCCCGCCGCGGGGCGGATAATGTATCCCCCACATCCGCATGAATGGGGGGAAGGCCGTGGGCGCTCGCGCCTCGACATCGCTGAGATCGCGTCGCGGCGTTGCGCTGCGCATCTGGAGGATTGCCGCTCTCGCGGGCTCCGCCGTCGTCCTCCTCACGGGGTGCATTCCGCTCCTGCCCGCCGTGATCCACGCAAGGCCCAGTGCGCCGTCGTCCGCCGAGGCATCGGCGCCGAGCGCATCCGCCTCGCCCACTCCCAACCACGGAGGCTACGCCTCGCCGCAGCGCTCGGTGTCCGAGCTCGAGCGCATCGTCACCGCGATCCACGGCGCGGACGGCACACCCCTGCGGCTCGTCAACGGGGACGAAGAGAGCGCGTCGTACTGGAGCGGGACCCTCTACGCCCCTCTTGACCAGTTCCGGCCTTCCGCGTGCGAAACGCTCCTGAAGCACACGCTCGTCCCGGTCTCGCCCGTCTCGAGGTCCGGCGCGTCAGGCGAGGAGGGCAGCTGGACCTTCGTCTCCGTTGTCACCGACCCCGAACGGTCCTACTCTCAGGCGCTCCGCGAGCTCACGGAGTTCGTGCGGACGTGCCCGCGCCACGACGTCGTCGTCAACGGAAATCGGGCCAAGCTCGAGTTCACCTCGGTCCCGCCGCCGAAGAGCCTCGCGAGCCGCACGGTCGGCTTCGTCGGGACCATCAGGCCGCAGAACGGGCGGGTGTTCCGGATCATGAAGCTCATGGCGTACGGCCAAGGCCTCATGATCAGCGTCACGCGCGAGCTCGGCGACGCGGATCCCAGCCTGGACACCCGCGCCGAAGACGCCCTTGCCGCGCTCGGCGACTCCGCGTTCCTCGCCGCGGGCCCCGAGTCCTCCCCCACGCCGCTCGCGCCCGCAGGGCAGCCGACGACCGGCCAGAAGGCCCTGTGGCTGAGGAATCAGTAGGTCGGCTTGTCCGGCTCGATCTCGCGCACCCAAGCCAGCACGCCGCCCTCGAGGTGGCTGACCGCCGTGAAGCCGGCGGCCTCCGCCGCGGCGAGCACATTGGCGGAGCGCGCGCCTGACTTGCAGTGGAACACGACGCTCCGGTCGCGGGGTAGCTCGCCCCAGGCCTCACCCGAGAGCAGCCGCCCCTGCGGGATGAGCCGAGACCCGGGGATGCTCACCATCGCGTGCTCGCCGGGCTCCCGGACGTCGATGAGCTCGAAATCGGCCTGGCCGGCGTCGCGTGCGCGGAGCATGTCGGCGAGCTCGCGCGCCGTGACCGTGCGCCCCGCGGGGGCAGGCGCGGCGGGTGCGACGCCGCAGAAGGCCTCGTAGTCGACGAGTTCGGTGATCGGCTCGGCGTCCGGCGCCGTGGACACCTTCAGCTCGCGCCAGGTCGCGCTCAGCGCGTCGTACAGCTGGACTCGCCCGAGCAACGTGCGGCCGACGCCGGTGATGAGCTTGACGGCCTCCGTCACCATGGACGCGCCGATCGACGCGCACAGCATGCCGTACACGCCGCCCTCGCCGCACGACGGCACGGAACCAGCCGGAGGCGCTTCGGGGTACAGGTCGCGGTACGTCGGGCCGTGCTTCTCCCAGAACACGCTCACCTGGCCGTCGAAACGGAAGATGGAACCCCACACGTACGGCTTGCCGAGGATCGCCGCGGCATCGTTGACGAGGTAGCGCGTCGCGAAGTTGTCGGTCCCGTCGAGGATGAGGTCGTAGCCCGCGAAGATCTCGAGCGCGTTGGACGCGTCGAGGTACACCTCGTGGAGCCGGACGTCGACGAGCGGATTGAGCTCCCGGATCGCGTCCCGCGCCGAGTGTGCCTTGGGGCGCCCGACGTCAGCGACCCCGTGGATGACCTGCCGTTGGAGATTGCTCAGCTCGACGGCGTCGTCGTCGACGATGCCCAGGGTTCCGACGCCCGCGGCCGCAAGATACAGGAGCGCGGGCGAGCCGAGGCCGCCGGCGCCGATCACGAGGACCTTCGCATTCTTGAGCCGCCGCTGCCCGAGATCGCCGATCTCAGGGATGATGACGTGCCGCGAGTAGCGCTGCACCTCGTCCGGCGTGAGCGGCTCGCCGGGCTCCACAAGCGGCGGAAGCAGGGTCGGAACGGAAATGGGGGACATGACTCCAGCGTATTCCCCGCGTGCCGTCAATGCCGCAGTCCATGTGACCCGCGGGTAGAGTATGACTACCGGCGGGTCCGTGTGGGGCCAGCTGGCGGGAGAAAGGTGGAGCTGTGAGCACCGAACCTCGTGCGGCGGCCACGCGGTCCCCGCGCCTTCCCCGAGACGAACGGCGGGCCCAGCTCCTCAACGCCGCGCTCGAAGTCTTCGCAGCCAACGGGTATCACGGCGCCGCAATGGACGACATCGCCGAGACGGCGCAAGTCTCGAAGCCCGTGCTCTATCAGCATTTCCCCTCGAAACGCGACCTCTACCTCGCGCTCCTCGACAGCCACCTCGCGTCCCTCGCCGAGCTCATGGACGCGGCGCTCGGCTCGACGACGGACAACCGCGAGCGCGTGCGCGCCGTCATGCGCGCGTACTACGAGTTCATCGCGAAGGACGACAAAGCCCATCGCCTCGTCTTCGAGTCCGATCTCGTCAACGACCCTGACGTCGCGTCCCGGCTCGAGAAGTTCAACAAGGGCTTCGCCGAGGCCATCGCGCGCGTCATCGCAGCGGACACGAAGCTGCCGATGATCGAGGCCCAGCTGCTCGGGCGCGGCCTTGCGGGCATGGCCCAGGTGAGCGCCCGATACTGGCTCGAGACCTCAGGGAATCTGCCGATCGACGCCGCGAGCGATCTCGTCTCCCGTTTGGCTTGGCGCGGAATCTCTCGATTCCCCAAAGAGGCCTAAGGTACACATAGAGAGTCGCTCCGAGGCACGTGCCGCGGGCGCGCTTGTCATCACGCAGCAAAGGGAGACCCACGTGGAAATCAAGATCGGTATCCAGAACGTCGGCCGCGAGATCGTGCTCGAGTCCTCGCAGGACGCCGAAGTGATCGCGAAGCTCGTCGCCGAGGCGATCGCCGGTCAGAAGGAACTGCGACTCGAAGACGAGAAGGGTCGCCAGGTCATCGTCCCCGCCGGCGTGATCGGATACGTCGAGCTCGGCGTGCAAGAGCAGCGCCGCGTGGGCTTCGGCGCACTCTGACAGGGGGCGACGTGGAGACCGTCTGGTCGCTCGTCATCGACATCATCGTCACCGGCGGCTTGGGCTTCGCGCTCTGGGCCGCCGATCGCCGCCACGGCAAGTACGGCATCATGCTGCCCGTCGCGCTCGGCGTCGTCGTCGCGTGCGTTGTGTGGATCGTGCTCGTCTCCGCAGGGACGGGCTACATGTCCGGGCTCATCTGGATGCCGTGGGTGCTTCCCATGGCCCTCGGCGTCGCCGCATCGTTCGTGCTCACGAAGTTCGTCGAACGATCGCGCGAGAAGCGCGACATCGCCGACCTCAACAAACTGCTCAAGGGCTGACCGAGTCCGGATACCTCTCCGGCTCCGGCACGGCGTCGAGCGCCGCGGCGTGAAGGCTCACGCGGTGCGCGGCCTCGACGTCCTTCTCCGTGACTGCTCCCCCGGCGTCGTGCGTGCTGAACCGCACGTAGACGCGGCGATAGCGCCAGTCCAGGTCGGGATGGTGGACGAGCTCCTCGGCCACGTCGCCGACCGCAGCGATGAAGGCGAGCGCGCCCGCCGCGCTCGGCAGCTTGTAGACCGTCACGAGCCCGCCGAGGCGGTGCCGCCAGTCAGGGAGCTTCTGGAGCTCCTCCGCGAGCCGCGTTTCATCGAGCACCTCGAGTTCGCCCATGGTTCGAGCCTAGGCCGATCCCGGCGGCGCCGTCACGGGCGGGGGTGGCCTCAGTGGGCTAGACAATTCTTTCGGTCCACGTAGACCGATGCGCCCGAGAGGCGTCAGTGGCCTGCCACTCGACGTAGCGTCGAATCATGAACGCACCTCATGCGGGCAGGCGGGGGATCATCTTCCTCACGGGATTCGCGCCCTTCGCGATCCTCTGGCCCTTGGCGGGCCCCAGCTGGGCGCTCGGAGCGGGAATCCTGGCGGTCGGTCTCGTTGTCCTGCTTCGTCGCCTGAAGCCGCGGAAGCCCAAATAACGACCTCAGGATGCCCGTCCCGGCTAGAGGAACTGCGCCCGCCCCTCCAGGGGGCTCGAGGCGAGCGCGTGGTCGCGCCTCGGGATGCGCCCGGCCTTCGACGCGAGACGGCCGGCAGCGACGGCGTGGCGGAAGGCGGCCGCCATCCGCACGGGATCCTGGGCGCGGGTGACGGCGGACGCGAGGAGCACTGCGTCGCAGCCGAGCTCCATCGCGAGTGCGGCGTCCGAGGCGGTGCCGATCCCCGCGTCGAGGACCACGGGCACCTCGGCCCGCGCGACGATGAGCTCGATGTTGTGCGGGTTGAGGATCCCGAGTCCCGTCCCGATCGGGGCGCCGAGCGGCATGACGGCGACGGCGCCGAGCTGCTCGAGCCGGCGCGCGAGCACGGGGTCGTCGTTCGTGTACGCGAAGACCTTGAAGCCGCGCCCCACGAGCTGCTCGGTCGCGTCGGCAAGCTCGATCGGGTCGGGCAGGAGGGTCGTCTCGTCCGCGATGACTTCGAGCTTGACCCAGTCCGTCTCGAGCGCCTCCCGCGCGAGCTCGGCGGTGAGCACCGCGTCGCGCGCCGTGAAGCAGCCCGCGGTGTTCGGCAGAATGCGGATCCCCTTGTCGACGAGCAGCTGAAACAGCGAGCCCTGCTCGGCCGGCGAGAAGCGGCGCATCGCAACGGTCGTGAGCTCGGTGCCCGAGGCCTCGAGGGCATCGCCGAGCCCGTCGAGGCTGGGCGCCCCGCCGGTGCCCATGATGAGCCGCGAGCCCAGCTCGACGCCGTCGACGACGAACGGATCGTCGGCGAGAAGCGGTTCGCGCCCCACGGCGCCAGCCGCGGTATCGGTCCGGATATCCACATCAGCCTCCTTGCATGGCTGTCACGAGCTCGACGGCGTCGCCCGCCGCGAGCGGGGTGGCGGCCCAGCGGGCGCGGGGTACCACCTCCGAATTGAGGGCGACGGCGACACCCAGGCGCCCGCCGTCGGCCGGCCGCCCGTCGGCGCCGATCTCGCGGCCGGTCGTCGCCGCGACGAGATCGAGCACGGTCGAGCCGGGCGCGAAGTCTCGGGGCTCGCCGTTGACGCTCACGGTGAGCGTCGTGGTCGAGGAATTCATGCTGTCCTCCCGTAGGAAGCGTGGGTCTCGTGCGGAATCCGGGCGAAGCGGTCCGGGCGGAATGCGTCCCAGCGTTCTTCGGTGCGGCCGTCGAGCAGTTCGACGCAGATCCGTGCGGCGGCGGGCGTCAGCAGGACTCCGTGGCGGAAGAAGCCCGTCGCGACGATGAGGCCCGGGACGTGACCGCCGTCGTCCGCCGCCCCTGCCGGGCCGAAGCCTGCGGCGACTCGTCCGAGGAGCGGCGCGTTGTCGGGGGTGCCGGGGCGGGCCCGGGCGGTCGTCTCGTACAGCTCGAGCTCGGCGACGGCCGGGACGAGGGCCTGTGCATCGCGCAAAAGCTCGTAGACGCCGCCCGCGGACACGGCATCCGAGCCGTCCTCGCGCTGCGTCGCGCCGATCACGAGCGTCCCGTCCTCACGCGGCACGAGATAGACGGGCTTGCCCCGCACGAGGCCGCGCACCGTCGCCGTCACGAGCGGACGCAGGCTCTCGGGCACGCGCAGCCGCAGGATGTCGCCGTACACGGGCCGCAGCGGGAGCGGGACAGGAAGCCCCGCGAGATCTCGGGCACCGATCGCGTTCGCGACGATCGTCTCCCCCGCGCGCACTTCGCGTCCGTCGTCGAGCAGGACGCCCACCACGCGGGCATCTCCCGCTCCGCCCGCCCAGACGAGGGCCTGGGCCCGGCGCCGCACGATGCGGTCCTCGCCGAGGCGGCCCAGAATCGCCGCGACGAGGCGGCGCGGGTCGACCTGGTGGTCTGCCGAGATCTCGAATGCCCCCGCGATCGCCGGCGCGAGCATCGGCTCAAGCGACCGGGCTTCGCGGACCGTGAGCGCCCGGACACCGAGCCCGTGGGCCTCTTGGACCGCTCGGAGGTCCGCGAGCGCCTGGCGATCAGCGGCGTCGCCCGCGACGCACAGCGTCGGCGTGCTCTGATAGCCGGTCTCCGCTCCGAGCGAGCCGGCGAATCCGGGCCACAGCCGCGCCGACTCGAGCGTGAGGCCGAGCAGGTCCTCTTCCTGGTAGTGGTACTCGCTCACGGCGGCGAGCATGCCGGCCGCCGCGAAGCTCGCGCCCGTGCCCGGCGCGGGGTCGACGACGACGACGCTCCGCCCCGACCGTGCGGCCTCCCATGCGATCCCGAGACCCACGACGCCGCCGCCGACGACGGCGACGTCGGCTTGCACCGTGGGGGGCACCGCCTCGCGTCCGTCCATGAATTCGCTGTCCTTCCCTACGCCGGCACAACCCGGATCAGGTTCTCACGGTCGGCACGAAGCCCTCTCAGCCCGACTCATGGTGCGCCCTCCGCCGCTGAAGGCGGGGATCGGAAGGGGTGTCACACTCGCGGGCTCCCGCAGTACTGAGGACTAGTCTAGTTGCCATGCAATTGCTCGACGCCCAGCTTTACGTGTGCACCGACGCCCGGACTGACCGCGGCGACTTCGCGGCCTTCGTGGACGCGGCGTTCTCCGGCGGCGTCGACATCATCCAGCTCCGCGACAAGCAGATCGAAGCGGCCGAGGAACTCGAGCTCCTCGAGGTGCTGCGCGAGACGGCCGAGCGTCATGGGAAGCTGTGGGCCGTCAACGACCGAGCCGACATCGCCCTGCTCTCCGGCGCACCCGTGTTCCACGTGGGGCAGAAGGACCTTCCCCTGCTCGCCGTGCGCCGCGTCCTCGGCGACTCGGTCGCCGTCGGGCTTTCGACCCACTCACCTGAGCAGGTCGACGCCGCGCTCGCCGCCGCTGCTCCCGGCTCCGCACCCGACGGCGCCGCGGGCCTTTCGTACTTCTGCACCGGGCCGCTGTGGGCCACCCCGACGAAGCCGGGACGGACGCCGGTCGGCCTCGGCCTCGTCGAGTATGCGGCACGCCGCACGGCAGAGGCCGTCGACGGGGGCGCGCCCACGCTCCCGTGGTTCGCGATCGGCGGGATCGACCACTCGAACGTCGGTGCGGTCGTCGACGCTGGGGCGAGCCGCGTCGTCGTCGTCCGCGCCGTCACGGACGCCGACGATCCCGCGGACGCCGCCGCCCGGCTCCGCGGGCAGCTGCCGGCCCTCGCTCGCGGCGCGGCGCACGCATGACCGTCGTCGCGTACCAGGGCGAGCCCGGTGCGAACTCGCATATGGCCGCCCTCGAAGCGTTCCCGAGCGCCGACGCGCTCGCGTGCGCAACCTTCGAGGACGCGTTCGCTGCCGTCGACGGCGGCGAGGCGGACTACGCCATGATCCCGATCGACAACACGGTCGCGGGGCGCGTCGCGGACATCCATCTCCTGCTCCCGACGACATCGCTCCAGATCATCGGCGAGCACTTCCTGCGGATCCGCTTCAGCCTCATGGGCATTCCGGGCGCGAGCATCGAGGGAGCGCGCGAGGTTCACAGCCACGTGCACGCGCTCGCGCAGTGCCGTGGATTCATCCGGGCCCACGGACTCACCCCCGTCGTGGCCGGAGACACCGCGGGTTCCGCGCGCGAGGTCTCGGAGTGGGGCGACCCGACGAAGCTCTCGATTGCCCCGCCGCTCGCGGCGGAGCGCTACGGCCTCGAAGTGCTCGCGTCGGACATCGAGGACCACAGGCACAACACGACGCGCTTCGTGATCCTCGCTCCTCCGAGGCCGTACCCCGAGGCGGGCAGCGAGCCCTTCGTGACGAGCTTCGTGTTCCGGGTCAAGAACATCCCGGCAGCGCTCTACAAGGCGCTCGGCGGCTTCGCGACGAACGGCGTCAACATGACCCGGCTCGAGAGCTACATGGTGGACGGCAAGTTCGCCGCGACGATGTTCATGGTCGACGTCGAGGGCCATCCCGACGAGCCCCCGCTCGCGCGGGCCCTAGAGGAGCTCGCGTTCTTCTCGACCGAGCTGCGCATCCTCGGCGTGTTCCCTGCCCACCCGCGCCGGTTCGGCCAGGACGCGCTCTAGCCGTTCAGGGGTCAGGTCCGGTGGGTGTCCCACCCACGGGACGCGCCCCCCACCGGCTCCCAGCCTTCGCAGACCGGGACCAGGCCCCTCGCCGGCATGGGCCCTGAACTCGTAAGACTTGCGTTGTCGGCCCTCGGGTCTAGGCTGACGCTCGTGGGCCAATCACACTTTGTCCCGAAGCCGGCGAGAGCCGCGACCGCGCAGTCCGACGCAGGACGCGCGGCCATCGTGGCTGCGTTCGCCGCGCTCCGCGAAGAGTTCCAGCTCGCATCGGAGTACCCCTCGGCGGCCCTCGCCGACGCCGAGGCCGCCATCGCCTCCCTTCGGCTGCCCGACGCCGACGAGACCCACGTCGACTTCGTCACGATCGATCCGCCCGCATCGACCGACCTCGACCAAGCCCTCCACCTCGAACGCGACGGCGCCGGCTATCGAGTGCGCTACGCGATCGCGGACGTCCCAGCCTTCGTGCGGCCCGACGGCGAGCTCGACGCCGAAACGCGGCGCCGCGGTCAGACCATCTACGCCGCCGACGAGAAGGTCCCGCTCCATCCGCGCGACATCACCGACGACGCCGGGAGCCTCCTCGCGGACACCGTGCGCGGGGCGTTCGTCTGGGACTTCCGGCTCGGCGCGGACGGCGAGGTCACCGACGTCGACCTCAGGCGGGCCCGGGTCCGGAGCCGGGCGAAGCTCAACTACGCCGACGTGCAGGCCCAGATCGACGCGGGAACCGCCGTCGAACCCCTCATGCTGCTCAAGGAGGTAGGGCTCAAGCGCGTGGCCCTCGAAAGAGCGCGCGGCGGGGCCAGCCTCAATCTCCCCGAGCAGGAAGTCGTTCCCACGGACGACGGCGGCTACCGCATCGAGGCGGCCGCGCAGCGCCCGGTGGAGGACTGGAACGCGCAGATCTCGCTCATGACCGGCATGGCGGCGGCGAAGCTCATGATGGACGGCGGCGTCGGGATCCTCCGCACCATGCCGCCTCCGGACGAGAAGTCGCTGCGGCACTTCCGCCGGCAGACGCACGCGCTCGGCCGCCCCTGGGACGGAGACGTTCCGTACGGCGAGTACCTTCGCACGCTCGACGCCTCCGATCCGCAGCACCTCGCGATCCTGCACGCGGCAGCCGCGCTCTTCCGCGGCGCGACCTACACGCCGTTCGACGGCGTGCTCCCGGACAATCCCGTCCAGGCGGCGATCGCCGCGCCCTACGCCCACACGACGGCGCCGCTGCGGAGGCTCGTCGACCGCTTCGTCCTCGTGCTCTGCGACGCTCTCGCGAACGACGGCGACGTACCCGCCTGGGCCCGCAACGCGTTGCCCGCCCTCCCGGGCCTCATGGCCGCATCGGATCACTTGGCCGCCCAAGTCGAGCGCGCGTCGCTCGACCTCGTCGAAGCAGCGCTGCTCGTCAACTGTGTCGGCCAGGAGTATGACGCCGTCGTGGTCTCCGGCTCGAAGCCTGCAGCGAGCGACGACGGCGCGGGTCCGGGCAACGGGTCTGGCTCCAGCAACGGCAACGGCAACGGCAACAGGCGACCCTCCCAACCGCTCGACCGCATCGCGAGCTCGCAGAACGGCGGCCGTCCCCAAGGCGGCGGCAAGCCGTTCGGCACCGTGCAGCTCTCCGATCCGCCGGTCACGGCGCGCTGCGAGGGCGAGATGGAGTCCGGAACCACCGTGCGCGTGCGGCTCGTGACCGCCGACATCCTGAAGCGGCTCGTGCTGTTCGAGCGCGTATAGGGTCGGCTGCGCGCGAGCTCCCCGGTTCCTCCGGTCCGCCGCACTCCGCCAGCTCGCCCCCCGCCCTTACGGCTTACCCCCTGCCTCACCAGGGATCCGCCGATTCGCCGCAACTCCGCCGGCTCGCACCCCCTCCCTTACGGCTTACCCCCTGCCTCACCAGGGATCCGCCGATTCGCCGCAACTCCGCCGGCTCGCACCCCCTCCCTTACGGCTTACCCCCTGCCTCACCAGGGATCCGCCGATTCGCCGCTAGTCAGCCGGTTCGCCCGGTGTCCGCCGGCTACAGCCCCCGCCTCTTTGGCTGATCCCCGTCGTCGACGGCATTCCGGCTCCTCGGCTCCCGAGCATCACGCCGAGCGATACCGACGCGACCTGTCAAAGGCCGCGCTGATCAGAGCGTGGACACGTTCCGGTCGGGTGAGATCAGCCCACGTGATGCGCACGATCACCCATCCGTGGCCAACCAGTGCGTTCTCTCGCGCCCGTTCGCGCAGGAGGACCTGGTCAGTCGGCTCGTCGCCGACGTACTTCGAAAGGCCGTCGAATTCGAGGGCCACGCGCAGGTCTGGCCACGCGAAGTCAAGGCGGTAGACGGACCCTTCGACGAGGACCTCGAATTGCTGGACGGCACGTGGGATCGGCAGCGATTCCAGGAGCAACCGTGTCCGCGTCTCGCCCGCAGATTCGGACAGGGCGGTTGCCCGAGCCATGATCGCGCGGGCAGCGGCAACTCCGCGACGGTGGCGCGCACGATTCACCGCTTCGAGCAAGGATGCGTCGTCGACCGATCTCTGCCAGAGCGCGGACTCACACAGAATCATCGCCGGCTCGACCGGCAGGACCCTCAGGCAGTCGATCACCGTCTCAGCACTCTCCGTGCACGGCAACCCGTCAACGAGCCCAATGGTCGCGTCAGGCCGGTAGGTCTTGACCACATCCAGGGCATGATCGCGGCTAGACGACTTGAAGAGCTGGACAAGGTGAATCCGCCGTTCCGAGGTCCATACGCTGAAGCCGTGGAGCGCCGCGGCGCTCACGCCCGAGTAGCCGAACGCCCACGGCGATGACGGAGTGAAGCGCGACCACGCATGAGCCCGTATGCGAAGGAGGCGATCGTTTCGCTCACGGATCGCGACGTCATTCCCTTGAGGAACCAGCCCTCTCATCCCGAAGACCCCCCGCCGGATCTTCACGATGACCCCGTCGGCGACGAGATCGGGCACTGAATTCTCTCCCACACCTAACAGAGCGAGCTCTCGAGATGTGCAGAGCCCATGGGCGAAGCTCGGCCGAGGGCCAAGACGTGAGAGGTCAAGAGTTTTCATAAGGCGACTCTGACCTCCTTAGTAGAGTTCGCGCGCGCTCCTGGCGCTCCATGTGGATACGCGCCCGGAAGGGATCCTGTTGAGGAGCAGTGCAGTCGGGGACAGCCTTCCGCAGCATGCGCGGCACACCGATCATCCGCAGGTCCGCCGGTTTCCCGCAGGAGGGCCGTTCGCCGGATATAGAGGGGGTTATCGCCGGCGGAACGACAGCCAACCGGCGGAAATGCGGCCAACCGGCGGAAACACGACCGGGCCGCGAAACCGGCCGCCGCCAAAGCCGTGCGGACCACCACGAAGGCGCGTCGCCGTGTGTCGCGGACCACAATTCCCGGCTTTCCGCAAGCCCACGATATCCTTGAGTCGTTAATGGATGCCCGGTCGTCTTCGACGCGATCTGCTTTTTCACCTGCCAGCGCCCGCGCTGGCACCTTGATAGCCCGCGATCGGCTTCCACTGGACGGCCGTTGCGACCGGCTGCTCCGGACGCCTTGGGCGAATGCGAGTCCCTTGCCGCCCGCCCTGAGGACGTCTGTTGAGCGGCCAGTCCCGGCCCAGATGGAGAGGGACGCAGCCCCTTTGAACGAGGTTCACACTCAGGAACTGCTTCTGGACGATTCGGGCGAGGAGACGCTCGAAACGCAGGAGACCATTACCAACGACGCCCCCGTGCGCCAGGAAGCGCAGCAGACCTTCAGCGACTTCGGCGTCATTCCCGAGATCGCACAGTCGCTCGCCGATGCAGGGATCCTCCACCCGTTCCCGATCCAGTCGATGACGCTCGGCGTCGCGCTCGGCGGGCACGACATCATCGGCCAGGCCAAGACGGGCACGGGCAAGACGCTCGGCTTCGGCATCCCGACGCTCCAGCGCGCGATCGCACCCGACCACCCCGACTACGCAAAGCTCCCGGTGCCCGGCGCGCCGCAGGCCCTCATCATCGTCCCCACACGCGAGCTCGCACTCCAGGTCTCGAAGGATCTCCAGACGGCGAGCAAGCGCACGAACCTGCGCACCGAGGTCATCTACGGCGGCCGCGCGTACGAACCGCAGATCGAGGCGCTGCAGCGCGGCGTCGACGTCATTGTCGGAACGCCGGGCCGCCTGATCGACCTGCACCGCCAGCGCCACCTCAACCTCAAGAACGTGCGGATCGTGGTCCTCGACGAGGCGGACGAGATGCTCGACCTCGGCTTCCTGCCCGACGTCGAGACGCTGCTCGGCGCCGTCCCCGCAATCCGCCAGACGATGCTCTTCTCCGCGACCATGCCGGGCCCGGTCGTCGCGATGGCCCGCCGCTACATGAGCCGGCCCACGCACATCCGCGCGTCCGAGCCGGACGACGACTCGATCACGAAGAAGGACATCCGCCAGGTCATCTACCGTGCCCATCACCTCGACAAAGACGAGGTCGTGGCGCGCATCCTCCAGTCCGAGGGCCGCGGCCGGACGATCATCTTCACGAAGACCAAGCGCACCGCCGCGAAGCTCGCCGAGGAGCTCGTCGACCGCGGGTTCGCGGCAGCCGCCCTCCACGGCGACCTCGGCCAGGGCGCGCGCGAGCAGGCGCTCCGCGCGTTCCGCAACAACAAGGTCGACGTCCTCGTCGCGACCGATGTCGCGGCCCGCGGCATCGACGTCGAGGACGTCACGCATGTCATCAACTTCCAGTGCCCGGAGGACGAAAAGGCCTACCTGCACCGTGTCGGCCGCACCGGCCGCGCCGGCAACAAGGGCACGGCCGTGACGTTCGTCGACTGGGAGGACGTCCCCCGCTGGACGCTCATCAACAAGGCGCTCGGGCTCGACGTCCCGGAGCCGGTCGAAACGTACTCGTCGTCCGCGCACCTCTTCGCGGATCTGGACATCCCCCAGGGCACGAAGGGCCGTCTGCCCCGCCACAAGCGCGTGCTCGAGGGCGTCGAGGGTGAGGCGCTCGAGGACCTGGGCGGGCCGTCGAAGAAGCCGCGCCGCGGTGGCAAGGGCCGCGAGCGGCGGGGCGGCGAGGCCCGAGGCGGCTCGAAGCCTCGCGAGGCCGAGAAGGCCGGCGCCGCCGAGCAGCCCGCCGAGGGCGGGGCCAAGGTGGTGGCCGAACGCGCCGAGGGCGAGGGCAAGCACGGGCACGGCCACGGCCGCTCCGACCGCCAGGCACGCTCGCAGACCAGCGGCGAGGGCCGGCGTCGCAGGGGCAGCTCGAAGAAGGCCGAGCCGGAGCAGGCGCCGGCCGAGCAGGGCGCCGCTGCTCAGGCCGCGGCCGTCTTCCTCCAAGGTGACACCGAGGAGGGCGTGGACCGCGGCGTGCTGGCCGCGCGCCGCCGTCGTTCGCGGACCCGCCGCGTCGAAGGCGAAGTCGTGAGCCGCACGAACGCCGAATAGGCATGCACGTGGGCGCGAGCGTGCCGGCCGGAGTGGTCCGGCCGGAGGGTGTGTGGCGTCCGGACGGACCTGATCTCGTCGTCGAGGCGGACAACGCGGAATTCCTCCCGTCGCTTCCCGACGGCTCGTTCACGATGGTCTACATCGATCCGCCCTTCAACACGGGTCGCGCCCAGCGCCGCCAGTCGATGACCATGGTCCGGAGCAACGACGGCGACCGCATCGGCTTCGGCGGGCAGCGCTACGAGACCATCAAGGGCGCCCTGCACCGCTATGACGACGCGTTCGGCGACTACTGGGCCTTCCTCGAGCCCCGGCTGCTCGAAGCGTGGCGCGTGCTCGCGGATGACGGGACGCTCTACCTGCACCTCGACTATCGCGAGGTGCACTACGCCAAGGTCATGCTTGACGTGATCTTCGGGCGGGAATGCTTCCTCAACGAGATCGTGTGGGCCTACGACTTCGGCGCGCGCACGCGCCGGCGCTGGCCCACGAAGCACGACACGATCCTCGTGTACGTCAAGGACCCCGAGAAGTACCACTTCGACAGCGCCGAGGTGGACCGCGAGCCGTATATGGCCCCCGGGCTGGTGACGCCGGAGAAGCGCGAGCTCGGCAAGCTGCCCACTGACGTCTGGTGGCACACGATCGTCTCTCCGACGGGGCGTGAGAAGACCGGCTATCCGACGCAGAAGCCCGTCGGGCTCGTGCGGCGCATGGTCGCGGCCAGCTCGCGGCCCGGCGATTGGATCCTCGACTTCTTCGCGGGCTCGGGCACGCTCGGGGCCGCGGCGCATGAGCTCGGCCGTCGCTTCGTGTGCGTTGACGCGAACGCCCAGGCCATCGAGGTCATGGCCGCCCGCCTCAGCTCGGCGACCGTGGTCCGGGCCGGCTAGGGGCGCTTCGCACGGACGACGACGGCGCCGCTCGCCTGCCGTTCGATCTCCGCGAGCACCTCGGGCGCGGTGGTGTTCTCGCCGAGGCGGTTGGCCTTGCCGGCCCCGTGATAGTCGGACGAACCGGTGACGAGGAGGCCGTGCCGCTCGGCAAGTTCGAGGAGGAACGGCCGCCGCGCCTCGGGATTGTCTCGATGGAAGACCTCGAGCCCCGCGAGGCCCGCATCGATCATGTCGCGGTAGGTCGCTTCGCCGACCGTCCGGCCGCGCGCCTCGGCCACGGGATGGGCGAAGACCGGCACTCCTCCGGCGGCCCGGACGAGCTCGACGGCGAGGGCCGGCTCGGGCGCGTAGTGCTGGACGAAGTAGCGCGAGCGCGAGGAGAGGATCGTCGCGAATGCCTCCGACCGGTCACCGACGATGCCCGCCGCGACCAGCGCGTCCGCGATATGCGGCCGCCCCACGGTGGCTCCCGGTGCGAGGTGCTGGGTGACGTCGTCCCACGAGAGCGGGTAGTCCTCGGCGAGCAGCGAGACCATATGCTCGGCGCGGCTCAGGCGCGCGTCCTTGGCCTTCGTGATCTCCTCGAGGAGCCCGCGATGCGTGGGGTCGTGCAGATAGCTCAGGACGTGGACGCTGATCCCCTCTGCCGTGCGGCACGAGACCTCCATGCCGGGCACGAGCGCGACGCCGAGACTCTGTGCGGCATCCGACGCGTCGGCCCACCCGCCGGTCGAATCGTGGTCTGTGATCGCGACGGCGTCGAGGCCGGCGGCCAGCGCGGCGGCGACGAGGCCCGCGGGGCTCTCGGTGCCGTCGGAGACGCTCGAATGAGCGTGCAGATCAATCCTCACCCGACCACGATAGCCTCAGCGGCGGGCCCGAGCCCTGACCCGCCCGGCCAACGCTGGACTTGAAGGGGGCCGGTGCAAGAATGGCATCGTGATTGCTTCAGAAACGGTGCCGGGCCACGAGCCCAGCCACCCCTCCCAGCAGCCCTCCGTCCAACCGCTCGAGGACCGCGTCGACAACCGATCACAGCGGCCCAGCTCCGACGCCTTCAAGAGGTTCATGGCCTCCCAGTGGGCTCCCGCGGATGCAGCGCTCCCGCCGCTCGGCGCCGTCGCCGAGTTCGCGGCCCGCCGTCGTCGCGCGATCTCGGAGCGCTTCCCAGGCGAGCGCCTCGTGATCCCCGCGGGCCCTCCCAAGGTGCGCTCGAACGACACGAACTACCGCTTCCGCCCGCACTCCGCGTTCGCCCACCTCACCGGCCTCGGCGTCGACCACGAGCCGGATGCCGTGCTAGTCCTCGAGCCTGTCGAGGAAGGAGCGGGCGACGGCGGAGGTCACCACAGCGCGACGCTCTACTTCCGCCCGCTCGCCGGCCGCGACACCGAGCAGTTCTACGCGAACGCCCACACGGGCGAGTTCTGGGTCGGTCCGCGGCCTACGCTCGCCGAGCTCGAGACCAGCCTCGGGATCGCGACCGCACACCTCGACGAGCTCGAGGTCGCGCTCACGAAGGGCGTCGGTGCGCCCGAGATCGGCGGCGTCTCCGTGCGCCTCGTCCGGAAGGTCGACGAGAACATCGACGCCCTCGTCGACACTGCACGCTACAACACCGCCCTCGACCCCGAGAGCCTCGACCTGAGCCAGCTCGACGCGCTCGACGATCAGCTCGCCGAGGCCCTCTCCGAGCTTCGGCTCACGAAGGACGCGTGGGAGGTCGAACAGCTCGAGGCCGCCGTCGCGTCGACGGCCGCAGGCTTCGAGGCGATCATCCGGGCTCTGCCCCGCGCCGTCGCGCATCGCCGCGGCGAGCGCGTCGTCGAGACGGCCTTCTTCGCGAAGGCCCGCGAGGAAGGGAATGACCTCGGGTACGACACGATCGCGGCGAGCGGCAACAACGCGACCATCCTCCACTGGATCACCAACACCGGTCCCGTGAGGGAGGGCGACCTCCTGCTCGTCGATGCCGGCGTCGAGGCCGAATCCCTCTACACGGCCGATGTCACGCGCACGATCCCGGTCAGCGGCCGCTTCAGCGAGGTACAGCGCCGCGTCTACCAAGCCGTGCTCGACGCCGCGGATGCCGGTTTCGCCGCGGCCCGCCCCGGCGTCAAGTTCCGGGAGGTCCACGCAGCGGCCATGAAGGTCCTCGCCGCGCGGCTCGCGGAGTGGGAGCTCCTGCCCGTGAGTGCCGAGGAGGCGCTCGCCCCCGAGGGCCAGCAGCACCGCCGCTGGATGCCGCACGGCACGAGCCATCACCTCGGTCTCGATGTCCACGACTGTGCGCAGGCCCGCGCGGAGCTCTACCTCGACGGCGAACTCAAGCCCGGCATGGTGTTCACGATCGAGCCTGGCCTTTACTTCAAGGCCGAGGACCTCGCGATCCCGGAGGAGTACCGCGGCATCGGCGTGCGCATCGAGGACGATATCCTCATGACGGAAGACGGGCCGGTCAACTTGAGCGCCGAGCTCCCCCGTATGCCCGACGACGTCGAGGCGTGGATGGAGCGGCTCGGCTGACAGACAGGGCGAGCTAGACCCTCGAAGCGTGAGGTCTCGCGGCGAACGTCATTGACGATTCGACGAGGCCTCACGCTTCGGCTTAAGACTTGTCTTCCTCGTCGCGGGGCTGATCCTGGTCGATGCGGATCCCGTACTGGGGCCGTCCGTCGGGAAGATCGTGGTACCCGGACCCGCTGCGGGGCGGCTGGCCCTGCTGCTCTGGCTCCGCGGGCTCCTCGGGCCGTTCCTGAGGATGAGGGCTGTTGACGCCGTAGGGGTCGGTCCAGCCCGACGGCCGCTGCGGCGGCTGCTCCTGCGGCGGCTGCCACTGGCCCTCCGGCGCGCCCCACCCCGGATGGCCCTGCTGGTCCTGGCCGTGCTGGTCCTGCCCGTGCGGGTTCTGGCCAAAGTGGCCACCGCCGCCCTGCTGCCACGGCTGCTGGCTGCCCCAGCCCGGCTGCCCGTGCGACATGGGGAGCTGGTGCAGGAGCCGGCGCGCCTCGACCGCAGCTTCGAACGCGACGACGACGTCGTAGCTCGTCGGGAGCACTTGGCTCGTCGAGGTGAAGTCGCGCTTTCCGCGCTGCGTCGCGTACGTGACGATGCCGAAGAGCATGAAGAAGGCCGCACCCATGAGCACGGACGTGATGATCGACGGGAGGCCCGCGCCGGTCGAGAAGAACGAGAGCAGGACGCCGACGAACAGGCCGAACCACATGCCGCTCAGGGCGCCGTTGAGCGCGACCCTCGGATAACTGAGGCGACCGGTCACGCGCTCGACGAGCTTGAGGTCATTGCCGACGATCGCCACGAGCTCCACGGGGAACTGCTGGTCGGCGAGATAGTCGACCGCCTTCTGGGCATCGAGGTAGGACGTGTACGATCCCACGACATCCCCCTGCGGGAGGGATCGCGCCTGATCGATGGGGCCGCGAGAACCGAACATGTTCGCCATGCCTTAATTCTTACCCGAGATGTCGCGGTCGGCCTGTGTTTCCGCTCAGAGTGAGCACGAACTTGCCTCTGGAGTAGCCTAAGGACGTGAGCCCCAACCCTGCCCGTGTGTTCGTCGCGCGGCTGCTCGGCCTCGACGTGTTCGACCCGCTCGGCGATCGCGTCGGGCGCCTCCGCGACGTCGTCGTCATAGCGCGCGGCCAGCGGGCGCCTCAAGGCGTCGGCATCGTCGTCGAGGTCCCCGGCAAGCGCCGCGTGTTCGTGCCGATGACCCGGGTGACGTCGATGGACCAGTTCCAGGTCATCACGACGGGCCTCGTCAATCTGCGTCGGTTCGAGCAGCGCGGCGCGGAGATGCTCGTGCTCGGCGACCTCTTCGACCTCGGCGCGACGATCCTCGATGACGGCATCCAGGGCACCGTCGAAGACGTCGCGATGGATCAGCAGCGCAACGGCGACTGGCTCGTGAGCAAGCTCTTCATCCGGAGGGAGACCCCGGGCCGCGGGCTCCGCAGCCTTCGACGCGGCGGGACCGTCCTCGTCGACTGGGACGAGGTCCGGTTGGACGCGCGCGGCGGGACCCGCGCCGCGACCCACTTCCTCGCGAGCCACGAGGACCTCCGCCCTGCGGACTTCGCGGACGCGATCCAGGAGATGAGCGACCAGCGGCGCCTCGAGGTCATCACCGAGCTCCAGGACGAGCGGCTCGCCGACGTTCTCCAGGAGCTCCCCGAAGACGATCAGGTCGAGATCCTCTCGTCGCTCGACAACGAGCGTGCCGCCGACGTCCTCGAGGAGATGGACCCCGACGACGCCGCGGACCTCCTGGCCGACCTCCCCGCCGAGCGCGCCGAGGAACTCCTCCAGCTCATGGAACCCGACGAGGCCGACGACGTGCGCCGCCTCCTCCAGTACGACGAGGGAACGGCCGGCTCGATCATGACGCCGGTTCCCGTCATCCTCCCTCCCGAGGCGACCGTCGCGGACGCCCTCGCGCACGTTCGCCGCGAGGAGCTGAGCCCTGCGCTCGCCTCGGCCGTGTTCATCTGCCGTCCTCCGCTCGAGACGCCGACGGGCCGATACCTCGGCACCGTCCACATCCAGCAGCTTCTGCGCAGCGCGCCCCCCGAGCAGCTTGGGTCGATCGTGGACAGGGGCCTCGAGCCCGTGTCCGACCTCGCCCCCCTCCACGAGGTCGCCCACGCCATGGCGCAGTACAACCTCAACTCGCTCGCCGTCGTCAATGACGGCGGCCGGCTTGTCGGGGCCGTCACCGTCGACGATCTCCTCGACCACCTCTTGCCCGAAGACTGGCGCACGCACGACGACGAAGCGCCCCTGAGGAAGGTCGGAGGAAGCTTTGGCTGAGCCGCGCAAACTGCTCCCGGGTCTCGACATCCCGCTCGAAAGCCGAACGCGGCTCCTCCCGACCTTCAATCCAAATCGGGACACGTTCGGTCGCTTCGCGGAGGCCTTCGCCCGCTACATGGGCACCCCGCAGTTCCTCGTCTACATGACGCTGTTCTGCGTCGTCTGGCTCGCATGGAACACGCTCGCCCCACAGGAATGGCAGTTCGACCCCAAGTCGCTCAACTTCACGCTCCTGACCCTCCTTCTCTCGCTTCAGGCCTCCTACGCCGCGCCGCTCATCCTGCTCGCCCAGAACCGCCAGGACGACCGCGACCGTGTCCAGATCGAGCAGGACCGCTCACGCAGCGAGCGGGGCCACGCGGACACCGACTACCTCACGCGCGAGGTCGCCTCCCTGCGGCTCGCCCTGCGGGAGGTCGCGACGCGCGACTTCGTCCGCGCCGAGCTGCGCTCCCTCCTCGAAGAGCTCTCGGAGCAGAACGCCACTCTCGGGAACTCCGGCAAACGGCGCAAAGACAAGAAGGAGCGCGCCGCACGCGCGCAGGAGTCCGAAGAGGCCCAGAGCGAGTCCCTCGAGCCGGCCGTGTCGGGGCCCGCCGCCGCCCAAGGAGACAGCGAGCAGTGACCGTTCCTGACGAGGCGGCAGTCCGCGCCGCGCTCTCGACCGTGATCGACCCTGAGCTCCGCCGGCCCATCGACGAGCTCGGCATGCTCGCGGGCGTGGCGCTCGACGGCGGCCGGGTCACCGTGCGTGTTCTCCTCACGATCGCGGGCTGCCCCCTCCGCGGCACGATCGACGCCGACGTCCGCGCCGCGCTGACAACGGTGCCCGGCGTCGACGAGGTTGCGATCGAGCTCGACGTCATGACGCCTGAGCAGCGCCAGGCCCTGCGCGACCGCCTCCGCCCGGTGCGCGGGATCCCGTTCGCACGCCCTGAATCCCTCACGAAGGTCTTTGCCGTCGCGAGCGGGAAGGGCGGGGTGGGAAAGTCCTCCGTCACGGTCAACCTCGCGTGCGAGCTCGCGTCCCGCGGTCTCCGGGTCGGCATCGTCGACGCGGACGTGCATGGGTTTTCCGTTCCGGCCCTCATGGGCATCTCTCAAGGCCCCACGCGGGTCGAGGACATGATCCTCCCGCCCGTCGCCCACGGCGTGAAAGTCATCTCGATCGGCATGTTCGTGACGGGGAACCAGGCGGTCGCGTGGCGCGGCCCCATGCTGCATCGGGCGCTCGAGCAGTTCCTCACCGACGTCTACTTCGGCGACCTCGACGTCCTCTTCCTCGACCTGCCTCCGGGCACGGGGGACGTCGCGATCTCCGTCTCGCAGCTCCTCCCGAGCGCCCGGCTCCTCATCGTGACGACGCCCCAGGCCGCCGCAGCCGACGTCGCCGAGCGCGCGGGCTCGGTGTCCGCGCAGACGGGCCAACTCGTCGCAGGCGTCGTCGAGAACATGTCCGCCATGACGCTCCCCGATGGGACCGTTCTCGAAGTCTTCGGAAGCGGCGGCGGCGAGCGCGTCGCGGAGCGCCTGACCGAGGTCCTCGGCGCCCCGGTCCCGCTCCTCGGGAAGGTGCCGCTCGACGTTGCGTTGCGCGAAGGCGGCGACGCGGGCGTGCCGATTGTCCTCCGAAGCCCGGATTCGCCGTCGGCCGTCGCGCTCAAAGCCGTGGCGGGCCAGCTCGCTTCCGCTCCCCGCGGGCTCGCGGGACGGAACCTCGGCGTCTCCCCCCGCTAGACCAGACGCGGAGCGACGACCGAGCGGACGACGGCGGGCCGCCCGGCGAGGTGCGGCTGCCTTACGTCGCGTCGGTGTCGAACGGCGCGGGCTGACCGGGGGCGAGCCGCTCGATCGTGCGGACGGGAGCCTGCGGGGCGGCCTCGGCGAGCGCCGCCGCAGCGGCGGCCGCGGCCTGGGCGACGGCGGGGTCCTGGGTGTTCTGCGAGCCTGCGGGGGCGTCCTCGAGGAGCGCGTCGCGGATGATCTTGCGGGGGTCGTATTGCCGCGGGTCGTATTTCCGCCAGTCCACCTCGTTGAGGTCGACGCCGGTCTCTTCCTTGAGCTGTTCCTTTGCGCCAGTGGCCATACGGCGGAGTTCCCGGACGATGTTCGTGAGCTTCTGCGTGTATTCGGGCAGCCGCTTGGGGCCGATCACCAGGAGCGCGATGACCAGCAGGATGAAGAGTTCGTTCATTCCGGGCACGATCGAAGACTACCTTCTGCGCACGCACCCGGACGATTCGTCCGGGGCCTCGTCACGTCAGGGACGCCCTGCCGCGCTGAGCACGAGGTGCAGCCCCCTCGCGAGGCGGTCCGCGGGGTTCTCCTCTGCGGTCGGCGCACCGGTCGCCTGGCCGGCGCCCTGCGCTAGAGCGGCGGTCTGCGCGGTCGGGAAATCGGACGAGAGGACGGTCGTCTGGACCACTGACGACGCGCGGGACGGTCGCTGCTCCATGAGCGAGATCCGGTGGGTTCCGTCGCTGATCCGCAGGAGGAGCGTCGGGACCCCGTTGAGGACGTAGCCTTCGGCTGACTCGACGCGCAGACCCCGGATCTCGAGCTCGGGACAGTTCCAGCCCGCCGCCGAAAGCGCCTGAAGCTCGGACGCCGTCAGGGTGCGCCCCGCGCCGTCGATCCTGACCGTCGCGGGCCAACTCGCGGCCGCGCCCGGGACGAGCGGGTCGCCAGCGACGACATAGGCCGTGAGCGCGAGCGCCGCAAGCGCCATGGCGGCCCCGCCGACCGCGACGCCCGCCGCTTTGAAGATCCTCCTGCGCGGCGAATCGCCCTCGGCGAGCTCGGCCGCCAGCGCCAAATGCCGGGTCTGCTGGACGAGCCGCTGCGTCAGATCCGAGCTCGCGTTCGGTACCGGCGCACCGCGGAGCGCGGCGAGATAGCGGCGCTCCGATTCGACGGCAGCACGGCATTCAGGGCAGGCGGCAACGTGCTCAGGGTCCCGCGAGTGGTTCCCTGGGCCGCCGAAGAGGCCCAGCCGACGTCCTTCCCGCATGCGCGAGCCTCAGCGCAGGCCGGCGACGCGCGGCAGGGAGAGGCGCGGCTTTCCAGCGCCACGCCGGGGGTCACGATGCGCGAGCTTCTCGCGCAGAAGCGTGCGGCCGCGATGGATGCGCGAGCGCACCGTTCCGAGCTTGACTCCGAGGGCGGCCGCGACCTCGTCGTAGGAGAGCCCTTCGAGGTCGCAGAGGACGACGGCGGCACGGAAGTCCGGCGGGAGCTCCTCGAGGGCGGCCTGAACGTCGAGGTCGAGGTTGTTCATCTCGTAGCTGCGCTCGGGTCCCGGCTCTTGCCCTGGGATGCGCGCCTCGGCGTCTTCCGCGAACGCGTCGAAGCGGATGCGGCTCTTGCGCCGCGCCTGATCGAGGAAGAGGTTGGTCGTGATGCGATGGAGCCAGCCGTCGAGCGTTCCGGGCTTGAAGTTCTCGAGCGAGCGGAAGACGCGCACGAAGACCTCCTGGGTCAGGTCCTCGGCGTCATGCTGGTTGCCCGTGAGCCGGTACGCGAGGCGGTACACCTTCGCGGAATGTTGGGCTACGACGTCTTCCCATGTTGGCGGCACCCAATCGGAGGGAACCGGCTCGGACGGCGCCTGGGCGGCCGCGACACGCTGTGGAGCCACGTCACGCACCTCACCTTCGCTTCCTGTGCGGCCGCACTCTGCCGCGGACCCCTGATCCACGTGCAACCGCTGCGGAACCCCAGTCTGACAGCCGATGCTGAACGTTCGCTGATCATTCAGCCAAGGGCGTAGCGCAGCGCGTGACCCCGGAGGCGATAGGCTTGAGGGGCATCCCGAGCCGAAAGCGTTTCCTGACATGACCGACAAGTCCACCAGCTGGGCTTACGCTGAGGGGCTTGCCGTCGAGGACACCGTTGTGGCCCGCGCGCGCGAGCGTTCCCTCGAGCTCGGCGTCTCCCCCGTACCCCCGGGGGTCGGCGCCGTCCTGACCATTCTCGCAGCCTCGTCCAAGGCCAACGCAGTCGTGGAGGTAGGCACTGGCGCTGGAGTCTCCGGCGTCTGCCTTCTCCGAGGCCTCCGCGCCGGGGCGACCTTCACGACCATCGACACGGATGTCGAGCACCTCAAGGCGGCCCGCCAGGCGTTCACGGAGGCGGGCATCCCGGCGAGCCGGGTCCGCACCATCCCGGGACGGGCCGGCGCTGTCCTCCCCCGGCTCAACGATGCCGCCTACGACCTCGTGTTCATCGACGCCGACAAGGCCGGAACGCCGTCGTACGCAGATGAAGGGGTACGCCTCCTGCGGCCGGGCGGCCTGCTCGTGATCAACGATGCCCTCGACCGCGACCGCGTCGCGAACCCCGCCCATCGGGGCCCCGCCGCCGTCGCGCTGCGCGCGCTGCACCGCCGGCTCCTCGAGGACGAACGGCTCGATGCGGCCCTCTTGCCGACGGGAGAGGGCCTGTTCCTGGCGTCCCGGCGCTGACGTGGCCAGATCCCGCCCAAGACGAAGGAGGCCGGCCCCTCTCGGGGCCGGCCTCCTTCACGTCAGTCGCGCGGACTACTCGGTCACGCCGACGAGGCATTCCTTGAGCTGCGCTGCCTCCTCGGCATTGAGCTCGACGACAAGCCGTCCGCCGCCCTCGAGGGGAACACGCATGATGAGGCTGCGACCCTCCTTGGTAACCTCCATCGGGCCGTCGCCGGTGCGCGGTTTCATGGCTGCCATCTGAACATCCCCTCCAGTGAGTTCGCCTGCTGAATATCGCAGGCCCATCGGACGCACACCTTGCGCACCGTCCTTTCACCACGGTGATGCGAGGCCCCGCCACGTTGTACTTGCCTTTACATTATCAGCAGGGGTACCGCCCGGTAGTCAGGCGCCCCGGTCACGGCGGCCAGGAGCCGCCGCCGGGGAGTTCGGACCACTTCCACAGCCACACGACCCACATGATCTGCAAGAGCACGAACATCACGAGAGCCGTGCCGCGATACGCACGCGAGCGGGACAGTGCTGCGCCCGCGAGCGCGAGCGGGAAGAACGGGAGCATCATGCGGAAGGTGCTCGTCTGGGGATAGAGGAACGCGAGAAGGTACAGCGCGTACGCGGCGCACCAGAGCCGCAGTTCGACGCCGACGAGCCGCACGTGTGCGCTCGTCAGATACAGGACGACGACGGCGACGAGCACGAACGGCGCGATGGTTCCGAGCACGGGACCGAAGAGGTAGTGACCCGTGTCGAACCACGGCATGAACGGCACGAGATCGCTCCCCCGCCACACGGCCTCGGTGTCCGTGTAGGCCGTCATGACGCCCGTCGCGGCCCACGCGATGGCGGGCCAGGCGAGGGCCAATGCGCCGGAAGCAATCGTGAGGACGGCGAGGCGGGCGAGCTCCCCGAGGGCGGCCCCGTGGGTGCCGCGGCGGAACCAGCGGATCACCCAGAGCGCCGCGAGGGCCGCGGCGAGCGGGACCCCGATGGGCCGCGTGAGGCACGCGAGCGCGACGACGGGGATCGCGGCAAGGTAGCGACGCTCGACGATCCAGAGGAGGGCCCACGCGAGGAAGAGAGTCCCGAGGGATTCGGCGTACGGCACCTGGAGGATCGCCGAGACCGGGAAGAACGCGAAGAACGCGACCCCCCACATCGACGTCCCGTGCTCGGCGAAGTGGCGGAACAGCCTGTAGACCACGAGCGCGGCCCCGAATCCGGCGAGCATCGCGATCGCCTGCGCGACGATCTGCCACGGGATGGTCGTGGCGGCCGCAAGGATCCTCACGAGGTATGGGAAGACGGGGTAGAACGCCCACGCATTCTCCGTCACAGTGCCGGAGGGCGAGCGGGGAAGGACGCTCGGGTAGCCGTGCTGGACGATGCGGCCGTACCACTCCGAGTCCCAGATCTGCAGGAAGTGGAAGTAGTCGGGCTGCGGGGGGAACCAGGGATTCATACCCTGCTGGAGGGCCACCGCGGCGAAGATCAGGAATGAAACGACTCGCGACGCGGCGAACAGCACGAGGACTTGGGTCCACCACGGGCGCCTCGCGAGCCACCCCGTTGACCGAAGGGCGCCCGACGCGAGTGCCGCGTGGACGGACGACGACGGCGCCCGAGTCGGCGTCGTCGCCCGCTCGGCGTCATCGTCGTCAAAGGCTGCGGAGCGCGCCCCGCCGGCGGAACCGGGCGACGACCACGCGCCGTCGCCCGCCCTGGTGACGCTCATGCGTCAGGCTCGGTCCGGGCGTCGACGCCCTTGCGCAGGCTCGCGATCTCGGCGTCCTGCGCGGCGATGCGGTCGCGGAGCCGCTCGAGGACCTCATCGACCTGGTCCATGCGGTACCCCCGAAGGCCGAGCGAGAATCGGACGCGGTCGACGTCGGCGGCGCTCGGCTGATCGGGAAGCAGGATGGGCGGCAGTCCCGGGGAGGGTTCCTCGAAGCCCTTCGCGATGGCATCGGGGACCTGACGTCCCCGATACGCGGCCACGCCGAACCAGACCACCCCCGCAAGGAGGAGGATCGCGAGGAAGACGAGGAAGAAGCTCACTCGCCGTCGGCCTTGTCGGACATCCAGGCCTCTTCCTCTTCCTCGGCCGAGCCGTACATGCCGCCGCGCCGCTCCTCGGTCTCGCCCCGGACGCCGGCGAGCACGCGGTAGACGGCGTCCTCGGCCGTGTCCGTGATCTGAATGAGATCGAGGTCCTCGGGAGAAATCATTCCCTCGGCCAAGAGCGTCTCCTTGAGCCAATCAAGGAGCGGGCCCCAGAACCGCGAGCCGACGAGCACGATCGGGAACGACGTGACCTTCCCGGTCTGGACGAGAACCATGGCCTCGAAGAGCTCATCGAGCGTTCCGAGGCCGCCCGGCAGAACGACGAAGCCGTGGGCGTACTTGACGAACATCGTTTTGCGGGCGAAGAAGTACCGGAAGTTGATGCCGAGATCGACCCACGGGTTGAACCCGGTCTCGAACGGCAGCTCGATTCCCAGGCCAACCGAGGTCCCTGAGCCGTTGACGGCGCCCCGGTTGACCGCCTCCATCGAGCCGGGGCCCCCGCCCGTGATGACGGCGACGCCCTCGCGCGCGAGCAGGCGCCCGATCTCGACGCCCATCTCGTAGTAGTCGCTGCCCTGCTTGGTGCGGGCCGAGCCGAAGATGCTGATCGCCGGGCCGAGTTCGGCGAGAGCGCCGAAGCCTTCGACGAATTCGCTCTGGATGCGCATGACCCGCCACGGATCCGTGTGGACGAAGCGCCCCGCGCCATGGGTGTCGAGGAGGTGCTGATCCGACGTCCCCTGGAGCGCTTGGCGTCGCCGCAGTTCGAGCGGTCCCTTTCGCCGGGAAGGGACGGAACGGTCGTCGCGGCGCGGTGATTCCGTGGTCATGCTCCAAGGCTAGCGGTCTCGACTGAATCACGATTGCCGCGCAGGGCGTTCGGTTCCCGAGCCCCCCACCGTAATCTCCGTTACATTGAAACCTATGACAACCGAAGCACCCTCGGCTCCACTCGTCTCTGTCCAGAGCGTGAACAAGCACTACGGCCAGCTTCACGTTCTCAAGGACATCAACCTCGACGTCCGCAAGGGCGAGGTCGTCGTGGTCATCGGTCCGTCCGGCTCCGGGAAGTCGACTCTGTGCCGAGCCATCAACCGACTCGAAACGATCGAGGCGGGCAGCATCTTCATCGACGGCAAGAAGCTCCCCGACGAAGGCAAGGAGCTCGCCAGGCTCCGCGCCGACGTCGGCATGGTCTTCCAGTCGTTCAACCTCTTCGCACACAAAACCATCCTCGAGAACGTCACGCTCGGGCCCATCAAGGTCAAGGGTGTCGACAAGGCGGCGGCAGAGAAGGACGCCATGGCCCTCCTCGAGCGCGTGGGCGTCGGGCAGCAGGCCCCCAAGCTCCCTGCCCAGCTCTCGGGCGGCCAGCAGCAGCGCGTCGCGATTGCCCGGGCGCTCGCGATGAAGCCCAAGGTCATGCTCTTCGACGAGCCGACCTCGGCCCTCGACCCCGAGATGATCAACGAGGTCCTCGACGTCATGGTCGAGCTGGCCCGCGAAGGCATGACGATGATCGTCGTGACCCACGAGATGGGCTTCGCCCGCAAGGCCGCGGACCGCGTGGTGTTCATGGCGGACGGCCAGATCGTCGAGCAGGCCAAGCCCGAGGAGTTCTTCACGAACCCGCAGAGCAGCCGCGCGAAGGACTTCCTCTCGAAGCTCCTCACGCACTGACCCTCATACCCCAGCACAATCCCATCCAGGGCCACGGCCCGCCGAGAAAGGAATGCTGACATGGCACTCTTCCGCACCAAGAAGGCCGCCATTGCCGCCGCGACGGCGGTGCTCGCACTCGCCCTGAGCGCGTGCGGCGGATCCGGAGGAGGTGGCGGCGGTTCGACCGAGTCGGGGGCCTCGGCGCCGTACACCGTCGCCTCCAACGTCTCGCTCACGGGCAGCCCGACCTTCGACAAGATCAAGTCGGCGGGCAAGGTCCGCATCGGCGTCAAGCAGGACCAGCCGGGCCTCGGCTTCAAGGACGCCGCGACGGGCGAGTACTCCGGCTTCGACATCGAGATCGCGAAGTGGGTTGCCGCCTCGCTCGGCTACTCGAAGGACAAGATCGAGTTCAAGCCGATCCCCTCGGCCAACCGTGAGTCCGCGATCCAGAACGGCGACATCGACTACTACGTCGGCACCTACTCGATCACCGACAAGCGCAAGCAGCAGATCGACTTCGCCGGGCCCTACTTCATCACGGGCCAGGGTCTTCTCGTGAAGAAGAGCAACACGACGATCAACAGCGACAAGGATCTCGCGGGCAAGACCGTCTGCTCCGCGACCGGTTCGACGCCTCTCCAGAACATCACGAAGAACTACCCGGACACCAAGACGACCTCGTTCGAGACGTACTCGCTCTGCGTCGATGCGCTCAAGGACGGCCGGGCCGACGCGGTCACGACCGATGAGGCCATCCTCATCGGCTACGCCGCCCAGGAGCCCGACGCCCTCAAGGTCGTCGGCAAGCCGTTCACGGTCGAGAAGTACGGCGTCGGCTTGCCGAAGGGCGACACCGCGCTGCGGAAGTTCATCAACGACATGTTCACGAACGGCAAGAGCACGTGGCAGAAGATCTACGACTCGACTCTCGGCAAGTCGGGGACGAAGGTCGAGCAGCCCGCCGTCGACAACTACTGACAGGCGGTCGGCGGGCGGGACGCGAGGCGTCCCGCCCGCCGCGCGTTCGCCTCGAAAGAGAAGGCTGAAGTGAGCACTCTCCTCAACAACCTCGACGTCTTCACGACCGGATTCAGGAACACCATCATCCTGTTCCTCGTCTCGGGCCTCTTCGCCCTCATCCTGGGCACGATCATCGGAACCATGCGGGTCTCCCCCGTCCCGGCCATGCGCGGGTTCGGCACGCTGTACGTCAACGTGGTTCGCAACACGCCACTGACGCTTGTCTTGTTCTTCTTCGCCTTCGGCTACCCCAAGCTGGGCTTGCCCGAAATCGACTTCACGACCGCGGCGATCGTCGGCCTGAGCCTCTACACCGCGAGCTACGTGGCCGAGGTGCTTCGCTCGGGCATCAACACAGTGCCTGTTGGGCAGGCGGAGGCGGCGCGCGCGATCGGCCTGCCGTTCCTGCAGACGCTCACACTCGTGATCCTGCCCCAGGCCTTCCGGTCGGTGCTCCCCCCGCTCTTCAGCGTGCTCATCGCGCTCCTGAAGAACACGACTGTCGCCGCGGGCTTCTCCGTCGCTGAGGCCGGGTCGATTCGCGCCTTCCTCGCCGAACGCGGCGAGCCCGGCATGATCGTGCTCCTGTGGGTCGCGCTCATCTTCGTGATCCTCGTTCTGATCCTCGCGCAACTCCAGCGCTACTTCGAGAAGAAGTGGAAGGTGGCCCGATGAGCTCCGTTCTCTACGACGCACCGGGGGCCAAGGCCCGCATCCGCCATCTCGTGCTTGGCGTCGCCACCTTCGTCGTCGTCGTCGCGATCATCGGATTCGTGATCTGGCGCTTAGCCGAGACCGGCCAGTTCACCGAGGCGAAGTGGAAGATCTTCACGTTCCCGTTCGTGCAGCAGACGATCCTTCAGGCCGTCGGCGCAACGCTCTCCGCCTTCGCGGTGGCCGCGGCCGGGAGCCTCGTCCTCGGCTTGGCCTTGGCCGTCGGCCGTCTCTCGGACCGGGCATGGGTCTCGACCCCATTTCACTGGTTCACCGAACTGTTCCGCGCGATCCCCGTGCTCATCCTCATGATGATGTTCTACTACGGACTCCCTCCGCTCCTCGGGCTGAAGTGGCCGCCGTACGTCGCGGTCGTCGTCGCCCTCGTCCTCTACAACGGCTCCGTGCTCGCCGAGGTCTTCCGCGCAGGCATCGAGGCCCTCCCTAAGGGACAGCGGGAAGCCGGGGTCGCGATCGGTCTCACGAAGTCGCAGGTCACGTCGATCATCCTGCTTCCGCAAGCGGTTCGGTCGATGCTGCCCGTGATCATCTCGCAGCTCGTCGTGACCCTCAAGGACACGGCCCTCGGCTTCATCGTGACGTACAACGAGATCCTGTTCCAGGCCAAGTACTTCGGCTCACAGATCCAATACGGCTCCCCGATCGTGCCGTCTGCGATCGTCGCCGGCGTCCTCTACGTCGGGATGTGCCTCATCCTGTCCGGCCTCGCGAAGCTCGCCGAGCGCCAGCTCCGCCGGAGTCAACGGGTCGCCGGGCCGAAGAAGGGCGCACCCGCGCTCAACGCGGCTCAGGACGCCGCGACAACGATCTGAGCCTCGACGCTCCCCAACGTTCAGGGGTCAGCTCCTGTGGGTGTTCCACCCACAGGAGCTGACCCCTGAACGGATTAAGTGACCCTCGAAAGAACTAAGACACCAGCCAGTCGCGCAGCGCGCGGAAGCACGCGCGCACATCGTCGGGCTCGACGCGCTCGTCGTCCTTGTGGGCGAGGAGCGCGTCGCCGGGGCCGAAGTTCACGGCCGGCACCCCGAGCTCGCTGAAGCGCGCGACGTCGGTCCAGCCATATTTGGGCTTGGGCTCCTGGCCGACGACGGCGACGAAGGCCGCCGCGGCTGGGTGTGTGAGGCCCGGCCGTGCGCCCGGCGCACCGTCCGTCCGGACGACGTCGAAGCCGTCGAGCAGCGCGCGCACCTGGGCCTCGGCCTCGTCGAGGCTCTTGTCCGGGGCGAAGCGGTAGTTGATCTCGACCGTGCAGCGGTCCGGTATGACGTTCCCCGCCGTGCCGCCCGAGATCCTGACCGCGTTGAGGCTCTCGCGGTAGTCGAGGCCGTCCACGCGCACGGTCGCGGGCTCGTACGCGGCGAGCCGGGCGAGGATGGGCGCGGCGGCATGGATCGCGTTCTTGCCCATCCACGCACGCGCCGAATGCGCTGCCTCCCCGAGCGTCGTCGCCTCGACGCGCAGCGTGCCGTTGCACCCGCCCTCGACCGTGCCGCCCGTCGGCTCGAGAAGGATCGCGAAGTCCGCGGCGAGCAGCTCGGGGGCCGTGCGCACGAGCCTCAGGAGCCCGCTCTTGGAGGCCTCGACCTCCTCGTGGTCGTAGAAGACGAAGGTGACGTCGCGCGCCGGGCGGGCGGCGCCGTCGTCGTTCGCTTGTCCGCCGAAGAGCATGCCGGCGAGCGCGAGCTGGACCGCGACGCCGCCCTTCATGTCCGTCGCGCCACGGCCCCACAGCGTCCCCTGCCCCGGCTCGCCGTCCCACGACGACGGGACGGTGCCGCGCGCACCGTCCGTCGCGGGCAGCGGGACGGTGTCGAGGTGCCCCGCGAGGATCACGCGTTCGGCGAGGCCGAATTCGGAGCGGGCGACGACGGCGTCCCCCTTGCGGGTGACGACGAGCCCCGGGAGGGTGCGCAGGGCCGCTTCGACGGCGTCGGCAATCGCCCGCTCGGTTCCCGAGACGCTCGGGATGTCGAGGAGATCGGCGGTGAGAACAGCCACGTCGCGGGTCAGGTCAAGCGTCACGGTGGGAACCTCGTCAACGGGCGTCATTTCACCGATCATAGTCCGGGTGCGAATACACTTCCCGGCGCGAGTTCGGCCCGATTGTCGCGCCTCGCTAAACTTGACGGCATGACTGAATCCTCCGCCGCACCCCGCGCTGCCCACGGCTTCGGCCTCGCCACGATCGCTGTCGCAGCAGGGGCCGACGGGGCCGAAGAGGCCACCGTCCTCGACGTTTGGTTCCCGGCCCCGGCGCTCGGGACGGCCGCAGAGCATCTGAGCGACGAGGCGGTCGTCGATGCCGCCCCGGCCGAGCTCGTGGCGGCAGCCGAGGGCGGCCAGGACGCCGAGCGCGGCACCCAGCTCAAGGTCGTCTTCGTGCAGATCGACCTCGACGAGGCCCCGGCGGACACGGCCGATGTCTATCTGCGCCTCCACCTCCTCTCGCACCGGCTCGTCCAGCCCAACACGATCAACCTCGACGGGATCTTCGGCAAGCTGCCGAACATCGTGTGGACGAACTTCGGCCCATGCCTTCCCGCCGGGTTCGAGGCGACCCGCGCGAAGCTCCGCCGCCGCGGGCCCGTGACCGTGTACGGCGTGGACAAGTTCCCGCGCATGGTCGACTACGTCGTCCCGACGGGCGTCCGCATCGCCGACGCCGACCGCGTGCGGCTCGGCGCGCACCTGGCCGACGGCACGACCGTCATGCATGAGGGCTTCGTGAACTACAACGCGGGCACGCTCGGCACATCCATGGTCGAGGGCCGCATCTCGGCTGGCGTCGTCGTCGGCGACGGCAGCGACGTCGGCGGCGGCGCGTCCATCATGGGCACGCTCTCGGGCGGCGGCAAGGAGCGCATCGCCCTCGGCGAGCGCGTCCTGCTCGGCGCCAACTCGGGCGTCGGCATCTCCATCGGCGACGACTCCGTGGTGGAGGCGGGCCTCTACGTGACGGCCGGAACGCGCGTGCGGATCAGCGGCTTCAAGGACGAGTTCGGCGAGGATGCCGAGAAGGTCGTCAAGGCCGTCGAGCTCTCGGGCCAGCCGAACCTCCTGTTCCGCCGCAACTCGACGACCGGACAGGTCGAGGTGCTTGCGCGCCAGGGCCAGACGGTCGCCCTCAACGAGGCGCTGCACGCGAACTGACCGCAGCACGCTGACATGACGCAGTAGACCGACCGGTTGCCGACGCAGTGCCGGGCGCGGACGCGCCCGGCACGCGCACAGCAAGGAGCTAACGCATGGCCATGGCCCGCACCGCGCGGCGCGCGCTCACGGTACTCGTGGCTCTCGTGCTGGCCGGGCTCGGGGTCTACATCGCGTCGATCGTGCTCAATCGGAACGAGGCCCCCGTCGTCGAGGGCTGTACCGCGCTGCTCAACGGGCAGAAGGAATCCCTCGCAACGGACCAGACCGCCAACGCGTCGCTCATCACCGCGATCGCCGTTCGCCGCGGATTGCCGGCCCGAGCGGCGACGATCGCGATCGCGACGTCGATGCAGGAAGCGAAGCTCCGCAATATCAACTACGGCGACCACGCCGGCCCGGACTCGCGCGGCCTCTTCCAGCAGCGGACCTCACAGGGCTGGGGCACTGAGTCCCAGCTCATGGACCCCGTGTACGCGACGAACGCGTTCTACGACGCCCTCGTGAAAGTGTCCGGCTACGAGACACTGTCCATCACGGATGCGGCCCAGCGCGTGCAGCGTTCGGCCTACCCCGAGGCCTACTCGCAGCACGAGGACCTCGGGCGGGGCTTCGCGTCAGCGCTCACCGGCAACTCCCAGGGGGCGCTCGACTGCACGCTCCGCAAGCCCGACGCCGCGGGTGATCCGGCCGCGGTCCGCGCCGCGCTCAACCAGGCCTACGGCACCACGCCGCCGCTCGTCGTCGCGGGCGCGACCGTCACTGCACAGGCCGACGGGCCCCTCGCGTGGTCAGTTGCACAGTGGGCTGTCGCGAACGCCAAGGGACTCGCGGTCACGCGCGTCGAGGTCGGCGGGCAGGCCTGGACGCGCGACGGCAACAAGGGCTGGGCAGACGCTCAGACTCAGCCCGGCGTCGTCGTCATCCGCTTGGCGACCGGGCCGTAGTCGGCGGGTCTCGCCGGGCTCGTCAGACGAGTATCGCGAGGACGGGCTCGAGGTAGCTGCGGAACGTTTCAGGATCCTCCATGAGCGATTGGCTCATAATGACCTTGTCCGTGTTGACGAGCCACGCGCGGTCTTCTGCGAGGGGCAGCTCGATGATCGTGAGACTGAAGTCCTTCGCCTCCGGGCCAACCTCGAGCTGGCAGCTCGCGACCATCTCCTCGAGCATGCGGGACATGCCGCGGGTCTCGCGAATCGTCTCCAGCCGTTCATACTCGGCCCGTCGCTCGCGTGCCCACGTGAACGCCGAGCCGAAGTGCGCCTGGAGCGAGCGCTGAAGGGCGGGTGCCTCGCTGAAGGCCGCGAACTCGGGCGGCGCGACTTCCGGGACCTTGTCCGGATCGCCTTCGATGAGGCGCGCCCACCAGGCCTCCCATTCGCGCCGCAGCGCACCGACCCCGCCCACATGCTGGGTGAGCTGGTGATGGTCGGACTCTCGGACCCTCGGATGGGCGGGGGCGACGGGCGGGAGCCCCGCTCCGGTCAGGCCCGCGTTGTCCTTGAGGTAGAGGGCAACAAGCATGGGGCCGGACGTATCCGTTGTGATGGTCCATCCCGGCCCACGTGTCTGGTGCATAGTGTGGCTCCTCGCGCCCAGCCTGCACCTTCCAGTGTATTCCCGGTCAGGAAATCGGAACCCGGCCAAGCGTCGCCGCCTGGGCGACCACGACGGCGAGGCACAGGTCCGCGTCGAGCCATCGCCCGTGGACCAGGGCGTGCAGGGCGAGCCCTTCGACGGTCGCGAGGAGGCGCTCGGCCTCGGCCACGAGCTCGTGGGGCTCGACGTCCGGGAGGGCCGCGCGGACTGAACGGCCGACGACGGCGGCAACCCTCGCGTGCGCGGCGTCCGCAACCGGGAGGAGGGCCGCGTCCGTGCGCGCCGCGAGGCGGAAGGCCGTGAGCACGCACAGGTCGACGGCGCGCGCCTCGTCGAGCGGGAGGAGCTGGCACAGCTGCGCTACAAGATCGGCCTCAGCCTCGACGCGCCCCGCCACATCGTCCGCGACTGCCTCGAGGGCGTGGACTCGCAGCTCCTCGGCGGTGTCGAAGTAGTGCCGGACGGACCCGACGACAAGGCCGGCTTCCGCGGCCACCTCACGGAGCGAGACGCGGGCGAGGCCGTCTGCGGCGACAATCCGCTTGACGGCCTCGACAATCTCACGACGGCGCGCGGCCGCGTCGACGAATCTGGGCACGTGTCCTGTCTAGCACAGCTTCGAAGCACAGATGTGCTGCCACGCACCACCGAGGCCTGCGCGTCGAGTGCCGCCCCGTAGGATGGTTCCCATGCGCATCCTCGTGACCGGCGGCACCGGCTACATCGGCTCCCACACCGTCCTGACGCTCCTGGAGGCGGGGCACGAGGTGGTCGTGGTGGACAATCTGGCGAACTCGAGCGAGGAGGCCCTGATCCGCGTGGGCGAGCTCGCGGGCCGGCAGGCGGCGTTCGTGGAGGCGGACATCACCGACGAGGCGGCGCTGGACGCTGTGTTCGCCGCGCACTCCCCCGAGGCCGTGATCCACTTCGCCGGGCTCAAGGCCGTCGGGGAGTCCGCGGGCATCCCGCTGGAGTACTACTACAACAACGTCGCCGGGACCATCTCGCTCCTGCGCTCGATGGAGCGCCACGGCGTGCGCACGATCGTCTTCTCCTCCTCCGCGACCGTCTACGGCGAGCACAACCCGAGCCCGTACGTCGAGAAGATGGAGATCGGGGCCATGAACCCCTACGGGCGCACGAAGGAGCAGATCGAGGACATCCTCTCCGACCTCGGCGCCTCCGACCCGCGCTGGCGCATCGCGCTGCTGCGCTACTTCAACCCGGTCGGCGCGCACCCCTCGGGCCGGATCGGGGAGGACCCCCAGGGCATCCCGAACAACCTCGTCCCGTTCATCGCCCAGGTCGCGGTCGGCCGCCGCGAGAAGCTCATGGTCTTCGGCGGGGACTACGAGACCCCGGACGGGACGTGCCTGCGCGACTTCATCCACGTCGTCGACCTCGCCGAAGGCCACGCCGCCGCCCTGCGCTACCTCGAGGAGCACGCGGGCGTGCACCGGTGGAACCTCGGCTCCGGCCGGGGCACTTCGGTGCTCGAGATGCTCCACGCGTTCGAGGCCGCCGTCGGCGCCCCGATCCCCTACGAGATCACCGCCCGCCGCGCCGGGGACCTCCCCGCGTTCTGGGCCGACCCGTCCTCCGCCTTGGCCGACCTCGGCTGGTCCACCACCAAGACCGTGGCACAGATGTGCCAGGACCACTGGCGCTGGCAGAAGAACAACCCCCTCGGCTACCAGAGCAGCTGATATGGAGTAGTCCGCTGTCAAGTGGGCATGGCGAGGCGCCGCCGGGAGGGAGTCCTGGCGGCGCCTCTGTGCTTCGCGTGGCGGGCGCCGGCGAGCGTGTCGTTGGGCGACGCGCGGTCAGGCTGATATGCGCGGGTTGGCTACCGCAGGGCGGTGGTTCGGCTGGAGTCGGTCCGCGTGTCTAGGAGCGAACGTTGGCCCCAGGAGGGGGTCTGTTCATAGTTGCGCCGCGGGTGGCTCCACGCGCTGCCGCCGGCACCTTGCGCCGTGGCGAAGCGGCCTTCGGGAGTCAGTCGTCGTCCATGACTGCCAGGGACCAGCACCAGCCGGCCAGCTCGCGGGCGACGGCGACGTTGGCCACGGTCGGGCGCTTGCGCCGCTCGAGGAACCGCACCCACCGGGCGTGCAGGCGCTGGTTGCCCTCGTCGCCGCGGGCCCGTGCCGCGGCCGGGGCGAGCTCCCACCGGTCCCGAAGGGTCTTCCCGACCGCGTAGCGGGCACGGTGGTGCCAGGCGGCCTCGACCAGGAGGCGGCGGACGTGGGCGTTGCCGGTCTTGGTGATCGGCCCCTGCGCCCGGGACGCGCCCGAGGAATGCTCGGACGGGGTCAGCCCGACGAAGGAGCCGATGGTGGCCCCGGTGAACCGGTGCCAGTCTCCGATCTCTACCGCGAGGGCGAACCCGGTCAGCGTGCTGACCCCGCGCAGGCAGCCCAGGCGGTGTACGGCCGGGGCGAACTCGCTGCCCGCAGCGAGCTCCTCGATCGCGCGGTCGAGCCGGTCGCGGCGGGCTTTGACCGTCAGCACGGCCTCGTAGTCGGAGTCGAACGCCATCCGGGTCGCCCTCGAGCCCAGCGCCGGGGCCGCGTCCCTGCGCAGCCACGTGTCATGGGCCCCGGTCCAGGCATCGCCTCCGTCGTAGACGATCCCGTGCCGCAGCAGCAGCTTCGAGAGCCGGTGCCGGGCCCGCATCAGGTCCCCGCGGCAGTCCTCCCGCGCCCGCACCAGGTCACGCGCGGACTCCTGCTCCACGGTCGGGACCGCCACCGGGGTGACCTCGTCCAGGCGCAGCAGCCTCGCCAGGTGCACCGCGTCCCGGGCATCGGTCTTCACCCGGTCCCCCGACGGGCGCTGGAGCCGGGACGGGGCCGCAACCACGCACCTGACCCCCCGTGAGGTCAAGGCCCGCCAAAGCCCGAACCCCGTCGGGCCGGCCTCATAGACCACGGCGACCGGGCCTGGCAAGCAGGCCAGCCATGACCTGATCGCCTGCTCCGACGGGGCAAGCCTGGCCTGCACCAGCTCGCCGGTCACGCCGTCGATCGCCGCCGCGGCAACCGAACGGGCGTGCACATCCAGCCCAACACTCGTACGCTCAATGAACACCGGGGCCTCCCACGCATGTCGGATAGGCCGGGCAGGGGACTCTGC